>CAWDKT010000007.1:0-700580 GCA_963802955.1 uncultured Acidobacteriaceae bacterium
CAAGACATCCTCTATATACGTACGCTGATCGAGCAGTATCCGAAGCAAAGCCGCCGCAAGCTGTCGGTCAGAGTATGTGAAGCTTGGCAGTGGCATCAGGCGAATGGCGCGTTGCGCGACATGGTGTGCCGCGGCATGCTGCTGATGCTGGAGCGGGCCGGTCAGATCACGCTGCCGTCCGTTGGTTACGTGCGGCATAATCCTCTGACATATAGAGCCCGGCCGGAGCCGGTGCTGATCGATAAGAGTCCGATCGAAGATCCGTTGCAGGGACCCCACCCGCTGGAATTCGAGCAGGTGCGTCGCAGCGCGCAGGAGCCGCTGTTCAACAGTCTGATGGAGGAGCATCACTATCTCGGATACGAGCAGCCAGTTGGAGAGGGCCTGAAGTTTTTGGTATGGGCAGAAGGCCGTCCCATCGCGTGCCTGGCCTGGTCATCGGCTCCACGTCACCTCGGCAGCCGCGACCGCTACATCGGTTGGGACGCTACTGCACGACGCAATCGCATCCGCTTCATTGCTTACAACACGCGTTTCCTGATCCTGCCCTGGGTGCGCACTGATTCTCTGGAGTCGCATATCCTGGGCCGGATGGCGGCGCGGATTTCCGATGACTGGGAGCAGATGTACGGGCATCCCATTTACTTCCTGGAGACGTTCATCGATCCGGAGCGGTTCCGTGGAACCTGTTACCGTGCGGCCAACTGGGTGCTGATGGGAAGGACGACGGGTCGAGGAAAGCAATCCAACAGCTATGTTCCGAATCGGTCGATCAAGGAGGTCCTGGGCTATCCGTTGACGAAGCATTTTCGCGAGCTGCTGGGAGGAGTGCAATGAAGGCTGCACGATGCGGCATCGATGTGAACCTGGAGGAGTTGGACCGGGTGCTGGACGGAGCGCGGGAAGCGCCGTTAAGCGAGTCCGATCACGGCAAGCTCAGAGATGCGCTGCACGCACTGGCTGAGTTGTTGGTGCGGACGCGCAATACGGAGAAAACCAGTGCGGTGGTTCGGGAGCAGGAAGGCCCTCGAACCGGAACACAGCCGGATAACAGCGCGATACCGCCCCCTGGGCACGGCCGCAATGGAGCCGAGGCGTTCGGTGGTGCGCGGAAGGTTGACATCAAGCACCAGAAGCTGACGCATGGTGATCGCTGCCCGGAGTGCGGAAAAGGCAACGTGTACGGGCAGAAGGTGCCGAAGGTGCTGGTGCGGATCGTAGGTCAGGCGCCGCTGGCGGCTACGGTTTACTCGCTTGAACGGCTGCGTTGCGGAGCATGCGGGCAGGTGTTCATGGCACAGGAGCCGGACGGAGTGGGAACGGATAAGTACGATGAAACGGCGGCGGCGATGATCGCTCAACTCAAGTACGGCGCCGGAACTCCGTTCAACCGGCTGGAACAGCTGGAAAGCCAGTTAGGAATCCGCTGCCGGCGGCCACGCAGTGGGAGATCGTCGAGGAAGAAGCGCAGGTGATCAAGCCGGCGCCGGATGAGTTGATCCGGCAGGCGGCACAGGGCACGGTGGTCCACAACGACGACACCGGCATGCGCGTGCTGATGCTGAAGCGCGATCCGTCCGATGAGCGCACGGGTGTGTTCACCAGCGGGATCGTGTCTGTCGGTGAGGGGCACAAGATCGCGCTCTACTTCACCGGCGGCCGACATGCCGGCGAAAACCTCGCTGAGGTGTTGAAGAAGCGGAGTGCCGAACTGTCGAGTCCGATTCAAATGTGCGATGCGTTGTCGCGCAATGTTCCAAAGTTACCCGCGGGCGTGGAGATCCTTCTGGCCAACTGCATGGCGCACGGAAGACGGCAGTTCGTGGATGTGGCGGAGAACTTCCCTGATGAATGCCGTTATGTGCTGGAGATGCTGGGCCAGGTGTATAGCCACGATGCCGAAGCGCGTGAGCGCGGCCTGACGCCGGACGAGCGGCTGCGACTTCATCAGGAACGTAGCCGGCCGGTGATGGACAAACTGCACGCGTGGTTGGAGGCACAGTTAGCCGAGCGCAGCACGGAGCCAAACTCCGGGCTGGGCGAAGCGATCGGGTATCTTCTGCGGCACTGGCAGCCCCTGACGTTGTTCCTCCGCAAAGCCGCGGCCCCGCTCGATAACAACATCGCAGAAAGGGCCTTGAAACGGGCAATTTTGCATCGAAAGAACGCACTGTTCTATCGCACCCTGCATGGTGCGCAGGTCGGCGATCTGTTTATGAGCCTTATCCATACCTGCCAGTTGTGCGGCGCGAACTCCTTCGACTACCTGGTCGAGTTGCAGCGCCACGCGCAGGAACTGGCCACCCGGCCCGCAGAATGGATGCCGTGGAATTATCGCGAGACTCTGGCACGGGCTGTGAATCTTCCTGATCCCACTTAGAGTTATGATGAATCCCAAATGGCCGGAAAGGATAGTCTTCGGCCATGCCCTGGGAGCTATCTGAAATGCCCGTAAAACAAGGGTCCGGCATGGGAAAATCCGGGAGGGTTTTCGGCCAGGGGCAAAGAGCCTCCAAAATGATCCGCGCCGGCCTCTATGCCCGCGTCTCCACTCAGGATCAACAGAGCGTGCCCATGCAAAACCGCGCCCTGCGCGAGTATGCCGCCCGGCGTGGCTGGACCATCGCCATACAGGTGAAAGAAGTCGGATCCGGCGCGACCCAGAGACAACTTCGGGAGAAATTACTGGATGCTGCGCGGCGCCGGGAAATCGATGTCGTGCTGGTGTGGCGGCTGGACCGCTGGGGAAGATCGGTAGCCGATCTGCTTACCACTCTTCAGGAACTCCAACATCTTGGCGTCGGGTTCGTGTCGTTGACTGAGGCGCTGGACCTGACCACACCGGCGGGCCGTGCGATGGCCGCGCTTCTGTCTGTCTTCGCGGAGTTCGAAAGAGAGATACTGCGGGAACGCGTCCGAGCGGGACTAGCTCATGCTCGACTGAACGGCAAGCGCCTCGGCAGGCCCGCAACCGCAACCATGCATGCCGATAAGGTCCGCAAGCTTCGACGCTCTGGCCTCAGCAAATCCGAGATCGCCCGTCGCCTCAACATCGGCCGTACTTCGGTGCGCCGTATCCTGGATGAAAGGACTTGATGATGAGTTGCTCGACTACGAAACTCAAATGACAAAACGACATCCACGATCGCAGCCCACATGGACAGATGTTAAGGCGAAACTCGCAGACCTTGACCGGACAAACTTAATGGGCCTGGTTCAGGATCTTTATGCTGCGGACAAGAATAATCAGACCTTCCTTCACACCCGCTTCGGCTTGGGCGAAGATGTTCTGAAACCCTACAAAGAAACCTTGGAGCGCTGGCTCTGGCCGGATGTGTTGCGTAACCAGGATATTTCGGTTGCAAAGGCCAAACAGGCCATTTCCAGTTACCGAAAGGCGGTTGGCGAACCTGCCGGACTCGCAGAGCTGATGGTGTCCTTTTGCGAAAGTGCGGCTGGCTTCTCCGACAATATCGGGTATCAGGATGAAGGCTACTTCGATGCTCTTGTCCATATGTTCGAACAGGCTCTCAATGTCACTTGTCAGCTACCTGAAGGCGACCGCGATGCCTTGATCGCCCGGCTTGACCGCGTACGCACCATCAGCCACAATTTTGGATATGGCGTGGGCGACGACATGGACGACCTGCTTGCAAAATATGACCGCACCTAACTGATCCTCGCGGCCGGTTCACGCCTGCACAGACATGCTACGCAGACTTCCCGAAAACTCACGGAGGTCTGAAGATGGCGGAGTGGGGCCGGAAGCAGTACAGCAAACCGTGGCCGAGCCGGACTCGCGTGTGGACGTGGGGAGCTTTTTTCCTTAGCTGCCTGTTCTTCGTGTTCGCGGTCTGGCGGGACGGGCGGGTGAACTGGACGGCGGCAGAACGGCTGTACCTGTCGGACTATTTGAGGAGCGGGGCGCGGGGTAAGGCGTCGGCCAGCTTTCAGTCGAGATATACGCTGCTCCAGGGCTTCAATGTGAAGGGGCAAATGCTGCTCGTGATCGACGACCAGGTGCGGGCGGTAAAAGGGCAGGACGGGCGCTGGGGGTACGTGCTGACCGACGACGGAATCAAGGCCGGGCTTGTGCGGTTGCAGTACGTGACCGGGATGTACAACGACCGGAGGCTGCACGCGTTCCTAGGCCAGTGGGTCTACGGGAATCAAACGCTGTGGGATTTCGCCAAGCGGCCCACGTACTGGACGGCAGCGTTCTTTGTGCTGCTTTTGTTCGTGGCGGTTCCGAAGGACCGGGCGCGGCGGATGGTGTGGAGGTACGGGCGGCGGCTGCGCGGGCCGGAACTGGTCACGACGGCGGAGTTCAACGAGCGGCTGGGGCGAAAGCGATGGCTGATGGTCGATCCGCCGGACGGGATCGCATTCATCAATCGGGAGGGGACGTGGCTCAAAGAGTGGGTTGACAAGCTCCTGCGCCGAAAGCGATGGGTTCGGGTTCCTAGAGAGCGCGAGGCATGGCACTTTCTCATCGTGGGCGACACCGGGGCGGGCAAGAGCGCGGCTATCCGGCAGGTGCTCTCGCAGATATGGGAGCGGGGAGAGACGGCCATTGTGTACGATCCGGCGCTCGAATACCTGCCGCAGTTCTACCGCGAATCGCGCGGCGACGTGGTGCTCAATCCCCTGGACGCGCGCTGCCCGTTTTGGACTCCAGGCGACGAAGCGCCGCACGAGGCCGAGGCGCTGACGGTAGCGAAATCGCTGTTCCCGGATCGGGGCCGGGAGAATCAGTTCTTTGTCGATGCGCCAAGGAGAATCTTCGCGCACCTGATCAATCTGAAACCCACGCCGGAACAACTCACATATTGGATGTGCCATGAGGAGGAGATCGACGCGCGCGTGCAGGGTACGGAAATGTGGGCCATGATCCACTCGACCGCGCCGAACCAAAGATCGGGAGTGATGGGGTCATTGAATATGGTTGCCGATGCGTTCAAGCTGTTGCCGCCTGAACGTGAAACGAAGCGGCGCTGGAGCGCGTATGAGTGGAGCAAAGAACGGCGCGGTTGGCTGTTTCTTACATCGAAGCCGACGGTGAGGGAGCGTCTGCAACCGCTGCTGAGCCTGTGGCTGGACCTGTTGGCGTTGCGGCTAATGAACGAAGGCGGGGGCGGGGCGCGGAAGACCTGGTTTGTGCTTGACGAGTTGGCGACGCTACAAAGGCTGCCGCAGTTGTCGGCGGCGGTCAACGAGAACCGCCATTCGAACTGCCCGATGGTCCTCGGCTTCCAAGGGAAAGCTCAGGTGGAGGCGCTGTACGGGCACGTCGCCGAGAACATGCTATCGCAGCCCGCAACGAAGATCTTTTTCAAAACCAGCGAGCCTTATGCGTCGGAGTGGATCTCGAAATCGATCGGCGAGATAGAAGTCGAACGATTCCGGGAAAGCCGGACGCGGGGCGTTTTCCCGCAGCAGCGGGAGAACGAGCAGCGGGAGATCACGCGGGAGCCGCTGGTTATGGCGTCGGAGGTCGGCGGGCTTGAGCCGTTGCACGGGTATCTTAAGCATGGGAATTATGTGCTGCGGCTGCGAATACCTTATCTCACGTTGAACGAATCGGCGGAGAAGTTCGTCGAGCGGAAGATGACGACGCCGGTAACGGCAACGCCAGCAACGACGCCGGCGAAAGAGCCAGAGCCGCCGCAGGCCGCCGCACAGCCAGCGCCACCGCCGCGGAAGCCTGTACGCGCCGTCCAAGTGGAGCAAGGGCAAGAGCAGCGGCCCGCGGCGGTGAACGAGCAGACGCCGTTCTTCGAGTGAAAAAACGCGAGCGAACGAAGAAACTTGATACGGCTCTCTATAGTGAGGCGGCGAAAAGCCCCTCCTGGAGAAAAGTCATGAAGAAGACAAAGGAACAGCAGTACGAAGTTGAGCGCCAGGGCGCAGTTGAGTATGTGATTGTGCGGTGTCCAAAGGGACATCGTCTGCGGGGCATGAAGGTCGGCGACATAAAGGTATGGCAGGAAGTCGCCTGCCTAGAGTGCAAAGAGCGGTGGAGGGTGCTGGCCCCGCTCACGAACGGTATGGAGGCATACGTGTAAATGATTACGCTGTCGAAACCCATCAGCTCCGGCCAGGCGCAGGCGTACCACCGGGAAGAGTTCTCGAATGCCAAGGAGAACTATTACACGGAAGGCGAGCGCGTGCGCGGCGAGTGGCAGGGCCAGCTTGCCGCGCAATGGGGATTGCAGGGGGAAGTTCAAGAGCAGCAGTTCGCGCGGCTGGCCGAGGGCCAGCACCCGGAGACGGGCGAACAGTTGGTGCGGCATCAGACGGCGCGCGAGTACGTGAACGCGCAGGGCGAAACCGTGCGCACGATAGAGCACCGGGCCGGATGGGATGCGACGTTCAGCGCGCCCAAGAGTGTGTCGCTGACAGCATTGGTTGGCGGCGACAACCGCGTGAGAGAGGCCCACCGGGAGAGCGTGAAGACGGCGCTTGACGAGATGGAAAAGTACGTGCAGGCGAGGATGGGCGGTAACGTCCCGGCGCAGACCACGGGCCGGTGGGCCGTCGCCAAGTTCGAGCATGACAGCAGCCGCCCTGTGGATGGGTATGCCGCGCCGCAGTTACACACGCACGCGGTCGTCTTCAATGTGACCGAAACCGCGGACGGCCAGACGCGGGCGTTACAGCCTCGGGAGCTTTACCGGACACAACAGTATGCGACGGCGGTATATCGCTCGGAGCTGACGGCGCGGTTGCAACAGCTTGGTTACGAGATCGAGCGCGGCGCGCACGGGCAGCCTGAGATCAAGGGCTACACGCGCGAGTATCTGGAGGCGTCGAGTCCACGGCGGCAGCAGATCGAGGAACACATGGAAAAGGCGGGCGTGCGCGGGGCTGGCGCCGCACAGATCGCGGCGCATCAGACACGCGACGCCAAGCAGCCGCTCTCGCATGAAGAAGTGCGGGCACAACATCAGAGGCTCGCCACCGAACACGGCCAGCAGCCGCAGACCGTTATCAAAGAGGCGGCACATCGGCCCGGAGTGGAACTAAAGCCGGAGGAGTCCGGGGTTGCCGCCCGGCAGGGTATGAGTTATGCGCGCGAGCGCGGCATGGAGCGCGAGGCCGTGGCCGATGAAAGAACGTTGATGCGCGATGCTCTCAAGCACACGATGGGCGAGGCCAGGTTGCCGGAGGTGCGCGCCGAGTTCGAGCGGCGTGTGGAAGGCCAAGAACTGATCGAAGTGGAACGCAGGCCGGGCTCGGCAGGCCGCGCGTTCACGACGCCTGAGATGCAGGGCTACGAGCGCGAGCTGATCGAGCGCATGAAGATGGGCCAGGGCACACGCGAGGTGCTGGCCGACGGCCAGGTCCGGCAGCAGACGATGGAGCAGCATCCACACTTGAGCATAAGCCAGCGGCACGCGGTCGAAAATGTGCTGACGAGCCGTGACCGCATGATGGCGCTTGAAGGCGTAGCTGGGGCCGGAAAGACCACATCCTTAGCCGCTGTCCGCGAAGCGACGGAGTTGGCCGGGTATCACGTCGAAGGGCTTGCACCGACATCCAGAGCCGCGCAGAAGCTCGCCGAAGCTGGCATCGAGACGCAGACGTTGCAACGGCATCTTGCACGCGGCGAGCAGCCGGACGATGGACAGAAACGGTTCTATGTGATCGATGAATCGAGCATGGCGAGCACTCGCCATTTGCACACGTTCGTGGAGCGGCTAAAGGAAAATGATCGGGTTCTATTCGTCGGCGACGTGCGCCAGCACGAGGCGGTCGAAGCGGGACGGCCCTATGCGCAGTTGCAGGAAGCGGGAATGCGTACGGCCAGACTGGATGAGATTATCCGGCAGAAAGATCCGGCGCTCAAAGAGGCCGTGGAGCAGCTTGCGCGCGGCCAAGTGCGCGAAGCCATCGGCAATCTCAACAGCCAGGGTCGCGTGCATGAAATCGCCGACCATGAGCAGCGCATCAACGAAATCGCCCGCGAGTACGTGCGCTCCCCGGAACGGACATTGGTTGTGTCTCCGGACAATGCTTCGCGCCGCGAGATCAACGAGGCCATCCATCGCACGATGCAGAGCGAGGGCAAAGTCTCAACCGACGAGCACCGCGTACACGTGCTCTACGCGCGACAGGACGTGACCGGCGCAGACCGGCAGCACGCGCAGAACTACGAGAAGGGCGATGTACTGCGCTACTCGAAGGGCTCGAAGCCTCTCGGCATTGAGCCGGGAGAATACGCGCGAGTATCGCACGTAGACCGCGAGAGCAATACGCTAACAGTGAAGCGGCACGGCAATGATGAGTTGAGCTACGATCCGCGCCGTTTGCAGGGCGTGACGGTCTACCGCGACAGCGAGCGGTTGCTCGCGCAGGGCGACCGCGTGCAACTCACCGCCCCTTACCGTGAACAGAAACTCGCTAACCGCGAGTTGGGAACCATCGAGCGGATCGAGGCCGACGGTAGTCTCAGGTTGCGCATGGACTCAGGGCGCGAGGTCGAGTTCAACGCACGACAGCATCCGCATCTCGACTACGGTTATGCGGTGACGAGCCATAGCAGCCAGGGCCAGACCGCAGACCGCGTGCTGATCCATGTGGACACGGAACAGGCTCCAGAACTTGTGAACAGCCGCATGGCCTATGTGTCTGTTTCGCGCGCTCAGTTCGACGTGCAGATGTACACAAACGACGCCAAGGCGCTAGGATACGAGTTGAACAAAGATGTATCGAAAGCGACAGCCCTCTCTCAACAGGAGTTGGGAGAGAAGATCGAGCCTCGGTCTGTAAGCGTAGAGCAATCGCAAGGATTGAGCGTTGGATGAGGCGGAGATTTGCTGAAAAATGCACAATTTCCCTGCACAGTTTCTACACAGCAACAATCATCGGAGTTAGGCTTATTTGAATCAGTATTTTCCAAAATCATTCTCACCCGCTCAGGATGACAGCTATAGTTAATCTCCTCCACGCCCTGTTCGGTCCCGCTCGACCCGATCTCATTTCACATGCTGTCAGTGAGCAATACGATGTACCCCATGTCGGTGAGGAATTCTTCCATGCGCGGCCACACCTTGCTGTGCACGTCGGAAGCAATCCAGATCTGGCGTTTCTCTTCGCTTTCAAACGTCAACTGAAAGCGATAATTGATGCCCGGAGCGGGGGCCGGGCCTTGCATCACCTTGCGAAGCTTGAGCAGCTTCAAGTCGATGAAGCCGTCGAACTTCTCGGCAGCGGGTTTGAATTCACGATGGAAGCGGTCCAGCATCTCCCGCTCCCGCTTGGGATCCACCGCCAAATCGCAATAGAGAACAATCGGGCCCTTTGCCGCCGTTGCCGATGGTCCACCACCGGCATTTTCTCCGGCAGGATAAAGCAGCGCGTGATCCGCACCAAAACTTGCGATAAGCTTCATTCAATTCTCCAATCGGGCAATCCCTTCACGGGTTTGCGCCTTAGCGGCGCGGAAACATGGGAGTGGCCATCAGTGCGTCCTTGGCCGCCGTATCCTTCGCCACTCCAATCACGAGAAACTCCAGCGGCCCGTCTCCCGTATTCTTCAGCGTGCGCGTTTCGTTGAGCCGAACCGGGATCGCATCCCCGGTGTGAATATTCGCCGACTCCGATCCCAGCGTCACAGTACCGTCACCCGACATCACGTAATAGACCTCCGCAAAATCGGGCTTAGCGCTCGGGCCCACGGAGGTACCCGGCGGAAGAAGAAGGTGATCGACCCAGGACCAAGTGGTCGTGAACACCGTGGGGCCGAGTGCGCGGCGGTATTGAACCGTCCCGGTGCCGCCGTCCATGTTGTTCACCGGCCTGAGCAGGGACCGATCAGCCCTGAAACTGATGAACTGCGGAATCGGATCGATCGTCGCATTCAGATGAGGATCGTCAAGATTGAAAGTGTCATAGACCTTCGTCATGCCCACGTTAATGTTGAGCCACTGGATGGGCTTGTCAGTCGGGTTATAGATTCCATGCGAATGGCCCATGCGATCCGGAGCGCCTGCGGGACCTTTGAGGATCGAAGTCCGGCCATCTATGGTGAACTCGGCCTCTCCGTCAAGAATGACGAACATCTCCTCACACTGATTGTGAAAGTGCTGGCCGATGCCGCTTTTCGGATTGATGACTCCGCGATGAAAGAAGATCAGGTTCGGCTCTACGGCATCGGCGCCCAGCATCTGGCGGAAATCCATCGAGCCCGGACCGTTATGCACCCCGACGAAGTGATGGTATTTGCTGGGGTCGGTGTGAGCAATGCGTTGTTCGATGGTTTGCGAAGCGGAAGTTGACGGCTGCTGGGCATACCCTCCCACGGCAGTTAAAAGGCCCAGCAAAAGTGAATTTCTGATGCCGTCGAGCATAGTCATGAGAGATCTCCTCGTTGCAGCTTGGTGAAACGTTCCTCTCCGTTCGATCCGAGCTCGATGCCCCGTCCAACTCATTGGCGACTGTTTTGCACTCCACGACGCGCTTGCGGGCCGCGTCAGAAAGCTGCCCTCCTCAGGCGCCCAGCGGGGCGATCGCCTCGCTTTTCGATTCTTTCCCCAGGCTTGCGCCGTGGGGCTACGGTCTGACCCCCGCTTCGCGGGCTTTCGAGAACCGTCGGAATCAGTGACGCGCGAGGCTAGCTGGGCCAGCGCAGGTTGAAGACTTCAATGGCCGTCTTGCCCATCACTTTGTCGAATACGTCAGGCGCGAGATCCAACGCCCGATACTTGGCAAACTCCACCGGCACGTTGCTCGGAAGATCTGCGCCCATCATCACCCGGTCCGGGCCAATGGTATCGATCATCCACCGAATGTCTTCTCCCATGCACCACGACGTCTCAAGGTAGAGGTTCTTGAAGATCGAAGCCGCGACCTGTGCTTCTGCACTTAGAATTCCCATGCCGGCGTGCGCAAGAACGATTTTGAGGCCGGGATACTTCTGAGCGGCAGGCATGCACAGCGCAGGCAGCGCAAAGGGAATGCCCGCGCCGGTATGCACCATTGCCGGAATGCCGAGTTCGTGGGCCGTCTCAAATACCAGGTTGCCGTCTTCGCTCAGCGGATTCACTCCGTGCCCGATCGTGTGCAGCTTCACGGCGACAAACTTCAGATCCTTGATGCATCGCTCCACTTCCCGCTGGTATCGCTCGCGCCCGATGTGCGGGCTCAGGCTGGCCAAGCCAAAGAATCTTCCCGGATGCTTTGCGCAAAGCTCGGCGATCTCATCGTGCCGCTTCAGGAAATCCTTCGCTCCCGGATAGGGTTGAACGATGGTTGCGTCGACGCCATTCTCGTCCATGCGCCGCAGCATTTCTTCTTCGGTGGCGAATAAGCCGAAAACGCAGCACTCGCCCAAATGAGCATGTGTATCAATGATCTTTGCCTTGGCCATCCATCCCTCCAACGCCTCTTTTTGGTTGCCTCGCGGTCCACGTAAACAATCCACGATGGCCCTGTCCTGTGTCAATCCGGCGGCTTCTCAATTGTTAGCGCCGCTTGAACAGGTTGCGCCAGGAGTGTGGATTCGTTCGAGGCTGATCGGCCGCTGTCTCAGCATGGGGATTTTCGAAGTGCTGGAGGCGTTCGACCCACTCTTCGGACGGGAAGAAGCGCGGCCCCACCTCGATCAGCCGGGGAATCATCCTGAAGACGGCAACGCGGTTCCACGGCCGGCCGTTTCTCATGCGGTACCCTTCTTCATTCAACGTGGCGACAATCTCTGAATAGGAACAGTCCATCGTCACCAACTCCATCATCAGCATCAGCGCCCGGTGCTCGGCGGGGTCAGACTCCAGCCGCTTGCAGTCGTCGGAGACACGCAGCCCGTATGGAACGTTCTCGTCGAACTCGCCGCCCGTCGGGGCCTCCGCGTCTGGCAACTCGCGCCGCCACTCGATTGCAACCATCTGCCACCCGGCCGCCGCGCGCTGCTGGATGACGCCGGAACTGAACGGTTCCGAAATGACGTCGCGCATCCGTTCAAAATAGGCCATTGCGCTCCCTCCCTGAAACGAAATTACGATGCCGGAGTGCAATTTAAGGGCCATGATTCCGATGCTTCAGATTCGGTCAACTTCAAATAAGACAAAGCTATAGAAAATTATGTCCAGGGCATGCTTCGCTCCCGATCTGTCCATAAATGCAAATTCCTGTTCACTTCCGGACACGCCGGCAGGGCAAAGTTGCTCGCTCCGTCACCGCACAGATCGGACGAAGCGGCGACGCTGTGCCCTCTCACCGTACTTTGGGAAGGTCGATTCGCATCAGGAACGGGGTTTCGCCGTCGCCGGGGTCGGAGATCTGGCAGTATTCGCGAACAATCGCTCGATGGCGGGTCTCGATCAACGCATGCGCCGCGGCAATAACGGCCGCAGTTGCCACATAGCGCCAAAAATCCGGCTCGATCCACGGCCCAGAGAAGACCGAAAGCCAGACCACAATCGGAAAGAAAGTGAAATACTTTGCAATCGCCAACGCAGGATTCGGCTCTTCAGCCTTCTTTCCGCCCGTGAACGCCACGGTGGTGACATGAAGAAAGAAGAGGTTGGTCAAAATCAGGCACATGCCCGCCGCAACGAATGCCTGGGCGGCAAGTGCGCGCCATGAAAGCAGCTCCGGCGGAGCGATTGCGCAATCGATCAGGAACGTGGCGCCGGTCAGGCCGGCCACAAAGAGAAGCGCCCAGGTCCTGGCTGCGCGCAGTTGCCCAAGCGCCGCACGAAACTCCGGCGGCCGGCCGTGCACAAACTCGAAGATCCAACTGCCCTGCCGGTTGCCCGGCGACAAAAAAGCCAGGCGCAGCCCTGTAACCGCCCAGAAAGCAGCAATCCCGCTCGAGGCGCGCAAACCGTCGGC
Organism: uncultured Acidobacteriaceae bacterium; assembly: GCA_963802955.1. Lineage (GTDB taxonomy): Bacteria > Acidobacteriota > Terriglobia > Terriglobales > Acidobacteriaceae > Telmatobacter. Next base: position 12,835 of record CAWDKT010000007.1, read on the forward strand.
CGAAACCACTGCCTGCACCTGACCCTGTACAACAGAAAAGCGTAGAGCGCCGGCAACCATGATCGATAGGCCCACGCCCCCATAAAGAACCAGATAAATGCGATAGTGCGGCACGCGAAAAAGGGTTTGCGTAATGTAATGAAAAATGGCGCGCCTTTCCGGCCGGCGAACAAGGACCGCATTCACCACGCGCGCAACGACCCCTTCCGCCCAGCGTCCGGCCGAATGCAAATGAACCCCTTCAACAATCTGGCGCGTCCTTCGCAGATAGGCCACCGGGTAGCTAAGGATTACGATCGCGCCGGCCGCAAGCATTGCCATGCATCCAGTTCGCGCAAGTTGCCCGTAGATCGCGAGCGCCCCAGGCCCCTCCATCAAGCGCTGGTAGATGCCCAAAAACCAGAAAGGAGGAAAGCAGCGTACATACCATGCGCCCGACTGCAGCAGGTTGGGAACCACGCCGGAGAACACTGGAAACAACAGCAGAAGCATCAGCAGCAGCGCGATCGAAAGCCCCTGCATCAACAGCGAAATTCTGCGAAACCATCGCTCACCGAAGACCGAGAGCACGACGCATTCGAAGGCCAGAACAAATAAAGCGGCAAACAGTCCCGCGCCGCCAGTCGCCAGAATGTGTCCGGCCAGAAACCGCGGCAGATTCGGGGGATCGATGGCGGGAACCAGGACGACGGTGGCAAAGATATTCGCATCGAACAAAAACCCGCCAACAAACACAGCGATTGCCGCCACGCGCGCAAGAAACAGGCGCCGGTCCGGAATCGGCAGCGGTTTGAGCACAAACAGGTCAAGCAGATCGGGAAAGAACAGGTCCCACTCGAAAACCGTCGCAATCCCAACCGCGACGAATGAATAGATGACGAAAAAGAAGTGATGATTCACCTGCAGCCAGTACGGCGGCCGATCGGGCAGCAGATGGTGGCGTATCGTCGCTTCGATAATCCGGTGATATACGGGCCACAAATACATGGCGATGACGAACGGCGGCAGACCGGCGGCAAAGGCAATCTGCACCACCCGCGTCTTGGCGTCGCCATCGGGCGAGGCGGTCTCGTGATTGAAGAAGCGCTCCAGAAAGTGACGCAGCAGGTGCGCAAACTGGCTCCGCTCGGGCTCGCGGACCGGCCCCTTTGCTGCCTGCGCCCGCAACGGCAGCACTTCGGAATCGGACATCAACAGGAGCCGCTCGAAACCTTCACGCATGGCCAATCCGCATTACATCCACTATCTGCCGTGCCTGGGCTGCCGTGTCCTGCTGTTGCACCAACTGCGCAAAAACGCTTTCCAGATTTGGCAGGCTCATCAGTTGGGTCAGCTTCGATGGCGGCGCGTCGGCCAGAATTCTCCCCTTCGCAATCACCACGACCCGGCTGCAGACCTGCTCCACCACCTCCAGCACGTGCGAGATATACAGCACCGCTTTGCCCTCAGCCGCGAGCAGTTCCAGCAGGTCCTTGAGCAGGCGCCCCGAGACCACATCGAGACCCGAAAGCGGTTCGTCGAAGATCAAGAGCCGGGGATCGTGCAGCAAAGCAGCCGCGATCAGCACGCGCTGCCGCATCCCTTTCGAATAGGTGGAAATCGGCGAGTGCTGCGACGATTCCAGATGAAGAAGCTTCAGCAGTCCGGTAGCTTTGGCTTCAATCACGGCCTCTGAGAATCCGCGCAGCCGTCCCACCAGTTGCAGGTACTCCAGTCCCGACATGTAGCCATAAAGGTGCGCTTCTTCCGGGACGTAGCCAACTACGCGGCGAAACGCAACCATATCCTCGCGAATATCGCGGCCTTCAAAGAGCACGCGTCCGGCGTCCGGCCGAAGCATTCCGGTGACGATCTTCACCGTCGTCGATTTTCCGGCGCCGTTCGGCCCCAGAAAGCCAACTATTTCGCCCGGCGCCAGCGTAAACGAGACGTCTTCGATCGCAGGGATACCGCGGTACTGCTTATAGAGACCCTTCAGTTCCAGCATGGCCGACCCCTCCCTATGTAGTATTCAGTATTCGCACTGCTGCCTATTGTCAAGTAGCTTTCTACATAGTTACAATGCGTCATGGCCACCGACGCCAAACTCTCTCACACTGCGGCCATGATCCTGCAGGCGATTGATGCCGGGCTGGTCTACGGCTTCAGCATCATGGAAACCACCGGCCTGCCCAGCGGAACGGTCTATCCGGCCATGCGCCGCCTGGAACGCGACGGCCTCATCGGCTCGCGCTGGGAACGGCAATCGATCGCTGCCGCCGAACAGAGACCGCCGCGAAAGTATTACAAATTAACTACGGCCGGTTCGGCTGCGCTCCGCGCGTCCCGCAAACGCTACCCGTTGCTCGAGCGCCTCATCCCGCCTGAAGAGGTGAAGTCGCTATGACACCTCGCTCCGCACAGGCTTTTCAGGCTCTCGATCGCAATCTGCTTCGCTTCGCGTCCCTCCTGCTGCCGCAGAGACATCGCGCGGAGTGGCTCATGGAATGGGAGTCGGAACTCTGGCATGCGCGCCGTTCGAGTGTGGGGACCGGCGCGGATTCATGGCCGGCACAGCGCGAGCTCGCCTTGTTTTGTCTCGGAGCTTTTCAGGACGCGTTGTGTCTGCGGCGCCTCGCATGGCAAAACCAGTCCCGATCTGCCCCGTTTCGAGGGTCCGCCGCCGCATGTCTCGCCGCCCTCGCAGGCATTTTGTTCGCGAGCTATTTCTTCGCGCTCGTATTGCCCGGCGTTCGCGCGGAACATTTTTTTGCAGGGAGCCAGGTGAGGCCGGGAACGATCATGATCCAGGACGAAGCATCGGCAGACTACGCCACGCCAACCATGGCGATGGAGCAGGTTCGCATCTGGCAGCGCAGCAGGCAGCATTACTTCGACGGTTTCGCGTTCTATCGCGTCACAAGGGAACCGGTTCAACTTGCATCGCGAAACACTGCAACGTGGCAAGTGGCGCAGGCCAGCGCGAATCTCTTCACCTTGGTCGGCTGGTCGATGCGCAGCACGACTCGCAACGATGAACATCCGGGCGACCTGCCGCGGCTAATCCTGAGTGAGCGCGCGTGGCGGCGCGAATTTGGCGACGACCCTGCCATCGTGGGCAAAAAGCTTCTTGTCGGAAACCACCTGGGCCAGGTCGTCGGCATTGCGCCGGATGACGTTTTGAAGATGCCGGGCCGGGTCGATGCGTGGCTGCTCGAATCGGAATCGGAGATCAACCCGACGGGCGCGGGCTATGTGGTTGCCCACCTCACGCAGAGGGGGCGGGCCGAGATGTGGGACGGGTACGTCCACATCACTTCGTATAACTCGCGCTACGCCGAACATGGCTATATGGGCAAGTCTCTCGAAGAGCAAATCCCCGGACCATGGGGCATCTTTCTATTCGCCGCGTTTCTTGCGCTCCTGGCTCTGCCTGCCGTTGCTCCGGTATCGTCTGCGGAATTCGTCTTGAACTCCCAAAAACTTTCCTGGATGCGAAGGGCTCTGCGCATTGGATTTCTGGGCGCCAAGGTTGCATTCCTCCTGCTGATTGCGTACTTCGCGTCGATCGATTTGGCCTACGGGCATTTTCCGGCGTTCTCAGCTTCCGGAGCGTACATTCAGGCGGTTACTTCCTTTTCGATCTGCCTGTTTGGGGTGCGCTGGGCGCTCGTGGATCAGGGCCGGCGCTGTCCGGTCTGCCTCAGGCGGGTCGTGCACCCCGCAGAGGTTGGATTTGTCTCTCGAACTTTCCTGGATTGGAGCGGCACAGAGCTTATGTGCGCCGGCGGCCATACCCTGCTTCACGTGCCCGCCCTGCCCACAAGCTGGTTCAGCACGCAGCGCTGGATGTTTCTGGATGATTCCTGGGACTTCCTTTTCGCCGGGTAAGTCAAACGGCTTTCTCACACTGGCCGCAAAAACTTGCTTGCAGCAAGGGTGGGGGCCGATTGTCTCAGACCGTCGAATCGGAGTCCTCTCTCCCCGAGAGAACCCCGATTCGTCAAGCCGCTCATGACGCTGGTCTGGAACAAACATCGCGGCTGCACCGACGGCGCCAAGAAATTGCGCACTGGCGCCGCGGACGGCCGCTATCGCTTAGCCATTCTGCGAGTTCGCTGCGGGATGAATGACCAGGTAGCTCGATCCGCCGTTTGCCCATACCAGCAGCAGAACATCTTTTCCTGCCGGCTGCGCGTGCATTTGACTTACGAGGCTATCGGCGTTCTCCACGGGATGCCGATCGATGCTGAGAATCACATCGCCGGGAGTCAGACCGGCATCGTCCGCCGGACTGCCCGGACGCACCGACTCGATGACCGCGCCGTTTACATTGCCGGGCACGTTGTATTGCTGCCGCACGTCCGCAGTGAGGTTGGCCACCGAAATGCCGAGCTGCGCGTGTTCATTTCCGGAGGCGCCATTGCTCGCCTCTTGGCTGTTGTTGCCACTGTGGTACTGGCCCACCGTCGCGTGAATGGTATCGGGTTTGCCGTCACGAAGGATGTCCAGATTGATCTGCGTTCCGGGGGCCATCTCGCTCACGGCCACCTGGAAGCTGCTCGCGTTGTCGATCTTCTTGCCATTCATTTCGCGGAGTACGTCGCCGCTCTTCAGGCCTGCATTGCTCGCGGGCGAATCCGGCGTGACCTCGCTGACGATCGCGCCACTGGCGTCGGGCAGATTGAAGAACGACGAGTTCTCGGGCGTCACAGAGTTGATACCGATGCCCAGGTAGCCGTGTTGCACTTTTCCGTTCTTGATGATCTCGTTTACCGACGTCTGAACGATCTGCGAGGGAATCGCAAAGCCCGCTCCGGCGAACGATCCGCTACCCGAGATGATGAAGGTATCGATGCCAATCACCTGCCCATAGGCATTCACCAGCGGTCCGCCGGAGTTACCGGGATTGATGGCCGCGTCTGTCTGAATGAAGGCGCCCGGCTTGCGCGGATCGTCGGAATACGGATTGGGCCGGTCAAGGCCGCTCACGATTCCACGCGTGACGGTGAAGGGGAAGTTGCCGAAGGGATTGCCGAAGGCCAGCACGGTTTCGCCCGGGCGCAGCTTCGCCGAATCACCCCATGGAGCGGTGGGAAGGTTTTGCGCATCGATCTTGATCACGGCAACGTCGTTCAGCTTGTCAACGCCGACTACTTTTGCCGGGAAGACGCGCCGGTCGTTTAGAGTGACGCGGATTTGCGTAGCGCCATCCACCACGTGATCGTTGGTCACGATGTAACCGTCAGGCGAGATGATCACGCCGCTGCCGATGCCGTGCTCAAACTGCGGCTGCGGTTTCATCTGCTGGCCGTTGCCGCCGAAGCCGAAAAAGAACTGCCGCATCCCCGGTGGAAGATCCTGCGGATTCATGCCGCCGGATCCCTGGCCATTGTCGGAGTTCTGGTCGTCAGGGTTCACGTGCGACGTCACGGCAACGTTCACAACTGCCGGCGTGACGTGCGCTGCGACCGCTTCAACCGCATCGTTGAGCGCGATCAATGGGGACACGCTGCTTTGGTCAAGCGAACCGCCGGCAGCGGCATTTGCCCTTCCATAGTCAAAAAGAAAGGCAAATGCAAACAGTATTGTTGCGAGAATACCCGCGGGGACAGCGAAGCGCTTGGCTCTCGCTACTAAAGAATTAGTTGTTCTGGGCATGATGATTCTCTCCATTTGGGTTGACTTGCTTAGTTAAAGTTCGAAGACCAGCCAGCCGCCATCGAAGGGCACCGCGGCCGATTCGCCAAAATTGGAAACTGCTGTGGCTCGCTTTTTTACCTTGAGCGCGGGGTTCACCGGATAAACCGTCAAGATTACGCGCGTGACAGTAATTTGCGAAGCGGGTTGTTCGGCCTGCTGATTCAGAGCATCTGGGTTTTGCTGTGGATCGCCCGCTCCGGTGTCGTAATCGGCCATTTGCCGGTTCTTACGTGGAAGAGTCTCCACTTGCTCCCACTCCGTTAACAAGATCATCCTCGGCCCGGGCGTTGCGGCGGCCGCCACGGAGCTTGGCGTCTGCGCCTTCAACAGCACCTGATGCGCGCCGCCGCTGACTTCAAGGCCTGGAGCATTTCGTTCGATTGCGCGGAATGAGTGCTCGGGGCTGGGACGCTCTGAAGCGGCGATCATCGGGCCGGCTTCGGACTCGTTTCTGCTGCGGCGCGGAGCCATAATCGCCTTGGTCTCGACGGCTCGGAACCGTGACAGCGGCTTCATTTCGCTCGCAGCCGGGAATACTTCCGAAGCACTTGCGCTTTCTGTCTGACGAACCGGCGAAGAAGCAGTGTGCACTATTGCCGGGGCCGTCGGCGTTGCCGACGCGCTGGCTATATTGTGCGTCGCACTGTTCGCTGTTGCCGGAACGAATCCAACCATCTGCGGGCAACGCGCCATTTCCACTGCACCCAGAACCAGACCGCAACCGACCGCGCCGATCCAGGCACGCGCGGCGATCGGATGCAGCACCCGTCCCCGCCATAGAATGCTGTGCACCCGGTGAACCAGCTCGGGCCGCCGCTCGAACGCGCCGAGCGAGAGCATCTGCGTGCGCCGTTTGAGCGATCGCTCTGCCAGGCTGGTAAGGCATGCCGCATAGGCACGCGGAGCCTGCGTCCGGTGCACGACTCCTTCATCGCAAGCCATCTCGCGTTCGCGGCAAAGCCGCCGCTCCATCCAGGCCAGCGCGGGATTCAAAGGAAACAGAACCAGGAAAAACTTCTGCAGCAGATTGGTCCAGTCGTCGCGGCGTCTCAGGTGCTCAACTTCATGCAGAACAACGTGTTCCAGTTCGCCGGGCGTGAGCCGTTCAAGAAGCCAGTCTGGAATAAGGATGCGCGGGGCAAAAAAGCCGATCACGCTGGGGCGGTCGAGCTCGTGCGTCGTGCAGACTTCGATGGGTCGGCGCGCCGGAAACGCGGCAGCCAGCAGTAAGCGTAAATGTGGTTCCAGTTGAATCGGAACCGCGTTCTCCCACAAGTTGCGCAGTCGATGTGAATGGAAAACCAGATCGGCCCCGCGCACAAGCGATGCGGCCAGCCATAATGCGGCGACCACCAGCGCCCAGCGGCTGTCGAGCTGCAACCAGGGCTTTACCGTCACGCTCGGCAACGCGGATGATTGCACCGCGGCGATTCCCCCCAATCCCATTGACCAGCCACGGATAAGGCCGGGCAGGAATGGCAACGCGGCAACTGCCGCGAATGCCGAGGCCCAAATCGCAAACCGGTGCGTAGCCGAAACTCGTGGCAACAGGCGCAGGCAGAGAACCAAGGCAACTGCTACAAGCGCGCCCTGCCAAAGTGCGTCTACTGCTGCAGGCGCTGCGGAGCGCGCGAACCCGGCGAAGATCGCTGCAGTGCGGCTCCCCACCTCGGCATGCATCGTGTGCAACGCATTGGCCATCAGAATCGGCTGCATCTTCTAGCTCTCGCCCTCCTCATCTTGAGATGCATTCCGAATGGCTTCGCGCAAACGCTCCAACTCTTGCGCCGAAACCTCTTCGTCACCCAGCAGTGATAACACCAGCTTTTCACGCGAGTTGCCGAAGAAGCGATTCAGCACATTGCGCACCTCGGATCGGCCCGCCTCTTGCTCTTGAACGCAGGCGCGATATACGAAGGCCCGGCCTTCCTGCCGGTGCTCCACGTAGCCTTTCTGTTCAAGGATGCGAATCGTGGTGAGGACCGAGTTATAGGCCAGCGGTTCGCTGTCCGGCAAGGCAGCAACAAGGTCGGTCACTGCCGACTCGCCACGCCGCCAGAGGATCTTCATGAGCCTCAGTTCCGCCTCGGTCAGCGTGCTTGATTTCTTTGGTGGCATGTTATCTCGCTGATTCTATGGGGTACTCTCGGAGCTCGCACCTCGAACTCACACAACCATAGACGAACAACTAAAGGATTAGTTACCAGAAAGAACAAAAAATGTATGGCCACCCGGAATGCGGCACCCACTCGTTGCCAAAGCACGCCTCCAAAAGCCCACCCTGTGCTACGATCCCTGCAAGCGTTCACACGATCGAGCTTGCGCGCCGAATTTCAGCCGCTTGCGCCGGCATATTCGCCCCGCGCAGGCGTCGAAGCGCGCCTAAGCGAAAACTCTGGCGTAGTACGCGACCATCGTTTTTGAAAATGCAGAGGAAGGAATGAACAACCAGCTTCGGCCTCTGACCCTCGGCGAAATTCTGGACCGCACCGCCGAACTTTACCGCAATCATTTTTTGCTCTTCGCAGGAATCTCCGCAATCTTTGCGGGGACCATGCTGCTGGTGCAGATGCTTCACCTTGGCGCGCTCACTTTACTCGGATATCCGCATATTCCGCCGCATTTGGAGTGGGCCTACGCCGCTTCGCTCGGCATTGAGGTTCTGGCTGTCGCACTCGTGGCCGGGCTCGCCATTGCCGCATTCAATCGTGCTGTCGCGTGGATCTATCTGGGTGAGCCGGCGACGATCCGCAGTGCCGCAAGCAGTGTCCTTTCCGGGCTGCGCCGCTATCTCTGGGTCATGGCCGTCACCGTGTTTCGCGCCTGGGCGCCGCTCTACGTCCTCTACGTGGCGTTGTTTGCAATTCTCTTCGCCGTCATGCCTCGCGGATTCCTTTTCAATCCTCAGACTTCGCAGCACGCTTCCATGAGCCCATCGGCGGCCATCGGCGTGCTCGGCGCCATCCTGATCCTGGCGCCATTGTTCATTGGCGCTTCAATCTATGGCGTCATCATGTGGTTGCGCTATTCGCTGGCCATGCCGGCATGCGTGGTTGAGGATCTACCCACCAGACAAGCGATCCGGCGCAGCATCGACTTAAGCATCGGCTCGCGCGGCCGAATCTTTGTGCTTTGGCTTCTGGTCTACATGGTCCGATTGCTGTTAGGCATCTTGTTCGGGTTTCCATTTCTTATTGTTGGCCTGAAGCATCCCGGGCACGCATTGCCGCTCGGTTGGCTGGCACTCTCTGAAGTTGCCGGCTTCGTCACCAATACTTTGATCGGCCCCATCTATTCCACGGGTCTCACCCTGTTTTATTACGATCAGCGAGTCCGCAAAGAAGGTTTCGACATTGAGTGGATGATGCGGGCCGCGGGACTGACGCCACAGCCTGGCCCGCCTGGGCTGCCGCAGTAACGCAAGCTTCTGAAGAGGAACCCACTTGGGATGAATACAGCAATCGACCAGCACCTGCGGCCCTTAACTCTCGGCGAGATCCTCGATCGCACGGTGCAGCTCTATCGGCGTAACTTCCTGCTTTTCGCGGGAGCGGCTGCTCTGCCCGTCGCGTTTTCGGTCGTCCTGCTCATTCCCGCCGTCGCGATTCTGGCTATTACGGGCATTCCTCGAAGCGGCGGCATGCATTCGGTGTTTGTGCCCGGATTGACTGCCGCGGTCTATCTTCTGGCGGCAATTCCCGTCTACCTCGCTGCCTATGTTTACTCGGCCGCAGGGCTCACTTTAGCTGCGGTGAGCGCTCGGCGCGGCGAGAAGTTAACCATTCGAGGCGCGCTCGCGAAGGTCCACCCGCGATTCTTTACTTACCTTGGGTTCCTCATGCTCCAGGCGGCTTTCGTGGCGCTGATTCCGGCGGCAATTGCAAGCGGCATCATCGGCGCCCTCATCTATTCGATGTCCTTGCCGGGCGCATCCATGGCCGGAGATTTCGCGCTCGGGTTTCTGGCTTTTCTTGTCGGCGCTGTGGCCGTGTTCGCAATTGCTTGGCTTGCGCTCGGTTATTCAATCGGCATGGCGGTTTGTGTCGTCGAGCAGAAGCCGGCGTGGGAGTCTCTGACGCGAGCGTGGCAGTTGAGCAAGGGCACACGGGGCCGAATCTTTGTGCTCATTCTCCTGATCGTAGTCCTGTCCATGGTTGTCTCGATGGCCGGATATATGATTTCGCTCGTGGTGGCAACCCTGGCTGCGGTTTTGGGAAAAAGCGTGCTGTTTGCCGCCGCCGCAGCGATCGTAGCCGGTCTTCTGTATGCGCTGGCGAGTATTGGCGGCCAGATCCTTCTCACTCCAATCACATGGATCGCGCTCGTGCTCTTCTATTATGACCAGCGCGTGCGCAAGGAAGGGTTTGATATTGAGTGGATGATGCAGCGAGCAGGGCTTGTGCCGGAACAGGATGGGGTGGGACCTTCTCCCGTGCCGATCGAGTCGGCCGCTGAGCCTGCAAGTCCGGTCGCGGCCAATTTACCCGCGGCCAATTTCGGGCCGGCTCCGCCTCCTGATACCGTGGAAGAACGATGAACTTTTCGCGGTCCTGGTCAGCCTGGTGGAATGGCTCCGCGCGCCGGGCGCGAACACTGGCTGCACTTTTAGCGCTTGTCGCCGTGACGCCTGCGATGGGCGCGCTGCAGTTCTCTACCGGCGCCAGCTCGGGCGAAGTCAGCCTCGCGGAATATCGCCAGCATCTCGAAGACCTCGACGGCCTGGTGTTGGCGTGCCAGACGCAGCGCGCGAAAAAACAAGCCGCACCGGCGAATTCTGACGCCTGCAATCCAAGGCAGATTGGGCAGGACGATCGCGTGCACTGGCCCGCAGCATCTTCGCCTACGCGGGACGTGCGCTACGACTGGCTGCGCGCCGTATTCGACAAAGCATCGAAAACCAACAATCCGGCGGGTGAAAGCCCGCTGGCACTTGTTCCCAGTCAGAAAAGCAATTCGCCAAGCGTCGACGAGTTGCTGGCCCAGGCCCGCCAGCGCCTGCAGGGGGATGAAAAACAGGCGTCGAGTCCCGCCGAGGCTGTTCCGGATTTCTCCGCCGAACGGAAGTCGCTGAATACGATTTTGGCGCGGAAGGCCTACCAGGGCGTGAGCGAAGTTTCGCCTCGGGAGCGATTCCTCGAGTGGTTCGACAATCTGCTCGACAAATTCCTTTCCACACTGATGCGCCTGGGCTCACGCGCGCCGTGGATCGGCTGGGTGCTGCGAGCGCTGCTCCTCGTCGCAATCTGCGGGGCGCTGATCTGGTTTCTGGTTCGGATTGAACGGAACGCGCGCATCCGCCTGGTTCCCGATGCCGAGCCCGCGCCCGATGCTCCTTCGGCCCGCGAGTGGCAATTGTGGCTCAAGGATGCGCAGGCAATGGCCGCCAAGCGCCTGTGGCGCGAGGCCATTCATTTTCTTTATTGGGCGTCGATCGCGCGTCTGGAATCGATGCGCCTGTGGCCCGCAGACCGTGCCCGCACGCCGCGCGAGTACCTCGCCCTGATGGCAAGCGCCGATCCGCGTAAGACGAGCCTTACCGAGCTGACACGGAGATTTGAGCGTACCTGGTATGGCGGCCGCTCCGCTGCCGGCTCCGACTTCGATGCGGCACTTGAGCTGGCTCGGGCGTTGGGGGTGGCACCGGAATGACCCTCTTCGCCTCACTCGACGCCAAGGATCGCAAGCTGCTGGTCGGCTGTTTCGCTACGGTCGTAGTGCTGGCATTTCTCACGGCGTTCTTCGCCCGCAACCAGAACAGCGACGATAATCCTCTGCCGAGCTCCTACTTGACCGGCAGGCACGGTGCTCGCGCCGCCTATGACATGCTGCAGGCGAGCGGTTACGACATCCATCGCTGGGAGCAGCCATTGAGCGATCTCGCTGCCCGCGCGGATTCAACGACGGTGGTGATCTTCGCCGATCCGGTTTTGATGACCGTCGAGGATCTCAAAGCCGTCCACGATATTGTTGCCACCGGGGGGCATGTCCTGGTGACTGGGTGGTCGGGAGGCCGCCTGGCGCCCGATAGCAACGTCCAGCCGCCTACACAGTTCCAGGCTGCATGCCAACTGGCGCCGCAGGGGCTCGATCCCCTCGCCGGGTCGGGCACGGTTTGGATGGTTCCAGAGGCTAGTTGGGGAACGGACCAACCGCGCGACCGCGTCGATTACAACTGTGCCGGCGCGCCCGCCGTGGTGGAGTACGGCGATGGCAAGGGCGAAGTGATCTGGTGGGCGAGTTCAACGCCACTTCAAAATGGCTCGATCAGCCGCGCAGACAATCTGGATCTTTTGTTGAACTCGCTCGGAGCGCGCGATGGCCGCCACTTTTATTGGGACGAATCGTTGCACGGCGAGACGCGCACGGCATGGTTCTACGCGCGCGGGCCTGAGATCGTACTGCTTGAGACCGGCTTGATCGGCATCGGAATCTTGGTCCTGTTCAGCTTCAGCCGCCGCAGTGGGCCGACGCGCGCCATGCCGCTTCCGGCGCGCTCCACGCCTGTTGAGTTTCTTGAAGCGCTTGGCTCGCTCTATGCCGAGGCTGGAGCGTCGGCAACGGCAGTCGAGCTGGCCTATCAACGATTCCGCAACCACGTGGCGGACCTGTGCGGGCTGAATGGTGCCAAGATGAGCGCAGAAGAATTGGGGCATACGCTGCGCCGTCGTTTTCCTCACGCGCCTGCGGAACTGGAGAAGGACCTCACAGATTGTGAAGAAGCGATGGCCGACGACAAGCTGGTCCCGAAAAAAGCTTTGGCGCTGGTGCAGGCGTTGAGCAGGCATGGCGAAGCGCTGGACGCGGCCGCTAGAGCGAGCGGGAGACAGATTTGAAGCGTGCGGATTTTGGAGCGAATGATCCCAGGTCTCAGAATCAAGACCTGGGGCACCCCGGTACGACCGTGAATTGAAAGTGGAAGCAAGGAGAGCTGAATGACCGAGGAACGGAATTTGGAACAAGGTGTGCCGCAAAGCACTTTGCCCGCGACCCAGCAGTTGCTGGCCACGGCGCGCGCGGAACTGGTCCCGTGTAATCGCCGGGCAAAGTGAGGTGATCGACGAGGTCCTGGTCGCCGTGCTCACGCAGGGTCACGTGCTGCTCGAAGGCGTGCCGGGCATTGCCAAGACGCTCATCGTGAAATCGGTTGCGCGGCTGCTTGGGCTGAGCTTTCAGCGCGTGCAGGGTACGCCCGACCTGATGCCGGCAGACATTCTGGGCACGACGATGTTCCGTCCGGGCTCCGATTCCTTTGCCTTTCACGCCGGACCGGTTTTCACCGACCTGCTGCTGGTGGATGAAATCAATCGCATGCCGCCGCGCACGCAGGCGGCGCTGCTCGAATGCATGGAGGAGCGACAGGTGACGAGCGACGGCGTGCGCCGTCCGCTCCCCGAGTGGTTCACCGTCTTCGCTACCGAGAACCCGATCGATTTTGAAGGCACCTACCCGCTGCCGGAAGCGCAGCTCGATCGCTTTCTGCTGAAGGTCAAGGTCAACTATCCCAGCCTGGAAGAAGAGCGCCTGATGCTTGAGCGGCACCATGGGAGCGCCGGCACTGACATTCTGGAAGACGCCAAAATCGAGCCGATTGCCAACGGAGTTGCTGAAGGCTGCGCGCAGCGAGATTCTGGCCATTCGCGTGGAGCAGGATCTTTACGGCTACATTCTCGAACTCGTTCGCCGTACCCGCGAGTGGCCCATGCTGGCGCTGGGAGCGAGCCCGCGCGCAGCCATTTGCCTTTTGCGCGTGGCACAGGCTTTGGCTGCGTTTGAGGACCGCGACTACGTGATTCCCGACGACGTGAAGCGCGCCGTGCTGCCCGCGCTTCGCCATCGCATCCTGCTGAAGCCCGAAGCCGAGTTGGAAGGATTTGATGCTGACCGGGTACTGAACGATGTTGTGGCAGCCGTTGCGGTGCCGCGGGATTAGAAGTAGTATAATGGTAGTATGAAGCAGAAGACTTCAATCACACTTGCATCGGATATCCTTACCGCAGTGGATCGTAGCGCCGGTTCCAAAGCTTCGCGGTCTGCTTTTATCGAGAACGTGCTGCGAGAGTACTTCAAGGCCAAGGTTCGGGAAGCAATCAACGCACGAGACTTGGAACTCATCAATGCGAATGCCGATTACCTGAATCGCGAAATGGAAGACGTGCTGAAATACCAGGCGCCGCTCGATTAAGCGGTAGAAAGTGGCAAGTTCATGCGCCGGGGCGAGTTGTATCGTGTATCAAAGATTTCAGGCGATCCGAAGAAACATCGCATCGTCGTGATCGTGAGTCGACAGGCACTAATCGATTCGCAGTTTTCAACGGTGGTCTGTGCCCCTGTGCTCACGGAGGGTCAGGGCCTTTCAACCCAGGTCAGCATTGGTCTGGAAGCTGGCCTGAAGCATCACAGTTGGATCCTGTGCGACGGCGTTGCAAGCGTTCGCAAAATAGAGCTAACACATTATGTTGGGGCCCTGCGAGACTCGAAGCTCGCCGAGTTGGATCGTGCTCTGGCCATGGCGCTTGATTTACATTTGCAGGGATCCCAATGATCTCGCCCTCGCTCCATCCCGATTCCGTGAGCGCCACATGCAGTCCGCGCGGGCGATTCGCGTTTGGGTTGACGCCGCGCACCATCTGGCTGCTCGCGGCTGGCTTGCTGCTCGCGCTGCTCGGATTCTTCGATGCGCGCCTGGCCTACGGCATGCTGCTTTGGGACGCGCTGGTTTTGCTTGCGGCGCTCCTCGATGGTTTGCGGCTTCCTTCCCCGCAGCAGATCTCCGTTGAGCGCTCCTGGAGCAACGCGCCCGCGCTCGATAGCCAAACTGAGATCGAGCTGGCGGTGGAACACCATGCCGAAACCGTTCTGGATTGCAGTCTCATCGACGATTTGCCTGCCGCGCTCGTAGCCGAACCGGCAACACAAACCTTGCGCGTCTACCCTCGCCTTGGCGCCGCGCTGCGCTACAAAATCGAGCCGAGGGAACGCGGCGACGCTCTTACGGGAGCGGTTTATCTCCGCTACGCGTCCCCGCTTGCTCTTGTCGAGCGGTGGGCGATGGCGCCGCTCGAACAGACGATCCGAGTATATCCGGCGCTGCGCCAGGGCGAGGACCAGCAAATGTTCCTGGTGCGCGGGCGGCAGATCGAGCTGCAGCTTCGCCAGGCGCGCGAACGCGGGCTCGGCCGCGACTTTGAGAGCCTGCGCGAGTATCTCGAAGGCGACGACCTGCGCGACGTGTGCTGGACGGCCACCGCGCGGCGCGGCCAGTTGATTACGCGGCGCTACCAGACTGAGCGCAGCCAGCCGGTGTGGATCGTGCTCGATGCGGGAAGACTGCTACAGGGGCGGATCCTGAAAGACAACAGCGATGCCGAGTCTGGCCACTCCAAGCTCGACTACGCGTGCTCCACGGCCGTTGCGATGGCGCAACTGGCGTTGTATTCGGGCGACCGGGTCGGTCTGCTGGTTTATGGGCAGCATCTGCAACAGCGCGTACTGCCCGCCCGCGGTCCGGCGCATCTACGGCAGATCGTGGAATCGTTGGCGCAGGCGCGCGCGGAAGCCGGCGAGGCCGATCACCTGCGGGCAACCGCCACGCTCAATCGCTGGCAACCACGCCGCGCGCTGATTTTGTGGATCACAGACCTGGCGGAGACCGCGATGCGGCCCGAGGTGATCGACGGCGCAATGCAGTTGCTGCATCGCCATGTGCTGCTCTTTGTGGCGATGGCGCAACCCGATGTGGAAGCGGTTGCGAATACGCGTCCGAAAAATGTCGAGCAGATGTTTCGCGCCTCGGCTGCGCAGGAATTGGCGATGCGCCGTGAACTGCTGCTGGCGCGGCTGCGCGAACAGGGCGCCTTGACGCTCGATCTCGACCCCGCCCGCCTCACCTCCGCAGTGTTGAATCAATATCTCAAGGTGAAAGAGCGGGCGATGGTGTAACTCGCAGCTTGGTCGGTTCGAACTTGAAGGCGCCTCTCGAATCGTTAGGCGGACACGCATAACAATCTCGGTTGAGATCGAGAAGAAAGCAATAGATGCAACTGCCAAAGCGAAAAAAAGGAACATACGGAAACCAATGCCTTGTCGTAACGAAGTATGATATTCGTTGGCGGATCAGAAGTCGAGATTCAACCGCAGATCCTTCGACTCGTTTTGGCGCGCAGAACGCGCCGAAACTCGTTCAGGATGACAGGGTTTTGTCGGAGTAATGGCGATGACTATCAATGTAATTCCGTACGAACCTTCAGAGGATTTGCGATCGGAGGAAGCTATCGCCATCTTCATGGCGGAAGCGCGTAAGACAAACGATCCCGCTTACGTCGCTCACGCGCTCGAAGTGGTTGCTGCCGCGATCGGCCGGAACAGCCACACCAGCAGCAGCGTAAACAGCGATCCCCCCACCGCGAACTTGAGCCAGACCGGCGCGGCAGACGGCGAGAAAAATCCCTCGAGCGTGCCGGCGACCACCAGCAGCGGTATGATCCCCGCAACGAGCTGCGTCGCTTCCACTCCCGCTTGAGCTACCGATTCTCGCCGGCTGTAGACCCCGGGAAAGAGGAGTCCATGCGCCAGGCGCAGCCCGGATGCGCCGGCGAGGATGATTGAAGGCAGCTCCAGCGAGCCGTGCGGCGCAACAAAGCTCCAAAGATCGACGGCCATACCATGCTGCTGGCAGGCCACGCCGATCACGCCCAGCAGCAGTCCGTTGAAAAACATGGAATAGAGCGGCCCCAGGCCAAACACGATTCCGCCGGCGAAGGCGATAAAACACACGCTCAGGTTGTTGGTCATGATCATGCTGCTCGCCACGGGCTCGATGCCGACAATCGAGTGCGTCCACATCTCGTGGCGCTCGATGGTTTGGACCATCGCCGGCCCCAGCATATGGCGCATAAACTGCGGACGCGCCAGCGTAAGCACCGATCCCAGCGACGCGCCGCCCAACAGGAGAACCAGGGAGAGAAGAACATAGTGAATCTGGCGTTGAACGAGGGCCGGATATTCGTCGCGCAGAAAGAGGAGGATCTTGAGGAAGCCTTTGCGGCGGCTGGAATAAATGATATGGTGAGCGCGAGCCAATAATTGATTGACGTGTTCGGCGTAAGCCCGGGCCGTGGAATCCTGGCGCAGCGTGGAAAGATCGCTCGCCACCTGCCGGTAAAGCAGCGCAGTCTCGCGCAGTTCGGCGCGCGTCAGTTGTTGCACACCGCCCGCGCCGGCCTGGGCAAGCAGCGCCGCCAGGCGATCCCAGTACGGGCGGCGCTTTTGAAGCCAGTGATTGGAGAGAATGGTTGCCATGGAGCCGATTGGAGACCAGCTTAACATCGATACCCCGGAGCTCGTGGCGATCGAAATGCCGCTGGCCGGAATCGGCAGCCGCTTCATCGCCATCCTGATCGACTACCTTATCTGGGGCGCGGCTTTCTTCGTGCTCGCAATCATAGCGGCCATCATCGTTCCTGCGCTGCATGTTTTTGGCGGAGTCTCGGCGAACTGGGCCGTCGGCGTCTTCGTTCTCATCATTTTCCTGCTGCAATGGGGCTACTTCACTCTGTTTGAGGCCTTCGATTTCGGGCGCACTCCGGGCAAGCGCGTCGCCGGCATTCGCGTGATCCATCAGTCGGGCCGCGGCGTTAACTTTATAGAGTCCCTGGCGCGCAATCTTGTGCGTTTTGTCGATTACCTGCCCGGTTTCTACGCCGTTGGCGTTGTATCGATTTTCGTTAGCAAGCGCAATCAGCGTCTGGGCGACATGGTGGCCGGAACGCTTGTTGTGCGTGATCGTGGCTTCGACGCTCCGAGTTGGGACCAGAGCAGCGCGCACTCTCTCACTTTGCATGCACCGGCTGCGGGGCCGTCGATTCAGCCACAGGGGTCCTCGCGAACAGTTTCTGGCCCGTGGGGTGAGGCTCCGCACATGCGCGTCACGCTCCCTGCTCCTGCTCTGGCAAAGCTTTCCGCGGCCGATCTCGAAGTGCTGGAAGGATTCTTCGCCCGCCGGCTCGACATGGATCTTGCAACTCGGGCCGCTCTGGCCAACCGCATGGCATCAGCTTTATGCGCCAAGTCCGGGCTCGCAATACCTCCGGATACAAGTGTCGAGACCTTCCTTGAAGCCGTTGCGCACCAGGTCCGCGAGTTAGGGCGAATGAGCTGAAGCGATTTCTCAAGGCTCTTTGCAGACGGTCGCGTCTCCGGCGACGGTCCAAAGCGCGAAATCCGCGAATAGTTTAAGATTTTGCGAGTATGCAATGAGCGGTTCTGCGTCCGTGTGCGCGAGCCGAAACGATTCCATCCAACGACGGCCTGTACTGGCAGAAAGTACCCCGCACAGGCACAGCGGCAACAGGCACAGGAGAGAGAGCAAGAAAATGGCAAAGAGCGTAAACAGAGTCTTCCTGCTGGGTAACGTAGGAAAGGATCCCGAAATTCGTTCTACGGGAGGCGGCACCATGGTGGCAACTTTTGGACTCGCCACCAGCGAGCGGGCCAAGGACGGACAGGGCAATTGGCAGGACCGTACTGAGTGGCACAACATCGTGGTTTACGGGCGCCTGGCCGAGATCGTGCGTGACTACGTAAAGAAGGGCTCGAAGATCTTTATCGAGGGACGCATCCAGACCCGCAATTGGGATGACAAAGAGCATGCCGGACGGAAGGTATATCGGACAGAGATCGTCGTCAGCGATCTTTCCCTGCTTTCTGGACGCGACGATGGCGGAAGCTACAGCAGGCCGGCAAGTTCGTCGAACTCGGCAGTCAATGAAGATCAGCGGCAGCCCGCAGGGCAAGACGACTTTGCACAATCGGCCGAGATCTCCGATGACGATATTCCGTTTTGACGATCGGACTTAATCGGCGGGGCCGCGGTTTACCGACAGGCGTGAAACTGCGATTGAGAGCAGGCGACCCTTAGCAGCGTCCTCGAGGAGATTGAAATGAACAAGATCATTTTTGTTTTGTTGCTCGCCTCGTCTCTCGCCCTTCCCGCGCAGGAGACCCGCCACGAGACCACCCACTCTCTTGGCGCGGCAATCGACCATAAGCCCAACAGTCCGGCCGTGCCGGATGTGTTTGCGGTGAGCGGGCATCTGCAGCGGATCGTCGTGCTGCGCTTCAAGTTCGATACCGACCTGCTCGCCGGATTGACGCGGATGGTCGCGCAGCAGCACATCAAGAACGCGGTCATTCTTTCCGCGTTTGGATCGGTGCGCGGCTACCAGGTACACCAGGTGTCAAATCGAGATCTGCCCTCGAAGGACTTGTTCATCAAGAATCCCACCGCGCCGGCCGACATCATTGGCATGAGCGGCATGATCATGAACGGGCGCGTGCATCCGCACATTACGCTCGCTACTGCGGACCACGCCTTCGGCGGCCATCTCGAACCGGATACTCATGTTTTCACCTTCGCGGTGATCACGCTGGGTGTTCTCGACGATTCTCTCGACATGAGCCGCTTCGATGATTCAACCTACCGGTAATGCAGGGAGTAAGGACTGGGCCTCTGACCGCATGAATTCGTACCATCAGTTTCGCTGTTCCCAGGTCTCAAAATCGAGACCTGGGGCACCCCCATTGGTACAAAACTAAGCGGTCAGAAACTTAGTCCCTCAGTCACTTAGTCCCTTGGTCCCTGGTTTTTCCATCGGATCGTTCTCCCGATCCGTAACTTCTGCCAGCGCGGCCAGCCGGCGCGGCCAATTCTTCCGTCCAGCACCTCTCCGGCGCCCGCCAGCTCCAGTTGCCTGCGGCTACCGCAGGCCTGTTCATGCGCGAGTCAGAGCCCAGTTCAAGCAGATCCTGCGCGGGGATCACGGCCATTACAGCCACGCTGGCCAGAGTGGCGCGAATCAGCGGCCACGCCGGACGATTCGCCACCGGACCGACGAGAGCTTCGACGGCTTCCTTTTCCGCTTCGCTCACTGCGGCCCACCAGCCCTGGGTCGTGTCATTGTCGTGCGTGCCGGTATAAGCCACGGTTTCCACCGTAAAGCGATGCGGCAGGTGCGTGTGCGCTCCCTTGTTGCTGAAGCCGAACTGCAGCACCTTCATTCCCGGCATTCCCAGCTCGAGGCGCAGCAGGTCCACTTCAGGTGTGATCAGGCCCAGGTCCTCAGCCACAAACGGAAGCTGGCCGAGTTGCCTTTCAGTGGCTCGAAAAAGTTCGAGCCCCGGCGCCTTCACCCATTCGCCGTTGACGGCGGTTTCTTCCTCCGCCGGAATCGCCCAGTAAGCTTCAAAGCCGCGGAAGTGGTCGAGGCGCACGATGTCATAGAGATCGGTCGCGCGCCGCACGCGATCAATCCACCAGTCGAATCCGCGCGCGGCAAGCACATCCCAGCGATACAGCGGATTGCCCCACCGCTGGCCGGTCGCGGAAAAGTAGTCGGGCGGAACGCCCGCGATCCGAATCGGCTTGAGATCGTCATCGAGCTCGAAAATCTCCGGATGAACCCACACATCGGCTGAATCCATGCTCACAAAGATCGCTACATCGCCAAGAATCCTGATGCCGTTTTGATCGCCGGCCTCGCGCAGCCGATCCCACTGCTGCTGGAAGGCGAACTGCAAAACCCGTTCCTGGGCAAGCTCGCGTCCGTGTTCTGCGTGCACTCGTCCCAGCGCCTTCGGCTCTCGGCGGCGCAGCGGCTCAGGCCACTCGGCCCATGCGCCGGTTTTGAACTTGCGGCACAGCACCGCATAAAGCGCGTAGTCATTCAGCCAGCCCGACTCGTCTTTCAGGAACTGCTCGAAGTCTGCCCACTGATCGGCCAAGGCTTGATCGTCGAGCCCGCGATCGAGAAAATTACCGGCAGCCTCGTAAAGCAGCGGCAGTTTGCGGCGCTCCACTTCTTCGAAATCGACGCGGCCGCTGCGTCCGGGCAAGCCTGCAATTCGTTCGCCATCGATCCAACCCCAATCGGAAAGCAATTCCAGGCTGATGAGCGACGGGTTTCCGGCAAATGCAGATGTGCCGGCATAAGGCGAGTTTCCGTATCCCGTGGGACATAGCGGCAATACCTGCCAAATATGTTGTTTGGCCTGCACCAGGAAAGCGACAAATTCGTGTGCGGCAGGGCCAAGGTCGCCGATTCCTCCATATGAAGGCAGCGAACTTACATGCAGAAGAACTCCGGCGGAACGTTGCAATTCCATGTTGTCCTTTTATCAGATGCAGCTGATCTTCGATCCGCTGGCCGGTTTCCCTCGAGACGCTAGACCGTGTATGCTCTTGAGCGCGCAAAGAAACACACCTGGAACGCTGGGGGACCGCGCATTGATTAAACCATCCGAACGCACTCTCTCCTTCCTTGGTTTAACCGCCCTGCCGTTTTTGCTCACTGCGTTCGCGGTTCGTTTTGCCGAGGCTGCCGTGGTTCTGCAACCCATAACGCTCACTTCGGGCTGGCAGTTGCAGGACGTAGCGAAGGTTCCCCAACCCGGCGCGCAAGTTGCCGCCGAGGGCTTCGATACCAGTGGCTGGTATGCAGCCACGGTCCCCGGCACGGTTCTCACCACGCTCGTCAACAACCATGTCTATCCCGAGCCCTTGTACGGCGAAAACGACCGCACCAGCATCATTCCCGAGAGCCTGGTCCACACCTCGTATTGGTATAGAACGATCGTGCACGTTCCCAGGTCCTACAAGGGCCGTCACGTCTGGCTCAACTTCGACGGCATCAATTACTCCGCCGGCGTGTGGGTGAACGGCGCGCAAGTGGGCGCCATTCGCGGGGCCTTTATTCGCGGCATCTTCGACATCACTGCACTTGTGAAGCCGGGCCATGATGCCGTGGTCGCTGTGCTCGTGACGCCGCAGCCGCATCCCGGAGTTCCGCATGAACATAATCTTCGCAACGGTGTCGGTAAAAACGGCGGCATCAGCGCAATCGACGGACCCACATTTCTCTCGACCATTGGCTGGGACTGGCTCCAACCGGTTCATGATCGCGACACGGGCATCTGGCAGAAGGTCTATCTTTCCGCAACCGGCCCGGTGGTGCTGAAGGATCCCTACGTGACCACCGATCTGCCGCTGCCGAATATCGATTCGGCAAACATTTCCGTGCAGGCGACCGTCGAGAACGTCAGCGATAAGCCGGTCGAAGGCGTGGTGCGCGGAACCATCGAGAACATTACATTCGAGCGGCAAGTGGAGCTTCCACCGAACAGCACACAGCAAATCAGCTTCACCGCTCAAAACACCCCGGCGCTGCACGTCGACCACCCGCGGCTATGGTGGCCCAATGGATACGGCCTGCAGAATCTCTATCATCTGCATCTCGAGTTCAATGAGGGCCGCGAGATCTCCGACACACGCGACCTGGATTTTGGAGTTCGCAAGATTACCTACTCCGTGCCCGGCACTGACACTTTGACAATCTCGGTGAACGGCATTCCCATCTTCATCCGGGGCGGCGATTGGGGACTCGACGAAGCCATGAAGCGCATCCCTCGCGAACGGCTCGATGCGCAGATTCACCTGCACCAGCTTGCCCACTTGAATTTGATTCGCAACTGGGTGGGCCAAAGCACGGGCGAAGACTTCTACGAGCTCTGCGACAAGTACGGAATCCTGGTGTGGGACGAGTTCTTCCAGCCGAATCCGCTCGACGGCCCCGATCCTACGGACATTCCCACCTACCTCGCCAACGTCCGCGACAAAATCCTGCGCTTCCGCAATCACCCTTCCATCGTGCTGTGGTGCGCGCGCAACGAGGGCGATCCACCGCCGGAGATCGACGCCGCGCTGCGCACGCTGCTCGCTGAGCTCGATCCCAAACGACTCTATTGGCCGAATTCGACCGATGGCCCGGGCGTGCGCTCTCACGGGCCGTACGACTGGCGGGCACCGCGCGCTTTTTATGAGGTCACGGACGACTATTTCAAGACCGAAACCGGCAGTGTCTCAGTGCCCACGCTCGAATCCATCCAAGGCATGATGCCCAAAAAAGATTGGGAGACGATCAACGACGATTGGGCCGCGCACGATCTCGCCAAAGGAAATCAGCACGGCGATCTTTACCCGCTGATTCTTGCCGGCCGCTACGGCAACATTGCAAATCTCGCCGACTTTGTGCGCAAAGCGCAGTTGATGAATTACGAAGCCTTCCGCGCCATGTACGAGGGCCGCAATGCGCAGCTCTTCCATCCCACGACGGCCGTGATTACGTGGATGAGCAATCCCGCGCAGCCGAGCTTCGTGTGGCAAATCTATCACTACGATCTCGAACCCATGTCTTCGTACTTCGCGGTGATGCACGCGTCGGAGATGGTGCATATCCAATACAACCAGGCTGACGGCGAAGTGCAGGTGATCAACAACAAACGCGAGCCGGTCGCCGATCTGGTTGCATATATCGCGGTCTACAACCTCGATGGTTCGCTCGCGTACGAGCACGAGACAAAGCTACTGGCCGCGCCCGATGCTGCCACAAACCTTGGTCCGATTGATTTTCCTGCGAAAGTTTCGGCCGTCCACTTCATCAAGCTGGATCTGCGCAACGCGGCGGGAAATCCAATCTCGAGCAACTTTTACTGGCGCGCCACGCCCGACAATCCTGACGATTTCGCCCCTCTCAGCCGGATGCCCATGGTGACGCTCACGGCAAAGGTGGAAGATCTGGAGAGCAAAATTGCAGGCCGCAGGCTGCTTCAGGTCACGCTGCATAATCCGACGGATCAGATTGCCCTCATGGCGCATATCCAACTTCGCCGCAAGTCGGGTGAACGCGTGCTTCCGGTGTTTTACAGCGACAACTACGTTTCTCTCGTTCCCGGCGAGTCGGCGACCATCACCATCGATGTCGCGGACAGCGATTTTAAGGGCGAGGAAGCTCTCATCGTGGTCGACGGATGGAACGTCAGTGTGGCCCCGGCGTCGTTCCCCGGCGCATCCATCGCGCCCAACGTTGACGCGCAACCGGATCATTGGCCGGTGACCGGTCTTCCCTTCGCGACAGCCGCTCAACGATAAGCGCCAGCGCATAGATGCAAAAAAGCCCGCGGCAACAATGGCCACGGGCCTTTCTCCGAGACGCGATACCGAGTCACCGATCACGAGCTTGACCCCGAGGCGCGCTTTTCATCAAGCGGCGACTCTTCGAGCGCGGGCTTCCTTCTTAACTCCGATCGACAGCCGGAGCCCTAGCGCGTCGATGATTTTCCCGAGGCTGTTCAGGGTGGGGTTTCCATCTTCGCCGAGCATCTGGTAGATGTGCTCACGATTTAAGTTGCTGGCTCGCGCGACCCGCGCAACCTTTCGCGAGTCCAGAACGTTCTTGAGAGCGACGAGGAACGCGGAGTTGGAATCCTCAAGCGCCGCCTGAAGGTAGTTCGCCGCTTCAGCGTTGTCTTTTAGCCGTCGGAGCAGGCCGTCCCTGTAGCTTCTGGAGCGTCCGCGCATTTTGCACCCCCTGATAATCGTTCCAATATCGTTTGGCTGTTTCAATGTCCTTCGTTTGCGTGCTTTTATCCCCGCCAATCAACAACAAAATGACACTCGCACCGTCCTCGCCAAAATAAACGCGATAGCCAGGCCCAAAGTCGAACCTTAGCTCCAGTACGCCACCGCCCACAGATTTGCGGTCGCCGAAGTTTCCCCTCGCCGCTCGGTCCAGGCGCACTTGAATCCGAGCGCGATCTCTTGCGTCACGCAGATCCTCAAGCCATTCATCGAAAGGGCATTTCCCCGTTGGAGTTTCATAGACCCTTAGCTCTCTTAACGTTGGTTCCACGTGCCCCCGGTATACCAGCAGCAACGGTCCCGTTCACTGCGATAGTGTAGCTTAAAACTTACATTCAGGCAAGTTTGCTTTCCCTTGCACTACCGTTGAGATGTCCGGTATGGGCGAATTGAGTTTAGTTGATACTGGCCAGCGATGAGGAAGATTCAGGATCAGGACGGTTCACAGCATCGGTAAAGAACCCACATGGCCGGCTCTGTTGTTCGCAATGCAAAAAGCCCGCGGCAACAATGGCCACGGGCCTTTCGCGCAAACCGTAATCGGCTCTTACGTGCCCGGCGTCTCTTGTCCCTGAGGCTTGGCGTCGATGCGGACAAGATTTCTTTTCTTGTAATCGTTCCAAACGCCGCTTAAAAAGACGCTGAATGCTTCGTTCCGCCGCTGATCCAGCAGTTGATCTTTCGTCTGATCGAAGTTCGCGGCAATTTCGCCTGCCGTCGGCTCCTGCTTGTCGACGATCTTTGCCACCACGCCGGTGCGCTCCGTGCTAATGGGACCACTCACCGCCCCGACATTCATGTCGAAAAGTTGTGGAGCTACCTGACCCACTTCGCCGAAGTCAGGCACCTGGCCTGTCTCACCGATCAAATCGCTGGTTTTCACCGTTGCGCCCACTGCTTTTGCTGCCTTGGCCAGGTCGCCCGAGGCCTTCGCCTGGTCAGCCAGTTCCTTGGTCTTTTGCGCCAATAGAGCGGGCAGTTGCTCCTCGCGGTAGTCGTCCAGCACATGAGGCTTCCAGTCGGCAAACGTCGGCGCGTGCGCCGGAGTAATTCCCGTCACCTGAAAGATTGCATAGCCCTCGCCCGTAGGTGCGGACTGCGGCGCGTCGTCGAGCTTCGCCTGGAAGGCCTTGGTGAGCACCTGCGTGCCGTCGGGCAAAGCGGCAATCACGCCGTCGCGCGCCACCGGCTGCGTGGTTAGCACTTGCAGGTGATGCGCCTCTGCAGTCTTTTCCAGCCCGTTCTTTGCGGCTTCAGAGAGCAGCGTCTGCGCATATTGAGCCTGTGCGGCCGCCGAGTCCTGGCGCGCCAGCGTTGCCTGGATCGTCGTCTGCACTTCGTTCAACGGCTGCGTATGCGCCTGCTGCCGGTCCTCCACCTGCACAATGTGGAACCCGAAGCTGCTCCTCACGATCTCGATGTCGCCGATCTTTTGCGTGAAGATCGCATTGTCAAACGCCGGCACCATTTTGCCGCGCTCCGCGAAGCCCAGTTCGCCGCCGCTGTCCTTGCTTCCCGGGTCGTCGGAGTATTTCTTGGCCAGCTCCGCCCAGCTTCCTCCCGCCTTGAGCTGCTTCAGAACCATCTCCGCCTTGGCCTTGGCCGCGGCCACGGTCTTCGCATCGGCATTCTCGGGCACGCTGATCAAAATGTGGCGCGACTTGGCCTGCTCGGGTACCGAATAATCGCTCAGGTGCTCGGTGTAATACTGCTGGATGGCTTGCTGGGCCGGCTGCGGAGTTCCGCCTGGAACCTGATCCGCTGTAAACGCAAAATAGGTGATCTTTCGCTCTTCCGGAACGGCCTGCGCGTACCGCGCGGCATTCTTCTTGAAGAAGGCTTCCAGTTCGCTGTCGGAGGGGTCGATCGACTTGCGCAGGTCATCTGATGAAATCACAGCATAATCGAACTTGATCTTGATGTTTTGCTTGCGGTAGGCATCGCGAACCTCCGCATCGCTTACCGTCACTCCGCCGGTAACAAGCGCCTGCAGCCGCCGGATCGCTATATCGTCTTTGATTGAATCCTCAAAGTCGGTAACCGATTCGTGCAGCCGGTCGTCAATGAGCTGGCGGTAGGCCGCATCGCCAATGAACTTTCCATCGGGGTAGAGAACCTCGCCCGTGGGTCCCGTACGCAGATACTGGCGCACGTCATTATCGGTCGCGTAAATGCCGAGCCGGTGTGCCTCCTGCAAAAGCACTACTTGTTGAACCAGCTGCTGGCCCACTTGTTGCTCGAAAAACTGCAGGAGCATGGGGTTGTTTGCGTATTGCGGACTGCGCTGTTGCAGTTGGCTTTGCGCAATTTGCTCGACCCGGCTCTGGCTTACTGTGTCGCCGGAAGAAAGGAGCCGGCTGTACCAATGCGGATAAACGGTCGCATAGGTATCGGGCGACGAAGAGCCCATTCCGCCCAGGCCGGGAATAAGGTAGAGCACCATGGTCACCGACGCCGCGCCGATCACCACGACAATCAGCGCCTTCACCATGCGGTTATCTGTCTGCAGGAAACGAATCATGGATGGACTTTTTCCTTCAACTCTCTACGCGCAGGCCGGTCGAATCGGGAGGCGCGGCAAACACTCCGCCGCACCAGAATTGACGCCCGCGCATGCGCAAATCTCGCACAATGCGACTCTGCCATTATAGTCGAGGACAACCATCGCACAGCGCTTGAGAGCAACGCCTTGCCCCAACGCAAAACGGGCATCCGCAATCGCAGACGCCCGTTCATTAAACCCTTGTTCCCTCGTTCCCTCGTTCCCTGCCTTTATCTCCAGTAGTATGCCCCGCCGACCGCGTAATACGGCCGGTAATAAACCGGGGGATAGGCGTACGGATACGGATAGGGCGCATAGCCCGCATAGTAGCGCGGACCATACTGGCCTCTCCGATAAAGGCTCGGACCGCCCGGATACAATCCCTCCGCCAGCCGCGCTGCTTCCTGCGGACCTACAGGATCAACCGTGACCGGAGCGGTCGTGTGAAATTTGACGAGCGCCTCTGCCGGAATCCACACCCTCGGCCCCGAGGAAGCGGCTGAAGCTGCCGTGCCTGCCGCAACACCGGCTCCGGCGCCGACGGCACATCCCACGCCGCGGCCCACGGCGCAGCCAATGATCGTGCCGATCAACCCCGCGCCCACGGCATTGCCTACCGTCTCGCCCGCTTTGTTCGGACCCTTCACACTGAACTCGTCCGACTGCAGCGGGTAGTTGCGTCCGCCCAGATCGAGTGAAGTAAGAGCGAGGCCCAGCTCGGAGCTGCCTGCCAATTTGCCCCGCCCAACGTTCCTGGCATCTGCCACGATGCCGTGGACTGTTGCGCCGCGCGGAATGGCCACCACGCCGCCAACTGTCACGTCCTGAATCACCGTGAATTGAACCGGCTGACCATCCTGCGCATGCTTGCTGTCGACCGGCTCGCTGGTTCTCATATACATCAGCGTTCCCGGAGGAATGGTGACAGGCCCTGAGGCCGGCCGATAAGGCGGAGCCGTCGGCGCGGGAGCGTATTGCGGATTCTGCCCGTACTGAGGATTCTGATACTGCGGCCGCTCCGGCGGAGGAGGCGGCGGATAACCACCTTGCTGCGGATACTGCGATTGCTGCGGCGGAGGAGCGGGCGCTTGATTCTGCCCTTCAGCCGGAGACTGATCCGGCACGGGAGCCGGCGGAGGCAGCCCCGGAGTTGCCTCGGGCTGCTGATTTTGCGGTATATCCTGCCCGCCGTTATCCGGAGCCGGCTGCATATTCTGCGCTTCCTGGCCCGGATTGCCGATCTGCAGGTTGTTATGCACCCTGGTCACGCCGTCCACGTGCGAAGCAATCGATTCCGCCAACTGCTTTGACGCATCGCTCGATACCGTTCCCGAAAGCGTAACTTCTCCCTGGATGGTTGCTGCCGTAATCAGGTCGTTCTTCAGCGCCGCCGAAGCATCGAGCGCGTGCACCACATCCATCTCAATCTGTCCATCTGTGCGCGGCCCCTGTTGGGCTGCCGGCTGACCTTGAGATTGGCTCGCAGCCGCTCCTGAATCCTGCGCCAGCGCAACTGCGGCGCATAGCACGGCCACCCCGGCCCACGCCATGAGCTGCATGATGGTTCGCTTCATCAATCTCCGATTCATCGTGATCTCTCCCCTATCCACTGATGCTCCTCAGCCGCGCAAAGTAGCGACTGCGGAAGGGTATTTTTGGACCCTTTTCTACGGCTCAAGCCGTTAGACGAGGCTGGCCGGAGCCGGTCACTCATAATGACCCGTTTTCCAGGGAAAAGTTGCATTAGGATGTAACGACCTGGAGGAGTGGGCACAATCTACATCAGGGCTGCTGCTACGGCCGTGCTCAGCGCCCTCAGGCCCACCGTCAGGCTCCCGCCCAGATGGATCCGGAGAACTCGGCGTCCTCGCGCCTGAAGCACCGCCAGATCGCCTGCTGCCTGCGCGTCGATCACCACACCAAAACTGAACTTATGGCCCGGAACGTCCATGTCATCGGGGTGGCTTGCAGTGACCTGCAGGAAGACGCCGGAGTTGGGGCCTCCCTTGTAGTCCTGTCCGGTCGAATGCAGAAAACGTGGGCCGAAACCCAGGCAGGTCGCCACGCGTTTGCGGTCCCGCACTTTATGCCGGAATGCCTGAAGCGTCCATTCGTATTCGCTGAACATCGGCAAGAATGCAAGGATGGCAAAATAATCGCCTGGCTGAAACTGATTCAAGTGCGCTCGCAGCAAACCAACCAGTGTCTGATTTTTTGCAATGGAGTTGAGCGCTGCGGCATACGTCTCTGTCGCGTAGACCTCAATTCCGGCTTCCGAGACGATCGGCTTGCGCTCCGGCAGCTTGGCGGTGTTTTCGTATTCCGCGGTCAACGCCCGCGTTTCCACCTTTGCCGACTCCACGTCCGGCTGGTCGAAGGGATTGATTCCCATCACCGAGCCCGCAATTGCCGTGGCAATCTCCCATGTGAAGAACTGCCCGAAGATCTCATAGAGATCCGAAATCTCGAAACGAATAACAGGCTGGCCCGCAGCCTCAAGCGCCGCTATCTTCGCATCCAGGCTGGCATCGGACGTGTCCTTGAGCCGCACATACACAAAAACGCGGTCGTTCCCGTAGACCTCGGGCGAGCCGGCGGATTCGCGATCCACCGGTGTGATTCCCTTCCCTTGTTTGCCGGTCGATTCGGCGATCAGTTGCTCCAGCCACGCTCCCAGGTCGTAGATTTCCGGCGAGATCAAGAGAGTCAGCTTGTCGCGGCCCGCATTGGCAGCGACTCCCAGCAATAAACCAAGTTGCACGGCGGGATTGTCCTCAACCGGCTCCTTTGCGCCGGCGACGGCTTTGGCCGCTTCGTAGAGCAGCTTTTCAATCTTCAAACCTGCCACGGTTGCCGGGATCAGGCCGAAATTGGAAAGCGCGGAGTAGCGTCCGCCGATCTGCGGATCGCCATGAAAGATGTAACGGAAACGCTCCAGCTTGGCCGCTTCCTCCAACTTCGAGCCCGGATCGGTGATCGCCACAAAATGGCTCCCGGCCTCGTTTGCGCCCACGGCTCGGGTCATCTCTTCAAAGAAAAACTGCTTGAGGATGTTGGGCTCCAGCGTCGATCCCGATTTGCTGGCCACGATCACAAGGGTTTCGCCTAAATTCAACTCTTCGCAGGCTGCCATCACCTGATCTGGATCGGTTGAGTCGACGATCCGCAGCTCAGGGAAATTCGGCTGCCTCCCGAAAGTCTTGGCCAGCACCTCAGGGCACAAGCTGGAACCACCCACACCCAGCAGCAAAGCTGTTTGGAACCCTGCGCTCTGTATATCTCCGCCCAGTTCCGCAAAAGATGAAATATCCTTCTGCTGGCGTTCGACAACATCGATCCAACCCATCCACTGCTCCTCGCCGTTGCGAGTCCACAGGGCTGGATCCTTCCGCCAAAAACGATCCACCTTGCCGTTCGCATGCCAGTCGGCACACGCGGCATTGAGAGCGTCTTGAAGCTCAGGGGAGAGTACGGATCGGAAGCTCATGCTACTTACGATTTTCCCCTAAAAGCATCGGCACGGAGCAAAGAATTTGCAAATCTTCACGGTACGAATGCGTTACGTAACCCCCACTTTTGGCCACGATTACGCGGCCTGGGCGGGCCGGTTCGGCAAAATGCGGACCAGATCGAGAGACGCGCCCGCGCCGCCCGTGTTCTCCAACACAAAATCGGGCGAAGTGGCCGGAATGGCCACCATGCCGCACGCAGGCAGCTCAACCGGGTCGAAGTTCAATCCCCTCAACCGTCCCCTTCCGGCGGCGGCAAACAGGTAGGCTAGCCCGGGAATCGCGTCTTTGCCGCGAAGGCTTTCGCTCGTGCAGCTGTCTTTCACAGGAATCCGCTCCACACGAAAGTAATCGGTGTTGATGAGAACAGTCCGGTCTGGCAGCTCCACTGGTGCGATCTTTCCGGCGCGTGTCGAGAGCCGCGTGGCCTCGAGCGACTTTTCGATGTGCAGCTCCCGCGGGCGGCCGTAGTCATACATGCGATAGGTAATGTCTGAATTCTGCTGCGTCTCCAGCAGGATCGATCCCGGCCAGATGGCATGCACGGTTCCCGCATCCACAAAGATCATGTCTCCGGCGTGGACCGGCAAGAGATTCAAGCTGGTTTCGAGACTCCCGCTCTGAATCCCAGCTCTCACATCGGCGAGCGAGGTGCCCGGCTTGAGGCCGGCGGCAACCTGCGCTCCTGGCTCGGCTGCCAGCGCGTACCAGCATTCGGTCTTCCCGCGCGGCTGGCCGTATCTTTGCGCCATGGCGTCGCCGGGATGCACCTGCACGCTGAGTTTTTCGCACGCGAAAATCACTTTGATCAGCAGCGGCGAGCCGCCGAACGGAACATCGGCGCCGAGCAGTGCATCGTGCGCCTCACTAAAGAGTGCGCCAAGCTTTTTGCCCTTGTCCGCTCCAGTCGCAACAACACACTCGTCGCCCGTGAGCCAGACCTCGCCAATCGGATCGCCCTCGGCCACGCGGTTGTACCACGGGCGAAGATCGCGGAATCCCCACACTCGCGATACAAATTGCGGTTCAATGCGAAATGGTGCCGTTTCTATCACAAATTTAGCCATTCAGGCCGTGCCAAGCCCGTTTTCATTCCCACCTTAGCAGACGCTTGCGGCCTTGAGCCGCTTCGCCGCGGCGCCCGCTTCGCCGGTGAAGATTCATCTGCAAGAGCCGGCAAGCGGTTATCCTCTTTCCCATGCCGCACTCAGCGATCTTCAACAGCATGTTTCACCTGCCGCTTCCCATCGTGGAGAAGCTGGCGCGTCCTGCCATCGTGTACCTGGTTCTGGTGGTGCTGCTGCGCATCTTCGGCAAGCGCGAACTGGCGCAGCTTAACCCGTTCGACCTGGTGGTTCTGCTTTCGCTCTCGAACACGGTGCAGAACGCCATCATCGGCGACGACAATTCCGTCACGGGCGGCATCATCGGCGCCTTCGGCCTGCTCGCCATCAACTGGCTGGTCGTCCGCGCACTCTTCAGTTCGCCAAAGCTTACGCGCATGCTCGAGGGCCGCTCCACCGTGCTCGTCCGCAACGGCCAAATCGACTCGAAGGCGCTGGAGCGCGAGTCGCTTACGCGGGAAGAACTGCTCAGCGTGGTCCACCGGCAGGGCTTCGAGAATTTCCACGCTGTGCGTAAATGCGAGCTCGAGCCGAATGGCACGTTCTACATCGAAGCCTACGAGCCGTCGATCACCGACAAACGCCACGACGAACTGCTGGCACGCTTCGATGCGCTGCAGCGCGAAGTCGCGGCGCTACGGCCGCAGGCAGCAGGCGAATGACTGCCGCGCCGAGGCTTGTTCCCTCGCCCACGCACGAACGACGGCCAAAGGCCGCGCCCGCCTGGACGACCTGTGCCTGCACCGTCCACGGTTTGCTAATCTTGGCGCAGCATGAATAAACCAGCCGCACTGATTGCCGCTTGTTTTCTTCTCTGCCCGCTCTTCTCGCCTGCGCAGAAGAGACCTGCGCAAAGAAAGGCGCCTTCTCAGACGATCCGCTTTCAAGGCGCGCCCCAATACACGCAAGAGGAGTTGCTCGCGGCTGCCGGCCTCAAGCCCGGCGCGCGCCTGACCGCCATCGAGGTAAAGGCTCGCGCAAAGCAGCTCAACGATACCGGCATGTTCGCGGTGGTCAAGTTCAGCAATGACAGCAAGGGACTGCTTTTCACCTTGACGCCCGCCAGCCAGCTCTACCCCCTCCACCTCGACAATCTGCCGCTCAACCCTGGCAAAGAACTCGACGACAAGCTTCACGAACGCTTCCCGCTCTATCACGGCCTGGTGCCCGCTAACGGCTCCATGCTCGAAGGAATTTGCCAGGCCTTTGAGGAAATGCTCGCCGGCCAGGGCATAAAGGCAACGGTGAAGGCCGCCCTCACCAGCGGCCTCGGCCCAAAGAAAATCACGGCGATGAACTTCACAATCGCCTCGCCACCGGTCCGTATAGGCAGGATCCAACTCGCAGGCGTTTCCGCCGCCATGCAGGCCAAGGCCAACACCCTTGTCGCCAGCCAGACCGGAAATGAGTTCGATACGGAGAACTCCGCTGCCGGTCTTCAGCATGCCTTTCAGGATCTCTACCAGGATCAGGATTATGCGGCCGTACAGGTCGAAGTAACTGAAATCGATCCTCCCGTCGTGTCAGATCAGGCCATCGAGATACCTTTTTCCGTCACGATCAAGGAAGGTGGAGTCTACAAGCTCGGCAAGATCGACTATCCGCCCAACGCACTCGTTCCCCGCGCAGAGGTGGATAAGGCGGTGAAGAAAACCGGGTCCGGCGCAGGCAGGCCGCTCGATCTATTTCTTCTGGCCGTTCGCGATGCCTATCATGCCCGCGGCTATCTCGATTGCTCCGTCGTCTCGCACCCCTCGTTCAACGAGGCAACACACATTGTGAATTACAGTGTCGAGATCGATCCCGGTACGCCGTATCGCATGGGCGCAGTTCAGTTCGACGGCGCTCCCGATGCCATGGCCGCGAAGCTCAGGAGTGCGTGGAAGCTCACGCCCGGCTCGGCGTTCGACGAAAGCTACGTTTCAAGTTTCGCTGCTCTTGCGCAGAAGAAAGACAAAGCACTCGCGAAATGGATGCAGACCATGATCACCACCTTCGACGTCAAGCCGGACCCGGCCACGCATCAGGTCAACTGCATCTTCCACTTCGCCAAGGCCGCGGGGAGCGGGCGCTAGCCTTGTGCCTGCGTCGAAAGATTAGCGCAAAACCTCGATGGGAACGCCAACCTTCGCGCGCGTCCAGGCTTTGTCGGTGGTCCAGGCGGTCGCGCCCCGAGCGGAAGCAAGTGCCAAGCAAGTCCGATCGCCGAGCGAAAGTTCCCGATGAAGGCGGGAATAGTCAGCAGCCAGTTCGGCCTCTGTTTTAGTGAGCGGAATAAGTTCGACGTCGGCGAGGAGCGCATTCAACTTTTCCGCCGTCATCGACTTGCTATCGCGATGGAGGCGAGTGAGAATTTCGCACCAGCTCACGGAACTAAGGGCGACCTCGATTGCTGTGCCCGAATCAATCGAAGATAGAAGCGCGGCCACTTTGTCTCCGCCAGCTTCCTTAAACACCAGGGCGAGAACAGCAGACGAATCGAGAACGACGTTATTCGCTTGCTTCACGAGCCGCGTCCGCGTGCCTTTCGGCGATGAATTCGTCTAAGAGCCCCTTCAAGCTGCCCCGTTTCTCAATGATTCCTGCCCGGATGCTTTCCAAGGCCATTTTGCGGGTCAAAATCCTTATACCGGTCGGCTCGGCAATCACAGTGAGCCGTTCACCCGGCGCCAAGCCGAATTCTTTGCGAATAGAGGCAGGCAGCACGATTCTGCCACTTTCTCCCAAAACCACCGTTTCAGTCATAATCTGCCACCTGTTTGTCATTATGGCAGAGTTCTCCTCTTTATGCCACTTTGACGGCACATCTACCAACCGGTTCATTTGTCGCGATGGGCGAGCCATGCTTGCCTCTGAATGAACGGCGCGCGAAGCGCGCGTCTGCGTGGACGGCCAGCCCTTATTCCCACTCGATTGTGCCCGGCGGCTTCGAGGTCACGTCGTACACCACGCGATTGATGCCGCGCACCTCGTTCACAATGCGGTTGGAGATGTGTTTCAGCAACTCGTGCGGCAGGGGCGTCCAATCGGCGGTCATGCCGTCCTCGGAGTGCACGGCACGGATAGCACAGGTATACGCATAGGTGCGCTGGTCGCCCATCACCCCCACGCTCATCACCGGCAGCAGCACCGCGAAGCTCTGCCAGATTTTCGTATACAGGCCTGCGGCTTTGATCTCGCTGACCACGATCTCGTCGGCCTCCTGGAGCAGCGCCACTCGCTCCGGCGTCACCTCGCCCAGAATGCGCACGGCCAGCCCCGGCCCCGGAAACGGCTGCCGGCCGAGGATTTCTTCCGGCATCCCCATGTCGCGCCCGATCCGCCGGACTTCATCCTTGAACAGATCGCGCAGCGGCTCAATCAATTTCAACTTCATTCGCTCCGGCAGGCCGCCCACGTTGTGGTGGCTCTTGATGGTCTGGCTCGGCCCCTTCACGCTCGACGACTCGATTACGTCGGGATAGAGCGTGCCTTGCACCAGCCAATCCACCCCACCCGTCTGTTGCGCGATGCGATGCGCCTCGTCCTCGAACACCGCGATGAACTCCGCGCCGATGCGCTTGCGCTTGATTTCGGGATCGGTGACCCCGGCCAGTTTTTCAAGGAAGCGCGCACTTGCATTCACGGCGACAATGTTGAGCCCCAGCTTGTCGCGCAGATTTGCCTGCACGTTCACAAACTCGTTTTTGCGCAGCACCCCGTTATTCACAAAGATGCAGGTCAACTGGCTGCCAATTGCTCTGTGCACGAGCATCGCTGCAACCGAGGAATCCACGCCGCCCGAGAGGCCGCAGATCACATGGCCCGTGCCCACTTTGTCGCGGACCGACGCGACGGTCGACTCAATGAAGTGCGCCGGTGTCCAGTCGCCGCGCGCCCCGCAGATCTTCAGGAAATTCGCGATTACCTGCGGCCCCAGCGGCGTGTGATGCACTTCGGGATGGAACTGCACCGCCCAGATGCGGCGCTCCTCGTTGGCGATCGCAGCCAGCGCGTTGGCCGAAACGGCGACGCGGCGAAACCCGGGCGGCAGCTCCTGCGCTTCATCGCCGTGGCTCATCCACACATGGATTGAAGCCGGCAGATCCGCAAAGAGCGGAGTTGTACTGTCCTCGATCGTCACCTCGGCATGGCCATACTCGCGCTTGGGCGCCGAACGCACCCTGCCGCCCGAGTGGTGCACGATGTAGTGCAGTCCGTAGCAGACGCCTAGAATGGGCACGTCTAGCTGCAGCACGCGCGGGTCGGCGGCCGGCGCATCGGCATCGTACACCGACGACGGGCCGCCCGAAAGAATCAATCCGATGGGATTGCAGGCTTGAATCTCACCGAGCGGAGCCGTGCACGGCAGCACCACGGAAAAAACATTTTGCTCGCGGATGCGCCGCGCAATCAGTTGCGTATATTGCGAGCCAAAGTCGAGGATGACGACTGTCTGGGTGTCCACGCTTCAGTGTGGCAGGGGCCAACCCGGCCTGTAAAGCCACCCGCCGTCTCAAGAGAATTCGAGTTAGACTGGTACATGAGCAGGGAGAATATGGCCGATCCAAAGACAAGTCGGAGAGGTTCTTTTGCCGAGCCCACTCCAGGAGTCGATATGAAGACCGCCGTAAGAACGGCAATGGCTTTCGTTGCGGACTTGATTCCGACCGCTAGAGACATCCGGCTTGAAGAGGTCGACCGGGGGGGACCCGGCTGGCAGGTTGTCGTGTCGTACGCCAGCAACCAATCACCGACATTCGCAGCGCTTAGAGGCGAAGGAGAGCTTCGCGTTTACAAGAAGGTTCCAATCGATGCTGACACGGGTGAGGCGCTGTCACTGAAGGCTTGGAAATAGTGAGCTCGTACGTTGACCACTTGATTGAGAAATACCAAGCAAAAGGGCTGCTGATTGACTCCAATCTCGCGTTGCTTTATCTGGTTGGAGGCCACGATCGCAGGCTAATTGGCGACGGCAAATACAACAAACTTTCCAACTATAATTTAGACGACTTTTCCCTTCTCGTTCGCCTAAAAAGTATATTCCGGAAAACGGTAACAACAGCACATGTACTGACCGAAGTTAGCAATCTTGCTTGCGACCTCCCCGAACAGACCAAGTCCGCATGTCTCAAGAAGTTTCACTCCACGTTTGTCGAAATTGACGAGCTACCGGTCGCAAGCATGGAAGCCGCGCAATGGCAGGGTTTTCACTTTCTGGGACTAACTGACAGTGGTCTTGCCCTTGTCTCGTCCGAGTACTTGATTGTGACCGACGATGCCCGATTGGTGAAGAAAATGAACGACGCGGGATTGGAAGCATTGAATTTCAATCACCTGCGGAGCGTGCATCTTCTGACCTAAACAAAATGTACTGAACCATCGCATTATTCGTAGTGATACCGCGCCTGGACGAATTCAATCCGGTCGGCAAATACCCGATAAACGATCCGATGTTCCTGGTTAATTCTCCGGCTCCAACAACCGGCGAAATCATGCCGCAGAGGCTCGGGCTTGCCAATTCCTTGGAATGGATCGGCGAGAATCGCCGTCATCAGGTCAAGAACCCGAAGCGCGGTTTTGCGGTCTGTCTCAATCCAGCGCCTCAGATCTTCTCGAAAGTGCGTGGAAACGACGGCGATCCTACTGTCTTGCCTGGGCATGTCGTATCAGTGTTTCTCTTTCATGCCAATGGACCGGTGTAGCTCTTCCACGGTCACCCTCGTTCCTTTATCGTGGTCCAGTTCGCGCAGAGACTCGAGCAGTCGCTTGGCGTTCGCAGGCGAACGCAAAAGATAAGCAGTCTCCTCCAGACCCGCCAACTCGTCGGCGGCGATGATCGCCACGTCGCGCGCGCCGCGACGCTTCACCACCACAACTTCGCGGTCATCAATCACGCGGTCTAGATAGGACGCCAGGTTTTCGCGGAGCGCTGTGTAAGTGGTTTCGGTCGGCATAGAAACGTCCTCTGCATGAATGTACAGCTTTCCTGTACAGATGTCAAGACGGTTCGCCACCTCAGGGCAGCTGTGCCGCCGCCGCAATCGGATTCCAGTGATCCTTGCCTGCCAAGAACTCCCGCGGCATAAACGTCTCAGCCTGTTGCGCGGTGAGCTGATGCGACCACGCAATTCGCGCCGCCGGGTTCGCGCCAGGCCCGGTGTCGTGATACTCGGCGTAGTACGCCAGCGGCACTTTGTCCCGACTGCCCCAGGCATTCCAGCCCTCCGGAATCACGTCGGCTGGCAGTTCGTTGTTGATATAGACCACGCGCGCGTAGGGCCGCCACGGCCGCCCAAGGCTAATCGTGTCTCTGCGCTGGGGCGCACCCGGTTCCCCTTCGGCCTGCGCAACGCCGCTCGTCACTTTGCTGTCGAGGATCACATAGCCTGTCGTTTGATCCGGCGACGTCCGCGACTGAGCGGTCAGATAACCGGGCCCATTGGCGTGGATTTCATCGCGATCGAATACCGCCGTCGCATTTCCGAAAATAAAGTCCACCCCGCCCTCGATATAGGATTCGACGTAATATTGGCGCCCGTAATCGGCGAACAGCGTGTCCTGGTGGCCCAGGAAACGGCAATGCTTGAACACCGCCTTGTCCGCCCGTACCGCTGCCGCCACCGCCTGCCCTGTGTTTCCGGCAGTGTTTTCAAACGTGATGTTGTCAGCCTCGAAGCCCTCGCCGTTAATCTCAACCGTCTCCGTGAAGAACGTTCCGCCCGCCTGTTTCGCGTTCAGGCTGTTCGTGATCACCACGTCTTCCGGCGACTTCCCCATGCCGACCAGCGTGATGTTCGCGTGGTTTTGCGTCACGATTACTCGCTCGCGATACACCCCCGGCTCGATTTCGATGTACACGCGTCCGGGCTTGCCATCTTTTCCCACGCCGGCGAACGGATGGTGATCCATCGCCATCTGGATCGTCGGGAATTCAACGGTGCCTTCAATGCCCGTCTTCACATCGGGAGAAACGCGGATATGGACGTCCTGGGCGTGAACAACAATCGGGCCAAGCGAAAAGCTCAGGAGGCTCGCTGCGGCAAGACCGCTCAGACTCAATAACCATCCGCTGCGCATGAACCCATTCTCTCGCGAACAGGCGCCAGTCGGGGTTCGTGCTCCCTTGCATACGAATTCATACCGACCGCCCTTCCCGGCCTAAGCAAAAGCGACCGGCGACACGTCCCGCACCAAAATCGTTCGCCAGGCCCCTGGCGGGCGAACGGCTCGTCGAGAACTTTTACGACTTGGGCCAAGCGCTTGGCTGCAAGCACGCAAACCCATAGCCCCTTTGAATGCCGACCGAGTCTGTGAGTCCCCGCGGTCCCCGTGCACCGCCGTTGACATTTCGTCGCACAAGTCGTCTAAATGCCGTTCGTTCCCATGAATTGATCGCCAGTTGGCGGAACCTGAACCGACCCGCTCGCTGGCCATCGCGACTGCAAAGAAGAGGTGGCGCTATCGGCTTGCTGCCAAAACTAGGCACAACCCGGCCTCGCCTTTTACAATTCATCAGGGATTCCATCCCAACCCAGCACTGCTCGGGAACGATAAGACTTGGCGGCGGGTGTCCGACCAGGATGAAGGAATAGCATGAAGTTCAGGAAATTCGGCAAGGCGCTTTCGATCGGCGCCCTCTCAGTGGCCGTTGTTTTTGGCGTGACGTCTTGCGTACAGAGTTATACGGTTGGCTTCCTGTTTGTGACAGGAACTTTGACCGCCTCCACTGGCAACAATGGCATCATTTCCGGGTATAAGATCGACCACAATACAGGCCAACTGACTGCGATCAATGGCCTTCCTGTTTCCTCTGGCGGCGCTAACCCGGTACGGGCCTATCTCACCCTCGGCAGCCGCTTCCTTTACGTTCTTAACCGCGGCGTCAATGGCTCTG
The DNA here is from genome assembly GCA_963802955.1 of uncultured Acidobacteriaceae bacterium. Classification (GTDB taxonomy): domain Bacteria; phylum Acidobacteriota; class Terriglobia; order Terriglobales; family Acidobacteriaceae; genus Telmatobacter. The sequence continues at coordinate 52,037 of CAWDKT010000007.1, forward strand.
GCACGGGCAACTGCTTTGGCACCGGGGCCAGTGCCTGCCAGAATGCGAACATCACCGAATTTGCCGTAGGCGGAAATGGCATTCTCACCCCCCAGGAAACCTTTTATTCGCAAGGCATCAATCCCTTCCGGATGTTTGTGGACGGCTCGGGAACTTTTCTTTTCGTTCTCGATCACGACGCTCCCGACAACGTAAACCCCACGAGCAGCGACAACTGTGCGCTTGCCCTTGGATCTTTGGTCTCACCGACCTACACCTGCGGCGACATCACGGTTTTTAAGATCGATCAGACCACCGGCCGACTGTCTCTGGTTGTAAACGCGCAGGTGACAGCCGCCAACGGTCAGCCGATACCCTACTTCCCGGTTCCGGCCAACCCCGTCGATTTTGTCCTGAACGGCACATCCGTCCTCACGCTCACTGGCGCCCCATCTTCCACTTCCTATCCATACGTAGGGGCCTCGAGCGTCTTCCCATACGCTTACGCGAACGGACAGTTGACATTGAGTCAAAATGCTTCGCAGCCGCTCGGAATAAAAGGGGGGACGGCGATTGTGGACGCTGCGAGCGTGATCTACGTGCTCGACAACGAGCCCTTCACGATCACCGCAACGGGCGGTTCCTTCACCCCGGGTACGTATCCCAGCCAAATCCTCCCCTTTACCGTGGGCTCCGGCGGCGCGCTGCAGGCAGAGCCGAGCGGCGTAATTCCCGATGCTGCGACGCTCTCCAACCCGATCGACTTGATGGTTGAATCGAAGAGCAAATTCCTCTACGTTGCCAACCAGGGCAACAATGTGATCGGGCCTAACCCGGAGAGCGGCATCTCCGCCTATTTTTTGACCACGGCCCCGGCGTACCAACTCAGTTTTGTCGCCGACCAGCCATTCCCCTCCGGATCGGGCCCGCAGTGTATTGTCGAGGATCCCTCCAATCAGTTCATTTACGAAGCCAACCAATTTGACTCCACCGTGACCGGGCGCGTACTTGATCCAAATACCGGCGATCTCGTCAATATGCGCGTACTCAGCACTTACAAACTCGAGGGGCCTGCAACCTGGTGCCTCGTCGACGGCCGCACCAGTTAGAACTCGGTGCCCGTCGGCATAAGCAGACACCGCCAGACGGGCCGCACTTAATATCGAGCTCCGAACGTTTCGGTGTCTCCCCGCATTTAGAGTCTGCGAATTCGAGCGGGATAGCGGCGCTGGTTGCGCCGGATTTGATCCCAAAACCAGTTTGGATGAAGAGCTCTGCCAGGGCTCAACAACGAAAGATGCGCATGAAGTTCACGAGATCGAGCCAGCGATCGCAAAATCAGGGCGGGTCGATCGCCGAATCAAAACACGCCGGGCATCGCGGCCCCTCCGGGGCTCCGGGCAGCCGGGGTCCCCTGGAAGCGAGTTCTGCTTCTTTGCATGGGGACAACAGTTGTTCTCCGCCGGTGTGCGGCCCGCAGGGGGCCGCAACGCCTGGGACCGCCAAATCCCGGCGGCTTCGCTCCGGTTTCTCCCTCGTGCTGGTATCTGCAGCCGGTCTGCTGGCCGCTTTGCTGGTCACTGCCTGCTCTCAGTTAACGCAAACCTTGACCGTCGACTTCGTCTACGTTGCCAGCGCCAAGGCCGCCGGAGCCAACAGCTACGGCGAGATCGACGTCTTTGAGGTCAATTCCGAGTCAGGCCGCATGCGTCAGATTCCAACTTCGCCGTTCCCCTCGGAGGGGCGCGATCCGGTCGCTGAGGCCGTCTCAGCAGATTACAGCAGTCTCTTCGTAGCCAACCAGGATGACAACAGCGTCGTCCAGTTCGTCATCGGTTCCGACGGCAAGCTTTATCCATACAACACGGTCAATACTCCCGGTGTTTATCCGCTCGCGATCGCCGTCAACAAATCCAACATGTTCGTGGTCGACACCTATCAACCGCTTCCCATCTGCTCCACTGCGGAGCCCTGCTCCGGCTCCATCGCCGTTTATCCGCTTGCGTCCGGTGGATCGTCGAGCGGCGCCCCTTGCACCGCAACAGTTTGCATCGGCTCAGCGGCTGTGAATTCCGCAGTCAATGGGCAGTACTGGCCGCTGACTCTTTCCGGCGCGAATGCCGCGCATGTGATCGTTCCCACTGGCGTGAATGTTTTGTCCTCCGGCGCATATGTTTATGTCACCGCCTATGACTCGTCCATGACGCCGCACGTCGGATATGTTTTCGGATTCTCGGTCGGATCGGGTGGCGTGCTCACGCCCCTCGGCGGTTCGCCATATGCGGCGGGTGTGCAGCCATCGGCCATCGCCAGCGACCCCTCCAGCAGCTATGTTTATGTGACCGATTTTGCCAAGGCCAATGTGCTTGGATTCTCCGTGGCTTCGGGAAATCTGACGCCGCTTCCCGGAAGTCCGTACGCAGCCGGCAACCAGCCTTCCGCCATCGTCGTCGATCCTTCCTATCCCTATGCGTACGTGGTCAATTCACAGGATGCGACGGTTGAGGCCTACTCGATCTCGAACGGCAAGCTCAGTTTTCTTGGCAGCTCGTCCGCTCCTGTCACCTACGCGACTGGCTTGCAGCCGGTCGCGATCGGAATCGATCCTTCCACCAACCATTTCCTCTACACCCTCAACTTCCTCGACAACACGGTTTCCGGTTTTGAGTTAAGCCCCACCAATGGCACGCTCCTCGATTCGCAGCTTTCGCCTTATCCCAGCAATGACAACCCAACTGCCGTGGCGGCAATTCCGCACAATGGCACGGGAGGCGGCATCCAGTAGTGAGAGCTCACCATCGATCTGCTCCGGCAATGGGGCGGCTGGCAACACACCGCATTCGGCTTTTACAATAACGGCGGGTAATCTAACAAGTTTTTCTTGGGGCTTTGACACATAGGCCCATGATGAAGGAAGCGCATGAAGTTCAACAAACCGAGCCAGCTTCTTCTGGTCTCTTTCTTCGGCCTCATACTGGCCACTGGCCTGAGTGGCTGCTATCTCGTCACCATCGCGTATGTTTATGTGGCCGGTTCCACGGGCACGGGAGCTGGCAGCTCAGGTGAAATCTATGCGTACGACGTTGACGCCCAATCCGGCGCGTTGCGCGGCGGTCCACCATCCGTACCTTCGGGTGGAACCAACCCAGTTGCCTTGGCGACCACCTCCAACTACTACCACCTCTATGTCGCCAACCAGAGCAGCAAATCGGTTGTTCATTTCAGCATCGACGACCACGGCAACCTGACGCAAAAAGAATCGGTCACTCTGTCCGCCCCTCCCGTATCGATTGCAGTGAACCAGGCGAATACTTACCTATACGTCCTGTCCGGTACGGCATCGGCGACGCTGACCGAATATCCCATCGATGTCAACGGCATAATTGGCTCCCCCGTCGCGACCGTCACTCTTACGCTTCCGGCATTCCCAACCGACACCATCGTTCCCTCGGGCGTTACCGTTCTTGCCAACAGCACTGCCGTATATGTCTGTGCCTACGACAAATCTGCTTATAATCCCGGCGGCGCATCAACCAGCGATGCTAATCCGGGTTGGGTGTTTGGCTACGCTGTCGGTTCCGGCGGTTCGTTGACTGCAGTTTCAGGCAGCCCCTACCAGGCGGGTGTTAAGCCTTCGGCCATCGCCACCGATGCCGTCAACCGCTGGGTCTATGTCACCGACTTCGCCTCAAACGAACTGATCGGATACACCGTATTGTCCAACGACTCGCTCAACTTCATGGTCAACGGTCCGTTTAAGACCGGTAACGAACCCTCATCCGTCACTCTCGATCCGCGCGGCATTTACATCTACGTCGCCAACTCGCTGGATTCGACAGTTTCGGCATACACGATTGCCCTGGCCACCGGCTCTCCTGCGGCGGTTGTCAATGTCACCTCAGGTGGGGCAGACATCACCGATACACAGCCGGTTTCGATCATTGTGGAGCCCGCGCTTGGCCGGTTTGTCTATACCGCCAATCAACTCGGCAACTCCATCACCGGTTTCCGCCTCAACCCCGACTCGGGCGCGCTTTCAACGTTGCAGGCCACGCCCTATCCCACCGGCGTCAATCCCATGGCGATTGCAGCGGTGCCTCACGGCAACCACGCGACGCAATCTGTGACCCCGTAGTAGAGATCGGCGGTCAGGGAAGGACCCGGATACACGAAAGCCCAGCTTGCAAGCTGGGCTTTTTGATTGCCGGAAGATGCGCGATCTTGTCGCTACCTTGAGTCTGTCCACGGTTCACGGCCCTTTCACCACCGTCGTCGCGTGCAGCCATTCGCGCAGTTTGCGTTGTGCCGGCTTCTCGATAAAATGCAGCGCGAAGACCGCCATGGCGATCATCAGCGCGTAGCTCAGCCAGGGATCGAACCGGCTCAGCCCCAGAACATTCAGTACATGCGTGCCGTGCAGGATGTTCCACAGATTGAAGTGCAACAGATAAAGGCAGTAGCTCGCCTCGCCTACAAACACCAACGGCCGCACAGAGAGAGCGCGTGCCAGCGGGTTCTCTCCGGCAAGCCCGAGAATGATGCAGGCAAACAGCGGCATCAGCAGGCCGTCATGGATGATGGCATAGGGCACCAGCGCACCCAGGCTCAGAATCGCGTAGATTCCCCCAAACCCGCCCACTCCCAGCCAGAAGCGCAGTTGGCCGGTGCGCGCCATGAGACGGTGCAGATCGGCAAGCATCACGCCGAATGCAAAGCTGAAGATGTGTGTGTATGGAGTGTACTTGAGCGCCCACAGCCATTTGCCGTAGCTCCAGCGGTCCGGGTGCGGAATGCCGTCTGGATTAAACGCAATGTAGAGTGCGCCGGGAACCAGGCCCAGCGCCCACATGCCTGCCATCTTCACAAGGTGCGGCGTCACTCGTTCCGGCCGCTTCCATTTCGCCAGCCACGGAAAAACCACGTAGTAAGCAGCCTCTGCCGACATCGTCCAGGCTGGCGTGTTAAGGAATGTCGCGACCGCGGGAACAAAGCCTTGCAATAGCAGCGGAGTCAGCACCACCCCCGTCCAGAACATGGCGGGCGTATGCGTCGGGTACTCCGCCTTCAACTGTCCCAGGCTCAACAACAGGCTGAGGAGATAGATGGGATAAATCCGGGTGAACCGCGCTTCGTAAAAACGCCACCGGTTCAGCTCCCCTTTGCGCGCCCGCTCTGAGTAGTTATAGGCCAGCACAAAGCCCGACAACAGGATGAAATAACTGACTGAGATGAAACCGGAGTTGACCACCGGCGCCAGAAACCCGAACCACTGCGGATTCGAGAAGTGAAAAAAAACGATGTTGATGGCCGCAAAGCACCGCAGTCCCGTCAATGCATTCAGCGGCGCTGGCTTGGTTTTCGGCGGTGCTAGCGTGCTGGTTTCCACGGAAAGTTAGACGTCTCCGGAAAGACACGGACCAAGGAACCAGGGAAACATGGGATTAAGAAAACGAATCACGGCCATTGTTGGAATTGAGTCCAATGCTCGGTACAGGCAATTGCGCAATCGGAGACTCAAACAAAGCCGGTTCGGAGCTGGAATTCAGAAACTTCGCTTCCGGCGTTCTCTATGCTTCCAACCTCCGGCTCGCCCCTTGTTCCCTGCTTTTATGCCGTGACCAGGGATCCGACCTTCTCGCCCATCACCACTCTGCGGATGTTTCCGGGCCGGTTCATGTTGAAAACGATCATGGGCAGGTTATTGTCTTTGCACATGCTTACCGCGGTCAGGTCCATCACCTTAAGCCCCTGGCGCAGAATATCCATGTAGGTAATCTCGTCGTACTTCACCGCGTCTTTCACCAGAACCGGGTCGGCGTTATAAACGCCCTCCACCTTGGTGGCCTTCAGCAGGACATCCGCCTTGATCTCCATGGCGCGCAAACTCGCCGCCGTGTCGCTGGAGAAAAACGGGTTTCCCGTGCCCGCCGCGAAGATCACCACGCGCCGCTTTTCCAGGTGCCGCACAGCGCGCCTCCGGATGTAGGGCTCGGCGATCTGGTTCATGAACACCGCGCTCATCACGCGGCATTGCATGCCGCGATGCTCCAGGGCGTCCTGCAGGGCGATGGCGTTGATGACCGTTGAGAGCATCCCCATGTTGTCGGCGCTCACTCGGTCCATCTCTCTGGCCTGCTCTTCCACACCGCGAAAGAAGTTCCCGCCGCCAACGACAATGCTCACTTCCACGCCCAAATCGTGGACCTCGGCAACCTCGCTTGTAATCTGAGAAACCTTCTCGGCGTCCAGCCCGAATCCGCGAGTCCCGGCAAGCGCCTCGCCTGAAAGCTTCAATACGATTCGTTTGTACATTCCGTTTCGAGTATCGCACACGAACGGATGGCCTTGCCCGCAGACCGTCCCAAACTGAATGCCCCATGAACGTCGGTCTCGAAACAGGAATCTCCGCACGATTTACTTTGCCTTACCCCGCCCGGCCGGCATCTCAGATTTATAGACTTGTCTCTTCTGGGCAATGGTCGGCGCGGGCGAGTGGACAAATGGTCGTCAAAACGCATCGTATGGGACGAAAACTAACCGGCGTCGAGGTTAGCGCTCTGAACGTTCGCCGCTACTTTCCTCGAGAGACCGCTGAGATTGAACTGCTCCTCGATCATCTGCAGATTCAGTGTGGCCTCGATCCCGCCTTCTGGAAAGGAGCGCCTGAGATTCACGATCCGCGGCTCTGTGCGTGGCTTGAGGCCGTCAACTTCCATGAGCGGCCGGGCGACCCGCCGATCCCGCTTGCACTGATTCCTTCAGGGAAGAACTGCTTTCGCCTCCGTCCCATCGCCCGCACCCCACGCCCGAGAACTTAGCCCGCTCACGTTCGCTTATCCCTGGCCTCTGGCCTCTGCCCCCTGTCTTGCTTGTTACACTCGTCTTGCAATGAACCTCGCCCAAGTTGAGACAGAAATCGAGCGGCACTTCGCCGCCGGAGCCGCCTCGGCCGCTGATCCCGCCGCGATGGAAGCCTTTCTCGCTCTGCGCAACGCCATCGAGCGCGGCGAAATCCGCGCCGCCGAACCCGATGCATCCGCATCGACAGGCTGGCGCGTCAACGCCTGGGTCAAGCGCGGCATCCTGCTCGGCTTCCGCATCGGCGCGCTCGAACAGATGCCTCTGGCTGGCACCTCGTTTACTGGTCTTTCTTTCGTCGACAAGCACACCTACCCCGCTCGCCGGTTCACCGCCGGTGACGGCATCCGCATCGTGCCCGGCGGCTCTTCGGTACGCTCCGGAGCTTATGTCGCGCGCGGCGTCGTGTGCATGCCGCCCATGTACATCAACGTGGGCGCGTACGTTGACGAGGGCACGATGGTCGATTCGCACGCTCTCGTCGGCTCCTGCGCGCAGATCGGCAAACGCGTGCACTTGAGCGCCGCTGCGCAGATCGGCGGAGTGCTTGAGCCCGTCAATGCCAGCCCTGTGATCGTTGAAGACGACGTCCTCGTCGGCGGCAACTGCGGCGTTTACGAAGGCACGATCGTGCGCAAGGGCGCGGTCCTTGCCGCTGGAGTCATCCTCACCCGCGGCACTCCTTTGTTCGATCTTGTGAAGGGCGAAATCCTTCGCGCCGCTCCCAATCAGCCGCTCGTTGTTCCGGAGAATGCGGTCGTCGTTCCCGGCGCGCGTTCCGTTCATAAGGGCAAAGGGCAGGAGTGGGGCCTCAGCCTCTATGCTGCAGCCATTGTGAAATACCGCGACGATAAAACTGACTTGAGCACGATACTGGAGGAACTGCTGCGTTGATCAAGCTCGTCATGAGCTCTGGCGAAGGTTCGTACGGCGCCGTCATCTACTTCCCGCCCAAGCAGAACTTGGACGGGGCACAACGCCATCCAGCAGATCGCCCTGGAGCATCGCCGCCGTTACGGCTCAGCGCGTTACCGTTGAGCTCCGCCGCCGCAGCATGGCCGTCAACCACAAACGTGTCTTGCGGCTGATGGGCGAAGATAACCGGCTCGGCATCGAGCCGAAGGCGTTCGTCGTCACTACCCAATCCAACTACGAATCGGAAGTCTGTCTGAACCTGGCCAGGCGCATGAAGCTGACTGCCATCAACCAGTTATTGGTGGCCGACATCACCTACATCCGGCCAGGCGACGGAAGTCCCGGCTCAAGCAGATCCAATCGAGCACACCTCCCGTGCGCCGGGCGACCGAAAATCGCGCAACATGACGTACTATAAGAATCGAGGAGCCCCATGAAGCACACGTTCCCCAGCCGCCTCGTGCTTGGTCTCGCCGTCTTTGCGCTCACGGCCGCCAGTTATGCGCAGTGGTCTAACCCCGCCGATGACGTTCCCGCCTATCACCCCTCGGCGCCGCTGAATATTCGTGCCCTGCCGCCGATCATGCACGGCGCACAGCTCTCAGGGCAGGACTTCCGTTACCCCTGGCAGGTCCACGCCTACCAGAAAGCAATCCAGGTCGGCAGCGTGCTCTACCAGCTCCCCTGCAACTGCCGTTGCGATCGCGCGCTCGGTCACACCAGCCTCCGCAGTTGCTACGAGACCAACCACGCCACCGAGTGTTCCACCTGCGCCCAGGAAGGCTTATACGCCTATTACAAAACTAAGGCCGGCTGGACGCCTGCCCAGATCCGCGCCGGCATCGCCCGCCACGACTACGAGTCCATCGACCTCGACAAGGAATAGAGCCGGCAAGCAGTTGGATAATCGTTCGCGTTGCCGATCAACGCCCCGGGATCCCGAATTGCCCGAAGGTTTAGCGGTCAATTCCAAGCCAGTATTGGAAGACAACTGCTCCTAACCCGCCTGCCATTTCTGCCACCTTCGGCCCTGGATCGCCGTAGATTTCGAATCCATCCACCTTGCAGACTGCTGCAAGCTTAGGCACCCATTGCTGAACTGCCGGGCCCATAAAGTGCGCTTCCAGGGCGCTCGAATCCACATAAGTCTCGACGAGCCGGAACCGCTTGCCATCGGCACCCGCGAACCACTCATATCCCAGCGTGCCGGTCTCCGCCCGGCTCACGGCGGTCATCTCTTGCGCAATACCTTTGAACTCTTCGAGTTGCTCACCGCTCACCACGAAGTTTACCGTCAGCCGAACTATTTGCTCCACCACTTCGTTTCCCCCTTTCCGCGCCGCTTTGACCGGCATTCTGTGACGCTAACAGGTGCGAACCGACTTCGGATGAAGAATCGGCGTAAAATAGAACCAAGCAGCACGAGCCATTCGGCTCCGGGCATGCACCCGCAGCTATCCCTGATTCATCGAAGGAATGCTGCAAAATGGGGGCGTCACGGTTTCGACGGGATCGATTGCGGTTTGGGAGACATGTCGGGGTGTGGGCACCCGTAATCGCCTGCAAAACAAAAGTTGCCAACGATAATCTGGCACTTGCTGCTTAATTAAATAAGCAGCCGTCTTTCGCGGCTTCGCCTATGGGCTGCGAGTAAGACGTCATTCAGTAGGCTGGTGGAACCGGCTCGGTCCGTGTTGGTTTCACGAGATCATCGGACTAGCTTCCGGCGCATCTTGTCCGTTCTTAAGCGTCGCGGAGCGAAACCCAATCGAATCGGACACAGCATGGACTCTCCCGGCTGACAGCGATTTCGGACGCGGGTTCGACTCCCGCCGCCTCCACCAATAACATTTTTTCCAATAGTTTATAGACGAAAAGCACAAGAAAAGCGAAGAACATCGCCATCGCTAAGTCTTTCCTAATCAGCTTGATAGATTCATCAACTTTGAAACCTGATGAACCCGCGTCCGAAAAACGCGGCCGTTATTTTTCAGCTAATTATTTGTTCAGGGACCAGATTTGTTCCGGTGACCGCGTTCGGCTTCGGCTCATGAGGGAAAACGATCTGGAGACCGTGGCGCCGGAGATCATGGATGCCACGCGAGCTTTCCTCGATGGCGGTTTGGAGCGAATTCGTGAATCTCGAATCGAAGCAGCCTGCCTACGCGGAAAAGCGCTGCGTGCGAGCCGCTCGAGTCGATCAGGTACAAATACCTCATGCCGGCCCTGGGCGCGCGCACTTTTTCAGGCAGATCCGAGAGGCGAGGCTGAAGTTTCCCGGTTGCCATGCTGACTTGAAAGGAATGAACCCCAAAAAGGAGCTCTGTCGAGCCTCCTACCATCAGGGAGTGGTGAAATGCTCCACACTGCCCTTGACTCCGTCGTCGTTGCCATCAGCTCCCATCGAATCGACCGTGTAGTAGTAGGTTGTCTCGGGTTTCAGTCCGTTCATGCGCACGCGAAACACAGTATTGGAATGGTCCGGGTTCAGCCGGATTGGAGATTTCACAGTCTGGTCAAGGTCCATCGGGTCCGTACCGTAGCGCACCACTGCGTAATGCCCGGGAGAGCCACCCGGATTGTTCGTTGTCCAGCGAATCACCGTCAAATGCGCCATCGCCAGCTCGATCACAGGGCCGTGTAAGATCTGTAGCCGCGCGACTTTCGGGATCGTTAAATTTTCCAGGACGCGCCGATTATCACTGATCGACTTGGGGCCGGGGATGGGCGCGACACCGCAGATCGCCGAAGCGCAGGGCGGAAGAGGCGGAGTCGGGATGAGAAGCTCGTTGCCCTGAGTCGCAGCCTGCCCACCCCTCATGCAGGAACCCGTAAATGTATCGATGTTTGGGTATGGCCTGGTGAAACCGTCCGACAACGTCTGCAGGAAGGCGACGATCTGGTTCTCTTCCTCATCCGTCAGGCCCAGATTGCCGCTCGTCATATCGATATTGTTCGGCACCTCCGGCATCGGCCAGCAGTCTACTTTTTCTGTAGTTCCCGCCGGGCAATGTCCGGAAGTCACAGGGTACGCATACTTGTCGCGTGTGTTGTAAAAGTGCACTACCTGCTTCAAGCTCTTGAGGTAACCGTTATGGAAGAACTCTTTTTGAAAGTAGGGACCCGGAGCCTCGGTGGTCGGGCATTGCGCCGGCGTCGACGCAACGTCACGCAAGCTGGGAACCTGCATCTGGCCGTCGACCGTTGATGCGTATTGCTTCCAACTCGCATTCGGGTTAGGGCCGGAACCGAAGCCGCTCCTGAGAAAAGTTCCCAACCCCAAATCTCTGTAGCCAAAGCCGTAAGGGTTGGGAACGAATCCGTAGGAATCCGGCTTGGTTTCGTAATAAAGGGCGACCCTCGGATTCAGCGGTGCGCCCTCATTTGCCGAGCCGAAACAGGTGAACAGAGGATTCACCTGAGCAGTCGCGCTGGTGTCTGTCTCTCCCGGCTTCAGCGTAGTCCCTCTCCCGTCGAGGTGGCATGAATTGCAATTGCCCTTGCCGTCGAACAACTTGTAACCTGCCATCTCGTCGGCAGTGAGCTTGTATTTTCCGGCCAGGAAGGCATCGAACCTTGAGGAGAAGGCACTGACCTGCAGGGACTGCTCGTATGAGTCAATGGACCGGGCCCAGAGGTCATAGACAGTGTTTGCGCGGGTGCGATCTTCCGGGCTTAAAGGAATCGGGGTTGCTCCCCCTTTGAACACGGCAGCTCCTCCGGGGGTATCGCATATTTTCTCAGTCTCGCGCGGAAACTTAATGTCGAACGAGCCTTGCCCCCAAACCTCTTCAAAGAGAGGCCTGTACTCAGAGGTGGAAAGTCGGAAGGCGACGCAGGCGGTGTCCGGTAAGCCCATTTCCAGATGATCGACTGGAGGGCCCTGTGCCTGCTCAGCGTCGGGGACCCGAAGCGCGTAGCCGGTCGCGCGCGAATCCCAGAAGTTTCCGCCGAAGAACAGACCTTGTGCCTGGTTGTATTGGAGGACGGGGAAGAAAGGTGCGTAGGGGTGGCGCTGTGCTGTTCGCTTGCTCGCCCGAAAGCGATCTGTTGCAGGATACGCGATCATTGTCAGGTTGACCGAAGGAATCGGCCCGCTATAGCCGGCGTACGGCATGTGGCAGGACGCGCAAGCCTCATTCCTGTTGGGTGAAATATTCTTGTCGTACAGCATGAGCTCGCCAAGCGTTTCTATTGCTTCAGTCCCGCTATTCTGAAGGACTGGCGGCTGACCTGTCCGAATCGGTGGCGGCAGGGCGCGCCATCGTGCGATTGCCCGGCCTTCGAGGACATCTATTTCCCGTAGAACTCTCGCTGTCTCAGAGCTTAAGTTGGACGGTAAGATTCCCGGAGGGTACGGGTTGTATACCGGAGCAGTTTGTGTCTTATCCCCCTGCTGTGCACGCGCCGAAGCTGGTTGCCCCCAGAGCAAGAGCACCACGATAGCGACTGCAGATAGGATCAAAAAGGCGATCCAAAGTCTTTTGTCTCTCATACGCTACCCCCGGCGATATTCGTTGGAGATTAACTGCGGGGAACGGAGATCGTGGAAGAACGCTCCGCCAGCAAATAAATTACACCACAGTTTCGCCTGGCCGCGGGAGCGGTCTATGGGATCCAAGCGGATTAGTCTCGATAAAACGGGCATGCAGCCGGGCTGAATTCTGCCTTCGCTCACACTTGCCAAAGCGCTTGCCGACTTTCTGATCGGATCTCTACAGGAACTGCCGCCTCTCCGCGCGTTCCGCAAACTACGCTCGCCGAACCAGATTCATAGACCGCTTCTCTTCCGAAGACGCCTGCGCACCAGCGCCTGCATCCTCCCGACGTCTCATGGTCTGAACGTTTTCGCCGTGTTCGATCCAGTCGCGCCATCGATGACGGCCCACAACCCGACCGACTAAACCCGGTGAGTCTCCTGTGCACAACTCAGTCCGTAGCGCCTGTCGGAACTTGGCCCTTTGCGCTCCGAAATCGTCCCCCAGCAACAACGCCGACTAACCCAATTTCACGAGAGAAGTGAGCCTGTCGGCATTTCGACGTTGATTGTCTATGCCTTGACTCAAATCTGGATTGACTACCGGCTAAACCGCTGCAAACTGAGCAAAAACGTTTGGCTCACTAATTGCTTTTATAAAGCGGCAAAGCCATCGGCCCGACCGGCTGCAAGAGGAGAAACGATATATTTGCAAATTGCAGCCAATTGCCTGGCCGAAGAAAAGGAGAAAGGCAGTGGGAGATGAAGATAAGTCGCTGAACATCGCTGAGAATCCGTCACGGCGGACTTTCCTGGGCGCAGGGTCTGCCGCGCTAGCCACGGCAGCGTTCGTCGGACTGACGGCAAATGCGCAGCAGCGCGATGATACGCTGAAAGCCGAAAGCGATCATTCGTCGAGCGATCCTGGGCAGGAGAACATACCGCTCCTCGATGAGAATCCGAATTCGAACATGCCGCCTGCAACGGATCACGGAGACGTCGGCCCCATCTGGTACTCATTTGACCTTGCGCATAAGCGCGTAGAGGAAGGCGGATGGACGCACCAGGTGACCCAGCGGGTGCTTCCCTCCTCAACAGACATAACCGGCGTCAACATGCGGCTCACTCGCGGCAGCTTTCGCGAATTGCACTGGCACACCGCGGATGAGTGGGCAATGATGCTTTATGGCAATGCTCGCGTAACGTGTCTGAATCCCGATGGTACGATGTTCATCGACGATGTGAGCAAGGGCGACCTGTGGTACTTCCCGGCGGGGTTCCCGCACTCCATTCAGGGCCTCGGGCCCGAAGACGGCTGCGAGTTCCTGCTGGTTTTCGATCAGGGCATGTTCTCAGAAGACGACACGTTTCTTATCTCCGAATGGGTCGCGCACACGCCGCCGGAGATATTGACAAGGAACTCCAATCTTGACAGAAGCGCCATCGCCAAACTGCCCACCGACCAACTTTATATCTTCTCCGCCCCTCTTCCCTTTTCCCTGGCTGCGGACAAAGCAGCCGCCGGCGGCCCGAGCTTCGCGAGCCCGATCCGGTACACCTTCAAGATGGAAGCGATGGCTCCCACCAAGAAGACTGCCGGCGGCGAACTTAGAGTCGTCGACTCGCAGAATTTCCCGGCCTCGAAGAACGTCGCGTCCGCCCTGGTCACAGTGAAGCCGGGAGGCATGCGCGAGCTGCACTGGCATCCTAACGCTTCCGAGTGGCAGTTCTACATCGCCGGAAAGGGACGGATGACGGTATTCACGCCCCCCGGAAACGCGCGCACCATGGACTTCAGCGCCAACGATGTTGGCTTCGTTCCGCCGGTTGCTGGCCATTACATCGAAAATACCGGTAACACCGACCTGATCTTCCTTGAAATGTTCAAGGCCGATCGCTACATGGATTTCTCGATGAATAACTGGCTGAGGCGTCTCCCTCCGGAGATAGTTACTGCACATTTAAACATCGATGACGCGACCATCCGAAAGATCCCCAGCACCAACCAAGGGGTGATCGCGGGGTAACCAATCACATTGCGCGGTACCGTGGGATCTTCGGAATCCTTCGGCTCCGCGCGCCCTGAAGAGAATAATCAGGATCGCAAGCTCCTGAGAAAGGTATCACGAAATGGAAACGCACACGTTTATGTTGGCAAGTTCTCCCTTTGCCCCCATTGCCATTGGGTTTTTCGGCTTAGGCACCGGGTACTTCGTCTGGGGCGGTCAGGCCTTGTTCGGCTTTCCCAAAAGCAGTCCTGAAGTTAACCGCAGCCTCGGGCAATGGGGCTTCTGGATGCCGGGCTTCATGCAGTTCCTCACCGGCACTTACCTGTTAACTGGCTTGACGTGGTTCTACGTCTTCAGGAACGCGGCTCCTTTGTATATGGCGGGCCTGGCGTTCACCGCTTATGGCATTCACTGGTTCGCGATGGCCCACCGGCGTTATGTCGACTCCAGCGCACAGCTCGATGGATGGATGGCCATCGCATTTTTGTTTCTCAGTCTACTCGGCGCCGATGTTTTTCGCCGCGCCGGAGACATTCCCGTTATGATCATTTTTGTCGGCCTGACCCTGATCTATGCCGCCGAGATTCCCACTCGCCTATTTTCATGGCGCGCTGGTGGCCGCATCATAGGGCTTCTCCAGGTGATTACCGGTATCTGGCTTATGTACTGCACCTACGCGATAACTGTCGATCTCGCATTGGGCGCCAAAGCATGGATTTGAGGACTTAGCCTCCGTGGAGGACAAATCGATGAAAGTGCCTATTTCGACAGTCCGGGGCTTTACTGCGGCCGTATTTGCCGCGCTTCTTGTCACTCCGCTCGCGTCGGCGCAATACCAATATCCGCCTATCGCGGCGCCCGCCTTCAATCAATATAAGGATTACCCGCAGCTTCGGGAGCAGACACAGTCCTTAACCGAAGGCAAGTTACCCTCCTGGATGACCCTGGATGGCGATCTCCGGTCACGCACCGAGGACCAGACCGCCATCAATCTCCTTCCCGGAGAGGACAAATTCTACGAACTAGAACGCGTTCGCGGTGGCATGGAGCTTCGGCCGATCTCCTGGATGACCGCCTATGTTCAATTCCACGATCTTCATGCTTTGGGACTTCCGCTTCAATACACGGCTTCAAACATGCGCGATAACTTCGATTTTCGCCAGGCCTATATAAAGTTTCACTACAAACCTGTCCAGTTCTTTGCCGGAAGACAGTTACTTATATTTGGTAATGAGCGCGTCATTGGTATCAGCAACTGGACCCAGACCAGCCGCAGCTTCGATGGATTCGACCTTCGCATCGGAGACACGAACCGCGTTGACATATTCAACGCTTCGGTAGTAGTTATCCATCCTACCAGCCTTGACATGCATGCCGGGGGGCTCAATTACAGCGGAATCTATGGCTCAATCAATAGCTGGGTTCCACACACGACCCTGGAGCCCTTTATACTGATGAAGCGCTTGCCGAGGGTATTGAGTCAGCAGAATATCTACGGCACCGAAACCGAGGTAACTCCCGGTCTGCGTGTCCAGGGCCTGCCGGGATGGAACATCGACTACGACGTAACCGGCACACTGCAGCGAGGCAGTTACTCGAACGATTCGATCCACGCCGGATCTTTGCTGGTGAAAACCGGATATATGGCTCCTTACCTGCCATGGAGACCGCACATTCTGGGCGAGTACGATTACGCGACCGGCAACAGCCACCGCGATCCTCAAAGGATCGGCACAGTCGACCAGCAGTATCCCAGCAATCACAATGCGTTTGGCCTTGTCGACCTGTTTGGCTTCCAGAACATCAAGCAAAGGCGCGTCAATCTCGACCTCAATCCACGACGGGATCTGACTCTACTTTTCCAGGCAGAGTCCCTGCACGCCGCCACCAGGTTCGACGGGCTTTACAACGGCGCTGGATCGGTTTTTGTAAAGCCCCCGTCAATTGGCTTCACCGGCGACGATATCGGCGCTGGTTTCGATGCGTCGGCCAAGTACGGGTATCACAAAAACTTCGTAGTCCAGGCTGGCGTTGGTCATTTCTTCCCCGGCCAGATCATGACGCAAGCCGGCCAGGGCGCTCCTCTGACGATTTCGTGGCTACAGCTGACCTATCAATTCAAGATGAATTAAGTTGGCCCGTTACCGAATGACGGCCCCTCTCCTGGGGAAAAAGGGAGGCTCACCTCGCTTTCGTAATACTGAAGTGACCCTCTTGCAGGAACCCGATAGGGGCAATATCGAACTCTTCGGCAAACTGCACCGCCAGGCTCGATGGAGCGCCCAGGGCCGCTACCAGCGCCGCCCCGCCGATCAATGGTTCCTGCAGTAGCTCAAAGCTGGCGTGTCCAGACAGCAAGAGCGAACGATCCCGCAGCGGCGTATGGCGTGAGAGAAACTCGGCGCCGATGAGCTTATCCACCGCGTTGTGGCGGCCTACATCTTCGTGAAGCGCTAATCGATTCCCAGTGGAATCGAAGATCGTTGCCCGTGCAAGGCACCTGTACGATCGAGACCCCTTCGTAATCCGAAAAGAACCAACCTTGCTTCAACGCTGCGGATAAGTCATCCGGAACCCGTCTCGTGCTTCAATGGGATAGACTCCCATGCGTTCGGCTTGACGGGCCCGCCCTTTCGGGATATGCGCGGACGTTTAACGCAGTGAAGCTTCTCACACTCCGCATTTACTGCTACTTTGGCTGCAATCCGGGCGGCGCAGACTTTCCCTACGCGCCGACCCAAGCCGACAGCAGGCGATCAAGGGAGAATGCGCCAGAGCCTTGCACGATGATCACAATGGCCAACGCAATGGCGATCAGATGGTACTCGACGCCGTGGCCTTTCCGGTCACCAAACCAATTCATGAAGAGGCCATATTTTCCGTGCACCATGAGAATTGCCGCCAGCATGTTCACGGCGATGCCGAGTGCACTTATGCGGCCAAGAAATCCCAGGACGAGCGCCACTCCGCCGACGAATTCAATCCCTACTGCCGCAAGAGCCACGATCGACGGCAGACCTACATGTTCGGTCAAAGTGCGCAGTGTCTGCCTCAATCCCGCCCCCCCGAACCAGCCGAAGATCTTTTGCGACCCGTGTGCGAAGAATATGATGCCCAGAATCACGCGAGCGAGAGTTGGAACCCAATTTGAATTGGTTGCGAGGATGTGAGATAACATGTTGTCTCCCAATGCCGACGGTGGCATAGTTTCATCGTTCTCGGCTTGTTGTCCCATTCGCCGGATCATGGCCGAAACATGATCTTTGTGGTCAGGAAAGAACTTCGTTCCAATGGCGAGAGCGAGTGCCTCGTAATGCACAGAATGCTTGCGAGGAAACCGCTGCGCCAATGGTCGATCAATTGCAAAGTTAGGCCGGAACACACTACTCACGCCAAACGACGATAGCGCTGATCCCCTTTTGTCAATCCGACACTGACCTTCAGCTCTTCCAGTTCGTCCATCGATACCGGAAGGCATTCAACATCAGGACTTCATACGCGCATTGCCTACCTTGTCTGGAATGCAATCCGCGTGCCAACTCTCGGCTTCCAGTAAGAGGTTGAAGCTATGGTGGCGACGCATAAGGAAGATGGAGACCAGGATGTACGAAGAGAGCCGGATCTTGTCCTCCATCAATTGCAAGAGCGCACGCTGTTCCTCCGGACCGATTCTGCCGCGGAGCTGGTCGTTTCGCTGCCCGAGCTGCCCGGTAATCGTGATCAAAGGTGGCTGAAAGTGCCCCGTTCTCGCAGGATCATGATGTCAACAATTCGACATACAAGTCGACGGCCTATCGACGCATATCGAGACAACCTTTGACGCACTTCGAATGCATCGTTCGGCCGTTCGTGAGGTGCGTTCCCAACTTATGACCAGACAGTTAGTTCAACCCCTGTTCATGACTGCCCTACGATCCCCAAAAGAATGGCGACAGGATTGCATTACATCCAGTCGTTATCGCAGTACGACTGAACTGCAGACAAACCCAAGCGCTCACATGAACGACGTCTTGACGGCCCTAGTCATTGAATCGAGCTAAGAGGGAACTTGTGATCGATCTAACTGTCAGAAAGCCAGCAGTCATTGCGCTGCTTGCCGCGTGTGTCGGCGTCCTAACAATAGTCATGGCGCATACGGATGTGCCCGTGCACGCCGGGGTTATCGGCCCCCCGGCTGCGACAAAGGCAGTGCTCGTCGACCATGCGCCAGCGAGTGCTACCCGCGGCGGATCGGGCGTCCCGATGCAGCCGGACTGGAGCAGCTCGGGGCAGAACAATCACAACACGCGCAGCGCTGCGGCAGAGCACGCAATCAACGCCGGCAACGTTCGCAATCTAAAGACGGCATGGATATTCACCACCTCCGGTGATGTCTCGGCAACGGCAACCATAGTTAACGGGGTCGCGTACGTTCCGGATTGGGGTGGCAAGCTCTGGGCCATCGACACCAGGACCGGGAAGGCCATCTGGTCGCACGATGTCAGCGAATACACCGGAACCTCGGGCTCGGCCTCGCGAACGAGCCCGGCGTATTGGAATGGCGAGTTGGTGATTGGCACCGGCAACCTGATGACTTCCGGCCTCAGCCCGGCGTTCGAGATCGGCATCGACGCCCGCAGCGGCGCGATGCTCTGGCGCACCAGGACCGATGCGAACATAGCCGCTATCGTGACTGGATCAGCAACGATCGACAACGGCATCGTTTATACGGGAGTCTCTTCCAAGACCGAGCACACGACGGTTACGCCAACATTCCGCGGCTCCGTGGAGGCGCTGGACGCGCGCACCGGCAAGATCCTGTGGAAGACCTATATGGTGCCTGCTGGTTTCAACGGCGGCGCTGTGTGGAGCAGCCAGCCAGTTGTTGATCACAAAACAGGCATGCTTTACGTCACCACGGGCAACAGCTACTCGGTGCCGAAGGGGTATTGCGTAAATCCGGGGGAAACGAATTGCACGCAGCTGCCACTCGACGCCGACATCGATAGCGTTGTGGCTCTCCGCTTGACGACCGGCAAGATCGTGTGGGCCCATCACACCCTGAGGGCGGACACCTGGACAATGGCCGACCCGAACGCCTCGCCCGACTTCGATTTCGGCGCCGATCCGAATCTCTACACCACGACGATTGAGGGCAAAAGGACCGATGTGCTGGGCGCTGGCCAGAAGAGCGGCATGTACTACGCGCTGGATCCTGCGACCGGAAAGGAGATATGGGCAACGCAGGCCGGCCCGGGAGGAGTTCTTGGGGGCATCGAGTGGGGCACATCCTCTGACGGCGAACGCATTTACGCGGCAATCACCAACGGCAGCCACAAGGCGTACACATACATCACTTACGCCGGACAGAAGAAGACCACGAGGGGCGGCTTATGGACGGCGCTGGACGCAGCCACCGGAAAGATTCTCTGGCAGACTGCCGATCCGCAGGGTTCCAAGTACATCACGGATGGATTTGTGTCCAGCGCGAATGGTGTCGTTTACGCAGGCTCTTCGGGCGGGAATTTCTATGCCATGGACGCAAGGACTGGTCGGATCAAGTGGACCTTTCCGAGAGCGGCGGAGCCGTATGGTCGGGCGCGGCAATCGTGAACGGCGTCGTTTACTGGGGCAGTGGATATGACACTCGGGAACGTGAGCTTCCGTACGACGGTAACAACAACAAGTTCTACGCGTTCTCGCTGAACGGACCCTGACCCGCGCGGCAGACGAAGGGCATCGTGGTCGATAACCTTTGCTTGGATCAAATGCTTAATTCAAGCTTCCAAACGTCGTGCGTTGCTCCGAAGCGCACGGAGAGGAAATAGAACGAAGATTCAGCTTGCTGATGCGCGGCGTATCATCGCCGCCTCGTTACATGGTATCCATCGCCTTAAGGCCCGTCCTTGGGCACCGCACCGCACCGCCCTCGAAGGACCTTAGGTGCACGATCGTCACGGGCCCGACCCGGGTGTCAAGGCTGCCTGCGTACCACCAGCTGTACTTCCACCAAGGGCAGTAATCGAAATCGCTTCCCGAGGCGCTCATCCATACCGACCACACGCACGTCAGCAAGCGTTCAGGGCACCAGCACAATCTTGCCACGGATATGTCCCTGTGCGAGCCGTGAGAAAGCTGCTCGAACCTGATCCAGAGGGAATGTCGCGGCGATCGGCAACTCCAGAGCCCCTGAGGCGATCAACGTAGCCAATTCGGCGAGCACCGAAGCGTTCAACGCAGCGCTGCTACCTTCTGTCTTTACTCCATATTCGCGCGCCGCAGCAAAGTCAGCGATGGTCTCGATCCGGCCCCGCGGGATGCCGAGCTCGACCGCCAGCTTCACGTAGCCTGCCCCGTGCAAATCGATGAACGCATCGATTCTCGCGCTCGCGCAAGCGGTTGGCGAGGTCCGCGCCGTACGTCTCTGCCATGACTCCGTGCGCGGTGAGCCACTGGTCGTTCGCCGGGCTGGCGATGCCGATCACTGCGGCGCCCGCGCGCGTAGCGAGTTGCACGGCGATCGACCCGACACCACCCGCGGCGGCCGACACCGCCACGGTGTCTCCCTTCTTCAGGGATACGGCACGCACTGCCGCATAAGCAGTGCTGCCGGCAATCGCCAGGGCCCCGGCGACCTCCCAGGGCACCTTCGCCGGCTTGATCGTGAGATTCTTTGCCTCCGTGACGACGTACTCGGCGTGGCTCGCGCGCCGGTCGGTGAAGCCGATCACTTCGTCGCCGGCCGTGAAGTTTTCGACTCGCGGGCCGACCTTGGTCACGATGCCGGCCAAGTCGCTGCCCTCGCCCGAAGGAAACGTGGCCGGCCAGATCGCATCCAACAACCCCTCGCGGATCTTCGCCTCGCCGGGGTTGATGGACGCGGCTTTGACCTTCACCAGCGCTTCGCCGTAAGACGGTTCAGGCACTGGCACATCCAAGACCTGCAGAACATCGATGCCACCGTAGCTGTCGAATCGCACTGCTTTCATGACCTACTCCTCGTAGCTCCCTGGCACACCTGCACCTCGATTGATAAGACGAGAGCACAGTCCGCGGCTTGACTTTGCAACGGCATCATCGCCGATCAGGAGTAGCTTTAATGCCCGGTAGAATCGCTTCGGCGGCCAGCTTCGAACAGGAACCACGTACGCCGCTCGGTCTCGTCAATCCACACTTCGATGAGACTCGCAGTCGCAATGTCCTCATGTTCTTCGCAGACACCGTGGGCCTCACGAAGGCGCGCAGCCAGTGTCTTGCTGTCCTCGCGCAACTCTGCGAGCATATCCTCCGGCTCGACGTATGGGGCATCATTGTCTGATACGCGCTGCAAGCGGGCGATATGACCGATAGATCGCAGCGTCGTGCCTCCAATTTTGCGGATGCGCTCAGCGATGGGGTCTGTCATCGCGAAGAGTTGGTCGCCCTGCTCATCCAGCAGCAAATGATAATCCCGGAAATGCGGCCCGCTCAGGTGCCAGTGAAAGTTCTTGGTCTTCAGATAGAGGGCGAACACATCCGCCAGGATGGCGTTCATGGCTCCGGCGATATCCCGACCGGCGTCTGCGCTCAAGTCGGTGGGCGTGTTCAGCGGAGTCACTTGCTTGCGTTCCATGTCTCGTTCTAACTCAGTTGATTTGCTCATAACATCTCCTTGGTTGAGAGTCGGGATGTGTCTGCTGCCAGCGATCTCGGAACGGAGCAATGACGGCAGACGGACTGCGTGATGTACCGCATCGAGAAGCCTCTCAATTTCTGCGTTGCCTCGTCCTTTGGTGGCTTCGGATCAAGCGAAAGTCCTGGCTTCTTCTAGCCGGCACTTGCCATGCGGCCCAGTTCCTGCATTTCCTTTGCGTCAACCTTCAAGCCAGCTGCCTCCACGTTTTCTTCGAGATGTTCAACCCGCGAGGTTCCTGGGATTGGCAGCATGACTGGAGATCGCGCGAGCAGCCACGCCAGTGCCACTTGTGACGGCGTCGCATCGAGTTCCGCAGCCACCTGACGGATGGGGCTGTCTGTTGTGGAGATTCGACCGGCTGCCAGCGGGAACCAGGGAATGAAACCCATTTTCTGTTCTTCGCAATAGTCCAGGACGTCTTCCGATCCTCGATCCGTCACGCTGTACCGATTCTGGACGCTCACAATCGAAGCAATCGTTCGCGCATGCCGAATCTGGCTTACGCTGACTTCAGATAATCCGATGTGCTTGATTTTTCCCTGCGTCTGCAAGTCCTTCAGTGTGCCAATCTGATCTTCAGCCGGCACTTTGGGGTCAATTCGGTGCAACTGATAGAGGTCAATTCGGTCGAGGCGCAATCGGCGCAGGCTGCCTTCGCAGGCGGACCTCAGGTGTTCCGGCTTGCCGTTTTCAACCCATTGGTTGGGACCTGGGCGCAGAAAGCCGCCCTTGGTGGCGATAACCAAGCCTGCCGGATACGGATACAGAGCCTCGGCAATGATCTCTTCACTTACTCTCGGGCCGTAGGAATCCGCAGTATCTATGAAATTGATTCCTAATTCGACAGCACGCCGCAGAACGCGAACGGCCTCGGTCCGATTTGCAGGCTCGCCCCAAATTCCATCTCCTGTGATGCGCATCGCACCGAATCCCAATCGTGTTACAGGGAGGTCGCCTCCAATCAGGAATTCGCCAGCCTTCCTGGCAGGCGCATGGTCCAGCACTATCGCAGATTTGTAATTCGGCATATGTTGCTCCTTTCCTCCGCACGCCGAGGATCGACTCTCGAATTGCTCCTTTCACTTGGACTACCGCGACCTCGCCCAGGTTGCGGAGAATTCACGTCCTTTTCTCATATCTCCAAAACTCATCGGGTCACTGTGCCGACGATGCCGACCCCCCGCACATACATCGTGAGGTATCTCGTGAACCGATCGATCAAGGGACGATTCGATAAGATGATTCGCCCAGGCGTTCCGCGTTTTCCAGGTGCAAGGCCGGCAAATCTCCTATGGGGTGAGTACAATTTTGCCGATGCCACCCTTTTCCGCCAACCGTTGCGCCTCTCTGATTTGGGAAAGCTCGTACCTTTTACCGATGGGAATGGAAAACAACCCCCCTGCTACCTCATTGCCAAGCCTCTCCAATCTAGCGGAATCGGGCTTGACCCTGATCGCTACAACGCGCAGATCGCGACCCTCCGCAGATTGCGGCACGCCGAGGACCGATGCAAGCACGCCGTCCTTCCTGATGTGAGGCAGAATCCTGTCGATGGTGTCATGACCCACCATATCCGCGACGGCATCAAATTCCGGCAAACCGGCAATCTCTTTTTCATCGTCGAGGGCAATGATGCGATCCGCACCGAGCCCTTCTGCCTCTTCCTTCTGAGAGGCGCGGACTCCTGCGATCACATGAGCCCCATGTTGCTTTGCAACATGGACAGCCGTTCGACCGACTCCCCCAATTGCACCCGTAACGAGAACGATTTCACCGGACCTGGGGCGAACGCCTAATTCAATCACTTGGGCGCCGGTCAACAGCACTAGGGGTAACGCGGCCGCTTCGATGATGTCGAGGGATTCAGGGATTCGAGCAAGATCCTCAGGCTTGCACACGACGTATTCCGCATAAGACCGATTTACTAAACCAAAGACCCGCTCTCCAACCTTAAGGCCGGTTACTCCTTCTCCGAGTTCAGCAACCTCACCCGAGAGGTCCCGGCCGAGAATCGCCGGGAACTGGAGAGGTCTCGTCTCTTTGTAGTCACCGCGGCGCAGCTTCCAATCGACCGGATTGATGCTTACTGCGATCGTCTTGACAAGCAATTCACCCGCAGCCGGCTCAGGTATTGGAGTATCTTCGTACGAGAATTGATCTACGCCACCATAACCACGCAACAGAACAGCCTTCATTAGTTTTTGAGCCATTTGCACTTTTCCTCCTTAGGAGCTTGCTGACGCTTTGTTGCCAAAACAAAGCAACAAGCCTCCTATTTCGATGCCGGCAGTTGTTCCAAGAACCTGGCGAAGATTCCTAGAGCGTGTTCATAAAGGGCCGCCGTATCCGGATTATCGTCCCTCAGGGGTTAAAACCCCTTGCTTTTCAGACTCTTTTCGGCCCGACTGAAGTCGTGCCCTGATACAAAGCGGATTTATGAAACAGGCTCTAAGCATTTTCGTACCCCGCCTGTGCCGGTTCGGGGGACGGCATCACGTCGTAGAGTCCTTCAGAAGCGACCTCAAGCTGCAGGCGATCGACAAGCTGCGCGATGAACCGGACGAGACGCACCAACCCCTGCTCGCGCTCGGAGAACTCCGCAGCGTTTTTGAGTGGAATCGCATCAACACGATGGGCAAGGCTGGTGGTTCGGCGGAGCGTGTGGATGCGGCTTGCCCCTTGACTCTCGATAGTCTCGGCAATCTGCTGGAAAATTCGCGAACACTCGGATCGAAAATCGTCTTCGAATGCAGTGAACGATGGCGACTTCGAAGCAGAATTTCCGAAGAGACGAAACTGAAGCAATGGCGCCTCGAGCAGATAGAAGCTGCGCAGGGAGGCCTGCCAGCGACGTATGCGATCCCGCGCGGCCATATCCCCTGGACGCAAGGGACCGGTTTCGAAGGGCACCGCATCGGACTGCGCGTTGACCTCGCCGAAGCGGCGATAAATGTCTTCTCTCAACCGCCGAACCCTTAGAATCGCGCCCTGCTCCTTCCGGCGCGGAGTGAACGACACCAGGTCTGACATCGAGCGAACATTATGAACGAAGATTCGCACCATCTCGCTGGTGGCAGAGCGAGGAAACAAGCGCTCAAAAACGAGCCACATCATAGTGACGCCGAGCAGCACACCGAGGACGCGGTCGCGTCCGACGGAGAGGTCGGTCAGGATTGAAAACTCGCCCAGGTGGATCAGATAAAACGCGAAGGCAAATTGGACGCCCATGTAGGATAGCCGGGAACTAGAGGTACTAATCCACGCAGCAACGGCCGTCATCGCGGCGAAGAGCAGCGTGAATCCGCCGATCGAGTCGATATAGGGCAGGATGAAAATCTGAGCTCCGAGGCCGGCGATGACTCCACCGAGGACGAAGCCGATGACACGAAGAATCTGTCTCTGCCTGGAGGAGCCGATGGATGTCAGGGCGGTGAGTACGCAGGTAGTTACGGACGTGGAAAGGTTCGGCCAATCCAGCGAGACGTAAAAGATGTAGCAGAGCATGGAGGCAATGGTTCCACCGAGAACGTAGCGCAAATGCTCCGGATTGGAAAAGGCGTCGGGGATGAAGATGCGAATTTTGTTGGGCGCATCCTCAAGCGGTTCAAGTGCAGGATCGACGGCATTCTCCTCGCTAAAGACCGCGGGCATCAACGACACCATGGACTCGATCTCGGATAGGAGTGGAGTTCCGGGGCTGGGTCGCGGTTCCAGGGTTGCCTCGCACGGCTGGCCGTGGGTGCGAAGGCAGTGGCGAAGATCGGCCAAGCTTCGATTGATGCGCGACGCGCGTTCACAGAGCGCGGCCGGCAGAGACGGATATGCGCTGGCCAGAGCAGCGGCGAAGTCGATTGAGCGCGCTGTGAGAGATACCAGCGTAGTCATGCGGGTGCGGTAGAGTTGTTGGTAGTTTCCGCGGGCCAGATGACGGCGGAGAGTGCCCGCGCCCACAATCGCGAACTGCGCGAGACCAGCTTGTGTTGCCGGCGCAACGGGGCGGGATTGACCGTAAGACGCCATCTGATCTTCAATCAGAGCCAGACGCGTATCAATGCCCTCAATCAAATCGTCGCGCTCATACGATGCCCTGAACACAACTTCAACGCCTAATGTTACTAGCGCGCCGATGATGGTAGCCAAGACGTTCCACAGGGTCAGTTCAACATTGCGTTCCGGAGGTCCGGGCAGGTACCAGATGGCTACGACATTGCTGACAACCAGTGCGAGACCGATTGCTACGCCATAATTAGCCAAGCAGCGGAGCAAAAAGAAAACAAGAAACAGGCTGCAGCCTACCCAGAAAAAGTGTGTCTCGGGAGTAGATGCCAGAAGGCGTGCACCGATGGGTATAAAAAGCGCTCCCATCAGAAATGCCGCGATCATGAGAAGAGCCGAGCGAGCTGTGGAAATGAGATTTTCGCGTGAAAACAAGAATGCAGACAGAGCTCCCACCACGCCACCTGGAATGCGGAAAGTCTCGATGATAATCATGGTCAGCGTGGCAGAGATCACGATGCGCGCCACGAGCGCGCCGCGGCCGGGATATGGCTTCAGTTCATTTTTGATGAACTCAGGGAACCAATCACTAAAGCGTTCCGCGTGCGGAAGATGAATTGGCTCAGATGCCATGCCTACTCTCCGTGCCCAGATGGCGCGTTACCGCGGATGATGACTACTGCTGACTCTCCGAGGCGGAACACCTCGGACGGTGGATCTAGAACGCGGATGCGTACAGGAAAACGGGATGCCAGGTGCACCCAGTTCAAGGTGCGTTGCACATCCGGAAGGCCCGGCTCCGTCAGGCGTCCCACGAGGTCGATATCGGGAGTCACGCCGAATCCGACGCTATCGACGACGCCCTTATAGCGGACGCTGGGGCTCGACATCGCATAGACATCCGCGAGCATGCCAGGCCGAATGTGATGCAATTGCGTTTCGCGGAAGTTGGCGATGACCCACCAGGTACGCGTGTCGATGAGAGTGAAAATGTGCTGGCCGGCAGTGGCGTAATCGCCCTCTGAGATCGTCAGGTTCGTCACGCGCGCGTCGAACGGAGCAACAACACGACAATTGTCGAAATTGTATTTCGCCGTGTCGATGGCCGCCTGCTTTCCGGGAAGCTGACCCACTAGCGGTCGCAGCGTCGTCACGTTATGCGACGCCTCTTCGACTTGTTGATGGCTTTCGCCGACGAGAGCTTGTGCCTGCCTCAATTGTGCTTGCGACGCGACGAGACCAGCCTCGGCCAGGGCGAGTTGCGATTTGGCCTGGTTCGCGGCTTGCATACGGGAGGTCTGAAGTGTGCGGGCCTGGTCGACTTGATCGACGGTAACAAACTGGCGCGCCAGAAGCGGCTCAATGCGGTGCAGGTTATCCGATGCATACTCGAATTCCGCATTGGTGCGCTGCCACCGCCGCCTGTGAGTTAGCCACATCGGCTTTAGCCTGCTGCACTGCGGCTTCAGCATGAGCGAGACTGGCATCGGCTGCAAGCACGTTTGCCTTGGCAACATCGACACCGCTTGCCTTCCCCGCGATGATGCGGCCTTCGTCGCCGATCTGGCCTTGAAGGGCGATTTGATCAGACCGCGCGCGGGCCAGGGCGTATGCGTACGGACGGTCGTCAATGTCGAACAGCGGGGCGCCTGCCTTCACGAGTTGATTGTCTGCGACATAGAGATGGGTGACCGGGCCGTTGACCAGTGGGGCCATGCCAATGAAATTGGCAAAGACTTCAGCATCGTCAGTACGTGGGTTTACGTCCACTTGGTGAATCACCAGGAGCGCGACAATTGCGGTGCTTGCCATGATCCCGATGCTGACGGCGCGGCCAATGATGTGAAGACGGCTATGCTGCACGGTTCCTCCTTCGATCAGCTAAAGAAAATGAGCCAAAGGATGCTGGCGAAAAGCAGCGCGAGGCATGGGTAGACAACAATGGGCCAGAGGATCTCCTTCTCGAGCGCAAATCGCGCGAAGATGCGGTTGGCAATCACGGAAAGGCTGATGCCCACGAAAAGGCATACGAGCCAGGACGGGAAGAAGGAACCGAGAATGTTAAAGGTGGGTGCACGCCTGCAGCCCGCGATTTCGATCATCAGGAGTGCAGCCGGCAAAATCGACCAGTCGTTGAAGGCGGCTCACAGATTCACGTCGCTCCTTTTGCATCGTGCAGCACTCATGGCGCGGGGCTCCAGTGCTGAGTTTGGATGAAGTCGGCCGTTTGAAAGGCGAGACTCGTGACGGTGAGCAGCAACTGCGTTCGCGCGGAAACATCCTCAGATCGTGCCTGCGCCAGGGTTTTCTGCGCCGAAACCACATCAAGCAAATTGCGGACACCGAAACCGTAGGATTCATGTGCTGCTTCGTAAGACTCCTGCGAGGCAGTTAGAAGGGAAGCCGCGGCTTGCTGCTGCCTGAAAGCGGTTCGCATGTTGGTGTAGGCGGCCCAAACTTCGTCAGCGATCTGGTCGTGGAGCGCATCGATCTGCGCCTGCGCGGCCTTCTTGTCGTGCGTTGGCTTGCGCGATACGATACTCGCGGCGCGCGCCGTCGAAGAGTTTCCATCGCAATTCGAGTTGGGCGGTCCATGTCTCGCCCTGTGCGTAGCTTCCGGGAAGAAGATCCTGCTGCCCGTATGCGCGCACCATTCCGCCATCCCCCGAGAAGCTCAACGTCGGAAAATAGTCCGATCTCGCCTGTTTGATCGAAGCGTTCGCTGCGCGCAGGCGCGCCAACTGTTGCAGCAAATCGGGCCGCTGGCTAAAGGCGCGATCGATTTCCTGATCGACGGAGTCGGCGATGGATGAGGGGAGTTTGAGTTGGTCGATGCCTTCAACTGTGAACACTGTGCCGGGATCGACTCCGAGAGCAGTGGCAAGGTCGCCGCGCGCAATGTCGACGGCGCCAATGGCAGCCTGCAGATCAAAGTCTGCCTGGGCGCGGGCGGCGGTGGCTTCAAGTTCATCGGGCTTCGTAGCCAAGCCGTTTTCAAGGCGGGCCATTGCGTCTTCCTCAACTGCCTTGGCGTTTTCCAGGCTGGATTCCGCTGCCTGGCGCTGACCCTGTGCGTTGAGAAGCCGGTAGTAGGCCTCGGCAACCTGGTAGATGATGCGGCGATGCGTGTCGTTGAATGCAAAATCTGACGCCAGCAGATTTGCCTTGGCAACGTCGATCTCACCACTGCGTCCGCCGACATCGAATACCAGATACTCCACGTGGAGTATGGGCTCAAAGATACCTTCGGTTTGGCGATGATAGTACTCGCCGATTAGATCAGCTGTTCGCAGTGAGACGGCAAGGGCGACCGCTGTCAAGGTTGGATAAAGCGAACTTTTTGCGATGCCTAACTCGTCTGCTTTCAACTTCGCTTCTTCCCAAGCAACACGCGTCTCGGGGTTGTGCTGCTCCGCAAGATCGATCAGTTCAGCTAGCGTGTAGGTCTGGTTAGTTGCAAGGCTGATCTGGTCGTGAGGTTTTGCGGCGGACTCTTCTTTGAGTGCATGCGCTCCCTTGGGCTGCCAAACAACGCCCGGTGCAGGTGGAGCGCCCTGCGCGATGAGGTTGACAGGGAGCATTGCAGGCGCGAGCAATGCCGTCGCTAAAAGCCAACCCTTCGTATTCATCCGCCAGGCGAAATAAGGTTTTGCTTGCCGAGCGCGGTGAGCACATCGTTGGGCGCATCGATCATTGCCATTCTCCGGCTCAGCTTCTTCAGCAAGAATCTCACCGAGCCGCAACTGAACGACATGACGACGAGCTTTCTTCGCTTGCAGCTGGTTACGGTTCCGGGCGCCCCGATGCCGTATCACGTAGGGCGATGATGAATGCGATTGTGCGGTTGTCATGGTCCGGCATCCCCTGGTTGAGTGCACCCGTCAGAAGGTCTTCTCGATTCGCAGCACCAGCTTATGACCCGTCGCGCGATTTTGCGCCGCGAACTCCTGATACCCGTTAGCATAAAGGAACCAGCTTCTGTGGTTCCAAACCATGCCGGGGCCTATCGCACCCACCTGTTCAGGCGAGCCATGAAGCGCCACTCGCATCGATCTTTCCATCGGTAATCTGCTTGAAGTAGTATGCGTTCGGACCGATCCACAGCCCCTTGTAGATGTTGTACGCAGCGGTTGCATTGAAATGAATGGCTTGGCCAGCCTGTGTGGATTGTGCGTCTGTACTTATTGGAGGATCGTTGTTAACCGAATTCCATAGGTAGTGGACACGCCAACTCGTTTCTATCCGCTTTTCTGGAAAGGCGGTGATTGCGTAATAGGGATGAACAGTGAAGGCATTGCTGTTGATATTCACACCCGAGGTGCGCGAGTATTGCCCGGTAGGAAGGTCGAAATCGGCAACAACGCGCTGGTCGATTGCCATGCCCAAAACTCGATGCTCGGGCCATTGCAGCATGAATGGCGATACTGTCGTGTTGCCCAAGCCTCCCGCCTCTCCCAGAGATCCGGCATTCACATGCGCTGCTGTAAGAACAATTTCCACTCCGAACCAGCCTCCAAGGACTCGCTTATGGCTAAGCCAGGCAATGTGCGTCAAACCGCTGATGCTGTTCACTACGCCCGCCCCCGGCACAGCATTTCCGGCGGAGTCCGTGATGATTCCGTCATGTGCCGCATCTCCAATCTGTTCGGCGACGAATCCCGGTGCGGCTGGCCCATCAAGAAAGCTGGTATCGCCGAGATTGACGGCCGGCTCTGAAACGTGGCTCTGGCCTTGCATCAAGGTGGACTGGAGGCCGATCAGCAAAGCGCCGCACAAGAACAGTCTTGCCGGCATTCTTCCTAAAAGAGAATGAACGAACTGGCGCAACGCAATGTGATCAAGTCGACCTAGAGAACTCAAATCAATCCGATGAGGGTTGCGGTACGACGCCATTACGCGGAGTGCGTTCGCGTCCACTATCGATATGGCCGGGGGATAGAGGATGGATGCGAATAGCAGCCGGCGTGCAGCCTTCCCGGATTTGGACCGCACGAACTGTGTTCCAAAGTGGAAGAAGGTCAGCCCGAGTGTCAAAGCTGTCACTACAGAACTCCGAGCAAGCCTGATACGAGAACAAATACTGCCATGCAAGCCGCTTGCCACTGCTGCCAGAGAATTCGGCGTTGATCAACGTTCATGCCACGTTCATGCCTGCTCAATTGGACATGTCACGATATTTGGGATATTGTTTTGGCCTATGCTGATGGACCCTATGGTCGGATCGGCTCCAAACCTCTGTTTTCAGCGATTTCAGATGAATTGGCTCGGTAAGCGACAAATCTTCACCCTGGCATGAAGGCTCGTTGATTGGTATGGGCGATCTTTCCGAAGGTGTGCTGTCTACCGTTCGGCACAAAGGTGACGAAGTGTCAAATCGCGGACAGCGGCTAGGGATTATCAGTACCAGTGCAAATCGAACCGATTCGACTTCAAAAAAACTGTTCCTCGCAGATTAACTTTAGGATCGTGAGCCGTTTCTGAGGGGCTGCCCCGCTGTGGTGATTTTTGGAGGAACGAGCTGATGTGGGATCGATCCCTGCGGGCATTCCGCACTTTGCTCCGAGTCGCCGTGTTCGTGCTTTGCGCTCTCGCGGTGCACGGCCAGACTGCCAACACCGGAGCAATCGCCGGCACTGTGAGCGACCCCAACGGAGCGCTGGTGGCGCACGCGGCGGTGGCAGTCAGCAGTCAGGCCACTGGAGAAGAGCGCGATCTCACAGCGAGCGCCGAGGGGAATTTTTCGGTCCAATTCCTGCCGCCCGGCAAGTATGACCTGACAGTGCGCGCAGCAGGATTCGAACCATTCACGTTGAATGGCGTTCAAGTTCAAATCACCGAGGTGAGCAGGCTAAAAATTCGGCTCGCGGTTAGTGGCGCGAAGCAACAGATCGTGGTTAGCGCCGCACCGCGGCTCCTGCAAACTGAGAATGCCACTCTTGGACGAGTCATCGATCATGAAGCTATCGTCGACTTGCCGTTAGTCGATCGCAACTTTACTGAGATCCTCGGCCTAACGGCCGGAACAAACACCGATATCGTGGATGCGACTCAACTGGGAGCCGGGAGCCAGGAGATCCGCTCAAACGGTGCGCGTAGCGGCGACAACAATTTCATGCTGAACGGCGTGGATGCGAACAGTTACAGCTCCAACATCACCGAGGTCACCCCTTTCGGTGGAGCGGGGATCGCAATCCCGGCTCCGGATACCATTCAGGAGTTCAAGGTTCAGACTTCGCTTTCTCGGTTCCGAAATCCTGAAAGGAAATTATGGAAAACCTGGGACGTATTTTGATGGTCGAGGATGATCCAAAAGATGTGGAGTTGACCATGACCGCTCTGGAGGGGTACAACCTCGCGAACGAAGTGATTGTGACTCGTGATGGCGAAGAAGCACTGGATTACCTGTATCGCCGCGGCAAATACAGCACGCGGTCGAGCGACCATTCAGCGGTCATACTTTTGGATCTCAAACTGCCCAAAGTAGATGGGCTGGAGGTCTTGCGGCAAGTCAAGTCCGACGACAATCTGAAGATGATTCCAGTGGTGGTGCTTACCTCTTCGCGCGAGGAAAAGGATCTGGTCTCAAGCTACAAACTCGGTGTGAATGCCTATGTGGTCAAGCCAGTTGATTTCCACGAGTTTGTCAATGCAATTAAGGAGCTTGGTGTCTTCTGGGCAATCACCAATGCAGCTCCGCCGGGAAGTATCAGGAAGTGAACTTGCGCCAACTATTGCGGATTCTTTCGCTGGAAGACGATCCTCGCGACGCTGAGCTGATCCAGGTGTCGCTTGAGGCAGAAGGAATCGCGTGCGAAGTGACAAGGGTCGACACGCAGCCGGCATTCCAGGCTTCTCTTGAGGGGGACAGGTTTGATCTGATTCTGGCGGATTACACTCTTTCCTCCTTTGATGGCCTTTCGGCTTTAAAGCTTGCGAGGAGTGCCTGTCCCGATGTGCCATTCATTTTTGTTACGGGAACGCTGGGCGAAGAAGTTGCGATTGAAGCCCTCAAGATTGGCGCTACGGATTACATTCTGAAGACGCATCTATCGAGACTTGCGCCATCGATAGGACGTGCGATGCGTGAAGCCGATGATCGAGCGGAACGCAAGCGAGCAGAGGAAGCACTACGCCGGAATGAGGCTTACTTAACCGAAGCCCAGAGGTTGAGCTGCACAGGGAGCTTCGGCTGGAGCCCTTCGAGAGAAGAGATCTATTGGTCGGAAGAAACCTTCAAAATCTTTGAATACGATCCATCCCTTAAGCCAACGTTGGAGTTTTTATTTGAGCGAATGCATCCTGATGATAGAGAGCCTACACAGCGTGCTCTCGACCAAGCGGTCAAAGAGAAGACAGATTTTGATATTGAGCATCGTTTGCTCATGCCAAACGGGTCGGTCAAACACCTTCATGCTATAGCGAAGACTTCGAATACTTCATTGGGTGACCTCGAGTTTGTGGGCGCCGTGACAGACGTGACTGAGCGCAAGCAAGCCGAGCGGAAATTCCGCGGGCTTCTGGAATCAGCTCCGGATGCAATGATCGTGATGAATCGGCAGGGCAAGATCGTGTTGGTCAATGCTCAAGTGGAGAAGCTGTTTGGGTATCAGCGGGACGAGCTCCTGGGGAAAGAGGTTGAGATTTTGGTGCCGGAACGGCTTCGGGGCTCGCACCCCAAGTACCGCCAGCAGTTCTTCGCCCAGCCTCGGGTACGGCCGATGGGTGAAGGTCTGCAGCTGTACGGACGACGGAAAGACGGAACAGAGTTTCCCGTGGAGATTAGTCTCGGTCCGCTGGAGACGGAGGAAGGCACACTTGTCTCCGCTGCAGTCCGTGATGTCACCGAGCGCAAGCAGGCAGAAGATAAGATCCGGCAAAGCGAAGGCTACTTGGCGGAAGCGCAGAGGCTCAGCCATACCGGCAGTTGGGCATGGAATCCACATACAACCGAATTCAGGTATTGGTCCGACGAGACCTTTCTCCTCATGGGTTTTGACCCGGCAGGCGGGATACCACCCTTTGATATATTTGCTCAGCGTTTTCATCCGGACGACCTACCCATGATTTCGGAATCAATGGACCGAGTAAGGCGCGAACGGCAAGAGCTTGAGCTGAACTACCGCATTATTCGTCCCGGTGGCGAAATCAGAAATCTCCACGGAGTTGTGCACCCAGTTCTCGGGCCATCCGGCGATCTTGTTGAGTGTGTGGGCTCCGTAATCGATGTCACCGAGCGCAAGCAGGCAGAAGAGAAGATTCGGCAAAGCGAAAACGAGCTTCGTCATGTTCTGGATTTCGCGCCGCAGCAGATTGCTGTATTAGGACCTGATGGCGCCTTTATTTATGCAAACCAGGCCAACCTCGATTATCTCGGCTTAACCCTTGAGCAATGGCAGAGCGTCGACCAACGCAGGTTATCGCATCCAGACGATTTCGAGCATGCAATGAGCCAGAGTTATGATTACTTTTCAAAGGGTCTCCCGCACGAATTCGAAATGAGATTACGAGGAATTGGCGAGAAGTATCGCTGGTTTCTCCTACGCCTTAACCCAATACGGGATGAACAAGGTCGCATCACGCGCTGGTATGTTGCTGGGACCGATATCGAGGATCGCAAGCAGACTGAACAGAGACTCCAGAACGAGAATGTCGCACTTCGCGAAGAGATAGATAGGGCATCGATGTTCGAGGAGATCGTCGGCACTTCTCCTGCCCTCCGTGCGGTGCTCTCCCGTGTATCCAAGGTTGCTCCCACGGATTCCACTGTTCTGATCACTGGCGAAACTGGAACGGGCAAAGAGCTGATCGCTCGGGCGATTCACAGACGATCGCACCGTTCTTCACGGCCCTTTGTCAGTGTGAACTGCGCTGCCATCCCTCGCGATTTGATCGCGTCGGAACTGTTCGGCCATGAGAAAGGCGCCTTTACGGGAGCGATTCAGCGGCGTTTAGGGCGCTTTGAGTTAGCCGAAGGAGGCACGATCTTCCTCGATGAAATCGGGGAACTTCCTGCAGAGACTCAGATCGCACTCTTGCGTGTTCTGCAAGAACGCGAGTTTGAACGTGTCGGTGGAACGGGCTCCATCCGAAGCAATGTTAGGGTGATTGCTGCGACAAATCGTGACCTGCAGGTGGCGATCGCTGCAAACACTTTTCGGAGCGACCTCTTTTACCGGCTCAACGTCTTTCCAATCGAGGTGCCTCCCCTGCGGGAAAGAAGAGAGGACATTCCGGTGCTGGTTGAGTACTTCCTCGACCGTTTTGCGAGGAAAGCCGGAAAGAGCATCCGCAGCGTGAACAAGAGGAGCCTGGAGTCGCTTCAGTCATATCCCTGGCCGGGCAACATTCGCGAATTGCAGAACGTCATCGAGCGATCGGTCATCGTGTGTGACACAGAGGATTTCTCCGTGGATGAGAGTTGGCTTTCGCGCCAGCCTCTTTCTAACGAGCCGAAAGGCCAGCCCGAACTATCTCGAAAGCTTGCCGCCCAGGAGAAAGAGATGATTGAGGCTGCCCTGCGCGAAAGCAGAGGCAGGGTGTCAGGGCCCTCAGGCGCGGCAGCCAAGCTGGGTATTCCAGGCTCTACCCTGGACTCAAAGATCAGGTCGCTCAGGATCGACAAGAATCGCTTCAAGGCCGCGAATTCCTGACCTGAACACATCTAAAAACCGTCCCCACGAGTTCGGAAAGCACGGCTGCAAGACTTCGGAAATTTCGGAAAATCGAAAATTTCCGAACTGTCGAGATTTCAGTCGATCGTAACATTAGCTTTTTAAATAACTTAACATTGGCCCTGCGATTGCCACTACGGATTGCGTAGCGGAACTCACCTACGAAAGAACTCCAGGGAGTTGGTGGATGCTGAGGATCACTCGGGCCGAGAACGGAGAGGTGGTCTTTAGTCTGAGCGGTCGAATGGATGCAGAAAACGTAGGCCACATGGAAACGCTGCTCAGCGAAGAATCCAGCGATAACATCATTGTTTTCGACTTGAAAGATCTGAGGCTTGTGGATCAGGACGTTGTCAGTTTTCTTAGGCGTTGCGAGGCGGGCGGCATCCGGCTGAGAAACTGCCCAGCATATATCCGTGAGTGGATCGACGGAGAACGGCGATGAGGTAAGAAAACAGGTTAGCAGGAGGTCACAGTGGATACTTCCCAGGTGCTCAATAGTCGTGATCGAGGCTCTTCCCCCCGTGAATTTGAAGAGATCATAGGCAACAGCCCCGCGTTGGAAAGGGTGCTCGAACAAGTCAAACATGTCGCGCCTACAGATTCCACTGTGCTCATCGAGGGAGAGACAGGCACAGGCAAGGAGCTTATCGCGCGCGCAATTCACAGCTCCAGCTCTCGACGCGGGCGCGCTTTCGTGAAGCTGAATTGCGCTGCGATTCCCTTGGACTTGCTTGAGAGTGAGCTCTTTGGCCACGAGAGGGGTGCGTTCACTGGGGCAATTGCGCAGAAGATCGGCCGTTTTGAACTGGCCGACAAAGGCACGCTCTTCCTGGACGAGGTGGGCGACATTCCGGCGGCATTGCAACCGAAGCTTTTGCGCGTACTGCAGGAGCAGGAATTCGAACGCCTGGGCAGCAATCGGACTCACCAGGTGGACGTTCGGCTGGTGGCCGCAACAAATCGTAATCTGACGGAGATGGTAAAGCAGGGCGAATTTCGCAGCGACCTTTACTATCGCCTGGACGTGTTTCCGATTCTGCTGCCACCGTTGCGTTCGCGCCGCGAGGACATTCCCGCGCTAGTGGATCATTTCGTCGAGATCTTTGGCCGCCGGATGAGAAAGCAAATCGACCGCATTCCTCGGGAAACGATGTCTGCACTTTGCTCTTACGACTGGCCGGGTAACATACGCGAACTGCAAAATCGTATCGAGCGCGCCGTGATTCTTTCAAGGGACGGAGTTTTTTCCAATCCTTTGCCGATGCCAGAGTCTCAAGATGTCGCCAATGAATCAGCTCCGACTACCTTGAAGGAAGTTGAACGCTCTGCAATCCTTCGTGCCCTTGAAGATCGAGATTGGGTAGTTGGCGGATCGGAAGGCGCGGCTGCAAAGCTTGGCTTGCCGCGCACCACACTGATCTACAAGATGGAGCGGTTCGGGATCTGCCGGCCGGTCGCGAGTGAGGCGACCGTGTGATCGGAGACAGAGGCTGACTCGCTGCATCCATTGCTGAAACGCGGAGACATTCTCGCTGAGAACAACCGACGGCCACCGGCATCATTCGAACCGATCAAAGACTTGAATCGTGAGGGACAAAAAAGCAGCATAGTGTTCATCGATGAACGCGGTCTCACGATAAGAACATTGCTCCCAAGGTGGGGATGTTCCACCGGAACTTCGACGGATCGAGTACGAGCGATCGTCACCAGGCCGATTGTCGCACTAGCGCTGCACTGCACAAACTTGCTGCAATAACGGCCCGATCGAAGTTCGAGTTCCGCGAAGGCGCTCGCAGATATGGCATGCATCGCGCAGACCATTCTCGCAAATACCAACACGCGGCGCGGCAACGAATGACCTGTCGAAAGGTTCTTATCTAAGGATCCGATTGCAAGCGCGGTGAAAGGTGCTCCCGACCTCAATATCGTTCGCGCTGAGGACAAGGACGACGAGTACCTCAGTGGGATGCAATTCGGCACGGCCATTGCATCGACGAAAACGGCAGATTCGCGCGAGTCTCCAATGACTTCCTTTCGTCTACCTGTCGGCCTGCCGACACAAGCTATGACATACAAGCACCCGCATGTCATAGCCCCGACAGTCGAGGCGGTCGACATGTATCAAGATTCAAAAGCGGACAAATGAATAATGCCTTGGAGATGCTCAAAGTGGCGCGAACTTGCACATCGCATCAGAAGTTCGCCTCCCATTGCGAGTAAGATCTCAAGGCCGCCTAAGACACCTGCACGAATGAAGCCCGTGAATGCAAATTGATTTTAAGATTGTCCGCTTCATTCTTCTTTGGCATGACAAATGCTGAATAGCCGTCAAGGACGAAGACAGATCCTGGTTCTCTCGGGGGCTCAATGCGATCGAATCTGGTTTTTGTTGCTATGAGGCAAGTCTCAAATCGCTTTCTCCTTGCCGAAGCTCTTGCGAAGGCGACGCGCGCACTTCATAAGCCTGGAACCCGAATCGAGGACACAACAAATGATGCATTAACACGCTTTGGTTTGGTCAATCCAATCGCTCAGACGGATCCCGTTCCAATTGCCGCAAACATCACGACGCACCAGAGCAGACCGCTGGTCGCGATTACGCACCAAACCAAACGTCTGAATGTTACAGCCGTTCTTGAAAGCCCACATTCTCTACCTGAGGCTTTGCAGCTATCTGGTAATTAGGCAAAGGCGTAAGCCGAATACCAACTATCTCATCGTCGTCTGGCTCGAAATGAAGATTGGATGAGGTCGCCACGCATTTATCAGGGATGCGAGCAAGCTTTCGCGAGTGGAACTGATGCGTCCATCGCTGACCAGTGTTCAACGGCGCTCAACCTCGACGGTCGTTAATTTCCACATCACGAAGGATCAAGCGGAAACGGCAACACGAAAGGAGTTATCACAGTGAATTCATTTGTATCAGAGTTCAATACTGCCACCCCATGGAAGGAACCGGATCCCGTGGACGATGCGATGTTGGTTGCTGTGGCACGTTCCGGGGACTCTTCTGCCTTTGATGAACTCAGCCGACGCCATTCCAGGCGTGTTTTGCATAAGATCTATCGAATAACGAACAACTGGCAAGATGCAGAAGATGTGCTCCAGGACTCCTTGATGAAGGCTTATATTCGCCTCCACACCTTCGAATGCAGAGCGAGCTTTTCGACGTGGTTCACGCGGATCGCAATCAACACTGCCCTCATGTTATTGCGTAAAGAAAAGAGAGCCCTGAAGTCCGCGAACGATGGCGTTATCGACGACGACTCCCAATCTGAAACGTGGGAGCTTAGAGATCATCGAGACAATCCGGAGCAGCACTATGCGCGACAGCAACGCGCCAATCTGCTCAGAGGCGCGATGCTACGTCTCCGGCCCGAATCGCGAAGAGTAGTTGAACTCCATCAAGCAAGTGAGTTATCGACCAAGGAGATTGCACGATCTCTTGGCATTTCGAACGCGGCGGTCAAGTCAAGGCTTTTGCGCGCAAGAATTGAAATGAGGGAATCCATTCGAAATGAGACAAAGCGCTGCCACGCTTGCTCCGGACCCGGCTCGGCACATGAATTTGGGGTGAACTGATGGGGCAACGATCGGCACCCTGTCGCCACCTTCTTGGCGTTGACACTCCTTTCTTGGGCGGCGGTCTGCCCTGCATACGCAAACTGGAGTTCGGAGTCGTCACATAAATGGCTCTAACTGCCATGTCCTGGAACTTACATGTGGATCGCGCCGTTGCAAGCTGCCTGATCCTGATCTTCAGCACCCCAAGTCCTACCTCGTCACGCAAGCCCAACATGCTGCTAAAGGAGAAATAAGATGCCCGCAAATCCAGGCAAAACGCTGCTCAGCCCGGAAAATCACTCACTGCTGATGATCGACCACCAATATCTCCAAATGCTGACGATTCGCTCCCACGACGCGAGCGAGCTCATCGCCCATGCCGTGGCCCTGGTCGAGGCTGCAGCGATCTTTGACGTTCCGATGCTAACCACGACCGCCTTCAAGGAGCGTCAGGGTTTGGTCGCGCCTCTGGCCGAGGCGACTAAGGCAGTCAAGCCGATCGACCGGACGACTCTCAATGCGTGGGAAGACCCGCGTATCGTCGACTGGGTGGAAAAGACTGGACGGAAGAAGCTCGTAATCGCCGGGCAGTGGACTGAGGTCTGCGTCGCTATGCCGGTCCTGTCCGCGCTCGACGCGGGCTATGAGGTATATGTCGTCACAGATGCCTGCGGCGGTGCATCGCGCGAAGCACACGACATGGCGGTGGAACGCATGGTGCAGGCAGGTGCGCACCCGATCACGACCTGGAACTATGTGTCCGAACTGCAGCGCGACTGGGCGCGCGCAGCAACCGCCGAGCAGGTCACGAAGTTGTTCGCTCAGCGGGGCGGCGCTTTTGGCCAGGGCCTCCTGTGGGAGTGGGATCTGCTGAATCTCAAGGAAGGCACGCGCTGAGTTTAAAGAGCTGCCGTCCGACGATATCTGCCTCAAACCATCGCGAGAGGAGACAAAGGTGGGACCGAAGCCGAAGCGAGTGTTAGTGGTCGATGACGAGCATGTTATCGCAGATATCTTGGCCATCATATTGCGTAACGAAGGCTACCATGCCGCCATTGCATATGACGGATTAAGTGCGTTATCGCTATGCGAATCGTTCTGTCCGGAACTAATCATCACAGACGTCCACCTCCCCGGAACCAATGGAGTCCAGTTTGCAATCTTCGCGAAGCAGCTTTATCCGAGTTGCCGGATTCTCCTCTTCTCGGGACAGGCCGCAACCTCCAACCTGATTGAGGAAGCGCAACAAGCCGGTTTCGACTTTGATATATTGCCAAAGCCTGTACATCCTAAGGATTTGCTGGAAAAGTTGGAGTCTCAGATCGCCGGAGGTTGAAATCTCCCGGATGGTGCCCCGACGTTCGCAAACCGCTATATCCTTTGAAAGCGTCCCAACCACTGTCGGATTGAAATTCTATGGCGCAAACGTCAATGTTATTGGCGCTATTGGAATCTTCGGCGCACAGACACTGGTGCCTGCGCAAAACGCCGGGCAGAACTTCGCGCAGGTTATGTGCCTCTTTTATAGAGATCGCCGACTCTAAAGGAAGGAGAGGAGAATCACTGATGGAAAAGCGAAAGCTGGGATCTGCCGGTCCCGAGGTGCCGGTAATTTGTCTAGGTGGGAACGTGTACGGGTGGACGCTGCCCGAGGCGGAGACTTTCCGGCAGTTGGATGCCGCGCTCGATGCCGGGTTGAACTTTGTAGATACTGCCGATGCGTATTCGCGTTGGGTTCCGGGGAACAAGGGTGGCGATTCGGAGACGATTATCGGTAAGTGGTTCGCGAAAACCGGGAAGCGCAAGGACGTGATCCTGGCGACCAAGGTCGGCATGGAGATGAGCGAAGGCAAAAAGGGATTGAAAGCGACCTATATTCGGCAGGCGGTTGAGGATTCGCTGCAGCGACTGCAGACCGAATATATCGACATTTATCAGGCACACAAGGACGATGCGGAGACCCCTCTGGAAGAGACGCTGGGCGCCTTCGATGAACTGGTGAAGCAGGGGAAAGCACGGTATATTGGCGCGTCGAATTACAGCGGGGCGCGTTTGGCGGAAGCGCTGGAGACCAGCCACAGGCATGGGTTTGCAAGCTATATCTCGCTACAGCCGCATTACAACCTGGTGGAGCGCAAGGATTACGAATCGGATCTTTTGCCGGTGGTGAAGAAATACCAGTTGGGCGTGATTCCATATTTTGCGTTGGCATCCGGCTTTTTAACCGGCAAGTATCGCAACCCGCAGGACGGGGCGAAAACGGCGCGGGGATCGATGGTGCAAAAGTACCTGAACGATTGGGGATTCGCGGTGGTTGCGGCGCTCGATGAAGTGGCAAATGCACACGGATCGACGCCGGCGCGCGTGGCGCTAGCCTGGCTGCTTGCGCAGCCTGGAATTACGGCTCCGATTGCCAGCGCGACGAATGAGAAGCAGCTATCCGATCTGGCTGAAGCGGCGCAGTTGAAGCTCAGTGCGGAGTCGATTCAGAAGCTGGACGAGGCGAGTGCCCGGAAGGTTGGCGCGGAGGCTCTGGCTGGATAGGGGCGGCACCGGCGGCGCGGAGGCGCACGCGATAATGCTGCGTTTGGGATCGCGAGGAAGCTGCATCGCCCGTTCGATCCTCTGAAGAAGCGCATGATTACGCGGAGAGCGCCCTTTGCTCCGTTTGAACAGCTCACCAAATACAGCAGACTACGGAGTTACTTCGTCGTTTAGAAATTGGTTTCGGCCAACCAGTGTCCAGGTGCCGTCGGGGTCATAACTTTTCATGGCTGCTGCAAGTTGCGTCGTTTTAGCACCCAAGTCCTTCTCAAAGATTCCGCCATCCTGGCTAACGATGAAGGTCTTGACTCCTGAAGACCGGTACGCAGCGGGAAACGCCACGATCGCAAATCCACCGGTCATCTTTCCATTGACAATGTAATTGCGCGCGCCGCCGTGCGCGTGGGGCCCTTGCGCCGTGAGAACGTGGAAGAAGTAGCCATGGAACGGCTCGCGATCCGAACGGTCGTAGCTAGCCTGCGCGAGATAGGGACCGATGGCATTGCTGTCATTATCGCTGCCGCTGGCTGGAGAGAAGAGGCCGTCATGTTGACCTTGGCTGCAGGTGAAGTGCTGCGCGTATCCCTCGACGGCGTTCGCGCTCGCATCCGCCGAATTCGCATAGTACTGATTTTCGGCGTCGAAGGCGCCGCGCAGGGTGTCGATGGTGTCCATCTCGTTTTCGCCAATGCGGCGATATAGGATTTCTCGCCGGCCGAGGGAGCATTCGAAATACCATGAGCCGTCGCGCTCGACGATGGGGATAGGCAGAGGCCAATTTTCGGCGCCGACGTAGAGTGTGGTTTCGTCGTCGGGTTCTTTCACCAGCCGGTGCATCTGCTCATATTTCTTGGCGAACTGATCGTCTTGGGCGATGCGATCGGCAGAGCTGTCAGTCCATACGACAATGTCACGAGCGTCAGGACCGAGGATGGCGAGCATGCTGCTCTCGTCATGCTTTTTAGCTGCTGCGTACAGAGCGTCGGCAGCCCCCTCCGCGGAAGGAAATGTCTTGTGATTTCGGTATCTTGGTCTGGCCCACCTCCGGAAGTTAACTTTGGCCCACCTTGGGAGTAGCTGAGTAGGCTTCGTGGATGGAGCAACGGAAGCGGAGCTGGCTGACCAGGAGAGACAAGGTGGAGTTGTTTGAGCAGATACGTCGTGAGCATGAGTTCGGTGTAGGCACGATTTCCGGCGTTTCGCGGAAGTTGGGCGTGCATCGTCGATTGGTCCGCGAAGCGCTTTCGAGTGCAGTTCCAGCAGCGAGCAAGCCGCAAGAGCGGCGTCTGCGCAAGCTGGAGGCTGCGGTTCCTTTCATTGACGGGGTTCTGCGTGAGGATCAGCATGCGCCGCCGAAGCAGCGGCATACCGCGCACAGGATCTGGCAGCGATTGTGTGCGGAGCTGCCGGGCTTCGCGGTCAGCGAACGATCGGTATGCGGCTATGTGAGGCGCCGGCGGCAGCAGTTGGGGCTGATTGCCCGCGAGTCGTTCGTGCCGCAGAGTTACAACTGGGGCATCGAAGGGCAGGTCGATTGGTACGAAGCCTGGGCATTGATTGCCGGTGAGCGCATTAAACTACAGGTGTTCGAGATGCGTTCGATGGCCAGCGGGGGCGCCTATCATCGGGCATTCACCCATGCAACACAGCAGGCGTTTCTTGAGGCTCATGAGATGGCATTCCGCTATTTCGGCGGCGTCTTCAAGCAGCTTCGCTACGATAACCTGAAGAGCGTGGTGAAGCGCATCCTGCGCGGCCATCAGCGCGAAGAGACCAGCCGCTTCATCGCCTTCCGTTCCCACTGGCGTTTTCAGAGCGAGTTCTGCAACCCGGCGCGCGGCAACGAGAAGGGCGGGGTTGAGGGCGAGGGCGGATACTTCCGCCGCAACCACTGGGTGCCACTTCCTGAAGTTCGCGACCTGGCGGAACTGAACGCTTATCTGGACCTGTGCTGTCACAAGGATCAGCAACGCATCCTCAGCAGTCGCATAGATGCCGTGGGTACGGCCATGTTGCAGGAGCTGCCTCATCTGCTGCCGCTGTCTACCGAGCCGTTTGACCTGACGGAGAAGAGCTTCCCCACAGTCGATGGGTTGCGCTGTGTGCGGGTGCGGACCAACCGCTACTCGATCCCTCTGCCGCCAGGCACTGTGATCGAGGCACGCCTTCAGGCTGACTATATTGAACTCTGGCACGAGGGCAAGCGTGTCGCGAAGCATGAACGCTGTTACAGCCGCCAGCAGCAGATACTCGACCTCGAACACTACCTTGATGTGCTGCGTAAGAAGCCTGGGGCGCTGGCCGGTTCAACACCGCTTGCCCAGTGGCGACTGGCGGGGCGATGGCCTGATTCGTTTGATCGCCTATGGCAGGCACTGAACACACGGCACGGCCGACAACAAGGCACTCGGCAGATGATCGAGCTGCTGTCTATCGGCGCCAGTGAAGGCTGGGATCAACTGCACGGCGCAGTCGATCAAGCTCTCTCCCTCGGCTGCCAGGATGTGGCCGCGATCCGGCACCTCATGATAAGCGCACAACTGGACAGGCCTGCAGTCGAAGCCATCGAAGTCGGCCTGCTGGCCCGTTACGAACGACCGATGCCTGTGATGAGCGGCTATGACCAGCTTCTTCGTGAGGTGCCAGCATGAAGGCTGTTATAGAGAACCTGGAGAAGGCCGCGGTCGAACAACAGTGCCGCGTTCTGCGACTGCCAGCGGTCGCCGAGCAGTGCGCTCCACTGGCTGAAGAGGCGGTCAAGCAGCGGCAGACATATCTGCGATACCTCGAGGCGTTGTTGGCGGTTGAGTTGGAAGAGCGCGAGCGCAACACCATCGCACGCCGCATCAAGGATGCACACCTGCCACGGACCAAGACTCTGGATGAGTTCGACTTCTCCAAGGCGCCTCAGATCCGCGCCACAGAGATCAGTGAACTGGCCCAGGGCGGCTATATCGAACGCGCTGAACCAGTAATTCTGATAGGTGACTGCGGCACTGGCAAGACGCATCTGTTGACCGGGCTCTGTGTGGCTGCCTGTCGTCAGAAACGACGAGTGCGCTTCGCCACAGCAGCCGCCCTGGTCAACGAACTGGTCGAGGCCAAGCAGCAGTTGCAACTACGACGAGTACTCGCCCGCTGGGATCGCTACGAC
The DNA here is from genome assembly GCA_963802955.1 of uncultured Acidobacteriaceae bacterium. Taxonomy (GTDB): domain Bacteria; phylum Acidobacteriota; class Terriglobia; order Terriglobales; family Acidobacteriaceae; genus Telmatobacter. Next base: position 96,861 of record CAWDKT010000007.1, read on the forward strand.
TTGATCGCCATCGACGAGGTGGGCTACGTGCCCATGGCAGACCTCGGCGCCGAGTTCCTCTTCCAGGTCATCGCTGAACGGGCGGAAAAGGCTGCCGTCATCATAACCACCAACCTTCCCTTTTCCGAATGGACCCAGGTGATCCCCAACGCCCGGCTCTGCAAGGCTCTCCTCGATCGCATCACAGACCGAGCCCACATCATCGAGACCGGAACCGACAGCTATCGCTTCCGAAGAACCATGGAGAAAGGCAGGAGCAAACCGACAGGCTGATAAATCTCACTCGATGGGGCCGGGCTTCCGCTACGCTCCAGCCCGGCCCCATCGAATCTCCTCAACACCACAATGGCCCATCAAGCTTCTACAAGTGGGCCAGAGTTAACTTCCGAAGATGGGCCAAGGTTAGTTGCCAAACGCAGTCTTGTGCTGCGCGCGCGACCGCGGCGACGACGCGGCCTGGGAAGACGAGGGGCGCGCGGCTGGTGAATTCTGCGGGGATGTGCTCTGCGCTGGAGCGCGACCGGAAACAACGAGAAAGGTGCCGAGCAGCACAGCCGCCAGCGTCACCAACGAGGATCGCCAAATCTGCTTTGCATCGCGCAACATAAATTCTTTCCTTTGCTGGAGTTTTCCAAGGCCAATCAAGAGTTTTTCAAAACGCTCGAAATGCGGTCGAATAGCCGGCACCGAGCCACGCTAACGCCGGCCGCCTCCGCCGTGGAAGCCACCACCACCGTGAAAGCCGCCTCCGCCGAATCCACCGCCGTGGAATCCGCCTCCGAAGCTGCTCTGGCCACGGGCGGAAAACCCCCTGGTTGCGCCTCCATGATCGAAGCCGCTAAAGAGGCCGGAGCGCATTCCGGGCGAGCGGCCCTCGAATCCGCGACCTCCGCGCTCGTCCAGCCCAGAACGATAACCAAAGCCAGAAGCGCCGTGATAGAAACGGTCACGATCGAAGAAGGCCGGGCTGCCGCGCCAGTAGGGCGCACCGTGCCAATAGATTCCACGTCCCCACCAGTCCAGGCCCCAATAAGGCCAGCCCCAGCCGAATCCCCAAAAGGGTCCGAGACCAAAGCCGAGGCCGAAGTAAACTCCGGGGCCATCCCACCACACGCCGGGAACATCTACCCAGCCCGGCCAGGGAGCGATTGGATAACCGTAGACGAGCCAGGGATCATACGCCGGTAGGTAAACGGTACGGGAGTCGAGATCCTTCGGCTCAATGGTGATGTAGCCGTGCTTGTCAATCACCTTAGTCTGGTCGTTGCTTTTCAGCGCTCCGTGTTTCCTGGCATCCCGGCGCATCTCTTGAATCGAGTTCATTACATCGGAGGGCTGATTGAAGTACGCATCACCGAGTTCAGAGGTCCAGGAGAGGTTTGAAGCTAAATTTCGAACCACTGGGGGAAACGCCAACAAGGACTTCACAGCGGGAGCCCAGGACTGTTTGTCCGCATCGGACGCTATTTGCTCCGGCGTGAAATTCTGACGCGCCGCTAGAAACTCATTGGCTTCAGCAATCTCCGATGGATAGCTTGACGCGGCCAGGATCGACGCGACGAGAGAGTCTGGGTACAGGGCGATGGGCGCGACCAGCTGCTGTAACTGTTCAGGGTTCTCCGTCTGGTAATGCTGGCCGGATGCAGGCGCTTGCGGCGAGGGTGCTTGCTGTCCCGGCTCTTGCGCACCCGCACCAAGCATTATGTTCACCGCCACAACCGTCAGACCGAGGATCACAATGCATCGATTGGATCGTCTCATTTCATCACCAGCAGCGTTCTAACTTTGAAGACGCTGACATTTCCTTTTTTTGTGACGCTTTTCCGAAGAGAAGGATGCATATCTCAACGAAGTCTTGCCAGTGTTTCGTGGGCACTTCATAGTTCACGATCTTGCGAGATCCGCCGCGCGACAATACCACCTCATCGCGCAGAGTCGACTAATCTTCAGATTGCCGAATGCATTCAAACTTATTGTCATGAAACACAGCACTCGCCATCCCTGTGCCGTGCTTGGCTGTCAGCTAGATGGGAATCACAACGATTGCCGGCCAACCACAACCCTCTCTCCGCCCTTAGGGCAAGGTTCACGCCTATCCCAGGTGTTTGATTCTTTCCCGTAGACGCTTCGCAGCGACTTCAGGGTCCTTCGCTCCATAGATTGCCGCGCCTGCAACCGCAATCGTCGCGCCTGCGGATTCAACACCCTCAATCCGCTCCGGATTGATGCCGCCCGCAACCGAAAACGGAATCTCAGCATTTCGACCCACTTCCAGCAGCTTTTCAATTGAATATCCTGGCTGCGCCTGCTCATCCAGACCTGAATGCAGCTCGACCCAGCTCACGCCCAGGGCCTTCAGTTCCTTCATGCGCTTGGGTCTGTCGACCACACCGATCATGTCGGCCACAACCGCCTTTCCATGTTCCTTGCCGGCCTTTACTGCTCCAGCAATCGTGCTGTCGCCAGCCAAGCCCAACACGGTCATGATGTCCGCGCCCGCCTTGAAGGCAATGTCAGCTTCCAGTTCGCCGGCATCCATCGTCTTCATGTCTGCAAACACCAGCTTCTCCGGATAAGCGGCCTTGATATCTGTAACTACGTTCATTCCTTCCTGTTTGATCAGCGGTGTTCCCAGTTCGATAACATCCACATATGGCGCCACCTTATGGAGCAAGGACAGCGCATCCGGTACTGACAGTAGATCAATTGCAAGTTGTAACTTCATCGTGTACTCCTTTTCCATGTGTTGTAACAATTGACATCGGGAACAACCGGCCAGCGTAAGAATCAGCCAGTGATTCCAGGAGAAAGACAAGGTCCCAAGTAAGTCTGTCTGCTCATTCCAGATTTGCGTGCCGCTTCCATAACTCCTCCGCACTAGCGCCGCTCTGGCGCCACATAGCCTGAAACATCGCATCCATGATCAACAGAGTGCTCTGTTCGAAGAGCGCCCCGGCATATTGCTCAGAGATGGTTCCGTGATGATCCTGCTTGGCCGCTGCCGGAATCACGACCACGCCTTGCGCGAGCGTGGTCAGTCTGGAACCCGGCGACGCCGTGAGCGCCAACACTTTCGCACCGGCCTTCACGGCAACCTCGGCCGCATGCACCGGGCCAGCCGTCGTGCCCGACCCTGAAGCTACCAAGAGCAGATCGCCCTGTCCGATCGCAGGAGTAGTTACCTCACCAGCGACGTAAACCACCAGGCCCAGATGCATTAGCCGCATGGCTGCCATCTTCAGCGCGAGCCCGGTGCGTCCCGCGCCCATCACGAACAGGCGAGTAGCTGTCAGAATCATTCGTTGTGCAGCGGCGATCTCCGGCTCGGTTACAACTGCGAGCGTACGTTCCAGTTCAGAAAGAATCAGATTCCGATCAAACGAATACCCTTCCGTTTGAACAGCGCCAAGCGACATAGCTCTCATAGCTCGCCACCCAGTAAATTAATCCCTAGACAGATAAGTCTGGCCGGCTGCTTCACGATCAGCACATCCTTTCCTCATTTAACTGCTTGATCTCTGCCGCCGGAACAGGTTGCGCGACACTGCAGGCAGCGGCCACCGCCTAATGCAGCTCCTTGTTCAACGACACAAGAAATTCGAAGCTCCTGATAATCAAGCTGTCACCGCTCTTTGCATGCTCTTTGCATGATGTCGGAGTTCTGAAACTGAGATGCCGTGCAGGATAATCAGATTCGCAAATTCGTCGAAAAACTCGGAATTGAGAGAACAATCTCGACGAAGGGCTGCGAAGTATCACCCAAATTGAATTTCCTGGCGTAGCTGTGCCTCGCCAGATAATCAGCCGGGTGCAAATGAGGATTGATTCTTAGAGACCGCGAGACGCTATGAGCTCGTCTTTGTTGCGTGATCGGCCGCGATATTCCTGAACCAAACGAAATGTTGTTCCTCGCCATCCCCGAAAACAGGGCCGCGCGATGGTTCGATTTATTCCTAACATGTTGCGCCGGCATTTGGATTTAAGAAAGTGTCGAGATTGTCTTCGTCGCTTCGATCAAGGCAGGCAAAATCCTTCTCGATCAGGAGCGCAAGTGATCCGAGGTTTCCTAGATCGATATCTTCGGCGATCCCGACCTGATCGGTGATGGCCCACGCATTCGCCTGATCGGCAGGTATGATAACTGCCAATCTGTTCTCCGTGTATTGAACGGTCGGTCTACCGGCCAAGCGATCCTGTTGTAAGGCAAAGGTGAACCGTGCGCATGCCTCTGGCGTAAACTGAATTGTTTCCTCCAGACAGACGCCTTCAAGAAATCTCGTGACCTCTGAGCGCGATATCCTTAGTCGCAAGGAGTTCCCTTTGATTCGCAGTTTCATTTCCCGGCTCCAGCCGCCGTCGACGTATATCCGTCGATGCGCTCGCTGCCGTGATAAATATTGAAGTGGCCATCACGCAGAAACCCTATGAGGGTAATGTCGAACTCCTTGGCTACGTCTACCGCAAGGCTCGATGGAGCTCCTACGGCTGCAACCATCGGGATCCCCCCCATCAGCGCCTTCTGCAGAAGCTCAAAGCTGGCGCGTCCGGAAAGCACAAGCACGCGTTCCCGCAATGGCGTACGGCCCGCAAGGAATTCAGAGCCAATAAGCTTATCCACTGCGTTGTGACGGCCAACATCTTCGCGAAGCGCTAATAGCTTCCCGATTGAATCGAAGAGCCCTGCACCGTGCAATCCGCCTGTGCGATCAAAGACACCCTGCGAAGAACGAAGACGATCCGGGAGACTATGGAGCACATGGGTTTCTACTCTGAACTTGTTTGCCGCGCGCGGCGGGCAGACCGTGCGCAACGCAAGGAGGGACGCTTTGCCGCAAATGCCGCAACTCGATGTTGTGTAGAAATTGCGTTGAAGGCTGGCCAGGCTCACCGTAACATGTGTGGCCAGGTCCACTCGGACAATATTCTGTTTGGAACCGGGCTTGGTGGGATTCATGATTAGAGGGAATTGCGCGGACTCGCTGACGGAGGGATTTGCATACACAATATCTTCGATATCGTTTGCGTTCCGAACCACTCCTTCAGTCATAAGGAAGCCCGCGGCAAGATCGAAGTCATTACCAGGTGTACGCATCGTGACGGAGATCGATTTCGCCTTCCGCGAGTTCTGGGGCCCATAAGTAAGTTGAATCTCAAGCGGTTCCTCAATCGCGAGCTGGTCCAACACCTTTCGCGATGCCTCTCCGGTAACTCTTTCGACGGACGTCTGCGACATGGAGGCGTCGGACGCGTGCGGAGATGCCAGAGGGATGGAATCATTCAAGGTGATTGCCTCCTTTGAAGGGCCTCGCTTCGCTCCGTTCGGTCGTAAGATACCTCGCGATGATCGAAATACCCGGTTCGTCATGTGATCTCGAATCAGTTCCTGCCTTTATGGCCGTATTGGTTCAGGAGCGACCGACTCGGCGACGATTGCGCCGCCGGCTTTCATCGGTATTGCGGCACGATTCGCCTCTCCTGAATTGGTTTTAGCATGATTCATGCCATTCGGATTTTCTTTTGGAAACAACAGCTAAAGGCCGCATACCGGTCAGTCCGCCTCGGCCGCTGTCGAATGGTCGACATTTAGTGACGAATGGGGAAAGAGCGGCTTTTGAGCGCCCATTTCCTGAAACAGCGGTTCACAATGCTTCTTGTTCGACGCGGCGGAACGGGTGTCACCCAACTGTCGAGATGTCGAATATGAGCAGCGTCCGTCGAAACTTCGACTGACACCGCGCATGTTTTTCTCTTCATCGCAATAACTGCGGAATAACGTGATTTCATTCAGCGAGCCGCTCTCTCTACTCATGAGCCGACTTTGGCATTGAGATTGCTCTAGAAGATTGCGGGAGGAAACCACAATGTCCAACACAACTGATCGTTCAGACGAGCCAAATCTCCAAGAAACCTCCAATGACGCAAAGAAAGCCGTGCAGGAAAAGCTGGACCTTATCGCTGACAAAGCTGCAAAGCGAGGCGAAAAAAGGCAACAGCGTTTCGATGAGGAGCACGGGATTTTTACAAAATAGCGGCTAATTGCAGGATGAAGAACCTTTTCAGCCTGGCCTACATGCGCGTGTCCCTGTTCGGCCTGCCGATAACCGATTGGGAGTCAGTGTCTTGCTTCAACAGGATGGACTCCTAGTGCGGTTGGCGTTAAGGGCCTCATCCGCTCACGATTCACGCCAGCGCAACACGAAAAACACTCTTCCTCCGCGGCAAAGGATTCGGAGCATGAGCCTGCTGCCATGAGAAAACCCTGGATGGATGCGCGCACCTCTGCATTGTCACCAATGACGAAAACCGTTGGAGCACTCCGAAGGCATCATTTCAGCGCTTCCAGTCAGAGGTGTGACGGACGGCGGACGCCGAGTCGAATGCTCGACGCGTGAGGTAATCTCCATCTGACCCGCCCACTCCCACGGTTGAAGGTTATCGCTGGATCCACACAACTAGCCTTTGCCTGGATGATTGGCAGGCGACGTGCATTTGGTTATCAACAGAGGAGGATCAAACGACATGCATGAGCAACCAATGCAGATCGGAGAGGGACAGAAACCCTCCGTCCAGATCAGCCGACAGGACTCGGGCGAATTTGAAGACGTTGTCTCACGATATCTCCCCTCCCTTTATAGAAGGGCCTATCGCTACGTAGGCGACGCACATGACGCGGAAGATGCAGTGCAGGACGCCCTGCTGTCCGCTTACACGCACTTGGATCAGTTCAGGGGGACGGCAAGGATGACGACTTGGCTGACTGCCATCGTTACGAATTGTGCTCTGACACAATTGCGCAGAAGGCCGCGCCAACCTCACGTTTCCCTCGATGACCGCTTGGATGAAGAACGGGACTATTGTGTTTCAGACAGATTGGCGGACGCAAAACCAAGCCCTGAAGTGGAATTCATGAATTTGGAATTGCACGGGCACCTTCTGCAGTTTGTCACTGAGCTCTCGCCTTGTTTACGTAAAGTGATTCAGTTGCGCCACCTGGAGGATATGACAACGAGCGAAGCAGCGCACATTCTGGGGGTGACGGACGGGACAGTGAAAGCCCAGGTCTCACGGGCGCGCACGAAACTGAAGCGCCTAATGCGAGAAGTGTAAAAAAGGAGAGGATTACGCAGATGACTTATGAAGCGAATACAGCCCGGTACGACGGGACAACATTCAGGCGGAGTGGACGATCAGGGATTTTGCTGCCTCCCATTTCGCTTGGACTTTGGCAAAACTTCGGCGGCGTCAATGTGTTCGAGACGGGCCGGGCAGTGATTCGGCGCGCCTTTGACCGCGGTGTGACGCACTTCGATCTGGCAAATAACTACGGGCCACCCTATGGATCTGCCGAGGAAAACTTCGGAGAGGTTCTGCGAAAGGACTTTCGGAGCCACCGAAACGAGCTTTTGATATCGACAAAAGCAGGGTGGGACATGTGGCCCGGCCCTTATGGCGTGGGCGGCTCGCGGAAATACATGCTAGCGTCTCTCGACGAAAGCTTGGTTCGGATGGGACTCGAGTACGTCGACATTTTTTACTCCCACCGGCCCACTGCGGATGTTCCGCTGGAAGAGACCATGGGCGCGCTGGCGCAGGCGGTGCGGCAAGGTAAGGCTTTATATGTGGGCATTTCGTCGTACGGTCCCGAGCGGACGCGCGAAGCGGCACAGATTCTGAAGAGCGAAGGAGTCACGCTGCTGATTCATCAGCCGTCCTATTCGATGCTGAATCGTTGGGTGGAAGACGAACTCCTCGGCACGCTGGAGGAACTCGGTGTCGGCTGCATTGCATTCTCCGCGCTGGCTCAGGGGCTGCTGACGAATAAGTATTTGAATGGTGTGCCAGAAAATTCGCGGGCGAAGGATGGCGTATGGTTTCAAAAGGAGTTCTTGAGCGGAGACAATCTTAAGCGGGTGCGGGCTCTCAACGAAATTGCACGTGGCCGCGGTCAGTCTCTGGCCCAGATGGCGATCGCGTGGGTGCTCCGCGACAAGAGGATCACCTCCGCACTGATCGGAGCGCGGAACGTGGAGCAGCTCGATAATTCGCTCGACGCTCTGAAGCAGCTTCAGTTCACGGATGCAGAGCTCTCCGAGATCGATCGCTATGCACAAGATGGATCGATTGATGTTTGGAGAAATGCCAGGGAGGAGGCGGCATAGGAGACGCCGTTGAGTGATGTAAAAGAGTGCTGAACGGTCGCATCTGTCGAGACGGCTAGAGTGTTGAGTCCAATGAAGAAACTTATATCTTCGAACCTGAGGAGCTCATCAATGCGATCCCTGTCCACCGTCGTTCTCGCCGCTGCAGCGATGCATATTCCTGCAGCGCCACGGGCGCAGCAAACCATCGCCGGCCAGGCGACATTCGGGGATTGGAGCCAGCAGCAGCCCGGCGTCCGTCGCAAGATCCTTCCAGCGACGTTCCCTTCCAATGGATTGTTGTCCGCAGTACTTCCGAACCCATTGTCGTGAATCTGCCTGACGATTTCTGGGGATAACGCCAACGTAGGCGCGAACTCATTTGCGCATTTGCGCAAACGAGATTGCGTGGACGATCAAGGATCGTATTTCCCGTGCACACCTGCGACGCTGGCAGTCGAGAATACTTTCTTTTCGACTTCTTTTTGGAGGACGGCCAGATCTGGAATGCCCCGCAGGTGGCGCCGCTCACCCGTTCGTATAGCCGAGCCATGACGGGTTCCTAATCGTACCGTCATAATGTGAACTGGTTTTGAAGAGCTCGAACTTCCCGGTCATCGCAGCGTCCTTTGTCTTCGCAAGAATCGCAGCGACCTGCTGCCGGTCTAGGGGGCTGAAAGTTCTCACGGCCTCGAATGCCTGATCCAGGATTGCCGGGGAGTCAATCCCCGTGATGACCACAGACGCCGGTGAGTTCAATCCGAAGTGCAAAGCCTCCATCGGAGTTACGGTTTTGCTCTGGAGAATATAAGGATCACCGAACGTTTTCATAGCAAGTATGCCAGTGCCGTGCTCCTTTGCCACCGGCGCAACCCCATTCAGAAACGAACGGAAATGCGCATCCATCACGTTAATTGGCATCTGCACAGTGTCGAAATGAAATCCGTGCTTGTCGGCAGTCTCGAACATACGCAAGTGTACGCTGGGATCCTTGTGGCCCGTGAATCCGATGTAGCGAATCTTGCCTACTTGTTTTGCTTCCTGAACAGCCTCGATGGCCCCACCCGAGGCGAAGATCACATCGGGATCGTCGAGGCGAATGACCTCATGGAATTGCAGGAGATCAATCGCGTCCGTTTGTAGGCGCCCCAGCGATTCCTCAATTTGCCTGGCCGCAGTGTTCTTATCCCTGCCATCGATCTTTGTCATCAAAAATACCTTCTGCCTGTAACCATCGCGGAGCGCCTGGCCCATTCGGACCTCGCTGATGCCACCGTTGTAGTCCCAGCAGTTGTCCATGAAGGTGATACCGCGATCGATTGCGGCGCGAAGCAGGCGGATACTCTCGTCCGGGTCTTGCTGTTTTCCCAGGTGATAACCGCCTATGCCGATCGCGGAAACTCGTTCGCCCGTGCGGCCAAGCGCGCGATAAATCATGTTCGGGGACTCAGGTCTCTGGGGGGTGGGGGAAGGCTGCGCGCTTTGTGCGCCCGCAGACGTAACGGTTCCCGCGGCGGCGACGGTGGCCGTTCTTAAGAAGTCTCTTCGGTCCATGAAATGCTCCTCTCAAGGAAGTTCTGTTCATCCGGGTGCAGTTGAAGCTGAAGAAACTGCTGAATCGATCCAACTGGCGCGGCGTGGCCCTCTATTGATCCTGGAGTCCTGAAGATCTCTTCCATCGATTTCTCATCTCAGAGAATTGCCTTCACCACGCCGCCGTCTACCCGCAGCGCGGCGCCGTTGGTGGCCGAAGAAAGCTCGCTCGCCAGATAGGTTACCATTGCTGCGACTTCATCCACGGTGGCAAAACGCTTGAGTAGGGACGAGGGCCGCAGATGCTCGAAAAACTCTTTCTCGATCACTTGCTTCGACTTGTTCTGCTTTTTCGCCATCGCCTCAACAAAGGCGCCGACGCCTTCCGACTCGGTCGGGCCCGCGAGAATACTGTTAACGGTCACGCCGGTCCCAGCCACGGATTCCGCAACGCCCCGGGCCACAGCCACCTGAGCCGTCTTGGTCATCCCGTAATGAACCATCTCAGGCGGGATCTGAACCGCCGACTCGCTCGAGATAAAAAGAATCCGTCCCCAGTTGTTCTTTAGCATTCCCGCAAGGTAATGTCGCGCGAGCCGCACTCCGCTCATGACGTTGACCTCGAAGAGGCGGTACCAGTCCGCGTCGGGAATCTCGACAAACGGCTTCGGCTCGAAGATGCCTACGTTGTTTACCAGCACATCCACTACGGGCAGTTTCGCAATCACAGCGTCGGCTCCACCTGGACTGGAAAAGTCCGCTACAATTCCATCGACTTTGATGTTCGCAGCACATGACCGGATCGCCGCCACCGCCGCATCCACGCGCTGCTGCGTGCGTCCGTTCACATACACATGCGCACCTTCGGCAGCAAGCGCACGGGCAATCGCGAATCCAATCCCCGCCGTCGATCCCGTTACTACCGCAACCTTATCAGTCAGCTTCAGGTCCACAGCATCCTCCAGAGAAACCAACGCCCATTTGATTCACCGACCGTCTCAAAGGGCTCGAACCGACACGCCCGACTGGTTTCAGGACAATCTCCCGAATTGCCAACGACAGGAGCGCTTGTGATGTCTCGCTGCAGGTTTCTCTTAAATGTTGAGGTTCCCGATCGCAGCTAAACCTCGGCCTCTGATCCTTGACTGATGACATACGGGGCGATTGCGGCCAGATCCAGGTCGCCATTTGCGGAGACATTAGCGGCGAGAACAAATTGGGCGAGTGATGCTGCGGGCAGGTCGGCGCCAGACATCGTTGCGGCATCCATCACCAGATCCATGTCTTTGCTCATCAGCCGCAGCGGGAACTCCGGAGAGTAGTCTCCGTCCTTGATCTTCCGGATTTTCCCTTCCATCGCCGGAGCAACCACCGCCGTCTTGGAAAGGACATCGAACAGAACATCTCGGTCGATCTGAAGATGCTCTGCGAGCGAGACTGCTTCTGCGATTGCCTGCATATCGAGGCCCAGGAGAAGGTTGACGACCAACTTCATTTGAACGCCTGTAGACCCAGGCCCAATCAAAAACCACTGCCGGGCAATCGACTCGAAGATAGGGACGCATTGCTCAAAGATCTCCTTGTCGCCGCCGGCCAGCAGCGTAACGGCTCCGGCTTCGACCGCTGGCGTCGATCCTGAGATGGCCACATCGAGAAATTTGACGCCTCTTGTGCGAGCCTCCTGATGCAGGCGGCGCGATAATTCCGGCGAGATCGTGCTCATTTCCAGGATGACCGTTCCGGGATTTGCCGTAAAAAAGACGCCGCCGTCTTCGAAGTAGACGGACCGAACAGCAGCATCGTTTGCCAAGGATGAGAGAATTACATCCGATTGAGCTACGAGGGACCCAATTGATGGTGCAATAGCTATCCCCCATTTGTTTAGCTCTTCTGCAGGCTTTGGACTGCGGTTCCATGCTCGGATCTTCCATCCAAATGAATCCAAGCGCCGCGTGAGCCGGCTTCCCATGAGTCCGAGGCCGATGAATCCGACTTGCGCCGTGAGTTTGTCGAGTATTGCTGGTGGCATGGCCTAATCTCCTTGTCATCTGGCGGTCGTTTCGCCGCTTGCGTCGGTCGATCCGCAGCTATACATTGCACGTATCTTGCCATGCCATCCGAATTCGCATCAATTCAGAATGAGGCAAATACGATGTACTTCTTACGGTAAGGTCCCGAACACTGTCAAAGCTTCGACATTCGATGACGAAGGGCCGTCACGACCGGTCATAACCCTCCCCAAAGCCCTTTTATATGCGGGAGTTAACTGTCGAATCGAGTGGCCTCGAAACTGCTACTAGCACAATGAGAAGCGGCAGAGAGTCGGGCCGGAACCGGACGAGAAGAAAGCCTTCGGCATGACCACCTTGGGCACAGCCGAAGGCATTCTCACGCACATCAAGGATTTCAATATAGGACAATTCCGCATTTCATTCGTGCGATCCGGTCTCAAAGCTGCCACTGCGGAGTGTGCCGCAAATTAACTTTACGGGCTCTTACTCCATGGAATACCATCGAAAATCTATTGCGGAGAGTGGACAGATATGACAGCCACCATTGATGGCACGCCACAGACAATTCGGCATGGAGAACGCCTGATCGACCTGATCAACCGTTGCGGAATCGAAGTTCCGCACGTCTGTTATCACCCCCAGCTTGGACCGATCCAAACCTGCGACACCTGCATGGTTGAGGTCGACGGCAAACTGGTGAGAGCTTGCGGAACGATGGCTGTAGACGGCATGAACGTCGTCACGTCTTCGCCACGCGCGGACGCGGCGCAACGCGAGGCCTTTGACCGAATCCTGGGCAATCACATGCTCTATTGCACGATCTGCGACAACAACAATGGCAACTGCACCATTCACAACACCACCAAGATGCTCGCGGTTGAGCATCAGGAAATCCCTTACAAGCCCAAGCCATACGAAGTGGATATGTCCAATCCCTTCTATCGCTACGATCCCGACCAATGCATTCTCTGCGGACGGTGCGTTCAAGCGTGCCAGACTCTCGAGGTCAATGAAACGCTCACTATCAATTGGGAGGACCCCCACCCTCGCGTGTTGTGGGATGGTGGCGCGCCGATCGGCGAATCGAGCTGTGTTTCGTGCGGCCACTGCGTCACCGTATGCCCCTGCAATGCGCTGATGGAAAGGTCGATGCTGGGAGAGGCGGGCTACATGACCGACCTACCCAAGCCCGCACTCGATGGCATGATCGATGTGGTCAAGGGCATCGAGCCGGAGATGGGTTATGGCTCCATAATGAAAGTTTCCGAGATCGAGTCGCATATGCGCGAGTCGCGCACCAAGAAAACCAAGACCGTCTGCACGTACTGCGGAGTCGGCTGCAGCTTCGATGTCTGGACCAAAGACCGCCATATTCTGAAGGTCGAGCCCTTGGAGGGCGCGGCCAACGGCGTTTCCACTTGCATCAAGGGCAAGTTCGGCTGGGGGCACATCAACAGTCCGGATCGGCTCACCAAGCCGCTCATCCGCGAAGGAGACACCTTCCGCGAAGCTTCATGGGATGAGGCATTGGCTTTGGTGGCGCGCAGATTTACCGAGATCAAGGCGGCTACCGGTCCTGACTCGCTGGCCTTCATCTCTTCTTCAAAATGCACGAATGAAGAAAGCTACTTGATGCAAAAGCTGGCTCGCGCTGTGATTGGCACCAATAATATGGATAACTGCTCCCGCTACTGCCAGGCGCCGGCAACCACGGGACTATTCCGCACAGTTGGCTATGGCGGCGACTCCGGATCGATCACCGATATCGAGAAAGCGGGACTGGTGATGATCGTCGGCAGCAATACGGCTGAGAGCCATCCGGTGCTGGCTACGCGCGTGAAGCGCGCCCACAAGATGCATGGCCAGAAACTGATCGTCTCTGACCTGCGCGAGAATGAGATGGCGCGGCGCGCGGATGTGTTCCTGCACCCGCGGCCCGGCACCGATCTCATCTGGCTCTCCGCGGTGACAAAATACATCCTCGACAACGGACTTGCCGATCAGAAATTCATCAATCAATGGGTCAATCAGGCTGCTGAGTACAAAAAAAGCCTGGAGTCCTTCACGCTTGAAATGGCCAGCGAACGGTGCGGCCTTCCGATCGAGACGTTAAAAACAGTTGCTCATATGATCGCGGAAGCAAAAGGGGTCTGCATTCTCTGGGCGATGGGCGTGACCCAGCACTCCATGGGTTCTGACACCTCGACCGCTATCTCCAATCTTCTGCTCGCAACTGGCAATTACATGAAGCCGGGAACGGGAGCATATCCCCTGCGCGGACACAACAACGTGCAAGGGCGCCAGCGATCATGGCGCCATGCCGAATTTCTTCCCCGGCTACCAGGAAGTGGACGATCCGGCGATTCGGGCCAAGTTTGAGAAGGCGTGGAATGTTACATTGCCGCCTAAGCCCGGCCTCGACAACCACATGATGATCGATGCCATCCACGAAGGCAAACTCAAGTCGATGTATGTATTCGGCGAAGAGATGAGCCTCGTCGATTCCAACGCAAATTACGTGGGGGATGCGCTGTCGAAGCTCGACTTCTTCGTCATGCAGGAGATCTTCTTCAGCGAAACCTGTCGCTTTGCGGACGTCATTCTTCCCGCCAGCCCAAGTTTGGAAAAGGATGGAACCTTCACCAGCACCGAGCGGCGCATCCAGCGTCTTTACCAGGCTCTTGAGCCACTCGGGGAGAGCCGTCCCGACTGGATCATTATCCAGGACATCGCGAATCGGCTGGGCGCTGGATGGAAGTACGAGCACCCCTCTCAGATTTACGAAGAGATCGCCTCACTTACTCCGCTGATGGCCGGCGTGACTTACGAGCGCCTGGAAGGTTACAAGACACTGCAATGGCCCGTGGCCGAGGATGGCAGCGATCAGCCTCTGCTGTATACGAAGGAATTTAATTTTCCCGACGGCAAGGCCAGGTTCTACCCTGTTCCCTGGTCGGAGCCGACCGACCAACAGGATGCCGAGTACGACCTGCACCTGAACAACGGCCGTCTCCTGGAACACTTCCATGAGGGCAACATGACCTATCGCACCGAGGGAATCAGCGAAAAGACCCCGTCCACCTTTATTGAAGTATCGCCGGAGCTTGCCACCGAGCGCGGGATCCAGACGGGTAGCTGGGTGCAATTAACCTCGCGATACGGCAAGGTGCGGGCACAGGCCGTAGTTACGACAAGGGTAGAAGGAAAAGAGCTGTATATGCCCATGAACTCCACGGACGAGGCTGTCAATCGTCTCACCAGCAGCCATACAGACAAAGTGACCCACACCCCCGCCTATAAGGAAACATCTGTGCAACTCCAGGTGTTGGGCGAGGTCGGCGACGATCCGCTGCCGCGGACAAATTCCCGCCACGGACACCCGACACCGCAGACCGGCGTCGAAGTTGAACGGAAGTGGAAGCGTAAGGATTATCGCCAACCCGGCGACGAACTGGTTCAGATCCAGACCCGCTAGCCACGTCTGCTGACAAGGAGAGGAATATGGCTCGACCGATTCCGCTAGAGTTACCGGCCCGCGATCCTCGCGAAGAGTTGCGCAAGCGGCTCGAACAAGCGCCAGTTAAGCACGCAGAAGCGTTGCTCGACTCGTATGAGTTGCTGCAGCAACTTCACGACCACGGCGTCTTCGAACTATTGCGCGGTGCGCTTGGGGCAAGCGACAAGCTGATTGAAACCGCGGTCGATGCCGCCAAGTCAGATGAATCCATTCGCGCCATTCGCAACGCGATGATTCTTGGCAAAGTGCTTGGGGCAATCAATCCTGACGTGCTCCAGTGTGTTGCGACGGCAGCAAGTGACACGCTGGGATGCTACGAGAAGCCGGTCATCGAACCGCCCGGCCTGTTTTCTCTTCTGAATCAATTCCGCCACAAAGAACTGCGCAGAAGCATCGCACTCATCAACCGCTTTTTAGAGAAGCTGGGAGATCAAATCAAGCTACGCGGAAGTTGCAAATAGCAACGGCTACAACTCCTAGGCCGGCGGTGCCGTGGCAGCTGGAGCAGACCGCCTGATTTCTTCACCGTTATGCTCACGCTGTTGCATCGCTCTCTCCAATTCTCTCTGGTGATCCGTGAGTAGAGCGTGAATCTCGTGATGCGTGGCGTCGCTGAGTGCGTGAATCTGCGGTCCAAGTTCTTGCCGCGACGCTCCAGGATTCTTATCGAAGAGGGCCTGAATTTTGTCGTGATGCTCCTCAAGCAGAGGCCGGACCTTCAGTTGCTGCTGCGGAGTCAATTCCAAATCTCTCGTAAGGCGAGCAAGCTCCTGGTCGATTGATTGCGACGAATGGATATCTTGAAGCTGCTGACTCGCTGACGGTTGAGGTGCCCCGTTGTCCTGAGCGATGGCAGGACCGATGATTCCGAGCACGAGCATGACCCCATAAGCAAGCGAGAAAGACCTATTTCGCATCGTCAGCAACTCCCTTCAGACTCCTCGTCGTCAGCAGAAACCCTCATCTGAATTGACGCGGCATTCCCACAACAAGTTGCGATCGCACCAACGCAATCAGATGGGCTGCCTTGACCCGATTCGTCAATCCATGTCGGCCCTCTGACAGCAGCTGGGAACTACGGACCGGTTTGCCTCGATAGATATTGATTCCAAAAGAAAAGCCGAATGGCACGGATCGTGCAAAGACTGCTGTAGGCCAATCCAATCGTGCCGCAATGCTGGGGAAGGCCTGCGATTCCGCGATCACGGCCGTAAGGGCTGCAAGGGGACTCCATGTGGATCGTTAAACTTGCTCTCAACCGACCGTACACATTTATCGTTCTCGCGCTGCTGATTCTCATCGCCGCGCCGGTGGTCATCATGCGCACGCCCACCGACATCTTCCCAAACATCAACATTCCCGTTGTCTCCGTCGGATGGACGTATACGGGGATGAATGCCGAGGAACTTACCGGGCGCCTGACCACGCCCTATGAAAAAGCCCTCACCAGTCTGGTTGACAACATTCAGCACATCGAGTCGACGACCTACAACGGAACGGCCGTCGTCAAAGTATTTCTCCAACCGGGAGCTTCGCTATCCACCGCCAACGCGCAGGTGACTGCCGCGTCGCAGTTCATGCTGCGCCAGCTTCCGCCGGGTACGCTGCCTCCGGAGATCATCAACTTCTCGGCGTCGAGCGTGCCCGTTTTGCAACTAGGAATTTCCGGTGACGGGCTTTCCGAGACGCAGTTGAACGACTACGCAACCAACTATATTCGTACGCAGCTCATCACCGTGCCGGGCGCGGTGGTGCCGTCACCCTACGGCGGCAAACAGCGGCAGATCACCGTCAACATGAATCAGGCGGCGATGCAATCCAAAGGCGTCGCTCCGAGCGACGTGCTCAACGCGTTGGCGCAGCAGAGCGTAGTCATGCCTTCGGGCACAATCAAGATTGGCCAGTCGGAATACGACGTTCGGACCAATGGCGCACCACGCACAGTGGAGTCGCTGGCGAATATTCCAATCAAACAAGTGAACGGCACCACCATTTACCTGCGCGACGTTGCCAGCGTTAGCGATGGGTTTCAGGTGCAGACCAACGTAGTGCGCCTGGACGGTCGCCGTGGCGTGTTGATCTCGATCCTGAAGAACGGCAATTCCTCGACGCTCAGCGTCGTCAAGGAAATTCGGGACATCTTGCCGCGCGTGGCGAGTACGGTGCCGCCGCAACTGAAGATGACGCCGCTATCAGACCAGAGCATCTTCGTGCGCGCGGCCGTTGAGGGCGTCATCCGCGAGGCGATTATCGCTGCCGGGCTTACCGCGGTCATGATTCTGATCTTTCTGGGAAGCTGGCGGTCCACGCTCATCATCGCGGTGTCGATCCCGCTATCCATCCTCTCGTCCATCATCATTCTCGGTCTGATCGGTGAGACGATCAACACCATGACGCTCGGCGGTCTGGCGCTGGCCGTGGGGATTCTGGTCGATGACGCCACAGTCACGATTGAAAACATCGAGCGCTACCTTGAACAGGGCTATGCTCTGCGCAAGGCCATTCTCGAGGGATCTGCGCAGATCTCGGTGCCGGCCCTGGTCTCGACCCTCTGCATCTGTATCGTGTTTCTGCCCATGTTCTTCCTCGGCGGAGTGGCGCGCTATCTCTTTGTGCCGCTTGCGGAGGCGGTGGTCTTCGCCATGCTTGCCAGTTATCTGCTGAGCCGGACTCTTGTGCCTACACTGGCCGTATATTTGTTGCGAGCCAAGGAGCACGCCGCCGGCGCCAAAGGGCTTTTCTCGCGCTTTCAGCAAGGCTTTGAACGAAATGTCGAGCGTGTCCGGAGCAGGCATCGCTCGTTGTTGCAAAGCCTGGTTACGCACCGGCGCGCTTTTATTCCCATCTTTCTCGGCCTGTGCATCGTGACCTTCGTACTCCTGCCTTTTCTGGGCGAGGATTTTTTCCCAAGCACGGACAGCGGCCAATTTATCCTGCACGTGCGCGCCCCGGCGGGGATGCGTATTGAAGAAACGGCGCGGCTGTTCGACCTGGTGGAAGACGAGATTCGCAAGGAGATTCCGCCGTCACAAATCGACAACATTCTGGATAACATCGGCCTGCCGTACAGCGGCATGAACACGCAGCACCTGACCGACGGAACGCTGGGCGCGGGAGACGGCGACATTCTGGTCAC
The DNA here is from genome assembly GCA_963802955.1 of uncultured Acidobacteriaceae bacterium. Lineage (GTDB taxonomy): Bacteria > Acidobacteriota > Terriglobia > Terriglobales > Acidobacteriaceae > Telmatobacter. The sequence goes on from CAWDKT010000007.1 coordinate 115,197, forward strand.
GCTCAAGCAGAAGCATGGGCCGACGGCAGACTATGTACGCGCCCTGCGCAAGAACCTGCCGCGCATCTTCCCCGAAGATACGTTCTACATGCTCCCGGCCGACATTACCACGCAGATCCTCAATTTTGGAGAGCCGGCTCCCATCGATGTGCAGTTTGAAGGCAACGATGCCTACGCCAGCATGGCCCAGGCCGACAAGATGCTTGGACAGTTGCGCCAGGTTCCCGGCATCGTCGACCTTCGCATTCAGCAACCGTTCGACTATCCCACGCTCCAGGTGAATGTGGATCGCACAAAGGCCGCGCAAGGCGGATTCACGGAGCAGGACATCTCCACCAGCGTGCTGAACACGCTGAGCGGAAGCTTTCAGGTGACGCCCATGTTCTTTCTCAACTGGAACAACATGGTGGCTTACGACATCGTGGCGCAGACGCCGCAGTACAAAATGGACACGATGCAGGATCTCGAGAATGTTCCCATCAACCCCGCCAATCGCAGCGCGGCGCCACCCACTGGGCCCGCGAACCCCGAGATCCTGAGTGATCTAGCAGGCATCAGCCGCGGACATGAGATGGAGGTTGTGAACCAATACAACATCCGTCCCGTGGTGGATATCTATTCCAATGTTCAAGACCGCGACCTGGGCGGTGTAGCGCGCCAGGTGACGAAGATTATCGACGCTGACCGAAGCTCGCTGCCGCGCGGCACTTTCGTTACACTCAGGGGCCAAGTTGAAACCATGCGCAGCTCCTATGCGGGACTGCTCGGCGGCCTGGTCTTTTCCATCCTTCTGGTCTATCTGCTGATCGTTGTCAACTTCCAGAGCTGGGTCGATCCGTTCATCATCATCACGGCGCTGCCCGCGGCGCTGGCGGGCATTGTGCTCTTCCTCTTTCTTACCCGCACCACGCTGAGCGTACCGGCGCTTATGGGCGCCATCATGTGCATGGGCGTAGCCACGGCCAACAGCATTCTGGTTGTGGCGTTTGCCAAAGGCCGTCTCGAAGAGCACGGCGATGCAATCTGCGCGGCCATTGAAGCGGGCACAACGCGTTTTCGCCCTGTAATTATGACTGCGCTGGCAATGATCATCGGCATGGTGCCTATGGCGCTTGGCCTGGGCGATGGCGGGGAACAGAATGCGCCGCTGGGCCGCGCGGTCATCGGCGGATTACTTTGCGCCACGGTCGCCACGTTGCTTTTCGTTCCCAGCGTCTTTGCGTTGATTCATGGATCGAAAAAGAGCGAGCAGGCGCGGAAGCAGAAGCGCCAGGCGGAGGAATACGCATGAGCACCGGCACTGAATCGATCCAGGATCGTACGAAAAAGCAGGAAGCGCAGACGGCGAGTATGGATGTAGTTGCCGCACATACTGTTGCGCCTCACGCAGAGGCGCCCGCTGAAAACCCTGGCGGTCTGCGGACGGCCGGGGTCATTGTGGCGCTCATTCTGCTCGCGGCAATTGGCTACGGACTTCACCTGCGCTCCGCCAGCGAGAAGCAGCTCACGGTTGTCACGGCAGAAGCTGCCATTCCGACGGTCAACGTGGTGCATCCCACCATCGGCTCCGACGACGGCGATCTGGCACTTCCGGGCAATGTGGAGGCGTTTACCGATACGCCCATCTACTCGCGTACCAACGGCTACCTCAAGAAGTGGTACTTCGATATCGGTGCGTACGTGCGCAAAGGGCAGCTCCTGGCCGTGATTGAGACGCCGGAGATCGATCAGCAACTGAACCAGTCGCGCGCCGAACTTGAACGCATGGAGGCGGATGCGCAGTTGGCTGGCGTGACCAGCAACCGGTGGCAGACGCTGCTTGCCAAGCACGCCGTTTCGCAGCAGGAGGCCGACCAGACCCGCGCTAACTACATCGCCGCGCAGGCCGCCGTGGACGCGAGCGAGGCCAACGTGCGCCGCCTCGAACAGCTCCAGAGCTATGAGCGCATCATTGCACCCTTCGACGGAGTAATTACTCAACGAAATACCGACGTCGGCGACTTGATCGATGCCGGTTCTGGCTCCAACAGTCCTCGCCAGCTCTTTCATCTGGACGCGATTGACAGGCTGCGCGTCTATGTCGCGGTGCCCGAAGTGGACGCCGACGCGATTCACAACGGCGACAGCGCAACCCTGACACAGGACTCCAATCCCGGCATGAAGATTCGCGGAACCATTGTGCGCAATTCGGACGCCATCAACCAGTCCACGCGTACCCTCAACGTCGAGGTGGATATCGACAATTCCAAGGACCTCCTGCGTCCGGGCGCCTATGTCTTCGTTCACTTCCGCCTGCCGCCGATTTCGAACACGGTTACCATCCCCTCGAACACGCTGCTGTTCCGCGCCGAGGGCCTGCGCGTGGGCGTCGTGCGCAATAGCCGCGTCCAGCTTGTACCCATCACCATCGGGCGCGATTTCGGCAGTTCCGTCGAAATTACTTCCGGTCTCACAGCTTCCGACGAAGTCATTGTCAATCCATCTGATTCTCTGGCGAGCGGCGCTCAAGTGTATCCGCGGATGGTGACCGCAGGAGGGCAATCTTGAATCCGAAACGCAGCGGTCGCCCAGCCATTCTTTTCGTCACGGCGGGATTGGGCCTCGCGCTCTCGGGTTGCACCGTCGGGCCCAACTATGTGCGTCCCACCACCCCGCTTGCGCCCGCTTTCAATGAACCTCTACCGCAAAACTTCAAATCTGTAGATGGATGGGAGCCCGCGCAGCCCAGCGACACAGAACTGAAGGGCGACTGGTGGACGCTCTTCGACGATCCGCAGCTCAATGCGCTTGAAGCACAGATCGATCCTGCCAACCAGACGCTGCAAAACGCGGAAGCTAACTTTCAAGCTGCGCGTGCCGCCATTCGCTTCAACAAAGCGTCTGAAGCGCCTACCATCGGGACGGAGCCTACCATTGGCGCCGTCCGAGACTCAAACCATCAACCGTACCTCAACATCTCCGGGTCCAACAACGGAGAAGGTGATTTCGTTCTTCCTTTCGACCTTGATTACGAGATCGACCTGTGGGGGCGCATTCGGCGCACCGTGGCGCAGTCGCGCGAGGAGGCGCAGGCCTCAGCCGCAGACCTTGCCACTTCGCGGCTGTCTCTGCATGCCGAGTTGGCCATCGACTACTTCGACCTGCGTTCGGCCGACGCCCAATGCAGACTTCTCGACGACACCGTCAAAGCCTTCCAAAGCGCGCTGCAGCTTACCGAGGACCGCTACAACGGCGGCGCTTCGCCGCTCTCTGACGTGACCCAGGCGCGCACGCAGCTCCAGGCAGCGGAGGTACAGGACACGGATGTTGCCATCCAGCGCGCCATGTACCAACACGCAATCGCTGTCCTCATCGGAAAGCCGCCGGCGCTGTTCACTCTGCCACCGGACCCGATCACCGTCGACGCGCCGACGATGCCTGCCATCCCCGGCATGTTGCCATCGCAGCTATTGGAGCGCCGTCCCGATATCGCCTCAGCCGAGCGCAGCATGGCCGCGGCCAATGAGGAGATCGGCATTGCTCAGGCGGCTTACTATCCCACGCTGTCGCTTTCTGCAGTAGCCGGCTTTGCGGGCACCTCCGCGCTCAACTGGTTCTCCTGGCCCAGCCGCTTCTTCGCCGTTGGGCCCACCATGTCGCAGACTCTCTTCGATCACGGCCGCCGTAAGGCGGTTTCCGACATTGCCGTCGCGCAGTACGATGGCACCGTCGCCTATTATCGCCAAACCACGCTTACTGCATTCCAACAGGTTGAGGACAACCTGAACGCGCTGCATAACCTCGAGATTGAAGCGCGCCAGCAGCACGATGCGACTGCCTCGGCGCAACAGTCGCTCGATCTCTTCAATACGCGTTACGAAGGTGGAGTCGACACCTATCTCCAGGTGATTACCTGGGAAACCGCCCTTTTGCAAAATCAGCGCAACGACATCGAAATTACGCAGCGACGCTTCGAGGCCAGCGTACTGCTGGTTAAGGCTCTCGGCGGCGGCTGGGATGCAACGCAGCTCCCGCAAAAACTCTGAAATGGATTGGCCTCGTCAAGAGCATTTAACAACAAACGGTATAGTCGCCCGCACCAGAGTTCACGGGCCGCAACCATCTGCCTTTGGATCTGGTCAATCCACCAGGCGAAGTTGAGAAGGATCTCCGAAATAACTGGACTCTACAGTTCGCTTACCCATTCTCCAGGGAATGCAGATCCCGCGATTGTTTCCAGAAGATGTGGTTGAATCAGCATTTTCTATCCTCAATCAGCGCTCGCGACCAGCTTTCCGCAACACTCCGGACGCTGAGGCAGGCTGCTGCGATCCCATCCTCCGCCGATTGCCTCAATCAGCAACACAGCGCTTGCCATGCGCCGCCCCAGGATATTGACCGCCGTAAGTTCATCGGACAGATCAGCGTTTTGAGCGGTGATCACTTCGAGATAGCTCGTCACCCCGCCTTCGTATCGACTGTTCGAAAGGTCGAGGGATCGCTGCGCGGCTTCGACGGCGGAAGCCTGGACTCCTGCTTCCTGCTCCAGAATCCGCAGCGCGGCCAGGTTGTCTTCAACTTGCTGAAAGCTGGTCAGCACGGTTTGGCGGTAAGACGCAACGGAGGAATCGTAGGACGCCTTCGCTTCGTCAGTTGCCGCGCGCCGGCGGCCGCCATCGAACAGAGTTTGCACTACCGATGCTCCAACCGCCCACATGGCTCCCGGGCCCTGAAGAAGCGTCGTGATGCTTCCACTCTCGAATCCTCCAGCTGCCGACGATGTTCACGAGCGGATAGTATGCTGTCTCCGCCAAGCCGACCTGCGCGTTCGCCGCTGCGACTCTGCGCTCTGCGGCAGCAATATCAGGGCGCCGCTCGAGCAGTTCCGAAGGTACGCCAACCGGAATCGGAGGTGGTGGAGTCGTGAGGGGAAGCGGAGGCAGGGTAAAGTCCTCGGGAGCCTTACCCACCAATACTGCGACCGCATGCTCGTATTGCGCGCGAGCTACTCCGACATCCACCAACTGGGCCCGCGTAGTCTGCAGGATTGTTTTAGCTTGCTCGACTTCTACTTCAGAGGCGAGACCGCCCTGGTATAGATCTTCGTTCAGTTGGAATGCCTGTTGGTACTGGGCGACCGTGTCCTGAAGCAACTTCTGTTCGGTATCCAGAGTCCGTGCTGCAAAGTAGTCCACAGCCAATGTAGAGTGCATGCTCAGATTTACGACCGCCAGGTCAGCCGCCGTCGCTTGTGCCTGTTCGCGATACGCCTCGACATTGCGGCTCACACGGCCCCAGACGTTTGCCTGGTAAGAGAAGTTGACGGGCAAGACGAAGTCATTGAATGTCAGCCCATCGAAAGTAGGAACTATGAGGGGGACGGTTGTTCGAATATTTTTCGCGAGCCGCCGATGGCGATGCCGTAACAGTTGGGAAGTAGTCGGCACGGACATACCGCAGCGCTGCCCTGGCTTCCTGATATTGGGCAACAGCCGCCTTCAGGTTCTGGTTCGAGACATTGATCTGCTCCTCCAGCGTGTTGAGTTGCGGATCTTGAAAGATCTCCCACCAGTTGCCGCCCAATTGCTGCTCGTTGGGCTGCGCAGGCTTCCAGTTTGCGGACTCCTTGTATGCAGGCGGAGCTGTCACTGCAGGCACTTTGTACTTTGGACCGACTGCGCAGCCCGTAGCGAAGACGGCTGCCGCCAGAAGGAGGACTGAGGCTTTGCGATGAATGGGGTGCGGACTCGCTGGATCGTCATTGGGAATCTCCCGGTAATGCGGCTTGCACCACCTTTACGCTCTGTCCGGAAACCAGCGAATCCGAGGGGTTCACGATTACCTGATCATTCGGTGCGAGGCCGGCGACAATCTCAATCTGATCGCCAAGATCGTGGCCGGGAGTGACATCGGTGACTACAGCGTGTCCGTTCTTCACCACACCCACCTGCAGCTTCTCGCCTCGAAAGATCAAGGCGCTGACAGGAAGCAGGAAGGTTGAATTCTGCGCCGGGACTTTCAAGTGGACTTCCGCATAGGATCCGGAGAAGAGCGTTCCACCCGGATTATCGAGGTCAACCTCGGCCAGCAGCGTCCGGGTAGTGGCGTTAATCGCATCAGACGTGCGCACCAGTTTTCCTGGGAATCGCTTGCCGGGAAACTCGGCGAGGGTGATGTCCGCCGCGGTCTCGCCCGGCTTTACTGCCTGGGAGTATTCTTCAGGGACATTCACGTACACGCGCAAAGTGCGCGTCTGGGAAATGTCGAAGAGATCCGTTCTAGGTGCGGTGTTGCTGCCGGAGTTAATGAGGTCGCCAATATCCGTGTTGCGCGCCGTGATCACACCATCGAACGGCGCGTAGACCTTCTCGAATGAGACCAGCGCCTCGTAGTGACGAACATTCGCGGTGTCGGCATCGACGATGGCCTTGTTCGCAGTGTAGGCGCCCGCTGCATTGTCCACGTCCTGCTGAGCGACAGCATGCTTCTTCAACAAGGATTCGTAACGATCTCTCGTGACCTGGGCCAATTCCAAATTGGCCTGCGCGGTGGCCAGCGTGCTTCGCGCCTGTGCTAATTGCTCGTCGACCTCCGGCGTTTGAATGATAGCCAGCAGATCGCCTGCCTTTACATGCGCGCCGATGTCGAAATACCACTTCTTCAGGTAGCCATCGGTTCGCGCGTAAATAGGAGACGAGATATAGGGTTGAATATTGCCGGGCAGCACGATTTCCTGGGCAGGTGCAGTCTGCTTCGGCAGCACGACTGAGACTGAGGGCACTGCCATCTGTGAAGTAACTGCGCGCAGATTCGTAGCAGCCTTCACGCGGGATCTGATTTCGACAGCCAGCACTCCGATGTACGGCGAGTACGACCAGCGCTGCAATCAGCCAGCGCCGTCCCGACTGCCTGTTTGCGCGCCTCTTTCAGAGAAGAAGGCGCCGACGTCTCGATTTGTTCGCGTAGTTTCAATTTGTGTCATATCAGTCACCAATGTTCTCGCTTTATTCCTGCTTCGGCACGTTGTGCGATTGCGTGAAGAACCATGCAGCACGCTGAAGAAAGTGGGTACAAACAGGAGCGTGGATACGGTCGCGAAAATCAGGCCACCGATTACTGCCCGCCCTAAAGGTGCGTTTTGCTCGCCGCCGTCGCCGAGCCCGAGCGCCATGGGAACCATGCCGATGATCATGGCCAGAGCAGTCATCAGCACCGGACGGAAACGAGTGAAGCCCGCTTCCAGCGCGGCGGAAATCGCATCTTTGCCTTTCGCCATCTGCTCCGTGGCGAAGCTGACAACGAGAATGCTGTTCGCGGTAGCCACTCCCATGCACATGATCGTTCCCATCAGCGCGGGGACGCTCAAGGTGGTATGCGTGATGAGGAGGAACCATGCGATTCCAGCGAGCGCCGCCGGTAATGCCGAGATCATGATGAACGGATCGAGCCATGATTGGAAGTTCACCACGATCAGCAAGTAGTCGAGCGCAATCGCGAACAACAGTCCGATGAGCAATCCGCTGTAGGAAGACTTCATCGTCTGTACCTGGCCGCGAACGACGACGCGCGAACCGCGAGGCAACTGGCTGCGCTCGCGAGTCAATGATTTTGTTGATGTCGCGCGCGATACCGCCCAGATCTCGGCCGTCGGCGGACCCGAAGATATCGATCGACGGAGCAACGTCGTAATGAGAGACCACAGCCATTCCGGCTCCGCGCTGGGTGGAGACCAGGCTTGCCATAAGCGACGGCGGCGATGACGGATCGGTTCCGGTTACCGGAGTGTTTACCAGGTCCTGCAGGCTGTCGGCACGATACTGCGGAGTCTCGGTCGCAATCGAGTAGCTGACTCCATTTCTGGGATCGAGCCAGTAAGTCGGCGATGTCTGGAAGCTGCCGCTGAGCGATACGAGGAGATTCTGTGCGATGTCATGCGCGGAGAATCCAAGCTCCTGGGCCTTCGTTCGCTCGATTCTCATATGGAGATAGGGCTGATCGAACGGCTGCTGCATGCGGAGGTCAACGGCGCCAGGTACAGAGCGGACCTTTTCGAGGACCTGGTCTGCCCAGACACGGTCGCCTTCGAGATCGTGACCGATCACCTGAATGTCGATCGGAGCGGGCAATCCGAAGTTCAGAATCTGCGTGACCATGTCAGAGGGCAGGAACGCAAATGTCACGCCGGGGAAGTCTTTCGCCAGAGACAGGCGGAGTTGCTTGACGTAGTCGTTCGGTCGGATGGTGCTTCGGCGACAGCGTCACCATGATGTCGGCATCCGAAGTTCCGATCGGCGCCGAATTGCTGTAGGAGAGGTTAATGCCGCTGTACGGCAGGCCAATGTTGTCGATGATGCTGTCGATTTCGGACGCGGGGATTTGCTTTCTGATCGAATCCTCGACGAGATCGCACAGGAAAGCCGTATCCTCAATGCGCATGCCGGTTGGCCCGCGCATGTGAAGCTTGAAGCTGCCGGCGTCAACGGCTCGGAAAGAAATCCTGACCGAGCCACGGGACAATCGACGGCGAGCGATCCGAGGCAGGCTGCAAAGAAAGCCAACAGAAAGGCGCGGCGATGATGAAGGCAACGCTCCAGCACACCACGGTATGCATTGCGAAAGCCTTCAAATGCCGATTCGAATTTCTGCTGAAGCCGGACCAGTACGTTCCGGCTGTGACGAGCCGTGATCGCCAACTTTCTGCCCGCGCAGCAAGTACTTCGCCATGGTGGGAACGATCGTTCTGGATAAGAAATAGGAGGCAAGCATGGCGAAGACGACTGCCTCGGCGAGAGGCAGGAACAAATAGCGCGCCACGCCTGACAGCAGGAACATGGGCGCAAACACGATGCAGATCGAAAGGGTCGACACGAAGGCAGGAGTCGCAATCTGCATGGCGCTGTCGAGAATCACTTCGTCGAGAGGCTTATCCGGTTCCGCTTCGCGATTGCGGTTGATGTTCTCGACTTCGACGGTCGCGTCATCCACGAGGATGCCGACGGCGAGGGCCAGTCCGCCAAGCGTCATGATGTTGATCGTCTGGCCGATGAGGCTCAGCACGATGATCGACGTGAGAATGGCGAGCGGAATTGAGGTGGCGATGATGAGCGTGCTCCGCCAGCTCCCGAGGAAGATCAGAATCATCAAAGCGGTCAGGCATGCGGCAATGAGAGCCTCGCGAACAACGCCATTGATCGCCCCGAGAACGAAGATGGATTGATCGGCGAGCGGCTTGCATCTTCAATTGCTTGGGAAGAGTCGAGGCAATTTGCGGAAGCAACGACTTGATCCCGGAGATCACCTTCAGCGTCGAGGCGTCGCCGGCCTTCTGAATCGTCAGAAGCACCGACCGCTGGCCATTCACGCGCACGATGTTGGTTTGCGGAGGAAAGCCATCGCGCACCCAGGCAACGTCTTTCATGTAGATCGTGGTATTGCCGACCGTCTTGATCGGAATCCGGTTCAGATCCGCAATGGTTATGCGGCGCAGCGTTGGGAATATCGACGTTGTATTCTTTGCTGCCGATCTTCGATGTGCCGGTTGGAAGAATCAGGTTCTGAGCGGAGATCGCATTCACTACATCCAGCGCGGACAGACCCTTCGACTGTAATTCGGCGGGATTGAGATCGACCTGAACCTGGCGCTGCTTGCCGCCATAGGGGTACGGAACCGCCGTTCCCGGCACCGTAATGAGTTGCGTACGAATGAAGTTCAGTCCGTAATCATTTAGTTGCTGCTCTGAAAGTCCTTGCCCCGACAGGGCGAGTTGCATAACCGGAACGCTCGATGCGCTGTACGCGATGATCAGGGGTGGAGTCGTGCCTGCGGGCAGTTGCCGGAGCTGCGTCTGGGAGCTTGCCGTAATCTGCGCGATCGCGCGGTCGATGCTGGCATTTGGCTGCAGGAATACCTTGACTACCGCAATGCCATACAGGGACTGGGATTCGACGTGCTGGATATTGTCGACAACGGTCGTGAGGTTGCGCTCTGTGATGCTGACGATCCGGTCAGCCATCTGTTCCGGCACCAGGCCGTTGTAGTTCCAGATGATGCTCACGACCGGGATGTCAATATTCGGGAAGATATCGGTGGGCGTGCGCTCAATCGACACGATGCCCATTGCGAGGATCAGAATGGCCATCACCACAAACGTGTAGGGCCGGCGCAATGCTAATCGAACAATCCACATAGTTACTTCCCCTTATCCTTCCGATTCCGTTGAGCCTTCGGATCCGCTTTGACGCGCGTTTCTCTCCTGGTCGATCCACTTCCGGATGTAGGCAGAGCAGTTTCTCAGCTCGGCGCCGAGCGCCTCGCTCAGCGCCAGGAAGAGCACGGCATCCCGGTCGACGAGCTTTACCTGTTCCAGGTCAAGGACGATTCCGTGCGCCGGCGATTCAGACCTTAATAGTGCGAGGAGCTCGGGTACTTGCGCTGCCTGGATCCGGCCAGTGAGGTTGAAAACCGACCTGTTCGCGTTCGACCGATCTCTGAATTCTCAAGGTCATCGAGTGCAGCCTTCTGCACAAGACAGGAGCAACCCAGATGCCAATCGCATGTGGCTGAAAATAAGAAATTTATGCAGAGAGCATGCCCTCGACAATTCGGAAATTTCCGAATTATCGGGAGCGCGGCAGAGGCGGTTCGTAAGTTCGCAAGATTCTCGAGGGACAGATTGCGAGGCCATGAGGCGGAGACTGTGAGGATGGCGCAGAGATTCCAGTTACAGTGGGAGAGCGAACTAGCTCTTTCTAAACCGATGCTTGTTGATCTTGAGAGACTTGATTTTGGAGTCCAGCGTAGATTGCGGGATGCCGAGTCGCGCCGCGGCTCCTGAGGGACCTGAAACCCTGCCATGGCTTTCGGCGAGCGCAGCCTCGATCAGCTCTTTCTCCTGGGCAGTGAGTCTTTCTGAAAGCGGCTTGAGCCGGCGCGCCAACTGGAGCGCGCTCCTCGCCCGACCCAACTCTCATCCACGGACAGGTTCTCGGTATCGCACACGATGACGGACCGTTCAATCACGTTTTGCAATTCTCGAATGTTGCCCGGCCATGCGTACGATTGGAGAAGATCCAGGCTTCTCTTATCAATTCCCGTTATCTTTTTCCCGGCTTTGCTGGCAAAGCGATCGACGAAGTATTCCACCAGCAAAGGGATGTCCTCTCTTCGCTGGCGAAGCGGAGGGACTTCGATTGGGAACACGTTCAGCCGATAAAAAAGATCCTCGCGGAACCCGCCTGCGGCGATGGCAGCCTCCGAGGTTGCGATTTGTGGCCGTCGACAACCCGAACGTCGATCTGCAAAGATTCATTTGAACCCACGCGCTGGAATTCACGCTCCTGAAGGACTCGCAACAGGGAGATCTGTGTTTCCAGGGGCAGTTCTCCCACCTCGTCCAGAAAGATCGTTCCGCCATCAGCAGATTCAAAGCGGCCCAGGCGCCGCTGGGTCGCGCCAGTAAAGGCGCCTTTCTCATGTCCGAACAACTCCGAGGCAATCAGATCGCGGGGAATCGCCGCGCAGTTGACACTGACGAACGCCCGCGTTGGACCGCGGCGAGCGCTTGTGAATGGCGCGGGCGATCAGTTCTTTTCCCGTGCCCGTTTCTCCTGTGACGAGAACAGTTGAGTCGGTGGGCGCAACCTTAGCCACTTTTGCAAGTACCGCTTGCAGAGCGGGAGATGAACCTACGATCTCCTCGAACATCCGGGTGACATCGATTTCTTCGCGAAGCGCCAGGTTCTCCTTATATAGCTGGTCTCTCAGCTATTCGAATTTCCTCGAACGCATTCTTCACTACCGAGATGTCTGTAATGGCTCCGAGAAAAATCGGCTTGCCATCTGGCCCCTGGGAGGTGTGGCCAAGAACGCGGATTGTCTTGACGGTGCCGTCGGGCATCAATAATCGATGTTCGGCATCGACATCTCTTCCATCCTGAGAGGCGCCAGCAGTGACCTGCTGAACGAATTGAAGGTCTTCGGGATGTACTCGTTCGAGAGCCAGTTGAAGCGTGGGTTTAACCGTTCGGTCGTATTCGAAGATTCGATACGTTTCTTCCGACCAGAATTGCTCTCCAGTGGAGATATCCCAGCCGAAACTTCCTGTATGACTGAGGGTTTGTGCGCCGGCCAGATACGCCTCGCTCCTGCTGAGCGATTCGTTGGTTCTCTTCAACTCTTGAACCGTTCTACGCAGTTCGTCACGAGCCCGTCGCAGCGATTCGGTAGCTCGCCGCTGTGCCGCACTCACCGCGCCGACAAGCAGAGCCGACAGGATGAACACAACGAATCGTGCCATCTGGCCAGGTTTTGCTACGAAAGAGTCAACCGGCGGAAGGAAACTGTAATAGAAACCCAGACTCGATAACCCGATGGCCAAACATCCGGGACCTGCGCCGCCAAACCACGCGCTCAGCATGACTGCGCAAAGGAACAGCGACACAGGCGCGGATTCCAGATGGATTGGAGGCCAATGGGCAATCAAGCAGAGCCACAAACACGGAGAGCACCGCGATTGCGTACGCTTGAATCGTCCGTTTCCCACGATTTTCGAAACGAAGGTCGATGCGCGACACGCGCGCCCTCCATCATGAACGGGGACGAATCCAAACTGGGCCTAGACGTTTCCAGGCCGGCCCCTGCTATTTCGATTCAGAGGCGATCCCGAAGTTTCGGAAATTTCCCGGTTTTCGTAAAGGACACGCTTCCTTGCTACCGGGCATGGCCCTGAATTACATCGAGTTATCCCGCAGCTCTCATTTGGCATTATCCGTGCTTTATCCCAGGCTGAGCAACTTGCTCACAAAGGAATGGAAAAAATGAAATCGAAGTCTTTACTTGTTGCTGCGATTATGCTCACCCCGGTCCTGGCGTTTGCCAAGACGAAGGATTCTGCGAATGTTGACCTGGATCAATCCGTCGAAGTTGCGGGCGCTCAACTTCCATCCGGTCAGTACAAAGTGACCTGGGAGGGAAGCGGTCCAGATGTGACGGTGAATTTCACGAAGGACAAGAAAACGATTGCAACCGCTACCGCTAAGATTGTGGGTAATTCAAGGGACGAAGAAGCAATTGAGACGTCCACAGCGGCTGACCATACGACGGTGCTGCGAGCCATCGACTTGAAGAACATGACGCTTCAATTCGAAAATGACGCGCCCGCTGCCGGAAATTGAATCGATGAGAGGAGCGGCCGGGTCACGAGAATTCGGAGAATCTCCGAATTCTCATGATCAGCCGGCGCCGTTTCACCTGAAGGATAACTTCAATGAACGGGCGATGGCGAGGAGTACTCATCGCGTCGTTCTGCAAAATGAAAAGGAGCAGAAATGAATCAACTAGTGATGCTGTCAGCCGCGGCGGCGGGAACATTCACAATCGGCGGTGATCTTACAGTCAATCGCATGGGTTACGGCGCAATGCGCATCACGGGACCCGGAATCTGGGGTCCGCCTGCCGACAAAAAGGCCGCTCTTGCAACCTTGCGCAAGGCGATCGAGCTCGGTGTAAACCTGATTGATACCGCAGATTCATATGGGCCGGCTACCTCTGAAGAACTCATTGCCGAGGCCCTATATCCATATCCTGCGGACCTGGTGATCGCGACCAAAGGCGGTTGGGAACGTCCCGGTCCCAATCAATGGACGCACAATGCGAGCCCGAGGCATCTCGCCGAAGCGCTGGAGGGAAGCCTCAAGAGGCTGCGTCTGGAGCGCATCGACGTGTATCAGCTCCACGCGCCCGATAATGTCGTCTCTTTCGAAGCATCGATTGAGGCGCTGGCCAAGTTGCGCGAGCAAGGAAAGATCCGTCACGTGGGACTTTCTAATGTCACACGCGAGCACATTGAGCGCGCCCGCAAGATTGTGCCGATCGCATCCGTGCAGAATCGCTACAGCTTTGCAGATCGCGAATCGGATTTCATTGTTGACTACTGCGAAGAAAACGAAATCGCTTTCTTTCCCTGGGCGCCTATCGGTCAAGCAAGGTCGTTGAGTGATGTGGTCAGGCACGTCGCTGGGCAACTTTATGCTTCTCCGCTGCAGGTTGCACTGGCGTGGCTTCTCAAGCGGTCAAAGGTTATCGTGCCAATCCCGGGAACCACTTCTGTCGAACACCTTGAGGAAAATATCGCCGCTGCCATGCTCGAGCTTCCGCAGACTGCATTTGAGACATTGTCTGCGGTACAGCCCGCCTACGTGAGCCTGCGCGACTGAAGCGGATTCGGAAATGGTGTATCCGCATTCAAGACGCTCAAGTCGTTGCGACCCCAAGGAGCCGGAGTCCCCACGGAAAGATCTTTGTTCGTGGGGTGGAATGAGCGACGACCCCGAATTTCGCGTTGTCCGAACATTGTATTTCCGAAACCGCTCTGAAAGGAGCACTGAAATGAACGACACCACACTTAGCAAGGAAAGCGCAAAACTTGGATTCATTGGACTCGGATTGATGGGGAGCCGCTTTCTTCGAAGATTGCATGCTGAGGGCTGGAGCGTCCGAGGCTGGAATCGCAGCCGAACGACTACTCTGGCCCTGAGAGAATATGGGTTTCAGATCGACGAGGAGCTCCCGAACCTGGTTCGAGGTTCTAACGTGCTGCTGTCTTCGCTTGCAAACGACGACGCGGTACGGGCAGTCTATCTGGGTGACGACGGGGTATTCGCACACGTAAGGCCGAAGACAATCATTCTCGAAATGAGCACGATTTCACCTGATCTCTCGGCACTCCTCCACCGGGAAGCGGAGAATCACGGGGCGAGTCTCATCGATCTTCCGGTTTCCGGCTCGACTCCGGCAGTAGAGGCAGGTACGGTCACATTGTTCGGCGGAGGCGATCCGGAAGTCTTTAACCGCTGCGTTCCTATCTTCGAGTCAATGGCAAAGCAATGGTATCTGATGGGACCGGCCACAGCCGGAATCCGAATGAAGCTCGTTGTCAATCTTTTGCTTGGCATCAATATGGAGGCCATCGCCGAAGCCGTATCGTTGGGCGAACATCTGCAGTTGAACCGCGATGTTCTGCTGGACGTCCTTCCAAAGACAGCCGTGGTTGCGCCGGCGTTCTCAGGGAAGTTTTCGAAGATCAAGTCGAACGATTACTCTCCTCAGTTTCCACTTCACCTGATGAGCAAGGATCTGAAGCTTGTCCAGAGCGTTGCCGGCCGATCGGGCGCTGAGTTGCCGGCAGGTTCGGCGACCGGACGAATCTTCGAAGAAGCACTCGCTGATAGAGGTGAACTCGACATTTCGGCGGTTGCTTCCTACGTCCGAATACTCTCCAACCATTGCAATCCAGTCAGCTGATCGTTTTCGGGATTTATCCGATGCAGGCACAGTAGACGAAGCGAGTTCGCGTGAAACCTGCGTCCGCGCGTGCACATCTAATGTGTTGCGATTATCGTCCTGGAGGTCATGAATGACAGACGGCACTTCTACTGCACTTATTACTGGGGGGACGAGCGGAATCGGTCTCGCGACGGCCAAGAAACTGGCTCAACTTGGTATTCATGTTTTGGTTGTGGGGCGAAATGCGGAGCGCGGGAAGAAGGCAGTCGACGAAATTCGCACCGCAGGAGGCAAAGCAGATTTCATTTCCTCCGATCTTCGAGGCGCAGACAGCGCGCGCGAAGTGGCCAAGAAAGCGATCGAACTCGGAAATGGCCATGTCGATATTCTCATCAACAATGCCGGGATCTATCCTTTCGGGCCCACGCATGAAATGACGGAAGAGCAGTTTGACCGCGTCTTTTCAACAAACGTGAAGGCGCCGTATTTCCTCGTCGCAGAGCTTGCCCCACTGATGGCCGAGAGAGGCAAAGGGGCAATCGTGAATCTTTCTACGATGGCTGCCGATTACGGAGCGCCCGGGATGAGCCTCTACGGTTCAAGCAAGGCCGCCATCAATCTGTTGACGAAAACCTGGGCTGCCGAATATGGACCGAAGGGTGTCCGCGTGAACGCAGTGAGTCCCGGGCCCACGCGCACGGAGGGTACGGATGCGATGGGAGAGGGTCTTGAACAGCTAGCCGCCCAGGCGCCCGCGGGTCGTCCGGCAACAGCCGAGGAAATTGCAGAAGCAATTGTCTTCCTGGCGACAGACCGTGCCAGCTTCATTCACGGCGCAAAACTCGCCGTGGATGGAGGGCGCACCGCCATCTGAATAGCGTGTTTCATAAATGGCCGCCGTATCCGGATTATCGTCCCTCAGCGGTTCAAACCCCTTGCTTTTCAGGCTCTTTTCGGCACAACTGAAGTCGTGCCCTGATACAAAGCGGATTTATGAAACAGGCTCTAACAATTGACAAATTTCGAAATTCCGCCGCTTTTAATCACGGGCGAACGAGTTGAGTCACAAAGAGAGAGCCGCTTAAGCTTTTTTTGAAGGAGAGAACAATGCTCGACCACATGATTCTGACCGTCAGCGATGTCGAACGTTCGTTGGCGTTCTATGAGGCGGCCTTGAAGCCTCTCAATATCAAGTTCTTCCTGCCGTACAAGGGCGAAGGCGATCATCCGGATCTGTGGGGATTTGGTGACGGCAAGAGGGCGTTCTTCTGGATCAAGCAAGGGAAGCCCGATCCAGCCTCCATTCACTGGGGGTTCATGGCCGAAAACAATGATCAGGTCGATGAATTCTACATGGCGGCAATATCCGCTGGCGCCAGGGACAATATTTCACCGAGGGCAAGGGTGGAATACTATCCGGGATACTACGCCGCCGATGTATTTGACCCGGACGGGTATTCGTTTGAGGTCGTCCATAAAAGCTAGTGGTGACCTCACATCTCCACCAGCGCTCGATGCACGAGGTGGATCGAGATTGAACCTTCACCCACGGCAGATGCAACGCGCTTCACGTTGCCGGAACGAATATCTCCGACAGCAAAAACTGCAGGCAGACTGGTTTCCAGCATCTGCGGAGGCCGGCTGAGCGGCCATTTGATTGGCGCGTTGTCCAGAATCGGATCCAAATCCCGTCCTGTGAGGATGAACCCTTGCTTATCGAGGGCAAGACATCCACGCAGCCAATCTGTACGCGGCGAAGCACCTGCCATCACGAACACATGGCGGATGTCATGCACAGATTCTTCGCCCGTCGCCCGATTCAGCCAGGTAACCCGATCCAGGTGCGAATCACCTGCCAACGCGACAATCTCGGTTTGGAGATGCAGTTCAATGCCTGGATTCTCAACGATTCGCTGAATGAGATAGCGCGACATTGTTTCGGACAATTCCTTGCCGCGAACCAGCATGTAGACTTTGCGTACTGTCTCTGCCAGGAAGACCGCTGCCTGACCGGCAGAGTTGCCGCCGCCAACTACGATGATCTCCTCGCCGGTGCAAAGTTGTGCTTCCATGAATGTGGCGGCGTAGTAGATGCCCTGCCCCTCGAACCGTTCCAGATTCTCAACGTTCGGCTTGTTGTACTGAGCGCCGGTGGCGATAACAATGCTCCGCGTGTCGATGAGTCCGCCGTTTTCCAAAGTAAGCTGGTACGGCCGCTGGTCGCATCTGATCTTCACCACCTTCTGACCGACCATCATCTGAGCGCCGAATTTTTCTGCCTGCACAACCGCACGGCCGGCAAGTTCCTGCCCCGAAATGCCCATCGGAAAACCGACATAATTCTCGATTTTTGAACTCGCGCCCGCCTGGCCTCCGGGAAACTCGGATTCGATCACGACAGCGTCCAGCCCTTCGGAAGCCGCATACACGGCGGCGGCCAAGCCTGCCGGGCCAGCGCCCACAATCGCGACATCATAAACGCGGTGCTCGTCGATATGGCCCGCGAATCCCAGACACTCCGCCAGTTGCTGATTTGTCGGATTTCGCAAAACACTCTTTCCGCTGCAGATCACAACGGGAATGTCCTCCAGCTTTATGTCGAACCGATCCAGAAGTTCTTGCGACGCTTTGTCGCTATCGAGATCGACATAGCTATGAGGATGGCCGTTGCGGGTAAGGAATTCGCGCAGGCGCAGCGTATTGGATGAGTGTTGCGATCCCAACACGATCACATTGCCCAAGCCTTCCGAAATCAGCGCGACACGACGCAGGAGGAAAGCGCGCATGAAGATATCGCTCAGCTCAGCATCCTTTGCAATCAACGTGCGCAACGCGTCTGCGCTGATTTCCAGAAATTCCCCCGGCTCGGCCACCCGCCCGCGAGAAAGAGCGCGGGCCCCGGAGATCAAGACAACTTCACCAGAGAATTGGCCGGGCCCGTAGGTTACAAACACCTGCTCGCCGGAAAGTCCGGACATTGCGATGTCAAGCTTTCCTGAGAGCACCACGAAACAGGACATGCCCAACTTGCCCGGTTCAAAAAGAACCTCTCCAGCCCGGACCGATCGGACATTGGCATAAGGCCGGATGCGGGCGATCTGCGCCGGCGTAAGAACAGGAAAGGCCTCTGCTTGCCGGTCAGGTAGATTGGTCGGTGGCGACATGATTCGGTTCCCCCCACAACACATTATCCCGGGTTGGAGCCTTTCGTTGCGAGTGGCTGAATAAAACGCGCGCGGGTGTCGTGAAACGTGAACCTCCGGAGCCTTCGGGTACTTCGTGCCAGTTCATGGGCCCCGGCAAACGACCAACGATTTGGAACGATTTCGGCAACCCCGCCACATCTTGGGCGGCATGGGGCCGGCTTCAGCAAGAACGCCTCCGGCTCTTCCGCCCCTGCTCGATAACTACAACAGGTAAAGATTCCATCACGCGGCACAATTCCTCCCCGCAAAACGCGGCAGTTGATGAGATGTCGCTCCTATTCTTGCCGCGATCACGATTACAAAGAGTGCATATTTGGAATGAATGTGAAGGCGCGGCCTTCATCGCTGATGAAGCGTTTCGCGAATGCGGATGAAGTCGCGCAATGACTATCCACTTTGCCAGCGATCTCTCGTCCGCAACCAATGACGCAGCCCGGCGATTTGACGGCGGTATCGTCAGAGCTATCCTCCGCATAACCCAGTGCTGGAGTTGCCTCCCACCCTGGCCCTTGGCGCGCAGCCGGGCTTTGGAAAGAGCATTGCCGGTGTAGAAGTGCAGGTTACGGCAAAGCAAACGCTACGTATGTACCTCCCGATTGCTTCGCGTTCCGCAACGAGCCCATGGAGGTCGCACCGCCGGCGGCGATTACGACATATTGTTTTCCGTTCACCATGTACGTCGAGGGCGTCGCCACACCAGAGAAAGGAAGATCACCCTCCCAAAGCAGTTTTCCCGTTCGGCTATCGAAAGCGCGCAGCTTGCGGTCATAGATAGTCGCCCCAATGAAGACGAGTCCACCAGCAGTAACAATCGGTCCGCCAAAATTCTCCGAGCCGGTGTCGGGCATGCCTTTGGCGACCAACTCGGGATATTGACCCAACGGAATCTTCCACAGATACTTTCCCGTGTTCATGTCGATTGCATTCAACGTGCCCCACGGCGGCTTGATGGCCGCATAGCCGTCGGGGTCGATGAACCTGTGGAATCCGTCCAATCGGTAGGGAGCCGTGTTGACATTGCGAGGGCGGCCGGAAACAGACGCGGCGGCGCCGGGGGCAGCATTGGGCTGGTCAGGGTTCTTGAGAAAGCGAAGCACAGCCGCGATCTGATCGTCTTTCAAGTTGGTGAAGGAGGGCATGCGTCCGCGACCCTGGTGGATCGTGTCCTGAATCTGCTGATCGGTGAGGCGTTTGTCGATTCCAACAAGAGAAGGAAAATCGGGTGGGGATCCGCTGCGGTCGCTCCCATGACAGTAGCTGCACTGATTCTGATAAATGCTCTCTCCCAGGCTGCCCGCGGGCTTATTGGGTACGAGCGTCTCGGTCCATACCATTTCATTCGAGTTCACATAGAGTACGCCGGTAGCCGGATCGACTGCCGGTCCACCCCACTCGCCACCACCCCATAATCCGGGCAAGATCGCGGTCGGCTTATCGAGGCCGATGGGGATGAACTGCCCATCGCTGCGAAAGGTCTTGAATTGCTCCAGGGCCCAAACATGCGCTTCAGGAGTGCGATCGGTGAGCAGATCCTCGGTGAGCCGCTGCCGGGCAAAGGGCGCGGGCGCGAGCGGCAGGGGCTGGGTGGCTGCGGCTACTTCTCCGGGAACTTCGCTGGGGGGATAGCTCGACTCCTTGATGGGAAAGAGCGGATCGCCATTCGTCCTGTTAAAGAAGTAGACGAATCCCTGCTTGGTCGTTTGTGCAATCGCATCGATTTTCCTGCCGTTGCGCTCGATCGTGAAGAGCGCGGGAGGCGAAGGGAAATCGCGATCCCATATGTCGTGATGAACGCCCTGGAAGTGCCAGATCCGTTTGCCGGTGGAAGCGTCGAGAGCCAACAGAGTATCGGCAAACAGATCGTCGCCAACGCGGTCATAACCGTAATAATCCGATACAGCCGAGCCGGTAGGAACATAGACGATGCCGCGCTCGGCATCGAGCGCCATGCCGCCCCAGTTATTCGCGGAGCCGGCATCTTTCCATGCATCCATCGGCCAGGTGTCATAGCCGAACTCGCCGGGATGCGGAATGGTGTGAAAAACCCAGACGATAGCTCCGGTACGCACATCGAAGGCCCGAATATCACCGGGAGGCGCGGGTTTCGCTTCCGGATTGCGCCCGCCGATAATGTACAAGTCCTTGTAAATGATTCCCGGGCTGGTGGGCGTAATGGACTGATCCTGGTAGTCGCCGCGCAGCTCCTTCCGCAGATCGACTCGGCCGTCCTCTCCAAACGATGGGATCGCCTTTCCGGTGGACGCGTCGATGGCATAGAGAAAGTTCGACACGGTAGCCAAAATGCGGCTTTCCCTGCCGTCGGTCCAATACGTGACTCCGCGGGCCTCGTTCCCGCGCACGCCGGAATCGAATTTCCAAATCAATTTGCCTGTGGCAGCATCAACGGCAACCACTTTTTGGCTGGGCGTGTAGGTGTAAAGGACGCCCTTGATGATAATCGAATTGGACTCCATTCCACCCAATTCCCCGGTATCGAACGTCCACGCCACGCGCAGGGTATGCACGTTCTGCCGGTTGATCTGAGAGAGCGTGGAGTAGTGGTCCGCGGCGGAGTCGCCATTCGCAACAGGCCAGTCGCGGCCTGCCGATTCCAGCGCCTTCCAGGACTGCGCGTGGGAAACTCCGAAGATGGTTAGAGCCACGGTACACAAAACCACAACCGTACGAAACCGAGACTTTCTGCCATTCATTGGATCAATCTTCATCTTCATCCAGAACCTCGGTTGATCTCAGGTTTGCGCGTCGAACAAACCACCGATGTTTGAAAGGGTTGTCGTGCGGGTTGCTAAATCTGTTTCAACAGCCACTGCACCGAGCGTTTCTGGATTTCGAGGTACTGCGGCGCCCACATTGCATGGATGGTGTGGCCAACAGCCGTGAACACAACGCGTCCGGCGCCAAAGTCGTACGCCCACCCGGAGATCGATTTGGCGCCCAGATTCTGGAACGTCAGGCCGTCGATGTTCTCTGCCTCCAGAAGCACGTACTTCGGATCTTTGTCGTACGTCACATAGTGCTGCTCGTCGTTCACCATAAATTCGGTGATGCCTTCCGTGATCGGATGTTTGTTCTCTGTTGGCCGAACGCGAAACGGGCGCAGAGGCGGATGGCTGATGTAAGCTCCACCCATCACTTCCCGGTAATTTTTGGAAGTGAGCGAGATATGGCTGGAGTTGTGCAATGCATAGAATCCTTTGCCGGAGTTCACAAAGTCCTTGATCGCAGCTCCCTGATCTTCGGTCATCCACATAACGGGCTTCGGGTTGGGAAAGTCTGCGGCGTTTTCAAGATTCTTTGAATACTCCGACCATGCATCCGGCCCGAGGTAACCGCCGGGCCAGATCATGCCGTCGCGCAAACACAGAAACAGCTGGTAATCCTTCAGCAGGCTCGCTGAGATCTTGTCGTACTCGACCGTGTAGTCAATGGGGATATTCAATTCTTTGAAAACCCGGTCGAGACTTACCCGAATATAGTCAGCATTATGGTAACGGTCCCCGACGAGCGCCAAGGCGCGTGGCGAACCGGAACTGCCTGCCGGCGCTTGAGAATAAGCATCCGTTGCCTGGCCAAGACCGAACAGACCGGCGCCAGCGGCGGCGAGGCCGGCGTTTTGAACTAGAGCACGCCGCGAAAGCTTCGTACCGAAGAATTTCATAAAACCTCCATCAGAGTCTTAGTGCGCAATCGTTGTGTCTTGCTGAGGAAGAGGCGCGCTTTTCGCAACGAAACATTGAGAGTTCCTGCCGCGTTGCCACGAGTGTTTCTTTCTGATCACGCGAAGTATACGCATACCTCCGATGACCGTCAATGAATCGATGCTGGCTGCCATGGGCGTCTTCAC
Organism: uncultured Acidobacteriaceae bacterium; assembly: GCA_963802955.1. Lineage (GTDB taxonomy): Bacteria > Acidobacteriota > Terriglobia > Terriglobales > Acidobacteriaceae > Telmatobacter. The sequence goes on from CAWDKT010000007.1 coordinate 137,530, forward strand.
CTGGGCATCAGTCGGCCCTGTCCTCGAAGATCTGCCTATTTCACTGGAACGAAAATGACACAAACCGGCGCTGGAACATCCACGCTATCACCCTCCGGCGTCAACTGGCCCGTATGCGGATCGATCTTCAAGAGCGTTAGCGAGTCAGAATTCTGGTTTGCCGCAATCATGCGTTCACCGGCAGGATCAATCTTGAAGTTACGCGGGCCTTTCCCCATCGTGGATGCTACCTGCAGTTTGGTCAGTGTTCCTTTTTCCTGATCGATTGCGAAAACTGTGATGCTGTCGCTCCCGCGATTCGACGCATAGAGATACCGCCCCGCCTTATCGACCTCAATCTCCGCGGACGCGTTCTGTCCCGTGAAGTCGGACGGCAAAGTCGAAATCGTCTGGATCGGCTGGAGAGTTCCCTTCTCGCGATCGTAGGAAAAGACAACCACACTGGAACCCATTTCGCAGACGGCGTAGGCAAACTTCGCGCCACGGCCGAAGGCAAAGTGCCGTGGGCCCAGACCTGGTGTGACCGAGACAGAGGGCGGATTGTTTGGCGCAAAAGTTTGCTTCGCCGGATCGATTTTGTAGATCTTGATCTGGTCCAGCCCTAGATCCGGCGTAAAAAGGAATCGATCATCTGGCGAGAGCACCGTCGCGTGTACATGCGGGCCTTCCTGGCGCCGGGGGTTGATGCTCGATCCGCTGTCCTGGCCGAGACCTGTCTCCGCGCCAATGCTTCCGTCCGGGTTAAGAGCGTAGGAGACGACTCTTCCGCTTCCGTAATCCGCGACGAAGAGCATCTTGTCGGTTGCGTCCACAACCAGCATGCAGGGCATTCCTCCGTCCGAGGAAACCTTATTCAGAAGGGTGAGGGCTCCGGTTTTTGTATCGATTGCATAGCTGGTCACCGTCTGATCCGACGTCGCGCCCCTCACATTCGGATCGCTGCCCCTTTCGGTTACCGCATAAAGAAAACGATTTTGGGGATCGGTGGCCAGAAAAGATGGATTGGCTAATTCGGCCGCGACACCGAGAGGGGTGAGCTGGCCCGTTTTGGCTTCATACCGGAAAAGATAAATTCCCTTCCCTCTTGCCGGCGTGTCGGTGTACGTGCCGACATAGACAAACGAGTCGCCACGGACGGCCGCCCTTTGCGCGAAGAGTGCCCGTCCTGTCATGGCGGGCATGAAGCAAATGGTCAGAGTCAGTGCGACAGCAAGCTTGCGGAGAGTATTCTGCCTGGAAAACATATTTCCTCTTTCGGATTCGTCATCCACTTTGCGTGTGAACGACGAGCGGTTGTGTGATAAATCGCCGAGGGAGGGATGTTACTCCAAGGGGGAGAATATCGCGCGGCATAGATCCGCTTCAGGCTCCTCACAAGGCTCGCAGTCCCCGGTCTGGAAACGTGTTTGCAGCACCCTCTTATTTCAGGCATTTCGCGCCTTCCAGCGATAAGCTCTCTGCGAGTTGCGTGCGAAGAACTTCTGTGATGCTTCCTTGCCCTTTGTTGCGAAGTATTCATGCACAATTCTGAACACCAGCTCGTATGGGCCGACTTTCTCGCTGACTGGCCAGTTACTCCCGTAAACCAACCGATCGACTCCAATGGTCTCCCATAGCTGATCGAGAGAGGGACTATAAAAGTCAAGATCCTCGACGGGTTGGCCATTCTGCTTGCGCAACACATTCGAGACCTTTGAGAAAATCTGGCGTCTCTGGCCTATTTCATGAAGTGCCCTTTCGCCGGCCGCCCTATCCGCCTCATCGCGCGGAGGATCAAATGGCATATGTTCGACAACAATCCGCAGTTCCGGTACTCGATCGCTGACTTCGATCACGTTTGGGAGAATGGGAAATCCGCCGATCATATCCACTTCGAGGCCTGCCTCAGCGAGCAATTTGAGATTCGCAATCGTCTCCGGCTTTTTGAGGTCTTCATCGAGGTTTCTATTCCAAAGATTTCCTATGCGAATTCCGTAGAATCGTCCACTCTTCAAGAATCGCTCCAGACCGTTTCCGAATCCGGGCTTGCCGATCTCGATGTCACCACAGGTGCCCAGGATGATCGGCTCACGCGCAGCCAGATCCAACACCCACTGGTTGTCTTCAAGCAGAGGACTGGCCTCCACTTCAATCACACCTCTGATGCCCAGTCCTGCCGTCACCTTTTTGTACGCGTCTGGTAGGACAGGGCGATAGAGCACAGTATCGTTCGCCGGCGGCCAAGGGACTCCGCCAGAACGTCGCGGATCGTAGAAATGGACGTGGGTATCGATGATAGTTTCAAGTTCTGGAAGCGCCGGAGCCTGTGTCGGCAATTCAATCGGGATCAGGGAACCGGCCGCAACTGCAGCACCGGAGCCTAGAAATCGCCTACGATTCATTTTGCTCATAAGGAATGCTCTCGTTTCGCTCCGATTGGCCACCTTCGGACGCTGGCATTTCGTGATTTCACACCCAGATTCGCAATTTACCAGAGAAGGCGTGTTAGCGGCTTCTGCGTTTCAAATAAAGGACGTCTCGCAAATCCGCCGGCTGAATTGGTTGATCAAAGAGATTCTCGTTTGGGCAGTGTGTTTCCTTCCAGGGAATCGTACCTTCCGCTCCAGCCAGGACCACCGCAAACTGACTTCGCAGCTTGGCGCGACAGTCTGCTTATCAAAGCGTCCTTGGTGTGCTGTCGCCTAGGAACGGTCGAGAGCACGAGGTACAGAGGGGCCGCGATCGCTTTTCCAGATGGCGCGGATTGCCTCTTCGTCGTCGAGGCCGTCCGGGACGGCCGCACTCGGCCTGTTCGCTGAATACCAACGGCCGTGATTGAGTGGTGAGGTTTCGGTCCGGCTACCCGGCATTTCCAAATAGCCGTTTGGATCGGTTTTCTTCAGCCAATTCCAGGCATAACGCAGCCATTGGGCGCGGTAGGCTTTGCTCTGGTTCGCAAACCAACTGACTTCGTCGTAGCCCCAAACCCAATCTCCGCCTTGACCAGCTTCCCCAGGATGTCGACTGGCGCCGTAGTTATCGAGCTCTACCAGGTAAGGCAAATGCTCGCACTCCCAGCCGCTATACGTTCGGCCGCCCTTGCTTCGGAGAAAGATGCTGTCGAGATATCCGACTTGCAGGATAGCTTCCTGCGGATGCTCTGGAACTTCTTTGATCCTCAACGGAAATGCATGGAAGTCAAGCAGCAGTCGGCCATCGCGACCAAGGCCGCCGCTGGGAACGTGAGCATTGCACAGCACCATGCCGCGGCGCGCATGTTTCTCAGCGTACGCGCGAGCCATAGCAAAAACACGGGCATAGTGATCGAGGTGGGGATCACTATGGTCCATGATCTCCACCTGACCCCAGTGAATTCCCTCAAATCCGAGGTCAATATAGGAGACCGCCAGGAAGTAAAACCAGAGTTGGGTCTCAGGCTGGCTTACATCTGGGACGCCGCCCATTCTGCCCCATGAGCGCGTGCGCTTTTCGGGAGGGTAGAGGATGGCTTCATAGCGGAAGTTACGCTTCTCCACCGGCATCCCAAGACCGGTGAAGGCCCAGTCTGGCACAGGAACTTGCTCCACCTGTGGAGTCACAATCTCGAAGATGCATGCTTCGAGAATCATGTCTGGATCGGCCGCGCGCACTTGTGGAAGTTGTTGCTTCGCCCGCTCGAAGTTCTGCAGCAAACTGGCCTCACCACCCCAAAGGCAAATGCTGCGCGCGATATATTTTGCGCCGATATAGCGGAGCATGCGGATATTGTCATTGAGATCGCCGCGGCCGTTGAGCAGGCCTTCCATGCAAATGGCGCGAGATAGAAAATCGCACAATACTTCCCGCGACATGGTCCGGTCGAAGCTGTAGTTGCGCAGGTGGGGTCCAATCTTAAGACCTAAAGCCTGATCTACCAAGGAAAAAGCGGAAGCGGCCAGTGAACACGTGAGAAATCGGCGCCTTTGCATCGAACCTCCTGGCCGGAAGATCCGCTCGATAACCTAAGTGACAACTCTACGCAGGGGAAGATCGCTGTTCAAGGTTACGCCGACGTTCTAACGTCGCAATAAATAAGTTAAATCCAATTGCTTAGATGAACCGGGTGATCGGAACGGTAGATACGTCACGATCGAGAGAGGCAGCTAAATCGGAAGGCAATTTCCATAGGATGTGCAGCCAAACAAAGTCGGGCTAACTATTCTCGCACTGGCTCGTTGTTGCCGATTTCGGTGCAATCAACAGTATCATTCGCATGTCGAAACGCCCGGCAGACGATAGCAGGCGATTCCACCCACTCTACAAGAGAAACCAGTCATCGGCATCAGGGTAAGAAGTAAATCGAATTGCTGAATTACCAAAGATCAAATTCCATATTGATTGAGCGCAGGCCGAGAAGCGAAGCAAGTGATTGGCCAAGGGCACGCCTCGACCAAATCGATGTCTAACTCCCTCACGGAAGCGTGCCGATAGTTCGAGAGGCGACGCAACCTAAAGGCGGAATCTTGCAATTTGATTTTGAAAGGTATCTACGGTTAGGGCTCAGATTCCTGAAATAACAATAATGTCTTCAACTAGATGTGGACGCGTTAGAACACTGATCTAACGTTGACCATGCTCTCTGGACATTACTACGATTCGTCAGTTCGTGAGAACACTCCCTGGTTCTACCGAATCACGGCGAAGGCATTGTTGCATGGCAACAAGCTTGAATTGCACAAGGGGCCCGCTGCTTGAAACGGCACTATCAGGCCACGCTGCACTCCAGGAGGCAATCAAACCATGGCAAATGAAATCCGGTTGTTCCTTTCAGCGCTGCTAACACAACTTCTCCAGAGCAGCAATCGCTCCCAGCGGCGCTTGGCACCATACGTGCAAAACTGGAAACCCACCTTGTGGCGAGCAATACGAACCGCGGGCGGCGCTGGATTAATGTTTTGCGCGGCAATGAGCGTAAGCGCTCAAATCCGCTCCGGGACAATTACAGGACGTGTGACGGACCAAAACGGCGCCGTTGTTGTGGGTGCGACCGTCAGGGTCACGAGTACCGATACCCATGCAACCTACGCCACAACGACCGGGCAAACGGGGATGTACACGGTTCCCTATCTGCAGGCGGGAACCTACTCTGTTTCGATCAACAAGCCTGGTTTTCAGCAGGAAGCAATCCACGGCATTGTTCTCAGCACAGCACAGATTGCCAGAGGCGACGCCGTGCTGAGGGTTGGGGCAGCCAGTGCGACGGTTGAAGTGCAGGCAACGGCAGAGCAGCTGCAGACCGAGAGCACCTCAATTTCACAGGGAGTCGACTCCCAGGTGGCCGAGTCAATTCCCAATATCACGCAAAACCCGCTCTATTTCCTCACACTCCAGAATAATGTGCAAGCCAGAGCCCAGACCTACACGAGCCAGACGATCCAATCAGCGGGCGTCGGTGTGGCGGGAAGGGCTGAACTCTCGGCCATTGGCGTGAACGGCGGCCGGGCTTTTGAAAATGATATTCAGTTGGACGGACTCCCAATCACTGGAGATGGCTTTAACGAGATGACGATCGTCCCGAACGAGGAGGGTATTCAGGAAGTCCGGGTCATCAGCAATGACTTCACCGCGGACTACGGCCACGGCCAATCCGTTATGGCGTATACCACCCGGTCTGGCACGAATGAATTTCACGGCGAAGCCAACTTCCTCTTTCGCAATCAGATTCTGGACGCAAATACATGGTCAAACAAGTTTGAGGGTATTGCGCGCCCCGACTTCCAGCGGAGCAACGCTGGTGCGGCCCTTGGCGGACCGATTAAGAGAAACAAAGTGTTCTTCTTCTCCAGCTATCACTACGAGTGGGAAAACCAGGGCGTGACGAACCTTGCGACAGTCCCTACGGCTCTTGAACGAGTGGGAGACTTCACGCAGACCTACCTGCAGGGCGCGAACGGCCAGCCCGTGCCGGCGCAGTTGTACAATCCCTATCAAGTCACTCAAATCGCTCCCAACCTGTACCAGCGGGCACCGATTACGCCCGCAAAAATCACTGGCGCCTTGTTGCCGGAAGGCCCGGCGGCCTATAACGCAGCGCTTTTGATGTACAACTTCTATCCATCGCCCAACCGGACGCCAAACGACCCCTACAACACCGACAACTATGAATCAACGGTGAAGGACACGCTCCGCCTCCAGAGCTCAGACAACCGGGTTGACTTCAAGCTCGGCAAGCAGTCAATTTATGGCAGCGGCGGGATCTACTGGGACACCAACCTCAATCCGTTCAACCTTCAGCCGGATACGCCGGCATCGGGCTCGACCAACAACCCTTCGACGTCGTTCAACAATGTGCCATCGACCGTCTCCGATCGGAACGGCTACGCTCAAGTCGGCGACACCGTCGTCCTTAGCCCATCCTTGTTTATCGATGTCCGTTATGGTGTGACAAGGACGCATGCAATTGACTTCGGAGGCCTCCAGTCTGGCTTTACTCAGAACAGCGGGTTCGGCATCCCCTCGGCCACGCAAGCGCTGTTCGCAAAGCCGGGCGCGGCGCCGGTCGTGTACCCCACCGGCTTCGGATTTTCAGGGAGCTCCGGGGGCGGCAGCAATTGGGCCGGTCTTGCAGGCGGCGGGTTCGCAAACAAGGAAGAGCGCCAGATCGGCCATGCCATTGTTGGCAGCGTCACCAAGATTCATGGAAACTGGACATACAAGGCTGGAGCGGAGTATCGGGTGATCCTGGCGAATTACACCGACTTCGAGGAAGCCACTACCGCGATGAACTTCTGCTGCGCCAACGATCCAGGAAAAAATTACTCGTTTGAATATGTGAATGCCGCCGGCGGCACAACTGCCCAGGACAATTCGCCCTTGGTGGACGGCATTAACGGGGCCGCTTTGCTTCTCGGGCAAGGCGTCTGGTTTGTGCGTCCGGGCGCCAACCTGAAGCCTGCCTACGCCGCAAAATACTTCGGGATCTACTCGCAGAACGACTGGCGGATCCGGCCTGGACTGACGCTTAACCTTGGCCTGCGCTGGGATCTTCAGCCGGGTCTGACGGAGCGTTACAACCGGCTGGCGGGCATCGACCTTACTCAAAGAAATCCGTTTGGGACGATGGGCGTTCTTTCGTTTCCGGGAACCAATGGCTACAGCCGCAACATGTGGGACACCGAGTATCACGATTTTCAGCCTCGCGTGGGCGCGGCGTATCAGATCACAAAGACATTGGTGGCGCGCGGCGGCTTTGGCATCACTTACTTGCCCAGCAATACGGGATACTTTTCCAGCCCGAACGACTACGGTGAAGCGTCGTTTGCACCGGGAAATGAAGCTCTGCCTTATGGTCAAAACCCGGCAGGCATACCTGTGTCGGAGGCTACTGACGCCGCGCCTTTAATCCCTTCAGTCGGCGCGAATATCAAGGCGCCACAGAACTATGGAATCACCGAGGCTTACTTTAACCGGCACCTGCACAACCAGGTTGTCAGGCAGGCAAACTTCTTCCTGGAAAAATCGTTCGGCGCGAGTGGACAATGGCTGGCGTCAATTGGATGGAGCGATGCAATCTCAAGATATCTAACGACACGGAATCTCGCTTTTCAGAATCTTCAGAGCGTCGATCCATCCATTCTGGGGCAATGGAAGGGCCAGTACATAGCAAACAACGGAACATCCGACCCGTCTACACAGCAGGTTCAGAACCCATATCAGCCGGCGTCCGGACCGCTTCTCCCGTTCGAGAATGCGCTGGCAAATCGAACCATCTCACAATTCATTCCCGACTTGCCCTATCCATTGCTGGATGGCTCCATGATGAATGGAGATTTGGGCTACGCCAGCTACAACGCGCTTCTGGCCCGCCTATCTCACCACTTCTCGTCCGGGTTCGACGTCAACTTCAACTACACGTGGTCGAAGGAGCTTGATTTTGTGACCACTGGAATTGAAGATGGTCAAGGCGTCGATGCCGCTGGAGGGCCCGGCAGCAACCCGGATTTGATCAACCCGCAGAACAACAGAAACTATGGAACCGCAGATATGCCACACGTGTTCCATGCCATTGCTCTTTACCAGTCTCCTTTCGGTAAGAATGGGCAGCATGCTTTGGGTAGTGGTTTCGCGCGCGAACTAGCCGGAGACTGGATGCTCAGCACAGATGTCTCAGTGCAAGGTGGGTATCCGGTCTATATGAACATGAGCGCTGACAATGCGCTCACCAACCGGACCTTCGACCGGAATCCCATTTATCCGCTCGAGGTGCCCAAAACGCTCCAGCATTGGTACAACGGAGTGACCACGGTGACTCTGCCATGCGGGACTACGGTCACGCCGCCAAAATACACCTTCCTTAAATATGATCTGTGCGGGTTTCAAGGTGAAACACTGACAGCAGCCAACGGAAATACGATACCCAATATCTACTGGGTTGGAAATGCGGCACAGACTAATGGCAATATCCGTTTACCGCATCGGACAAATGTTGACGCGGCTATAGGAAGAACCATCCCGATTACCGAGCGGGTTAGCCTGCAGATCCGGGCGGAAGTTTCGAACTTGTTCAATCATCCCGAATTCAACAGTTTGGCGTCTAATGCCGCCAGCATGGGTAACATGAACCTAGTCAACAACCAGTCTGGAGGGCTCATTCCGGGTGTCGGATCCAACAGTAGTTTTGGTGCAATAGGCGCTGGGACCTACGATCCGCGGCAGCTCGTCATTCATGGTTATGTCAGGTTCTGACAAGAAAGTGAAGACCCCAGTGCTAAAAAGCTCCATTGATTCAACTGACAAACTGACAATCAGAAAAAGTGGAATTGTTTGAGGGCCTGCTCCGCCGAGAGCGGGCCCTTTTTCACGTGAATCCACCTTAGGAGGGCAACGGCATGCCTCATCGTTGGTGTACGTATCTACCGTTACAGTATGGACGAGGCGTCAAACCTCATCCTCACCATACACATGCGAGTCCGGTGAGTGTGAGCCCCTAACATAGCCAGCAGCGGATCGCAGGCTTAATATACGTCTGTTCTGGAAAATGATGTCGGCCAGGCTTCAGGCCTTCAATTCCGTTCAAAGTTTGAGGCGGCGGCAGACGTGTGAAAAGAGACAGCATGCCGCGATGGTCGCTTGACGTTAGAGCGATAGATCGCGGGTGTCCTCTGCGATTATTGACGATGCATCCCCGAGAGCGGAGGTGCAGAGACTTCTTTCGCGAGGCGTGCCACCTTTCATGCCGCATGCGTGCTATCGCTTTGCTTATCGACCAGTGCAGCGGCGCCGGAGTACAAGTCGAGTTGCCGCACTTTCTCTTCGAGCGTCATTCGGCCGAGCAGATCTTGGACACGCTCCTCGATCGGCGCGGAGGCCTGCTTATAGATCGGCAACTCGGAGCTCTGGGGATTCGATTGCGCAGAGATCGGAGTGATCCGGGCCAGCAGCAAACACAAAATGAGCAATCCTGCTCTGCCGAGACAACGCATCGCAGCTCGGGTCTTTTTGTGTCTCCAGTGCACTGAACTGATAAGTCGCGAACTAGTTGATATAGAGCGCCTGCTAGCGGTTCTGAGGAACTCATCCAGATCCGGGAAGCATTGCGATCCCTCCGCGCCAAAGGCGTCGTTCGTCAGATTTCTCATCACAGTTGGGTGCTCCCCCTGCGCGCATTGCGTTTACGGCGCGCTTCGAGCAGTAGAGGAGCGGGTTCCCGCGGCGGCGCGAGCGTGCCCCTTTGCATGCATCTCGTTCCAGAATATGAAGGTGCCAAATCGTGTGGAGGTCACAATGTCCATCGCGCCGTCATGGTTGAGGTCGACTGCCAATACGGTATTACCGACGCCGCTGTCATTGTCGATCAAATGCGGAACCAGTTTGGCGCCTCCCGGCGCTTTCGGGTCGCGAACAGTTTCATACCAATAAAGAACAGGGGGCCCGAACGTATAGGGGTCGAGGTCGCTGTCCAGATGGGAATACCACCGCTTGCCGACGAGAAAGTCGGGAATACCGTCGCCATTGATGTCGCCCACACCTGAGCCATGCAGCTCAGAGAACGTAACGCCTCCTGCATTCTTGGTTGAGAAATCGTCCATCACCATGTGCTTCACAAATGAGATATTGCCTTGAGCATCGCGCTTCTGCTCGAACCATGCGAGACCCCAGGCGTGAGCGGCGAGCGAGGTGACCACGTCGGGCAAACCATCCCCATTCACGTCGTAGATAGCCATTACGGCGCCCCCCATAAATCCGTGGCTATACTGCGCAAAAGCCTCCGGATGATACTTCCATGTCTGATCGCTGCTCCCGGGCTTGGGATGTTCCCACCATCCGTATGGGTCCACTATATCTTCCAATCCGTCGCCATTGATATCACCTGCGCCGAGGCCGTGTGAAGTTGCATAGCCTCGTTCGGAGACATTGTGTACGATCCATGGAGCCGTTGGATTCGCTGGATCCGGTTCCGCATAGCGAACATACCCATCACTCGTAAAGACCAATGCGGGCTTACCGTGCCCGTCAATGTCCGCCACAATCGATATCTCGCTTGAAACGTTATCGACGACAGGATACTTGTCCCAGATGCGATTTTCTCCCCTGGGATTGACATACAAATAGACACAATGACCGCCTCCAAACTTTACAGTGACGAGGTCGGGCCACTCGGGATGTCCAGTAAAGGCGCCAGCAAACTCTTCGTGAGAATCCATTGCAAAATCGTTGGTTGGGTCTGTAGCCTCTCCCCGCCAAATCTCCCGGCGTTTCGTGAAATCGGGACCATAGTAGACGAAGGGACCGGAGGCGATGTCCAGGTGGCCATCATGATTGAAGTCCGCTGCCGCTTGACCCCAGCCATAATAAAACTCGTTCAGGGTCTGCTTTCGGAAATTCGAAGAGGTGTAGTCCGGTTCCCGGGTCTTGAGGCTCAGGTCGGCGATGGCGATGTTCTTGTATTCGACCTCGCCTGCGCCTCCAACATAAAGCGCGATCGGGCCGTAGCCCTCGGCCGCCAGAGAGCCGCGTTGGCCGCCGTCGTTGAGATTGACGCGGGCGACATTGGCGTCAAACGAGAACTCCACGCTATTCCAATCATTCGGTCGATACTTGGTATCCGGAGGATGGATTGGCAAATCACTGGGGAGTTCTCTGCGAAATCCGCCCATACGGCCACCAGCACCGGGAGCACGTTGTGGCTCCGGCTTGGGCGGCCACGGGGAAACAACGCGCGTAAAGCCGCCTCCGCGCTGCTCCTGGGTTGCGCTCACTATCTTCCCCTGAGGATCGATAGTTACGTCGTATCCTGCCAGATTCTCCATGTCACTCGTGGTGTCACTGAGGGAGACATAGACGCCTTTCATGCCACCGTCCGGTGTCTTCTCCGCGCGCATCAGCAGGCCGGTAACGCAACCAGTCGTGCACTTGTATTCAGCGTAAAAATGAATGTCCTGGTACGACTTGTCGAAGACCAGCCAGCCGCCGGTCTGGTTTGGCTTGCCAACGATTTCGCCGTTTTCCGCTTTCCATTCCGCTTGACCGAGCTGATGCCATCCGTTAAGATTCTCGCCGTTTAACCTGATATCCGGACGGAAATCGGGGCCTGAAGCAAAGGCCAGCCCAGTTCCCGCCAGGGCGAGCGCAGCAATGATCAGCGTGTGTTTGCTCAACATATTTCCTCCGGGATTTTCCCCTGATCGGTATGGACTTTGCCACCATACCAATGTAATTGGCGCTCTACTCGTTGTGCGGAGTATAGGATGCCCTCACCGTCACAATGTCATACGGACCCGTGGAAACGGAAATTCTGTCTTCGTCCACGACCTGCAAAGGCGGTCCTTCAGGAACCTCCATCAAATTGGTTAGTGTAGCCGACGTGATTCCCTTCGGCAGTCGGATGCCAACGTTCGCGGCCTTCCCCGCCCATTCGTAAAAGCGCAGGATGAGCGCGTTACTGTCCTCCGCCTTTTTGATAGCGGTCAGCACGACGTTATTCGCATCGATTCCGAAGAATGAATGCTCGGCCGGCAGGGTTCCTGCGTGGGACTCAACTTGGAGAGCCGCAAGATTGTAGTTGAAATCCCACCCCTGACGTTCAGTGAGAGCCTGTTTCCAGGTTCCCTGATGAGGATAGAGCGCATAGACGAAGTGGTGCATACCTTGATCCGCAATGGGATCGGGATCGGTGGGACTCCGCAATAGAGTCAGGCGCAGCACATTGCCCTTGGCGTCGTAGCCGTACTTTGAGTTATTGAGGAGACTAAAGCCGTGCTGGTCATTCCCCAGGTCTGCCCAGCGGATCGCTGAGACCTCGAATTTCGCATCTTCCCAACTGTTGTTGCGAGTCGTGGGACGCTGAATGTTTCCGTAGGGTATTTCGTAGGTCGCCATCGGGCTCGATGCCGACAATGGGAACGCGGCTTTCAATATGATGTGCTGTTCGTGCCAGTCGATGGTGTTGGCTACGTCAACGCGGTCAATTCCGGCGTACAAGATAATGTGCTGCACGAAACTGGATTTCCCGGTGGCGTGCTTTACTTCGACGATCGCGCGCAACGGGCCGGATTCGATCAGCTTCACGCTCTGCGGGGGCCCTAGATCGTAGGGGTGTTCCTCATAGTCTGGCTGAATGTTCCAGGCGTCGAACATTTGAGGATGATCGTGGAAAGCCTCGAGTTCATTACCGCAACCTCCAGGGGCAAGAGTCTCAAACTTGCCCTGCTTGTCATACAGACTGGTAATGCATCCTGTCTTGGGATCCACGACCACGCGAAGGTAAGCATTCTCCAGGGTAAGCCCGTGCGCGGAGAGGTCGCTGGCGAAGTGCCGCTCTCCCGGTGATACGTGCAAGACTTCGTAGCCTAAAGACGGAACGTTTTTTGTTTCGATCAACAGGTGATAGGTACCCGTTGTTTTATCGGCCGAGAGGACTTTCGACGGAAGCAGACGATCCTGCGAATCGTATACCGAGACACCGTTGGCCGAGGGCGTTCGCATTTCCACATCGGCCTCGACCAGTCCACTGCGCTCCCACGCCAATGGATTGAAAACTAACAGAGGAACAGAATCTGCTGCTGTGTGTGTATCGATGGAAGCTTGAATGGTATGGAGCGCGTTTGAGGTGGCCTCGTTTGTGGCCCACCGAACGTCGTCGTAATCTTTTTGCGCATCCCTATAGATGTCGTCGATGCCGGAGCCTGCGGCCAGGTCGTGGAACTGGTTGAAGAGAACCTTTTTCCATGCGCCCGTCAGCTCTTCGGCAGGGTAGGGGGTTCCTGAGAGCCACGCGATCGAAGACCACTTCTCCGCATCGATGACCTCTTCTTCCGCGTTGCGCATGTTTTTCTTATGATGAGACTGCGTGGTGTAAACGCCGCGGTGAAACTCGAGGTAGAGTTCGTCTTTCCAGGTAGGAATTGTAATTTTGTCCTCGGGAGGAGCAGGGAGTCGGGTATCGCCGGCTGCCGCCGTCTTGTAGTTCCAGACTGGCGAATTCTCTGCAATCTTTGACTCAATGTTGGTGAAATAGGTCTGCGCAGTTTCGTATTCCATCTTCGGAACGATCCGATCAGGTTGCATCCATTGCGTTCCTTCGTTCAGCAGCGCCAAGGTTGGACCACCACCGTGATCGCCGACTCCGTAAAGATCCATCATGTTGCGGAGTCCGTTGTCAACGGTTCTGGAAAACACCATGTCGTTGGCAAGCCGGGAGGGATCCAGGTTGGTATTGCCATAACCATCAGGGAAATACGCAAGCACCTTGCTGCCATCCGGTGATTCCCACCAGAATAGTTTGAGTGGGAGGAGATTGGTGTCGTTCCACGCCATTTTCTGCGTAACGAAATAATCGACGCCGGACTTCTTGTAAATCTGCGGCAACTGCCAGTTATAGCCGAAGGAATCCGGATTCCAACCGATCCGCGTGGTAACTCCGTACAGATTTTTAAGGGTCCGCTGACCAATGAGCAATTGGCGCACCAGCGACTCTCCGCTCGGCATATTCAGGTCAGGCTCAACCCACATACCACCTACCAGCTCCCAGCGGCCTTCCTGAATCCGCTGCTTGATTTCCGCGTTCAGCGGCGGATATTTATCCGCCATCCACTGGTTGTACTGCGACGCAGATTGCGAATAAGTGTAGGAGGGGACCTCATTCATCAGCTTCAACGCAGAGCCAAAGGTGCGGTGCACCACGTCGACAGCTTCCGTCCAGGGCCAAAGCCAGGCTGCGTCAATATGGGAGTTGCCGGTGAGGCTGAAATTGATCGACTGCAGTAAGGGCTTGAGCACGTCGAGGTCCTGGCCCGCTTTGCGTAAGGAAGCGTCGAACGTCGCCTGGTCAGCCATATCGAGCGCCTTCAAATCAACATCGCCAATCGCCTGGTTCAGCTCCAGCCTGTCGGTGGCAGGATCGGGGACTACTGATGGAATCAGGAGTGCAGCGGTTAGAAATTCAGTGTGGAGTACTTCCGGATCAGGGCGGCCGGGAGCAACCTCGATTGTCAACGGCAGGCCGCGTATCGTTTTAGGCGTCGGGCTCCGCTCCATCTTAATCGCCACCAATGCTTTGTCGCCAGGCATCGCGGAATCGAAGAGGATGGTCGGCCTCTGATCATCGGGAAGCCTGACGACAGCCTGGCCATTCACATAGACTTCCTCCACTCCCCTCATGGTCGGCCTGAATCCGATCCTGGCGCCGGTGAGGTCGTACCCGTCGATGTTCTTGGGCACTTCAACCCAAACCCGGACCCAGGTGACATCCTCCGGAAGGCTCTGCGGGGCATGTCCCTTTGACCATGAAGAGTCGTTCAAATCGACTACAGCCCCTTCCGGCATGTCGCCGACGTGATAACTGAAATCGTTCACCGTGAACTTGCCGATGTCGGCGAGTTTCTGCATGACGGCCTGAGCCTGGGGCGAAAGCGCATCGAGCGCCGCCTTTTCTTGCGCCGGGATGTCGATTTGACTGCCAAAGCGCCGACCGGTGGCAGGAGACTGCGCGATGGCCCCGGAACTCGCAACGCAGACAACGAAAACAACGGCGCTAGGCCAGAAAGATCGCAGGATACCATCCTTAAGCTGTTGTAAAACCTTGTACATGAATGCCTCGGAATGATCGCTAAAATAAACTGGAGGTGAAGCGCCGGTGAAGGGAGCGCTGGCTCCTCCGCACACGAAGGAGTGAGCAGTCAGTTTCAACTCCTGACGAAAGCATTCAATCCCAGCCTTCCAAATGGAGTCAAGGTTAAAACGCAGCTAACCGATGTCAACGGATGCTCTAACCTGTGCCTCCGATCTCATCGCAAGGAAAAAGCCTGTTCGGGTAATTCTGGCAGGACGGGGTGCGTCTGTTACGGGCACAGGCTGCGTGACTGGAAGAAGATTCCATGTTGCTTTCAGCCAAAGGGTTAGCGCTTTTCGCATCACTTCAGAGCGAAGTCACTGGAAAGCCGCCGGATGACAGCGGAATCTTCAGGGAAGGTGGGCAGCTTTGCCGTGAACCCATATTGCTGATCCGAGACGTAGCTACCGTTTCGAGCGGGGTTTCGCCCCTCTAAGTCAGTGGGACAAGGACACCACATCCCGGCCTCTCGCAATTCGAACTTCCGCCAAGCGAGGAATTCGACCGCGGCTAGATCGAAATGCCATCAACGGCCGGATTCTCGCGATTCTCAGACCGGCATCAGCTTGCGCTGTAGATCCTCCAGCGTCTGGCCCTTCGTCTCAGGGTAGAAGAACAACACCACAACGAACTGCACAACGGTCATCGCTGCAAAAAACACGAAAGGCGTGGCCGTGCTCATCATGCTCACCACTACCGGAAACATCTGCGCGATAAGCGCGTTCATAAACCAGTGGCTGGCGCTGCCCACACCCTGCCCTTTGGCGCGCACGCCGGTGGGAAACACCTCGCCGATGTACACCCAGATCACTGCTCCCTGCGACACGCTGAAGAAGGCGATAAACGCAATCAGCAGCCACAACAGTGCACCAGGATGCGTCTGCTTGCTGAACACCCATGCCACACCCGCCAGGCAACTGGCGCAGCCCGCGGCGCCAATCAGCAGCAATGTCTTGCGCCCCAGCTTGTCGATCAACGACATGCCAACGATGGTAAACAGGAAATTGGTGGTGCCGATGGCGATCGCCTGCTGATCGCTTGAAATCTGGCTAAAGCCCGCCGCCGCAAAGATATTGTTCAGGTAATACAGAATGGCGTTAATCCCAGCCAGCTGGTTGAATGCGCCGATGGTGATGGCGAGAAAGAGTGGATAGCGATACTTCCACTGAAAGACCCGCTCGTGAGCCGAGACATGTTCCTGCTCCAGAGAGGCCCGGATATCGGCAAGTTCCGCTTCGGGATTCGGATTGCCCATCAACTTCAAGACGGCAAGCGCTTCATCCCAGCGATTGCGGGAGGCCGACCATCGTGGGCTGCGAGGAATTCCGAAAAGAAGTGACAGGAAGACTAATGCCGGCAGCGTAGCGATCCCCACCTGCAAACGCCACTCGAGGGGGCCAAGGTGCATGGTGCGAATCGCATAATTCGAGATGTAGGCCAGCATGATGCCGAACACCACGTTGAACTGAAATGCAGCAACCAGACGGCCGCGCCATTTTGCCGGAGCGAGCTCTGCAATGTACACCGGCCCCAGTACTGATGAGGCTCCAATCCCCAGCCCGCCCACGAATCGAAAGAGCAGGAATGCGTTCCAGTCCCACGCCAGTCCACATCCCAGCGCCGAAACGATGTAAAGCAGTGCCGTGAGACGCAGGGTTTCGCGGGTGCCGAGTTTTTGTCCGATCTGACCTGCGCCCAGGGCTCCGATCACGGTGCCTACCAGCCCGATGGCAACGGTGAACCCCTTTTCCTGCGGGCTCAGATGAAACAGGCGAACCAAGGCGTCGATCGCACCGGAGATGACGACGGTGTCAAAACCGAAGAGCAATCCGCCCAATGCCCCGGAAAGCGTAGCCCGGACCAGCTTGGAATTGAGTTGCACTTGCGACATCCCTCCGAGTTCAGTTTAAGTTGCAGCGAGTACGCAGCGAGTCGTTTACTCGCCGGCACACTCGATCTGAAGCCGTGAACCTTCCCACGCTGTCTGATCTGCACCTAAGTGAAGGCCAGGTCACAAGACTTCACAATTCCATGATCGATGGTTTCGATGCTCTTCTCAAACGATGTGCTTCGATGCTGTTCTCAGTCGGATCCGCCCAGATGATCGTCGAAGAAATGTGCAATCAGCCGGTCTGCCTCCTGGCTTTCGGGCAAACCGGCTTCATACCAAAAACCATGATTGAGCCCTTCAAATACAACTAACTGCGCATCGTCTCCGGCGCGCAGATATGCCCGGTGAAGGATGGTCGTACCGCTCAACATCATGTCGCGCGTGTTGGTGAGAAAAAGCGCAGGCGGCATTCCATGGAGGTCTGCAAACAGCGGCGAGAGTACCGGATCTTTGCGATTCGCGGAGCCCACATAATCCGAAAGCCACTGTACGTTCGCCTGGTCTGGTGCAGTCACTGAGCCTGCGAGGCCGCTGACCGAGTAGATTGCCTGGCTGTCACCCAGCGTGCTGAAGTCGCCCGTTGCCGTGAAAATACCGAGCGCGCCGGGCATGGGAAGGCCGAGTTGTTTGATTTTGACTGCAACTTCAGCGGTGAGAATCCCGCCCGCTGATGCCCCATAAATGGCGATGTGCTTCGGTTTGTAAGTCCGCAGTAGTTCCTTATAGACAGCTACGGAATCATCTACGGCCGCAGGAAAGGGGTGCTCCGGCGCAAGGCGGTAGAGAACTGCCACCACCTTCATCTGCGTCAGGTGAGCAATCGGAATGCTCTCCGTCAGAGAGCCGGAGTCTGTGGTGAAGCCGCCACCGTGCAGGTTAATGAGCACCCGATCGGCCTTGGCCTGGGGAACACCAGAAGCTGGCGTGACAATGCGGACCGGGACGCCCGCAATGGTCGAAGACGATACCTCGGCAGGATACATCGCGAGATTTGCAGCCGAATCGCGAGCCTGCATGGCGTCAGTCTGCGCCCGCTTTTCCGCAATCGTGGTCGCCGCTGCCGGATTTGTCGCCGAGCGAGCCAGGTATTCGCGCGCCTGCGGGCTGACAGTCATGGGCAGCGGAACCACGCGCGTGATGTGCGCAGTCCCCTGTGCATCCATGTAAGTTTGATCTGTCTCCGGAATCGACGCTTGCGACTGGTGCACAGTACGGGCACATGCGGTCAAAGCAAGCAGGCAAACGAAGATCGCGATTTTCATACTTGAGCCTGTCTCTGATTTAGCGGCAATTGGCACAATGGGCAAGGCTAGAGTGAGAACTTAAGCATGTCAATGGTAAACAGGATAGAAAACCGGATAGAAAACTGGTTAAGCCGGTGAGTCCCCGAACTTTTAGCTTGCTTTGCGATTTGGATTTGTGATCTTGTTCTTCAGAAGGAGGACGGGGGCGATGATGGAGCCGGTGAAGGAATCACATTCACGCGAGCCAGGGGTGCAAGCCTGCGGAGAAAACACGAGCCGGCGTGCGCTTCTAATGGGGATGGCTGTGCTTGGAGCAGGGTTAACGGGTAGCTTGGCTATGCCGGACGGCTTGAAGGCTCAAACTGCGGAGCAAACGCCCGGACCAAAGGTGAACGTCACACCTTGCGGGCCAGCCAAGGTGATTTCCTCGGATGAGACGACAGTTGTCGAGCTTCCGCCGGGGAAGATACGCGGTTATCGGCGCAATGGGGTCTACATCTTCAAGGGACTGCCGTACGGCGCTTCTACATCGGGCGGGCGGCGCTTTATGCCTGCGGCTCCCCCGGAGCCGTGGACGGGAATTCGCAATGCACTTGCATATGGCCGCGTGTGCCCTCAGGAAGACTCCGCGCACTTCAATACAGATGGCAAGAACCTCGCCAGCCACGATGAAGATGCTTTCCTTCTTCATCGGGGATCGGCGATCTTGGTACCCGGAGAAGACTGTCTGCGCGTGAACGTCTGGACGCCGGAGATCAAGGGTTCCCATAAGAGACCGGTGATGGTCTACATGCATGGCGGCGGCTACTCCGGCGGCTGCGGGCACGACCTCCTTTCCTACGAGGGCGAGAGCCTGGCGCGCAATCACGACGTGGTTCTCGTGAACCACAATCATCGGTTGAATGTGTATGGCTACTTGAATCTCGAAGCAATCGGCGGAGAAGCATTTTCGGCTTCAGCCAATATCGGCATGCTCGACTGCGTCGCGGTCCTCGAGTGGGTACGCGATAACATTGCGAGCTTTGGCGGCGATCCGGGCAACGTGACCATCTTTGGTCAGTCAGGCGGAGGAGGAAAAGTGGCCGTGCTGATGGCCATGCCGGCCGCCAAAGGCTTGTTCCATCGCGCAATCATCCAAAGCGGCCCCTTCCTGAAGGCGCTTACTCCCGATTACTCGCAACGAGTCGCCGAACTGGTGATGAATGAATTGGGACTCTCCAGGTCGCAGGTGAAAGAGCTGCAGAATATTCCGGTCGATCGGCTTTCTGGTGCGGCGGTGGAGGCACAGAGCAAGATGCCGCGTTCGCAGCCATCGCTGCATGACGGATTCGGCGTGAGCGGATGGGGGCCCACTGTCGACGGCATCGGGCTTCCGGTTCATCCATTCCACCCGGGCGCGCCGGCACTCTCTGCAAATGTTCCCCTGATCACCGGCACGAATCTGAATGAAAGCGTAAGCGGCCTCGACAGCCCGGGCGCAAATTCGATGACTGAAGATGAGATGAGGCGAAAGGTCGCGGCTGAGTTTGGCAGCGAAAGCGAGGAGATCATCGCGGCCTACCGGCGGGATTATCCCGAAGCAAACCCATTTGGCATCTATGCGGTGATTGCGACTTCGCGCTGGCGGGTTCCCGAGTTCGCGCAGGCCGAGAGAAAAGCTGCCCTCGATGCTGCGCCGGCATACGCGTATATCTACGCCTGGAGGACACCGGTCCTGGACAATCGTGTCGGCACGTTTCACGCGGCAGAAATCTCGTTCACCCTCGATAATGCGGAAATCTGTGATCACTACAGCGCAGGAGATCCTGAGGCCTTTGCTTTGTCAAAACAAATCTCTACCGCGTGGGTCAGCTTTGCGCGAACCGGAAATCCTAACCACGCGGGCCTGCCTCATTGGCCTGAATACACTGCGGAGAATCGGGCGACCATGTTCTTCAATGCGCCCTGCAGGGTACACAATGACCCGGAAGGGACCGGGTTGAGGCTAATTACAAGATCCTGAACGTCGATCGACACCGCGGGACCGTCATCGGCTCACCACGCCCGAAAGCACATGGCAGGCGAGTACGTTCACTTCGTTCGGAGAGCCGGCCATCGTGTTCAACTCGAGCAGTATTTCAAAATGCTGAAGCGGACCGCCGCGGTGGATTCCACACTTATCCAGTGCGGTCGAAAGGCGGGGCAAATCGGTGACGAGTGAGCCAGCGGCCTCCGTGCCCTCACCATTAGCGCCGCCAAGCAGCAGCACTTGCCCATTTTGATCAGGATTTTGGACGAAAGCTACTATGGCGTACGAGCGGCCGGTCGCCCAACCTGCTGCGGTTGGGATGTAAGTCGATTGCTCATTAGGATGCGGGTGAACATTTCGAATGATCTCCTGCCGCGAAGCTTCGTCGAATTCAAACCTGAAATCCAACTGATCCCTGAAGAGAGATGACCAAGGATCCGAGCGGGGGCTGCCCAGAAAAATGAAATTGTCGTCATTCTTCAGGTCAGAAAGCTGAATGCTGCGCGCCGCGCGTGCGTCGATAATTCTCGAGGCACTTTGCGCCAGCTCTGCAATACGGACGGCAATGGGCGGGTCGACCGCCGCAGCCGAGTTGTCGCCCCAGAGAACAATGTGGCAGACGCGCAATTCCTCCGGCGTCAGCTTGTTTGAATCCGGTATGTATTTACGATTGGCGTAATCGGAAACCGAGATTTCGCTGCCCGTGATTTCCTGGACGGAGACGATATTCGGATCGCTGGTGATGAGGTGGGTGGAGTGAGAAGAACTGAAGAATACCGACCAGGGAAGCAGCGTAACCGCCTTCGAGCGAACTTGGGGAGCACGATACCAAAGCAACCCGCCAAAAACGACTTCCACGATCAGCAGAACAATGGCCGCACCCATCAATCGGCGGCCGGGCGAGCCAGATGGTTCTGAGATTGCGGAATGAGCGGGTTGGGAACTCGGTGATTCGAGATTGGCCGGACCGGCGGCAACCGTTTCTTGCATGGTTCTGGCGATCGGATGTGGCACACCAGTGGTGAGAGGCGCCTCACCATTGCTGTGGATTCGAACGATTTCAGGGACATAGGAGCCCGATGGGAGACTGATGCGGAACCTTGTTGCGACCCCATTTTCGCCATAATGCTGAAGCAGACGTTTCCGAACGTCGCTGGCGGTGACGCGGACTACCGCATCTTCGCCCGTATCGTATGAAGGCGAGCGGCCGAAGAGTTCGATTCCAATTACACGCTCTTTAAGAGCATCAAAATGCCCGGCGATGGCCTGTTCCACCACGTAGACGAGAAACTGGCCGCTTCGGTGACTGCCTCTGAACGACTTTCCTTCGATAATCTCTTGGAGATGCTGTCGGAGAACTGCGACATCCTCTTTCGATTCGGCAATTTTCGCAATCTCAGCTTCCCGAAGGTCAATCGGGTCAGCAATCTGCGCGTCATGATTTTGCCTCGCCATAATGTGCCGGTGCAATTTCGTGCCCGATTTCGGCACACCTGCGCGGGAGCGAGAGCCCGACGTCAGATTTCTGGTGCCGTTCAGGGGAGTGCGAAATCGCTATCCTTTGAGAATCCCGCCAGCTGTTGCAGGCTCGCGGTCCCCATCTTAGCATTGCGTTGCAGAATCCGCCACGCGCTCGTTTGGCCAAGAGCCTGGAGGAGCCCGATCGGCGATTTTGGTGGAACGTAACTACCGTTAGGAGCGGCCTGCCTCCACAACTCATTCTTTTTAAATCTCTTGTGCGGTCGTTAGAGAGCCATTCTAACGTTGCTCTTTCCTGCCTCGCTCGGATAGCGTGTTGTTTTCGCGGATATTAGCTCAGCAAAGGAACGTGGCGGGGCCAAGGGGCGAAGGTTTGAGGTGTGTCTGCCCGGGGAACTTTGCCGGTTCCCGGATTTTTAAACTGGAAGGCTCGGATTTTTTGGGCCATTCACTTAACGATGCAATCTGGCATCGCGTGCAAGCGGGACCAACGAAGTATAAGCACTCGGGACATGATGAAATGACAAAAAAAACTCCATCGAGATCGGCCTTCTCAGCAGTATGGATCGCCATCCTTCTTATTTCCTCCGCATACGCTCAAAAACAGCCCGTGGACTATGTAGCCCCGAACATCGGTGGAATCGGGCAACTTTTGACCGCTACGGTCCCTTACGTGCAATGCCCGCACGGAATGGCACGACTGGCGCCGGTAACGACACCAGGAATCATGGACCGTTATTTGGCCGATGAGATTTACGGCTTCCCCGCCGGCCCAGCCTTGCTTATGGCATCTCTCGGCGAGACTGGTACCAAGGCAGCCGGCTATGCATCGGACTTCGATCACGATTTTGAAGTCGCGACGCCCTACTACTATGAGGCCGATTTGCAGACCTGGGGGATTCGCGCTGAGCTGACGGCCACTTATCAGGCAGCATACTATCGCTTCACGTTTCCGGCCTCGGCACATGCTCATCTGGTTCTGAGCATGCACGGAGACGGCGAACTGTCCGTACTTGGCAACGGGGCAGTCCAGGGCAGCCAGCTTGTCGATGGACCGATCGTCAAAACGGCCGGAAGCGGGGACACGCGACAATACTTCTACGCGGAGTTTTCTCGGCCTTTCAATAGCTATCAGACTTGGCGCCAGGGCGACATGAGCGATGCAGCCCGGCAGAGCGGAGGAGACATTGGCTTTGTGAGCGACTCGCCTTCGACTGCTGGAGAAGTTGTTGAAGTTCGAGTCGGTATCTCGTACATCAGCGCAGACCAGGCTCGACGCAACCTGCAGCGTGAGATTCCGTCTTGGACGTTCGACGCTGTGAAGGCAAACACGCGAGCAATTTGGAACCGCGACTTGGGGGCGATCCAGATCGAAGGAGGTACGGAACGGCAGCGCACAATCTTCTATACCGCCTTGTACCGTTCGCTTCTCCGGATGACCGACATTACCGAGGACGGAGAGTATTTCAGCGGCTTCGATCACAAAGTCCACGAGGCAGACGGTCACGACTTTTACGTGGATGACGGCTTGTGGGATACTTACCGTTCTCTTCATCCACTGCAGCTCTTGCTCGATGCGCCGCAGCAGGAAGACATGATCCGCTCGTATCTGCGCATGTATGAACAAAGCGGCTGGCTGCCTTCGTTCCCTTCTGCAGTCGGGGAACAGGCGGTGATGATTGGCCATCATGCGGCCATCCTGATCCTCGACACGTACGAAAAGGGCTACAGAGATTTCGATCTTCAGGAAGCGTATGACGCGATGCGCAAAAACGCGACAGACGCTACCATGCTTCCCTGGCGGCGTGGCCCTCTGACCAGCCTCGATCGAATCTACTTTGAGAAGGGATTCTTCCCGGCATTGGCTTCAGGAGAAGAGGAGAACGTCCCCGAGGTTACTGTCGAACGCCGGCAGGCGGTTTCAGTCACCATCGAAAACGGTTATGACGATTGGTGCGTCTCGCTGCTGGCCGAAGCATTGCGCAAACCGGCCGACGCAGCTTACTTCGCCAAGCTTGCCGATAACTACAGGAATCTCTTTAACCCTGCGATCGGATTTATGGCGCCGAAGAGCGCCGACGGAAAATGGGTAGAGCCATTTGATCCAAACCTTGGAGGAGGCCAGGGGGGCAGAGATTACTTCACAGAGATGAATGCCTGGGTGCATACCTTCGGCGTGCAATATGACGTTGCCGGTCTCATTCAGCTCATGGGCGGACGCGAGGCCTTTAATGCAAAGCTCGACCGCCTCTTCGTTGAGCAGTATGGAACTTCCAAATATCGCTTTCTCAACCAATTTCCTGACGCAACCGGCTTGACCGGTCAGTACGCACAAGGCAACGAGCCAAGTTTCCATGTCCCATACCTCTATGATTTTTCCGGCGAGCCATGGAAAACCCAACGCCGGGTAAGAGAAATCATGAGTGTCTGGTACGGAGACGGACCCTTAGGCATTCCCGGCGACGAAGACGGAGGCGCTATGTCGTCGTGGTATGTCCTGAGCGCGATGGGATTCTATCCTGTATGTCCAGGAAATCCCGTGTACGAAATTGGAAGCCCGATTTTCGCGAGGAGCGCGATTCGGATGGCGAACGGGAGGAAATTTGTGATTGTCGCACAGAACGTTTCCGCGCAGAACAAGTATATTCAATCGGCGCAGTTGAATGGCAAGCCGCTTGACAAGCCATGGTTTCCGCATTCTGCAATCGCTAACGGCGGCGAACTCGTGCTGCAGATGGGTGACCACCCCAATCTGCAATGGGGGAGCCAGCTGGAAGATGCGCCGCCTTCGATGAGCGAAAGCAGCCTGCCATCGCAACCATCAAATGCCCAGCCGCAGCAGTAACGTTTTTCGGCCCTGTTCAGTGGCAGAGAGCTAGCCTGAGGCTCGAAACGGAGGCGAAGATCTATGGTCAACCGCAGAGAATTGCTGAAAACGGCGGCGTTATCGCTCCCACTGATTCCCGTCGCCAAGGCGCAGGAGATCGCGCGCAGATCCAACGGCCTTCCGCCTCTCACGATTCGAGACGCCAGGGTCATCACCACCAGCGCAGGAGGACACTACCGCTGGATCTTTCTGAAGATCATTACCAGCGAACCGGGCCTTTACGGAATAGGGTCTGCCAACGACGACTATCAGGCAATGGCAGTGATCGCCGATCTCGAAGATCATCTGAAACCATGGTTGATCGGGAAAGATCCCGACCGCATCGAGGATCTTTGGCAATCGGCGCAGTTCCGCACCTATTGGCGAAATGGCCCGATCAATAACAACGTACTTTCCGCCATGGACATGGCACTGTGGGACATTAAGGGCAAACGCGCAGGCATGCCGGTCTACGAGATGCTGGGCGGCAAAGCCCACGACGCTGTGGCTGTATACGATCACCAAGGCGGCAATACGAAGGAAGAATGCCTGGAGTCATTAGAGAAGTCTCTTGCGAATGGGTTTACGCATGTGCGCATCCAGCTTGGCGGTTATGGCGGAGGCGGATTCACACCGGCCGGACAAGGCAACCGTGTCGAGGGCGGCTACGAGGGGCCGGCCTTCGATGAAAAGGATTATGTGAATGTAATTCCCCCTGTTTTTGAATACCTGCGCGCGAAGGCGGGATTCGAGCCAAAGCTCATTCACGATGTGCATTCGCACCTGACGGGAATGAACGCGGTTGAGTTTGCGAGACGGATGGAACCTTTCCAGATGTTCTATCTGGAGGATATTCTTCCTCCCGAACAACTGGCATACTATCGCAACATTCGGGAGATCTGCACGACGCCGCAGGCCGTCGGCGAAGTGTTTACTCATCCACTTGAAGTCGTACCCCTCGTGACGGACCGGCTGATCGATTTCATCCGGAATCGCGTAGCGGCGACCGGTGGCATAACTCCCATCAGAAAGCTCGCTGCGCTTTGCGAGATCTTCGGAGCAAGAACTGCATTTCAGGAAGGTGGTGAAAACGATCCGGTCAACCAGCTTGCCGCATACCACGTAGATATTTCCAGCAGCGCATTCGGCATACAGGAAGAGAATCACTTTCCGCAGATCGTGCACGATATGTTCCCGGGGATGGCCGAGATTCGTAAAGGCTATCTCTACGACAGTGGCAAACCCGGGCTGGGACTGGAAATTGACGAAGGTCTCGCGCAAAAGTATCCGATGGGTCCGATGCGCAATGGAGGGGCTTATTCCCTTGACCACAAAATCGACGGAACGGTCTGGTACCCGTAGGGTTTGTGTTTACAGTGGATTCGCCGCACCTTCGGTGGGAAGAATTGAATGCCGCAGTTTGCGGTGAACATTCGCGTCTGCACATATGAAGCGCTTTGTCCTTTCAGCCGCAAAGTTGGCATAGGATGGGTGGCGACTTCGCCCTCGGTCATACCCAGCGCCCATTTGATCGTTTCAGCATGAAACACACAATTCCCGCAATCTCGCTTGCGCCGCGACGGGTCCCGGATACGGATCGCGGTGGAGTCGCCAGCTACCGCTCATTTTGGCTCAAGCGGCGGTAATAGTCGGCGACTGACTCCTGGTAACCGGCCGGAACTGTGTACGGCTTGCCGGTACGCGCATCGGTGGCTTCGCCGTTGCGTTGCAATTCAAGCTCGAGTCTGTCAACCGAGCTGAGGATTTGGCTGTGCATGGCTTCTACCATCGCCGGATTGCCACGGAACCGGCTTGGATCGAGGTGCTGCATCTGGCGGGTGAGCTCTTCAACATCCTTCGCGGCCTGGGGATCGGCCTGAACCATCTGCTGAAGTTCCTGGAGCTGGCGGAGGCCCTGTTCGATGGTGCGCTCCGTGTCGGCGGGATTGCCGGAGGCGTCTGTGGGCGCGGGCTGCTGATTACCCCGTGATTGCGGCGTGTTATTGCCGGTGTCATAGTTGCCCCAGACCGTGCCGTTCGTTGCGCCGCCCCCCTGCCGCGTATCGCCGCTAGTGCCGCCGCGTGCTCCCGCCCGTTGATTCGCACCGTTGCCGCCGAATTGCGCACCGTTGCCGGCTGGATTATTGCCGTCTGATTGGCCATTGCGGCTCAGTTGCTGAGGATTGGCCGACCAGCCACCTTGCTGGCCTCCAGGCTGGCCATTGCGCGACTGGCTGTCCTGCGGGCGTCCGTTCTCTCCTGATTGCTGCCCGCTGCCGTTAGCTTGCTGGCCGTTGCGGTCGAGACGGCCCGACTGTTGACCATTGCGCCCGCCTTGCTCTCCATTGCCATTTTGGCCCGGCCGCCCATTGTTCTCGCCTTGTGCACGGGCCATGCCTTCGAGTTCGTTGCGCAACCTCTCGACCTGATTGATAGCTGCGGTTTCGTCGGCCTGTCCCTGCCCCGTATCCCGGTCGCCGGGTTTTTCATGTGCCATAGTTTGCTGCGCCTGCCCGAGCTCCTGGTTGAGCTTGGATAGGCCTTGCGCAATCTGGCTCTCAGTACCGTTGGAATTGGGATCGATACCCCTGCGCAGCCAGTCGGCGGTGCGCTGCACGTAATTGGC
Organism: uncultured Acidobacteriaceae bacterium; assembly: GCA_963802955.1. GTDB lineage: Bacteria > Acidobacteriota > Terriglobia > Terriglobales > Acidobacteriaceae > Telmatobacter. The sequence goes on from CAWDKT010000007.1 coordinate 164,711, forward strand.
AAGGTCCGACTCGTCCATCTGGCTGAGCGCGTCGCGGAGATTTTTGGCGACGTCGGGTTGATCGGGAGCCATGTCGTGGGCTGCATTGCGCATATTCCTTTGCAGTCGCGAAAGATCGTCAGAGAGTTGCTGGCGGTCGGCAGCAAGTTGATCGCGTTCGCGGAGTCGAGACATCACGTTGTCGAGATCAGGCGAGGAAGAGTCCGTGGACCCGCTTGATCCTTGCTGACTGGCGTTGGGCTGACCGGCGTTGGCGAGCTTGTTGATGCGCGCCTCCTGCGCGCGTTCTTCACTGGAGAGTTGGCTGGCGTCGCGCGCCATGGAGTCGAGCCGGCCGTTGGCAAGTTGCTGCTGCGTGCCGGCGAGCAGATTGGCGGCCTGGCGCAGGCGCTCGGCGGCCGCGCGCGCGTCTTCGGCGCTCTGCTGCTGAGATGTGTCGTTGCGGTGCATCATTTCAGTGGCCTGATGCAGGCGATCCATGGCCTCCTGGACGCGCTGCTGGTTCGATTCATTCGATGCCGAGTTTTGGGCGCCCGAGCTGCCACCTGAAGACTGCGAACTGCTCTGCCCCGCAGTGCCGTTCGAAGCCTGCGCCCCCCCTTGCGAAGATGCGCCTTGCTGACCGCTGGACTGTCCCGAAGACGAACCGGAAGAACTGCTCGAACTCTGTTGCGAACCGCTCTGCTGAGAAGCGCTCTGTTGAGATCCGCTCTGTTGGTTGGAGTTCTGCTGCTGCGCATTCTGCTGCTGCGAAGACGAACTGGAAGCGCCGCTCTGACTCTGCGCACCTTTCTGCTGGTTGGCCTGGGCCAGTTGCTGTTGCATCTGGCGTTCGAGCTCTTCGGCCTGGCGGCGCAACATTTCCTGCTGCCAGCGTTCCTGGAAGCTCTGCTGCGGATTGTTTGGCTGATTCGCCAGGTCTTCCTGCCGCTTGGCGAGCGCATCGAGCTTGTCGAGCGCATCTGCGACATCCTTCTGATGCTGCTCAGCGGGCGAAGCGCTCTGTGCGCTTTCATACTGGTTCTTCTGCGTGTCCAGCTCGAGATCGAAGAGGCTGGCGAGATCGCGGCCGGTGCTGCCGCCACCGCCGCCGCCACCGCCGCGCTGACCAAATGCGACTTCGATCTGCCGGAAAGTGGCCTCAGCGCGCAGCAACGCCTGCAATGCTTTTTGTTCGAGTGGAATTGCGTCCTTCCATTGGGTTCCTTTCAGCTTGTCTGCCGAAGGACCCATGGCAGCGGCCGCCTGCTGCATATCCTTATCGAAATCGGTGAATTCCTCGTTCGCCTGGGAGATGTCGCGGCTCTGCATGCGAACCGAAAGTGCGTTGACCTGGTCGCGCAGTTTCTGTTGTGCATCGGAAAGGAACTGGCCCTGCGCTGCCTCGTCCTTGGGCGTTGCAGTCTTCTGGTTCTCTTGCTTCCAGGTTGCGGCGATCAGCTCTTTTTCGCGCTTGGATATATCGGTCTGGTTGTTGCTGCCTCCTCCGCCACCGCCCCCGCCCCCACCCGACTGTTGCGACTGGGAGAATTCGCGCTCAAAGGGATCGACCTGGATAAAACTGATGTCAGTGTGGCTCTCGCTATGACCGTCCTTGGCGCTGGCGTAGATGCTCACCAGATCACCGGGAACGAGATGGAAATCTTCGAGCGGGAGCGTATATTTGCCGTCGGCCTGCATTGCGCTCGGCTGCTTAAGCAGACTGATGTCGTGGTCGGGCCCGCCGTTGACGGAGTAGTGAAGGTGCATGTCTTTGAGGCCGAATTCATCCGCCGCCTTCACGCCTACAGTGACTTCTTCAATGGGGCTCGCACGGTAATCGCCCATCGGCCGATCGATCGACACTTCCGGCGGTTGCGCTTTGTCGGTAGCGATGAAGTAGTCTTCCGACAACCGAACAGGCTGGCCTTCGTCGATGGCGGCGACATGATAGGCGCCGTCCTTTTCCATGTGAACAATGCCCTGATACTTGTTGCCTTCCCCACCGGTCAATTTGATGGTCTGGCCTCCGTCGAGCGCAAGCATGCCGTCCTTCAGCGGCCGATCCATCTGGATCTCGAGCGAAGCGTCGGTACCCTCGATGGCGCGCAGATCGCCGGAGTGGTCTTCCGCGACGGACTTCAATCCGGTCCACTTCGGATAGTGATAGGTGACGTGGATCTCCTTCACGGAGGGCAAATCCACTACGCGCACTTTATAGTGAGGCGAAGTAAGCGGGCCCGCGGCGACGTAGTATTCGACGTTCTCAGGAAGTCCGGCCAGGACAAACTGGTAGCTGGCGCCGTCTCCGGAGTCGGGCGCCGATTGCATGGTGACCGTTTCCCAACCCGGCTCACTCTGGTAGTGCGCAAACAGTTGCGCCCTGCCCGGTTGCATACCTGTGACGCGCGCCAGGATGGGCTGATCGCTGTTGCGGCGGACCGTGATGTTCCCAGGCTTGACGGCAATGGCATAGAGCGGAGCAACGTTTTTCTTGGGACCAGTCCACAGTAGCGAAGCACCGTAGCCGAGAAAGCCGGGGCCACTCAAGATGATCCAGGCCAGCGCGACAGTACAGCCCAGCCCTGCGCCGGCGAATGCGAAGAGGCGATTATCGGGCACAAGAGATTGCGGGGGGGCATACTCCGTGCGCTTCAAGGTGTCGGCCGCGAGTAGTTCAAGAAAGGGATCATCCCCTTGGCCAGAGCGTTCCTCGAATGTAGTGAGCCGCTGTTCGAGTTCGGGATTGGCGGCTTCAACCCTGTGCACGGCGTAGTCGCGGGTAAGGCGCAACAACGGCAGAGCAAGGCCGAAGAGCGCTACCGCGGCAAGCGCCATGAGCATGACCGTTCGCGCGGCAGTCACGCCATGTGCGGGAAAGGCGAAGTGGTTGAGCACCAGCACCAGCAGGACGGTAACGAGCCAGCGCGGTGGAACATGAAGATGGCCGCGCCGCGCAGCCAGGCCCCCAGCCGCAGCCTTTGCCGCTGCCGGTGCGATATAGGAATTGAGCTCGGATGAGTTGCTCATATTTCCTCCCGCTGCGTGCCCATATAGCCGCTGGCGAAGGCAGTTTCAGCCAGAGCGACTAGAAAAGCAAGCAGCATGACATACCACCACAAACTTACCGGACGATATTTCTCTTCTGAGGGCGCCGACGCCTAGCCGGATTTGCGGCGCCGGCGGAACTACCGCTCCACAGTTTCTGAACGTCGGCGGGCATCGGCTGCAAGTCCGATTCGCGGCGGTCGGGATTGACCCCGATGACGGCATCGCGCCCATTCGCAAATCGAATCTGATAGAAGCCGGCGCGCTCCAAGCGGAGCGATTGCGCTGTCCGAGCTTCGCTCAACGAGAGCAGGCTGTGACCGTCGGGACCGATCACTTCGACACTGTCCGCGGCCGAGGTCGTGGCCGGGCCAGCAGCGGAACGGAGCTGTGCGTAGGAATCAACCAGCCTCGATCCGCTCAGGCGTTCGCTACCGGAGAGATAGCGCGCCGCGCGGTCAACAAAAGCGACAAAGACCGGATGCAGGGGCAGATCGTTGGTGAGATTTTCGAGTCCGGAAGTGAGCAAAAGCAATGTGTCCTTCCCCGATCTGCTTGTCGAGAACCAGCGGTGTGCCATCGGTGAGTCGCGCGGCAACACGCGCCTGCGCGGGATCGACGACGACCGCATAGAAGACCTTGGCCTCAGCCCAGCCGCCGTTGTCGCGTCCTGGCTGCGCTGTTCGAGGGCGGGATAGCTGAAGTCGACCTGGCCGACGGTCGCCGGGTTGCCGCTGCGCCCGTAGTCGCGGGCCTCGATTGCCCGGCCGCCCCACAAAGGAATTTGTCCGCGGTGAGCGGCAGAAGTGCCCAGCGCGAGAAGTACGCTGCCGCCTTTCGCAACGTACTGGGCAAGAGCGTGTTCAAAGATCGCCGGCAGCGAGGGTGTGTCAGAGAGAACGACGAATGCAAACTTCGAAGGATCGAGATCTGTCGCCTGCTCCGCGGCAACCGATTGCAGAACAAACGAAGATTGGGCTGCCGCGGCGAGCGCAGCCTGGAAATAGAGCGCCGAACGCGTATCGCCGGCAGCATGAACGAAGAGAACTCGCTCCGGATCGGAGCGGCGTACGGCGAAGACACTTGCATCGTCGGCAGGGAAGGCATCGCCGCCATCGATGCGAACTTCGCAGCGATTGAAGCCGTAGCCGACGTCGAGCGGAGCGAACTTCACCGTGGCGCGGCCGTTGGCGGGGACGTCGACCTTCTTGGTCGCAATGACTTTTCCATTGACAACGAGCGAGACGGACTTCGTCGCGGCGGGTGTGGAAAAGCCGGCGATCACGGCCTCAACATGGGAACGCCGTGGATCCTTCGGATCGGACAGCTCTGCGGGTGCATCGACGCTTTCGACAGTCCAGTTCGATGGCACAGAGCCGTTTCCAACCGAATGAACGATGAGTTTGACGGACCCTGGGAATACCATGTCGGCAAAGTTGGCCGGCATTGCGCTGCGCTGCATGTCGCTGAAGAGATGGAGATCGATGGGGCCGTGATTATCCTCTGTTAATGCGCGGACCGCGCGGCCAAGCTCGCCGAAGTTGGCATGGCCGTCGCCGGGTTGAATGCTCTCAAGCGCCGCGCGCAGTTGCGCATCGTCGTCGATCGGCTGGGTGAGTAAGTCCAGCTGGCCGCCGAGGGCCACGATCTGCGCTTTTTGCAGAGTGCGGTTTTGCGGCCAGCGCAGCGAGAGCCTGCTGCTTGGCATCGGCAAAGCGCGTGCCTGCGCGCATGCTGAAGGAATTGTCGAGCACAATAAGCATCAGCCGGCCGTTGGCATTAGCTGCAGCGCGGCGCACAAACGGATTGGCGAAAGCCAGAACGACAAGCAGCACGAGCGCGAAGCGCAGCGCGAACAAGAGCAGATATTTCAGGCGGCGGTGGCGCGTGGAGCTCTGGGTGCCGCGCTCGAAGAACATGAGCGAGCTCACCGGGCGCGGGACGGTGACGTGGTTGCGCAGCAGATGCACGAACACCGGAACACCCAGCGCAGCAAGGCCGCCCAGAAACCATGGCGCGAGAAAGCCCACTGCCAGCCCTCAGATTCCCGCCTCGCGCAGCGTGAGATACTCGCGCAGCGCCGAGTCGAGAGGTTGATCGGTAACGAGCAACTGATAATCCATGCCCGCTGCGCGCGCGCGCGTACGAAGGGTATCGATGTGCGCGTCGATTTTGGCGCGATACGTGGTTTTCGCATAGTCGGGTACAACTTCAATCTTGTGATCGGTTTCGAGATCGACGAGAACCATCGAGCCTTTCATTGCCGGCCGAATCTCCTGCGGGTCGAGAACGTGAAACAGAATGACCTCATTGCCGTGAAAGCGCAGCGGCGCGATGGCGTGGACGATCGTTTCAGGGTCTTCGTAAAAATCGGAGATGACGATGGCAATGCCGCGGCGATGGAGAAAATTCTGAAAGTGCCGCAGGGGCTTGCCGAAATCTGTGCGCGCGCGGGGTTCGGCGCGCTCCAGGGCGGCAAAGAGGCGGGCGAGCTGGCCCTGGCGCGTGGAAGGCCGAACATACTCGCGCACCTCGTCATCGAATACGATAAGACCGGCCGCATCGCGCTGATTGCGGATGGCGAGATAGAACAGCGAGGCAGCGATAAACCGCGCGTAGTCCATCTTCATGGGCGGGCCGGAGGTGTACTGCATGGAGTTGCTGGCGTCGAGACAGATGGTGAGCTGGCTGTTGGTTTCACCGCGATAGCGCTTCAGATAGCAGCGCTCGGTGCGCGCGAAGAGGTTCCAGTCAACGTGGCGCAGGTCGTCTCCCGGCGTGTAGGCGCGGTACTCGGCAAACTCCTGGCTGAAGCCGAAATCGGGCGAGCGATGCAGGCCGGCCACAAAGCCGTCGACGACCGTTTTCGCCAGCAAGTCCAGCGAGGAGATGCCGGCCAGCACTTCGGGATCGAGAAAGCGCTGCATCATGTCTCCTTGGGCCGCGGCACCTGAGCGATGAGACGGGTGAGAATTTCGTCGGTGTCGATGCGATCGGACTCCGCATGGAAGTTGAGCAGAACGCGATGGCGCAGCACCGGCGTGATGACGGAGGTGATGTCGTCGTAAGTGACATGATAGCGCTTGTGCGACAGGGCGCGCGCTTTCGCAGCGAGCACGATGAACTGCGCGGCGCGAATGCTGGCGCCATAGTTGACGTATTTCTTCACGAAGTCGGGCGCGTTTTCGCTCTTGGGGCGCGTGGCGCGAACCAGGCTCACGACGTAGCGCGAGAGCGTTTCCGCGATTGGCACCATGCGGACCAGTTGCTGGAAATCGAGCAGATCTTCGGCCGAAGTGACCGCCTTAACGTCGGTGACGCGGGTGGCTGTGGTTCGGTCAATCACCTTCAACTCATCGTCGGCGCTCAGATCTTCCAGAATGGAGTTGAAGAGGAACCGGTCAAGTTGCGCTTCCGGCAGCGGATAAGTGCCTTCGAGTTCGATGGGGTTCTGCGTGGCGAGAACAAAAAACGGTGCGGGCAGGTGATAAAGATGGCCACGCACCGTGCAGGAGTGCTCCTGCATGGCCTCAAGCAGCGCGGATTGCGTCTTGGGCGGGGTGCGGTTGATTTCGTCGGCGAGCAGGATGTTGCCGAAGATGGGGCCTTCGACAAAAGTCCATTTGCGATGGCCGGTCGTGAGGTCTTCCTCAATGATGTCGGTTCCCGTGATGTCAGACGGCATGAGGTCGGGCGTGAACTGGATGCGGCTGAAATGCAGGCCAAGCGCATCGGCAATGGTGCGGACCATCAGCGTTTTCGCGGTGCCGGGCATGCCGGTCACCAGGCAGTGGCCGCCGACGAAGATGGCGATCAGGATCTGGTCGAGAACATCCTGTTGACCGACGATCACTTCGCGCACCTGTTTCAGGATCTCTTCACGCACTGCATGGAAGCGCTCGATGCGCTCCTGGAGCATCGCTGCGTCCTGATTCAATCCGGCAAATGAGACCATGGATGATCCTTTCTTTCAGTTCGATTTTGCGGGCAATTCCTGAAGCTCCAGCAACAACTTTTGCGCGGGACGATAGCCAGGTGCGGTTTCGAGCGCGGCCAGCACGCTATCCTGCGCCTTGTTCTTCTGTCCGGCCGCGAAATAGGCCTGTGCGAGATCGAATTCGGCGCCGGCCTTGTCTACTGGGTTCGACGCAACCAGCGCGTTGTATTCGCGGATGGCGCCGTCGTACTTTTTCTGCGGTGAAGAGCAGGTCGCCAAGCTGGCGGTGCAACTCTTCGTCCTTGACAGGATAGATGTAATTGATCCGCTCCAGCGTTGCCGCAGCGTCCGCACGTTGCCCTGCGGCAGTTTCGAGCTTGGCCAGGCGCTTCAGCACGTCCGGCATTTGGCCGCCTGCATGTTCATACGCGGTCAGGATCGCGGCTTCGGTCTTGGTGTCGCCGACCGCGTGATCGGCATCGGCGATCAGCTCGTAGGCGTTGGCATCGTCCACATACTCGGGATACATGGCCAGCACTGCGGGCCCCTGCTGCATTACGCGTCGAGTAGTGCTTGTGCTCTGCGGCGGCGACCAGCGCCTTCAGCTTCTCATGCCACTCGTCGAAATGCGCGGCCTCATCGCCATACTGTTTGATTGATCCACGCGAGGATACTGCTTGATCGAATTGCTTCAGGCGTCAGGCCGAGATCCTGCTGAATGACCTCCGGCGTTGGTTCAGCTGCGCATACGAGTGAACCATGTCGAGCAGCTTGTCTTCGCCCCATTTTTCGCCGATGAAGTCGCAGATGCTGCCGGCCTGGAAATAGGAGACGATGACCTGCGCCGGATATTCGGGATAGACGAAGCCGCGATCGAGCTTCGCAACCGGCAGCAGCTTCTTGTCGCGGATGGCGGCCATGACGTCGGGCGTCGCGCTGGTTTTTCCACTCCGCCGAATGCTCGCCCTCTTCGTGGACCGCGAGACCTTCAGTGAACCAGCGCGGCACGCGGTGATTGGTGGCAGTGAGGATGAAGACGTGACTCATCTCGTGCCATAGCGTTGCGCCCCAGTTGAAGTCTCCGGGTTTGCGCGCCGACGGGCTGTCCATGGCCACGACCTCGCCGAAGGTAACGCCCAGCGCGCCCAGCCCGGGCATTCCCATGGTGCGCACTGCGAAATCCTCGTGGTTGGGATAGACCTCGACCTGCACCGGGCCGGGGAGAGTCATGCGGTACTTCTTCTCGTAGGTCGCAAGAATGGTGTGCAGCTCCGATTGCATGTACGGAAGGAGCAGCGCCGATTCCGACTTGTTGAGCTTGATGATCGTTGTGCCGTCGCGGAAGGTGATCGAAGTTCTTGTAGCTGTCGAGCAGGCGCAGGCTGTTGACTGTGGCGGCATCGCGATAGCCATTGTTATAACTCAAGCTCGAGTTCCTTGTAGGGCTCATCTTCCTTGCCCAGGCGCATCAACTCGATCCCGAGTGCTGAATGCGCAGCCCAAAGGTGCGGATCGGCTTCGATGGCCTTGCGGTAATACGTGACCGCGTCTTCGTAGCGATAATGAAGTTCAAGCTGATGAGCCACCCGTGCATACGCCTCGCCGTAGTCGGGATTGATGGCCGTGATCTTGGCGAACCATGCATCGGGAGGGCGATCGGCGAGCAGTTCGACCGCGGCATGAATCGCCATGGCATCGAGGGCGTCGTCTTCAAGCGCGATAGCCTTATCGGCCTCCGCAACGGCCTGATCGCGATCGTCATTGGCGAGCGCAAGATCGGCCATCAACTCGTGCGCTTCAGCCAGTTTGGGATCGAGCTCGATGGCTTTGGCGGCGTAATCGGAGGCGTGACCGTCAAAGCCATCGGAGGAGACGATGGCGAGGCCGACGTAGGCTTCCGCGTTGGAGGGATCCTTCGCAAGTGCTTCACGGAAAAGTTCCTCGGCATCGCCATCGTTGAAGCGCTCCTGAAGCAGCATGCCCCAGCGCACCTTGTAGAGAGCGGGGCTGTCAGGCGAATTTGCAGCGAGGCGGAACTGTGCGTTCGCCTGATCCCAATCTTCCAGTCCCCAGAAGCCTTCTGCGCGGTCGTACGCGCTGTTGCTGCGGCTCATCGCGTCGAAGCAATCCTGGGCGCGTGCAGTGGCGCCGTGTTTGTGCAACGACCAGCAATTTGCCGGAGCGAGTCCAGGAGCGGCGTGCGCCTCCGCGGCCATCGTCGCGACGAGTACGATCGAGAAGATGAGGCCGAGGCGCTTCATTTCGCACCTCCGGTATCAAGCTGCGCCTGCACTTTAGCCAGCGCGACCAGCGCCTCAGTCAACTGCTTCTTGTAGTCATCTGGATCCATGGCTGCCTTCTGGTACTTGAGCATGTCGATCTTCTGCTCCAGCGAGTCCTTCTGACTGAGCAGCGCGCGCATAGCGGGATTGTTGAAGGCCTGTTCCTGGTTGCCGTAGCGGAGCAGAGTAAAGCTGGCGAGCATTTCGCCCTGGCCTTCGCCGGGCTCGCGCACGGGATCGCCCGATCCCTTGTCGTTGAAAACAGCGTGCTCGGTGGCCAGCCGCTTCTGCGAGTCGTAGAAGTCAGCGGCTTTGCGCGCAGCGTAAGTAAAAGCCTCCATGGCGCTGACAGAACCGCTTTTGTCAGTATCGGCGGACGGGTCCTGAAACGCCTCCACGAAGTACCGCGCAAAGACAGTGGCGTTCTTCTCTGTTCCGGATTTGGTGGCGGCGATCACGGCACGTCCCGGGCGCTCGAGTGACGCGACGGCACCGCCGCTGGAGCTCGTAGTATCGACGACAAGTTGGCGGTGCGAGGCGATCCGATCGCAGAGCGAGGCAATTTCAGTCCCGGTCATGTCCGGGCCGACGAGATTGAATTTGTAGTCGAGACCATCGTAAGATCCATGGCCAATGAGGAGGAGCACGAAGTCATCTTCGGCAGTGGCTTGCTGGGCGACGTTGGCCAGCACCTGGCGAAGCTGGACGGCGGTGGCCTGCGCGCCGGTGAGCGTCGTGACGTGGGCGCTTGGGCCCTCGGCCTTGAAGATACGATCGAGATCATTGGCATCTGCGGTGAAGCGCTGCACATAGTCGGGCTCTCCGCCGAGGCCGGAGACGATGACGTAATAAGTGGCCGCTCGTGCCGGAAGCGCGACGGCGCAGGCGAATGCAAGAAAAAAAACCGCCCTGACTGTGCGCTTCATATCACACCCCACTTGCGGCGAAGCAGCCATTCCGCGACAGGAAGTCCGAGCAGAAGAAGGAAGACGACGGGCATATCCCAAAGTTCTTTCGTGCTGCGGACAGAGATTCCCGCGTCGGAGTAAGAAATGTCGCGGGGAAGATCTTTGAGATCGCTGCTCTTCCAATAGCGGCCGCCGGTTGCGGAAGCGAGCTGCTCAAGGAGGGGCCGATTCTGGTCGGTGTGGAAGTTTTCTGCGACACCATCCTCGCGCTGGAATGTCAGCACGTCGCTTCCCAGCGGCTGATTCGCGGCAGATTCGGCGGTGACTTCCGCAAGATAGGGTCCGGGCTTATCGGCGGTCCAATCGGTTTGGTAGAGGCCTGGTGTGTTTTGCGAGGGCGTGAGGTCAACAAGCTCGTTGATTCCGCCCGGCCCGACGATGTGAACCGAAACGTGAGCATCGGGAGCCGGCTGAAACTGAGGATCGCGGACCTCCGCGGACAATTGCACGCGGCCCTCATCCATCAATTGACGCGAGGAGATTGAAGCAGCAACGGGACTTGGTGATTCCGCGACGAGCCAGCGCAGCAGCTGCTGCCAGAAGAGATCGTGCGAGGGATCGCCGAGGGGCTCGCTCATCTGCCATCGCCAGGTGCCACCGGTGGCAAGGATCGCCGTGCGACCGTGGCCATAACGCTGAGTGATCAGCAAGGGCATCTTGCGCATTCCGACAATCATGTCAGCAAGCACCACAGCGCCCGGCTTGGGAGTTCCGGGATCTTCGTAATCGGCGAGATAGGTGAGTTTCTTCCAGAGAACCGCGTTTTGCTGCGGGTCGTCGGTAAGCCGGGTGATTGGCGAATCGATGCCTTCCGCAGTGAGTTCCACGTTGGCCGGGTCGCGATGAAATGAATGGTTGCCTGAAGGAAGAAAAGTGGGCAACAAAACATTGAGGCTGGATGCCGCCCAACCGCCGTCGCTCAAAGACGCGCGGCCGCCGAGGAAAAGGATTCCGCCGCCACGGCGGTCGACGAATTCGCGCAGCAACTCCTGCTGGAGCGGCGTAAAGTAGTCCGCGGTGACAGAGCCGATGATGATACCGGAGTAACCGAAGAGATCTTCGGGGCGGACCGGAAAGCCATCAGCGAGTTCGCTGGGATTGTTGATGCCCTGGCGGTAAATCTTGTTTTCGCTGGTGCGCACCATTGACGCGACCTGGACGGTAGGGTCATCGTCTTCAGCGCGACGAATGAACTTGTACTCCCAGCGCGGCTCGCCTTCGACGTAGAGGATCCTGCGCTTGGCGTCGCTGACCAGGATAGGCCGCGTGACGGCATTGTTGAGGGTGTTCTCTTCGCCGGGGAGCGGCTGCACTGAGAAGGTGAGACTTTTGGCTCCTGCAGCACCAACTGGGAAGTAGAGAGGCTCCGTCTGGATTTGGCCGTCGGGTGCGAGTGTGACGTCGCGCTCGGCAAGCGTGAGTTGTCCGTCGCGTACGATCAGCGTGGCTTTCTGCCCGGCGTAGCCGTGTTGCACGAGGCTGATGGTGGTGATAACGCGCGCGTTGGCTGCAGCACGGGATGCGACGCTGACGTCTTCAATCTCAACGTCGTGGCCACGTTCCTGCTTGCCGAACCCGATGACGTGAACAGGGAGTCGGCGGTTGCGCAATGCCTGAAGAGCATCGAGGCTGATGCTGGAACCGCTCAGGCCGGCGGAATTTTCGGCTCCGTCCGTCAGCAGAAGCACGGCGCCGATGGGAAGATCGGAGGTTTCCGCGGCAAACTGCATAAGGCCGTTCCCAATGTGAGTCGAGGATTCGACCGGGGCGATGGCCTGAAGCGAATTCTCGGGCGTGAGGGTGCTTCCCAGGCGGTAGATGCGGGTTTGGAATCGCTTTTGCAGACCGGCAAGAACGCCGCCACCGAGCGCGGCGAGAGCGGCCGTTTCACGCGTTTTTCCGTCGCTATCGGCAATGCTCATGCTGCGCGAGTCGTCCACAATCACGGCGATGATGTTCTGCTGTGAGTTCAGTTCGCCGACGACGACGGCAGGCTGCCAGAGGAGGAAGAGGATAAGCGCAACGAGTGCCGATTGCATGGCCCAGATAAGCCACGCGCGCCAAGTGCGCAGATTGGGAGCTACATCGCGGAGCCGCGAGCGGATGAGCCAAGCCAAGCCGCAAACTGCCACCACGATTGAAACCGGGAGCAACCACGCAGGCCAGGAGCTAAGCAGGACGAATCGTCCACGAGTGAAGACCGGACTCGGATACTTGAAGAGGAACTGAAACATGCGGACTTCCAGCCCTGCCTGACTCCTGTTGCGATAAAAGAACGTTTCGGCTTGTATTCGATTGACTGCGCCGTCATTGCTGCCAGAAGAAGCTCTGTCAGCAGAAAAATCTCCTGCGGTTAGACCCCTGATTCGGCAGGAGCAGAAACCCTTGAACCGATTGCTCCATTCACGCGCGGGCAGAACCCGCAGCTTTGAAAAAGTCTGAATTTGCCAAGAGGCGACTAATGCGTCATGCCATAGATGATGTAATCGAGACCGACGCGAAAGGCCATGGAAGCAAAGGTTTCAGGGTAATTGGGGTCGTCAGCCCACTCCCATGCATCACCGAGGTGCATGTTGTGGCAAATGGCGACGATGATGCGCCCCTTATCGTCGCGGATGGCGCGCCACTTAGGCTGATAGCCGTCTTTTTCGTAGGTTCGGCCGGTCCACACGTACTGCTCGCCGGGAATCTGCATCTTGGTGTCGACGTCGTAGAGGGTGTGGAAGATTTCATCGCTGCTCTGCAGGTCCTCGACGGGGCGGTTGGGCAGAACTTCGCGCATGCCGTTCATAAAGTTCTCCCAGTCTTCCGTCCCGTGAAAGTCGTCCACCATGAGAAAGCCGCCCTTGAGGAGGTACTCGCGCAAGCGCTTGGCCTGGGCAGGCGTGAACGACCAGTTCTGGACCTGGACAGCGTAAATCCAGGGGTAATTGAATATGTCATCGTTATCGAGAGTGACCACCTGTTCGTAGGGTCGGTCGTCAATTCGGGTCAGCCGATGCATGGCGATCAGGAATTGGCGGTCAGCCTTGGGATAGTCACGGGACCACGAATTGAAGCCCCAGAAGCCGCGGCGGCCGAAGGCGCCATAGCTGCTCATGCTGGAGTTGTAGGCAAGGCGCGACCAGTAGAACTCCGCCTTGGCACCGGACGAGGAGGTGCCGTCACCGAAGCCAAAGTCCGCCGTCCGCTGCAGACCCCAAAGGCCGACGCCGCAGAGGGCCCCTGCCGTGAACAGCAGTGCCACACGAGAGAGCTTCATAGAGGACCTCCGCGGAGGGGAAGTTCGCGCGAAAGAACGGAATACCTGTTTAGCTAATAGACGGCTCCGCACTCCGGATGGTTGCAGTCTAAACCTCTGCGAGCGTCCTGTGTAGAGGGCGGAACGCGACCGCGGCCAACGCTGCAAGAGACGAATGAAAAGAAGAAGGGCACGCTGTTGAGCAATTGCGGTGGTTGGGGCGCCACCTTGTCCGTCGAATCGAGCGTGTGAGACGATGCAGTTGGCATGGGCAGATAAAGGGAGCAACGCCATGAAGAGACGCGATCTTCTGAAATTGGGTGGTTTGGCGCTGGCTGGAGCTGCGGGAGCACGGACGCCGCTAGACAGCCAATCCATGCTGGCGCCGCTCGAGGGAAAAGGCGCGACCGGTAGCAATGCGGATTACACGATTCGTATCGCTCCCGTGACCGTGGAACTCGACCCCACTCATATTCTCTCGACAATCGGTTACAACGGGACGGCGCCGGGACCGGTGCTGCGCATGCGCGAGGGCAAGCAGGTAACTGTCGACATCATCAATGACACCGATACCCCTGAACTCCTCCACTGGCACGGCATGTTGATTCCGCCGGAGGTGGATGGCACCGAGGAGGAGGGTTCGCCCTTTGTCCCGCCGCATGGGCGCAGCCGCATCCAATTCATTCCCGGCCCTGCGGGCAGCCGCTGGTACCACTCCCATGTGATGGCCATGGCCGATCTGCACAAAGGCACCTATACGGGCCAATTCGGATTTGTTTATGTTGATGGCGGCGACGACCCGGGCCATTACGACCAGGAGCTCTTTCTCGCCATCCGCGACTGGGATCCGTTCTTCTCGGGCTCCATGGACGACGACGACGACGACACCCATAATGGACCGACCCTTGAGAAACCCCCGGTCCTCAACACCGAGCCCGACGGCCTCGAAGTGACTTCGATGACCTACTCCGTGAATGACAAGTCGCTTGGCTCCGGCGATCCGATCCGGGTTCGCAAGGGTCAGCGGCTGCTGCTTCATTTCCTCAATGCCAGTGCTATTGAAAACCGGCGCATCGCCTTCTCGGGCCACAAGTTGCGAGTGATTGCGATGGACGGCAATCCTGTGCCTACGCCGCAATCTGTCGATTCCATCTTTCTCGGCTCCGGTGAGCGCATTGACGCAACTGTGGAGATGGACAATCCTGGTATCTGGATACTTGGTTCGACCGAGAAGTCCATCCGCGATGCCGGTCTTGGCGTGGTGGTGGAATACGCCGGCCAGCATTCCCAGCCGCAGTGGGTCGATCCACCGAAGACGCCCTGGGATTACAGCATCTTCGGGACTCGCGGCCACACTTCGCCTGCCCCTCAGCAAACCATCGAGATGATCTACAGCAAGCTTCCAGGCGGCGCGGGCCTATTCAATTTATGGCTGGTTAACGGGAAGCCGTATCCCCATGAGCGGGAATTTGTGCTCCGGGAGGGTGAGCGGTACCGCCTGGTGATGCGCAATCAGAGTGACGATTCCCATCCCTTGCATCTGCATCGCCATCAATGGGAGCTGGCTGAAGTGAACGATAAGCCGATGGCTGGGATTATCAAGGACACCGTTGTCGTTCCTTATTACGGTCGCGCCGCAGTGAATCTGACCGCCAACCAGCCGGGTCTATCCCTGTTCCACTGCCATATTCAGCAGCATATGGACTATGGATTTAAGGCGCTGTTCAGGTATGCCTAAACGGCGCCGACTGTCCTCAATGTCCGATTTCGCGATCGCACCGGAAATTCTTCCGAGCCAAATTCACCCGGTTCCAGTACCGTGCCGGAAAGTGGGAGCTGACTAAATCACGACCTATTTTGCGCGTGCGGACTGCCCTGCATATCCTCTGGCTTTCCCCGGTCCTGGGCGCCTTTCAGCTTGATCAAGATCGAATCCTCTTCTGCCTGGTGAAGGTTCTTCGCTTGAACTCTCTCAGTAAGTACGCTCTGGTTGCAGGTCCCACACAAATCAATTGAAGGTGAAAGGTAGCAGAAAAAGGGCGCGACATGGTTTGCCATGCCGCGCCCAGGTTAAGAAAGGTTCCAGATCAGAAGGTGATCTTTCCGCCCAATTCCAACACGCGGGATGCAAAGTCGCCGGTGACGGAACCGAAGTTTCCGTCACCCGTGCTAGAATCTACGCCCGTGAAGATGGTGTGGTTGAAGGTATTGAAGGACTCGAACCGAAGTTCAAGCTTCGCGCCTTCACCCGGGGTAAGCGGAATGACCTTGAACAGCGAAAGGTTCCATAGGTCCCACGGAGGAAGCTTGGTCGTATCTTTTCTGGCCGTGCCGTATCCGTTGGTGAAACTATTGCCACTCCAGGCTGTTGCCGGTGTGGCAAAAGAGACCTTCGAGAAATAGTGGCCGTACGATCCGTTGATTGAAGCTTTTGGATTCAGATAGACCACCGGCGAAACCAGGTCGGGACGATTGCCGCCGTTGCCGAGGCCCACCGTATCCACGCCTGACAGACTTACGCTATTTGCGGTTCCCGACTCCAGCGTGGTGATACCGGAGATCGACCAGCCACCGACGATTTCACGTGCTGCAAAGTTCCCCGACTTTTGGAAGAACGGCAGATCGTAAACGTAGCTCGCGTTGAAGATGTGACGGCGATCAAGACCGGCATCGCTGCCTTTGTCATACTTCGCATTCCAGGGAGCCGTCAACCCGGCCAAGTCGTTCTGGCCGATGTCGATGTTGTGGCCCCACGTGTACGAAAGCTGCGTAGTCAGTCCGTGCTTGTTTTCCATGCGGAGGCCGGCCTGCAGCGAGTTGAAGTTGAAGTTGGTTTCATTCTCCTCCTGGGTGATGCTGCTGTACCCAGGGAAGGTACGATACAGATTGGCGCTTGTGCCACCGGCAACCTTCTGGCGATCAGTCAAGTCACTCAAAGGCAGAGCGTTGATCGACCGGTCGTCGTTCTGATCCCAGCCGTCAGAGCCTACATACTGGACCACGGCGATCACCGACGGCGCAATCTGCCGCTGGACACCGAGGCTATAGTCTCCCGTGCCCGGAGGCGGATAGTTGTACTTGATGCTGGTCATGGTCGACGGGAAGCTCTGCGTTGTGGTCGCCCCCGTCAGCGCGCTGGTATTCGGATTCGAGAAGATCACGTTGTTCCCTGAAGGTTGATAGGCAAATGGCGGGTTCAAAGCAGCGTTGTAAACATCGTTGCCCTGAACGCGCTCATAGAACATGCCGACGCCGCCCCGGAGAACGGTCTTCCCGTTCCCGGAAACGTCATAGCTAAACCCGATGCGAGGTTGCCAGGTAAGGTACCGGTTCTGCACGTTCCCACGCGGGAAGCCACTGACCCCTGCTTCTGCAATACCGTTGAGATAGAACTGCTCTCCGTTGGTATTGCAGCGTGTTGTCGAGCAGCTGAATGTGGTCAGATTTGCTGGATTGAGCGTTCCGGCCGCTGTGACAGGATTGCCAAGCGACGTGTTGTAAAACGCAGGCACGAAGTTGGCGAACTGGTTGTACCGCTCAAATGCGTGCGGCATGCCGTCATAACGTATGCCGAGGTTGAGCACCAGCCGCTGCGAGACATGCCAGTTGTCGTTTACGTAAGCGTTGTAGTTGTTGTTGACCCAGTGCTTGTCAGACAGATACTGCAACTGGGTGAAGCTGTTGGCAAGGCCCAGCATGAAGTCGATGTAGGCATCGCCTGAGAAGTTGGTGTTGCTCGAGCTGAAGTTGGCCGTTCCCTGGGTATTGGCCTGCAACTGCTGGTTCTTGTAATCGTGCAGTACGCCGGCGCCGAATTTGAACTGGTGACGGCCCTTCGTCCAGGAAAGATCGTCTCTGTATTCAAATCCTTCATAGCCGTTCTTCCATGGGAAGTAGGCTTCGCTCCAGGTTGCGCCAAACGGCTTGCCCGAGAAAGTGATCGCAGGCATGACTCCGCCGGCGTTGTCGGCAACCGGGAAGTAACTGGAAGCGCTCCATCCGCTGGGCAACTTGATGTTGACACCGGCGCCCGGAATGGGCGTCAGCGTGATCTTGTTGCCGCTGTAAAGGACGGCTGTTTCGTTGAGCAGGTTCGGCGAGTAGGTTTGGGTGAGCTTGATCGCCACCGTATAGGACGGATTGGTCATCGTCGTTCCAACCGTCGGGTAGCTACCTTGCCACAATGGCGGGAAGAACGTCGGTTGCACTGCGTCATGCACATAGTGGCCCATCAATTGGAACTTGCTGTTGATGGCATGGTCGATACGCACCGTATCTTCGCGGACGTAGTTTGGTTGTGCAGGCGATGCAGTGTACTGGAAGCCGTTCGCCAGGTTCGGCTTTGGGAATGCGCCCGAGTTCACTTCCGCCAGTGTGTTGGGGTCGATCATCTGCTTGGGGATTCTGTAGGTGCCGTTTGCGTTGAGAGGGAATGGCTGTCCCGGTGTCAACCCCAAGCCAGTTTCCAAAGCTGTGTAGGTTGGGTTGCTGGGCAGGTTCGGCACTTTTGGAATGACAACGTTCGCAACATACGGTGTGTAGTTGAGATCCTGGCCAGCCGTTGGAAAGTCGTTGGCCATGACCGTGCTATACAGTGACGGTGCGGTTCCCTGAATGAGCCGGCGCCATTCTTCGTTCCAGAAGAAGAATGTGCGGGTCTTACTGTCGTTGTAAACGTGAGGAATGTAGAGCGGGCCGCCGAGGTTGCCGCCCGGTTCATTCAGCATGAATTCCGGCCTGGTTCTGCCCGCCTGCTTGTTGAAGTAGTCATTGGCGTTGTAGGCCGTGTTGCGGTTGTACTCGTAAACCTCTCCATGATATTGGCGCGAGCCCGACTTGATGACCATGGTGATCGTTCCGCCGGAGCCGATGCCGTAATCGGGTTGGTAGTTGCTCTGGAGCGTCTGGAACTCGGCGATCGAGTCCTGTGCTGGCAGAACCATGTAGCAGCCGCCGCAGCCGCGGTCGTTCAGCTCGGTGCCATCCAGCAGGTAGACGTTGTGCGTCGTTCTGGTGCCGTTGAAGCTGATTCCGTTCGCGGATGTAAGAGCGTTGATGCCGCCAAAAGAAGAAAGATTATTGGCCACACCCATGCCCAAAGCAGCAAGCTGCACGATGTTACGGCCGTTGGTTGCAAGGCGCTCGACCTGCTGGCCGCTAATCAGCGTGCTGACTTCGCTGGTCTCCGTCTGCACCTGTAGCGCATCGGCCTGTACCGATACGGTCTGCGATTCGCTGCCGACTGAGAGGGTGATATTCTCTTCGAGTGTCTGGGCAACGTTTACAACGATGCCGGTCCTTGTGAACTTCTCAAAGCCCGAAGCAACGGCCGTGAGAGTGTAGGTGCCAATTCCGACGTTTGCGACGCGATAGGCGCCCACAGTATTCGACGTCGTCTCTCTAACCTGGCCGGTCGCATTGTTCGTCAGATCGATCGTCGCATTGGCGACCATCGCTCCGCTGGAATCTGCGACGTTCCCGGTGATCGTGGCGTTGTCCTGTCCCCACACGCGGGGTGTGAGAACAACAATCATCATGGCGAGTGCTATCCACAGCACTCCCATTCCTTTCTTTGACCTATCCGTCAAGCGTCTCCTTGACTTGGTAAAGGTTTGTGTCATGGTCTGTCTCCTTACAAATGGCTTCCATGGCTCGCTCTACCCGACTTCTTTCCGTTGCTCGTGGCAATCTGCGGTATGGCGAGTCCGTTGAGATTCTCTTTTGCGCCGGGACAAATCTTCCCTGGGAGATTCAAGCCCGCTCTCCTTTCGAGAGCAGTTGCTTGCCTCCTGGCATTCCGCTTTGTGTCCGCTACGAATCGCAGGCAACAAACCTCTTGGGAGAATCCCCGGGCGTTCTAAATTGCCCTTGAATCTCCCCAGTTGCGAATCAGAAGCAAACAACGTTGCTTGGTTTCAAGAAATGCACGCGCATGTGGCGCCAAGTCCCGACATCGTTCACTGAAGAAGCCCGGAACTCGGGGCAATGATTGCCCCGTTCAGCATGAACAGCGAAGGAGCCCGTCAGCCGGATTGAGCGCCAAGGATTACAAGGCGCTTCGCGGCGCAAGAGGACCGAAGAAGGCCGTGCGGCATCCTTCGGTCCTCTTGCGACGCGCGTCGATCTTGCTGCGAGCATACGTTTTCTTCAGTGCGAACAATCATGGACCTCGAGTCTGAAGGTTGTCAATAGAAATTTGATTTCATTTTTGGAATATCTTCAGGAAGTAAATCCGTTTATTGGTTGCCCTCGTTGTCCACGCCATGGCGCTTCGCAATGACCTGAATTGGCGATGAAAATGAGAAAGTAAGCGTTTACCCAGGCGGGCAAGCCGAACCCGACTCTTCCGGCTGTTTTGCTAACAGCGCTTAGGGCACACCTGATGACTCAGGCTGGCCAGGCCTAATTCTGTTGATCCCCGATTTGCTCGCTTTGGGCTTATTGTGGCGTCCCAGACGTTCGACGCATAATTC
The DNA here is from genome assembly GCA_963802955.1 of uncultured Acidobacteriaceae bacterium. Classification (GTDB taxonomy): domain Bacteria; phylum Acidobacteriota; class Terriglobia; order Terriglobales; family Acidobacteriaceae; genus Telmatobacter. The sequence goes on from CAWDKT010000007.1 coordinate 184,639, forward strand.
GCAAAGAGCAACCGCAGATCCTTCGACTCCGTTTGCCGCAAAACGCGGCAAATTTGGTTCCGGCTGACACCTATAGTTGTGACCTGAACTTGAACGACAGGACACTATGGATGGTGATCGGCGATTGGCCTGGCATCCGTTTCACACGGCTTGGGGCCGCACAGGGCGCCAGTGATGCCCTTCCCTTCCTCAATGGTGTAGATACGGTCTATGGCAGGCAACCCGATCACTTCCTTTATGCCGCTCGGCCAATGAACCTCCGCCGTACCGGCTTCTGCAGCGTCCCCGAGCCCGAAATGAACCCGAAAGTCGTTCGAGGAAAGATAACTGCCACCGCTGAGGACATCGCCCCGTTGCCGCATCCCGTCCGCGTTGAGATACACGGTCGCTCCGACGGCATCGCGCGGACTCTTGGGTCCGCCAATCAGCTTCAACTCGACCCAATGATGATGATCGGGGTTGACATTGCGCAGCAATATCGGGACGCCATCCATGTTGTTGATGACCACGTCGATCTTGCCGTCGTTAAAAATGTCTCCGAATGCCGCGCCACGGCCTACAGACACTACCGCGAGCCCGGTGCCTTCGACGGCGGGAACCAGCGTGAACTTGCCGTTCTTCTCGTTGTGATAAAGAAGCGGCCGCTGCGCATAGCTCTGCCCCCACTCCGGGTGCTGGTCCACCTGGGGGTAGACATGGCCGTTGATAATCAGCAGATCCTTCCAGCCGTCGTTGTCGTAGTCCAGGAACCCGTCCGCAAAGCTCACAAAGGGTATGGAAGACTCGGCAATGCCCGCCTGATAACTGACATCCGTAAAGAATCCCGTTCCGTCGTTCTGGAAGAGGACATTGTAATCGTCGGCAAAATCGGTGTTCACGATCGAAAGATGTCCGTTGTTCTGGTAGTCGCCCGCGGCGATACCCATATTCGCGATCTCACGGCCATCCTTGTTCAGGGCATAGCCGCTTTCGTAGCTGTCGTCTTCGAACGTTCCGTTCCCCTTGTTCATATAAAGGTAGTTCGGAGTCGAGTCATTGGCCACGAGCAGGTCCGGCTTGCCGTCGTTGTTGACGTCGGCGAATAAGGCGCCAAGCCCGTAGTAGCCATTGGGATCGTCGACACCGAGCTTCCTGCTTACGTCAGTGAAGGTACCATCGCCGTTATTGTGAAAAAGATGGTCGTGTTCGCCCTTCAAGCCGCGCGGACCGCACATCACCTCCACGCCGCGATACTGGCACATGCCATAACCGATCGCCTTGGACCTCGAGAGCGGGGGATTGCTCAGATCGATCTGCGCATAACCATCCACGAACAGATCGAGGCGTCCATCGCCGTCGTAGTCGCCGAAGGTTGCGCCAGTTGACCAAGTACCAATGGTGACTCCCGCCTTCTCAGCCACGTCGCTAAAGGTGCCGTCGTGGTTGTTGTGGTAAAGACGATTCTTGCCGTAGTTGGTCACGTAGAGATCGGGCCAGCCATCGTTGTCGTAGTCGCCGACGGCGCATCCGTAACCCCAGCGATCGTTGGCTACTCCCGCCTTTTCTGTCACGTCGGTAAATGTTCCGTCGTGATTGTTGTGAAAGAGGGCCGCATGCGGGGGAGTAGCCTTGCCCGTTAGAGCATCGTAGGTTGAGCCGTTGATCAGGTAAATGTCGAGCCAGCCGTCGTTGTCATAGTCGAGCAAACATACGCCCGGCCCCTTGGCTTCGAGGATGAGACGCTTTTCGGGGGTGCCTGCCTTGTGATGCCAGCTCGTGAGGCCGGCAGCTTTGGCCACATCCTGAAAAATGATGGGGCCGGTTTTGACGAACCCCCCAGCCGTGATGGGCCGGTGCTGCGTGTCGAACTGGGCCTCCTGCGGCCCTGCATTCGCCATCCCTGTGCTTGGAGTCGTTGGTTGTTCGCTCTGGCCGGGCTGGGCGCCGGCCGCCGGTTGCACTTGTGCAGGGAGCCACGATACACCCAGGAACAGCAGGCAGAAAACCAGAGATTCGATTTGTCGCGAAAGCATCTATTCCACTCTAGCGCAGCAAACGGATGCGCCATCAGGCCCGGAGGGCCATTCCCGTCGCTGCGGGATTCACGAACAAATCATTCGCGAACGGGCGCGCACGGATCAGCGCGTCAGCACAACATATTGCCGTCCGGCGTAGAGCCGGAAACCACCACTCGGATCTGCGAGCACTTCGAGCGGTCTCGGGCGCTCCAGCTTCGCATCGACCGCGCTGGCGGTGCTGAGCACATCGTGGCCGCCCACATCGGTAATGAGGAACCGGTTGCCCGCGATGAATCCGAATCCGTAGACGCCTGCTGGAAGGTTCTTGCCCCCAACTTTGATTGGGACCTCGGTGATGAAATAGCCCTGGTATTTTGCGGCGACAGCATTTGAATAACCGGATGTATCCACAAGGCTGGCCAGGACGAAGGACCCGTCGCTGAATTTCAATCCACCCGAATTGCGCAGTTGCGTTGTCGCAACCTGTCCGCGATAAAAAACGCTGGCCGGCATCAACTTCGCCATGTCAGCTGGCTTCAGAACAGTCGTGCCGCCCTGTGCTGAAAGCGCTGCGGGCATCACTGCCATTGCCACCGTCAACGCACCTGCAGTTGCAAGCTTCCTTAGCAAACCGCTTCGCATGAACTACTCCTTCATCGATTGCTTCAATTCACGAAAACGAAATCCGCAGACACCCGAAACCAGGCATCCCGAACGATCAGCCAATTGCAGAGTATTGCCTTCTCAAAAGGATACAGCGCCAGACAGGGATTTCGAAGCGCGCTTCGAAAATACATTTCCAAGTGAATCCCGAGCCAAAACCACCCAGACGCACTGGCTTGGACATAAGATTGGCACGCAATCGTTGCCGGGCTCGCGATGTGCGAAGCGCACCATCTCCGGTTCCACGGTCCCGTCCGCAACGACATCCATCTCGCCACCGAACCGCTTCAAGCCGTCACAGCAGCGCGAGCTTTGCGGCGATGAACGAAGGCGAGCACCGGGCGTGCGAGGAGAACCACAGCGAGGATGATGGTGATCCTGAGCGGCGTGAGCACCCCCGGTTTCATCTGCCACCAGTAGTGAACCACCCCGCAGACCGCGGCGAGGTAGATGAGCTTGTGCAGGCGGCCCCAGTTTTTGCCGCCGAGCTTGCGGATGGACCACGCGGTCGAGGTAAGCGCCAAAGGCAAGAGCAACAGGTAAGCGGCCATTCCCGCGGTGATGTAGCGGCGGCGCGCGATATCGACGGCCATGGATTGGATGTCGAAGCCGGCGTAGAGGCCAACCCAGGTGAGCATGTGAAGCGAAGCGTAGAAGAAAGCAAATAGGCCCAACAGGCGGCGAAACCGGATGAGCCAGCTTAGACGGGGCCAGAGACGGCGTATCGGAGAGATCGCCAGCGTGATGACGAGCAGACGCAGCGTTGTGCGGCCCGTGGTGAAGGCAATCGTTCCCGTGGGATCCGGGCCGAGGGTGTTCATGACCGCGCCCCATGCAAGCCAGACAAAAGGCGCGAGGCACGCAATCCAGACAGCGATTTTGAGCAGGATGATGGTTGATCGGCTCATGGCGAGTTAGTAAACCAGCGAGTCGGCGATCAATTTGGATTCGCCAGTTAGAAGTTCGTCATTCACAGGAAGCCGTTCCCTGCTCTTCCTTTTGCAGGCCAGCGAATCCCGTCGTCAGTAGTACTTGCGCAGATCCATCCCTGCGTACATTGAAGCCACCTGCTCGGCGTATCCGTTAAACATCAGCGTGGCGCGAAGCTGATCGTAGAAGGGCAGGCCGATGCGGCGCTCTGTCTTCTGGCTCCAGGGCACGCGATCGACATTTGGGTTCACATTCGAGTAGAACCCGTACTCAAACGGAGCCTGATCGTTCCAGGTAGTGGCGGGCTCCTTTTCAACAAATTTCACGGAGACGATCGACTTGGCGGATTTGTAGCCGTACTTCCATGGCAAAACGATGCGGACGGGCGCGCCATCCTGGTTCGGCAGAGTTTCGCCATAGAGGCCGAACGTCAGAAGCGTAAGCGGGTTCATGGCCTCGTCCATCCGCAGCCCTTCAGAGTAAGGCCAGACTATCGAGGGATCCTGGTCGGCCCACTGGTCGACACGGCGGTCAAAATAGGAGATGAACTGAACGTATTTAGCGGTGGAGAGCGGATTGCACTGCTTGATGAACTCAGAGAGCGAGTAGCCGACCCAGGGGATCACCATGCTCCATGCCTCGACGCAGCGATGACGGTAGACGCGATCTTCGAGCGGGCGGGGTTTTAGGAGATCATCGATGGAGAAGGTGAGCGGCTTGGCAACTTTGCCCTCAACTTTGACTGTCCAGGGGCGCGTTGGCAGGCCTCCGGCGTGCTTCGCGGGGTCGGCCTTGTCGACGCCGAACTCGTAGAAGTTGTTGTAGTGCGTGATGTCCTCGTAGGGCGTGAGCTTCTCGCCCGTCGTCGTCAGCGGGCTCGGCACGGTTTCCAGCTTCGAATCCGCACGGGCGGAGATGCGCGGCGAGACGAGTTGGGCCACACGATCCGCTCCGAGTGCGGCTGCACCTACCGCGGCAGCGCCCTTCAAGAAGCGGCGGCGGCTTAGGTAATGCAGGTAGGCGCTGCGGGTTGTGATTTCGGACGAGGGAATGTCGGGCGGTTTGCCAATGATCATGATGACCTCGCAAGGGGAAGCTTGCGGCTGCCTTTATTAGACACCTTAGTGGCTATTGAAGTTACAAGGATATTGAACGCACGAAACCAGTGCCGGCCGAGGGTTCAGGCGGGCAATTTCCAGGCAAGCACGACGACCGGATATGTGAGGCGGATGGCGTCGTTTTCGCGGCGAGCGGCGACACCGAGAGTGTCGGTTTCGGCGCGGATGTCTGCCTCGAAGAGCGCGCGGATGCGGTCGGCATCCCCGGGTCCCGGGAAAGAACCGGCGAGGAGTCCTTCGAGATCGCGATCGAATTTCAACTGTTCTTTGCGGCGGAGAACAAGCCCGGCCGATGCACCCAATGCTTCCAATTCGGCAAGAGTGAGGGCGCGGGTGTGCGAGGGATCGCGCAGAATCTCCCAATGGTTGAAAGCGGCCTGGGTTGCGACGCTGGGTGCGACATCGCAAAGGAGGACCGTTCCGCCCGGTTTTGCGACGCGTTTCATTTCGCGCAGCGCGTCGATTGGCTCGAGAAAGTGGTGGAACGAAAAGCGGGTGATCACGCAGTCGAATGTGTTGTCGACAAACGGCAGATCGCTGGAGGAACCGAGTTGCCATGTGACGTTTTTGACCTGCTGTTCGACCTGATAGCGGCGAGCGCGATCGAGCATGGCGGGAACGAAGTCGAGGCCGGTGACGTGGCGTGCGAGCTTTGCAAAGAAGCAGGAGATGATGCCCGGACCGCAGGCGACGTCGAGCACGGTATCCTCGGGCCGGACGGCGGCGCAGTCGGCCATCAGGCCGAGGATGGGGTCCTTGCTGTAGCCATGCCGCTGTGCGAAGGGCTCGGCCTGGCGAGTGAACTGGTCGAGGATGGTGGCGTCGTGTTGCGAGGTGCTCATAGTGAAATTATGCCTTCCGCCGCGACGCGAAAAATGGGTGAAACCGCAGATCCTTCCACTCGCCTTCCACTTCGCTCTGCTTAGTGCGAGGGGCATTCAGGATGACAGGGTTTCTGTTGGTCTGATTCCGGGGCCAAGGGCTTGTGGTGGGGACGCGAATGGCCATTGCCGCAACCTTCGTGCGCGGAACAGATAAAGCAGCGTTCCCGAGGCAGCAATGCCCGCGGCCACCAGGAGTTCGCCGAGTGCGTGAGCGCGGTTGACCAGGATAAAGGCGAATCCGGCCATGGCTGCAAGCGGAGGCAGTGGGTAGAGGGGCATTCGGAAAGGCCGCTCCAGGTTCGGTCTTTGGATGCGCAGCAGAATCACACCCGCTTGTTGCAGGAAGAACTGCAGGAGGATGCGCGTGATCACCAACATGGTAATCACCTGCGTCAGCGTAAAGAAACAGAAGAAAGCTCCCACCAGCCCAAGAGCGACGAGCGAGCGGTGAGGAATGCCGTGCCTGGGGTGCACCGCTGCCAGAAAGCGGAAGTAGTTGCCGTCGCGGGCGGCGGCGTATGGGACGCGGGAATAGCCGAGGAGGAGCGAGAAGACGCTGGCAAAGGCGGTCCACACGATGAGGGCGGCGATGGTGTAACCGGCCCAGCGGCCGAAGGCAGAGCGGGCGATATCGGCGACGAGCTGCACGCGAAGTGTGGCGGATTCGGCTGCCTGCGATGCAACATGGCGCAGGGATGGCAGCGCGGCCAGGTTCATTGCAATATAGAATGCGGAGACAAAGAGGACTGAAAGCAGGATGGCGCGGGGGATGGTGCGCTCGGGCCGCCGAACCTCGGAGCCGAGAAACGTGATGTTGTAGTAGCCCCAATAATCATAGGTGGCGATCAGCGTGGCCTGCGCGAGACCGCCCAGAGCAAGCGCCGCAGGGAGCGCGGGTGCGGCGGGCATGTGCCATCCGCCCGTGGCTGCGGCGTGGGCGAAGCCGGAGACGATGACGCCGGTGATGGCGGCCATGACTCCCGCGAAAAGCACCCAGGCGAGACGAGTGACGGAACTGAGATTGCGATAAAGCAGTGCAGTGACGAGAAGGCAGGCCGCGGCAGCAGCGAAGTTGGCGTAGTGAAGGGCAGGCAGGGCGGCGATGGGCGCCGATTCGAGTCCGGGCCAAAAGACAGCGAGAAAGCTGGATAGGCCGATGCAGCCTGAAGCGATGGAAAGCGGGGCAGTAAAACTGAGCTGCCAGACGAAGAGGAAGCTCAGCCACTTGCCGGCGCGTTCGGGGCCGTAGATTTCGCGCAGAAAGGCGTACGACCCGCCGGCGCGCGGGAAGGCGGCGCCGAGTTCGGCCCAGACGAGGCCGTCGGCAATGGCAATACCGGCGCCGAGGACCCAGGCCCAAACCGAGAGCCGGTAGCCTGCTGCAGCGATGATGAGCGGCAGCGTGATGAAGGGGCCGACACCGATCATCTCAAGCATGTTGAAGAGCACGGCCGAGCGAAGGCCGATGCGGCGCTGAAGCGGGGCGGACGTCGAGTCGGGTGGGAGCATCGGACGACTGCTCAACAGATTACGGTGCGATGCCGTGCATTGACGAATTGCTGTCCATTGCTGGAGACTCGGACGAAAGCGGAAGACTCAACGCTGAGAGCTGTTTTTGAGGGATTCAATGAAATGAGCGAAAAGAAACTTCGGTTTGGAATCATTGGAGCGGGGCGGATCGGGAAGGTTCACGCGGAGACTCTGGCGTTTCGGCTGCCTCAGACCGAGACTGTCTGCATCGCGGACCTGAAGCGCGAAGCTGCGGAAGCCCTGGCGGCGCGGTGCGGCATTCCCAAGGTGGTTGCGTCGGCTGACGAGGTGATCGAAGATTCAACAGTGGATGCGGTGCTGATTTGTACGCCGACGGGCACGCACGCTGACCTGATCGTGCAAGCGGCAAAGGCGGGAAAGCAGATCTTCTGCGAAAAGCCGATCGCATTCAGCCTGGAGAAGATTGACATGGCGCTCGACGCAGCGGCGAAGGCGGGGGTAAAGTTGCAGATCGGATTCAACCGGCGGTTTGATTCGAACTTTGCGCGCGTGCGCGGGGCGGTGGCTAGGGGCGAGATCGGCACACCAGCCCTGATGCACATCATCAGCCGCGATCCCGCGCCGCCGTCGATTTCCTATATCCGAACCTCGGGCGGGATCTTCATGGACATGATGATTCACGACTTTGACATGGCGCGGTTCCTGATCGGCGACGAAGTGAAGGAGTTGTACGCGACGGGAGGCGTACTGGCCGAGCCCGAAATCGGCGAGGCGGGCGATCTGGAGATGGCGATCGTGACGTTGCGCTTCAAGAATGGCGCGATCGGCACCATTGATAACAGCCGCAAGGCGGTGTTTGGCTACGACCAGCGCGTAGAGATCCTTGGCACCAAGGGCAAGATTGCGACCGAGAATCGCTTCCCCAACGAAGTTCAGGTGAGCACCGGAGAGTCAGTCTACTCCGATCTGCCGCTGAAGTTCTTCATGGATCGCTACCCGGAGAGCTTTGCACTGGAGCTCGAGCAATTTGTGGAGGCCGTGATTGAGGACAAACCAACGCCCGTGACCGGCGCTGACGGCCGGGTGCCCGTCATCATGGCATTGGCGGCGCGGAAGTCGTTCGATGAGCATCGGCCGGTGCGGCTCGCGGAGGTGTCGGGGTGAAGCGCTCAAGGGATGTTTCTACTCTGTTGGCGATCGTGACGGACGTGCATCTCTGGGTGCCCGTGGTGGTGCTGGTGCTGGGAATTACGCTTCTGATGACCCTGAGGTAAGCGCATGAACGAGAGCACGGCCACCGCGACAATGCGGTCGACCATTTCGCTCCACAAGCTGGGTGTTTTCTGCGGGCTCGCGGCTGCGGTGTGGCTGGGCACCGCCGAGGCTCCGACGAAGCTTGTGAATGTGGGCTTCTCGCCGTTCATCATTTCAATGGGCATGGTGATGGGCGCGTTTGTGGCGCGCTGGACGATTCCCACGCTGCTGAAAGGGACGGGATTTGTCTTCAGCGATCTGCGGGAGAAGCCGCACCTGATGGTATGGGCCCTTTTGGCTGGAATGCTATGGGCCGTGGCGAACACGCTGACGATTTTCGCTGTGCGCAACGTCGGCCTGGCAATCGCGTTTCCGCTGTGGAACACGAACAGCCTGGTGGGCCTGTTCTGGGGCTGCCTGCTGTTCAAGGAGTTGCGGGGCTCGCGAGCGAAGGACTGGGCGAAGGTGATCGGCGGGGCAGCGGCGATTGTGTTTGGCGCGGCAGTTCTGGCGGTAGCGACTGCGCAGCAAAATGCCGGCACGCCGGGAAAGGCCGCGACCGGGATTATCGCGGCACTGGGCGCGGGCGTGCTGCTGGGCACGATGTACATTCCCTACCGCAAGGCCTATATCAGCGGCATGAACCCGCTTTCGTTCGTGACGATTTTCATTTTCGGCGAGTTGGGTACGGTGTTCGTCCTGGGATGGGTTTTCTACGGCGGAATGGTGCCGCTCGGCGCGGAGCTGCATCGGGCGCGGCCCATGCTCTTCTGGCCGTTCGTCGGCGGGTTCTGCTGGGTGATCGGCGATCTGTTTCAGCAATACGCGGCCAAGTACATCGGAATCGGCCGCGGCATTCCACTCTCAAACACCAACCAGCTTTGGGGACTGGCGTGGGGCGCGCTTGTATTTGGCGAGTTTGCCGGTCTGGCCACAGGCGGGCGGCTGCTGATCCTCGCCGGATCGAGCATCATGATCCTCGGCGCTCTATCGATCAGCCTGGCTGAGCCGCCGCCGTCGGAAATGGAGAGCTGGCACCAAGCGACGCTTCGAGAGTGCAAGCGCTACGGGCTGGATGCGGAGAGTGTGGCCGCAGTGGTCGGCGGCGATGATCCATCGGCCGACCACAAGCATCCGCGGCGCTGGTGGGAGATTCTGATTGTCTCGGTGGCAACAGGCATCTTCGTCTGGCTGGCCATGGGGACGCGGCCGCAGCACATTTACGTGAATACGCAATGGATGTTGGTGCTCATTGCGGGCACGATTGTGCCGCTGGTGTGGTGCGGGATGCTGCTTTGGCGAAGGACGCGGTTTTCGTAGTGAAGAGGCGGGGCTTCGGATCGGCTTCACCACTTGGAGGCGAACTTCCGGTCTTTTCCATCTTTCAATGATGCCTGGTCTCGACGGGAACTCAACCGGGGGGCGAAGTAGTTTCCGGTGCTTTGCAAGAGGAGCCCCTGCGATCTTGAATCGCAACTTCTTCCTATCTAATTGAAGATTAAGGCGGTTATATTCGTCCTGCAAGCGCGGCAGCGCACGCCAATTGTGCTTGTCACAAATTCCACCGCACTGCCGCCCGGACGAGTATTGACGCACCCACCTCAGGACTCGCAAACCATGGAAAAGCAATAGGTTTCCGGTATCTCAACTGAGTGAACCTGATCACATCGGAGGACGCATAGCCGGGCATAGAATGACGGCGGTGCAGGAAAGGCGAAGTGCGCCTGGCCGGCATAGCAATTGCTTGATTTGCAGTTTCTCCAGGTGCTGACATGCTGACTCAAGAAGAAATCGCGAAGAAGAAGACAATCGGCGACAAGATTGCTGAGCTGCAGGCGAAACGCGCTGAGCTGGAGTTGGGCGGCGGCAAGGACCGCATCGACCGGCAGCACGCGTCAGGGAAGCTTACAGCGCGAGAACGCATCGATCGGCTGACGGACAAGGGGAGCTTCGAGGAAATCGGGCTGTTCTCGAAACATCGCGCCACCTATTTTGGAATGGCCGAGAAGGAGTTGCCGGCTGACGGCGTGGTCACGGGCAGCGCGACGATTGACGGGCGGCTTGTGCACCTGGCGAGCCAGGATTTTACGGTGGCAGGCGGAGCCGCAGGCGAGACGCACTGTAACAAAGTTGCCGAGATGATGGCCATGAGCCTGAAGACCGGAAGCCCATTTGTATTCATTAACGACTCAGGCGGCGCGCGCGTTCAGGAAGGGATCGACAGCCTGGCCGGCTATGCGCGGGTCTTCTACCACAACGTGATGCTTTCAGGGACGGTGCCGCAAATCGCACTGATCTGCGGCCCGTGCGCCGGCGGCGCTGCCTATAGCCCGGCACTCACAGACTTCGTGATCCAGACCGAGGGCGCGCGGATGTTCATTACGGGCCCGCAGGTGATCAAGCAGGTGACAGGTGAAGAGGTAAGCGCCGAGGATCTGGGCGGCGCGCAGTCACAGATGCATTACTCGGGTGTGGTGCACCTTATTGCGCGCGACGACGACGAAGCGATTGAGCTTTGCCGGCGGCTGCTGAGTTTTATGCCGGCGAACAACATGGAAGATCCGCCGCGATTGCCTTTCAGCGGACGTTTGAAGGCTGATTCGGGCATGAACGAAATCGTTCCAGTGGAAGCCAAGATGGCCTACGACGTGCGCGACGTCCTGGTGCGCGTAGTTGACAACGAGGACTTTCTGGAGATTCAACCGGAGTTTGCCGCGAATATCGTAATCGGCTTCGGAAGGTTGCAGGGCAGGCCGGTGGGCATCGTTGCCAACCAGCCATGTGTAATGGCTGGCGCACTCGACATTGATGCGTCGGACAAGTCGGCCAGGTTTGTGCGCTTCTGCAACGCCTTCAATATTCCCTTGCTGACGTTTGTGGATGTGCCGGGATTTCTGCCGGGTGTGGAGCAGGAACGCGGAGGGATTATCCGGCATGGCGCGAAATTGCTTTTTGCGTATTCGGCATCGACTGTGCCGAAGATCACGGTGGTCCTGCGCAAGGCCTACGGCGGCGCCTACATTGCGATGTGCTCGAAAGGATTGGGAGCCGATCGCGTCGTGGCGTGGCCGACAGCTGAGATTGCAGTGATGGGCGCAGAGGGTGCGGCAGAAATTGTCTTCCGTCACGAGATCGAAGCGGCCGAAGACAAAGCAGCGCGGCGCAAGGAAATGGTGGACGAATACCGCGACACGTTTTCGAACCCTTATGTGGCCGCAGGACGGCGGCTCGTAGACGACATTATTGAGCCGGCGGAGACGCGCAGATATCTAGCGCGCGCGCTTGAATCGCTGCACAGCAAGCGTGAACTGCGGCCGCAAAAGAAGCACGGACTGATTCCGCTGTGAGATGCAACCATGCCGGCAAAGGCTGGCCGGCGAGACGTGAGCGACAGGAGACGGCGCGTGAAACTGCATTCGACGGATTGGATGATGGCGGTACTGCTGCTGGGAACAGGATGCGCGGCGGTGTATGTCGCATTATCACGAGCCTTGCGATACGCCGTAGGCGAGCGGCAAACGGAGATGGAGCGGCAGATCAATACGATGGCAGCAACGGTAAAGGCGCTTCAAGGGCGCGTAGCCGAACTCAGCCGGTTGCAGGCAGAGCATGCGCATCAAGGCGAAGCTCTGGCTGAAGCCACAGAGGAAAGCATTTTCAGCGAGAAGCGCGAGAAAGAGCCGATGACGCCGCAAACTCTGGCGACATTGACAGCGGCGGCGACGGCATTCCTGGGAAAGAAAGCGCGCATTCGCTCCGCGCGGCCGCAGGCGGCAGAAGAGAGTGCCGACCACCTGGGCGCAGCAGGGACGTGTGATCGTGCAAAGTTCGCACAATCTGCGCCAAAACGGATGAGCGTTAGAGGAATTTGCAGAAAGGAAACAGCAGGTTGAAGCTTCAAATCACGATTGACGGCAAGGCTTACGAGGTTGACGTAGAGGTTCTGGAGGAAGAAGAGAGCCTGCCTGCCCCAAGCTATGTGCCTTATCGCGCGATGCATACAGGAGCTGAACGTGCGCAGAGCTACGGCGGTATGTGGGATGCGCACGGAAAAGCGTGTCACAGTCCAGTGACGGGACTGGTGATCGAGGTGAATGCGCGGCCGGGGCAGACCGTAGAAGAGGGCCAACTGATCGTGGTGCTGGAAGCCATGAAGATGGAAACGAATGTGACAGCTCCGCACGCGGCAACGGTGAAGAGCGTGCACGTCGCGCCGGGAGACTCCGTGAAGATGAACCAGATTTTAGTGGAGTGCGAGTGACATCCGGGGGAAGTTTTCCCGCGGAAGGAATTGGAAGGGCAGGATGAGCAGCGTCGAGGAGGATTTGAAACGAGTTCCCGGGATCATGTTCGTGGATCACGTGGCGATCGCGGTCGTGCGCGGCGAACTTGACGATCAGGTAAAGGCGTACGAGGCTTTGGGATTCAAAGAGATTCATCGAGAGGAAGTGCGGGGAAGGGACCAGGTGCGCGAAGCACTGCTTAGAATCGGCGAAGGACCCAACCTGATTCAGCTCCTGGAGCCGCTTTCCGCTGAATCGCCGGTGCAGAAGCTTATCGACAAAAATGGCGGACGCGGAGGTCTTGCTCATGTGGCGTTCCGCGTCGAAAGTGCGCAGCGGGCATTCGACGCGATGCTGGCCGCCGGATTTCACCTGCTCGAAACAGCCCCGCGCAAAGGTTCGCGAGGTACGACGGTATTTTTTGTCCACCCGAAGTCGCGGGACGAGGCCGCGTTCGGTTTTCTGATCGAGATGGTTGAAGACCCTGAGGGGCAAGTGAGAAAAGATGGTAACCGAACATTTGCTTGAAGAGTTTCCTCCGGTAAGTACCGCGGAGTGGGCTGATGCTATTGCCCGGGATCTGAAGGGCGCCGATTACGAGAAGAAACTCATCTGGCGAACTGAGGAGGGGATGGCGGTGAATCCCTTCTACCGCGCCGAGGATCTCAAAAACCTGGAATGCCCAGACCACTCATCCTGCGAGTTGCCGCAACGGGTTGGCGCGCCGGCGAGGGGCGGCTGCCGGATTCGCGAAGCAATTGACGAGGTGGACCTGGAGGCTGCAAACCGGGCGGCGCAAGCCTCTGTAGCTGCAGGCACAGATGAAATTGCGTTTCGCGCGGTTCGGGTCGCGAACGCGGCAGAGTTGAAGCTTCTGACCGCGAATCTTAATGAGGTTCCGCTGCACTTTGAGTACGCCGATGAGCCATTGATCAGGTTGCTGATCGAATGGCTACGCGAACGGCATCGTGACCCGGTTTCGACCGGATTCGACGCACTGGCGAACGTGGAGTTTGCAGCGAAGGTCATTACAGCGGCGCAGTCTAGGTTTGTGCCGTTCACAATTCACGCCGAAGAGTTTGAGGAATCCGGAGCGACTGCGGTTGAAGAGATTGGATTCGCGCTTGCTGCCGGCGTGGATTTTCTGGCTGCCATGCAGGAGCGCGAGGTCGGGGTGGACGATGCAGCGTCGGCGCTGGAGGTCAGTTTCACGATTGGCGCAAATTACTTTTTCCAGATTGCCAAGCTGCGCGCGTTCCGACTCATGTGGGCGCGTGCAATTGAGATCTTTGGCGGCACTCTTAGAAGACCGAGAACACGGATTGCAGCGCGAACCTCACGTTGGAACAAGACCATCTACGATCCCAATGTGAACATCTTGCGCGGAACCACTGAAGCGATGGCCGCGATCCTCGGCGGTGCCGATTCACTGACGGTCGCCCCGTTCGATGAGTGCTACAAACAACCGGATGAGGCAAGCAGGCGGCTCGCGCGGAATACGCAGCTCCTGCTGAAGCATGAATCCCGGCTGGGGCACGTAGCCGACGCGGCGCGTGGATCGTACTATGTGGAGGCGATCACAGATTTCCTTGCGCGCGAGGGCTGGAAGCGCTTTCAGGAGATCGAGGCGCGCGGCGGACACCGGAAGGCGCAGACCGAGGGCACGCTTGAGCGGGAGCTGGCTTCTTCGCTAGCGGCGCGCGAGAAGGCTGTCGCGACGCGCCGGCGTGTGCTCGTGGGAACAAATCAATTCGTGAATCGGGCAGAAAAGGCGCTGGATCGCGTGGACGAAAAGCGTATGAACGAGACCAGGCGCGGCGCGAAGATGTATGAGGAACTGCGCCTGCGCATCGAGCGACAGTCCGCCGCTGGAGCAAAGACGCCTCACATTCTGCTGGCCGAGATTGGCGATGCGAACATGCGCGTGGCGCGATCCGGTTTTGCGGCGAGCTTTTTTGCCTGTGCCGGGTTCGAGATTGAGACGAGGCCATTCACGATAGCTGAAGAGATTGCAAGCGCGGAAGGTGACCTGATTGTCCTCTGCAGCTCGGATGCCGAGTACTCGGGGATCGCGGCAAGTCTGATGCCGAAGATGAAGGCAATGGGCCGCAAAACTCCGGTGATTGTGGCGGGATATCCAGAGAATGTGGAGCAGCTCGTGACCACAGGGATCGTGGATTTTGTGCACCTTCGCAGCAACGCCGTGGAAGTGTTGGCGAAGTGGCATGAACGGTTGGGGATCAAGGACTAACGATGCGCCCGGATTTTACAAGGATCGGTTGGAGCCGGTCACGCGGTTCGAGCTTCGTAGCCGAAGCGGAGGCTCTGCAAAAGTGTGATGGCGGACAGAACGGCGAAGAATGGCGCTCGCCTGAGCACATCGCGATCAAAAGACTTTATACGGCGGAAGATTTGGCTGGACTGGAACACCTCGACTATGCGGCGGGCATTCCACCGTATCTGCGCGGCCCTTACAGCGCGATGTATGCCCTGCGGCCATGGACGATTCGGCAGTATGCGGGCTTTTCTACTGCCGAGGAGTCAAATGCATTTTACCGGCGCAATCTTGCCGCGGGACAACGCGGATTATCGGTTGCGTTCGACCTAGCCACGCACCGGGGCTACGATTCCGATCACGAGCGCGTGGCCGGGAGACGTCGGCAAGGCAGGCGTGGCGATCGATTCGGTGCTCGACATGAAGATTTTATTCTCGGGGATTCCCCTCGACCAGATGTCTGTGTCGATGACGATGAACGGCGCCGTGCTGCCAATCATGGCGTTTTACGTTGTCGCCGCTGAAGAACAAGGGATTGCACCGAAGCAGCTGAGCGGAACCATTCAGAACGATATCTTGAAGGAGTTCATGGTCCGCAACACGTATATCTACGCTCCTGCGGGATCAATGCGCATCATCGCGGATATCTTCCGCTATTGCGCGACAAAAATGCCGCGATTCAATTGCATCAGCGTGAGCGGTTATCACATGCAGGAGGCGGGCGCGACAGCGGACCTGGAGTTGGCATACACACTGGCCGACGGTCTGGAGTACCTGCGCGCCGGCGTGAACGCAGGGCTCGATGTAGATGATTTTGCGCCGCGGATTTCTTTCTTTTGGGGTGTTGGCATGAACCATTTCATGGAGATTGCCAAGATGCGCGCCGCGCGTGTGTTGTGGGCGAAGATCGTGAAAGGATTGGGAGCAAAGAACCCGAGGTCGCTGGCGCTGCGCGCGCACTCGCAGACGTCGGGATGGAGCCTGACGGCGCAGGATCCCTATAACAACGTGGTTCGCACATGCGTTGAAGCGTTGGCTGCTGCATTTGGCGGGACGCAATCGCTGCATACAAATGCGCTGGACGAGGCTCTGGCGCTGCCGACGGACTTTTCGGCGCGCATCGCGCGCAACACGCAGCTTTACCTGCAGAGCGAGATCGGCATCACGAATGCCGTCGATCCGTGGGCCGGATCGTATTATGTGGAGCGGTTGACCCACGAACTTATGCATGCGGCGTGGGAATTGATTGAGGAAATTGAGGCCGTTGGCGGAATGGCAAAGGCGATTGAAACCGGGTTGCCAAAGATGCGGATCGAAGAGGCGGCGGCGCGCAGGCAGGCAGGGATTGATTCAGGGAGCGAGGTGATTGTCGGAGTGAACGCATATCGCACGAACCAAGAACCGGAGATTCCAGTGCTCGACGTAGACAATGATGCCGTGCGCCGGGCGCAGGTGGGACGACTCGACGAGTTGAAGCGCGAACGCGACAGCGTTACAGTTCGCGATGCGCTGAGGGGGTTGGAACGGTGCGCGGCGTCCGGTGAGGGCAATCTGCTGGAGTGCGCCATGGAGGCGGCGCGGAAACGCGCAACGCTGGGCGAAATCTCGCTGGCGCTTGAAAATGTCTGGGGCCGGTATGAAGCGACGCCACATACGATCTCCGGCGTGTACTCAGCAGCAAGCGCAAATGTGGAGGAGTTCAAGAAAGCGCGGAGGATGGTGGAAGAGTTCGCGCGCGAGGAGGGCCGCCAGCCGCGCATCCTGGTCGCGAAGATGGGGCAGGACGGGCACGACCGCGGCGCCAGGGTAATTGCGACGGCATTCGCGGACATCGGATTCGACGTGGACATTGGCCCCTTATTTCAGACACCGAGCGAGGTGGCGCGGTTTGCCATGGAAAGCGATGTGCACGTGGTGGGTGTCTCGAGCCTGGCGGCGGCGCACAAGACGCTGGTGCCACAACTGATCAACGAAATGCGAGTGTTGGGCCGCGGCGACATTCTCGTGGTGGTAGGCGGAGTCGTCCCGCCGCAGGATTACAAGTTCCTCTATGACGCTGGTGTAGCCGGAATCTACGGTCCGGGGACGGTGATTCCGGTGGCGGCGCAGAAGATCGTTGAGATGCTGAGTGTTACCGCGCTGCGCTAGACATGGCAGCGGAGAACATGATGAAGAGTGGGTTGCACGAACGGGCTGGATGCGGTCCAATTGCGGTACCTCAGGTGGCGGCGCGGGCTAAGCCGCCTTCCCGCGAGGAATACGTCGATGGGATTGTGCATGGCGATCGCCTGGTTCTTGCCCGCGCGGTGACGTTGATTGAGAGCGCGCGCGACGCCGACCGAGAGCTGGCTGAGCAGATCGTGGAAGACTGCCTGCCAAACAGCGGACATTCCATCCGCATCGGAATCACAGGCGTTCCGGGCGCAGGCAAGAGCAGCTTGATTGAGGCCTTAGGCCGATACCTGATCACTGAACAGAACCAGAAGGTGGCCGTGTTGGCGATCGATCCCAGCAGCCAACTTTCGGGCGGAAGCATCCTCGGCGACAAAACACGGATGACGACGCTGGCCGCGAGTGAGATGGCATTTGTCCGGCCCTCGCCTTCGAGGGGAATCGCCGGTGGAGTGGCGCAACGCACGCGAGAGGCAATGTTGCTATGCGAGGCGGCAGGATATCGCAACATTCTAGTGGAGACCATCGGCGTGGGACAGTCGGAAACGGCAGTGCACGAGATGGTGGATTTCTTTTTGCTGGTCACGCTGGCTGGTGCTGGCGATGAACTGCAGGGCATCAAGCGCGGCGTGATGGAGCTTGCGGATCTGGTTGCAGTGAACAAGGCTGATGGGGGGAACCTAGGCGCTGCAGAGCGTGCCTGCGCCGAAGCTCAGAATGCGCTGCATTTCTTCCCGGCACGGGAATCTGGTTGGACGCCACGCGCGATGACATGCTCGGCGTTGACGGGGACAGGTATCCGGGAACTTTGGGACTCTGTCATCGAGTATGTTGCGCTCACGAAGGCAGACGGATGGTTTGAACACGCGCGCCGTGCTCAGCAGAAACGTTGGCTGCACGCGATGATTGAGTACGCGCTTCGGCAGCGGTTCGAAACGCATCCGGCCGTGCGCCACAGTTTGGCTGCGCTGGAGCGGGATGTGGCAGATGGGCGGACATCCTCGTTCCGCGCGGCGCGAATGCTGCTGGAGATGTATTCGCGGCCATGTGATGAGTAAATCATCCATCCTGACAAAATTGGCGCCGCGAGAGCAGAAGCTTGCAAGGCGGCCCGCGGCGCGCTAGAAAAACTCGCCTAGCCGTTCGCAGGTACAGGGATTTCCTGAGCCCCGGACCTTCGGCTTTTAGGAATTAGCCAGGTCTCTGACCGCATGAATTCGTACCATCAGTTTCGCGGTTCCCAGGTCTCAAAATCGAGACCTGGGGCACCCCCTTTGGTACAAAACTGAACGGTCAAAAACCTACTGGCTGGTTGCCCCGCGCAATCGCAATACTTGAAGCGCTTCTTCAAGGCCCGCTTGCCACGTGGGAAGTTGCAAACCGAAGCGGGCGAGGAGCCTGGCATTCGAGAGGACGGAATTTCGAGGACGCGCGGCAGGAGTGGGGTAGTCGCTGGTGGGGATGGGCGTAAGAAGGGGAACCCGGGTGCCTAGCAACTCCGCCGAACGGGTAAAGATCGCCTGCGCGAACCCGAACCAGGAAACCGCGCCGCCACAGGTCGTGTGGTAGAGTCCTTGCCATTCCGGCGCAGCGCCGAAACGCCCAGCGAAGATACCGGTGACGAGGTCATGGGTTGCACGGGCGAGATCGATTGAAGTCGTGGGAGCGCCGAACTGGTCGTCGACAACGGACAGGCGGTCGCGCTCGCGAGCCAGCCGAAGCATGGTGAGAAGAAAATTGTTGCCGTGCGGGCCGTAAACCCAACTTGTGCGGAAGATGAGGTACCTTCCGCCGACTTTCTCGATAGCTTTCTCGCCTGCCAATTTGCTGGCGCCGTAGACATTGAGCGGATTTGGCGCGTCTGTCTCAACCCAGGGCTCAGTCTTGCTGCCATCGAAGACGTAGTCGGTCGAGTAATGTACGAAGAGTGCGTTGCGCTGGAGTGCTTCTTCCGCGAGGACCTGCGGAGCCTGCTCGTTGATGGCGTAGGCAAGAGCCGGCTCGGATTCCGCGCGATCGACGGCTGTGTAGGCAGCAGCGTTCAGAATGAGGTCGGGTTCAGCGTGGCGGACCAAGGCGCGCGTTTGGCCGGCATCAGCGAGATCGACGGATTCTCGGCCGACAGCGACGATTGGGCCAACACTTGCAAAGATGCTTTCAAGTTCGCGGCCGAGTTGCCCGGCACTGCCGACGATGAGAATACGAGGATTTGCGGGCCAGTTCAGGGCCGACGACGGCCTGTCACTCATGCGGGCGAGCTCCGGAAAATCATGCAGTGCACTTTCTGCATTCTAATTGGGACAGCCTTAGCAAGGATTGATCCGCGCGAAGACGACCGCCGGCGAACGTGACTCGCGCCGCAACGCGATTGCCCGTACAATTTATATGAGGATAAATTCCTGATGCGCCGAGTCTACTGCGACGCCAATGCTACGACGCCTATGCTGCCAGAGGTGATGGAGGCGATGCGCCCCTACTGGATGGAGGAATTTGGGAACGCATCGTCAATTCATTTGTCGGGACAGCAGGCGCGAAAGGCGGTAGACGCTGCTCGCGAGACGCTGGCGCAGTTCTTCCAGTGCCGGGACGCTGAGGTTGTCTTCAACTCCGGCGGGACGGAGGGCGACAATACAGCGATTTTCGGGCTGCTGCGGGCCGGCGATCATTTCATCACGACCGCGATTGAGCACTCGGCCGTGTTGCGCGCAGCGGAGCGAGTGGGGTCGCGCGGAGTGGATGTGACGTTTGTCGCGCCCCGGAAGGACGGGCTGATTGATCCAGACGTGATTCGGCGGGAACTGCGGCCGGAGACTCGACTCATCAGCGTGATGCTGGCGAATAACGAGACGGGCGTGTTGCAGCCCGTGGAAGAGATCGGGAAGGTCGCAGCGGATGGTGGAGCGTACTTTCATATTGACGCGGTACAAGGCGCAGGGAAAGTACCTTTCGACGTGCAGAGGTTCGGCTGCCACTTATGCTCGATCAGCGCGCATAAAATGTACGGGCCAAAGGGCGTGGGTGCGATGTATGTGCGTCGCGGCACGCCGTTGGAATCGCTCGTCGTGGGCGGGAGCCATGAACGTAGGCACCGCGCGGGCACTGAGAATGTGCCTGGCATTGTGGGACTCGGTCAGGCTGCCGAGATTGCGATGAAGAGCTTGCAAGAGGGATCCATGAAGCGGCTGGCAGCGCTGCGTGACCGCCTGGAAACAGGGATTCTGGAAATTGCTGGAACCGGCGTGAACGGTGCGGGTGCTCCGCGCGCGGCGAATACCACGAATATCCGATTTGAGCAGGTGGAGGGCGAAGCGCTCGTCATCGCGCTGGACCTGAAGGGCGTAGCAGTCAGTGGAGGATCGGCTTGCCACTCCGGCTCGACCGAGCCAAGCCACGTACTGATGGCGATGGGTTTGAGCAAGAACGCGGCTCGGGCAAGCCTGCGCTTTAGCCTGTTGAAGACGGCGACCGAGGACGATGTGAATCATGTGCTCAAAGTCGTTCCAGAGGCTGTAGAGCATTTGCGAGCGCTTTCGCCAGAGGTGGCGGGAACGGCGGGGTGAGCTTGAGGTAGCCACCCTAGCGGCAAACACAAAGACGCTGCGAGGGTGGGGCACCTAGCTTTTCGAAGAGAGAATCAATGACTGATCGCACGACTATTGCCGTAGCCATGTCCGGAGGGGTTGACTCCTCCACGGCGGCGGCGATCCTCGCTCGCGGCGACGGAGCCGGCGGCGAGAGCGCAAACGTTGTCGGGCTAACGTTGCAGCTCTGGGATCAAACGCGGTTGGCAGGCAAGCACGGAATTCCGGATACTCCGAAGGCTGGACGATGCTGCTCGCTCGACGATGTGTATGACGCTCGCCACGTAGCGGAGCAACTCGGCATTCCCTACTACGTTGTCAACCAGGAAGAGCGCTTCGAGCGCGACGTGGTGCGTCCTTTTGTGGATGAGTATCTTGCCGGGCGGACGCCAATTCCCTGCTCTCTCTGCAACAACCACATCAAGTTCGATCAACTGTTGAGGACGGCGCGCAGCATTGGAGCAGAGCGGATTGCTACCGGGCACTATGCCGTGAACGAATACGATCGGGCACGCGGGCGCTGGATTCTGAAGCGGCCGGCAGATTTGGCCAAGGACCAGACGTATTTTCTCTTCGGGTTGACGCAGGAGCAGTTGTCGCGCACGCTGTTTCCGCTGGGCTGGATGACCAAGCCGGAGGTGCGCGAAGCGGCGCGACGGCACGGTCTCCGGCTGGCGGAGAAGCCGGATTCGCAGGAGATCTGCTTCGTTCCGGGTGGAGACTACAAGCAGTTTCTGGCGGCGTATCTCGAGGAGCAAGGCGGGTCCATGCCGGAGACTGCGGGCGAGATGGTAACTGCGAACGGCGAGGTGATCGGGCAGCACGAGGGGATCTCCCACTTCACGGTGGGACAACGCAAGGGATTGGGCGTGCCGTCGCCGACGCCGCTGTATGTACTCAACATTGATCCCGCGAGCCGTCGCGTGACCGTGGGCGCCGATGAGGATCTTGCGACTCGTACGCTGCACGCGCGGCGGCTGAACTGGATCAGCATTGCAAAACTGACGGCGCCGATGCGCGTGAAGGTGAAGATCAGGCACCGGCACGAGCCGGCGTGGGCCACGCTGGAGCCAGCCGGGGATGATGAGGTAACCGCGCACTTTGACGACCCGCAGCGCGCTGTGACGCCGGGACAGTCGGCGGTGTTTTACGACGACGATGAGGTGGTTGGCGGAGGCTGGATCTTCTGACCGGACCGCCGCAGGTCCCCGCGACTCGCTCCGCCTCCGATTCCCTTACTGGCGCACGGCCCAAGCCATTCCATCGGGATTGCCGCCAACTTCGAAGTGGCTCACAACGGTAAGTGTCTTGAGGTCGATGACGGCGACGTAGTTGTCTGCACCACAAGCCACAAAGGCACGTGCGCCGTCAGGCTGAACGAGGATACCACCTGAGCCGCGACCGATCGGCAGGCGTTTTACTTCCTTGCGCGTCGCTGCATCGAAGATGACCGCATCGGGACCGGCAGATACCAGGACGAGCTTGCCGTCGGGCGTGAATTTGAGTCGGTTTGCGCCTGGCACGTTTGCAGCAAGCGTTGTTATGACACGCTTGGCTGCGACGTCGATGATCGAAATGGTTCCGTCGCCTGCGTTGGCAATCCATGCTTCTTTCCCGTCCGGCGAGACGTCAAAGCCTTCATCGTGCGTACCGACCGGAACGACAGTGAGCAGCCAATCGCCGCCGGGCGGAAGAAGCGAGCCCTTCGGCATACCGGGCATTGTGTCACCCGGCTTCAGATCGTACTTCTCGAGGATTGTCACCGTGCCGGAGTTGACGTTGGTGGTAACGATACGGCGCGCGCCGGGAAAAACATAAAGCATGTGCGTGCGATTCTGGCCAATACCCATGATCCAATCGATCTTTCCGGTTGCGGGATCGTAGCTGCCAATGCAACGTGCGGCTTCAGCAGTGAACCAGACTTTGCCGTCGCGAAAAACCAGGCCATGCGGGCCACGCAGCGCGCCGAGATCGATGGCGGGCAGGGGCTTCTGCCCGACCAAGTCAACGACAGAAAGCGTGTGATAGGCTCCGAAGCCGTAATTGGAGACGTAAGCGGTTGTGCCGTCAGAGGAAGCGACGACCTCGTGCGGATCGTTGCCGACGGGAATACGCGCCACGGCCTTGAGGCTGTCGGGATCGACGATGGCTAAAGTGCGGTCCGTCTTGGAGAGCACCAATAACGCAGGACTTGGAGTGGATTGTGCAAAAGTGCAGCTTGCCAGGGCGAACACGCCGGCTGCAAGCAGCCCGGAAAGGCTTGGCTTCATCATGTGACCTCTCATTGCCGTTCTGTCGAATGATTCAAGATGCCTGAAGTTAATTCAAAGAAGAACATGCGCCGAGCGCCGCTACTACTTGGGACGCTGCATGTCAAAGCGATCGTGGGTGCGGACGTAAGTTGGGCCGCCCATGCGGCCGATAGCCTTCAGCTTACCGGGGTCGATCTTGTAGCCGTCAAGGAGCGATTCAAGGACATGGAAGCGCAGCACCTCGCCAATAACGAGAAAGCCCCCACCGGGCTTGTCGCTGACCACAATGATTTGATGGAGCCGGCACTCCATTTGCACCTTGCTCTCGGCGACACGCGGCGGCTTCACCAGGTCGCTCGCGATAGGTGTGAGGCCCGAGAGTACAAATTCGTCGACTTCCGGCAGTACTTCTGCCGAGGTCTTGTTCATCTGCTCGGCAATCTCTTCCGAGACGATGTTGACGACGAACTCGCCGATGGCTCTGACATTTTCGAGCGTATCCTTGCAGGGTCGCGGGCCTGAACGGACGGTGGTCGAAAAACACACCATGGGCGGATTGGAGCTGCAGGCCGTGAAGTAGCTGAAAGGTGCAAGGTTTCGAATGCCTGCTGCATCGACTGTGGAAACGAATGCGATGGGGCGCGGCACGATAGCGCCGATCATCAGCTTATAGACCTCGTTGTACGCGATTTGGGCGGGATCGAGGACGAGCATGGCTTTCCCCGGTGGATGATGCAGCAGGCGGGCTGCAAGCTAAACGAACATATCGTTATCGCCGGGCGTGTTTACCGGCTGAGAACGCGGATTCGGCTCCACAGTGCGCAGCGTTTCCACGGCAGCCTTGATGGAAGCGAGGATGGCAGAGACTTGACGCACGGGTTTCGCAACGGCCTCGGCAACGAAATTGCTGGCGCGATCAACGCCATCGAGAAGATCGGTTGTCAATGCGTCGAAGCGGCTGGCCTGGCCGCGAACGCGCGCGATAATCTCATTCGCCGCGGCCTGCAAATCGTCGGTTTGAATTCGCAACGAGTGCATCATAGCTGTCAGATCGTCACTGGTTTTGTCTATCTTGGGCGTCAGCCGTTCGAGGAGTGCGCGGGAGTTGTTGATGAGCGGCATAACCGAAGAGTAAACGTCTTCGATCTTCTCGCTGGTCGTGCGGGCTGCCTTCCCCATGGCGATGAAGAGCGCGATCAGAACGATCGACTGAAACAGCATGGCCACCACAACCACAGCGATCAGGATCAGTTGAATGGTCTGACTGTCGAAATGTTGCATCGTGATTGACCTCGCACACGAACCCAATGCGTGTGATCCGAACCGAAAGGTGTGCCGTTTCAAGGCACAATCGCCAATCGGGACGACTCCAGAGTGGTGATCTGCTCCCAGGGTTCTTTGCTGAGCCGCCGGCTCCCTGTTGGCCGCGTCGGCTTGGATCCCTGAGCCAGCGGCCCGTAGTCAAGGGCTCCCGGCCTGAACGGGACGGCTCCGGGACATAGCAATTCTGGAATTACGATGACTCGCAGCTGTCACGGGAATCTCGTCCGGCGATTGTTGCGCCGGAAGAGAGATAAAGAGACATGAGGCCAGACATGAATGCAGACCGATAAACGGCCCGGCCCTCAATACTCGTGCGTTTCGGGCTCACTCGAAGCCGACTGGTATGCCTGGCGGCCCGCGTCGACGGCCGCAGAAACTTTGCTGGATTGATCGGCAACGAGGTTTTTGCCCCTCTCGACAAACTCTTCCCATTGTGCGCGGCCACGATCGATGACCTCACGGCCACGATCGACGTATTCGCCTACCTGGTCCTTGCTCTTGTCGACAAAGGCGCTCACCTGTTCTTTGCTTTTATCGACCAACGTGCCGACATTTTCTGCGGCTTCACGCGTGCGAACCTTCAGATATTCCGTGCCTTCGCGTGCACCTTTGGCGATGTCGTCGCGTGTCTCTTTGCCACTCTTGGGAGCATAAAGAATACCTACAAGGGCTCCCACTCCCAGTCCGGCCAGAAACCACGCCATTCCGTAACTTTTCACTTCTTCTGCCATTGAAAACCTCCACACCTGCTCAGCAATTCTACGTGCCTGAGCTTATCGGGCCACTTTAGTTTAGCGCAACGGGCTCCCGACTGTAGTGAGAACATCCCGCAGCGGTGCAAGTTGCTCCTCCGCGGGGACCAAGCGCCGTCTGCAATCGGCTGCGCCATGGGCGCCCTCATCGGTCATCCGCTGCAACTACAGGTGCCAGCCAGTACTTCAGCGAAGTGAAGTGCCCTGGTGTGCCCGAGTTGCTCAATCTGCTCGCGGCAACTGAAGCCATCGGCGACCACGATGGTTCCAACGCCAGAGGATTGGATGGCGGGGAGCAGATCCTGGTTGGCAATCCGGCGCGACACCTCGAATTTGTCGGCCTCGAAGCCGAAAGGGCCTGCCATGCCGCAACAGCCGGCCTCAATGGGTTCAACCGTTGCTCCCGATTTGCGCAGGAGCATGATCTCACTGGCCGGGCCGCCAAAGACCGCCTTATGATGACAATGGCCGTGAATCAGGATGCGCGCCCCAGCCAGGCTGCACGGGACGAAGTCGGGCGCCTGCGACGCCAGCCAGTCCGCCAGCAGCCAGACTTGCCGGCTTAGACGCCTGGCACGCGGATCGTGCGGGAAGAACTCGAGAAGCTCGTCCTTGAAGACACTGGCGCAACTGGGTTCGAGAAAAATAAAGGGCAGGTCGCCGTCGATTAAGGGGGCCATGCGATCGAGCACGCGCGCCAGATAAGAGCGGGCCGCACCGAGCAAGCCGAAGTCATAAAGAGGACGGCCGCAACAGATGTGGCCTTTGGGGCTTTGCACCTGAAAGCCGGCTTGTTTGAGGACAGACTCAGCCGCTGTGAGCGTTTGGGGATGGTAGTAGTTGTTCCAGGTGTCGGGCCATAGAAGAACCGGGGCGCGACCTTGGTCTCCCAGCCGCCTCGAGATTCTGGCGCCAGTAGCAACCTTTGGAATAAGCGCCCGAACTTGACTTCTGATAGCTCTTTGCAGCGAGGCGCGGCAAGCGGCGTTCGCGCGCGATCCCCACGACATGCTTTATGAACGGGCTGGTGGACGAACCGGTCAGGATAGCGTTAGTTATGCCTGGAGCGAGCGAGCCGTACTGTGCAAGGCGGTCTGCGAATCCAAAGATATAGTGATGAATCGGGTGCAAGCGGCCTTTGTAATGCTGCGCCAGGAACTCGGACTTGTATGCAGCCATATCGACCTGCACCGGGCACTCGGATTTGCACGCCTTGCAACTGAGGCACAAATCGAGCGCATCATGCACGGCTTCGCTTCTAAAGCCATCTTCATGCAAGGCTCCGGAAAACATCTCCCAGAGCAAGTGCGCGCGGCCGCGGGTCGAATGCTGTTCTTCCCCGGTTGCACGATAGCTGGGACACATTACTCCACCCTGTGTGTTGCGACATGAACCCACCCCAACGCAACGGTCAGTGGCGCGTGCGAAGGAACCATTGTCGCCCGCGAAGGCGAAATGAGTTTCCAGAGCGGATTGCCCGGGATTCTGGCCTTCTGAAGGCGGGTGATGACGCAAGTTCTCTGTGGGATCGTAGACGCGCGCTGCATCGGAGACTTTGCCGGGATTCATACGATTGTCAGGATCCCAAAGCATCTTGAACTCACGGAAGGCTTCAATGAGCTCGGGGCCAAACATCTTGGGCAGCAATGCAGCGCGCGATTGGCCATCGCCGTGTTCGCCGGAGAGGGATCCTCCGAAGGAAAGCACAACATCGGCGGCGCGATCGATGAACTCGCGGTAGAGGCGGACGCCCTCCACAGTTTTGAAGTCGAAGTTGATACGGGTATGCACGCATCCCTGTCCATAATGGCCGTAGAGAGGGCTGCGAAAGCCGTATTCGCTCATCAATGCCGTAATGGCGCGCAGGTACTTGCCGAGTTTCGCGGGCGGAACGGCCGCGTCTTCCCAACCTTCCCAGCGATCTGGTTCGCCGGGAACAAAGACCATGGCGCCAAGTGCAGACTCGCGCACGTGCCACACCGATTTCGCCTCATCCGGCCCGCATATATGGGCGACCGGCGGCGAAGGCCATGACTGCGATGCACGGGCGAGGGAGCTGGCCTTCGCCTGAGCCTCTTCAGCGCTCCAGGCGCCCACTTCAACGAGCAGGAAACCCACGCCCGGCGGCAGATGTTCCAGTTCTCGTAAGGCAAGTCCTTTGCGGCGCATGAAATCGACGAGCAAATAATCGAAGCCCTCGAGCCCGATCGGCTTGTGTTCGAGCGCGAGCGGAACAGCGTCGGCCGCGAGAAAGGGATCATCGAAGCCTAAGACCGTAAGCACGCGATAAGGAGGGCTGGCGGTGAGGTTCAGGGTTGCGGAAACGATGCTGGCGCAGGTGCCTTCGGAACCCACGAGTGCACGCGCGACATTGAAGTTGTTCTCGGGGAGCAGTTCATCCAGGTTATATCCGGAGACGCGGCGCGGAATGCGCGGGAATTTCTCACGGACGAGGTCGGCATACCGGTCGCGGATGCGCGCGAGACCGGAATAGATTTGGCCAACGCGGCCGCCTGTACGAATAATAGCGTCGAGCTGCTCAGGCGGCGTAGCTCCGATCGACATGCGAGTGCCGTCGTAGAGAACGATGTCGAGTGTCTCCACGTTGTCGACTGCCTTGCCGCCCAACAACCCGTGAACCCCGCAACTGTTGTTGCCGATCATGCCCCCAAGCGTGCACCGCGAATGGGTGGCAGGGTCGGGCGCATAGGTAAGGTGATGAACTTCGGCGGCGTCGCGCAGCCGGTCAAGGACGATGCCGGGCTCGACGTGAGCGAGCTTTGCCTCCGGATCAATCGAGATGAGCGCGTTCATGTGGCGCGAATAGTCGAAGATGACAGCCACATTGACGCACTGACCGGCGAGGCTCGTGCCTGCTCCGCGCGGAAGAACAGCAGCTCCCGTGGCGCGGCACGCGGCCAGAGCAGCCTCCACGTCGGCGGCGTCGCGAGGAAATACGACGCCGACCGGCAATTGCCGATAGTTCGATGCGTCGGCCGCGTATAGGGCGCGCGATCCAAGATCGAAACGCACATCGCCGCGCAGATTCTTCTTCAAGAGGGTTTCGAGTTCGCGATGAGCCGAGAAGCGCTCATGCTCAAGTGCAGGGGCGTTCGGAAGTACAGAAAAAGAAGACGTGCTCACCTAGGAATGGTAGCGCGTTGCGGAGAAGAGTTCGATGCTTTTCAGCGGGCGGGCCACTCTTCTACAACGATCCCGAGATCATTGAGCTGGCGGATTACAGCTTCGACGTTGCGGCGGACCTTGGGGCGGTCTGCGGGGGATGCAGATGAAGATTCTGCGACTGCAATGACGCGGCCGTAATGCCAAGCGCCGGCGGGAATGTCTGCAACCGCTTTGTCGAGATCGGAGAGCCGTAAAGTGAGCTCCTGTCGGCGGGCGGCCTGAAGGCGAAGCAGTGTTCCCTCGCCGACGGAGCTGGGATTCGCATCCGGCAGAATAATGCGGAGAACGAGCGTATCAGGACCGACGGAGAGAAACGGATTGGTCCACGCTGAAGGGTCGTGGATATCGATGTACAAGCTTTTGGTTGGCAGCGGAATCTGTTCAAGCTCTGCCCGCTCCTGATCGTGCTCAGTGGCCGTGGCTTGCGCCCGGTGCTCGGCCTGTGCGGCATCTTTGGCAACGCCTTCGACAGCCTGCTCCCCCTTGTGGCAAGCAGCGAGGGAAAATGCCATCAGAAGCAGGAAAGCCAGAGTTCCATTTCGGCGTGCATGAAGAATCACAGGGTCAAGGATAACAGGGCCGACACATGCCGCAGATGCGCGGGAGCCGTCGCGGATGCAAGACAAATCAGCGTGCCGACGGTCACCGCGCCCGAACCAACGGCGAACTAGCCTTTAGGCGATAAGGAGGGGCGAATGGGCGCTCGAGTGGTTGCGATCATAGGAAGTTATCGCCGCGGCGGGGCGACGGACAGCGCCGTGGAAGCGATCCTGGAGGGCGCTCGCGCCAAGGGCGGGGAGACGAGAACCTTCCGGTTGAACGAGCAGCATCTTGAGTTCTGCACGAACTGCCGGAGTTGCACGCAACTGCCAGGCACGCAACGGGGCCGATGCGCACAAGAGGACGACCTCGAGTCCATGCTCAATGCGATCGAAAGTGCGGATGCGATTGTGTTGGCATCACCGGTCAATTATTTCAATGTGACGGCCCTGTTCCGGCGATTCCTCGAACGCCTGCTGGGATATGTTTATTGGCCGTGGGGACAGAACGGGCCCAAGCCGCGCAACAAAAAACACCCGCGAAAGGCGGTGTTGGTTGCCACAGCAGGAATGCCTGGATTTCTGATTCCGTTTGCGACCGGTGCGGCACGGGCATTGCGGCTGGCGGCGCGCATGCTGGGTGCAAAACCGGTGGGCAAACTGTGGATCGGGCTCACGGCGGGCGAACCGCAACCGGCACTCTCAGCGCGCACACTGGAGCGGGCTCGCCAGATGGGGATGAAACTGGCGTAGGCGTACCACTTAAGGGGCTAGCAGACTTCGTGCAATCGAATCAAGAACGCCGTTAAGGAAGTTGATGGACTCGGGCGCGCAGTATCGGCGGCCTATCTCAAGCGCTTCGTTGATGACGATGGGAAACGGCGTGGACTTGAAGCCGATGAGTTCTGCAACTGCCATTCGAAGAAGATTGCGATCGACCGCAGGCATGCGATCGACTCGCCAGTGCCTGGAATGAGCCGCAATCAGATCGTCGATTTGCTTCTGTTCGGCTTGCGCGACGCGAAAAAGGTCCTCGGCGAAGCCACGCACTTCCGTCTCGACCGGATCTCCCGCCGTCCAGAACGTCGCGTCCACCTGGTCCGGTGTCTGCTGGCCCACATCAGCCTGAAAGAGCATCTGCATGGCAAGTTCGCGTGATTTGCGGCGATGACGAGAGGTCAAACTTGACCGCCTTGCTGCAACTTCCTTCGCAGGCTAACCATCTCGATGGCGGCTGCAGCGGCCTCAAAGCCTTTATTTCCCGACTTGATGCCCGCGCGGTTGAGAGCCTGCTCGAGATTTTCGCAAGTGAGCACGCCGAAGCTGTGCGGAATCCCGGTTTCCTGCTGCGATTGACCGATGCCGCGCGCCACTTCGTTGTAAATCGCTTCGTAGTGGGCGGTTTCACCACGCAGGAGACAGCCGAGCGGGATGATCGCGTCAACCTGGCCGCGGCTGGCACAGAGGCGTGCAGCGCCGGGAATCTCCCACGCGCCCGGGACGCGGACAATCTGAATATCGGCGCGCTCGGCGCCGCTCCGCAGGAGCGCGTCAAGAGCGCCGTCGAGAAGGCGATCGGTGACGACTGCGTTCCAGCGAGAAACGATAAGCGCGAACTTCATTCCTTCGGCAGAAAGATCGCCTTCAAGGGCGATGGGTTTGCCTTTCGCAGGGTCGGCCCAAGCCCAGAAACTGAAACGGAAACCTGGTTCCGGCTCGACGGTGAAGAGCCGCGAGCGCCAGCTTGTTTCAGCGACGGGAGAGAGTCGGGCCACCGCGGCATCGCCGCCCTGCGAGCGAAGCCAGGTTTCGGCTACCTGGTAGACGGAATCGAGTGAAGTAACTTCGATGAGCACATCGGCCGCGGATGGGAACCGGCCGTCGACGAATTCGAGATTGCCGAGAGGGGCCAAAAACGACGCGCCGCGACTTCCATCCTCTTTCCATCCCTTCCCCGGGGCAAAGCCGAGCGCGGCAAAGAATTCGGCCAGCCGCTCAAAGGCCGCCGAACTCCCGGCAGGGCGCAGAAACGAGATGCCCTTGATCATGAGTCGATTTTAGCTTGGGAGCCCGGCAACGTCCGCCTGCTCAATTTCCACCCATTGCCGCCATGACAAGGGGAACTCTCCTTACGTCACCGAGCGCGGCTTGATTGCAATTGTGGTGGCAGGAACGACGGTATTCGGACCGGGTGCTGATGGATAAAGGCAACCGGCGTCATTGCCTCCAGCGGAAACTGGAGTGCAAGCCGGCAAGTTCGGACTGATCTGCTTCGTATCCGTTGGCGGCGCGGCCGGGCTCACGTTGGTGGGAATGCTGATTAGGTGAATCTCGTTGTCGCCAGCAGTGGAAACGAAGAACGTGGAGTTATCCGGCGAAAATGCGCCGGCCAGCGGAGCTGTGGGTGGAGTAGCGGACGAACTGTCTGCGAAGGTCACATAGCCCACCGGGCCAACGCCGCTTGACTGCGGTAAGTAGTAAGGAAGCTGTGCCACTGATGTAGATCCGGACGGCGCGTTGAATGTGACGAAAGCAATCGGAGCTGCCGTCGTGACGGATGCAGTCGTCGGCGCTTCGCCGGTGATGACCTGATCGATCGCGGCCGCGTTGGTGATGCCGGTCAGGTTCACCGACCCGTTGAGCGCGGGGTTGGTGGAGAGCGCCGTCATGGTTTGTACCTGATTGGGCGGCGCGCCGGTGGTCGTTTCCGGGCATTGGGCATTTGGATACGGTCCCGACGGTGGAATACTGACGCCGATGTCATCGAGCGTAATGCTGCTGCCAGTGAGCGATGCGCCGAGAATGTGCGCCCCATCTGTTGTTGCGCCCAGTACGCTGGTCGGTAGGCTCACCGAGTCGCTCTGCGGATAAAACTCAATGCTGGCGTTATTCCCCACGGTAGCCGGTTGGCCGCTGCCTGGGACAGGCCCGGGGCACCATGTGTGAGCAACGGTCGGATTACCTGCCAGGTATGCGCCCACCCCAGGCACGGTGATCGCCAGGCTCTGCGAGCCGCCGGAGGCCGTTAAGTCGTATGTGCTCCAGCCGGTGTTGCTGTTATGGACGTAGAGCGTATTCGTATGATTGCCCCCGAGAGCTGCGCTATCGACGATGTAGAGCGTGTTGGAATCGGGTGTCCACGACGCAGAGGCGCCCAGACCGCCAAACGTCGAAGAGGTTCCACCCGTGGTGTTGTAGAGATAAAAGACATCGCGGATCTGATCGTTGATAAGCAACTGTTCGCCGTTCGGAGATACAGCCAGCACCACACCCGGGGCGCTCGTGTCTTGCTTTGTGATGGAGTTGGACGAAGTCGAATAGACCATGAGCTCTCGTGGCGAACCAAAATACAGATTGGCTCCCTGCTGGTCCATCACCATGGAGTTGGGCACGTAGGGCAGCCGGACCGTCGTCCCGGGTGTGCCGGTCAGGAGCTGAATCGACGAAAAGTAAAGTGACTGACCTGGGGCGGCGAACCATGCAAAGTTGCTTGTCGTTCCGGGGACAGTGATATCGACGGGGTTTGAGGAGATCGATAGTCCCGTACCGTTCAATCCAAGCTCGTTAACCGGAGCAGGGTTGCATGTTGCCGGCTCGCAGATCGCGTCCACGCTTGCAACACCTGGAAAGGAAGGGGTGATGGAGCCGGAACCGCTGGCGGTGATGTCAATCGGGTTAGTGGATTGATAAGTCAGGGAGAGGCCGCTTATGGGATTACCCTGCGTATCAGTGACCGTGGTCGTCAGATTCTGCTGGACCCCCTGGGTCACCACACCCTTGGTATTTCCATTCGCAAGCGCGACTTTGATCGAAGCCGGAGGGCAGGTGGAGAAATATCCGGCCGATGAAGACGATTGAGCGATATTCGCGGTAATTACGGTGGTGCCCGGTTGCTGCGCAGTAATGACATTGGTTGCAGCGTTGATGGTGGCCACGGATGGAGTGCCGACAATGAAGCTCAGAGTGCCAATGGAGTTGGAGCATGCGGGCAAAGTTGCAGAACCCGGCGCACAAAGGAGTGTCTGTGCGCCATTCAGGCTGTAGTACGCGTCGGCATCGAGGTGCGCTTGCTGATTCTGCGAATAGCAGCCGGATGCCGGCGCACCCGAGGTGGGAGTGGTCACCAGGCTTATGCTGGAAATCGGCGCGTGGACGTAGACTGCGACGGGGTTTGAGGTAACCGAAACGGCCGTAGCCGTAATATACGCGACCCCGTAAGGCTGGCCGCCGGTGGACGGCAGAGGGCTCGGATAGTAACAGTACGTGTAGTCCGCAATGCCGCCGCCAGTGTTGCGATTCCAGGTGCCTGCGCAGAGGTTGCCTGAGGGCGAGATGTCAACCAACTGATTGTTGGTAGTGCCGTAACTAATCTGGCTGGCGCTGATCGAGGCACTCTCGCCCTTGCAGGTGGTCGCCGACGGGCTTTGCACCTGGGTCGTTTGCCCGAAGGCCATCGAAATGCCCGCAATCTGGGGTTGCAATGTGATGTTGGCTACGTCGGTGTTCTTCAAGCCGTAGCCCTCGCCATTGCAATAATTCCCGGCCGGATTGCGGGTGCAACCGGTGATCGAAACTCCAGCTGGGATCGCTAGGCCTACCAGACAAACAAGCGTCAAGAACTGCCGCATGAATCCTCCCCGTCCCGCACCGTCGAACCGCGGAACGGTCTCAATAACCGCGTAAAGAAAAATGAATTAAAGGCGCCCCTTAGCGTGCTCACAACAAAGCGGCGACAGGCGAGTCGCAGCCCAGCCGGGAGTTCCCAGCGGCACGCCGTCGCATGCGGCCGGAGAGGCGAAAAACACAGTGAAAACTCCAAGAAAAAAGTGTATCAGGACGGGGCTGCTTATGGCACGCAGCAAGCCCCTGAACAAACTCTGCTGAATAGACTCGCGTCCCGCCGGATGGGGAGCAAAAGCCGGCATCAGGAACCGGGAGCCATGTAGCGGGCGAACCAATCGACGGCTCGCTGAAGGACATCGCGACGGTGCGCCGGATCGGAAAGTCCGTGGCCCTCATTCGGATAGACAACGAGCTCGGTAGGGACGTGCAAGTCACGCAGAGCGTGCCAAAACTCAAATGACTGGGGTGCCGGGCACTCGCCGTCGCGATCGCCAACAACGCTCAAGGTGGGGGTAGTCACATTCTTTATGAAATCGATGGCCGAGCTCTTGGCATAAATCTGCGGGTCGTCATAGACGGAGGCGCCGAAGTAAGGAATCATCCATTCGTCGATGGAATTCTCACCATAGTAAGAGAGCCAATCGGAGATTCCGGCTCCGGCCACCGCCGCGCGGAAGCGGTGGGTCTGGGTCACGGCGAACATGGTCATGAAGCCGCCGTAGCTCCAGCCCATGATGCCGACGCGCCTGGGATCGACCGGGTACTTGCCAACGACCGCATCGACGCCGGCCAGGATGTCCCGAAGGTCGCCGTATCCGAAGTCTTTGCGATTGGCCTGCGTGAATGCTTCTCCCTGGCCGAAGCTACCGCGTGGATTCGGCAGAAGCACGAAATATCCAAGATCGGAAAAAATCGCGGGACTGAGCGACCCGCCCATTCCCCAGATCGAAGGTTCGGCCGCAGCAGGACCGCCGTGAACCTCGACGACGAGCGGATATTTCTTTGCTGGATCGTAGTTTGCGGGCAGCAGGAGCCAGCCCTGAATGTGAAGGTTTTCGTTGGTCCATTTGAGCGAGACAGATCCACCCCAGGAGGGTTTGAGATCGTCGTTGAAATGAGTGAGCTGCTTGAGGCTGGCGAAGCCGTCTCCAGGATTCTGCGGATCAGCTTCTGCCATCGCCGCATAGATTTCAGGGGGTTTATTGAAGCTGCTGGTCTGGAACACGAAAAGCGAACGATCGGCGGTGACGGAGAGACTGTGCGTGAAAATACCAGCGCCGACTGAGCCCGAGATTCTGAAAACCGGAGGACCGAAGCTAGCACGATCGCCATTCTGGGAGACGCTGATGCGGACGAGTTGGCAGTCGCCTCCAGCCAGTTCACTGGAATAGAGATGGTTGCGATCAGCCCAGGTGATCCACTCGGCGGTCGTAGGGCGGTTGAATGCGAGATCGCGAGGCTGCCCCCCCGCGGATGGGATGATCCAGACGTCACCGCCGGTGACGCCCTGATCGCTCATGAGGCCACCGATAAACGCAATGGATTTTTCGTCAGGCGACCAGCGAGGAACGGCGATCTGCAGTCCGTGGAGTCGACCGGAAACCTCGGTGGGATTGAGTATCGCGGAAGGAGAACCTTCGACCCGCTGAGTGTAGAGCCGAGCGACCCACCAATTGTCTTCACCGGGAGGATCGGCGGCAATATAGGCGAAGGACTTCGAATCGGGCGACCAATCGAATTCGTACACATGAAGGTTGGCGGGCGAGATCAATGCCGGCGTCGCGGCCTGAAGTGTATCGACGGGTACCATCGCAATACGTTGGACTTCGTCGGAAGCGGCTCCGATGACGCCGGTGGGTAGGTCCTGAGCCGCGAGGGCGCCGGCCGGGCGGGTCGCTCCCTCGACATAGAGGAACGCAATTCGCTTTCCGTCGGGAGAAAAGGCCGGCTCATTTACATCTCCATGCAGCGTCGTAATACGACGCGCGAGGTTGCCGTCGAGACGTGAGATAAAGAGATCTGCCTGCCCTCCGGGATCGGCGCAGTCGGAAAGAAACGCGATGGTGCTCGAGTCCGGCGACCATGTGAAGTCGGATTCATTGCAGCCTTGCGCCAGCGAAGCCGCGACCGGCTCGCTCTGGGAAACGCGGTCTATCGTGCTGACTCTGATTTGGCCGCCTTCCAACCATGCGAGGCGCTTACCGTCTGGCGAAACAGCCACCTCGCTAATGGTGCGGGCGCCTTGCATGCCCGCGAGGATTTCGTCGACGCGGGCTGCCGAAGACAAAGAAACTGCCTCTTGCGCGTGCAAACTGAAGATTGAAGCTGCAAAGAGCAGCGGGCCAAGAACGCGGCGCAGAGGATGAAGACGGCACGGCATACGAAAAATGCTAACAGCCGCGCTTCGCGATTTGGCTTGTGGCACGCGGACGAAAACTCGTGGCTTTCGCGTGGCGACGCTGATCATCATCCTTACAAAGCGGGCGAGTGCGCGGGCTGCGGCTGCGTTGTCAAATGCCTGAAGGCCGAAGGAAGACTTAAGTTATTGAAAATGAGACGCAAGAAAGATGGATCAACATTGCAGGGAATATCCATCGAATCCGGTAAGCTTGAAAGCGATTGCAGGAAATCAAGTTGATCGCGGAGAAGGCCGGCGAACGATGCCGGCATCTCCGAGCTATCATTGCGGTACGCGCAACGAAGGAAAAGAGAGTGAAGGGGCAACTCAAAAAATGAGTTGCCCTTTCGCTTTTGCATGAATCGATGGGATCGAGCCGATTAATGATCGGAGCCGATGCGAGAATACTGGACAAACGTTTTGCACCAAATCGGAATCCTCACGACGCGTGGGGAATGCGAAGAAAAGAAGAACCGAATGGGAAAGAGACTCATGAAGACTGTGTGGTTGCGGGCTTTCGGACTTTGCGCGAAGTGGGCGAGAGGGTTGAGATGCGCGGGCGTGGTGCGCGGAATGGCGCTGTGTTTGGCAGCGACTGCGGCGGCCGCAATGGCAGGCGCGCAGGCAGTGAGCACGACGACGGTACAGGGAACGGTGTATCTGGCCAACGGGCAACCGGGCGCGGGAACACTCGTGGTGAACTGGCCGGCGTTTACGACCGCGGCAGGCCAGGCAATTGTGGCGGACTCAACTACAGTGACCATTGCACCGGATGGTTTTGTGAGCGTGAACCTCGCTCCGAACGTTGGCGCTACGCCGGCGGGAGAATACTACACAGCCGTTTTTTACATGGGAGATGGTTCGACGAGCACCCAGTACTGGGTGGTTCCAGCAGCCGCGCAAGCGACGCTGGCGCAAGTGCAGTCGCAAGTGATGCCCGCGGTGCAGGCGGTTCAGACGGTGAGCAAGACGTACGTAGATCAGTCGATCAGCGAACTGACGCAAAGTTTGCTCACGGCGTCGGGCGGGACTTTGAGCGGGCCCTTATATTTGAACAGCGATCCGACTCAGGCTTTGCAAGCCACCGACAAGCACTATGTGGACACACAGGTGGCGACGGCGCTGCCTCTTGCCGGCGGAACCTTAAGCGGTCCTATGACTGCGACTCGGATTGGCGCGGTGTACCAGGCAGATCAGTTTCCGGGGGCAGATTTTGGAGCGAAGGTGCAAGCCTGCCTGAACGCACTGAACATGACCTACGGCGGAACATGCGACGCCCGAAATTTTGCCGGCAACCAATCTATGGGGTCGGACCTTACGATCTCGACTGGGAACTCCGCCGTGCTCCTGCCCTGCAGCACAATTTCGACAGCAAACCAGATCGTAGTTACCGCGGGAACGCGTAACGTGGCACTGCGCGGGTGCGCCTTGCGGGGCGGAGTCGGCGGCCAGCGGCAGCCAGGGTGGGACCGCGTTTGCCTATTCCGGGAGCAGTGCGATGGTGCAAGTAGGCGACCCGACTTATGCGGCGGACACGCCAGGGTTCCACATGGACAATGTGGTGATTAATACGACCGGCGCCGGGAGCGGGACACAAGGAGTGGTCGCGTATCGAACGCAAGAACTCGACCTTGCTGGCCTCTATCTTCTGGGTAACTCAAATCAGACCGGCATGACGCTGGATGGAACCGGGAATTACTCGGGCGGAACATTCCAGGACGATCAACTTGACGGGTTCGGAACCGCGGTGAATGCGATCGGGCATCAGATACCGAATCCCGCGACCACGGACTGGATGAATGCGAGCTCATTTATAAGGCTGCATATCGATTGCCCAACGAATAACGGACACCCGGTGAACGGAACTTACGGAATCAACTTACAACAGGGAGACGGAAATACTTTCACGGGAGGAGATGTTGAGGGATGTGCAACTGCACTGCATTTAGGACCCAATGCGCAAAACAATACGATCGTCGGCCTGCGGAACGAGAACTCGACGAACCAGGTTGTAGCGGATGCGGGAAGTGCCTACAACAACTGGGTGACGGGGGGGACGATGTTCAGCGGCAAACTGGCCGACAACGGCACACGCAACAGCTTCCTCGATACATTTCACCGCAGTTTCAACGGATTGAATGGTGATTGGTACGGAAGCCAGCAAGACGCTACGGTAACGAATCACTACCGCCTGGGTGTTGGGGCGGGAAACGAGCGGGGCCTTTTGGACGAGTTCCAGACTGACTACGGCTACCGCTGGACGACCGGACTAAGCGACGCCACGGCCGGCGAGCAGTTCTACCAGATCCAGGATCAACTGAACAATGTGTACCGCCTGTCGATCGGCCAGTATAACAGCGGGCAATCAAGCACCAACAACCAAACCGCGGTCAATTCTGCAGGGACCGGAGCCGTGGTGCTGAACGGTTCAAACAACGCCGGGACCGGAGGCGTGATCTTTGGTTCAGGAGGCCCCAGTGAAACTACCGTGGCCGCAATCAGCAATGCCGGCAATGCGCAGTTCAACGGGACGCTGCAGGTAAGTGGAACGTCGCAGTCCGCGGGAACGATGACCGTGCGCAATAATGCGGATGCCGAAGTAGATTACTATTTATGGCCGGGGCTCACTACAAGCCAGAAAGGCTCGTTTACTTATAAAGACTGGAACGGCAACAGTCAATGGTACCTGGTGAAGGATGCAAGTAACAATTGGACGCTAAACTCGGCGACGGGCACGCTGGATAGCTTTAAAGCTTACCAGAGTACGAACAGCGGGGACACTTATATCGATGCGAGTAACTCGACCGGGCATGTCCGGCTGAATTACGAGAACGGATCGGGTGCGGAGACAGATATCTATTCAGGCTCAAGCACAAACTTAGACGCCGCATTTATGGGGCCGGCAAGCATCAAGTTTCCCGGGCTGGCGGCGGCGTCAGGACACTCCTGCCTGCAGGTGGATACTTCGGGTTACCTCACAAACACCGGGGCCGCGTGCGGAACGGGGAGCGGCAACGGCACAATCACTTCAGGGAACTCGGGGCAGATTGCGTATTACACTGCGACCGGCACGGCAATCGGCGGCATGAGCGCGGTCCCTCTTAGTTCGGGCGGAACGGGTGCGACGACGGCGTCTGTGGCGCTGGCGAACCTTGGTGGTCAACAGACGATTCCCGTTACGGCCTACGGGGCGGTGGGCGACTGTACCCCAAACGGCACTGTCGCTAACTGCACAGATAATACCTCAGCAATTCAGTCAGCTATCAACGCCGCCTACACGAGCGGCGGATCGGTTTTTCTCCCGTTCAACGCGGCAAGCGCCACAGGCTCAACGGTCTATTTCGTAGGTTCGACTTTGAACCCCAAAGGCGTCAGCATCTATGGGCCTTCCACGGGAAGGGGGAACTTCTATCCTGAATCCGTTGCCATCCGAGGTGCACCCGGGAAAGATATTTTCGCCATTGGCGATCCAACTTCTGCTGGGTATGTTAATCCGTTTCGGGCTTTCAACTGGCACGATTTTGGCATCATCCTGGATGATTCCATTGACGCCAGTTCTACCTTTCCGCACCGCAAGCCCGGAAAAACTTGTCAGGATGTGACCCTCACAAATGGAAGCGCAACGATTGCATCCACGAACCAATGCGAATTTACGCCGGGAGACGTTGGGCAGAACATCACGGCCACGGACGGAACCAACACACTAACCACGACCATCCTGTCTGTAGGGGCAATGCAGAACGGAGGGCTTGGTTCGCCCAACGCAGTAATGACCGCAAGCTGGAGCTATCCCACACACTCCAACTCCACCGTCTATGTTTCGCTGATGAATCTTCCAACCACGGCAACGGTGGGAAATTGCGCCTTGACGTATGACGACACAACATCCAGCGCGCCGGGGGGCGGCACAGGCCCGTGGGGTGCCACATTCTATAACCTGCAAATCGTCACAACATCGGGGAATGAGCAAAACAATTCTTGCACATTCTTTTTTCAAGGTGATGGTGGTCAGCCATATCAAAGTCACTGGAGGAATCTGTTTTCACGGACGGAATGGGGTTTTCTCGCAGTCCCGTCCGATAACGCGGCAGCGGGCACGAATGGAAGCAATGGAGCCTTGGGTGATACCAACGTCATCGATGACTGGTTTCTTGAGGCGACGTATCCCTGGGTGACATACAACGGCGGTTGGACGCAATGGGCAGGCGGGCAGATTGCCGGGGCCACTTTTGGGCCGCAGATTCTTGAGTACGGTGTGCCTAATAACGAATCCAACGCCGGGTATTGGTCCATCCGGAACCTGGAATTTGAGGAACAGGGTGCACCATCTTACGCCGCCGGATGGAGAATCGAGGGCACTAATCACAGGATAGAAGGGTCAACGCTCGGCTCCGGTGGCACCGGGTCTGTCCAATGGGATGCGTATGCGTCACGCTGTACGACTTGCATTGCGGGCGGCACAATGAATCTGTCCGGGTCACTCAATCATATTGAACTATCGGACGGAGCCGACCATATAACCGTGAACGATACAGGGTTCGGTAATTGGTGCGCGTTGGGACGAGATTTCAATCCACCACTCGGACTGCAGCCAGCACTTTACCGCGCTTGCAGCGCGGTTGACTCACGGTCCCAACTCGCCTTCGCGCATACGCCGGATTTTGTAGCAAACGGCGATGAGATGACTCCATATAACAACCAATCAGATTTGTGGATTTGGCCGCAAGACTTAAATAACACTGGCGGCATATTGCCTCCGCCGGTTGTAAGTGACGCTTCAAGCGAAACTGGCACACACATGGCGATTCCCGGCGGTGAGGTTGGTTTTTCGATATTCAATGGCACTGGGCTAACCATTGGCCCGTCAAACAACGGTCCTAACATTCCGGCCACAAAGGTACATATCTGCTTTCGGGCAAAGGCTGATTCTGGCAGCGGAGCCACAATCTTTTCTTGGTGGGCCGGAAGTACAACTGTTGGCTCTGTGACGCCTGTACTTACAACCACGTACTCAACGTCATGCTTTGACGCGGACTTGAGCACATACGCCGGACAGACGCCTATGCCTGTGATTTATACGCCCAACGTGGTCACTGACTTGGCGTGGATCAGCGTGCATCCGTGGGCCAATGCCGAAAACGTAAATGGCCCCGTGAATGCGACGGGCTATCAAGTGAATGGATCGGCGTTCGGAACGGTTAACATGTCTGACTGGACCAACGCAGGAATTGCCAATGGCAACGTGCCTATATGGAATTCTGCGACCGCCAAGTGGACACCCGGAGCCGTGAATGCAACGCAAGTGAATGGCGGCTCGGTGCCTCCTTCAGCAAGCGTTCTTGCGACCAACTCAAACAGCCAGCCAGTCGCGGCCACGGCCCACAACCTTTCTGTGCCGCGAACCTGCTCGACAACAAATAGCGGCAACGCATACACCTGCACGACGTCGCCAAGTTTCACGCCGGCTGCCGGAGACGTGATCTCGGTAGATTTCAACGCTGCGAACACCGGCAGCGCGACTCTTGCGGTAAACGGCGGTCCCGCCGATACGATCTACAAAAACGGCGGCGCGCTGACGCTCGCTTCAGGCGATCTGCAGCTTAATCATTGGGTCTCTGCAATTCTCGACTCGAACAACCATTGGCAACTGGAAGGGCAACTGGGTAACGTAAACGCGACACAAATCAATGGCGGTTCGGCTCCTACGAACGCAATGGCGCTGAGCACAAACAGCAGCGGCCAACTGGTGGCTATGCCGGTGCCGGCACTGACAAGCGTCGCCTCTACAATCTCGACGAGCCTCACTTCAACAGGCATTGTGCTGCCAAGTGTTCCGGCGAGCACGACGGTTCATGGCACCTGCGCGATCATCTGGGAGGGCAGCTCGACATCGTACACGACGACCTTCGGGCTTGGCGCCAACAATGCTCCGACGGATTTGTGGGTCATAGGAACCATGCACGGTGGATCGAACGGTGGAACGTCGGCCGATAAGTACACGACCATTACCAATACAACAGTCACGGCGGTGACAACAGCGGGAACGCCGGGAGCGGCCTCGACCGGCTATCGAGCGGACATCGATTTCACGCTCGTGGCGGGATCCAACCCCGTGGTGGTCACTCTCTACTACGAGAGCAGCAGCGGTTCGGGCACCAGCTATGTGGAGCCGGGAAGCGCGTGCTGGCTGATGTAGAAACGGCGACAAGGAGGTGTCATCGCGCTCTGCAAAGTATGTTCCACAAGCACGAGCGTTCATTCCCAATTCGACTGACGTGCTGCGACGCATTCTTCGGCAGTATGCCCGTCGCGTCAACAGCTGAGTATGTCGATTCGGGGGAACCGGTGACAGATCAAGCGAGACAACGCGCCCTCGAAACCCTGGAGTGTAAGGGTTTCCTGGATAACCTCGGTAGAACAGAGCTGGAGCACTTCGGGCAGATTCTGGACCAGCGGCCCGCGAGTCTCCATGGGCGCTCGGTAGGCATGGCGCTGGCCGAGAAACTACTGGTGGTGAGGTCGCGTACAGGAAGGCCGCTGAAGCTGAAAGCAAACAATGCGCAAAAGGAGTTCGAGAAGCGGCGGGGACAGCGGAACATCGTGCTGAAGGCTCGGCAGATGGGAATGACGACGTGGGTAGCAGCACGTTTTTTTGTAAAGACCATTACGCAACCAGGAACCCTCACTTTGGAAGTGGCGCATACGCAGGAGGCGGCAGAGGAGATCTTCCGCATTGTGCATAGGTTTGTTGACTGGCTGCCGAACGGATTACGCGACGCCACATTACGGACGGCGCGATCGAATGTGCGGCAGATTGTGTTTCCCGAGATCGATGCGCAATATCGCGTAGTAAGTGCGGCTGATCGCAACGCGGGCCGGGGATTAACAGCGCAAAACCTGCACTGCAGCGAGGTGGCGCGCTGGCCGGGCGATGCGGCGGAGATTCTGGCAGGCCTGCGCGCGACGATGTCGCCGGAAGGAGAACTCGTTCTTGAGTCGACGCCGCAAGGCGTGGGCGGGTGCTTTCACGAAGAGTGGCTGAAGGCCGGCGAGACTGGGATGGTGCGGCACTTCTTCCCGTGGTGGATGGAGCCGAAGTACCAGGCCGCGGCGGTGAACGGTGCGAGCCTGACCGACGAAGAGCGCGGCTTGATAGCCAAACAGCGATTGAC
This sequence comes from uncultured Acidobacteriaceae bacterium, assembly GCA_963802955.1. GTDB lineage: Bacteria > Acidobacteriota > Terriglobia > Terriglobales > Acidobacteriaceae > Telmatobacter. The sequence goes on from CAWDKT010000007.1 coordinate 227,532, forward strand.
CCTGAGACAGATCGGCTACCGGCGCAGGATCAGGACGGATTTTCGCGGTCTCGCGCGCCAGGAGTTTGCTGAAGACGAAGAAAGCTGTTTCTTGACCAGCGGCGAATGTGTCTTCGAGTTGGCCGCGGTAGAGACGCGAATGAAGGCAGCCCGAGAGCCGGTGATGCAGCGGTTGAATGGTGAGATGCAGATCTGGCTGCCGCCAGTAAAAGGCAAAGAATACCTGGTCGCGGTGGATCCGGCGGGCGGCGGGAGCGAGGGCGACTACTCTGCCGCACAGGTACTGGAGATGGAGACAGGGCTGCAGTGCGCGGAGTTCGCCGCGCACATGGGCGGCCTGGAGCTCGCGCAGTTCGTCACCGATCTGGCGACGGAGTACAACGGCGCATGGCTGGTGGTGGAACGGAATAACCACGGCAGCGGCGTTCTGGCGCTCGCAGAGACGGCGTGCAAGTATGGGCGGATTTACCGGCAGGGCGGGCAGGCGGGCTGGCTGACGACGAGCGTGAGCCGGCCGGCGATGATCGGGCGCCTTGACGCGGCGCTAGTGGAGAAAGCGGCGTGCTTCCAGAGCCGGCGGCTACTGGCGGAGTGTAGAAGCTTTGTTCGGCTGCCCAACGGCAACATAGGCGCTCAGGCGGGCACGCATGATGACCGCGTAATGGCGATGGCGATTGGCCTGGCGGCGCGGGCAGAGCTAGTAGGAAAACATTCGAGATCAGCGAATTAGCAAATCCAAGCGCCACTATGGGTTGGGCCCGCATCCACAATACTTCCCACAGATCGTGGCTTTGACAAGCGACGTGCTTTAGCGCTACATTAGGCGAACAAAAGGCGAAAATAAAGATTGCCTTTCATCCTATGCCTACTGCCGCTGCACTTCGTTTGGAGATCGAGCACGCACTGGAACGCAGGTTTCCAGCAGCGCTGTCGCCCACGCCGCGCACGATCTATGAGGTTGCAGCTACAGGGATTGAAGCCATAGACAAACTGCTGCACGGCGGGCTGCCGGTGGGTGCGATCAGCGAGCTGACGGGAGCTGCTTCATCGGGACGTACGAGCCTGGCGCTACGGTTTGTGGCGCACCTGACGGCCGAGATGCGGCCATGCGTGTGGGTGGACGTTCAGGATGTGTTCGATCCGGGGTCGGCCGCAGCCAACGGAGTGCAGCTGACACGGTTGTTGTGGATACGCTGCCGGGATGAGGTTGGCGTAGGACCGGCGGTGGATGCAAAAGGTCGACGGCATGCAAGAATTTTCACCCCACGGGCTTCGTGGACGAGGCTCGATCAGGGGCTGCGGGCGACGGATCTGCTGTTGCAGGCGGGTGGATTTTCGAGTGTCGTGCTGGATTTGGGCGATACGGCCCCGGAGCAGGCAAGCCGCATTCCGCTGGCCACATGGTTCCGCTACAGGCAGGCGGCGGAACGAACACAGTGCAGCCTGCTGGTGTTGGGCAGGCGGACCTATGCGCAGTCGGCTGCTGCGGTGGTCCTGGAGTGCTCGGCGCAGCATGCGGGGCAGGCAGGCGGCACCGTGCTGCGAGGTTTTGAGTTTACGGTGCGGCGCGGGAGAGAGCGATCGGCGCCGGTAGAGATTACGACACGAAAACCTCCGGCCGCGACCTGGCAGGCGTATGCGGCATGGGATGAGGAGGCGCGTGCATGAGCCGAACCATGTATGCATGCGCATGGGCCACGGAGTTTCCCACGCAGGCTCTGATACGTCTACGGACAGACTGGCAGACGGAACCGGTTGCGGTGCTGGACGGCCGCGCGCCTGAAGAGTGGGTGTGCTCAATGAACCGGCTGGCCGGACGGCGCGGCGCTGCGGCGGGCATGACGCGACTGGAAGCCGAGAGCGTCAGCGGGCTACGGCTGCTGAAGCGGTCGACAGAGAGCGAAATCGCGGCAAGAGTGGTGTTTCTGGAGTGCGCGGCGAAGTTTTCGCCCAGGATCGAGGAGGCGTGCGCTGGCGCTGCGTGCACTGATGCACGATCGGACGGGGCATGCAGGCCCACTGCGTGCGCGTTTGTGCTGGACATTGCGGGCACGGAACGGCTGTTTGGGCCACCGGCGCAGTTGGCGGAGCGATTGCGCGAGGAACTGGCAGGGGCGGGGTTTCGCGCCTCGGTCGCGGTGAGCGCGAACTACGACACGGCGCGGATGAAGGCGGCCAGCATTCATGGCATCGCGGTGATTCCCGAGGGCTCGGAAGCAGAGGCGCTGGCCAGGCTGCCGATCGCGGCGCTGGACCTGGACGAGGAATATGCAGCCACCTTCGCGCTGTGGGGCATTGGAACACTTGGCGAACTGGCGGCGCTGCCCGAGGCGGAACTGGTGGCGCGCGTCGGACCCCAGGCGCGACGCTGGCGCGAACTCGCGCGCGGCGAAGCGACCCATACGTTCGTTCCCATTGAGACACAGTTTGCGCTCAATGAGTTTTGCGAGTTCGAAACACCTGTCGAGCAGATCGATTCCCTCCTTTTTGTAGGCGCGCGGATGATCGATTGCCTGGTGACGCGAGCGGCAGGACGGGCGCTGGCGCTGCGCGCGTTGACAGCGGAGATGGCGCTCGAGCGCGGTGGAACGCATTGCATCGCGATCCGCCCGGCTGTTCCCTCCACAGACCGAAGATTCCTGCTCAAGCTGCTGCAACTGGAGATCGGAGCGCATCCCCCGCAGGCTGCCGTGGTTTCGCTCACCCTTCAGGCAGAGGCGGGAGCGCAAAACAAAATGCAGCTGGGATTGTTTGCACCGCAGACGCCCGAGCCGTCGCGGCTTGACGTGACGCTGGCGCGCCTCAGAGCGATGGTGGGCGACGAGCGCGTGGGCTCGCCAATACTCGAAGATACGCATCGCGCGAGCGGATTTCACATGGAGGGGTTCTCCCTCCCGAATCTCAGAAGCGAGACTCGGGGCGCGCGTGGCAAAAAAGATGCACTCATGGAAGTCATACCGCGGATGGCGTTGCGGCGCGTGCGGCCGCCGCGGACAGTTCGGGCGGTGGTGTCACCCACAGCCACGGCATCTCCACTACGCCGGGCCAGCTTACCCATGAAGCAGGCAGCGCTCAAGCCAGTCTCATTTCGCGATGGAGAGCACACATACATGATTGCTGCGGCGTATGGACCATGGAGGACGAGTGGTTGCTGGTGGTCTCTGGATGCATGGGACACAGAGGAGTGGGATGTACTTGCCACGACCAACAACGGCGCCACTGTGGCCTGCCTGTTGACGCGCGACTGCGCACGGAATGCGTGGCAACTGGAGGCATTTTACGACTGACGGCGGCACCCATGTTCCGAACGTACGTTCGCCGGGAACTCCCGTCTGCCATCCCAACGATGAGTATCGGGCGGCGGCGCCAATGGGGCCTGTGCCTGTTCGCAATCAACAGCGACCTTCGACCACCGCGCGTGACAGTGAATACGTCGAACTACACACGGCGAGCGCCTTCAGCTTTTTGGCTGGCGCATCACTGCCCGAACGCCTGATTCAGCGCGCAGTGGAGCTGGAGATGCCGGCCATCGCGCTTGCCGACCGCAACGGCGTATACGGCGTGGCGCGCTTCCACACGGCGGCTCAGCCGTGCCACGTGAAGGCGCACATTGGCGCGGAGATTGCCGTCTCATCGTTCGGCAATCGGATGACTCCTCCAGCCTGGCTGCCGCACCGGTTTCCTGCCGAGCCTGCCCGCATCGTGCTGCTGTGCGCATCGCAAGTGGGCTACCAGAATCTTTGCCAACTCGTGACGCGCTTCAAAATGCGCGAGACGACAAAGGCCGAAGGCGCGGCGACAGTTGAAGATCTCGAAGAATTTTCGGCTGGCCTGATCTGCCTGACGGGCGGCGAGGAAGGTCCGCTGGCTGCGGCACTCGCACGCGGCGGCGAGAACGAAGCGCGAAAGATTGCCGTGCGGCTGACCGCAATTTACGGGCGAGGCAATCTTTATCTTGAACTGCAACGGCACCAGGAGCGCGAAGAAGAGTGCCGCAACCAATCGTTGCTGCGCCTTGCGGAGAGTCTCAGTCTGCCGGCGATTGCAACCAACGGCGTGCGCTACGCGGACGTAAAAGATCGCGAGCTGCTCGACGCGCTCACAGCGATTCGCCATCACACCACTCTCGACCAGGCGGGGCGGTTGCTTGAGCGCAACATCGCACGGCATCTGCGCACGGCGCACGAGATGGCAGCACTTTTCCGCGACATTCCAGAGGCCATTGCCAACACGCACATCGTGAGCGACCGGCTCGAGTTCACGCTTGAAAACCTGGGCTACGAATTTCCGCACTATCCCATGCCGGAGGGCGAGACGATGGACAGCTTTCTGGCCAAGCGCGTGGAGGAGGGCGTGCGCAAGCGCTATGGATCGCCGATGAAACGGCATTTGCTGGACAAGGCGCGCGCACAGGTGAAGCATGAACTCGCGCTGATCGCGAAGCTGGGTTTTGCGGGATATTTTCTTATCGTGTGGGACATCATTCGCTACTGCCAGTGGCGCGGATTTCTGGTGCAGGGACGCGGATCGGCGGCGAACTCGGCTGTGTGCTACGCGCTCGAAATTACTGCAGTCGATCCGGTGGGAATGGAGCTGCTCTTCGAGCGCTTTCTGAGCGAGAACCGCGGCGAGTGGCCCGACATCGACCTCGATCTGGCTTCCGGCGACGAGCGCGAGCAGGTGATCCAGTATGTGTATGAGCGCTACGGCGCGCTGGGCGCGGCGATGACAGCAAACGTGATTTCGTATCGCGGGCGCTCGGCGGCACGCGAAGTGGGCAAAGTACTTGGCTTCGAGGAAGAGCAGGCGGCGCGCTTGTCGAGCCTGATGGGTCACTGGGAGTGGCGCGGCGAGAACGACACGATGGAGAAGCACTTCGCGCAGGCGGGCTTCGACGTGCGGCATCCGCGCATCAATCGCTATCTTGACCTGTGCATGCGTATGCAGGACCTGCCGCGGCACCTCGGGCAGCACTCGGGCGGCATGGTGATCTGCGCGGGGCTCTTGAACCGCGTGGTGCCGATTGAGCGCGCGTCAATGCCGGGGCGCACAGTGATCCAGTGGGACAAAGAAGATTGCGCCGACATGGGGCTGATCAAGGTAGACCTGCTGGGGCTGGGCATGCTGGCTGCGGTCAAGGATGCAATCGAGCTGATCCCGCGCCACTACGGCAAGCAGGTTGATTTGGCGTTGCTGCCCGAAGATCCGCAGGTCTATGAGACTCTGCGCAAGGCCGACACAGTGGGCATGTTCCAGGTGGAGAGCCGCGCGCAGATGGCCTCGATTCCGCATAACGCGCCGGTACGCTTTTACGATCTGGTCGTGCAGGTGGCGATCATACGGCCGGGGCCGATTGTGGGCAAGATGATGCACCCTTACATGCGGCGAAGGCAAGGCAGGGAAGAAGTGACCTATCCGCATCCATTGTTGGAGCCGGTGCTGAAACGGACGTTGGGAGTGCCACTGTTTCAGGAGCAGCTGCTGCGCATGGCCATGACTGTGGCGAGCTTCTCGGGCGCAGAGGCCGAAGAACTGCGCCGAGCGGTGGGCATGCGGCGCTCAATGCAGCGCATGAAGGACCTGGAAGGACGGCTGCGCGCGGGGATGACGCACAATGGCATCGGCCCGGAGGCGCAGGAAAATATCGTGCAGGGCATCTCGTCGTTTGCCATGTACGGATTTCCCGAGAGCCATGCGGCGAGCTTCGCGCTGATCGCGTACGCGTCGGCCTACCTTAAGGTGCATTACCTGGCGGCGTTTACTTGCGGCCTGTTGAATAACCAGCCGATGGGGTTTTACGCGCCCGCAGTGCTGGTTAAGGATGCGCAGCGGCATGGGCTGCGTGTGCGGCCCATCGATGTGCAACGGTCGGAGTGGCTGTGCGCGCTGGATCGGGAGACGGATGGATCGATTTCACTGCGTCTCGGCATGAACTACGCGAAGGGACTGCGCCAGACGTCAACAGAGGCGCTGGTTGCGGCGCGCGGCGAAAGTGGTTTCAAGTCGGTAGACGATTTGGCGCTGCGTGTTCCGGCGCTTAACCGCAAGGAACTGGTGGCGCTGGCGCAGATAGGGGCGTTGAACTCCCTGGGTGAAGTGGAGCATCGGCGCGATGCGCTGTGGCAGGTGGAGTGGGCAGGGAGGCCGGTGGGACCACTGCTGCGCGGAGCGGAGATTGCGAACCGGAACGGCCGAAACAGCGCAGGCGCACAAGCAGCTGCATCGGCTGCAGGTGTCACCGCAACCATGCCATTGCGGCAGATGACAACCGAAGAGCGGCTGGCGGCGGATTTTGCGGGCACAGGACTGACAACCGGGCCGCATCCCATGGCGTATCACCGCTCGGCGCTGCGTGCAGAGGGAATTCTGGCAGCGACGCAGTTGGAGACTTGCAAAAGCGGCGGTTGGGTTCGCATTGCCGGGTGCGTGATTGCGCGGCAACGGCCGGGCACTGCGAAGGGATTCGTGTTTCTATCGATGGAAGACGAGACAGGGATTGCCAATGTGATTTTGACCCCCGATGTCTTTGAGCGCGATCGGCTGATCGTGACGCGGAACCGGTTTTTGCGCATCGAGGGGCCGGTGCAGAATCAGGAAGGCGTGATCCACGTAAAGGCACAGCGCATTGTGCCCCTGGAACTGACACAAGTTGAGGTGAAATCCAGAGATTTTCGGTGAAACAGCCACTAGGCTGTATCCACATATAGGGGTGTGTGTCGCCGGGAGCGGATTTTTCCGAGTTCCAGAAGCGACGAGTGACGGATACCGGGTGTCTCCTAGCGAGGAGCGACAACGAAATCGGGAAAATCGGCCCCGGCCCGGAGGGTTGCGGCGAAAACCGCGTGATACTTGTCGCCGCGGCGACTCGTCCTAGTGTCCTGAGTCTGAAATAAATACATAGATATGCAACTTTGCAGCATCGGATAGAGTAGGAGGAATCCGATGCTGCCAGGCCCGCATTTGAAGCCACTCACGGTCGATCCCCAGGATCAGGTGCAACTCACTGCCTGGAGTCGGCGTCCCAAGACCGCGCAAGGACTCGCGGTGCGCGCTCGCATTGTGCTGTTAGCCAGCCGGGGCGTGAGCAACAGCGATATTGCCCGCCAGTTGCCTGTAACCCTGAGGACGGTGGGCAAATGGCGCCAGCGCTATCTGGACCTAGGCCTGGATGGGTTGCTGGATGAGCCCCGCCCGGGCACGTCGCGCAAATTAAGTGACGAACAAGTGGAGCGTGTTTTGGCGCGAACTTTGGAGAGCCAGCCGGAGACAGCCACGCATTGGTCGACCCGCGACATGGCCAAGGCGTGTAGATTGAGCCAGTCGTCGATCAGCCGCATCTGGAGAGCCTTTTCTCTGGCCCCGCATCGCTCCGAGACGTTTAAGTTATCTAAGGATCCGTTGTTCATCGAGAAGGTGCGCGATATCGTGGGCCTGTATCTGGCTCCGCCGGAACGCGCGCTGGTCTTATGCGTGGATGAAAAGAGCCAGATACAGGCCTTGGACAGAACCGCGCCGCTGTTACCCATGCGTCCTGGACAGATCGAACGCCGCACCCACGACTACGCCCGCCACGGCACCACGACGTTGTTCGCCGCGTTGAATACCAAGAGCGGCAAACTGATCGGCCAAACGCAGCGCCGTCATCGCTCGGTGGAGTTCCGCAACTTCCTCGACACCATCGAAAAGAACGTCCCGGTGGGACTGGACATCCACCTGATCCTGGACAACTACGGCACTCACAAAACGCAACTGATCCGCGATTGGCTGGTGAAGCGGCCGCGATTCCACCTGCACTTCACGCCCACTTCGGCCAGTTGGCTCAACCTGGTGGAACGCTGGTTTGCCCTGCTGACCGACAAGCAACTCCGACGCGGGGTCCATCGCTCCACACGCGAACTGGAAAACGCAATCCACGAATATATCGGTCGCAACAACCGCGACCCCAAACCTTTCGTCTGGCACAAGACCGCCGACCAAATCCTCGATTCCGTCGCACGCTTCTGTGCACGAACTTTAGACTCAGGACACTAGAACCGGTTGCATAAATGGCTTTGTAACAAGGGCACGACTTCAGTCGGGCCGCAAAAGGCGCATAAAACGCGGGGCTTTAGCCCCTGAGGAACCCCTTACAGCCGACCCCGGGGATTTATGCAACCAGCTCTAGTGTCCTGAGTCTGAAATAAATACATAGATATGCAACTTTGCAGCATCGGATAGAGTAGGAGGAATCCGATGCTGCCAGGCCCGCATTTGAAGCCACTCACGGTCGATCCCCAGGATCAGGTGCAACTCACTGCCTGGAGTCGGCGTCCCAAGACCGCGCAAGGACTCGCGGTGCGCGCTCGCATTGTGCTGTTAGCCAGCCGGGGCGTGAGCAACAGCGATATTGCCCGCCAGTTGCCTGTAACCCTGAGGACGGTGGGCAAATGGCGCCAGCGCTATCTGGACCTAGGCCTGGATGGGTTGCTGGATGAGCCCCGCCCGGGCACGTCGCGCAAATTAAGTGACGAACAAGTGGAGCGTGTTTTGGCGCGAACTTTGGAGAGCCAGCCGGAGGCAGCCACGCATTGGTCGACCCGCGACATGGCCAAGGCGTGTAGATTGAGCCAGTCGTCGATCAGCCGCATCTGGAGAGCCTTTTCTCTGGCCCCGCATCGCTCCGAGACGTTTAAGTTATCTAAGGATCCGTTGTTCATCGAGAAGGTGCGCGATATCGTGGGCCTGTATCTGGCTCCGCCGGAACGCGCGCTGGTCTTATGCGTGGATGAAAAGAGCCAGATACAGGCCTTGGACAGAACCGCGCCGCTGTTACCCATGCGTCCTGGACAGATCGAACGTCGCACCCACGACTACGCCCGCCACGGCACCACGACGTTGTTCGCCGCGTTGAATACCAAGAGCGGCAAACTGATCGGCCAAACGAAGCGCCGTCATCGCTCGGTGGAGTTCCGCAACTTCCTCGACACCATCGAAAAGAACGTCCCGGTGGGACTGGACATCCACCTGATCCTGGACAACTACGGCACTCACAAAACGCAACTGATCCGCGATTGGCTGGTGAAGCGGCCGCGATTCCACCTGCACTTCACGCCCACTTCGGCCAGTTGGCTCAACCTGGTGGAACGCTGGTTTGCCCTGCTGACCGACAAGCAACTCCGACGCGGGGTCCATCGCTCCACACGCGAACTGGAAAACGCAATCCACGAATATATCGGTCGCAACAACCGCGACCCCAAACCTTTCGTCTGGCACAAGACCGCCGACCAAATCCTCGATTCCGTCGCACGCTTCTGTGCACGAACTTTAGACTCAGGACACTAGGCTGTGGGCCCGCCATCCGCCGCGGCGGATCGTCCTCCGCCTCGTCTCACACAATTTTCGCCCGCAACGACGCACATCCCTATATTGTGGATACAACCTAGCTATTAGCCTTTAGCTCTTAGTCGTTTGTCCTCGACTTCAGCTGCAATGAAGCCAAAAGCGGCCCGCTTACGCAACCCTTAGCAAACGGCTAAACGCTAGTAGCTGTCCTCCAGATTGCGCGAAAACCCGAATCTCCCTACAATATATGGAGAGAAGAATTGAAGGAAAGGTCTGTATTTTCAGCGATGCCGAAGGAAAAGATTCATCCCAATTACGCCGCGGTGCGGGTATTGTGTGCCTGCGGGAGCAATTTTGAGACCCGTTCAACCCACAAGGGCGACATTCACGTGGAAATTTGCTCAGTTTGCCACCCGTTCTTTACGGGCAAACAACGGTTAGTCGATACAGCCGGACGCGTAGAGCGCTTCCGCAGGAAGTATGCCAAGAGCGACAAAGCGATGGCAGCGAAGTAGGCCGAGGCAAAGAGTTGGTCGAGCAGGCCTCCGCCACGGCGGAGGCTTACGTTTGTTTGGCGCAAAGAGGCACCACCTATGCCGCGTAGAGGATTCACGGTGAAGAAAGCCTGGGACAATCCGCTGGAGCATTCGATGCCTGCGGAGGCTCGCGTTCCGGCGGAGGTCCGTATTGGTTCGGTCACAGTGCGGCCCGCCACCGTGCTCGCGCCCATGGCTGGCGTGACCGACACCGTGTTCCGCAGGTTCATCCGGCATGCGAGCCTGTTTACCAGTGATCAGTGGCCAGTGGTCAGCGGTCAGAACACGGCGGACGTTGAAGCGACGGTGACCAACGCCCAGTCAGGCTGCGGTTTGCTGATGACCGAGTTCACCTCGGCCGATGGCCTCAGCCGAATGCGCGAGACCAAGCGCCGTCGCTATTTGACGTTTTATGACGATGAGCATCCCATCGGCGCGCAGTTGTTCGGATCTAATCCTGAGACACTCGCGGAAGCGGCGCGCATCGTGCAGGATACCGGTTTCGATACGGTCGACCTGAATCTCGGCTGCCCGGCCAAGCGCGTCGTGGGCTGCAACGGCGGATCGGGGCTCTTGCGCGATCTGCCGAGAATCGGCGAGATCTTCCGCGCGATTCGCAACGCCGTCACGATTCCCTTCACCGTGAAGTTCCGCACCGGCTGGAACGAATCGCAAATTGTGTGCGTAGAGCTTGCGAAAATGGCCGAGGCCGAAGGGTTGAACGGCCTGGCGCTGCACGCGCGCACCCGCGAGCAGGGCTACAGCGGGCAGGCGCAGTGGGGCTGGATCGCCCAGGTAAAGCAGGCGGTGCGCCTACCGGTGGTCGGCAATGGTGACATTCGCACGCCTGAGGATGCCGCGGCCATGGTCGCCGAGACCGGCTGCGACGCGGTGATGATCGGCCGTGCCGCGCCAGCCAATCCGTGGATCTTTCGCCAGATTGCGCAGTACACCGCAACCGGCAGCTACGAGCGCCCGACGACTGAGGATCGATACCACATGATTCGCGCGTACTTTGAGATGCTGCTGGCGGAGACCGAAGCAACCAAGGACTTGACGCGCGACGCGAGGATGGGGGATCCGGTGGGAAAGATGAAGCAATTCGCCACCTGGTTCACACACGGCGTGACGGGCGGCGCGAAGCTGCGCGCTTCCATCTACCATGCGCGCAATGGCGCAGACGTGCTCGGCGAAGTGGAGCGGTTCTTTTTGACGCGAATTGAGGCCGGCGAGAGCGCTGAACTTGAGACGACTCAAGAGAGCTCAGACGCCGCACCACCCTTCGCCGATCAGGAGCTGGTTTGCGACTAACTGGATCGCGCGCCGAAATCTAAGTGAGCGCAAGATACTCGTGCGCGAGTCGAACCACCATCGATCCTTCTCCCACAGCAGAAGCCACGCGATTCATCGCACCGGCGCGAAGGTCTCCTGCAGCAAACACACCCGGAACGCTGGTTTCGAGAACCAGCGGCTCGCGCTGCTCTTTCCAGATGCGTGCGTAGCCTTCGGCGGCCATCAAGTCGCGGCCGGTGAGCACAAACCCCTTGGCGTCGCGCAGCACTTCCTCCGGGAGCCAGTCGCTCCGAGGGCGCGTGCCGATAAAGATGAAGAGCGCGTCGGCATCTTCCGAGCTGGTTGAACCATCGGTGAGCGACTTGAGCGTAATTCTTTCCACGTGCCCCTCGCCCTCGACGCACTCAACTTCGGTCTCAGGCCGAAGCCGGATGTTCGCAGTCTTCTCGATCTGCTCGATCAGATACTGCGACATGGTTTCGCGAAGGCAGTCGCGTCGAATCACGATCTCCACTTCGCGTGCATAGCGAGCAAGATAGATGGCTCCCTGCCCGGCCGAATTTCCGCCGCCAACAACAATTACTCGCCGGTCTTTGAATGCAGACGCCTCAGTGGTGGCGGCGCCGTAATATACGCCGGCTCCGGTGAGCTCGGCGATGCCGGGCGCAGGATGTTCGCGATAGAACATTCCCGTGCTGGCCAGCAGCACGCGCGTGACGATCTGGCGGCCATCGGCTAGGGCGAGCCGCTTGTATCCTCCATCGATAGAGAGACCGGTGACCTCGAGCGGAGCCAGGAACTCCGCGCCCAGGCGTTGCGCCTGGGTAATCGCACGCCGCGCAAGCTCGCTGCCGCTCACGCCGGCGGGAAACCCGAGGTAGTTTTCAATGCGCGAGCTGGAGCCGGCTTGGCCGCCGGGCGCATGCCGGTCAAGCAGAAGCGTTCGCAAACCCTCTGATGCCCCGTAGACGGCTGCTGCAAGGCCGGCTGGTCCCGCTCCAACGATCGCCAGATCGTAGACCTCGAAGGCGGCAGTGAGGGGTTTGCCCAACCTTTCCGCCACCTGCCGGGGATCGGGATTGCGCAACACGGGCGAGCCATCGTCGAAGAACAGCGCAGGAAGCTCGTCCACCCCTACTCCGGCGGCATCGAGCAGCGCACCAGATTCCGTGTCGCGGGTTACATCGAACCAGCGATAAGGGATCAGATTGCTCGCCAGAAAATCCTTGATGGCGTGCGATTGGGGAGACCACTGATAGCCCACCAGCCGCAGACCCTTTGCCTCCGGAAGATATTCTGCCTGCCAGGCGTCGAGCAGGTCGTCGATGGCGGGAAACAGCCGCTCTTCCGGCGGCTCCCAGGGCTTGGAGAGATAGTGGTCGAGATGAGCCTCGTTAATAGCCTTCACGGCCGCATCAATATCGGAGTACGCCGTGAGCAGAACGCGCCGGGCAAGCGGATAGATCGGCCGCGATTTGGCCAGGACCTCGCTGCCCATCATGCCCGGCATGCGCTGATCGCAGATGAGCATGGCAACCGAATCACCGCGGCTCTTCAGTTCGCGGATAGCGTTGAGTGCATCCTCGCCGGACGCCGCACTCATCACTGTGTAGTTCTCGCGATAACGGGAGCGCAGATCGCGGCGCACCGCCGCCAAGACCTGCGGGTCGTCGTCAACGATAAGCAGAACCGGCTTGTTCATTGCGCTGGCCCTGCTTTCTGAGCTTCGTCAATCGTCAGAGCGACGCGGAACTCCGTCCGCCCCGGCTTCGAGTCGACTTCGATGACTCCGTCGTTATGGCGCACGAGGCGGCGAACGATATCCAATCCCAGCCCGGTTCCCTGCCCCATGGGCTTGGTGCTGAAGAACGGATCGAAGATGCGCTCGCGAATGGCAGCGGGAATACCGGGACCGTCGTCAACGATGCGCACCACGACACGTTCACCTTCTCGGCTTGCCTTCACCTCGACGTGGCCGCCTTCCTCAACCGCATCCAGCGCATTGTCAATGAGGTTTCCCCAGATCTGATTCAGCTCGCCTGCAAATCCGCGCACGCGTGGCAGTCCCGCTTCCAGTTCGATCGCCACGGTCGCCGATTTCTGTCGCGCTTTCGCCCTCAGCACCGTGACGGTGTTGGCCAGGCTGAGGCCCAGATCCACCGGCTCGGCCACCATCGCCTGATCCATGTGTGTGAATCCCTTGATCGCCGTCACCAGGCCGGAGATCCGCATCGCCGCTTCCTGAATTTCCGACGCCAGACTGCGCACCGCGCAACCGGCGGCAGCCCAGCGCAGTACCACGCCCAAAACCGCTCCCTGCACGGCGCCGGCAAGCTGATCGAGCGCCTCAAGAGTGACGGGAGTATCGGCAAGCACGTCAGCACTGTCCGCATCCAGGTCGTGATCCTCAAGCCAGTCGGCGATTGTCTCTTCGCGTTCCGCCTGTTCCACAGGCGAACGAACGCCGTGCGGCTCCCGGGCCAGGCATGCCTTGCGAATGGTCTCGACAGCGCCAAGCTGCGCGTCACTCAGCCGGGCCACTCCCAAGGCATGCGTCGCCGTCTCGGCTTCTTCAAGCCGGTCTTCAAGCAGAGCGGCGCTGCGCTCAATGGCTGAGGCGGGATTGTTGAGTTCATGCGCCAAGCCGGCGGAAAGCTTGCCCAGCGAGATCATCTTCTCGTTCTGCAGGTCGCTTGAGGTGAAGAGCCGGGCACGATCGAGCATCGTGTGCACAAGAATCGATGTGATGACGAAGCACTCACGTGTCAATGCACGAAGCAGTTCGCGGGACAGCGCGAGGATTTCGGCCGGCTCTTGGGCCACCGCGTCTCCCGGTGGACTGGTGAGCCGGGAATATGGCAGAATCCCCGAGACTTCACCCGCACGCCATTCAATGATTTTCTGCGGACCGGATCCACGATCGACCGAGAGTGACACGTGGCCCGTCAGAACGACGTAAAGCCCTTCCACCTGAACACCTTTGTGCGACAGCACTTCGCCGGCTGCAAGATGCCGTAGCGTCCCGTGCTCCGCTAGCCAGACAAGTTCCTCCCTCGGCGCTGCAGCCAGCGTCTTGTGCTCCGCAAGCCGATCGATCAGGTCCAATGCGGCCACCTACGAGCTGATTTTGTTCCGGCGGGGAGGGCGATGCCAACCTCAAAGGTAGCAGAAGGGTTCGTGAGCTGGAAACGGACAAACTGGCGTTTTGGATCGTGTGAACGCGGTCGAGGCAGGAGTGAGCAGACTGTCACCGAAGCCCGCCGTCATTCCATGAATCCCTGGCGAAGGGGCCCCACAGCCATCCGGGATTCAGGTCGTGAACTTTTTGGCGTGCCGCTACTGCCCGGCGACGCAACTTATGCATCTAAAGAAGTAGTAGTACATGAATATGTCGCGACACGGCATTCCAATTGGCCGGATTTTCGGTATCACCATCGATCTGGACTACTCGTGGTTTCTGATCTTCGGTTTGCTCACATGGATTATGGCGGTCAGCTATTATCCGGCGGAGTTCAGGAACTGGAGCGACGCAGAGTACTGGGCAATGGGCGCCATCACCGCCGTGATGCTCTTTGTCAGCGTGCTCATCCACGAACTGGCGCACTCGCTCGTGGCCCAGCACTACGGCATTCCGGTTCCCCGCATTACGCTCTTTCTCTTCGGCGGCGTTTCCCAGATTGCGGCCGAACCGCCAAGCCCCTCCTCGGAATTCTGGATTGCTGTAGTGGGACCGCTGACGAGCTTTGCACTGGCGGCCCTTTGCTGGGAAATTGAGCCTCTTGTCGCCAGCTCGCAACCGTTCTTCGCATTGGCTGAGTACCTGGCCCTCATCAACCTGATTCTCGCCATCTTCAACCTCATCCCAGGATTCCCGCTGGATGGCGGGCGCGTCTTTCGTGCGCTCTGGTGGCGGTTCTCGAACAACTATCATCGCGCCACGATGGCTGCCGCATTTTCTGGGCGCTTTTTTGGCTTCCTGCTCATCTTCTTCGGGCTTTGGCACTTGCTCACAGGCGACGTGGCCGGAGGAATCTGGATTGCATTCATCGGCTGGTTTTTAGAGAGTGCCGCCGGAACCCAGTTGCACCAGGAGACTCTGAAGAATCTGCTCGGCGGACACAAAGTCGCTGACGCCATGGAGCGCAGTTTTCCGCAGGTTCCCGCGGGCGTCACCATCGAAGAGCTGGCGCAGCAGACTGGTCTACCGTCAAACGGGCGGTCTGTTTTTGCAATGCTGCCGGACGGCGCGGCCGGTCTGGTAACGCTGGCCGCGATCCGGGGCGTGCCGCACGAGGCATGGCCCTCGACCGCGGCCGCACAGGTGATGATTCCGCTCTCGAAGGTCGACTCCACACAGCCGAATGCAGTGCTGTGGTCGGCTCTCGAGAAAATGGGCCGCGACGGCGTCAACCAGCTACCGGTTGTCGATGGGAATGGCATCGTCGGTATCCTTTCCCGCGAAGACATTTTGCACTACCTCAGCGTGCTCAAAACCTTTCAGGGTTGGAAGACTGTGAATCGCGGCCCGAATTGAGAGCGAAGAAAGAAGGAATCGAATGACTTCTCAAGCGAGAAAACTGCCCATTTGGCCCATTGTTTTAATCGTTGCCGTGCTCGTTCTCGGCGGCTTCGTTCGCGCCGGAATGCTGCATCTCCCCGGATTTCATGCCGTCGCCGGCGGCCAACACATTTCGCTCCGCATCGCCACTGACAATTCGCCTGTTACCCTGTCCGGCTTCAAAGACGGTTTTTCAACGGTCATCGATCCCGCGCTGCCTGCCGTCGTAAACATCTCGTCCACCAAGGTCGTGAAGCAACGGGGAGCCCAAAATCCGTTGTTCAACGATCCGTTCTTCCGTCAGTTCTTCGGCAACCAGTTTGGACAGCAGCAACAACCCCAGCCCGAGCGTGAAGAGAGCCTCGGTTCGGGTGTGATCATCACCCAGGACGGCTACATCGTCACCAACAACCACGTCATTGCGGGCGCATCGGATATCGAGGTGTTTACGCAGGACCGGAAGAAGTATAAGGGGCGGTTGGTGGGCACCGACCCCCGGACCGACATCGCCGTAGTAAAGATCGAAGCGACCGGACTACCGACGCTCGCTTTCGCCGACTCCTCGAAACTCAAAGTGGGCGATCTCGTCTTTGCGATTGGCGACCCCTTCGGCATTGGCGAGACGGCCACGATGGGTATTGTGAGCGCCACCGGCCGCGCATTAGGCGGTAGCATCGAGCACTACGAAAACTTCATCCAGACCGATGCGGCCATCAATCCCGGCAACTCCGGCGGAGCGCTGATCGACCTGCGCGGCAACCTTGTGGGCATTAATACGGCCATCATCTCCGGCGGCGGCGGTGGCAATGAAGGCATCGGCTTCGCGATCCCCGTCAACATGGCCCGCGACGTGATCGATCAGATCGCTGACCACGGCAAGGTGATTCGCGGCTATCTGGGAGTGAGGATCCAAGGCGTCGATCCTGATATGGCGAAGGCCTTCGGGCTCAGCGAGGGCGGAGGCGCGCTCATTGGCGATGTCACTCCTGGCGGCCCTGCTGCCAAGGGCGGCCTCCAACGCGGAGACATCGTTCTGAAATTGAACGGCAGCGACGTTTCCGGGCCGGACGATCTCAGCCTGCACATCGCGGAAATGGCGCCCGGTTCGGTTGCGCATCTCGATGTTTACAGAAACGGGAAAACGCAGGAGATCAATGTAACCCTCGGCACCTATCCTGAAAGCGGCCAGCCGGGCGCACCCGTGGAAGGTGCAGAGGCAGCCTTGCAGGGTTTGCATGTGGAAAACCTGACGCCCGAAATCGCTCAGCAGCTTGGCTTGCAGCCGGGGACGGCTGGCGTGGTGATCACCGATGTGGACCAGTCGAGCGCTGCGGCGGCCGCGGGCATCCAGCACGGCGACGTGATCGAGGAAGTCAACCGCAAGCCTGTACATAATGTCGAGGAATTCCGGCAGGCTCTTGCCGGCCGCGCGAATCAACCGGTGCTGCTGCTCATCGATCGCGCCGGAAACACGCTCTTTGTTGTGGTGCAACCGCAGGGATAACTTCCCATAAATCCCGCGCCGGTCGACTGCTCTTTTCTCCGGCCGTCGGCGCGGGACCGGATAGAATTCGATCCGGGCCCTTGCGCCTCTCGAACGGAGCACGGAAATGAATTACTGCGAGCGATTCAAGGTCGCGCCAGGCAGCAATGTCAAGCTCAAAAAGATCGATCCCTCGTTCAAGGGCAGACACGAGAACCATAAGGCCGCCGAAGAGGAGATTGCTCACTACCAGCAAAAGCTGCGCGAACTGCAGGATCTGCTCTGCTCCGAGCGCAAGCATTCGCTGCTCATCTGTCTTCAAGCGCTCGACACCGGCGGCAAAGACGGCGTAATCAACCACGTTCTGGGCGCTATGAACCCGCAAGGCTGTCGCGTCGCTGCGTTCAAGCAGCCCTCAGCAGAAGAACTGGCCCACGATTTTCTGTGGCGGGTACATAAGTTGGCGCCTGCGCAGGGCGAAGTTGTGATCTTCAACCGCTCGCATTATGAGGATGTGCTCGTCGTCCGGGTTCACAACCTCGTTCCTAAAAAGATTTGGTCGCGACGCTACGATCAGATCAACCAGTTTGAGAGTGAGCTGGCCGCGCACGATACGCAGATTCTCAAGTTCTATCTGCATATTTCCAAGGAAGAACAGTTGAAGCGCTTTAAGCAGCGGCTTGATGATCCGACGAAGCAGTGGAAGATCAGCGAGGCCGATTACAAGGAGCGCACTTTCTGGGACGATTACGTGGCCGCCTACGAGGAGGCGCTATCGCGCTGCAGCACAGAGCGCGCGCCGTGGTTCATCATCCCCGCCGAACACAAGTGGTTCCGCAACCTGGCCATCGCGCGCATTGTCGTCGAGCATCTGGAATCGCTGAAGATGAATTACCCCAAGCCGACGGTCGATATTGAGCGGATACGCCGCGAGTATCATGCCGCGAAGCGGAGGTAGCAATGCCGACGGTCTTCCGGCGGGAGTTCGAGGTCCTCGTCTTCAGGCGACCATGCGAGTCTCCCGGCGGTCCGTCTGGTGGAGCATGCCTACAAACTTGGAATACCAGAAGTGACTAGAGCCTGTTTCATAAATCCGCTTTGTATCAGGGCACGACTTCAGTCGCGCCGAAAAGAGCCTGAAAAGCGAGGGGTTTTACAGGCTGCGGAAAAACCCTTGTTTCCCGGATCATTTTGCTTTCGGTCGCACTTTTTCGCGCTTTGAGTCTGTTCCGCAGTTCCATTTCGGTTGTCGTTTTGCCTCCGCAGGCCGTTTTTTCGGCATGCGGAGACACCTCAGCCCTAGCTGGCCATCGCTTGAATCGGAATGAGTCTCCGCATGCGCACCAGGTTATAAGCCGTGATGGTCAGCCGATAGAACCAGTCCACTCGCTTCAGACCACGCAACTTGACCTGGCGCATCGGCCGATCCAACTTGCTCCAGCCAAAGACTCGCTCGATCAGCTTGCGTCTTTGCTGGCTAATAGCGCACCGTTCATCGCTCCGTTCGTTGTCGGTCAGCGCGTTCTTGCCGCGGTTGCCCGGCGCATATTCGCTGACATGCGGCGCCACCCCGCGATCCCTGAGCGCCTGCACGAATCTGTCTTCCTGGTACTGCGTGTCAGCTCCCAACGTGATCTTGCGCTCTCCGCGTTGATCCTTAGGTCCCAGCACCCCATCTAATAACTCCACCGCTGTCTCGCGCTCCGTCACCGTGGCCGCCTGGCTGGCCTTGGCTGCCACCACCAGACCGTTGCGGTTCTCCATCAGGGCGTGTCCTTGATAGCTGGCAATGGCCTTTTCCGTGTTCGACTTCTTGCACAGACGCGCTTCCGGATCGGTGGTCGACTCCACACGGTCGCGCAGCAGTACCTCGCCACCCCAGCCCGAGCCTGCCCCCGGAGCCGGCGGATCAGGCTTGTCCTTAAAGCTGCGGGTCGAGGCCCATGCCTGAATCATCGTTCCATCCACGGTGAAATGCTCTTCGCTCAGCAGAGCGTGTTCGCGCGCTTCCACCAGCACCGACTCCAGTAACAGCTGGCTCACCGCACCGGCGATCAACCGCTCGCGGTTCTTGGTGAACACCGTCACGTCCCACACCGGATCGTCCATCTCCAGACCCACAAACCAGCGAAACAGAAGGTTATAGTTCAACTGCTCCATCAGCTGCCGCTCCGAGCGGATCGAGTACAAAATCATCAGCAGCTGCGCCCGCAGCAAGCGCTCCGGGGCAATCGAGGGACGACCGGTGGCCGAATATAGCCGCTCCAAATCTGCGTCCATCCGCGCCAGCGCACGGTCTACCAGCGCGCGAATCTGTCTCGCCGGATGATCGGCTGGAATCCGCTGTGCCAACGTCACATAGCTGTACATCGCCGTCTGCTTTTCGTCGTCTCCACGCATATCTCTTAACTAACGCAAATCAATGTGGAGAAAAAGTGACAATTAAAGGACTTTTTCCGCAACCTGTTTAACCCCTGAGGGACGAGAATCCGGATACGGCGGCCATTTATGAAACACGCTCTAGTGTCCTGAGTCTGAAATAAATACATAGATATGCAACTTTGCAGCATCGGATAGAGTAGGAGGAATCCGATGCTGCCAGGCCCGCATTTGAAGCCACTCACGGTCGATCCCCAGGATCAGGTGCAACTCACTGCCTGGAGTCGGCGTCCCAAGACCGCGCAAGGACTCGCGGTGCGCGCTCGCATTGTGCTGTTAGCCAGCCGGGGCGTGAGCAACAGCGATATTGCCCGCCAGTTGCCTGTAACCCTGAGGACGGTGGGCAAATGGCGCCAGCGCTATCTGGACCTAGGCCTGGATGGGTTGCTGGATGAGCCCCGCCCGGGCACGTCGCGCAAATTAAGTGACGAACAAGTGGAGCGTGTTTTGGCGCGAACTTTGGAGAGCCAGCCGGAGGCAGCCACGCATTGGTCGACCCGCGACATGGCCAAGGCGTGTAGATTGAGCCAGTCGTCGATCAGCCGCATCTGGAGAGCCTTTTCTCTGGCCCCGCATCGCTCCGAGACGTTTAAGTTATCTAAGGATCCGTTGTTCATCGAGAAGGTGCGCGATATCGTGGGCCTGTATCTGGCTCCGCCGGAACGCGCGCTGGTCTTATGCGTGGATGAAAAGAGCCAGATACAGGCCTTGGACAGAACCGCGCCGCTGTTACCCATGCGTCCTGGACAGATCGAACGTCGCACCCACGACTACGCCCGCCACGGCACCACGACGTTGTTCGCCGCGTTGAATACCAAGAGCGGCAAACTGATCGGCCAAACGCAGCGCCGTCATCGCTCGGTGGAGTTCCGCAACTTCCTCGACACCATCGAAAAGAACGTCCCGGTGGGACTGGACATCCACCTGATCCTGGACAACTACGGCACTCACAAAACGCAACTGATCCGCGATTGGCTGGTGAAGCGGCCGCGATTCCACCTGCACTTCACGCCCACTTCGGCCAGTTGGCTCAACCTGGTGGAACGCTGGTTTGCCCTGCTGACCGACAAGCAACTCCGACGCGGGGTCCATCGCTCCACACGCGAACTGGAAAACGCAATCCACGAATATATCGGTCGCAACAACCGCGACCCCAAACCTTTCGTCTGGCACAAGACCGCCGACCAAATCCTCGATTCCGTCGCACGCTTCTGTGCACGAACTTTAGACTCAGGACACTAGCAAGCCAGGACGAGGCATTCGCCCCCTGCGGTTTAGGGCTCGCTACCCGCCGAGAGGATGCGACCGCGGGCAAAACCCGCGACAAGAATGGCTGCACAAACGAGAAGAGCCAGAACGCTGATCCAGTTCCCAACACGCTCCTCGACAAGACGGGGGATTTCCAATAAAACTTGCTGATGCCCTGCAGGAACCTGGGCTTCAAGCAGGCCTTGTGGAAGCGCCGGCCGGACAAGCAACGCCGTTCCGTTTGAAACGAGTTTTGCCTGCCACATCGGAAAATAGAACTGGTTAATCATCAGCGAGCCGCTCGTCGCAGAGTCGGTTTGCACTTCGATCTTTCTCGGTTCCCACGAGAGCACAATCACTCTGTCTCCCCCTGCAATAAACCTCGCGCGCGGCCCCTCAGAGGCCAGGAATGCACTGGCCTGATTCGTGCCGAGAGGTGTCCAGGACTTGAACCACCCGTCAGAATTATTTACGGGCCCTGGGTAGACAGGAGGAATTGAGTAATGAGCAAGGGTTGCAATGTATCCGCCGAACCAAGTGGCGGCGAAGAGGGTGACGGTTGCCGCTATAAGTATTCTGAATCGTTTTGTCTCATACAAGTCCGAGAGTAAGAATGCAGAAAGCGGAAGCGCCGCAATGCACAAAAGGCTATCTAATCTCCAGGGGAACTGAATTGCGCCAGTGAGAGCAGGTGCGGCCTTCCACAACCTGAAGCTTAGAGTCGACATCAGGAATAGCGAAACGGCGCAAATCGCAAGCCACATAAGCGTTTGCCGTCGGCGGTACCGCGGACCGTACCTAACGATCATGAAGCCGCAAAAGGCAACGAATAACGCCATATCGACCGTGACCAGTGACACGGCGTGCTCAAAAACGGCAGGGCCTGTCAGTAGTCTCCGGCCAAACCAAAGAAGGTTTCGCCGAATGCTATAGTCGCTCAGATAACCTAACCTCGAGACCGGGAAATATTTCGCGCTCATAAGAGCCGGCAGAAGGTAAACGGCTGAGACTGCGGTACCCAGAGAGAATCCACCGGCGACCGACAAGAACGCACCCGCTTTTTCCCCTCGTTCCGCCAACAATGTGACGAGCAGAATCGGCACGGCACAGAACATTAGAACGCTTATTAAGTGACTAACAATGAGTAACGCGAACGCGAACGCCAGACCTACCACCGACCCGCGTTTCTTTTTTGCCACCTGTGTTGTGAAGTACAAAACCAGCGGCATCCAGGCGAGAGCCCAACATTCCGCGAGCGCTCCTCGCCGATAAAAGTCAATTGCCAGGTGATAAGGCAACAGCATGTAAAGGACCGCGACGACGCATGAGACTCCTTCGGAAGCCATGGTGCGAATCCACAGGAACGCACACAGCCCGGAAATGAATAGGCATAACCATCCCCCAACAACATATGCATCCATGTGCAAGAACGACGTCACCGGAAGCAGAAGAGAATACACAAGCGATGGAAGTGGCGGATAGACAAACATCGAGGGACTGCCCAAACCTTGATTCATGTCCAGCAGCCAGCGCGGGTAGAGTTCGCCGTGCCAGAACTGCTCCGCAAAGTGTTCGCCAAAATGGATGTGTTCCCTGGTGTCGTGCGCGCTAAGCATGGGACCACGTACGAATGTTGGCAGCGTCAGCAGGAAAGCCGCCAGAGCAATCAGGAGGATCCAAATCGCCAGTTTGAAAGGCTTCGTCCTTGTTTCATCTAGCTTTCTGGGTTGTTCCTCGGTTGTACGATCTGCGAGAACGGCTACGGTAGAGAATGCACTCACCATTGTTCCACTCGTTTCTTTAGGATCGATGGGACGGCGTTCTCGTCTGGATTTTTCTCAATCATGCCAGCGTTCCTTCCCTGGGCGAGTTCTCGTTCAAGACTCAGTTCGATGAGTTCTGCGGATCGATTGACAAATTGCTGACAAACCTCAGTTGTGTTCTCGCTCTCGGCAGCTTCTGATAAAGCAACTGAAGGCCATTCGATGAGATAATCTCCTAACTTCGTTTGCCGGGGAATGGATCGACCCAAGATAGACTAGCTGAAAGAAGAAAGCGCCAATAAGTAATAATCCTGTTCAATAAGGCTCTTGAACCAAGAATCTAATATGGTGTTAACTGAAAGTGTTCCGGACGTCGGCTGATCCTTAAGTGATTTGGTCCTGCGTAGTGGGGTGTCACGCTGATCATGAAGAGCCTGCTTAGAGAAGCGTCAGTCATCTGGAGTGACCAGGGTGGCTTGTGCACAGATCGCAGGCGATTCCTCCATCGCTGCGTCTGCCCCCGTAAATTTGTCTGAATTGAAGGTTGGGGTGAATGCCTCGGTGTGAATGAAGGCAGCCAAAGCACTTTCACGAGCCTGCCTGATAAGAGGCAAAACGATCGGTTCACGCTTCAGATTCGCCACAGTTGGATTTCACGATGGAAGGAAGGACTCCCGTAATTTGCTAGATTAGATGGTCGGGGCGGAGGGATTCGAACCCCCGACCCTCTGCTCCCAAAGCAGATGCGCTACCAGACTGCGCTACGCCCCGTAACCTCCTTCGATTGTACCCCGAATTGCTTTCGCCTCGGCGCCGCCCGCGCATGCCTTCATTGATGCAGCAGCCACGCAATTGCCCACACCACCAGCACCACCGGCAACGCAAAAACAACCGCCATTACTGCTCCGAGCAGCACCAGAAAACACCAGTCGCGCCAGGTGTGCCGCCGCGGCTCGCCCAGGTGCCGCGTCAGCAGCAGATAGTTGCGGCGGTTCGCCTTCCACAAGATGTCGAAGATGTCTCCGAAGAGCGGAACGGTTCCGACCAGCACGCCGATGCCGAGGTTCGCCGCCATCCGCGCGAGCGTCACGTATGGCGCGCCGCGAATCCACGCCGCTAGCGGAATGATCAGCGATGCCAATCCCGCCAGCACGTCGCCCAACCCGGGAACCAAACCGATGATGCCGTCGAGACCGAATCGAATCTGCGTTCCGGGAACGCGAAACGCCTCGTCGAGTAGAATCTCGATTCTCTGCAGAGTCTCGTCGCGGAAAATCCACGCACCGCGATTCCAGCGGTTCGCCGCCCCAGCGCTCTCCGGCGCGGAGGGATCGACCGAGTTTGCATCCGGCACGCGCAATTGCAGTTCCACTCCTTTCCGCCGCGGCAAGTTCACCTGCTCCGATGCTACAATCGATAGGATAGATGGCGGCTGTAGTTCAGTGGCAGAACGCCTGACTGTGGCTCAGGATGTCGTGGGTTCGATCCCCACCAGCCGCCCCATTTCAAAATCAATAAGTTTCGCAAGTCACTCTTCCCCTCCCCTCCCCTGACCTGAGAGGCGGTCATGTCTTCTCTGGGCAACAGGTGACGAGATGATGTATTTCGTGTGCGCCTTCCTCCGGCTCTGGCGTATCTTGATGACCGCGGGCCCGTCTTTCACCAACACGTTTGCGCCGCGGGTCGGCATCGGATTCACGATGGCCAAGGGAGCCAATTTCGGCATGATTCGATTGGCTACGAAATAATGAAGCCGATGGGGAGAAAGATAGATCTGCCGGTTGCCGTCGGATTTGATTTCGGTACAACCAATAGTTCCGTGGCACTTTTGCACCCTGAGTCCGGGGTGCAACTTGCTTTGTTCCCATCGTTCGGAACTCAAGTGGAGACGTCTCGCTCAGTACTCTATCTCGAGCAAGCGAGAACCGGAAGCGGGTCGCGGGAAACGCACGCTCTTACCGGCCATGCAGCAATTGAACGTTATCTTCAGGCCGAGGAGAAGGGCCGTCTGATCCAATCGCTTAAGTCTCATCTTTCCAGTCGTTCGCTCACGGGAACAGAAATCTTTGGCCGCCGCTACAAGCTCGAAGAGTTGATCGCGCGCATCCTCTCCGATTTGCGTAAAAGTGCTGCCCAACAATTCGCAAAACCTATTTCCTATGCGATGGTTGGCCGTCCTGTGCGCTTTGTTGGGGCAGAAGCGCCAGAGGACAATGACTTTGCTGTTGCGCGACTCAAGGCCGCGTTTGAAGCCGCAGGCTTTGAGCGAGTTGAATTCGAAATGGAGCCGGTTGCTGCCGCCTACGCCTACGAGACTACTCTCGACCACGACGAGCTGATTCTTATTGGCGACTTCGGCGGCGGAACAAGCGATTTCTCGTTGTTGCGTGTCGGTCCAGGTGTGCGGCGCCGCGGACGAACTCCGCAGGATCTTCTGGGCAATAGCGGAGTAGGGCTCGCCGGAGACGCCTTTGACGCACGAATCGTTCGCAAATTGGTCTCGCCTGCACTGGGATCGAACTCTGAGGCTCGATCGCTCGATAAACTCCTTCCTGCGGTTCCAGCCTGGATCTTTGCCAACCTCGAGCGGTGGCACTATCTCTCCTTCCTCCGCACCAATCAAGTTCGGGAAATCCTGAAGGGTGCGCGGGTTCGGGGGCTTGAGCCCGATAAGATTCAGGCCTTGATTACTCTGATCGAAGAAGACCTCGGGTATCAGCTCCACCGGGCCGTTCAGCGGCTGAAGCTCGAGCTGTCGCGCAGTCATCGTGCGGAGTTCCATTTTCGTGACGGCAGCATGGACCTTCGCATACCCGTTACACGCCACGAATTTGAATCTTGGATAGAAAATGATCTGCATGCCATCGAGGATTCGATCGACGAGCTCCTCCATGGTACGGGCGTCCCTTTCCAATCGGTCGATAGTGTGTTTCTAACCGGTGGCAGCTCATTCGTGCCGGCGGTGCGCCGGATCTTCGAAAAACGTTTCGGCGTAGAACGAGTGCGCAGCGGAAACGAGTTTACCTCCGTCGCCCGCGGTCTGGCCCTGCGCGCGGCAGAGTCCCTAAGCCAGTCCTCATAGCCCTTGGTTCGCCTGGCACATTCAGGGAGTCCTTCGACCGAAGATCCTCCGGATCCTGCGCGAGCGCTTTCAGTCTTTCTTCTGTCTTTGTCATTCGGTTCGATCTCCTCTTTTCTCGCCGGTGGGAATTCGAGCGTTCCTGTGTCGGCAGCGCAGCGTCGCCAACAGCGGCGATGACCACACAGGTAGTGCTTCAGAGCCAGAACCATCGGCTTCAATCGCTGCTGAAGCTGGCACACAGAATCAAGCCGAACCTCGATCTCCGTGGGGTGATCTACGCGATCGCTTGGAATATTCGCGAGTTCACGGAAAGGGGATTTGGTTTCCGTATCGCTTCTCGACGCGCCATCAGGAGCAGGATTCGCGGCCTGAATTGGGTCCAGCGATCGGAGGCATTTCCGTTGTCGGCCTTTGGCTTCAAGGCGATTCACTGATTGAATGGCATTCTGAGCGGTTCGTCCAACTTTCCCCTTTCGCTTCCATTTACCGCTCTGTTAGAATCCTGCGGAATCTGCGCACGAGGTGCAAACGACCGCGGAAAGGTCCGCGGATGGGAACGTCTGGGAACACAAAGGAGTTCAGATGAATCGTCGATTTCCAAGTGGAATCTTCGCAGGGGCGCTCTGTGTGGGCCTTATGCTGGCGCTCGGAGCAGTGATCAATGCGGCTGGAGGGCAGGCAACCCAAACCACCGAAGATACGGGTGCGGGCGCGCAGAAATTTCCCCTCGCGGCGCCCGCGGGCGTTGACTCCAACGCAATCAACCAGGCGCCCGCCGGTGCCGTGAATCAGGGTCCACTCGATCCGTCCGCCTGGAAGTACGGTCACGCCTTTGACGCGCCGCCCAACGCAAAGATCTGGAACCCTGTGATGATCAAGATGATGAAGGGCGAAAAGGTCGTCGGAGGAACCTTCTTCTACCTCGACGATCCCGAGGCCTACTGCGCCATGGCGAATTCCGGCTACTACGATTTCATTTGGACTGAGATGCAACACAGTCCGCGCGATTGGGAGAAGGTGGGCCGCATGTGGGCCGCTTGTCCGCACGCCAAGGCCGTCCCCGGCGTGCGCGTTGCCTATACCAACGAGCGCGAAGAGCAGCACGCCATGGATATGGGCGCGCTGGTGCTGGTGGTGCCCACGGTGCGTTCGGTAAAGGAAGGCATCGAAGCTCGCAATTGGGCCATGTTTCCGCCGTTGGGTGCTCGCAGCCTGGGCGGAGGACAGGCATTCAGTCCCGAATTCTGGGGCAAAGTGCCGGGCGGCTATCGCGACACCATCAACCAGAATGTGGTCTTGATCGAGATGATCGAGACCCTCGATGGCGCCAAGGATGCTAAGGAAATCGCGGCCATTCCGGGCGTTACCGCCGTTTTTGCCGCCAGCGGCGATCTGGGCAACTTCTCGGGCTACAAGCAAGGCGATCCAGATTACGAACGGCTGATCAATATCGTGCACGACGCGGCCATCGATGAACACAAGCGGCTTTGCGGTCCCATCAGCTGGGTCAATCGACCGGATTTCACCTGCTTCCAGGCCGGCTCGGAGGCGGCCATCATCAGCCACGGTGCATCCGCCGGACTGGAGCAGTTCAAGGATTCGCAAGGCAAGCCCGAGGTGGGACCCTACGCCGAGAAAAAGTAAATCGTTTCACACAAGGCTGGATGTTTCAGCCACAGCTCGCGCCTGGGCCGATTTGCGGATTGGCCCAGGATTCCTCTTCTGGCGCCGGTTGTGCAGTATATAGGGACAGGTTGGAAAACCGCGTTTCGCCCCTAAACTATTTACGCCTCGTGTAATGTGACCACACTGCGGTCGATTTCCTTGAGTGTCTGCTTGCCGGTCTGCGCCATATCACGGGCCACTTCGGTTTGCAGCATCTCCAAAACCTGTTGCGCGCCCTCGGGTCCGTAGGCGGCGAGCCCCCAGACAGTCGGCCTGCCAATCATCACCGCCGTAGCTCCGTAAGCGAGAGCTTTGAAGATATCGGAACCACGCCGGAAATTACCATCGACCAAAACCGGCGCCTTGCCGGCGACGCGGTCCACAACGGACGGCAGCATTTCCATCGAAGAGGCCATGCCGGGTGCAAGCAGGCCGCCATAATTGGAAACGATGATGCCCTGTATCCCGCGTCTCACCGCCGCTTCTGCTTCCTCGCCTGTCATGATGCCTTTAATCAATATGGGGACGTTGACGCCTTTGCGGATCTGATCGATGACGTTCCAGTTGATTGACGGGCGTGATATGTTGGTCAGCTTTGCGGGGCCCGAGCACGGTTCCTGGCTTGGGAATGGAACATTTGTCGTGATGCAAATGGCCTTACAACCAGACTTGACGGCCAGATTCATCTTGTCGCGTACCTCCGCAGGATCGCCATCCAGGAATACCTGGTACCAGAGAATTGTCGAAGATGCCGCGGTGATTTTTTCGAACGGCATGCTGGCTTCGCTGCTTACCACCATCCAGGCTTTCGCGGCCGAAGCTGCGCGCACCATGCCGGCCTCGCCATCCGGATGATAAGTCTGTAGCTTCGCGATGGGCCCGGCGATGATCGGAGCAAACATTTTGTCGCCGAACAACTCAAGGCTGAGGTCCAGATTCATCGTTGGCACCATCATGCGCGGCCGAAACGTGATCCGCTCAAAGAAGGCGCGATCACTGCCGGAAATAGCGGCGTAATCGCAAGGCGCGAGTCTGCGCGCCGCCATATTTTCAAACTCGAGGACGTTGGCCAGGTCCGTCCGCGGCACCATACCGGTAAGCGGCTCGTCACTCGACTGAGGCGGCCGGTCCGCCAGCGCAAGAGAGGCCGCGGCCATGGAGCTGAGACCTGCAAGCGCCTGTCGTCTTGTAAGAGTGTTTTGGCTCATCGGAAGTGTGTCCTCACCAATGTCTTATCAATCGAGGCCAGATCGGGCCTTCCCGTCTGTTCCATCGCCATCACTAGTTCCGCCTGGAGGAGTTCCAGCACTCTCTGCACGCCGGCCGCTCCGTAAGCCGCAAGCCCCCAACGGACCGCGCGGCCAAGGCATACAGCCTTGGCGCCTAGCGCAAGAGCCTTGAGGATATCCGAACCGCTGCGGATGCCGCTGTCAAAAATCACCGGCACTCGCGCCGGAACCGCACCCACAATATCGGCCAGCACCTCGATCGTGGAGGGGTCGTAATCGAGAGATCGGCCGCCGTGATTGGAAACATAGATGCCATCGGCACCGTGGTCCACAAATAGCTTCGCGTCTTCCCCGGTCAAAACTCCCTTGACCAGGAGAGGGACCTTCAGCATATTCCGAACCTTATCGAAGTACTGCCAGTTGTACCAAAGCCGCGCCGTCCCCAGCCGATATTGATTCTGGTGCGCGCTAAAGACACTCGTCGCATGAGAAAAGGCCGCACCACCTCCAGCACCGCCGCTCGAAGATGCGCCAGTGAGATGACGGTCACGCGCGTTGCTCTCGGCGTACTCTGCCTGCTGATCTACGGTCATGACAATCGCCTTGGAACCTGCGGCAAGGGCTCGATCCAGCAGTTCCTTGGTATGATCCAAATCTTCTTGCGGATAAAGCTGCCACCAGATGGGACTGCTGGCCGCGGCGGCAATTTTATCCACCGGAAAAGAAGCATTGGCGCTAATGATCATTGGAGTATCTGAAGCGGCGGTCGCGCCTTGGTGGCAAGCCATCTCGCCATCGCGGTTAAGCGCCGACATGCCCGCAGACGGCGACACAAAAATGGGAAACTTCAGCGGGGTACCAAGCACCTGGGCGTCGGTTTTTACCGAGCTGACGTCGACGATGTCTCGCGGTATCAGCTCCACCCAATCGAAAGCCTCCCGATTGCGCCTTAAGGTGAACTCGCCTTCCGCTCCTTGAGCGGTATAGTCGAAGCTGTCCCGCGACAACTTGTAATATGCCACCGTCTCGAATTCCTGCACAGTCTTGAGTTCATCCATCCCGGGCACGCGCGGTTCGTCCGTGGTGCCGCCCGCGGACTCGCGTAATCCGTCCCGGAGACGGTCCTGCTGAGATCTCAACAGGACCCCCGCAAAACCTGCGCCCAATCCGCCGAGCACCCTGCGCCGCGTCGTGGCTGTTCGTTTCATGGCATCTCCTGCCGTTGAGGGCAATCGCATTCAGATTCTCCGGCCATCCCGACCGGTCAATCCAGAAGTAATTTTGAAAGTTGCCACACTGGCTCCGGGTACACAAAACCGGGACCGCCCACGCAACTAACCGATCATTTTGCGCTGGTCGCCGATGCGGCGCTCGCGCTCAGTTGCGAATCGCTTTACGCCTGCGAAAATCGAATCGGGATCGAGATGCGCCTCCGCAATCACTTCCAGTTCGAGGCCGCCGCTTCTCCAGCTATCGTCAAAGTCGGACGTGAGCGAGTACTCGTCTGTCAGCGGACCGAGGTTGCGCAGCGGCCACATCCGCCGCGTGCCCGTCGATACCACCATCAAATCGTAGCGGGCCTCGGGCGGCAGCACGGAATCGCGATACGCCTGCGGCTGACGATCGAACAGATCCTCGCTGATCGCGGCGATCACCTTGACATTCACACCAGCTGCTGCAAGTTCCGGCAGCACTTTCACCAGATTGACAGTGGAACTCGCTCCTTGCACGATCACGTAACCGTGGCGCGGTTTATCCGGCGCGAAGTCCCGAATTACGTAAAGGCCTTTTGCCGCAGCGCGCAGATCGGAATCGGAAAAAAGGCTGCGGTCGGCGACCGGAAAGTCGGGACGCGCCACTTCCAGCGTGATGATGCCCACGCGTGGATCGCGCGCCGTAATTTCCGCCGCTGCAAAATAACCGGGCGCGACATCGTTGTAATCCCAAAAACTCAGATTAATTACCTGACCGCGCGGGAACAGCTTCCACACCTGTGGCGCGAAGATGCCGAAGTGCGTGCGCGCGTCCGCGGCCGTCTCAGGACCGGAATGCGCCGTGAGAATATGCAGTACGCCGACGCGGAATTTACTGTCCTGATTTTGCTGGCTCCAGACGCGCGCCGGCGTGTACATGAGCGGCGTGAACGCTCCGTACGTACCGCTCAACGCCCAAACACCGGCGAATTTATCGGGGTCGACGGAAGCGCTTTGGCTTACCAATCCGATGGCGGTGGAAACATTGCCTGCTTCCTGAATCGGCGCTTTCAGGCGCGTGCCCTGCGGATTTTCCAAGGGACTATAGTGTCCCCACAAACTGCCGTGCTCCACGTTGATCGACTCCGAAAGATCGGCGGCCACCGTGAAGAATCGCCCTTCTGTGACGTAATTCATCCATTTGATGATTTCGGAAATCGCGCGGCGCGCTCCGGCTATCTCGCCCGGCTTCTTGAATAGCGCGATGTTTACCTGCTTCTCTGCGCCGGAAATCGCGTTGCGAACCGTGACCTTCTGCGGGTCTTCAGGCAGCTTAGCGACGCGCAGGCGATCGTCGAGGAACGGATCGCGCGAAGCTGAGATCCGAAGCTTCAGGTCGTCGCGTACGGTGTCGCCGATTTCCACGAGCCGCTCGGCGAGACGATCGCCCAATCCATTGCGGTCGAGCAGCGACATCACCAGGTCGATGTTCGTCTTGAATTGAATCAATCGCTCGCGATTGTCGCTGACCGGCCCCTTGCGAATTCCTGCGAATTCCAGGCCGTAGTGCTTCTCGAACGTCTGCGCCAGCGCGACAAAATACTCCGAGTTCATCTTAAGCGCGTAGGGATGGCTCGGGTAACTCACCAATTGATCGCCGAAACCAGGTATTTTTCCATCGACGGCCCCCGGCCAGTAGCCCTTAATCGTCTTGCCGATTGCGACGATCGGGCGTCTGTCGAGCGAGCTTACATCGTCCATGGCTTTGAGCGCAGCGGCAACTTCGCCGTAATCGTTGCCGTGCGACAGAGTGAAGACGTTCCATCCATACGACGTCCACTGATTCACCAGATCGTAGTCGTCGTATTGTCCTGCGATCACGCCGCCAAGCAGACGATCATCGATGCCTGCGTTGTTGTCAGAAACCAGCACGCGCAAACGCTTTCCCACTTGCAGCGCGAGCGCCTGCGTTTTCAGCTCCTGCGCATGACCTTCTGTGAGTGCGAATTCGCCTTCCAGCGCGATTACTTTCGGCGAATCTGGCGCGCCCACCACATCCCAGAACGCGGCTTTGCCTGCGGCGGTCGCGATGCCGACACCTGAGGGTCCGCCGTTCACGTCGTTGGTGCAGTCGGTGCTTTCGGCATGTCCCGAGAGGGCACGAATGCCGCGGCTTTTCGCCTGCGCGAACAGAGGATGGTCTTCCAGTCCCGTTTCGTGCAGTAGGGTTTTCAGCGCGCCCGCCCCGCGCCGGAATCCTAGCGCATCGATCGGCAGCATCGCCACATGCGGGTCAACGCGATAACGCGGGTCGCCGGTCTGCTGAAACCTGCGATCGAGCGCCTGTCCCATGATCATCCACAGTGCGTAGCACGTAGGGATCGAGTGGCCTGCCGCGAGCATGAACTTGTCCGAGTAAGGATGCTTCGGCCGGCGGTAATCGAAACGAAGTCCGCCGTTTTCAGGGCCGATTAAATGGGCCGTAACGTTGTACGGCGTGTATGCGAGCGGTCCACCGAGATGCCCGGTCTGCGCGTAATTTCCGAGTAGCACGATGGTCATGCAGGTCATGAATCCGATGTCATCGAGCAGCGGATCGTAGGCCGAATGTGGTTGCTGCGAGGAAGAACGAGATACCTGTACGCTCGTTGTCATAGACATTACAAAGGGAGACTATATCGTCGTCAAGCGTCATGTCCACCGGGAAATTTGGAGGAGAGAATCGGCAAGAAAGCGAATGCGACAGTGGTGAATCACGGCGCGGCGTTCGACGAGAACCTGGGACAGATACCAAGCCGCAGATAATACCCTGCTAAACTCGACGACGAGGACCCAAGTCGTAACCGTTACCTGCGAAAAATTGATGTGTCGGCCCATGGTCTGAACGGCAGGCGCCCCAGATCCTATCTATGAGTGCAGTGATCGCCGAGGCTTTAACATCGTGAAACCATCCATCCATCACTTGGTCGGATTGTCGGCATTGATTTTGCTAACGAGTGGAAGCTTTGCCGCGGAGCTCCAGGGGCCGGAGCAACCCATTCCGTACAGTCACAAGCAACATATTGCTCTGGGCCTTGTTTGCAGCAATTGCCATCAAAACCCTGATCCTGGCGACGCCATGGGTTTTCCCGCTACCTCCTATTGCATGACATGCCATCAGGTAATTAAGAAAGGTAGCCCGGCGATCCAGAAGCTGGCCGCTTTCGATAGCACTCACCAGCAGATCCCGTGGGTGCGGGTGTACAAGCTGCCGGATTATGTGTCCTTCAGCCACAGGCGTCATCTAGCCGCGGGCGTGAAATGCGAGATGTGCCATGGACAGGTCGCTCAGCGCGATCGCCTGTTCCGAGAAACTGATCTATCGATGGCTGGATGTCTGGACTGCCACCAGAAGCAGAATGCTCCCCAGGAATGCGATTCCTGTCACGCGGCGCCATAGGCCAAAAAGCATTTGGCCAACGGAGATCAGTGAACCTTCTATCGCTCGTTAGGAAACGGCCTGGGCATGCCGGGCTTCCAATCGGGAATTGCATACCCATTCCGATTGGGCATTTCAACGTGCGGCAGGGTCTCTTGATTGAGCACGTCGTCTTCTTTGATCACGCCGTTCTTATACAGCAGAAACGCAGTTAGAGCGTATACCTCATCAGGCTTCAGAGTCCCTTCCTGTCCGAAAGGCATGGCGCGATGAATATAATCCCAGATCGTCGTCGCATATGGCGAGTGAAGCGCCATTACATTTTTCGGTCCGATACAGGGCGAAAGGCAAGGCAGCGGATTCTTGGGGGGTGTCTCAGGTTTGATCAGCATTGGAGCAGGACCTCCCCAGCCCGTTGCTCCGTGACATGCCGCGCATTTATCCGCGAAAAGCCCCGCGCCCACTTTTGCAGTTCCACTGCCCGGTGGCAGTTCCTTTCCCTCAGGTCCGATTGAAATGTCCCAGGCGCGAATCTCCTGCGCCGTCGGAGTTCGGCCCAGGCCATACGCAGGGGATTGCGCCCACGCAACCCGGCAAAGCCCCAAAGCAGTAACAACCGCGACGATAAGGCAAGGTAGAGAATTCCTAGACGATCGCATTGTGGACGCTCCCGTCGCTCGCGACACGCCACGGTTGAATCGTATTGTCCGATCCTTGCGTGCCATGGGTCTTGTAATAGTCCACGGGCACCTTGAAGAACTTCGCAAGTTCGGCGCGCGATGGCTGGACCTGTCCCAGTTCATCTGTACAGCGCGATTGCAGGACACATTCCTGTCCTTCCCAGTGCCAGGTCGTGCCAAATCGCGTGTGCGCCTTTGGGTAAACGGGCCCGCGAATTTCGGCGTCCTTCCAGTTCTGCCCGCCGTCCGTCGAGATTTCGACTCTCTTCACGGCTCCGCCGCCCGACCAGGCCAATCCAGTGATCTGGTAAGTCCCGTGACCAGGTAACTGTTGCCCTCCGGATGGAAACGTGATGACCGATTTCGGTCCCCACTGGAAGGTCAGCGCAGCGACTTCCTCGTCACTCGAGATGTGACCGTAATCGTCGTAGGTCATGTAATACCGGTCAACCAACTTGATTCGCCGCAGCCACTTCGTGTTATAGATTCCCTCGAATCCGGGAACCAGCAGCCGCACCGGAAAGCCTTGTTGCGGGCGCAGCGCCTCTCCATTCTGCCCGTAGGCGACCAGACAATCTTCCATGGCCTTCGAGAGCCGAATGCTGCCTGCTCCTTTCACTTCCTCCGATCCTTCTGAAACTACCCAGGCCGCGCCCTTCTGCACGCCCACCTCTTTCAGCAAAAGCGACAACTGCACTCCCGTCCACTCGCTGCAACTCGTGAGCCCATGAGTTTGCTGAACAGTCTTATCTTCGGCTTTGGAATGATTCCCCAGGCACTCGATAAAATGAACGCGGGATATGGAAGGGAACCGCTTCAGCTCCTCCAGCGTGAACTCCAGCGGCCGATCCACCATCCCGTGGATCAACAGGCGATACTCCTTTGGATCAATGTCCGGAACAATGGAGCCGCGGTGAGTGCCGATGAAGTGCAACGATGACGGGGTGATAATCCCTACGGAATCCTGCAGTGGGCTTAATACATGGAATGTGAGGCCGAACTGATCTGGCGAAGGCCTTGCGTCTACCGGCTCTCGTATCGAGGTCACGTAGTGGGACCGCTCGCCGTATGCGATCAAATCCTTGAGTGATTCCGTTTCCGCGACAGGCGTCTGACCGGTTGTGATCTGTACTGCGCCTGCAGCGGCCGCCACGGCGCCGCCCTTTAGGAAATTTCTTCGATTAGGCTTCTTTGGTCCCACCGGTCCCTCCTTTGCAGCTTGGAATTCCGGCCGGCGAGCCTTTGGCCTCAAAGCAATCCCATTCGCCATTTTCCGTCAAGAACGGCCCCGTCGGTAAAATAAATTTTGCAGCCTGATGAGCCGCGAATGCCGCTCCCGGGATGACGCTTTGTGTATTCCGGGGCGAGGTCACCCACTCGGATCTTTGGCGAATCTTCGCTCAGCATCCGGTTACTTCCCAATTGCCGGTGAGAACGAAGCCGCAGGCGCCGTGCCCTGATCCCCGCCTCCTCCCCTATCCGGAACATAAATCCTCCGATTGAGCATCCGTGCCCCCCGCTCATTACGGCCCCGGATCGCAACTAACCATTCGCCGGACGCTGCCGATGAACTCCGTGTATTCCGAAACGCCGGGAATCGACTCCGCACTTCGTCCGGTCTCACCGGCGGAGTGTGCCGAGCGCGGTCCGGCAACAAGCACGGAGAGCTTGCATGGCGATCACGGTTCTCGTCGTCGATGATTCAGTCACAATGGTCCTGAGTTTAAAGACCACACTGACGATGAACGGATTCGCGGTGGAGACCGCCAACAACGGCCAGCAGGCGCTGGAGAAGTTGAAGTCTGGCCTTAAGCCGGGGCTGATTCTCACCGACATCAATATGCCGGTGATGGGCGGGATGGAGCTGATCCGCAATGTGCGCGCCCTGCCCGGCCTCAAGTTCGTTCCCATCCTGACCCTCACTACGGAGAGCGAGACCGGAAAGCGGAACGAAGGCAAATTAGCAGGCGCCACAGGTTGGCTGGTGAAGCCGGTCTCGGGCAACGACCTGGTCGCCGTAATGCGAAAGGTGTTGCCGCAGGCATAGCGCAATGGGGGCGCTGGAATTGAACGCGCAAGCAAGCTTTGCCGGAGGAGCGAGCGAGACACGCGAGAAGCGAAAAGCCCTCCGGGAGAGCGCTCGCGTACGCTTGGGCAGGATCCGGCGCCGGATGTTGCTGGAAACGGTGACGAGATCCGCTCTTCTGGCGCTGTTCTGGTTTCTCTTCTGCGGTCTGGCGGGCCAGAGCTTCGCTGCCTCTCGCTTTCGCGGCGGCGTTCTGCTGGTCGTTCTGGTTCTGCTCCCGGGACTTGCCTATCGCTGGAAGAACTATGCCGAGGCGCGCGCCGCGGTGGCCGATATGTGGGCCTTCGGCGAAATGAAGTTCAGCGATCTTTCGCGCATGCTCGAAATGCGCAAAGTTTTTGAGGGCGAGGCGCACGACTGCGGGCTTTACACCGATGTGCTGCGCGGGCAGATCGCCGACTCGCTGGCCGAGTCGGAGCGCGAGGTAATTGAGGCTATCGAGCAAATCAGCCGGCTGATCGAACGCTCGAACCTGCAGAAGGAGCATATCGCGCATTCGATCGCAAGCGGGAGAAGCCTGGCCGAGGCCACGCGCGTGCAGGTCAGTACGAACAAAGAACTGATCGCCGCCATCCAGATGCAACTGGAGACGCAGTTACAGGAAACACGCGGGAACTTCGAGCGGGTGCGGCACATGTCGGCCGAAGTGTGCGCGCTCACTCCCCTCATCAAAGTGATTACCTCGATCGCGCAACAAACCAACCTGCTGGCGCTGAATGCGGAGATCGAGGCGGCGCGCGCCGGCAGCGCAGGACGCGGCTTCTCCGTGGTCGCCATGGAAGTAAGAAAGCTCGCGGTCCTTTCCACCAGGGCCGCTGCCGACATCTCGACGAAGATCAATTCGACGTGCAAGCAGGTGGAAGCCGAACTGAAACGCGCGCAGGAGGAACTGAGCCATCAGGAGGCGAACGCCGCCATGAATCACCTCGTCAATGACCTCGATGCCATGCAACAGAGCTTTTCCGGCAACACCGGATTGCTGCTGACGGTGATCACGGAGGTGGATGCGAGCTACTCGGAGACCGTGGATCGGCTCTCCGCCGCGCTCGGTCACATCCAGTTCCAGGACGTGATGCGGCAAAGGATGGAGCATGTGCAAAAAGCTCTCGAGGATCTGCGCGATCACGTGCAGGTTCTGGCGGAGAGGTCGGAAGACGCGGGCTGGGACGGCACGCTCGACCGCACCTTCAAAAGCATGCTCGACGCGCATCTGAGCCAATACCGGATGGCGAGCCAGACCGCGACGCACCTTGCCGTTTCCAGTGGCGCAGCGCAAACCGCGGCCAGCAGTCCGGCCATCGAATTGTTTTAAATCCTTTTCAGCGCCTGGGTGCCCGTGCCACCCGCAGCGGAAGGCAGTGCGGTTTGTTCCCCATCGTTCTTAGAACGAGTTAATCTCGGCCCTCCGCTTTCCTACTCGCGGATTGCTCGTTCCCTGCCGATGAATCCCATGTTGAGGATGTCTTGCCTGCCAGCGCGCCTGTGACAGAATGCACTGCCTGACTACACTGCGTTTGCCGTAACCCTGCGGAGATACCGGAAGTGAGTATTGCGTTGAGCCAGACCGAAGATGCAAGCGCCATCCGTCTGGAGGGTGCAATCGACATCAGCTCCGCAGCGGAGCTGAAAGCCGCCCTCCTCGATGCCGTCAAGTCAGGTAAACGAATCGATGTGTCGCTGGCTCAGGCAGGCGATCTCGATGTCACGGCCGTGCAACTGCTTTGGGCGGCGAAGCGGGAGGCCGAGCAAAACGGTGTTGCGTTCGCGCACGAGGGGCACCCGGCGGAGCACGCGCGGAGTCTTCTCAGCGATGCGGGTCTGGATATGCTTGCGGTCTTTTCTCGCGAAGAATGTGCATGTGACCGGCCGGAAGCGGTGGACGCAAAGACGGGGCCGGGAGATCCGGGCGAGGAAGTTTCCGGAGCGGAAGGTTGAGCGATTCAGGGACCATGATGGAATCGATTGCGGGAAATGCCGAGCAGTTCAAGCAGAGCTTCCGCGAGGAGGCGCGGGAGATTCTGGCAGAGCTGGAAACGGCGCTGCTCGAGTTGAACGAGAGCCCGGGAGATCCCGAGGTCGTGGGCCGCATCTTTCGCGGACTGCACACCATCAAGGGCTCGGGGGCGATGTTCGGTTTCGAGCGCATGGCGGCATTCACCCACGATCTCGAAACCGCTTTTGACCTGGTGCGCAACGGCCGGCTGGAAGCTAGGTCCGGAGCTGATCGACCTGACCCTGGCCGCGCTCGATCAGATCGGCGCCATGCTGGAGGAAGAGGTTGGCGGCGAGCCCGCCGATGCGGCCGCCTGCTCGAGGCATTCTTGAGAACGTGCGGCGGCTGGCGGGCATCGCGGGAGATGCCACTCCTGGGCGAAAAAGGCAAGGCGGCGCAGGATGCCCTTGCCGCTCCCGGCGGACCGACTGAGGAACTGGCGCATCCGCTTCGCGCCCGGCGCCGGACCTGATGCGCTGCGGCGCCAACCCACTGCTTTTGCTGCGCGAATTGGGCACGCTCGGCGGCCTTTCGATTCGGGCCTCAATGGACGCTGTGCCTCCGCTTGCCGAGCTCGATCCGGAGCGTTGTTACATCGCGTGGGAGATGGATCTGGCCACGGCGGCGGACCGGGATGCGATCCGCGATGTCTTCATCTTCGTCGAGGACGCGTGCGAATTGAGAATCGAACAGGACGGGGCAAACGCGGCGGAAAGTCCTGCAACGGCGACTGCCGGCCAAGCCGATCGAATCGCCGCCGGCCTCGAAGAACAGCGCGCGCGTGCCTCCGGACGGCGCAACTACGACAAACCGGATAACGCCTCGAGCCTGCGCGTGCCCGCGGCCAAGCTGGACCAGTTTGTCAACCTGGTGGGCGAGCTGGTGACGGTGCAGGCGCGGCTCAGCGAACTTGCCGGCCGGCGCGACGACGCCGAGGTGACGCAGTCTCGGAAGAGATCGAGCGGCTGACTTCGGCGTTGCGCGAAAACTCGATGAACATCCGCATGATGCCCATTCGGGGCACGTTTGAAAAGTTCCGGCGGCTGGTGCACGACCTGGCGCGCGACCTGGGCAAGGAAGTGGAACTGACCATCGAAGGCGCGGACACGGAACTGGACAAAACCGTGATCGATCAGTTGGGCGACCCGCTGATGCACCTGATCCGCAACAGCATGGACCACGGCATTGAGCCTGCGGAAGTGCGCGTGGCGCATGGCAAGGCCGCCGGCGGCCATGATCCGCCTGTCGGCGCGGCACTCCGGCGCCAGCGTGCTGATCTCGGTATCCGACGACGGGCGCGGCATCGATGCCGAAGCGGTGCGCGCGCGCGCCATCGAAAGAGGCCTGATTGCGCCGGACGCCGAGCTCTCTGAAGCGGAGATCTTCGCGCTGATCTTCCAGCCGGGCTTTTCGACCGCCAAACAGGTGACCGATGTCTCCGGCCGCGGCGTGGGCATGGACGTGGTGCGGCAGAGGGTGGAGAGCCTGCGCGGCACGATCGAGGTGGTGAGCAAGCCGGGCGTGGGAACCAGCGTGACCCTGCGCCTGCCGCTGACCATGGCCATCATCGACGGCCTGCTGGTGGGCGTGGGCGACGGCTGCTTTGTGCTGCCGCTGGCCAGCACGCTGGAGTGCATCGAGCTGACGCGCAGGATATCGCGCGCGCCAACGGCAAGCACCTGGCCAACGTGCGCGGAGAGATGGTCCCCTACATCCGGCTGCGCGAGCACTTCAACGTGCCGTCGCAGCCGCCGGAGATCGAGCAGATCATGCTGGTCGAAACCGGCGGAGGGCCGCTTCGGATTTGTGGTGGACCAGGTGCTGGGCAACTGCCAGACGGTGATCAAGAGCCTGGGCCGCTTTTACCGCCAGGTGCAGATGGTTTCAGGCGCCACCATTCTCGGCAACGGAACGGTGGCGCTGATTCTCGATCCCGAGCGGTTGGTCCAGGATGCGCTGGCAGCGGAGCGGCGAAGGAGACGCGGCCGCGATCCGACCATTCAGGCAGCCGCGTGAGGGATGGAACGCTTCCGCGGGCTGCGAACACAGCGGCAGCGCCGAACTGAAGGCCGGCGCAGATGAATGGGCAAACCAACTGACGAAATCTCCTGCTCTTCCCGTCGCGCACCGGCCGATCCAAAGAGCGGCCAGGGATCGCGGATCGAGCAGAAAAAAGTCCCGATAGAGGGGGAAGAATCATGGGAACAGCAGTGGTAAACGAGAGCCGACGCCTGCATGGCGGCGGAAACGGACATGGTGAAGGCGGTCACGGTGAAGAAGGGCAACCCGGCCGTGAGCGAGTCAGCAAACGGATGACGAGGAAGACGACCTGGCGCTGGTGCTGCAGGAGATCATGCGCCTGGTGGACGCATCGAAGGAGGGCCGCCTCGAGCGAGCGCGGCAAAGCCACCAGTCTTCAACGGCATGCACCGCGAGATCATCCAGGGCGTGAACGAGATGCTGGACGCGATTCTGCTGCCCATCGGCGAAGGCAACCGCATTCTGGCGCAGATCTCCACCGGCAAGATCGACGAACTGATCGCGCAGACCTACAAGGGCGACCACGAGAAGATGAAGGTCGCCGTCAACAACGTGGCCATGGTCACGCAGGGCCTGCAGAAGGAAATGGCGCGGCTGATCGAGGCCTCGAAGGAGGGCCAGCTCTCCGACCGCGGCAAGCCGGAGCAGTTCCAGGGCGCGTACGCCGAGATCGTGCGCGGCGTCAACACCATGCTGGATGCGATCCTGCTGCCCATCGGCGAAGGCAACCGCATTCTGGCGCAGATCTCCACCGGCAAGATCGACGAGCTGATCGCGCAGACCTACAAGGGCGACCACGAGAAGATGAAGGTGGCCGTCAACAACGTGGCCATGGTGACGCAGAGCCTGCAGAAAGAACTGGCGCGGCTGATCGAGGCGTCGAAGGAAGGGCAGCTTTCCGACCGCGGCAAGCCGGAGCAGTTCCAGGGCGCATATCGCCGAGATCGTGCGCGGCGTCAACACCATGCTGGATGCGATCCTGTCTGCCCATCGGCGAAGGCAACCGCATCCTGGCGCAGATCTCCACCGGCAAGATCGACGAGCTGATCGCGCAGACCTACAAGGGCGACCACGAAAAGATGAAGGTGGCGGTCAACAACGTGGCCAGGTGCTGCAAGGGCTGCAGAAGGAACTGGCGCGGCTGACCGAGGCCTCCAACGCGGGCAAGCTCGCCGAGCGCGGCAAGCACGAGCAATTCCACGGCGCCTATGCCGAGATCGTGCGCGGCGTGAATGCCATTCTCGACGCCGTGATCACTCCGCTGAATGTCTCCGCACGCTACGTCGACCTGATCAGCAAGGGCGACATCCGCCGCAGATCACCGACACCTACAACGGCGACTTCAACCTGATCAAGAACAACTGAACACGCTGATCGTCGGCCATGAACGAGATCACCGCGGCGGCGCGAGGAGATCGCCAACGGCAACCTGACCGTGGAACTCCGCGAGCGTTCGGCGCAGGACAAGCTGATGCAGGCGCTCTCTTCCATGGTGAGCGGCCTGACGCAGACGGTCTCCGACATTCGTTCCATCGCCGGCGAAGTGTCGGCGGCCAGCCAGTCCATCTCCACGGCGTCGGTGCAGGTGTCGAAGGGCGCCAGCGCGCAGGCGGCGGCGGCCGAAGAGGCCTCGTCCTCGATGGAGGAGATGGTCTCCAACATCAAGCAGAACGCCGACAACGCGCAGCAGACCGACAAGATCGCCAACAAGAGCGCCAAGGACGCGCAGGAGAGCGGCAAGAGCGTGCTGGAAGCGGTGGCCGCGATGAAGGAGATTGCCAACAAGATCTCCATCATCGAGGAGATCGCGCGCCAGACCAACCTGCTGGCGCTGAACGCGGCCATTGAAGCGGCGCGCGCCGGCGAGCACGGCAAGGGATTCGCCGTGGTTGCCGCCGAAGTGCGCAAGCTGGCGGAGCGCAGCCAGAAGGCGGCCGGAGAGATCAACCAGCTCTCGGCCACCACGCTCAAGGTCAGGGAGAAATCGGGCGAAATGCTGGATAAGCTGGTGCCCGACATCCAGCGCACCGCCGAGCTGGTGCAGGAGATTACCGCTGCCAGCAAGGAGCAGGATACCGGCGCCGAGCAGATCAACAAGGCTCTGCAGCAGCTGGAGCAGGTGATCCAGCAGAACGCTTCGGCCGCCGAGGAGATGGCCTCGACGACCGAGGAACTGACCGGCCAGTCCGATCAGCTGGTGAGCGCGCTTTCCTTCTTCAAAACGGGAGACGAGGAAGGCGCGCGCGGGCGAAAAGTTGCCGCCGCCAAGCCGGCACGCTCGCTGCAGCGGCTCCGGCCAAAGCCGCCAAGCCGAACGGCCACGCTCCTGCGGCTGCGAAAGCAGCTCCGAAGGCGGGGGTCAACCTGCGGCTCAATGACAAACACGACGAAACGGACGCTGAATTCGAGCGTTACTGACCGCAATAGGCGCGGGGACTGCAATGCCCCCGCGCCAGGGCGGCTCTCCGCAGGGAGATCCGTCCCAGTCTTCAGGATGAGAGGAGTTGAAATATGAGCGTTAGCGAAATCACGGAGACGCGGCAGTATCTCACCTTCAAGCTCGGCAACGAGGTGTTCGCCACCGATGTGGCGAAGGTA
Source organism: uncultured Acidobacteriaceae bacterium (assembly GCA_963802955.1). Classification (GTDB taxonomy): domain Bacteria; phylum Acidobacteriota; class Terriglobia; order Terriglobales; family Acidobacteriaceae; genus Telmatobacter. Next base: position 270,157 of record CAWDKT010000007.1, read on the forward strand.
AGAGAAGTGCTCGATCTCACGCCCATCACAGCCATTCCCCGGACGCCGGAGTTCATGGCCGGGGTCATCAATCTGAGAGGAAGCGTGGTTCCGGTCGTCGATCTGCGGCTGTGCTTTGGCATGTCGAAGACCGAAACCACGCGCAACACCTGCATTGTCGTCGTCGAAGTTCTGCTGGACAACGAGTCGATCGTGATCGGCGCGCTGGCCGATTCGGTTGAGGAAGTGATCGACCTGGAGCCGGAGCAGATTGAGCCGGCGCCGCGCATCGGCACCCATATCCGCACCGATTTCATTCGCGGCATGGGCAAGCGCGACACCCAGTTCATCATGATTCTCGACATCGATCGCGTCTTCTCGGCCGAGGAACTGGCCGCGGCGCGCGCGCAGGAACCCGCCAGGCCCCTGGCCGAAGCAGCCGCATAAGAAAGGAGTGGGGCGGGCGAGTGTTCCGGAGATCGTAAAGGACATTGACGAGGTTTAAGTATGAGCCGCCAACAGGGAGCGAATACCTGAACCAGTGCTTTGAGCTTGCAGGATCTCCGAAACCCTCGAACCCCGCCCCATTTCAGCTCATGTCCAATCGCGACGAATCCATTTCGTCCCGGGACTATTCCCGCCTCCGCGAGCTGATTTACGAGGAGGCGGGGATCGCTCTCGGCACCGAGCGAAAAACCATGCTCGAGGTGCGCATCAAGCGCAGGCTCAAGGAACTCGCCATTCCCTCCTACGGCGAGTATTGCGATTACCTGTTTTCGCGGCAGGGCCTGAGGGCGAACTGGTTCACCTCATCGACGTGGTCACCACCAACAAGACCGATTTCTTTCGCGAGCCCAGGCACTTCGAGTTTCTGACATCGCAGGCCCTGCCCGAGCTGAGCGCTGCAACCACCGAATCCGGCCTGTCCTGGTGTGGAGCGCGGGCTGCTCGACGGGCGAGGAGCCTTACACGCTGGCGATGGTCCTGAGCGAATACGCGCTCGCGCATCCAGGCTTTTCCTTCCGCATCCTGGCCACCGACGTCTCGACCACCGTGCTTGAGAAAGCGGAGCTGGGCATCTACTCCAGCGAAGTGGTGCGGCCCGTGCCGCCCGCGATGAAGGTCAAGTATCTCATGCGCAGCCGCGACCCGAACTCCGACCGCGTGCGCGTCGTGCCGGAGTTGCGCCGGCTCGTTCGAATTCAGGCGGCTCAACTTCATGGACTCCGACTACGGCATAGCCGAAAAGGCCGACGCGATCTTCTGCCGCAACGTCATCATCTATTTCGACCGCCCGACGCAGCAGCGCATTCTCAGCAGCTCACGCAGGCGCCTTAGCCGGGCGGCTATCTCTTCGTCGGCCACGCCGAAACACTGCATGAGCTGGATCTGCCGCTTACGCCGGTGGCTCCAGCGCTCTACAGGAGGACGGATGCTGATGCCTGACGAGCTGATCCCGGAGGTCTACGTGCAGCCCGGCGAGTGCCGCCTGGTCACGTAAGCCCACGGTTCTGCGCACGGTGCTCGGTTCCTGTGTGGGAGTCGCATTCCTGGTTCCGCGGCTGGGCGTCGGCGCGCTGTGCCATCCCATGCTGCCGCGATTCCCGGCGCACCGCGCTGCCGCCGTACGTGCTGCCGCGGGCTGCCGCTACGTCGACTTTGCCATTCGCGACCTTGCGCAGCATTTGGACTCTCTCGGCGTAGCTCGGGCAGAGACGCAGGTCAAGCTCTTCGGCGGCGCCGATGTCCTTTCGGTCGCCGATGAAGCGTCGCGCCCGACCGTCGGCAGATTGAACTGCGAAGCCGCGCAGCGTGTGCTGGAAGAAGAAGGATTCACCGTGTCCGCGTCCAGCCTGGGAGGCAACTCGGGCGTGCAAATTCAATTCCATACAGCGACAGGCGAGGTCCTGCTTCGCCGGCTCGATTCCACCGCTGCACCGAAACGAACAAGATCTCCAAATCCTTCTCATCGTGCCGGAATCTGCCGATAAGAGAGAACAAGGCGGCAATCGTGCAGACACCCCGAATTCGCGTGCTGATCGTGGACGACTCTGCCGTTGTGCGTCAAACGTTGAAAGAAGTTCTATCCTCCGATCCGGAGATCGAAGTGATTGCCACCGCCGGCGACCCGTTTGTCGCTGCCGACCGCATCGGCGAGCAAGTGCCGGACGTCATCACCCTCGACATCGAAATGCCGCGCATGGATGGCCTGACCTTCCTCAAAAAAATCATGAGCCAGCATCCCATTCCCGTCGTGATCTGTTCCAGCCTCGCCGAAGAAGGCGCGCAAAGCACCCTCAGGGCTCTTGAATATGGCGCAGTCGAAATCATCACCAAGCCGCGCCTGGGGACCCGGCAATTCCTCGAGGATTCGCGGGTCACGCTCTGCGAGGCGGTGAAGGCTGCGGCCGCTGCGCGGTTGCGCATCGCTCGGCCCCAGCCACACCGTCGAACCCAAGCTGACTGCGGACGCGATTCTGTCTCCGGCCACGCGCGCCATGGCCGAAACCACTGAGAAAGTTGTCGTCATCGGCGCTTCCACCGGCGGAACGGAGGCGTTGAAGACGTTGCTCGAAACGCTGCCCGCCGACTCGCCCGGAATCGTCATCGTCCAGCACATGCCGGAGCTATTCACCCGCGCCTTCGCCAATCGGCTCGACGGCCTGTGCAGCATCACCGTCAAGGAAGCCGAGACCAACGATACCGTCATCCGCGGACGCGCGCTCATCGCCCCCGGCAACCATCATCTGCTGCTCAAGCGCAGCGGCGCCCGCTATTATGTCGAAATCAAGGACGGACCGCTGGTTTGCCGTCATCGTCCCTCGGTCGATGTGCTCTTTCGCTCGGCGGCGCGTTATGCCGGACAAAATGCCGTCGGCGTCATCCTCACAGGCATGGGCGACGACGGCGCGCGCGGAATGCTCGAGATGAAGCAGGCCGGCGCCGTGACCATCGCTCAGGACGAAGCAACCTGCGTGGTTTTCGGAATGCCCAAGGAAGCCATCAAGCTCGGCGCCGTCGATAAGGTTCTTCCCCTGCACACAGTGGCCGGCTCCATTCTTGCCAATGCGCGCTCTTAGAATTGCGCTGGCCGAACGCAAGCTTCTCGCGGATTCAACTCAGGCTTGTATACTGCGGTCAGTCCAATGAGCGTGCGAATGAAAGACATAGCCAAAGATCTTGGCGTGTCTACAGTCACTATCTCCAAGGTGCTGCGGAACCATCCGGATGTGGGTGAGGAAACCCGCCAGCGAGTCCTCGCGCGTGTAAAAGAATTGGATTATCGGCCCAACCTTGCGGCGCGCGGCCTGGTTACCGGGCGAACGTATCTGGTCGGATTGGTTGTCCCCGATTTGCTTCACCCCTTCTTTGCAGAAGTCGCGGAATCGATATCGGAAATTCTCAGAAAGAATGAATACTATCTCGTCGTCACCTCTTCCGAGGAGGATCCGGATCTCGAAGAGCAGGAGATCGTTCAGCTTCTGGCGCGCCGGCTCGACTCGTTGATCATCGCGTCCTGCCGCTCAACGGCCGATGTTTTTTCCCGGATCGAGAAACAAAAGACTCCATATGTGTTGATTGACCGGCGCTTGCCTGGCCTGACTGCGAACTTCGTAGGCGCCGACGATATTGCAGCGGGCATGATTGCAACCCAGCACTTGATCGATATTGGTTGTAAGCGGATCGGCCACATTCGGGGCCCGGAGACAAGTCCGGGGCTTGAGCGACTCGAAGGATACAAGCGCGCGCTGGCGCAAAACGGCCGAAGATTCATCGACGAATACGTCATCGCCGAGCCAAAAGGGGACGTTGGGGCACGGCAGCGGGGCGTCGAAGCAATGAATCAGCTCTTAAGCCGCAGTCCCCGGCCCGACGGTATCTTTTGCTTCAATGATCCGCTGGCGATTGGAGCCATTAACGAATCTCTCAATCAAGGCCTTAGGATTCCGGAGGATCTCGCCATCATTGGCTGCGGCAATCTTCACTATGACGATTCGTTGCGCGTGCCTCTCTCAAGCATCGACCAGCACAGTCGCAGGATTGGCGCCGAAGCCGCCCGCCTGGTGCTGGAAACATTGAAATCCAAAGCGGCTCCAAAGCCTGAAACCGTGCTGCTTCCGCCCGATTTGATCGTCCGCGCATCCACACAGCGGCAACCGCCGGCACGCAACGCGTGATGGCCCGGGCCTCTGACTCAAACAAGCAAGTTGGAAGTCAAGTCCAGACCGCTCAAGCGGTTTTTTTGCCAACTCCGCCCTCTCGACGATCTCCCACCGCGAGTCGATCCGCGGGAGTGGCAAGTGGTCCGTGTTTCACTTTTTGAACAGGCTTAGCGAAACCGCGTCTCCCATCGCCTTGTATCCGGCAGGTCCCGGATGCAGATGGTCGCCGCTGTCGTAGGCTGGCAGCATTCGATCCGGATGCTCGGGGTCGCGCACTACGGCGTCGAAATCGATCACCGCATCGAAGTTTCCCTTCGCGCGGATCCATTTGTTTATTTCCTCGCGGTCCTGCTCGTTCATCGAGCCCGGTTGGGCATAGAACGACCCCACAAATGGTGTGATCGTTGCACCGTAGACGCGCAGCCCGTGCGCATGCGCTCGTTCAATAATCTGTTGGTACGCCGCTATGATGCGACCGACCAACTCGGCGTGCTCTTCCGCGGTGCCCTCACGCCTCCCCGACAGTCTGCCCAGATCGTTCACTCCCTCAAAGACAATCACCCAGCGCACACCCGCCGGCGCCAGCACGTCGCGGTCGAACCGCTCCAGCACATTCGGCCCCAGCCCGTCAGTGAGCAAATGGTTGCCGCCGATCCCCTGGTTCGACACGCCAATGTTCCGCGTCTTCCCTGACGCCTGCAGTCTCTCCGCCAGTACGTCGGTCCAGCGGTTGTTGCCGTTTGTGGTCGTCGCGTGGCCGTCCGTAATCGAATCGCCAAGCGCGACCACAACGGCCGACCCGCGCTTGGTCTCGACGTCGATTTCCGTGAGCTGATACCAGTGATCTACATGCTTTGCATCGGGCAGATCCGCAGAGCTCACCTGGTCGCCATGAACGTAATAAGTTGTCGACCGCGAACCGGGATGCCCGGTCTCCGGCGATGGCGGCTCATCCAGATGAAAAGACACAGCAATATTTGAAAGTGGCGCCACGGGCATCTCGACAGGGTCGGACACATACTCCGCGCCCGGCGGAATCGTCACGTCCGGTTTCCCGGCGAACGTGAGCGCGCGGTCGCTTCCAGGCTCAATAGCCGCAGTTGCCGGCGACACCGGAGCCGCGATGTGCACCGACGTGAAGTGCAGCGCTTCCCTTCCGAACGCATTCGATAAGTGCACGCGCAACGCTGATCCGCCCAGCGAAAGATGCACGATTTGGCGAACTGTCGCATCGCGCATGTCATCTGTGGGCAACGCATTTTGAGGCTCGGGAATCTGCTGCGATGCGCCCCAGCTCGATACCCACACATCGTTCTTTGCCGTGCTGTCCTGCTGCGCAAACAGGCAGCTCGCCAAAGCCAAAAACGCCGCAATTCCCGCGACTTTACCAGCCAGTTTCATCATTGGTGATTTAGTATGATCCTCGAAGAAATTCGCAGTCCAAAAAAACGCATTAAGAATATCATCCCGGAGCACGCCCATGCATTCTCGCTTCACATCCTTCGCTCTCGCCTCAGCCTTCGCCGCCGCTACCGTACTTCAAGCGCAAACTCCCTGCTCTCCTGTCACATTTACCGCAGAGCAGGATCACCAGAACATGATGGACCAGCTTGGCATCAAGGCGCTGCGTCCCGGTTTCAGCGGAAACCAAAACGCCCCCAACCCAGCCAACTACGATGAATCGAAAGCCAATCCCTATCCCAACACCCCCGATCCGCTGGTGATGAATGACGGCAAAAAAGTCACCACTCCCGAGATGTGGTCGAACGAGCGCCGCGCCCAGTTGGTTGAAATGTTCTCGAAGGATATCTACGGCTTCGTCCCTGCCAACGTCCCCAAGGTCACCTGGACCGTCACTGCCGTCGATCACGAGCGGATTGGGTTTACTCCCGTCATCGCCAAGGACCTGATCGGGGAAGTCGACGACTCGTCGTGTCCCGCGATCACTGTAAAGATTCATATGACGGTCGTGACACCCGCGAATGCACCGGGGCCCGTTCCTATGCTCATGGAGTTCACGCGTGCAGGATTTCCCAACCCCAACGCGCCGCGCGGCGAAGAACTCGACAAGATCAACGCCGCCATGAGGGCTCTCCTCATTCAGCAGGACCCGTCGCTCAAAGACGTCCTTGCCCAGCATCCCGCGTGGCAGCCGTTTGAGGAGGCGCCATTGTTTCAGCGTCCGGAACTGAACGCCGATGGCGACCCTCCCAACGAATGGCAACTCGTTGCTGCCGGCTGGGGCTTTGCCCGCTTTGATCCCACCAGCGTGCAGGCCGACAACGGCGCAGGCATCACGCGCGGCATTATCGGCCTGGTCAACAAGGGCCAGCCGCGCAAGCCCGACGATTGGGGTGCTCTGCGCGCCTGGGCCTGGGGCGCCGGTCAGGGCCTCGACTATCTTGAAACCGATCCCGCAGTCGATTCGAAACACATCGGCATTGAAGGCGTCTCGCGCTACGGCAAGGCCGCGCTCGTCACCATGGCATTCGATCCGCGCTTCGCCCTGGTCCTCGTCGGCTCCTCAGGCAAGGGCGGAGCTACATTGTTGCGCCGCAACTACGGCGAGGGAGTTGAGAACCTGGCCACGGGCGAGTACTACTGGATGGCCGGCAACTTCATCAAATATGACGCCTCCGAAGCCGCCTTCGGCAGCATGAACCCTGGCGACCTTCCCGTCGATTCCAATGAGCTCATCGCCCTCTGCGCGCCGCGCCTCACCTTCATCAGTTACGGAGTTCCAGAGAAAGGCGATGCCCACTGGCTCGATCACCAGGGAAGCTGGATGGCCACCCTCTCCGCGAGTCCTGTCTGGCCGCTCCTCGGAGCGCCCGGCCTGAGCACATCCGACCTCAACGACAACACCGCTCCCATGCCCCCCGTAAACGACGGCCTGCTCGATGGTCAGCTAGCGTGGCGCCAGGACGATGGTGGCCACACCGACGCGCCCAACATGAAGTGGTTCATCCAGTGGGCCGACAAGTTCATCGGTCACAAACCGTAGTCTTCGTTTCGCAAGCGGGGCGGGTCGCTCGATCCGCACGTGCGTAGTTGTGCCTCACGCGAGAGATGCTTCGCGAGCTCCGTCGAGCCCTCCGCCCCAGCGCATTGAACTCGTCCTCGTTCAATGGTAGCGATAAAGCCGTACGCGCCGGATCGCGAACTGCCCTGACGGAAGGCGCAGATACCGTCCCTGGTTGTCATCGTCGCCATTCATGTTTCTACCCGGAATCCAGGCGCCGTTCACAAAGTTCCCTTCCCAGATCGAATCGATGCCGGCAACGGCCTTCTCGTCTCCCTTGACGCCAAACGTCATCACCATCCCCGAGCCTGCCACGAGGTATTCGTCTTGCCCAAGTTGAATGATCAAACCCCCGTGCGCGCCCGGCAAGTCTATTTCGGCGCGCGCCCCTGTTGAGATCGGCGCCGGCTGCCTGAAGTGCACGTTGAATGTGTAGTCGCCCAAAGTGAATTCCTGCGGCGAAAGGTCTTCGGTTCCATCGAAAGCCGATGGCGCACGAATCCCCACCATCCGCCCAGTCCCCTGGTTGGCAAGGATAAGAGGCGTAATTTGCTGGATGATGTCGTATGCGTCGCCCAGGTTCTTTTGCTCTTCCGCTTTCAAAAACTCCGGCGCATAAACAGAGAACCCCATCGAATTCAATTCGCCGTATGCGTACAGAGCATTAGCGCCCATCTCGTCTGCGCTTACGCGACCTGTCTCCGGAATAAAGAGTGGATTGTCGGGCCGGACATATCGCTTGGCCCATTCGACAAAGTTCGGAAAATAGAGATCGGGCGACAGAAAATCGATGGCTGGAGCCGCAGCATGCCAGATGTCAAACAAATGTGGCAGCGGCCCACCGCTCGGATATTGCCCCGGCAATCTGCCCGGACGCACCAGAGCAGCATTCACGTTCATAGGCAGCGAATAGATCGCCTTGCCGCGCGCAGCTACCTCCCCGGTGAAGTGAGCTTCTGTCCAAGCGGTGAAGAGTTCATCGGTCGCGGCTCCGGCGCCAAATGTCTCCGTCCAGTTTGCGCCGGTCTTTGTCCCATGCGATTCCCACGCGCCCTTGAGCGCCGGTGCAAGTGACTCGCGATGTTTTGAGAGATAGTCGGTCAGTTCGGCCGGAACCGGAGTCTCGAAGGCCGCATTGGCAAGCGCGCTGTGATCTCGCGCTTCCGGAATCATGCCGACTTCGTTTTCCACCTGGATCATAAGCACCGTCTGATCTACCGAGTCGAATTCCTTCAGATGTCTCATCAAAGCTGAAAACGCATCTTCATCGGCCTGCAGATTGTTTGCGCTCAGAGCCGAAAGAATCTCAAGGCCGGTTCCGTCTGATAGCACCGCCTTGGGAAAACGCGCTTCATCGTTTTTGACCCAATCCGGCGCGTAGCTTGACATGCTGTTCTTCCAGCTTCCAAACCACAGCAGAACCAGCTTGATGTCGTGTTGCCGCGCGCCGCGGATCAGGCCATCCACGGTTCTGAAATCAAAGTGCCCCTCCTGCGGCTCGATCAGTTGCCAGTAGACGGGGGCGAGCACGGTGTTGAAGTGCATCGCAACCACTTTCGGCCAGATCGTGTCGAGATACACCAGGCTGGAGGCCGAGGAATTCTCCAACTCTCCGCCGCGTACCAGGAACGGCTTCCCATCGACGACGATCTGCGTCGTGCCATGTTCGCGCGCTAAGCGCGGAATTGACTGCGAATGTTGGGGCTGAACCCCTTGTGCGCAGACCGATGAACCGATGAATGCTGCCGCAAGCACCAAGCCGGCCCCGAGTAACCGAACGCCGGGAGTGCGTTTCCAGGGTAATGGAATCCCGTACGACCGAATGAAAGCCTTTGCGGAATTAAGGCAACCAATGATGGTCATAAGCATCCAAACTTTCGTCATTTGTTTTTGGGGTCGCATAAAACAACAAGATAGAAGGAAAAGCGATTTGCCGCGAGCGACGTCACTGGCATTACGCCCAAATCGAATGGCAACAGGCACGTCCTCCTGGCCTACGCAACCTTGTAGGCTAGGTTTTTGCGAATTTAGTTCGTGACACGAATGAATTGATTTCTGCAAGTCTAATCGCATATGGGTAAGGTGCGAATCCTCCTTCCCAATCATTGAGAAACCGCAAGTGAGACGCTATGTGCGTCTTGCAAGCTGCATTTTCGCGGGCTCGTCGAATAATCCCATGACTCCGGAGGCATTATGAAAAGATCTTGTGCATTTGCCCGGGCGGACAAGCGTCCCATGCAAAAGTTATTCTCTTCCCCAATTCAAAGATGGTTGGTTGCATTCTTGCTGGTGCTTGCATTCACCTTTCTCCCCGGCCCCAGGGCAAATGCCCAGTCTGTCTATGGATCGCTCACGGGCACCGTCACCGATCCCAGCGGCGCGGCCCTCGTCGGCGCCAAGGTTACTGTAAAAGGAGTCACGACGGGGGTCGAACAAATAGCCGTCACCAACTCCAGCGGGATCTATCGATTCACGAATATGCTGCCGGCCGAATACAGTGTAACCGTCTCCGCGGCCGGTTTCGAAACCCAAACGACCCCAAATGTGGCCGTCGTGGTCAATGGAATTGCCCAGTTAAACGTGCAGCTCAAAGTAGGACAGGCGTCACAATCCGTAACCGTTACTACCGCTGCTCCGCTCCTCCAGACAGAAAATGCAGAGGTGCAAACGAACGTCACCACCCGGCAGATAGAGAACCTGCCCATCTTTGGCACTGAGGGGGCGAACCCGCAGGCGCTGCTACGTGAAATCCCTGGCTCGGGCCTTACTTCGGAGACCAATTCCGGAGCCGGCAACCCGCAGAGGGCGATCAACACCAACTTCAACGGCCAGTCCTATCAAGCTGTAGACACTCGAATCGATGGCGTGCTGGACGCATATCCCTATCTCCCCGCGAACGTTGCCTATGTGCCGCCCGAGGACGCCATCCAGACCATGAACGTGGTGACCAACTCGTTCAATGCCCAGGAGGGCATGGCCGGCGGTGCCGAAGTGAATATGGAAACTCAGTCCGGCACCAACCGGTTTCATGGTGATGGACACGAGTTTCATACCGATCAGAATCTTGAGGCGCGGAACTATTTTGACACCGACCCCAAACTCTTCCCTCATATAAACCGCTTCAACCAGAACGAGTACGGCGGCTCCGTCGGCGGCCCCGTCCGGAAGAACAAGCTCTTCTTCTTTTTCGATTTCGACCGCTTCACCACGCGGCAGTTGGCGGGCCCAGACACGCGGACCTTACCCACAGCCGCCATGGCCACCGGCGATTTCACAGGCCTGCCGGGAAACCAGATTATCTATGATCCAGCTTCGGGCACCGTTGCCGGAGCCGGAAAAACGCAGATCTCCTGCAATGGCGTCCCCAACAAGATCTGTCCCGGCCGCATCGACCCTGCCGCCCAGACCTTGATTGGGCTGATGCAGCCATTGTTCTCGCACGAAACGGCAACCAGTAACGGCTTGCTCAATTGGACGGGAAGCGGCACCGCTCAGTTCAACCGCAACAACTCCGACTCCAAGGTCACCTGGATTGTGAATCCAAATACGGCACTATGGGGACGGTATAGCTTCTCGAAGTCCCTGATTTACGATCCGCCGCTGCTGGGCGCTGCGATTGGTGACGCCACCAATGGCGGACAGCTCGGCAACGCTCCCGGCCTGGTTCAGCTCGTCGGTACAGGCCTCACCCACACGTTCACTCCCAGTCTCTTGTTCGATTGGAACTTTGGCTACACCCGGCAAAACTTGGGATCAACCTTCGATCTCACGTCTCCGAGAGGGATGGACCAGTTGCACATTCCCGGAACCAATAATGTCGGAGCTCCGGGCGATCCGACCTTGTACTACGGCTGGCCGGGCTTCACCTTTACCTCTCCAGGCGACCTGAACATTGGGAATGCACAAGTCGCCAACCCGTTCACGTTCAAGGACGATATGTTCGTCACCGATGCCAATCTGAGCTGGACCAAAGGGAGGCATAACTTCAAGGGCGGCATCGAGTGGACTCACACACTGATCAATCACTTCCAGGCTCAAGGAGGCACGTTCCAGAACGCCCGCGGCCAGTTCCAGTTCAATGGCAACGCCACGTCCGACCAGGGGACGACCCCGACCTGGTTCAACGAATGGGCCGATTTTCTGCTTGGGCTTCCGCAAGAAACCGGCAAAGCGAGGCAGCTCTTCAACCCCAATGCGGAACGGTGGGGGACCTGGGCCTGGTACGTGCAGGATCAGTGGCAGATGACTCCTAAAATGACGCTTAATTTAGGCCTGCGCTGGGAATACTATCCCTTCGGATACGCGGACAACGGCAAAGGTCTTCGCCTGTTGAATCTGCAAACCGGCATCGTTTCGATCGGCGGCTATGGCAGCGTTCCCCGAAACGACGGAGCCGATGTGGGCAGCGGACAGTTCCTGCCTCGCGTTGGATTCGCCTATAACATCAGGCCTGATACCGTTCTTCGCGCCGGATATGGGTTGACCGCCGATCCCTACGACCCATATCACGTCATGCTCAACGCCTATCCGTCCATTCTTCTCGATACCAACCTGCCGGCGAATACCGCGAACTACGTTCCTGTGGCCAGCCTGACCGGCTTGAACGGGACCGGCCTGGGCAGCGGAAGCTACTCCGTTCCCACCGGCCTGGTGCTGATACCGCAGCCGAATCTCAGCAGCGGTCAGATCGCTCTGCCGACGACCGCCGGCACCACGACCGTCCCCAACCCCTATAACCGCGGCTACATCAACTCATATAACGTCACGCTCGAACAGGAGTTCGGGAAAGACATCGCGTTCAACCTCGGCTATATCGGCGCTTATGACATCCGGCCGGTGGCGAGTGTGAACGCCAACCCTTCGGCGCCGGGAACGGGCTCCGCCGGCGGCGTACTGAGCCAACGGTACGGCGCCAACTATACTGGAGGCATTGGCGAGCTGCTTCCCTTTATGCACAGCCGCTACGATTCGATGCAGACAAAATTACAATACAGGTTTGCCGGTGGCTCGAATATCACCGCGATCTATACATGGTCTAAGGCGATGAGCTATGCGGACGAGCAGGACCTGGGCGCTATGTTCATCTCCTACGCGCCCGACTACTTTAAAGACTATGCTCCGGCCGCCTTCGACCGCACAAACAACTTCGAGCTCACAAGCGTAGCGGCGCTCCCGTTTGGAAAAGGGGAGCCGTGGCTTAAGAGCGGCATCGCCGGCGACATTCTTGGCGGTTGGCTCGTCGACCCGGTCATCAGCGTCATGAGCGGACTGCCCTTTACTGTCACTGGAAACAACAGCGCCTTGAACTCGAATGGCTCGAATCAAACCGCAGACCTTATTGCTCCTCTGAAACTGGACCATGGCAGACCGCCGCGTGTTGGCGTCACCTGCGCGGTCGGCGACCCCTCTTGCTCCTACTTTGACCCCAGTTCCTTCGCTGCTCCGCTCATCACGAGTGCGGCCAACGCGCATTTCGGAAACACCAATCGCGATGAGTTCCGGGGTCCCGGCTATTTCGACATGGACCTGAGCCTGGTGCGCGACTTCCCGATCAGGGAATGGGCCACTCTCGAGGTGCGCAGCGATGCAATGGGTCTCACCAATACCCCTCACTTCGCTAACCCCAACGTCTCGTGTGCAGGAAGCGGAACCGCTCCTGGTCCAGTTCCCAGCAGCGGCGGGTTGTGCGGCGGCAATAACTTCGGTGTAATCACAGGCTTCGTCGAACCGGGCGGCTTCTTTGGCCAGGAGCCCGGCAACCGGACCGTCTTTGTCTCAGCCGAAGTGAAGTTTTAGGCCAGCGTTAACCGGCTAAAGCAGGGCGCGCGCAACTCGGGGCGCGCCCTTTTTTCGCGCATTCTGTTGTTCATCCTCCCCATCGCGTTATATTGCACAATCTAAGTAACTTAACTCCTTCCGTTAGGGTCGGTCCGCCGGCGCCTCCAGCGCGCCGGTCGTGGTCTGATTCGAAAATATAATTCATAACACGAATGTTTCTCACCCTCAGGCCGGCGATTCCACCCCCTGAACGACACATTGCTCTTCTTTTCGCCATATCCGCATCGGATCTATCTCTTTTATTTATGGTAAGTTATCAAATTCTTACTTCCGATCTGCAGGTTGGATTGGTTACTTCCGAGGCCTGCACATAACTCACTCGATCCCGTATCAAGAAACATTTACTTTCTTTTCTTGACAATGCGGATTTCACCTACATATACTTCGTGCCACCAAGCAACTTTCATCTGAATACCTCCGCTGTAAGTCGCTTCAAGCTTGGCGAGGCTGCAGCGGATCTTCGGGCCGAGAACAAATACCGGCGCGATTCATTTCCGACGCCTCAATCGGCGCGCGGAGTCGCGGGCCGGAAAGAAGGGGGAATCAAGCAGTGACTTTCAATGGAGGTAAGAGTTCTATGTGGCGTTTACGAGTGACGTTTTTCGTGATGGCGCTCATGTTTTCCGCCGGCGCATTTGCGCAGGGGGGCAACGTCGCTATTTCGGGAACGGTGATGGATCCATCCGGCGCAGTGGTGGCCGGCTCGAATGTGACGGTGACGGAGAAAAGCACTTCCATCGCCCGCACTACGACAACCAACAGCAGTGGCCAGTTCAATTTTCCTTCACTGCGACCGGGTACCTACACGATTTCAGTGCAGGCGACCGGATTCAAGCAATATCTCCAGGATGTCGCTTTGCTGGCCGACCAGATTCGCGACCTCGACGTCCGGTTGGAGGTCGGCGCAGCGTCTCAACAAATCACCGTGCAGGAGTCGGCCGTGGCGGTCAACACCGTGAGCCAGGAGCTCAGCCAGGTGATTGAGCGTTCGCGTCTGGTAGACATTCCGCTGAACGGCAGAAACGCCGCCGACTTGACTCTTCTCGTCCCAGGCGCCGTATCGGCAGTCGCGAACAACTCCGGCGCGCTGCAGGGAGACACCAAGCAGATTCCCGGCGAGGAAGCCATCGCAGTCAATGGCGCCCGGCCGGATCAGATTGGCTACAACCTCGACGGCGGCAATAACGAAGACCTGATGAGCAATGTGAACGATCCCTTCCCCTTCCCAGACGCCTTGCAGGAGTTCAGCGTCCAGACCAACAGTTTCGACGCGCAATATGGCAACAACGCCGGCGCTGTCGTTAACGTCATCACTCGGTCGGGCACTAACCAGTTTCACGGCGATGCCTTCGAGTTTGTCCGTAACCGCGCCTTCAATGCCCGCAACTATTTTGCCAACGCAAAAGATCCGCTCAAGCGTAATCAGTTTGGCGCCACGATCGGCGGCCCAATTAAGAAAGACAAGAGCTTCTTCTTCTTTGGATGGCAAAAGACGATCATCCGCAGCGTCAACAACGCCACCAACGCAATCGTTCCCACCGCGGACAATATGAACGGGAACTTCTCCTTTACCAATCCCACCACCGTCATCAACAATCCGTTTACTCACGTTCCGTACGCCAGCAACAAATCGGTTGGTCCAATCGATCCGGTGGCGACCGCCATGGCCAAGTTGCTGCCGGTTCTCCCGGCAGGAACGACAAACGGCTCGTATACATTCGGAACTCCCCTCCAGCAGAACTTCGACGAATATATTGCTCGCTTCGATCAAGTGCTCCGTGGGCAGGACCGGCTCTTTGCCCGGTTCTATCTCAACAAGTACCATCACGCGCCAACCTATGACGGAAAGAACCTGCTGACGGCAGGACCCGGCTCAACGGTGCAGTCGCAGAACTGGGCAGTCGGCTACACCTGGATCATTTCGCCCACGTTAGTTAACAACATTGTTCTTGACGCCGTTCGTTCGGCCTCGGACCGCGGCCAGCAAGGTGGCCCGGGAGGCACGGTTCCGGATATGAAGACCTTCGGTTCGAGCCTCTACCAATTGCCCACGGCGCAGAGCGGCATCCGCAGCTTCGCCGTCTCTGGCGACTTCACGCTGGGCAACTTCACTGACGCCAAGTTTGTCCGGAATACCGGCGACGTTCGCGAACTGCTCACCTGGACCAAGGGCAAGCATGAATTAGACTTCGGCTACGATCTCGAATTGGATCAGTCGAACATCAACAACACCGACTTCGAGAACGGCAACTTCAACTTCACGAACGATGTGACGGGCCTGGCGATGGCAAGTTTTGTGCTCGGCTATCAGCACACGTTCAGCCAGACCTCAGGCGACTACTCCGATTCGCGCGAAAATCCCATGGGCGTTTTCGCCAACGACAAGTGGAAGATCTCGCAGCGCCTCACGCTGGATTACGGCCTCCGCTGGGAGCCGCAGCAGGTGATGAAGGAAATCTGGGGACGCATTGAGCAGTTCCGTCCCGATGCTTACGCTGCAGGCGTTCATTCCTCCATCGTTCCCAGCGCACCGGCGGGCCTGTTCTTCATCGGCGACTCGTACAACAACATCACCGTTCCCGATCGCGGAGAAACAGGTGACATGAACAACTTTGCGCCGCGTGTGGGAGCCGCCTGGGATCCAACCGGATCAGGGAAAATGTCGCTCCGCGCCGGCGGCGGGCTCTTCTATTACTCGCGTCTGCCAGGGCTGTTCCTGAATGACGCGGCGATTTCGGCGCCCTTCAGCGAGCGAATTGACCTGAACGATTCGACCACCGGGGCCTCGCAGATCGGTCCGCTTTCGAATCCAGAGGTGAACTATCCGGCGTTCTCGTCCGGCTTCCCGCAGCGCTTCATCCTCGCCAACGTTCCCAAGAACGCTGCTTTCGTGGCCAACCCAACTGTTTTCGGCCTGCAGCCGGGCGTAAAGTGGGTTACCCCTGAAATCTACGATTGGAACGTCACCTTCGAGCGTCAATTGCGGGCCGATACGGTAGCGCACGTCTCCTATGTGGGGACGCGCGGAACCCATCTCCGGCAGGACGTGAATCTGAACCCCGGTTTTTATACCGCAGGCAGCACAGCGTCCCTCCAGGCCCGGCGGCCCTACCAGCCGTTCGGCATCATCTACCAGGATCGGAACACCGGCGCCAACAACTACAACGGTCTCCAGCTCGATCTCGAAAAGCGTGCTGGGGGCGGCAACGGCTTCCTGAACCAGATCACTCTGCTGGCCAATTACACGTACTCCAAAGCCAACGATTACGGACTGGCCGAAAACGGCGGGATCACGGATATCGGATCGAGCATCGGGTCGGGCATGTCGTTTTACGATTCGCGGCAACATGCCTTCGAGACAGGACCTGCAACTTTCGATCGCACACATCATGTCGTGGCTTCGTTCGTCTGGAGTCTGCCCAAGCTAAACGGTTCCAATGGGCTGCTTCGCAACGTGGTCGGCGGATGGCAATGGACTGGTCTCTACTCCTTTTCAACGGGCGATCCGCTCACCATTCTGGCTGGAACCGATCAGTCCCAGACAGGAAACAATATCGATCGCGCAGACTACATCGGTCCCTCCAACCAGTTCGGTCAGTTGGCTCCGTCCAGTCAGCGTAGCGGATGCACCGGGGTTGCGCACTGCTTGCCGTGGCTCAACACAGCCCTCTTCGCCAAACCCGCACTCGGAACTTATGGCAACGCAGGCAAAGGAACTTGGCGGGGCCCGAACCTTTGGGATGTGGATTCAGGCCTCCTGAAGAACTTTTATCCAATCCCGTCGCACGAGAGCTTCAGCTTCCAGCTCCGCGGCGAGTTCTTCAACCTGTTTAACCATCCGCAGTGGTCCGATCCGAACGTGACCTTCGCAAACGGTGCTTTCGGCAGCACTCGTCAAACCATAGGCACGCAGGTAGGCAATGTTGGCAGCACGGCTGACTCCCGCATTATCCAGCTCGCGCTGAAGATGATCTTCTAATCCGCAAGCTCAAAGAACGCCCGGGCGTGGCTGACCGGGCGTTCCAGGCTGGCAATCGGGGGGCAGAAAGACGGCGATGCCGTCCTCTACCCCTCTTCTTATCTGTCTCATGCAGCGTGTATTCTGTAGCGAGGAGACGGCAAAAGTCCCGAAACACTCGACCTCAGCCGGCCCACTCCGATCTTGCATCCTAAAGATATGGACCCAGAGGGTCTAAAATCCTCGCCCGGGCCGCTCCGCTCAATCATTCCCGCTGGAGCGCCCGCTGAGGCGCCCCCTCAAATCCCCGCCTGGTTCACCTCTTTTGAGCCTCATCCATGGCTCAAGAATCGCCACCTGCAAACCATCGTCGGCAACTACCTTCCCCGGCCCGAGTTTCGCCTGCCCACCGTCGCCGAAACGGTCGAAGTCGATCCTGCCGATGGCAGCCGCGTCCTTTGCCATTGCCATTGGCAGCCCGAACCGGTCCGCGCCGCACGGCTCACTGCAGTGCTGGTTCATGGACTTGAAGGCTCTTCCGATTCTCGCTACATGAAGGGCATCGCCATGCGTGCGTGGGCCGCAGGCATGAATGTCATCCGCATGAATATGCGCAACTGCGGCGGGACGGATGCACTCACTCCGACGCTCTATCACTCTGGCCTGTCCGCCGATGTGGGCGCGGTGGTATGCCACTTCGCAGAGAGGTTTGACCTTGAGCGAGTGGCGCTGGTCGGCTATTCCATGGGTGGGAATTTAGTGCTCAAGCATGCAGGTGAGTGGGGCGCGCGCCCACCGCTTGTCGCCGTTGCCACGGTTTGCCCGGCGATCGATCTCGCGGCCGGCGCCGACGCTCTTCACGAACCGGCCAATCGCATCTACGAGTGGAATTTCCTCCGCTCACTGATGCGGCGCTTCCACCGCAAAGCCTCGCTCTTCCCGGAAATCTACCGGGAGCATTACATTGGCCCCGTGCGCTCCATCCGCGAGTTCGACCAGAAGTTTGTCGCTCCTTATTGCGGCTTTCGCGATGCTGACGATTACTATTACCGTGCCGCCAGCGCTCGAGTCGTCGACCGCATCGCCGTTCCCACACTCATCCTCTCTGCGCACGACGATCCATTTATCCGTCTCTTCCCCGAAACCCGCGCCCTCCTCGCGGCCAATCGCTATGTCACTTTTATCGAAACCGGCAACGGCGGTCACTGCGCCTTTCTCGCGCATCCTGCCGGCGACGGCATCCACTGGGCCGAAGCAACCGTCGTCCGCTTCCTTGAGGCTGCTTTTGGGGACACACTCCACAACGCTGCGCCGTCCCAAACCGCTGCTTCACAGCTAAAATAAAGAACGTGGGCGAGTAGCTCAATCGGATAGAGCACCGGCCTTCTAAGCCGGGGGTTGTGGGTTCGATTCCCGCCTCGCCTACCATCTTCAGATCAATTACCTGCGACGGCTCTCCATCAACTCAATCGTGAGTTTCCGTAATTCGCGACCGGGCGGCGATGGCGTCGAATCTTTGCGCTGAGGCGCAGACCCGGCAGACCGGCATACAGAACCTATCGGCAATTCCAACTATGGATTGTGAGATACCACATGTGGCCAAGCGACGCGAGCGCGCCGAGGGCAAGAACCGAAAAGACAACCGGCACGATCGAAGAGATTGGTCCGCACGCGTATGCCGCGGGGCCGACAGTGACTAACGCGCCCACATCCAGGGCCGTCGCCAGCGATGAGACTGCGAACCTTGACCGAAAATCTTGCGTGGGCGTTTTGCGTACTGGAACCATTACCTCGGCAACTGGCCACTGGATGATCATTCGATCTCTCCTTCTTCCTGGCGGCCGAGCGAGCACGTCGCGCCAGCAGGTGAGTCGATGTTCCCAGACGTGGTAGAGAAAGACAATCCATATCCGCTTTCCAACCAATCTCTCCCGTAATCTACAAATGAATTACGTAATATTACGTATTTCGAAACAGCGAATTTACGTAATTCAAAACACGTTACCAATAGGGGATGCCGTCGCCAAAATCGTTGTGGCCATTGCTTCGATTCGCGCACCGTTCCGCTACCTTGCGGCATGTGGACTACTTCACTGTAAGCTGTGCGGTTACAGAATGGGAAAGCGATCCCGACGCCGCGCTCACTGTGAACGAAAGATTCTGCGCCCCCGGCGAGACCGCTGTTTCCAGCGCCCTTGTACAAATGAATATGTCCGCCGGGGTTGACCGTTCCATTATCATCGGTAAATTCCGTGTCTGAAATTCCCATGTCGCGCAACACGCATTCCACACCATCCACTGACCCGGTCACAATGGCGATCATGGGGATGTCGCCCTGCGTGCGGTCGGCCGGCATACTGAGCGCGAGTCCTGTAACCGGACCGCTGCCGACTACCTCGCCGGGAAACTGTCTACGCCACTTGCCCGCCTGGATCACGAGAGTGTAGGTCGCGCCTTCAGGGATGTTGCTCAGCGTAAACGTCCCATCCACGGCCGTGTACGCGTAGCTGACAACTCCTGTCGGCGCCTGGTAAGTCAGGCACTGTACTCCCGAAGGAAGCGGCGCAACTGGATCCGTCGCGGCATACACCAGCACGTTCGGCAGCGGCAGCGCGTTTGTCGCTCGCGGATCGTACACTGTGCCGCTGATTGTCGTCGTCGGGCTCTGTGAAAACGCCATGCTGCATGCAATCGGCGCTAACCAGATCAGCTTCGCAATTTCACTCGCGCATCGCGCCAATCGGCCGGCAGTAATGTTCGAACGCCGAACTGCGCGGCACAATCGTGCAACCATCGCGACGCACCTTCTTTTAATCCTTCTATTTCCACTACACATCCCGCCTTGCACGCTGCCGCATTCCCGCCAAAACCGACGAGTGCGACGATCGCACAGCATGGCGGCGCAGAATCGATCCATCTCGATCCTGAAAAGCACCCTCTACTCCTTGAGAAGCCTGATCGACGGTCTGGAATCCTGGCAACAATGATACACAGATCAAGCTCATCGAGGCGGAGAATTGGCTGGGGCCGGACCGATCGCTAATGCCACCGTTCGTCCCACGCAAATGCGTTTTCAAAATGCGCCAATTCGCAGGCCTGGCCAGGCACGATATATACGCTGATCACATCGAAGCGAATTTGCGGCGCTCTTTCACCGGGTAACTGGCGCACATACTGGCGAGCCAGCCGCCGCAGAGTGCTGCGTTTATGCCCGTCAACCGCGGCCTCTGCAGGTGTCACATCGCGTGCCGTCCTCGTCTTCACCTCAAAGAAGCAGAGAATCGCTTCCTGCCAGGCAATCAGATCCAGATCGCCGGGTGCATTGCCCGCTGTCCATCGCCGCGCCACCACCGTGTAGCCCTTTCGCAGCAAAAACAGGAAGGCCGCTTCTTCGCCCTCAATGCCCGTTAACAAATGCGCAGGCAGATCCTGCGACCGCCCGCGTCGCGCGGCAATCCTGTCCAGTCCATTAATCACACGTTCCAGCGCCTCAACCCGCAATTTCGCCGCCTGTCGCATCGCCAACCATTCTCTGCTCAAAGATGCGAACAGCGCAAATGCTCTCCGGCTTTCCCTGAATGGCCTGCGTTCGTCCCATTCCGGAACCGCCTCGAACTTCGCAATTGCTTTGCCGTGATTCGCGCATTCAGTTCGACCGAAACTGAAACTATACCGTGAAGGAGAAATCAGCCATGTCGCATGGTTTGTTCGCAGGCCTCTTCGCCAAGCGCGGCACGTCCGAGGCTGATCCGGTGCCCTCCGCCGCAATCGGTGTGCTCGCAACATCCGATTCCGCTGACGCGCTCCCCGCTGACCGCAGTTTCGAATTCGCTCTCGACGCGCTGCCATGCAACGCCATGTTCTGCGATCGCGACCTCATCCTTCGATATCTCAATCGCTCCTCGCGCAAGACTCTGCACTCCTTCGAGCAGCACCTGCCCGTGCCCGTCGATCAGCTCGTGGGAAAATCGATCCACATCTTTCATCGCGCGCCCGAAAATGTGGACCGCATTCTGGGCGCAAAGCAACATGGAGGAAAACACCGTCTTCCTCACAAGGCAACCATTGCATTGGGCCCGATAAAGCTCGATCAGGAAATCGAGCCCATGCTGGACGAGCATGGCAAATACATCGGAGTCGTCATGCTCTGGGGCATCAGCACCCAGCAGACAATCGACGCGCTAAAAAGGGCGCAGGAGGCGCAGCGCAGCGACATCGAGCACCTGAACGGCAATTTGCAGATGGTCGCAACTGCGACGCACGAAATCGAATCCAGCATTGCGGAGTTTGCCAAGAACGCGAGCGATCTCGCTTCGGCCGCCGAAAAATCCCGCGCCGCAAGCGACGAAAGCAAAGATTCAATTCTCAGCTTGCAGGCCTCGAGCAGCGGTGTGGCCAAGGTTGCCGGGCTCATCGCGTCCATCGCCACTCAAACCAGTGTGCTGGCCCTGAACGCCAATATCGAAGCCGCCCGCGCCGGGGTTCATGGTAAGGGCTTTGCGGTGGTGGCCAGCGAAGTCCGCAAGCTCGCCGAGCAAACCGCCGCTGCCACAGCCGAGATTCAAGCCAAGGTCACCGCCATCGGCGCCGATATCTCCACGGCCATTGCGGCTATCAATCGCATCGCCGGCCAAACCGAAGATCTCTCCGGCCTTTCCCATCAAATGGCCTCCGCTGCCGAAGAACAGCACCTCGCCACGCAGGAGATGGCGCACAATCTTGAGCACGCCGCGCACCGTACCTCCGAGATCGCGAACATGCGCCTCATCGACTAGTTTCCTGCAATGGAAGTTCACTTCGACAAGACGTTGTCATCCTGAGCCGCGTTTGTCCCGTCTCGTGGCCAAACGGGGTCGAAGGATCTGCGGTTGTTCCTCGCGCAGGCTGCGACGAACCTTCGGCATAACCGGCTAAGCTCCCGAAACGGTCCTTCGCACCCCGCAACCAACCGGACCGCACAGATACCAAGATCTGTGCGGCCCTTCAATCCCTGCGCGAACCTTCGTGCGTTCGCCCCTTACGCCGTCGTCGCAGCCACCGCGGTTAGCTCGCATTCCTTTTCCGCATCCGTGAGCGCGTCTTCCAGAATGTCGAGAGCCACGCTGGCTTCCTCTTTGCTCACGATGAGCGGCGGCGAAAGTCGCAGTGAAGTCTCCCCGCAGCCGAGCACAATCAGACCGCGTTCGAAAGCCAGTATCTCTACGCGGTTGCGCAGTTCGACGGCCGGCTCGCGCGTGGCCTTGTCCTTCACGAGCTCGATGCCGATCATCAGGCCGCGTCCACGCACGTCACCCACTGCGGGATGGCTCTCCTTCCATCCCTGCACGCGCTCCAGCATAAATTCACCCACGCTCGCGGCATTCGCAATTGCCTCGCGATCCAGGATTTCCATGGTTTTGAGCGCTGCGGCAATCGAAACGGGATTTCCGCCGAACGTCGAAGCGTGCGAACCGGGCGCCCAATCCATGATCTCCGCGCGCGTCATGCATACGCCCAGAGGCATGCCGCTGGCAATGCCCTTCGCCATGCAAACGATGTCCGGCTCCACGCCCGAGTGCTCGATGGCCCACCACTTTCCCGTCCGTCCGCAGCCGCATTGCACCTCATCCACCACCAGCAAAATGCCGTGCCTGTCGCAGATCGCGCGCAGTTCCTGCAAAAAATTCGCCGGCGCCGGAACAAAACCGCCTTCGCCCTGGATGGGCTCGACGAAAATCGCCGCCACCTCCTCAGGGGGGAGAATCGTTTTGAATAACTTTTCCTCGATGTAGCGCGCGCAACCCAGACTGAAGGCCTCCTGTTCCTGCGGCCCGCCGGTGCATCCGCGATAAACATACGGATAGCGCACATGTGTTACGCCCGGCACGAGCGGCGAAAAGCGCCGCTTCTGCTGCGGCTTTGATCCGGTAAGCGAGAGCGCGCCCATGGTGCGCCCGTGAAACGCACCCAGAAACGAGATGATGTGCTGGCGGCCCGTGTGATAGCGCGCCACCTTCAGCGCGCACTCAATCGCCTCGGCCCCGGAGTTGCCGTAGAAAAACCGGTGCGGTCCGCGCATGGGCGCTACCGCCGAAAGCCGCTCCGCCAGATTGGTGAGCCCTTCAAAGTAAAAATCCGTTCCCGAGATGTGGATCAGCTCCGCCGCCTGCTTTTGTATTGCGGCAACCACCTCGGGATGGCAATGGCCGGTCGAAACCACGGCAATTCCCGCGGCAAAATCGAGAAATTCATTCCCGTCCGTATCTTCGATGCGGACTCCGCGCCCCCGCTTCGCCACCAGCGGATACGAACGCGTATAGCTCGGTGAAATCAAACGATCGTCGGCCGCAACCACGGCCCTGGCCTTCGGGCCCGGAAGCGGGCAAACAAGTTTCGGCCCGTACTTTTGATGTAACTCTTGCTTCGTCATCGAACATTCTCCTCGGCAGATTCGGTTAGCGTGGTCCTGCGCGAAATCCATCCTTGCACTGATGCCAGATGAAGAGCAGCCACCGATCCCGGCGTGCGGAATCTTCCAATTTTGCGGACCCATGGCTTGGGCCCATCAAATAGGCGAGGATCTTCGGCGGTGTGTTGCTAATCTCCGCCGAAGAGGCTAGGTCGTGTCCGGGTGGGGAGAACGCGCAAATGGCCCCGAGGGCAGATGCCGCGAGCACGCGATCGCGACCAGCGTTTAGTCGCCGGCGCGAACAGCAAATCCCGACTGGCGCGCGTTTGCATGATAGCCCCGTGTAATCCGAGGATAACATGCGCTCCAGCGGCATTTCCACGCCCGACGACAATCCAAGCTACGATGGAAGCATCGCTAAGTTTTCGATTCGGTCCTGGGCCGGCGAGGTCAAAAGTCCAGCTGCCGAGGCATTCATCCAGCCCCCTTTCGCTGCCCCCGGATGATCTTTCTTTATTTCAGCAGATAAGCCGACAGCGCCGACGCAATGCCGAAGATTGAAAATACCAGTCCTAGATACCAATACATGCGGCTACGGGTCAGCAGCGTGACTGACGTGATCACCAGGCCAATCTCCAGCAGCGCCTCCGACAAGTCGAAGCGTCCCCCGCGCCTCTCGTCCAGCTTCACTTCGCCTTCGAGCGCATTGGCTTCCTTCTGCTCCTCATCCAGGTCGATGGCCCATTTCTTTTGGTGGTCCGCATAGGCCTTCGCAATCTTAGCAGCGCCGTCCTTGTCGTTGATTGCCACCACGCCCAGCAGATCCGCTGCCAGTTCCGTGTCATTGGCGCGGATCTTGTGCGCCTGATAGAAATTCCACGCGTCTGTAGCCTTGTTCTGGTTCAACACCGCTTCGGTGTGCGTGCGATGCCCCAGCACCGTCGCAATCGCCACCAGCACCGCCAGCACGGCCATGGTAAACGCCACCGGCCGCATGGTTTCCTCGTGCGCGCCGTGCTCGGCGTGCTCCTTCAGTTCCTGAATCTCGTTCGCTTCCATGCTTGCACGTCCTCTTTCCGCCCTTGTCGCCTCGATTGCACCTGGAAGTGCCCACACACGCAGTCGAGCTAGAAACTGGTAGCCAGCCGCTAGAAGCTGTCTATTTCCGCTTCCAGCGCACCCCATCCTTCGAATCTTCGAGAATGACGCCCTTTTCCGCCAGTTCGTTTCGAATCTGGTCGGCGCGGCCAAAGTTGCGCGCTTTTTTCGCTGCATTGCGCTCGGCCACCAGCGCCTCAATCGCCTCATCGGTCGTTGACTGCGCTGCAATCAACTCAGGCGCTACCTCGCCCATTCTTCCAGACTGTTCGGCCCATGCCAGCGCACGCCGCGTCGGTTCGGCATCATGGTCCTCCAGCACATCGAAGACCGCATCAAAATCTTCCAGCACGGGCATCACTTCGTTCACATCCCACTGAGAAAGCGCCCCGGCATCTGCCTTGGAATTCACAAGGCGGACCAAATCAAATACTGCAGCCTGCGCCTCCGCAGTGTTCAGGTCATTCGCAAGTGCCGCACGAAATTTCTGGCGTGCTTCCTGAGCTTGCTCTTTCGTGGCTTGATCAGCACTCGTCGCTTCGTGACCGATCCCGGCTGGCCACTTAGTGCTCTTGACTCTCAGATAGAAACTGCGCAGTCGTTCGATCGCGCTGGCGACCCTGGTCAGCCCATCAAGGGTGAAGTTCATCTGATGCCGGTACGGCACGCTCACCAGCGCCAGGCGGATCGCCGACGCCTTGTAGCCCTTCAACAGCAGGTCGCGCAGCGTGTAGAAGTTCCCTTCGCTCTTCGCCATCTTGCGTCCGTCCACCAGCAAAAACCGCACGTGCATCCAATGCCGCGCAAACTGCTTGTGCGTCGCTGTCTCGCTCTGCGCAATTTCATTTTCGTGGTGCGGAAACATCAGGTCTTCGCCGCCGGCGTGCAAATCGAAGCTCTCGCCCAGGTATTCCATCGCCATCGTCGAGCATTCGATATGCCAGCCCGGCCGCCCGCGCCCGATCGGCGTCTCCCACGATGTTTCGCCCGGTTTCACCGCCTTCCACATTGCAAAATCGCGCGCCGAATCCTTCTCATACTCGTCCACGTCCACGCGCGCGCCGTCTTCCATGCCGCTCAGGTCCTTCTTGCTCAGCTTGCCGTACTCCGGGAACGCCGCCAGCCTGAAATACCACGAGCCATCCTCGGTCTTGTACGCCGCTCCCTCCGCCGCCAGCCTCTGTATCAGCGCCACCATCTGCGGAATATGTTCCGTGGCGCGCGCAATTGTCTCCGGCCGTTCGATGCGAAGCGCTTCCAAATCCTCGAAAAACGCATCGATATACGGCTGCGTGTACTCGCCGATGGGAACACCCGCCTGGGCTGAATTGCGAATGATCTTGTCGTCCACGTCCGTAATGTTCATCACATGGCGCACCGGCGTCCCCAGCAGCCGCAGAGCTCGGCGCAGAATATCGATCTGCAAAAATGTGCGAAAGTTCCCGATGTGGCCGTAGTCGTACACGGTCGGCCCGCAGGCATACATCCGCAGCGCCTTGCCATCGGCAGGTACCAGCGGATCCAGTTGTCCCGTCAGGGTGTTGAACAGGCGAAGCGTCATTGCTGGTGAATCGTACGGCTCGCTCATAGCGGTGTAATTGCCCGCCGCATCGCGGTCTACTTGATTCTAGCAGCGCGGACACCCGCTCCTTTGGTCGGCCCGCCTCTCCATCTCGGGTGCCCCAGGTCTGGATTCTCAGACCTGGGATGGACCAACCCTCTAATCATCGCAACCGAGGCTGACATCCAAAACGTGAAAGCTAAGATCTGACTTTCGCGCTTATCCCATCGTCGCTGCCCACGCCACGCCGACCAGCACAAGCAGCGCCCACCAGCCGAAGACCGCAATGTAACCCGAGCTTCGCTTTGTCCCCGCTACAATGGCGATCCCCATTCCCAGCAGGATCATCGACCATATGCTCACAGCGTCCAGAGAGGTTGCCAGCGAATACAACGCCTTGTTCGTATCCACCGGATCCAGAAACGCGCCGAGATTGGTCGGCGCAAAATTTCTGATGTTGAACGATTCCGGCGCCATCCCCGAAAAAATCACAATCGTCCCCAGCAGCGCCTTGATGCTCTGCGGCAACCAGGCATAGAAGACAACTGCAAAAATGCTCCCGAATTTCGCCTTGCCGCCGAAGATAAAGTTGATCGTGCCCAGCAGTCCCAACGCAATAATGGCCACTGATACGATGCTTAAGACCGGCCCGGCAAGAAATGCGCCCTCCGTAATCCCCACGGAAAGCTTGTTGCTCATTTCGCGCGCCTCAGGCGTCGCCTGTGCCAGCCGCTCTTGCGACCTGGGACTCATGCGAATCTGATTGTCTACCACCTGCTGCATGCCGATTCTCTGCACGATGGCGCCGAACAATAAATACGTAAAGAATGCTCCAATAATCAGGGGTAGCCACCAGCTTTTGTTGCCTCGCTTGATGTCTTCAAATGTCTTCGATGGTGCGGTGAACGCGTCTCCTACTCTTTGCCACTGCGTAAGGCCGGAGCCCGCCGGCGCTGCATCGGCCATCGGATGAACTCCCATCTCACTCATGGTTTCGCCTTTCGAGAACCGTTTCCAGATTCACGCAACTCACCCGTTCATCGCCTGTCAGTCTGCGCTGAGCCGGCGCTCACTTTGCGCAATCGCCAGCCGTTTGAGAGATTTTTTCGCTCTTCGCGTACCGGGCGTTTTGCATGTGCCCGCGATTGTACTCTCGGCTAGCGCTCTTGATCGAATGGTTTTTTCTGATTGGAATGGCTTCGCGCGTGCAGCCGCCTACAATCCGTCCGTGGCTGCCTCAACGCCCGACGCCGAAGGCGCTGGCCGCTCCTTGGGCCGATTCGTCGGCGAGGTTGCCTTCATAAGGGGGTGCATGGTTCTTACCGGAGCGTAGGTCTTGTATACGGTGATATGGAAGCAGGCCTGGTGAAACTCTTCTTCGGCGTCGATTTTGCCCGCGTCTTCGAGCGTCAGCAGTCGCCGTCTCATCCATGAGATCTCAGCGCGGCTCATGCCCTTCTTGGCAATATCGACCGTCGCGCCCGTCAGGTGCGGGCTCACAAGTTCGCCTACCGCCGGGGCCGCGTTGCCGTTGATCTCCATCAGGCGTCTTTGATATGCCACGGTCCGGACTGCGGAGCTCACTTCCAGGGGCCGATGGAACGCCGCATTATGGGCCCGCGCTAAATCCCCAAGGAACCGCGCCGTCCAAGGCCTGCAGTAGCGGTGGTCCGCAGGCAGTTTCGCATTTACGGTCAGCGCGCTCGACGCCGGCACGGGCACCAGCAGCCCGTCTGCGATCCGCGCCTCCAAGTCGCTTTCGTCTTCAATCCGCTCCAGGCCTTCCGCCTCCAGGCGCTCGTTTTGCCGCTCCAGCGAGGCCAGCGTGCCATAAAGTGGCGCCGGCATCGCGCCCCGTGGAATATTGAGCGATGCCTGTTCGGTTTCGGTGGTCGAACTTCCGTCCGTCCCGTCTTCCTCAGGTTCGGCTGCATCGCTCGCCATGCTCTGCGCGGCCGCCGGGTGTTCCCTCGTCGGCGCATCGACTTCTGGTTCGGGATCACTCGCTCGCGGCATGTGGATCTGAGTAAATCTCTGCGTCCCATCCGCGTTTTCGTTCGCATCTGTTGGCACCGCTGCTCGCGATGCGATCCTTTCCTCCTGATCCGCTTTTCCCGAATTTGCACTGAGGGATGGGGTGGCCGACGGCCCTTCAACGGGCTGCTCGCTACCAGCAGTCACCGGGCGGCGCCACCGGCGAACACTTACTGATCGCAGTTCCGGGCGCGTGCTGCGTCTGCGGTAAACTACGTTCCGGCGAGTCGTCCGATTCTGCTCGAGCCCGCGTCGGATCGCAAGGCCCGCGGCACGGCCCACTTCTTCAGGCGTCTGCTTTTCCGCGCCTCGGCGCACCGTCCGCGCTTCAACTCTATGATGAACGTCGCGTGGGATCGCTCTGCGATGCGCGGCATACACATGCGTTCTTGCCGGAGTTCTCCGATGGGTCTTCGCGGAAAGCTCCGCGCCGCTTGCGCATGCTACAGTGAACGCCGCCAGCGCAAACAGGATAACTGCGGGCCGGTACATGGGGGAGAGTGCGGACAATCGAGAGCATCTCCAGTGTACGTCGATCCGCGGTGTTCTCCGAGTATCTCCGCGGATGCCGACTTGTCTGATAATTGGACGCATATGTACGATTTACGGTTGATAGGGCCGTCACTATTCGCTCAAGTCGCCTTCGTGCCGGGCGCGGCCTGCGTCCCCGACGCCGGCATTATTGGTTTTGCCGGTGGCGTCAGCACAAACCCCTTGCGAATCAGCGCAAATCCGGGTTGCGGAAGCTCGGCCTGCAGGAGCTGATTCTCCGGCCCGGAGAAAAGATCGGTATTCTCCCCGGCAATCGTCGCCACCATGTGGTGAACCGCAACCGGCTTGCCGTCAAGAGTCCCTTCCTGATCGGGATAGGTTGCCAGTTGCACCGGATCAATCGAACCCGCCTGCTTCGGCACAATTGCCCACAAATCGCGATTGTTCTGCATCACCGCAAGCGTCAGCAGCGTCTCCAGGGCGCCAGGATCGAAATCGGGCAACAGAACAGCGCCGGGATGGGCTTCCAGCCGCATCGTCGTGCTCTTTCCGCTTGCCGAAATGTTCAGCAGGAATTGTGCTGAGTCCGGCGCCGCCACTACGTTCACAGCTTCGCCGTTCACCGTCGCGCTCACCAGTGCGTGCTCCAATTCGTTCGCCGGTGAAAGATACTCCGTCTTTGAAAGTGCGTAGTCCAGCCCCTGCATTGCCACCTTCACCAGTGAACTCGAATCATACCCTTGCGCCGTGGCCGTGAACTGAAAGCTCGCGGTTCCCACGGTATGGCCATTCTCCGCAATCTCAAAATTTGCAGACTGGCCCGCGGCGCCCACCGGCGCAGCTACCGCGAACAAGGCAACGCATCCCGCAAACGGGAGAAGACACAAGGCACGCATGAGGTTTCTGCAACCCCTCTTGAAGCTTAGACACGAATTGGCGGAAAGTGTTGCAGGCGGTCGGCGCTTCTCTCCGTTCCCAAGCAGGCTGCGGAAAAACTCGATCGGCCTCAGTCTTGTAACAGGGCACGAGTTTACTCGTGCCGTAGGCGTCGCAAAATCAATGTGGCCTTTAGGCCCTGAGGGTGCTTTCCGCTAGTTTGGCCGGCGATTCGGAGTTTTTCCGCAGCCGCCTAGCTTTTCTTCACCGCATGCCCGCCGAACGCATTCCGCATAATCGCCAGCATGCGGTCGGTAAAGTTGTTCTCCTCGCGCGACCGGATGCGCCGGATCACCGACTCGGTGATCACCGGTGCAGACACGTTCAGATCGAACGCTTCAAACACTGTCCATCGCCCCTCGCCGGAATCCACGACATACGCCTGCAAGCCATCGAGCGTTGGATTGCCGGCCAGCGCCTCCTCCGTCAAATCCAGCAGCCAGCTGCGAATCACGCTGCCATGGCGCCAGATTTGCGCCACCTGCGGCAGATTCAGCTTGAACTCCTGTTTCTTTTCGAGAACCGTGAACCCCTCGGCGTATGCCTGCATCAGCCCGTATTCGATGCCGTTGTGCACCATCTTCACAAAGTGCCCCGCGCCCGCCGGACCTACATGCCCCCAGCCCTTGTCTCTCCCCGGCGCCAGCGCCTCGAAGATCGGCCGCAAATACTTGACCGGCCCCTGATCGCCGCCGATCATCATGCTGTAGCCTTCCTTCAAGCCCCACACACCGCCTGACGTTCCCACATCCACAAAATGGAAACCCTTCGCCGTCACCTCTTGGTAGCGGCGCATCGAGTCCTTGTAGTAGGAATTGCCGCCATCGATCAGAATGTCGCCCTTGTTCAGCAAAGGCTCCAGCTTGGCGATCGTATCGTCCACCGGCTTGCCCTGCGGCACCATGATCCAGATGGCTCTCGGGCTGTTGAGGTTTTTCGCCAGGTCCTCAAGAGATGAAACTCCAAGATTGCCGGCTTCAGTCAGCCGCGCCACCGCATCGGCATTAAAGTCGAAGCCCACCACCTGGTGCCCTGCCAGCTTCAGCCGTTCTGCCATGTTGCCGCCCATCTTGCCCAGGCCGATCAAACCTAGTTGCATAAAGACCTCCGTCTCCTTGCATTCTCACAACACTCCCATCGGCCCCAGTTCTCCGCGCAGCGTTTCCGCATCCATAAATCGGATCGCCTTCATCCCGGCAGTCGTTGCAGCCGCCACGTTCTCTTCACGGTCGTCGATAAACAGGGTCCGCTGCGGACGGCTGCCCAGAATATCCAGCGCCCGGCGATACATTCCCGGCTCCGGTTTGCGCATTCCCAGGTAGCACGAGCTCAGCGCAACCTTGAAATAACGTCGCAGTTCGAACTTGCCAAAGCGAAATTCGTTCGTCTCTCTTGCTTCATTGTTCAGCGCACCCAAAAAATGGCGATTCGCCGCCGAGATCTCCACCAGAATCGGCAGCGCACCGCCGGGCAATTCGCGCGACTGCGCCAGAACAAAATCGAAAAACTCATCGCGAGAGAAATCGCGCGGCTTATAAAACACGGTTGCATCCAGATATTGGTTGCGATCGATCTCTCCGCGTTCCCAGGCCG
The DNA here is from genome assembly GCA_963802955.1 of uncultured Acidobacteriaceae bacterium. Taxonomy (GTDB): domain Bacteria; phylum Acidobacteriota; class Terriglobia; order Terriglobales; family Acidobacteriaceae; genus Telmatobacter. The sequence continues at coordinate 301,219 of CAWDKT010000007.1, forward strand.
CCATCACTTCTGCGTGCCTGGTCTCCAGTTCCTCCGCATCCAAATGAAAATGTTCGACTGCTGCCGCGCGTTCTGCGCGGTCCCATCCGTTGGTCAACAGAACTCCGCCCACGTCAAACAAAATCACATCGAAGAGGGACATCGGCGTCTCTTTTCCGCGCATTGCGCGTTCTTGCTCCGCTGAGTTTTGGGATGTTCCTGAAGCTCGAATCAAGAATCTGAGTGGAGTTTGGCTGGGTTCTCGATGAAACGGAATCGAAAGCCTGCCCTGAGCGTAGTTTTACAAAGCGAGTGCGTTGAACGAGGATCTGCGATTGCCGTTCTTCCGCAAACGCAGGATTCGTGCCCTGGCAGTCTATCGGTTCCCGGTGAAAGCAATCGACACCGGGTTTTGCCGGCTAACACTGATACTTGGTCTCGATTGCCAGCACTTTCTTGAACCGCCTCTCGAATCGTCCCTCTTGCGCCTGGAACTTCGCCGCGATGAACGTCTGCCCCAATTCAAACGCCAGCGCTGAGCCGATGATGCGCGCGCCCAGCACCAGCACGTTCATATCATCGTGCTCCACGCCCTGGTGAGCCGAGTACGTATCGTGGCAGATCCCCGCGCGAATTCCCGGGATTTTGTTTGCCGCTACGCAGACTCCCACGCCCGAACCGCAGATGAGAATCCCGCGCGGCGCAACTCCCGACTTGATCGCTTCACCCACTCTCTCGGCAAAGTCCGGATAGTCGTCCTCGGGGTCGTATTTGCATGCTCCCAGGTCGACAAGCTCATGTCCCTCCGCCGTCAACTTGGCGCGCATCTCTTCCTTCAACGCAAATCCCGCATGATCCGAAGCAATCACAAGTTTCACAGTCTGCTCCTTCAGAGCTAGTACCTACGTCCCTGGTCCCTTCTTTACTTCACCAGCTTCTTCGCCCTCGCGGCCACATTCTCCGGTGTGAATCCCAGTTCCGCCATGACGACCTTTCCTTGAGCCGATGCGCCAAAGCGGTCCAGCCCGACCACGTCGCCGTCCGTGCCCACATATTTCCACCAGCCCAGCGTCGCGCCCGCTTCAACCGCCAGCTTGGGCACGCCCGCCGGCAGTACGCTCGCCTTGTACCCGGCCGATTGCTCCTCGAAGATCTTCCAACTCGGCATGCTCACTACGCGAGTTTTGATTCCCTCGCCGGCCAGAAGTTTCGCCGCTTCCTGCGCCAACGAGACCTCGGATCCCGTGGCAATCAGAACCACCTGCGGGTTGGCCGCGTCTTCCAGCACATACGCGCCCTTGCTCACGCCGCCAAAAACATCGTGCTTCGTCGCGTCGATCACCGGCACGTCCTGCCGCGTCAGCGCAAAGAAGCACGGGCCATTCCGCTCCAGCGCCAACCGCCATGCCGCCGCTGTTTCGTTCGCATCCGCCGGGCGAAAGTCCGTCATGTGCGGCACTGCGCGCAAAGCCATTAAATGCTCGATCGGCTCATGCGTCGGCCCATCCTCGCCCACGCCGATCGAATCGTGCGTGAAAACAAACAGCGAGCCAGTCTCCATGATGGCTGCGATGCGCAGTGCCGGCTTGGCATAATCGGAAAACACAAAGAACGTCGACCCGAACGGCCTCACTCCGCCATGCGCCGCCATTCCGTTCACTGCAGCGCACATGGCCAGCTCGCGAACACCGAAAAACACATTGCGCCCGGCAGGATCGTCGGCAAAATGCGCGCTCGATTTGAAGATCGTCTTTGTCGATGCCGTCAAATCCGCTGCGCCGCCGAACAACTCCGGCACAACGCCGGCGATGGCATTCATTACCGTCTGCCCCGCATTGCGCGTGGCCACCGGCTTCTCTGTCCCGAAGCTCGGGATTGCCTTTTCCCATCCCGCCTTCAGTTTGGCCGCCTGCGTCCGCTCAAACTCTGCCGCCTGCTCAGGAAACGCCACCTTGTATCCCGCAAAAAGCTTGTTCCAATCCCCCTCGGCCGCCGCCCCGCGTTCTACGGCCTTGCGCCAGTTGGCCAGCGCATCCTCCGGCACATAAAAACTCTGGTCCTCGGGAAATCCGAAAAACTTCTTCGTCGCCGCCGCGTTTTCCGGGCTCATCGCCTCGCCGTGCACCTTATTCGTGCCGGCTAGCGGGCTTCCGTAGCCGATCACAGTGCGCACGCCGATCAGCGACGGCCTGCCGGTTTCGGCCTTCGCCGCCGCAATCGCCGCTTCAATCCCGTCCAGATCGTTTCCGTCCATTACCCGCTGCACGTGCCAGTGGTAAGCCTCAAATCGCTTGTAGACGTCTTCGGTAAAACTCCAGTTCGATGGTCCGTCCAGCGTGATCAGGTTGTCGTCGTAGAAAACAATCAGCTTGCCCAGACCCAGCGTTCCAGCCAGCGAAGCCGCCTCATGCGACAAACCTTCCATCAGATCGCCGTCGCCGCACAGCACATAGGTGTGGTGGTCCACCACATTGAAATCCGGCCGATTATACGTCGCTGCCAGGTGCCTCTCCGCGATGGCCATGCCCACGCCCATTCCGAATCCCTGACCCAGCGGACCCGTCGTCGCTTCCACCCCGTCGGTGTGTCCGTATTCGGGATGCCCCGGCGTCTTCGATCCCCAGCGGCGGAAGCTCTTCAAATCGTCCAGCGTGACTTTGTACCCGGTCAGAAACAGCGTCCCGTACAGCAGCATCGACGCGTGCCCGTTCGAAAGCACAAAGCGATCCCGGTCGGCCCACTTCGAGTGCGCCGGATTGTGCTTCATCACCTTGTGAAACAGCGCATAGGCAATAGGCGCGCAGCCCAGTGGCGCTCCCGGATGCCCGCTATTTGCCTTTTCCACCCCATCCAGGGCGAGCATGCGCAACGTATCAATCGAAAGCTGATCAAGAGAAAGTGAAGTAATGCTGGTTGCCATAGAACTCAGAGAAATCCTTTCTTCGAAATGCGAGCCGCGCCTGCTCCGTTTACTTTAGAAAAATCTCCGGACAATATCGGCTCTCTTGAAGGGCGCCACGTGAGTCGTCCCGCAACTGCTGCAGAATTCTTGGGGGCTTTTGCCTCTTTGAGAGCGCATGCGATTTGCCCGGAGCACCTTTATGGAGCATCGACTCTAACCTTCACATTGTATCCAAGCCAGGCGTCCCTCTCCGGCCAGTGCATCGTCCACTCCAATTCCGAGCGGCCCGGCTGCGGCGTCACATCGGCGCTGAACCCTGCGCTGCCCAGCGGGCGGCTCGCCGTCGCGTGTTTAGTCTGCCATCCGTCGTCGGTCCACACCACTTCAAACCGCTGCTCGTCCAGGATCCGCAGCGTGTTCCTCGCATCCATTCGCTCAATGGGCCTCCTACGGCTGTATATCTCCACGCCGCGCCGGCATCGCTTACGCCCATCCGGAGTGCAATACCGCTCATACACCGGATCGATCCGGTCATACACTTTGCCGTCCACGGCCGAGCGCAACAGCTTCAAATACTCGGCATGCGCCCACACCAGCGGCATCGCCGACCCATCCGGCTTTCCCTTGAACAAGCTTCGCTCTGGCCTGTCCTCTTCGTCCCACACCTGTTCGGGAAGCAACTGCCCGCAGCTCGCAAATTGTTCATAGGTCCTGAGCAGCGGCGCCACGTCCTTGCCGGCAGCGAGTTCGAAGTGGGCTCGTTCACCCGTCAGCAGAGGCCATGCGCGCCCCTGGCCCCATCCTTCATACGGCCCGCCGTCTGGCCGTTGCCCATAGCCGTCGCCGTTGTAGCGCAGCCAACCGGGCCCTTGCGGCAGATCCCGCTTCAGCACCGCATCCACCACCTTCAGTGAGTCCACAATCAACGGATCGTCGGCCCTCCGCACCCCATAGCGCACCAGCTCCAGAAATCCCGCATCGATAATCTCGCGCGCCTCAAACTCCGTTCGCGCCCCAGGCGGCCGGTTCGCGAGCCAGATCAGCTCTTTCCCGCAGCCCTCGTGCGCATAAGCCTCGCCGCACTCCGGTGGACGAATGCGCATGTAGTGCCGCTTCACTTGGGGATCCAGCACCCCGTTGTTGGTCACCGTCCAATCCTCGAGATGTCCTTCAATCCAATCGGCGAATACTTCAAGGAATTCGCCCAGCTCTGCCGACTCGTGCGCCCGCGCCATCTCCGCCGCGCAAATCAAACCGCCAATCGCCGCTGCCAGTGTCGACGGCGCGTAACCCGCATTTTCCTCCCAGCGCTCCTGAAACGTAATGGGCGCATGACGTACCAGGAATCCCGCCGCCCGCTCGACAAAAGGAAAAACGCTCAGATCGCCCAGACCGCCGGCCTTCCACAGCCGCCATGCCAGGATCAGCGGAAACGCCACCTCATCCAGCTGGATCCCGCTCCAATACGGCGTCCCGTCAATCCAGAAGTTCTGTGAAAATCCTCCGTCGGGATGCTGCGTGCACGCCAGGTACACAAGCGCGCGCCGTGCCGTCTCCGCCCGCCCACATGCCAGCAACGCTGTCGCCGTCTGCACCATGTCGCGCGTCCACACCAGGTGATACCCGCCCAGGTCGGCGTCGCCCTTTGACTGGCCCCAGGGAATTGAGGCCGACGCCACAAACGCACCTGAGTAAATTTTGTCCTCGTGCGCCAGCAGCACCGCGTGGCTCGCCCGCATCAGCTTGCCGCCGTCCTGCGCTTTGGCCGCAAGCCAGTCCGGATGCGCCGCCCGCTTCCACTGCACGATGAATCGTTTGCACTGTTCCTCGAAGGGCGTCGAAAGCGCTCCCATGGTCTTTTGCGCGGCCGGATGGTGACCCTCGCCAATTCCGATCGCCAGCGTAAACTCGCGTATCGCCGTTCCGTTGCCGTTCTGCTTCGCTCCGGTCGCATTCTCCCCGAAGAGTCCATTGGCCAGCCGCTCGCTGCACCCCAGGTCGATCTCGCCCATCACAGCCACGTTCCCATTGGTCGCCGACCCGAACTCCCAATTCATCTCGAAGTTCTGCATCAGGTCCTGCCAACCGTCGCTTGCGCCTACAAACCCGCAGCTCACCCTGCTGAATCCGCAACTGGCCGTCATCACCAGCGACCACTCGTTCTTCCACGCCAGCAGCACTTTGTGCCCCGCCAGATCCAACGCCCGCGCCGAGTTTCCCGCTCCTCCGCCGTCCAGGTGAGGCGCCAGCAGCGCATAAACCTTCAGCCGTGGCACCAGATCGTCGCGGCCCTCCAGGCGCACTCTCGTCAACACTACTCCGTGGTGCGGATCGCAGATCATCTCTTTGGTCAGGCTGTAGCGGCCATCTGGATCGCGGTTTATGTACCGCACTCCGAGGGCCTCAGGATCGATGTACTCGAACGTGGTCACCAGGTCGCGCTTCTCTTCGTGCGCAAAGGTTTCCCCGTCGGTGATCAGGAACTCCATGTCCCGCACTTGCGGGCGATCAATCGTGGGGTGATAGATCTCGTTCAGAATTCCGTGCGAACACGTAAACCATATGCGGCTCGACCCCGCGTACGCCGTCACCACCGCATCCTTTATGCTCGAAGTCCATCGCGGCTCCAGGCCGGGGGCGCCAAACGCTTCGCCCTGCTGGTCGAGCCACCGGTACGCAGGCTGATCGCTCATTCTCCTCCTCGTGTAAATGTGAACTGTTTGTAACCGATCCTTAACGCAAGAAACCAGGAAATCGTCCGCCCCAACACATTATCGATGTTTGCCGCGACGGCCCGGTTACATTTCGACAGCTTTCTCAGCACTTTCCACACCGCCGGCTCGCCTCCGACTTCACCTTCAAGCCTTTTCCGATGTGCCGGCATCTAACGCCGTAGTCCGCGGGGGGGAAGGCATCGAACGAGGCGCGATTTTCCGTGTCAGTCATTCTATTTTGAGGTGCCTGTCGTGACGAGCCTGATGCGAAGACCCACCGTGAGGGCTGCGCTCTCCCACTTGTTCCAATTCGTGCAGGACGGGCTGGGCGTTAGCGTCATTCCCCGCCATTTCTACTTTCCCGTACCCAGCCTCAAATCCTTCCGCGAAAAAGATTGGGGCGCCTGCCGTCCCTACGGAGCGTTTGACTTTCATCTTGACGAACAGATCACGAGGCTCAAACAAGACTTGCTCCCTTTTGCCGGCGAATGTGCCGCATTTCCCGAAGACGCCGCTCATAACGGACATGATTTTCACTTTAACAACGGTTTTTTTGAGCGCGTCGATGCCGAGGTGGCCTATGCCTTCGTCCGCCAGTGCAAACCCGAACGCGTAGTTGAAATCGGTAGCGGCAACTCGACCATGGTCCTCGCGGCGGCGATGCGGAAAAATGCAGAGGCCGGCTTCGCCGGCGAGTTTGCCGCCATCGAGCCGTTCCCTCCGCAGTACCTGAAGCGCGGCCTTCCCGGCCTTACGCGGCTCATCCCGGCGCGCGTGCAGGACGCACCCTTCGACCTTTTCCTGTCCCTCAAGGCCAACGACATCCTGTTCATCGATTCCAGCCATGTGGTTTCCATGGATAGCGACGTCCTGTATGAATGTTTGCGCATTTTGCCCCGGCTCGCGCCCGGTGTTCTCGTCCACTTCCACGACATCTTTGCTCCGCTTGACTATCCGGAAAAATTCGTCAAGAAAAATCTATGCTTCTGGGCCGAGCAGTATCTCCTCGAGGCCTTCCTGTCGTTCAATTACGCCTTCAAAGTCGTGTGGTCGGGCAGCGCCATGCAGCGATTTCATCCCGATGTCCTGCGCCGGGCCTTCCCCGCGTGGGAGGGCAGCTTCCATCGTATGCCGCAGGACTTGAAGGTCTTCGCGCCGACCCTCGATGGAAAGAACGTGTGGCCCTGCAGCTTCTGGATCGCCCGCACGGCGCAGGCCGCTTGAATCGTGGGCTTGAGAATCGACTTGTCATCCTGAGCGCAGCGAAGGATCTGCGGTTGTTTATCGTGGTTGCCAACGAGCTGGTTCGCCGGTTTGCTGGCTTGCTGATTTGCTTTCTACTCCCTACTCCCTACTGGCTATTTCCTGGGTCCCTGCGGTTCTCGCCCTCACCAGCATGTACTTCACCGCCGCCTCCAGTTCCTGCACTGAAACATCCTCCACCACCCCGGCGTCGCCAATGCCCACCGGAAGCACGAACCGCCTCACCCCGCCAACATTCTTCTTGTCGCGGCCTGTCGCCGCCATGATGCGCGCCGCGCTCACCTTCAGTTTCGGCAGCGGACCGTAGCGGTAGATCAGCTTCTCCATTCGCTCCATTTGCGCGCCGGTAATCGTGCCCCGCCGTCGTGCCAGCGCCAACGCCGCCACCATACCCCACGACACCGCCTCGCCGTGCAGCATCGCTTTATAGCGCGTCGCCTGCTCCAGCGCGTGCCCCACCGTGTGCCCGAAGTTCAAAATCATGCGCAGCCCGCTCTCGTGCTCATCGCGCCGCACCACGTCGGCCTTCATGCGGATCGACGCCGCAATCACTCGCTCCAGAGCCTTCGGTTCACGCGCCAGGATCTTCTCTGCGTGCTCCTCCATGTATCGGAACAACGCGCGGTCGCGAATGATTCCCGCCTTCACGCTCTCCATCAAGCCCGCGCGCAGTTCGCGATCCGGCAGCGTTCCCAGCACGCCGATATCGGCAAACACCGCGCGCGGCTGCAGGAAATTTCCGACCAGGTTCTTCCCTTCGGGCAGATTCACGCCTACCTTGCCGCCCACGCTCGAATCCACCTGCGCCAAAAATGTTGTCGGCGCCTGAACATATGGAATGCCGCGCATGAACGTCGCCGCTACAAATCCGCCCAGGTCGCCCACAATCCCGCCGCCAAAACAGATCAAAAGCGCCCCGCGATCGCCGCCCGCTCTCACCATTTCCCGCAGCAACCTCTCCACGCTCTTCACTGTCTTATGCTCTTCGCCCGGGGGAAGAAAGAGCGTGACCGGCGGCTCATCGAACGACCGCAAAAACTGCTGATTCCACAGCGCCCAAATCTCCGGCGACGTCACCACAAACACGCGCCCGGGCAGCCGGCCCATCACCCGTTCAATCCGCGGCGCAAGGTCTGCGAGCAACCCGCTGCCCGCAAACACGTCGTACTTCGCCGATAGTGTCTCCACCCTTATCGTTTGCACAATGACTTCAATGATAGAAGACCTGAGCACGTCCAGCGCAGGCTGGCGCGTCCAAAGCACGCAGGAAAAAGAAAGCTGTCATCCTGAGCGACGAGCGAAGCCGAGGAGTCGAAGGATCTGCGGTTGCCTTCGCGGTGCTAAACAGGTCGAAAATGCTGCTCGGCCCGTACTACTGGAACGCGTCTCGACGATTGCCTCGGCTCCAATCTCAGTAGGTGTAGACTGATCGCAAAGTGCAAAGAGAAAAATGACAAATCTCTGGCAAGGGGACCGCCGAATCTAATGAACAAAGAACTTCTTCACAAAGACATCGCCGCCTATCTGAAAAAGAAGAAGAGCAACCCTGCAGAGTTTAACAATGACATGCGAGAGCGCGAAGAACGAGCTGCGTATTACCAGTCTTGGACGGCCGAACGCCTACAGTATATGACCGCGGACGGGCTCGCCGAATACCTATCCAAGTTGTGGGCAATGGGCATCTGGGGAAACAAACAGTATGTCGTTGACAAAGTCATTAGCGAGAACGGGCTGCCAAATGTGTTGAAGTATTTATCTGCTCTGGTCTGGTCAACTCTCCCGCTTCTCGAAAGGTGGGATACGTTCCGGAAGGAGGTGAAAGGCATAGGACCCGCCATGATGAGCGAGATTCTCTGCTACGTTCACCCAACCGAGTGTATGCTTTGGAATCGCCGCGCCTACGTGGCTCTAAATTATCTTGGTGTTGCTGACCTGCCTCGATACAACTACCAACTTACCGGCCAAAAGTATCAAGACCTCTGCAAAACAGTAGCGGAGATCGCAAAAGAGATGCGGGCATTGGGAGACGCCGAAGCCAATTTTTTCACAGTGGACTACTTCATCTGGGATGAATCCAGAGTGGCGGAAAACCTCACTGACATCTATAAAACACAACCTACGGTCGCGCCTCCCGCCAACGTTGACAAAGTCGATAACGCCACTTCCGGGTTTATCCACGACGAGGTTCGTGACAAAATCGCTGACATTGGAGAATGGCTTGGTCTTCAGGCCGATACAGAAAAGAAGGTGGCTGGTGGAGCAGTCGTAGATGCAATTTGGGAAGCAACAATCGGCAACATGGGCCGCGTCATTTATGTGTTCGAAGTTCAAACGAAGGGTTCACTTGACAGCCTCATTCTCAATCTCTTGAAATCACTGAACAACCCCGCAGTACAAGGTGTTGTCGCAGTTTCCGATGCAACACAACTTGAAAAAATCAAGGCAGAGGTCTCCGGCGTTGCGGGCCTGAAAGACAAGCTTAAATATTGGAATTATGTTGAGGTGTTGGCGGTTCATGAAGCCCTCGCATCCGTAAACGAGGCTATCAACAGCCTTGGTCTCGTCCCTCAGAGTTTCTAAGAGTGATCATTTTGATCCAGCCCTCCAATCGGAGGAAACGTGCCGGGTGCCCCACCCTAACTCGTTAAGGCGGGATAACTATCCTCCCTGTTCCCTCCCGCCGCGTTCCCTCCTGCTGCCTCAACGATCGTCGGAATGGTGCGCAGCCGGCATTTTATTGAGAAAGATGAAGGTGCCATAGGGGCCTGAGGTCACGATATCCGGCTTGCCGTCGTTGTTCATGTCGCGCAGGTCGATATGAGCACCGACTCCGGAGAAATTGTGTACCAGCTCGGGCTCGAAACGGGCCCCGCCAGGGGCAGAGCGATCGCGTACCGTCTTATAGACATAAAGCACCGGTGTGCCCCAGGGGTCGGGGTCAACCCAAGTGTCCAGATGCGAGAATTGACGCTTCCCTGTCACGATATCGGGAATGCCATCGCCGTCCATATCGGCACAACCCATCGCGTGCAGCTCAGTGAACGTGACTCCGCCGGCGTTGTTATCGAGCCAGCCATTCATAATCCAATGGCGCACGAAAGAGATGTTGCCGGCGGTGTCGCGTTTCTGTTCGAACCACGCGAGGCCGAAACCATGACCCTGTTGGGCGCTGACGACATCGTTGAGCCCATCGCCATTCACATCGAACACGCAGAGAGTCGAGCCGCCGGGCCCGCCTTGTGAAATGCCTAAGTTCGAAAATGCGGTAGGGTGATATTTCCAGTAGCCCTGCGTGCCTGGGGGAGGCTGTTCCCACCAGCCGTAAGGCGTCAGAATATCTTTCCTGCCGTCCCCATTGATATCGCCGGCGCCCAGGCCGTGCACCATAACATCTCCCCACGGACCTGGGGGCGCAATCATCGTCGTAATCCATTTGCCGGTGGGATTCGCAGGATCGGGGCGAGAGTAGCCCAGCCCATTATTCGGGCCGCCGTGCAATATCTCGACCTTTCCATCTCCGAAGAGATCGACCATCTCGGTATCTTCGTTCGCCAGCAGATCGAGCACCTTGTATTTGTCCCAGTGGCGGGACTCGCCGCGGGGATTGACATAAAGCCAACCGGTAATCTCTCCGGCATTGCCTGTAAATTGAAGAATGTCGTCCCAGCCGTCTCCCGTAAAGTCGTGGGCCAATGCCACAGTCGATAGCTGCGGATAATCAGCGGTGGGATTGTAGGCTACAGGCGCGTAGTATTCCTCGGCAGTCGTAAAATCAGGGCCCAAATAAATCCAGGGTCCGGCAGCGACGTCCAGCTTGCCGTCGTGATTAAAGTCGCCAATAGCGGGCGACCAGGAATAAAACAGCCCATCCAATCGATGGAGCTCGAAATCGGGCGACACATATTCAGCGGGGCGCTTGCGCTTCAGCAGGTCCTTATATTCAACATTCTTGAACTGCACCGCTTCCGTTCCGGCAACATGCAACGCGATCTTTCCATACACTCCCAGGTCCGCCGGCGTAACCACGTCCGGCAATGCCCCAGCGCCGTCGCGTGCCCCGTTGACCGATGGGTACAGCGCATCCTGAAAGAGGTAGACGTTGACCGAATTCCACGTTTGGGGCAGATACTCGCCGGTCGGCTCGCGCAAAGGTTCCATCGCGCCGGTGTAATTGATCATCGCGCGCAACGACGGATAGGTTTCGCTCCGCGCCTTCAGCAGGGCCTGGATCTCGGGCGGAGTGTTTGCATTGGGACTGGGAAGTCCGCCCTCACTATGCCCTTTCGGCACCGCAACCCGGGAGATTTCGCGGCCCTCGGCATCCGTGGTGAGGACAAAGATCCCCCGGTTCGCCGCGCCCATCGAAATATAGATCCCCTTGAGCCCGCCGTCTGGCGTCTTCTGGGCGCGGAGGAGGATGCCGGCCTCGCAATCCTGGGCGCAAAGAATCTGCGTGTAAAAGCCGACATTCGCCATTGACTGATCGAATACCAGCCATCCCCCGCCGGGTGTCTTCGGATGCCCGGTCACAATTCCGTACTGAGCGGTCCAATCAGCCTGGCCGAAAGTCGTCCAGCCCGAGAGATCGGAAGCCGCTATTCCGCCATCGGCCTGAATATGAGGCGGAGCAGCCTGGGCAAAACCTGTGATCGAAGAAAGGACCGCAATTAGGAATGCCGCGGCGGTCTGTCGACTGGTTCCATGCATTGAAACTCTCCCTGTCATTGTGTGTGCTTCTCCGGTCAGAAACTCAGCGGCGGACAGGTTCCCGCCCGTCAACCAGCCGCTCGAATCTCCTCCCTTACAATCCGCCGCAATGTCTCCTCAAGCTTAGGCGCCTTCGCCTCGACATGCTGCCGCAGCGCCTCATTGATCAGCGTCTGATATCCTTTCGAGCCGCCCGAGGCATCCGCTTCCTTGAGGAAATGGTCCACGAGATCCTCGTCAATCCGGATGGTGATCCGCGTCTTGACGCGCGACTGCGGATGAATGACGCGTCCACGCTTGCCCTTGCTGAAATCGTAGTTTGCCCTCATCTCAACTCCTCATATTGGCGGCGCTCCCGCGGCCCTGCAAAGCGCGCTGAAATAATGCGGATCATCTTGGCGCGGTAGCAGTAAACCACCACCAGAACCCTCCCCTTTGCTCCCGTCCCAACGTGACGAACCGTGCCTCATGAGGGTCGGAATCTTCATCGGCGACGGTGATTGCGTTGCCGTCCTCAAAGACGGGCAGCGACTCAGTAAAACGCACGCCATGCTTTTTGTAGTTTGCCTCCGCCTTTCGCGGGTCCCATTCGAAGCCCATTCAACGCCTCATTGTATGCACATTCCGTACATATATTCAACCTGAAACGCCGGCAAATCCGTGCTCGGCGCCCTGGCAGTCGCACTATCAGTAGACCCCCGGCACCAGCCGCCACGTCCGTTTGAAGTACCTGTCGTACTCCGAGCCGAAGTGCTGGCTCAGCAGCCGCTCCTCGGCGTGCATGCGCGCCACCAATGGAATGAGCAGGCACGCCGCCAGCACCAACCCCACGCTCGACCGGAATACCAGCGCCCAGCCCGCAGAATTGATCAGCATCCCCAGGTAGCTCGGGTTGCGGATCTTCGAATAGATGCCGTGCGTCTCGAGCGTATGTCCCTCCTGAATCGCCACCAGCCCGCTGAACCGCCGGCCCAGCACAAAGCACGGCCACAGCCGCACGACGGCACCGATCACATAAACAACCAGCCCCACCCAGCGCGTGACGTCGCCATCTATCGTCAGAAAATTTTTGCGGTCGGTATACGCCGAGAAAAACGTCAGCAGGATTGCAATGCCGGCGAATGCCTTCAGCACCCAGCGGTTGCCGCGGTCCTCTTTGATGCCCGAGCTGATGTTGCTGTCTGCGAAAAACGCCACCGTGGCGATTCCCACCGTGGCGATGGTCATCGCGCGGATCGCGGGAACGGAAAAGAAGGCCACAAATCCGCCACGCCCCAGAATCGCGAGGGCAAATTGAACGAGGATCGAGAAGATGCCCAGGAATACACACTTGGTGCGGCTCACAACGATTCCTCCGTTGAAAGTTGCGACCATCCTAGCACCGATCTGGAGTTTGCATGCCGCTACCACCCCAGCCAAACCAACGGCACCAGCCCGCCAACCGCGAGCGCCAGAAGAAATCCGAGGCTCATCGGGCCCGTCTTCTTGTCTCCAAGGCTGTACGCGTAGATGCCTTTCACAATGTTGTTGCTGGCCGCTGCAATCAGGATCGCGCCCGCCGCCACGTTCACCGGCGTCAGCGTGCCGGCCGCCTGCGTCAAGCCCATGATGAACGGATCCACGTCGCTCACGCCCATAATCGCGGCCAGCGTATCCACTCCGCCTTTGCCCAGATAGGTGACGGCCAGTTGCGTCGCCACCAGCATGACAAGGAACAGCAGCGCGAAGAGAAGCGCCGTGGTGAGCTCCAGCGGATTCTTGGCTTCCTGCGGCTGCTGGATGACCTGCGCGCCCTTGTCGGCGCGCCGCGTCCATAACCAGCCAAAGCCTGTAGCGACCACCGCAAGCACCACAAACGGCAGCCAAAGCGCGGCCAATAATTGCCGATTGAAGAGCGCCAGCAAAATCGTCAGCCGCAGATACATCACGCCGGAAGCCATCAGAATTCCACCCGAGAACAGGTGCGGCTGGTTTTCCACCTTGCCTTGCCGGGCCAGCACCACCGTCGTCACCGTCGACGAATACGCACCGCCCAACAAAGCCGCCAGCACAATGCCGCCCTGCCCCTTGGTGAGTTTTTGCAGCACGTAGCTCGCGTATGAAATGGCGCTGATCGCCACCACCACCAGCCAGGTCTTAAAAGGATTGATGTGGAATCGGCCGTACTGCTGGTTGGGCAGCACCGGCAAAATCACGCCGCTCAGGAACAGGAATTTGGCGAAGGTGAGAATCTCGCGCGGGGCAATCGATGATGCCAGTTTTTCCAGCGCGATCTTCAGATCCAGCAAGAGCAGGCTGGCCACGCCCAGCGTGGTGGCAATCCAGAAATGCCCGTAGCACACCAGCGCGCCGACCAGAAAAGTCGCGAGTCCTGAAATCTCCGTGGTCGCGCCGGCCGTTGCCGATTGCGTGAGCTTGTGCCAGTACGACAGCATCAGAAAGCCCGCGACCGCCAGGAACCCAATCATCAGGGGTACCAGTTGCGTGCCCGAAACTAGCGCCAGTGAGTAGCCAATCAGACCAATCAGAGGAAACGTGCGCACTCCCCCAAAGAAGTAGCTGCCTCCGGCTGCCTTCTGCTCTTCGCGCTCCAGCCCGATCAGAAACGACAGAAAAAGCACCAGGACGATCTTTACCGCCTCGGGTGGCAAATCATGGTAGAGTTCCATGCGATCCGGTCCTTAAAATCTGTGCCAAAGGTCTGCCAGACAGCATACACTTTGCCTCCGGCGTGAGTGCGAAAACATCCTCTCGGGTTGGGCAACGCCGGCACGTCGCGCTGACTCGCCGACTTGCTGGCCCGCTGTCTTGCCGGTCTCTAAGTCCCTGTTCCCTGCCTCCCTCCACCTGCTAGCCTGAAAGTTGATGTCCAGGGCCTCCTCGATTGACTTTCTGGTAATGGGTGCGGGCGTTGCCGGACTTCGTGCCGCGGTTGAACTTGCCCGCCACGGCGACGTTCTCGTCGTCACCAAAGAATCCCTCGGCGAATCGAACACGCATTACGCACAGGGCGGCATTGCCGTAGCGATGGAGGGCGACCGGGACATTGCCCTGCACCTGGAAGACACGGTGAACGCAGGCGACGGCCTGGTCTATCGCCCCGCGGCCGAAGCGCTCGTCAGCGAAGGCCCGTTGCGGGTTGCGGAACTCATCGAATGGGGCGCGGATTTCGATCGCGTATCGGGCAGCGAAGGTGATCGCTGGAGCGGCCCATATCTGCGCACGCGCGAGGGCGCCCATTCCCTGGCCCGCATCCTGCACGCTAACGGCGATGCCACAGGCGCCGAGATCAGCCGCGCACTTGTGACTTTTGCCCGCATCCACAAGCGGATCCGCTTCGCCGAGTGGACCCGCGTCTCCGGTCTCGTGGTCGCCGATGGCCGCGTGATCGGGGCCGACTTAGCCAGCGCCGAGCCCACCCAGTTCGCCCCTGGAGCCGAGAGCCGCGGCCCCACATGGACCCGCATCCGGCTCGCTGCACGTTCTGTACTCATCGCATCGGGCGGCGCAGGCCAGGTCTACTCCGACACCACAAATCCCGCTGTCGCCACCGGTGATGGAATCGCCCTGGCGGCGCTGGCCGGGGTCCCCGCGGATGGGTCTTCGTCCGTAGGGTGGAAGGCCGGCGCAGAACTGGCTGATATGGAGTTTTACCAGTTCCATCCCACCGCACTCGCACTCGAAGGCGCCCCACGCTTCCTCATCTCGGAAGCGCTGCGCGGCGAAGGCGCCTGGCTCGTGAATGATCGCGGCGAACGCTTCATGGAGCGTTATCACTCGCTGCTCGAGCTCGCCCCACGCGACGTGGTGGCCCGCGCCATCGCCCGCGAAGGCATGGCCGATCCTGCAAACCCCCAGTCGCCTCCGCGCACCGTCTATCTCGACATGCGCCACGTGCGCAACATCGACCCGGCTTCACGCTTCCCCGGCATCAGTGCGTTCCTCGCGCGATATGGTCTCGACCTGCGCCGCGATCTCATTCCCGTCCGTCCTGCCGCGCACTATCTCATGGGTGGCATCCGCACCGATCTCGCTGGGCGCACCAGCGTGCCGGGACTTTACGCGGCAGGCGAGGCCGCCTGCACCGGGGTGCACGGCGCCAATCGCCTCGCTTCCAATTCGCTTCTCGAAGGCTTGGTCTTTGGCGCACGAGCGGCGCAATCCATGCTCTCCGATTCTCTTCCGCTCGTGCTTCGCGATGCCGCAGATTCCGCACCCGCGGCAAAACACCTGCACGTGGTTGAAACCGAGCACCTGGAAGACTTGATCGCCGCTCTGCAAACCGCCATGTGGGCCAATGCAGGCCTGCTGCGCGATGAAGCTTCGTTGCGCCGGGGTCTGGCTGCGCAAGCGGCATGCCAGGCCGGGATCGCAGGGATCGCCGCTTCGGGCCGCATCAGCCGCCGGCTGAGCGAAGCGCAGGCCATGAGCCGCGTGGCGCAGGCCATTCTCGTTTCCGCATTGGCGCGCACCGAAAGCCGCGGCGCGCACTTCCGCAACGATTATCCTCGCCGCGACGACGCAAGCTTCTGCAAGCACTCATCCGTTGCCTCCGATCGCAGCGTCTGTTTCGAATCGTGGTAGACGGTTTCCTTTTTCCCCTTCGGCTTCGCACAACGTTGGCGGCGCCGCGGGCACCTGCAACAACTCGCTCTTCCCGTCTGGCTTGAACGCGAACAGACCCCTTCGAAGCGGAAAAGGGACCTGGTGCAGCTCTCGACGGATTAGCAGGCGAAGAACTAGCCTTTAGCTCCCATTCCTGGACCGCTGATCGCCGTACCCACCGCGCACGCCGCCAGAATTCCTCCGATTACCGCCAGCGCCAACGTGATCGGCACAGCGAACCACGGGGCAACGAGCATTTTGAACGCAGCAAAGGCCAGAATCGCGCCCAGTCCCCAGTGCAGCGAACGAAACCGCTCCAGCATCGCCGCCAGCCCGAAGTAAAGCGCGCGCAGGCCCATGATTGCTGCCACGTTCGACGTGTACGCCACAAACGGATTGTGCGTCACCGACAGCACGGCGGGAATCGAGTCCGTGGCAAACAGCAGGTCCGTGAGCTCTACGGCGATAATCACCGGCAGCAGAGAGTTCTTCGCCGGCTCTAGTCGCGCGATCCACCCCGGAATGGCCGCCCGCGGCGAGCCGCTGCGCACAATTCGCCACGCCGCGTACAGCAGCAGCAAACCAAAGATCCAGGTGATCCACCCAAATCGTCGCAGCAACGTCAACCCGGCAGCAATAAACAGCGCCCGCAGCACAAACGCACCCCAGATGCCCCATTGCAACGCTTGGTGCTGGCGTTTCCGGCCGATCTGGAACCCCTCAAACAGGACCAGGAAGACAAAGAGATTGTCCACGCTGAGCGAGGCCTCGATGGTGTAACCCGTCACAAACTCGAGTGCCGTTTGCCGGCCCATGGCGACGGCAATCCAGCAGGCAAATCCCGCCGCAGCCAGCACCAGGCCAGCGGTTCCCAGCCAGATGAAAGCCTTTTCACGCCGCGAATAGCGGCGGCTGCCGGCCAACTGCCCGGGCGACGATGCTTCCTCGTCCGGGCCAATCGGCAGCAGCGAATCCGCTACCAGCAATGCCGCCACCACCGCGTGAAACCCCAACCACCAGGCCCACGAAACGCCTGCGATCATAGCTGGATGCTACAGGAGCCGACCCTCCCTCACCCGGTATTTTGGAAGAGCCTGCCACTTCTTGCCGGTTTCACGCATCACTTTGATAGGGGGCTGTTTTTGCTTCGGTTTCCTGACTTATCTCCTGAAAGGTGATGGTGTGACCAGCTTGGCAGAACGGCAAACATCCGCATCGGAGAAATCCTCGGGCCAACGCCCCCGTGTCGTGATCGTCGGTGGCGGCTTTGCCGGCCTCCGCGCGGCTCTTGGTCTTGCCCATCTGCCGGTCGATATCACACTGGTCGACCGCCGCAATCATCATTTGTTTCAGCCCCTGCTCTACCAGGTGGCGCTTGCGGTGCTGTCGCCGGCCGATATCGCTCAGCCGATTCGCTCCATCCTGCGCCACCAGCGGAACGCCGAGGTACTGATGGACGAAGTCGTCCACATCGATCAATCAGGGCGGCGGGTGGAGCTTGCCAGCGGCGCTCGCCTCCGCTACGACTATCTCGTGCTGGCCACCGGCGCCGCGCACTCCTACTTCGGCAACGACCAGTGGAAGCCGCTCGCGCCCGGCCTTAAAACCATTGAAGACGCCCTCGAGATTCGCAGGCGGGTCCTGCTCGCCTACGAGCTTGCTGAGCGGCAGATGGTCGAAACCGGCTCGCATCCCCCGCTCAACTTCGTCGTCATCGGCGGCGGGCCCACCGGGGTGGAACTCGCCGGCGCCATCAGCGACATTGCGCAGCTCTACATGCGTCACGACTTTCGCCACATCGATCCCACCAAGACTCGCGTCCTGCTGCTCGACGCGGGCGCGCGCGTGCTGGCGGCATATCCGCCCGATCTTTCCGCCAAGGCCGAGGCCGAGCTCAAGCGCCTCGACGTTGAAGTGCACACCAACACGCACGTCACCGGCGTTGGTCCAGGCTGGGTTGAGGCTCAAACTCAGCAGGGCCCCCTCCGCGTCGATGCTGTCGTCACGCTCTGGGCCGCAGGCGTGCAGGCTTCGCCTCTCGGCAAACTTCTCGGCGCGCCCACTGACCGTCGCGGCTGCGTCATCGTCGACGGCCATCTCAACCCGCCGGGAATGCCTGATATTTTTGTGCTCGGCGACCTCGCCCACTTCGTCCAGGACGGCCGCCAGGTCCCCGGCGTGGCCCAGCCTGCCATGCAGATGGGCGACCACGTTGGCGAAATGATTGGAGCCGATCTGGCCGGCAAAGATCGCCCCGTCTTCCACTACTTCGACAAGGGCGACATGTCCACCATTGGCCGCATGGATGCCGTTGCCGATGTGAAATGGCCTTTCAAAGCTCACCTCAGCGGCTTTCCCGCGTGGTTCACCTGGGTTACCGTCCACATCTTCTTCCTCATCGGCTTCCGCAACCGGCTCTCGGTGATGATCAACTGGGCCTGGACCTACTTCAACTTCACGCGCGGCGCACGCCTCATCACCGGCGACCCGACCCTCCCGGGTTGGAAAGAAGAAGTGGCAAAGGATTCTTCCGGCGCCAATGCCGCGGACTGATGCGGCGGCGGTTTCCTGACCGGTCAGGTGCGGGTGCCCCATCCTGGCTTTGCTAGGGCGGGGAAGCGTTTCCGTCAATTAAACTAGAAATGCAATGCTCGATTTATCATTCGTTCGCGCCAACCTGGAGTTGGTGGAGGAAAAGCTACGCGCTCGCGCCGCCGATCCGGCCGCCTTGCTGGGCGACTTCCGTGCTCTCGACAAGAGCCGCCGCGAAGCCATTACCAGTCTGAACAGCTGAAGGCCCGCCGCAACGAACTCTCACAGCAGGTGGGCGCGCTCAAGAAAGCCGGCAAGAATGACGAAGCCGCGGCCGTCATGGACGAGACGCGCGCGCTCAAAGACAAGCTCGACGAGCTCGATAAAGCAGCCGCCGGCCTCGACGAGCAGTTGCGCCAGTCTCTCGCCCGCGTGCCCAACCTCACACGCGATGAGGTCCCCATCGGCACATCGGAAGCGGACAACAAGACCGTCAAGACCTGGGGCGAGCCGCGTAAATTCGACTTCCAGCCCAAACCTCACTGGGAAATCGGCGAAGCGCTGGGCATTCTTGACCTTGAACGTGCAGCCAAGCTGAGCGGCGCGCGCTTTGCCGTTTACATGGGAGCTGGCGCCCTGCTGGAACGTGCGCTGATCGGCTTCATGCTCGACACCCATACGCGCCAGCATGGCTACACCGAGGTGCTTCCGCCCTTCATGGTCAATTCCAAGTCGCTCTTCGGCACCGGCCAGTTGCCCAAGTTTGCCGAAGATCTCTTTCGCTGCTCCGACGCAGACGCCGAGGCCACCTCGCGCGGCGAGTACAAAGACAGCGACCACTGGCTCATCCCCACCGCTGAAGTTCCCGTCACCAATCTCTACCGCGACGAGATTCTCGACGAAGCGCGCCTGCCCATCTCGCTCACCGCCTACACGCCCTGCTTCCGCGCCGAAGCAGGGGCAGCAGGCAAAGATACACGCGGCATCATTCGCCAGCACCAGTTTCAGAAGGTCGAGCTAGTCAAGTTCACGCGGCCCGAAGACTCCGACGCGCAGCACGAGCAGCTCACGCGCCACGCCGAAGAGATTCTCGAAGCCCTCAACCAGCCTTACCGCCGCGTTCTATTGTGCACCGGTGACACTGGCTTCTCTTCCGCCAAAACCTACGACCTCGAGGTCTGGCTGCCGGGCCAGAACCTCTACCGCGAAATCTCCTCCTGCTCTAACTTCGACGCCTTCCAGGCGCGGCGCGCCAACATCCGTTACCGGGCATCAGGCGCAAAGGCCAAGCCCGAATTTGTCCACACGCTCAACGGCAGCGGTCTGGCCGTGGGCCGCACCTGGCTGGCTATCCTTGAAAACTATCAGCAGGCCGACGGCTCCATAATTATTCCGGAAATCCTGCGTCCTTATATGGGCGGGCTCGATAGAATTGTCAGGGAGCCATGATGGCGTCAACCACATCCAGCGGAGCCGCGTCAGACGGATCCAATTCCCTAAGCACGCCAGCCGTGCAGCCCAGACAGAGCTTCCGGCAGATCCTCGCCAGCTACATCTACTGGACCTACCCGCGCGGATCGTTCCACTACGACATCATGGTGACGCTGATTCTGCTTTTCATCTTCGTCACCCCGCATCTGTGGGACTACGGCGCGAAACCTCCGTCGGTTGCGGGTCCTTTACATGCTGTCCAGGTGGTCGGCGCCGGCCGCGGCGTCATGATCACGCTCGAAGCCGCCGATGTGAAGATTCCCGCCGGCGCATCCTACGAGGAAGCCAAAAACGTATTGCGCAAGGCCATTGAACCGGTAATGGGCGATGCCGTCTCCGTTGAGCGTTGGAATACCACCACCGACGAACGAGGCCATCTCGTTTGGAAGGTGTGGGCTCACCGGTAATTCTTTTCCACGAATCCTTCGTGGCAAATCGAGAATCAAACCGGGTAAGGAAGGCCATGCATTTACGAAGGCAATTCTTATTTTTCGCCATTTTTTCCATTGCGCTGCTGCCGGCCAGGTTGGCCTTTGCCGACGATCTACAACAGGTTCTGCAGAAGCTGGACGCCTCGGCAAAGAATTTTCATACCACCATCGCGAATGTCGAATTCGATACCATCCAGACCGACCCCATCCCCGACAAAGATGTGCAGACCGGCGTCGCCTACTATGAGCGCAAGGGCAACAGCTTTCAAATGGCCGCTCATATCCACGAGCACAACAACGGGCCATCGCAAAAGACGTACATGTTCTCTGACGGGGCTCTTCGCATCTCCGATACTGGCAAGGCAAGCGATGCCAAAACATACACCAATGTCAACAAATATCAGGGTTACCTGATGCTCGGTTTCGGCGCCAGCGGAACTGAGCTCGCTGACAAATGGAATATCAAATACCTCGGAACAGAAATCATTGATGGCGTGAAGACCGACAAGCTCGAATTGGTCGCCAAGGATCCTGCAATCCGCAAGAACATCCCGAAAGTCACCGTCTGGATGGACACGGCCCGGGCCATCAGCCTCAAGGTGATATTCGACGAAGGCGAAGGACAATCCTACGTCGCCCACTACACCGACATTAAGGTGAATCAGCCGCTACCGAAAGAAGCCTTCAGCTTCGCGAAGTAACCCGATGCGCGATGCGAGCGAGCGCGACGCCTCCCAGTGCGAACAGCATCGGGAAGCACTCCAGCGTGTAGCGCGCTTCCGGCGCCACCACCGTGAGCAGCAGCGCGCTGCGCAACAGCATATAAGCGAGCATCGCACCCCAGAATCGCGGACGCATGCAAAGGCCAGCGGCGCCAAGCAGCAGATATACCGTATTCAGCCCCGCCCACGCCCAGCTGAAGCGCGTCTCCACATGGTGATGCTTATACACCCACCAATCCAGATCGATGGGCAGATTCTCGACGCGCGGGCGCAGCCACATATCGGCCACGCGGTCAAGCGGCAGCCAGACGTAATACCGCAGCGGGTCCGCATGAATCCTTTCATCGGCCAGACGCGCAAAGCGCGCATCGATCTGCGGCGTAATCTCCATTCCACCGTGGTTGTAATCGTTTGCCAGAGCGACAGTCTCTGCTCGCTGTGCGGCTGAATCGAAGGCACGTTTCGGCAGTTCGCTCACGTCCAGCTTGTCCCACGGCACATTCCAATAGATCTGGTAGGTCGAGACATAATCCAGGCACCATGTCTTCACCCATCGCTCCCATCCCAGATTCGGTCTTTCGTCAGGATCGGTGGCCGACTGCGGAGCCAACGGCTGAAACACATGAAACACGCGCCAGTTGCGGGCGGTCCAAACAGCAAAGGGCGCCAGTGCCAACAGCGCGCACACCGCCGCCATCCGCGTCACTTTGCGGAGCGGAATCTTTTCCGGCCCGCTTCCGCGCGGCAATGCGACGAAGAGTGCCGGAACGAATGCCACGGCAACCAGGGCTCCGTCGGGCCGCAAAAGCGCCGCACAAGTCACCGCAAATGTAAACCAGAGCGCGTTCGCCCACCCCGGATTCTCGCGAAAATGCGCCGCCGCCCACATGGCCAGCGCCAGCATGAAAAGCGTCGGCCCTTCCGTTAACGGCAGCACGGCGTACGATGCCGTGAACGGGCACAACGCCGCAAGCCATAGCGTTGCCAGTGCTGCGCCGCGCTCCAGATGCGCCGGCGCAATGCGTCGCGCAAAATCGGCCAGCAAAAGGCAGCCCAGCAATTCCAGGACGATCTGCACGCACGCCGCGGCATAGTAGTTCTCCATCCCGAAGAGCCGGAAGCAAACTGCAAGAAAAAGCGGATATCCGGGCAGCCGGATCAGCGTGGAATATATTTCTCCATTGGGCAAACTGAGCGCAAAACGCCCGTGCAGAAGGAGATTCTTCGCCAGGCCTCCATAGACCAGAGAGTCCCCTTCAGCCTCAAAGAGCCATTTCAGCATCCAAACCCGCAGGGCCAGGCCCACCGCAAGCGGCAGCCCTACTGCGAGCGCAAGTCGAGCTTTTCCAGGGCTTTTGGCCAGGCGCCCCCTGGGGGTCGATTGACTCTCTTGCGCAGCTTCCATACGATTTTTAATGTACAGCCTTCGGCACATCCAGGAACTCCGCGCTTTCCCCAATTTCTCCTGGGGGCCGCTGCATTCTTGAAGAGTGGCCGTTGGTTGGCCCCGGTTCCTTGAAAGCGTCTAAAAGACAAGACATGCCCGACCGACAGATCTTTTTCGATCCGGAACGCAAGCGCTGGAAGCGCCTGCGGCGCATTCTCGATGCGGCGGCCGTGGTGTCTACTCTGGTGCTCGCCGGCTTCATCTTGCATGTACTCCGCAGCCAGCATATGCCCGAGTTGCTGCTGCCGATCCCCAGGCATAACTACCGCGCTTTGCCGGACCCGAACAATCTGCTGCGCATCAGAAACCAGCGTCTTGTGCATCGCAAAACCGAACGCAGGCCGTCCGATGTTCCCCTGAACGCCGGTGAAGGCCTGCGCGCCGCTTACTACGTCCAGGACGACCCGGCCAGCTACTCTTCTTTCAAAGACCATGTTCACCAGATCGACATGCTCTTCCCGCAGTGGCTGCACGTGGACTCGCCTGACGGCACGCTGATGATGATGAGCGGCGATAATCTGCGCGAGTTTCCCGTCATCCAGGGCTCAACCATCCATGATCCCGACTACCTGAACAAGATCAAGCGCGTGATCCAGCTGGCCAAGGAAGACACGGAAATTTATCCCGCCGTCAACAACTTCAATCCTCACACGCAGCAGTGGGACACGGGTGTCGGCGATGTCCTCAAGGATCCTGAGAAAAGCGCCGGCTTTCTCCAGCAGCTCATGCGTTTCCTTGCGGCTTATCCTGCGTATCGCGGCCTCTCGCTCGACATCGAAAGCATTCCCGATAATGCCGACCCCGCCTACCTGAGCTTTATCCAGAAGCTCTACGCACAGATGCACGCACGTAAACTCCGGCTCTACGTTAACGTTGCCGTCGCAGCCAGCAACAACGATCTGAAAACCATCGCTGCCAACTCCGATGGCATTGTGCTCATGAACTACGACCAGCACCAGACCACCAGCGATCCGGGGCCGATCGCGGCCCAACCTTGGTTTATCGGCAACCTGGAGCGTGTGCTCAAGGTCGTCCCCAAAAACAAAATCATCTGCGGACTGGCCAACTATGGCTACGACTGGACGCTTTCGATTCCCAATCCGAAAGATCGCCGCCATCACAAGCCGCAGGTTCTCGATACCGAGGATCTTTCCGTATCCGAGGCCTGGCAGGAAGCCTCCGATGCTGATGCCGATCTCGATCTCGATTACGACACGCTCAATCCCCACTTCGAATACATCGACGAGGACAATAACCAGCGCCACGTGGTGTGG
Source organism: uncultured Acidobacteriaceae bacterium (assembly GCA_963802955.1). GTDB lineage: Bacteria > Acidobacteriota > Terriglobia > Terriglobales > Acidobacteriaceae > Telmatobacter. Next base: position 325,286 of record CAWDKT010000007.1, read on the forward strand.
TTTCTCGACGGCGTCACGGTGCTCAACGAGATGCGCGCCGCGCGCCAGCTCGGCCTGCAGACCTTCGCACTTTGGCGTCTCGGCGAAGAAGACAGCTCTTTGTGGAACGTCTGGGATCGCCCCAGCGACCCGTCAGCCTTGCAGGCGCTCGGCACGGTCCAGCCCGGCCACGACGTCGACACCGAGGGCGACGGCGAGATCATCCGCGTCACCGGCCTGCCGCAGCCCGGCAAGCGCATTGTTGAAGCGGATAACGACGAGCCCGACCCGCGCAAAAAACTCATCGTTGACGAACACATGGACGTCTATCCGCGGACTTACACCATCGAGGAGTACGGTTACCATCCCAAAGAGCTTTCTCTCACCTTCGACGACGGCCCCGATCCCAGGTGGACGCCCAAGATCCTTGACGTCCTGAAGGAGAAGCACGTCAAAGGCACCTTCTTCCTCATCGGCGATGAAGCCGCGGACAATATCGGGCTGATGCAGCGCATTGTGCGCGAAGGCAATGAGATCGGCAGCCACACCTGGACGCATCCCGACATCAGCGTCATTTCAAACCGCCAGCTCGATCTCGAGATCAATCTCACCGAACGCCTCTTCGAGGCCAAGCTCGGCCTGCAGCCGCTCTACTTTCGTCCGCCTTACGACAACGACGAGGAGCCCGAGACCGACGACGAGGCGGCTCCAGTGGTGCGCATCCAGCGCGACGGCCTCACCATCATCGGCAGCAAAATCGACACCAACGACTGGAACGAGAATCCCAGGAAGACGCCCCAGGAAATCATCGATTCGGTCCTCAACCAGCTGAACACGATGAAGGCCAAGCCGCAGTTTCGCGGATCCATTATCCTCATGCACGACGGCGGCGGCGACCGTTCGGAAACCGTGGAATCTCTGGGTCCCCTCATCGATGCCCTTCGCGCCCACGGCTACCAGTTTGTGCCGGTGTCTGCGCTCATGGGCAAAACTACCGCCCAGGTCATGCCTCGACTCACCTTCTGGCAGCGCGTGCGCACCATCCCCGATTCCATCGCCTTTTCCGCGCTCGACATCGTTGGCAACTTCATCGTGCTGGTCTTCTTCGTCGGCGACGTCCTCATGAGCGCGAGACTCGTCATCGTCGGCCTGTTCGCCGTGATTGATCGCCTGCTGAGGCTGCGGCGCAGGGCCACAGAGGGCTTTTGCCCCCGCGTTGCCGTTCTCATCCCCGCTTACAACGAAGAAGCCGTCATCGTCCGCACCATTCGCTCGGTGCTCAATTCCGATTACAAAAACCTCCATGTGATGGTCATCGACGACGGATCGCAGGATCGCACGCTCGAAGTAGCGGAAACGGCATACGCCCGCGAAATCGCCGCCGGACACGTGCAGGTGTTCACCAAGGAGAACGAAGGCAAAGCCGCCGCCCTCAACTACGCGCTTGACCGCATGAACGACGAGATATTCGTTGGTATCGATGCCGATACCGTGATTGCCGCGGACGCCATCTCCAAGCTCATCCCCCACTTTCAGGACCCCCGCATCGGCGCCATGGCCGGCAACGCCAAGGTGGGCAACCGCGTGAACTTGTGGACAAGCTGGCAGGCCCTGGAATACATCACCAGCCAGAACTTCGAGCGCCGCGCCCTCGATCTGCTTCACGTCGTCACTGTCGTTCCCGGAGCCATCGGCGCGTGGCGCACCGCGCCGGTCAAGGCCGCCGGCGGCTACCCGCTTAATACCGTGGCAGAAGACGCCGACCTCACCATGAACCTGATCGAGCAGGGATGGAAGGTCGACTACGAAGATCGCGCCCTGGCTTTCACCGAGGCGCCCATCAATGCCAAGGGGCTTATGCGGCAGCGCTTCCGCTGGTCTTTCGGAACTCTTCAGGCCATCTGGAAACACCGCGCCGCGTTTGTGCGCAACAAGGCCATGGGCCTGTTCGCGCTGCCTAATATCCTCATCTTCCAAATGTTCCTGCCCCTGGTCTCGCCCTTCATCGATCTCCTCTTCGTCTGGGGCATCGTCAACTATCTGGTCAATCGCCACTATCATCCTGAAGCGGCTTCGGCGGCGAGTTTTGAAAAGCTCGTAGTTTACTTCCTCGGCTTCCTGTTGATTGACTTCATCACGTCGTCGGTCGCGTTCAGTCTCGAGCGGCGTCATCCAGCCAACAAGGGCGACGGCTGGCTGCTCTTCCATATCTGGCTGCAGCGCTTCGCCTACCGCCAGATCTTCTCGCTGGTCCTGGCCAAGACCCTCATGCGCGCCATTGACGGCAAGCCCTTCAACTGGGACAAGCTTGATCGCACCGCCACGATGAGCAAAGGCACAGAGATTCTCACTGAAGTTGCGCGGTAGCAGCGAACAGGGACTGGGAACAGAAAAACACCTTTCGGGTTCGGAGGCGCGCTTTCCCGCCCTGCAGACATGCATCTCCGAACGGCGGCTCTCAAATCAGCCGCGGAATGGAGCCCTTTTCCCTGCCTCCTCGTTCCCTTGGTCCCTTGATCTCTTTGTTTCTATCCCCGGTTCCCTGCTGCTACGGTCCCAGGTACAGGCTCACACCGGGCGGCGCAAAGCTCAGCTGGCTCGTCTTGGGATCGTAAGCCAGGTTGAGTGCGCTGCTCTTGCGGCCGTTGATCAGAATCGCGATGAGCACGCCGTTTCCGTAGTGCCCAATCAAGGCAATCTTGAAGCTGCGAATCGGGCCGTACTCGTTATCCGGACTCGTCGGCCCCCAATCGCCCATGAATCGGTTCATCGGATAAGTCGCGTACTTTTGCGGATGCTGCTGCCAGTCCTTGTCGTGAAACCAGTCGCCATACGCCTTGTTAAAGTCCTGATCCACGATGTCCGTCATGAATCGATTTGCGGCGGATCGTCCGAACAGGTAATCGTCCCAGTTCCACGGCCAATCCACTGGCCTGCCGGCCACCAGCCACCAGGCCACAAACAGAACAAAGACCCCCGCCACCGAACCGCGAATGATCCAGGCCCTGCGCTTCTCGCGCGTCGGATCGAACTTCGGAGCATCCATCAAGGTCATGGAATAAGTCCCTTCGCATCAAGCATACGGCAGCGGCCAGCCGATCAGAGATCAGCCGTCAGATCGTGCATTCCAACTCGCCCCGAGCTAACCTGCCGTCCTGATGGATTAGACACCGGCCAGTGCCTTTCTGATCCCGAGCCTCTCTGATCCCAGACCCCTGAACCCTGTTTTTTTACTCTTCACGGCTGTAGGTCGTCCGATTTTTCTCCGCCTGCCGCTCCAGCGCCAGCTCAATCAGCCGCGTGATCAGCTCCTTGTAGCTCACGCCTGTCGCTTCCCACAGCTTGGGGTACATGCTGATCTGCGTGAACCCGGGCATCGTGTTCACTTCGTTCAGATAGATGCGCCGCTTGCCGTCTGGCTCCATCAGGAAATCGACGCGCGCCAGTCCCGCCAGGTCGCACGCCTTGAAGGCCGCAACCGCCATCTCGCGGATCTTTCGGCTTTCGTCGCGCGTGATTTTCGCCGGGATCACCGGTACCGAGCCCTCGGACAGATACTTGGCTTCGTAGTCGTAAAACTCCTTGCCGGGAATAATTTCGCCCACGACGCTCGCCTTGGGATCGTCGTTGCCCAGCACGGCCACCTCGAACTCCCGCGCCCTCGCTGCCGGCTTGCCACTGCGCGCGTCGCCGGGGTCCCCAGCGACCGGTCTTCGTCGCCGGGGTGGTTTGCCGCCCACTCCCTGCTCGACGATCAGCTTGCGATCGTACTTCGCCGCAAGCGTAAGCGCCGGCCCAAGCTCCTTGCGGCCGTGCACCTTTGAAATTCCGACCGAGGACCCCAGATTCGCCGGCTTCACAAATACGGGATATACCAGCGTCCGCTCCACCAGCGCGATGGCCTTGCGCGGCGATTTCTCCCAGTCCGCACGGACCAGCGTCACATGCTTCACAATGGGCAGTCCGGCCTGCACGAACAAGCGCTTCATCACGTCCTTGTCCATGCCCGCAGCCGAGCCCAGCACGCCCGAGCCCACATAGGCAATCCCCGCCAGCTCAAACAGCCCCTGGATCGTACCGTCCTCGCCAAATGTCCCGTGCAACACCGGAAAAACCACATCCAGGGGCTGGGACTGGCCGTCCCGGCCTTGCTTTTGGCTTAGCGTGCCGGTAGTTCGGGGCTCCGGAGCCATCAGCGTCGGAATCCCTTCCTGCAGCAGCTTGGCCCCCGGCGTCGCTTCGGGATCGCCCGCACGCAGACGCCGCGCCACCGCACTCGCATCGCCGTTCAAGAGATGATTCGCATCCGCGGCCGCCAGCCAGCGGCCCTCCTTTGTGATCCCGATCGGCGTCACGTCGAACCTTTCGCGATCGATTGCCTTCAAAACCGAAGCCGCCGAGAGCAACGACACTTCGTGCTCGCCGCTGCGCCCGCCAAAGAGAATTCCCACCCTGAGTTTTTTCGCCATAGTCCTATCTGTCCGCCGATTTCGCCGCTTCATCCGGCCCATTCTCAAGTGTAGAGCCGCTCACAGAATCTTCTTCCCAAATGCCGAGCAGGCCAGCTCCACCGCAAGATCGGCGGTGCGGTTGTGCTCGTCGATCACCGGGTTCACTTCGACGATCTCGAAACTGAGCATCCGCCCGTGATCGGCGACAATCTCCATAGCCAAATGCGCCTCCCGATACGTCGCTCCTCCCCGCACCGGCGTGCCCACACCGGGCGCATCAACAGGATCGATCCAGTCCATATCGAGCGAGACATGGTAGCCTGCTGTGCCGCGGCCGGCTGCGCGCAGAGCCTCTTCCATCACCGTTCGCATCCCGCGCTCGTCGATGTCGCGCATGGTGTAGACCTCGGTCATCCCGGCGCGGCGTAGATTCTCGCGCTCCGCGGCGTCCACGTTGCGCACGCCGACCAGCACCACGTTTTCCGCAGCCACCTTCGGAGCGTAGCCGAAGATGTTGGCCAGCGGCTCCGGCCCCAGCCCCAGAAGCGCTGCCAGCGGCATGCCGTGAACGTTCCCCGAGGGCGAAGTATCCGGGGTGTTGATGTCGGAGTGCGCGTCAATCCACACCAGCCCAATCTTCTCTCCCTGTCGACGATAAAACTCGGCCACTCCCGACACCGACCCCGCAGCCAGCGAGTGGTCGCCTCCCAGCAGCAGAGGCATCATACTCGCCTCCAGCGCGGCGAGCACGGCCTTCGCAGTTCGCGTACAGGTTGCCGCAATCTCCTTTAGGTATCGAGCGTTTTTGCTCCCGGGAGCCTTGGTCTCGGCAATTTCCACGCGGATGTTGCCCACGTCGGACACCTGGTGACCAAGAGCCTCAAGCCGCGCCTCGAGGCCCGCCACGCGCACCGCCGAGGGTCCCATATCCACGCCGCGACGGCTCGCGCCCAGGTCCAGTGGCACCCCGATGACGCGAATGCGCCTGCCGGACCGCGCAGAAGTGCCACTCAGCGGGGTCCCGCCCCTCCTTGCTCGGCTGGACAATGGTTTTCGGTTCGTCGGCGTCATGTGAGCCTCCCCCGTACTAATTTCGCAGGCGGCCGCCAGTCCATCGGGAGCGCGGAGGTGGATTCCCGCCCAGAATCGTGAAAAACTCGGCACGCGCCCCAAAAGTGCTATTACAGCAGATTTTACGGAGCGTAAGATGGGTGGGAGTATTCCCCATATTGTTCTCGGCCGAGGACAGCCCGGAACCCTCCGGCAAACCTGTCAAGAGGGTTCCAGCAGACTGCCGCTTGGGTTGTAATGCGCGAGTGGAGAGAGCGGAACGGTGCCAGGGTTCGATCTGATCAAGCGTCTTCTCTTTGGGGCGGCCATCTTCACTTCCACGGTCCCCTCAGCCGGAGCAGCGCTCCCAGGCGCGTTGACCACCCTCGAGGCCATCCACCATCTCAACAACGAGCAGGCCAGCCAGCGTCTATCGGTCTCATTTCAGGCGACAGTCTCCTACTACCGGGGGTTCGACAACGATCTATTCGTCCAGGACCGCGATGCTGCAATTTATGTCGACGCTAAATCCGGTCTGAAGCTTGTTCCCGGCGATCGAATCCTGGTGCAGGGAACGACACGCGCCAGCTTTCGACCGTATATAGAGGCCACGAACATCGCGCTTGTTGGCCACGGCGCGCTGCCCGAGCCGGAACACCCGGCCTTCGAGGAGATGATCCGCGGCGAAACCGACTGCAGACGGGTCACGGTGCAGGCAGTTATTCGCTCGGCCGACCTGGTCCCGGATTCTCGCTCGCCGGCGCCTACAGCCCATCTTCAGATGCTCGTCGATGGTGGTCTGGCAGATGCCAACGTCGACACCGACGACGAACCCGCGCTCAATAGCCTCCTTGATGCCCGGGTCGAGATCACTGGCGCGGTATCTGGGCAGTTCGACAATAAGATGCAGCAAACCGGCATCCTGTTCCATATCCAGTCGCTGGATGGAATCAAAGTGCTGAAACGCGCCAGCTCTGACCCGTGGTCACTGGCCGCTACACCCATGGATCGCGTAATCACGGGCTATAAAAATGTCGATCAATCGCAGCGCATGCGCGTCGCGGGAGTCGTCACCTACTATCAGCCGGGGTCGGCGCTGGTGCTGCAGGATGGATCGCATAGCCTCTGGGTCGCGACGCAAAGTTACACACCTATGCGGATTGGCGACCGGGCCGACGCCATTGGATTTCCTGATGTGCAGAATGGTTTCCTCACCCTCACCGGAAGCGAGATCCGGGATAGCTACGTCCCGGCTCCGGTTCAACCACCGACCTTCACCTGGCATGAACTTGCGTCGGGCGGAAACGTGGCGCACGGTAAAGCATTCGATCTCGTGTCCACTGAAGGTACAGTGGTCGCAGAGGTTCGGCAATCCACTGAAGATGAGTACGTGGTGCAAACAGGTACGGACCTCTTTACGGCCATCCTGCGACATTCCAGCTCCAACCGCCCTACTTCCACACCGCCCCTGAAGCAGCTTCCTGTCGGTTCGCGCATTCGTGTCACAGGCATCTGCATGCTGTCGAGTGCCGACCCCTTTCATGGCGAAGTGCCGTTTGACATTCTGATGCGTTCCTCCAGCGATATCGCAGTGCTTGCCAGTCCACCCTGGTTGAACGTTCATAACGCAGTTCTCATCGCCGCCTGGCTGCTCATTCTGGTTTTTGCCGTTGGAATGCGCGGCTGGTACCTGGAGCGCAGGAACCGGCGCCAGATTGGATCGCTCGCATATGTGGAACGCCGGCGCGCCAGGATTCTCGAGGACATCAATCACTCCAAGCCGTTGGCCGGCATCCTGGAGTCGATTACGGAGTTGGTTTCGGTCCGGCTCAATGGCGCGGCCTGCTGGTGCCAGGTCGTCGATGGCGCCACGCTTGGAAACCGTCCGCCCCAGCTCGATTCTTCGCTGCGTACGGTTGAACGTACGATTGCCTCCCGCTCAGGCGCCTCGCATGGAACCATCTTCGCCGCTTTCGACGCTCGCACCAAACCCGGCAACGCAGAAACCGAGGCCCTGGCCATGGCTGCTGAATTAGCCACGCTCGCGATTGAAACCTCGCACCTCTATTCCGATCTTGTGCACCGGTCGGAGTTCGACCTCCTCACCGACGCGCAGAATCGCTTTGCCATGGAAAAGACTCTGACGGCGCACATTCAATCGGCGCGCCAAACGGCAGGAATCTTCGGCTTGATCTATCTCGACCTGAATGAATTCAAGAAAGTAAACGACCGCCATGGGCATCAGGCCGGAGACCGGTATCTGAAGGAATTGACGCAGCGCATCCATGAGCAGTTGCGCCCCAGCGATACACTGGCGCGCCTGGGCGGAGACGAATTCGCCATTCTGGTTTCCCAGGTCCGCAATCGGACTGAAGTGGAGGAGATCGCCGCACGCCTTGAATGCTGCTTCGATAAGCCGTTTAAGGGAGACGGATATGAGTTGCATGGTTCGGCCAGCATTGGCATCGCGGTCTATCCTGAAGATGCGAACTCCGCTAACAGCCTTTTGCGCGCAGCCGATGCCGCCATGTACGCGGTGAAGTATGCCAGGCCGGGAAGTGGCCGGACTCCGCAGGTGCAATAGGGGAGTAGGTCAGAACCAGGATTCCGATATAAGAAAAGGCCCGGCTTGCGCCGGGCCCGTTGGTTATGACGAGATGTTGGTCCAAAGGTCCGCCTGGACGGCCAGTCCTATTCTGCGGCCATCTCTTCCGCTTCGCCTTCCTGCCGCATCATCTCCAGCTCGCGCTCTTCGGCTTCGCGCTCGGCGTGCACTTCCTGCTGCACGCGCGCCGCGGCCTCTTCAAGCTCCGGCGAGAGCTGTACGTTGCGGTAGTATTCCAGGCCCGTGCCCGCAGGGATAAGCCGTCCCACGATCACGTTCTCCTTCAACCCGCGCAGATTGTCCACCGCGCCGTTGATGCTGGCTTCGGTGAGCACGCGCGTCGTCTCCTGGAAGCTGGCCGCAGAGATGAAGCTGTCGGTCGAGAGCGACGCCTTGGTGATGCCCAGCAGCAGCGGACGCCCGATTGCCGGACGGCCTCCGTTCTGCAGCACCTTCTCGTTCTCTTCACTGAAGCGGAAGCGGTCCACCTGCTGCTCCAGCAGGAAGTTGGTGTCGCCCACTTCGTCGATGCGCACCCAGCGCAGCATCTGCCGTACGATCACTTCGATGTGCTTGTCGCTGATGGCCACGCCCTGCAGGCGGTAGACTTCCTGGATTTCGTTCACCAGGTAAGCCTGCAGCTCCTTTTCGCCCAGCACGGCCAGAATGTCGTGCGGGTTCAAAGGACCATCCATCAGCGGATCGCCGGCGCGCAGGCGTTCGCCTTCCTGCACGTTCACGTGAATGCCGCGCGGCACCGAGTATTCTTTCTCGTCGCCGTTGTCGGCCGTCACGTAAATCTTGCGCTGACCCTTCGAGACCTCGCCGAAGCGAACCACCCCATCGATTTCGCTGATGATCGCGGTCTCGCGCGGCTTGCGCGCCTCAAAGAGCTCAACCACGCGCGGCAGACCGCCCGTGATGTCCTTGGTGCGCGTGCTCTCCTTGGGAATCTTGGCCAGCACGTCGCCCGGTCCTACGTTATCGCCGTCCTGCACCATCAGGTGAGCGCCGCGCGGCAACAGGTAGCGCTTGCTCGTCTTTGCTCCCTTGATCACGATGGCCGGCTGCCTCTTCTCGTCGGGCGAGTCGGCAACCACCCAGCGGGAAAGCCCCGTCACTTCGTCCACTTCTTCGTTCAGCGTAATGCCTTCCTGCAGGTCCTTGAACTGCACCGCACCGCCGATCTCAGTGAGAATGGCGTAGGTGTAAGGATCCCACTCGGCCAGCATTTCGCCCAGCTTCACACCCGAGCCCTCGCGGACGCGGATGCGCGCGCCGTAGACCACCTGGTAGCGTTCTTTCTCACGGCCACGGTCGTCCACGATAGCCAACGAGCCGGAGCGGTTCATGGCCACCAGCTCGCCTTCCTTGCTTTCTACGGTGTTCAGGTTGATGAAGCGCACGAAGCCGTTGTTCTTGGCGTCGAGGCGCGACTTGTCCTGCACGCGGCTCGCGGTGCCACCCACGTGGAAGGTACGCATGGTCAACTGCGTGCCAGGCTCGCCGATGGATTGCGCCGCAATCACGCCGCAGGTTTCGCCCAGCTCGACCATACGGCCCGACCCGAGGTTACGCCCGTAGCACAGCGCGCATACGCCGCGCCGCGATTCGCACGTGAGCACGGAGCGGATCTTCACCCGTTCCACGCCCGCGCCCTGGATCGCCGATGCAATGTCCTCGTCGATGGGCTGGTTCACTTCAACCACCACGTTGCCGTCGTAGTCCTTGATCCTTTCAAGCGATACACGCCCGATGATGCGATCGCGCAACGGTTCGATGATCTCGCCGGACTCGACGATCGAGCCTACGTAGATGCCTTCGAGCGTTCCGCAATCGTTCTCGGTCACAATCACGTCCTGCGCCACGTCGACCAGGCGGCGGGTCAGGTAGCCGGAGTCCGCCGTCTTCAGAGCGGTGTCGGCCAGGCCCTTGCGTGCGCCGTGCGTCGAAATAAAGTATTCGAGCACCGTCAGCCCTTCGCGGAAGTTCGCCGTGATGGGTGTCTCGATGACCTCGCCCGACGGCTTGGCCATCAATCCGCGCATGCCGCTCAACTGACGAATCTGCTGCTTCGATCCGCGGGCGCCCGAGTCGGCCATGATGTAGATCGGGTTCATGGCCCCGTCGTCGTCGGCTCGCTTCATGTTCGAGAACATCTCGTCGGCAACCTGGTCCGTCACCGCCGACCACATCTGGATCACCTTGTTCGAGCGTTCGCCGTTGGTGATGGCGCCATCCATATATTGCTTCTGGACCTCGATCACCTTCTTGTCGGCATCGTCCACCACCTTGTACTTGCTCTCCGGGATCACCATGTCGTCCAGGCCCACGGAAAGTCCGGAGCGCGTCGCGTAATTGAAGCCCAGCGACTTGATGCGATCCAGCATGCCCACCGTCACCTCGAGCCCCAGGTTCTGGTTGCAATAGTTCACCAGCTGTCCGATGCCCTTCTTCTTCAGCAGGCCATTGATAAACGGCATGCCGCTGGGAAGCGCGTCGTTCAGGATCACGCGGCCGACGGTCGTCGACAAATACTCCTTGTCGAAGTCGACGGGATCGGTGTGCGTCAGGTCCTGATCGTCGTAGGCTGTCGTCATGTCCAGCACCTTGCCCGTGTAGCGCAGGCGGATGGGCGTGAGCGTTTCGATCTCCTTCGCTTCGAGGGCCATCAGAACCTCTTCGACGTTGGCGAAAACGCGTCCCTCGCCCTTGCCACCCTTCTTGGCCTTGGTCAGGTAATACAAGCCGAGAACCATGTCCTGCGTGGGCACTGTGATCGGCTGTCCTGAAGCCGGCGACAAAATGTTGTGCGAGGCCAGCATCAGCACGCTGGCTTCAATCTGCGCCTCCGGCGAGAGCGGAATGTGCACTGCCATCTGGTCGCCGTCGAAATCGGCATTGAACGCCGTGCACACCAGCGGGTGAATCTTGATTGCCTTGCCTTCCACCAACACCGGCTCGAAAGCCTGAATGCCCAGCCTGTGCAGCGTGGGGGCGCGATTTAGCAGGACCGGGTGGTCCTTGATCACTTCCTCAAGGATGTCCCACACCACCGGCTCCTGCATCTCCACCATTTCCTTGGCTTGCTTGATGGTGGTGCACTGCCCCGTCTGCTCCAGCCGGTGATAAATGAACGGCTTGAACAGCTCCAGCGCCATCTTCTTCGGCAATCCGCATTGGTGCAGCTTCAGCTCCGGTCCCACTACGATCACCGATCGGCCGGAGTAGTCCACGCGCTTGCCCAGCAGGTTCTGCCGGAAGCGTCCCTGCTTGCCCTTCAGCGTGTCGCTCAACGACTTGAGCGGGCGGTTGTTGGCGCCGCGCAGCACGCGTCCGCGGCGGCCGTTGTCAAACAGCGCGTCGACAGCTTCCTGCAGCATGCGCTTTTCATTGCGCACAATTACTTCCGGCGCGTGCAGGTCCATCAGCTTTTTCAACCGGTTGTTGCGGTTGATCACGCGGCGATAAAGGTCGTTCAAATCCGACGTCGCAAACCGGCCGCCATCCAGCGGCACCAGCGGGCGCAGCTCTGGGGGAATGACCGGCAGCACGTCGAGAATCATCCACTGCGGCTTGTTGGCCGACTTGCGGAATGCCTCAACCACTTTCAGCCGTTTGGCATACTTCAGCTTCTTCTGCGCGGAAGTCTCGCTCTTCATCCGCTCGCGCAGTTCCATCCCGAGCTCTTCGATCTGGACGCGCTTGAGCAATTCCTTGATGGCTTCCGCGCCCATCATGGCCTTGAAGCCCGAGGGACGGAACTGCTGGTCAAGCTCGCGGAAGCGAACCTCGTCCTTGATGATTTCGCGCTCGCGTACAGGCGCGTCGCCGGGATCGACTACAACGTAAGACTCGAAGTAGAGGATGCCTTCCAGGTCGCGCAGTGAAATGTCCAGCAGGTGTCCGATTCTCGACGGCAATCCCTTGAAGAACCACACGTGAGAGCAGGGCGACGCCAGCTCGATGTGGCCCATGCGCTCGCGGCGCACCTTGCTCACCGTCACTTCTACGCCGCACTTGTCGCAGATCACGCCGCGATGCTTCATGCGCTTGTATTTGCCGCACAGGCACTCCCAGTCCGTCACCGGGCCAAAGATGCGCGCGCAGAACAAGCCGTCGCGCTCCGGCTTGAAGGTACGGTAGTTGATGGTCTCCGGCTTGGTGACCTCACCGTGCGACCAGCTGCGGATCTTTTCCGGCGAGGCCAGCATGATGCGGATGGCGTCGAAGTCGGTAATGGGGCTCGTAAGCTCAAACGGGTTCGAACGGAACAAGGCGACCCTCCCTGGCGAGCTCTCTATTGCCCGCCGCGGTATTGCCCGGGATTCTTTGCAGGTTCTTCCTTCCCGGGCAGCGGCGTTTACCGCTTGAGAAAGAACCCCGAAACTCAGCTTCTAGCTCGTAGCCTGTAGCCGGTAGCTTGTGGCTCGTGCGTTCGCCGATTTTCTTGCTTCTCGGCGAGCGGTGCGGAGCTACTGTCTACGAGCTACGGGCTACTAGCTGCTTCTCAGTCCGCCACTGCCGCCATTTCCGGCGTTGGCGCCTTCTTCGCGATGTCTGCCCGCTTGATCAATTCCACGTCCAGGCATAGCGATTGCAATTCGCGAATCAACACGTTGAACGACTCCGGCACGCCCGGCTCGATGGCCGCTTCGCCCTTGACAATGGCCTCGTAGATCTTGGTGCGGCCATACACGTCGTCGGACTTCGCGGTCAGCAGCTCCTGCAGAATGTAGGCCGCCCCGTACGCTTCCAGAGCCCACACTTCCATCTCTCCAAAACGCTGCCCGCCGAATTGCGCCTTGCCGCCCAGCGGCTGTTGCGTGATCAGCGAATACGGCCCGATCGAACGCGCGTGAATCTTGTCGTCGACCAGGTGCGACAGCTTGAGCATGTAAATGTAGCCCACCGTCACCGGCTGCTCGAACTGCTCGCCCGTCAGGCCGTCGAAGAGCGCTGTTTTACCCGAAGAGGGCAAACCAGCCGCGCTCAGCAGCGCCTTGATCTCATCCTCGCGTGCGCCGTCGAAGACCGCCGTTCCGAACCAGATGCCTTTCTCCATTCCTGCCGTAACCCGCAGCAGCATTTCATCGTCCAGTTCCAGCAGCTGATTCAGCGTGGCCGTTCCCGCAAACTCCTTCTTCATCTGTTCACGCACATAGTTCGCATCGGAGTTGGCCTTGACGAGCGCGGCGACTTTCTTGCCCAGCACGTTCGCGGCCCAGCCCAGGTGCGTCTCCAGAATCTGGCCCACGTTCATGCGGCTCGGCACGCCCAGCGGATTCAGCACAATCTCCACAGGCGTTCCGTCGGGCAGATAGGGCATGTCTTCCTCGGGAAGAATGCGCGCGATTACGCCCTTGTTCCCGTGGCGGCCTGCCATCTTGTCGCCCACCGACAGCTTGCGCTTCATGGCTACATACACCTTCACCAGCTTGATCACGCCCGGCGGCAGCTCATCGCCCTTCTGCAGCTTGGCCACCTTTTCGTTCGTGATCTTGCGCAGCACTTCGATCTGCCGCGAGGTCATCTCTTCGATCTCGTCGATCTGCTCGTTCACCCGCGGATCCTTGTCGTTGTAGCGGATGCGCTTCAGATTCTTCGTCGAAATGCGCTCGATGGTGTCGCGATCGAGAATCGCGCCCTTCACCAGCAGACGCTTGTTGGTGCGCTCGTCATGCAGGTCGGCCAGCACTTCCTTGCTGCCCAGAATTGCCTCAAGGCGCTTCAACCGCTCGTCGGTCAAAATGCGGATCTCGTCGCCCAGGTTCTTTTCAAGCTTCGACACGTACTCGGCTTCGATCTGCTTCGCACGCTCGTCCTTCTCCTGACCCTTGCGGCTGAAGATGCGCACGTCAACCACCGTGCCCTCGATCCCCGGAGGGCAGGTCAGCGACGCATCGCGCACATCGCCGGCTTTTTCGCCGAAGATGGCGCGCAGCAGCTTCTCTTCCGGCGTCAACTGGGTCTCGCCCTTCGGCGTCACCTTGCCCACCAGAATGTCGCCGTGCCCGATCTGGGCGCCGATGCGGATCACGCCGCTCTCGTCAAGATCGCGCAGCGCATGCTCGCTCACGTTGGGAATGTCGCGCGTGATTTCTTCCGGCCCCAGCTTGGTGTCGCGCGCCTCGATTTCGAACTCTTCAATGTGCACGCTGGTGTAGTAGTCCTCTTTCACCAGTTGCTCGCTGATCAGAATCGCGTCCTCGAAGTTGTAGCCGCGCCACGGCATGAAGGCCACCAGCACATTGCGTCCCAGCGCCAGTTCGCCTTGCTCCGTGCATGGACCGTCTGCAATTACCTGGCCTTTTACTACGCGGTCGCCCTCCCGCACCACCGGCTTCTGGTTGATGCAGGTGTTCTGGTTGGAGCGCTTGAACTTGATGAGCTGATAAATGTCCGATCCCACCTCGCGCGACATCTGCGTGGGATGATGCTCACCCTCCACGCGCACGATGATGCGCTCGGAATCGACCGAATCCACGATGCCGTTGCGCTTGGCCAGGATCACGGCGCCCGAGTCGCGTGCGGTCACGCCCTCCATGCCCGTGCCCACCAGCGGCGCCTCGGCTGCCAGCAGCGGAACGCTTTGCCGCTGCATGTTCGCGCCCATCAGAGCGCGATTGGCGTCGTCGTGCTCCAGGAACGGTACCAGCGATGCAGCCACCGATACAAGCTGCTTCGGCGAAACGTCGATGTAGTCCACCTCCGCCCGGTTCACCAGCACAAAGTTGCCCTGCCGGCGCGCGTTCACCAGGTCCTCGGTGATCTCGCCCTGCTCGTTGAAATCGATGTTGGCCTGCGCGATCGTATGCCTGTCTTCTTCCCATGCCGACAGATAGAAGCTGAACGGAATCGAATCGATCGTCCGCTTCCCTGCCTTCTTCAACTGCGCATTCAACCGCGCCGCCTCATCCTTCTCGGTGTGGTCGCCCACGCGCAAACCGCTTTCGCCGGCGTTCACGATCTCCACAAAATCGAGAATCTTCGAGTCTTTCACCTTGCGGTAAGGCGACTCGATGAATCCGTACTCGTTGATCCGCGCAAAGCAGCTCAGCGAGCTGATGAGGCCAATGTTCGGACCTTCCGGCGTCTCAATCGGGCAGATGCGGCCGTAGTGCGTCGGGTGCACGTCGCGCACCTCAAATCCCGCGCGCTCGCGTGACAGCCCGCCCGGCCCAAGAGCCGAAAGCCTCCGCTTGTGCGTGATTTCCGACAGCGGATTGGTCTGGTCCATGAACTGCGAGAGCTGCGACGAGCCGAAGAACTCGCGGATCGCGGCCATCACCGGCTTGGCGTTGATCAGGTCGTGCGGCATCGCCGTGTTCAGCTCCTGATACACGCTCATCTTTTCCTTGATGGCCCTTTCCATCCTCACCAGGCCGATGCGGAACTGGTTCTCCATCAGCTCGCCCACCGCGCGCACGCGCCGGTTGCCCAGATGGTCGATGTCGTCCACCACGCCGATGTTCTTGCGCAGCTTGAGCAGGTAGCGAATCGTCGCGTAGAAATCCTCGGGCGTCAGCGTCCGGTGATCGAGCGGCGTCGCGTCCTGGTTCTCGTAGAGCTTGATGTTGAACTTCAGTCGGCCTACGCGCGAGAAATCGTACTTGCGGGCATCGAAGAACATGCCCTGGAAGAGCGCCGTGGCCGTGTCCAGCGTCGGCGGGTCGCCCGGCCGCAGCTTGCGGTAGATCTCGATCAGTGCCTCTTCCGGCTTGTGCACGGAGTCGCGCTTGAGCGTGTTCGAAGTAATGTTGCCCACGTCGTCGCGGTCCGGGAAGAACACCTCGAAATTGGTCACGCCGGCGGCCAGAACCTTGTGCAGCCGGTCGGCCGTCAGCTCGACGTTAGCCTCCACAATCACTTCGCCGGTATTTGTATCCACCACGTCGGAAGCAGTCAACGCGCCGTCCAGTTCGGCGGTTTCCACTTCCACCTTGTTGATGCCGGCAGCCCGGATGGCCTTCAACGCGTGCGCAGTGATCTTGCGCCCCGAGTGCGCAATCTCTTCCTTGCCGTTAAGGATCGCGTGCGCCGGCTTCACGCCCACCAGGTGCGTGTTCTTCGCGCTCTCCTGCGGAACCTCCCAAAACAGCTTGCCGTCTTCGATCTGCAGCCGGTCAACCGTATAAAAGGTCTTCAGGATTTCCTCGTCCGACCGCAATCCCAGCGCGCGCAGGAAAATCGTTCCCAAAAACTTGCGCTTCCGGTCGATGCGTACGTAAAGCGTGTTCTTCTGGTCGAACTCAAACTCCACCCATGACCCGCGATAGGGAATAATCTTGCCCAGGAAATAGGTGCGGTTGTTGGCTGTCTCAAAAAACACGCCCGGCGAGCGGTGCAACTGCGACACGATCACGCGCTCGGTGCCGTTCACAATGAACGTCCCGTTTGGCGTCATCAGCGGAATATCGCCAAAGAAGACTTCCTGCTCCTTGATGTCGCGGATCGTCTTGTTCCCGGTCTCCGCATCCTTGTCGTAAATTGTCAACCGCACCGTCACCTTCAACGGCGCGGAGAAAGTCATGCCCCGCTCTTCGCACTCCTGCTGGTCGTATTTCAGCTGCAGACTCACAGGGTCGCCGCACTTGTTGCAGAAATCGGGCGTGTTCTTGTTGTACGTTCCGCACTTCTGGCAAAGCACATCGCCGGGGAGGAAGGGATTCGTGATCACCATCGCTCCGCAATGCACGCAAGCCGTGCGCAGGTGGTGAAGTCCCTTGAGGTGTCCGCACTTGCACTCCCAGTTGCCGATCGAGAAATCGACGAAGTCCAACTGCGAGATCCCGCGGAAATCCGTAATCGGGAACACCGAGACAAACACCGACTGCAAGCCCGAATCGTCCCGTTCGTTGGGCAGTTTGTCCATCTGCAGAAACCGCTCGTAACTGCGGCGCTGCACTTCAATCAGGTTGGGAATCTGGGTTGCTGTGGGAATCTTTGAAAAATCGAGCCGGCTGCGAATCGCGCGCTTCTCGTTGGGCATGATCACTCCTGAGTCTCGTTGCTTCGGCGCCCATCCAAGGTTCTGGCCGCGCCGGGCCGGCACCCGAGTCTCGTTGGCGTCGGCGAATTACCGAAATAAATCGAAAGATACGGACTAGCAGGACCTGAGATTCAATCCCGCCGCTTTACTGCCGGCAATCCAGAGCGCCCGCCCCGAAGTGCCGGGAAGAACCCAGGTCAGGCGGGTTCTGTGAGATTTGCGTCAAAAACGCGTGGTGGACGTTGCCGTTGATCGGGCACCTGCGCTAGACTGCGCACAACTGATTGAAGCGGAACTGCGGTAAGCGCCTGAAACGAGGCGTGAAACTGCTAGGCAAAATTCTGCGCCCTGATCGGTTTGATGATTGAAACCCTCTCCCCGGCGCATCCGGAAGACACGAAAAGCTCGTAAGGACGCAACACCTCACGAGCGCGGCTGATTGCCAGTGCACCCTTCCGAATTTTTTTCCATTGCCCTCGCCGATCGCAAAACCCGCTTCTGCCGCGAATTGCCAGTTACCCGACCTTCATCAACATTTGCCTCGCTGACCTCAAGACAAGCTGTTGATTCAGAATTACTTAACAAACTCACCACGCCCATTCCAGGGCCTTCTCGCTGCCCCGTTCGGCGTGCGCTTGCGCGTAGCCACGCTTCGCTTACCCGCCCCCTTGCCTCTCCGCTCAAGCAAATACCTGAGCGAAATCGCTGAGACACATAAACTACATCTTAACGCGTCCCAGCGTCGCATGCAAGTGGCGTGCCGTTTACTTGACCTCGACGGTCGCGACGCCCTCGAACTTCTTTTTGATGGCCTCGGCCTCTTCCTTGGTCGCGTTTTCCTTGATCGGCTTGGGAGCTCCATCCACCAGGTCCTTGGCTTCCTTCAGACCCAGAGAAGTGACTTCCCGTACCGCCTTGATGGTGTTGATCTTATTGGCGCCGGCATCCTTCAGGATGACCTGGAACTCGGTCTTCTCCTCAACCACCGGAGCCGCCCCTCCCGCTGCCGCGCCGCCAGCCACCATCACTGGTGCCGCAGCCGCAGCCGAAACGCCAAGCCGCTCTTCGAGCTTCTTCACCAGAGCCGCAGCTTCCAGCAGGCTAAGGCTCACAATTTGTTCTTCCAACTGTGCGATATCCGCCATGTTCTTCTCCAATCAAAATCCGTTTGAATTCGTATTTCCCGCCCATTTACTCGTCCGAAAAGCTGCCCTCCGCAGTAGAAAGTTTCCGATGCGCCAGACCCGCGCCCTTTCAAACTGCCTCACAGCCAAAACCCATAGAACACCAGGCTCCGAAATCTCGACTTTGAGGCCTGGCAAACCATAAAACTTGAAGTGGGTGCCCCCCCTCGCCGCGCCCTTGCTTTTGCGGCTAAGGTGGGAAACCAAAATTTACGCGACCGCTCCAGCAGCAAACTTTTCTTTCTCCACACCCTGGTTCAGCACCACCGCAATGTCGCGCCCTGTAGCGTTAAGCACCGTAACCAGCCGCTGCGCTGGAGCATTGATGAGAAAGAGCAGCTTTGAGAAAAGCTCTTCCTTGCCTGGCATGGTCGCCAGCGCCTTCACCTCGTCCACGCTCATCAGCTTGCCGTCCACGATGCCTAGCTTGAACTGGAACTCCGCGGCATTCTCGCCGGCCCACTTGGCAAAAACTTTGGCCAGCGCCACGGGATCGCCCGCGGTAAATGCCACCGAGTTCACACCCCTCAGTCCCTTCAGCGCGGCTTCAACCTGCGTGCCCGTGCCAGAGATGGCGGCCAGCTTGTTCTTCACCACGCGATACTTGCCGCCTGCCTCGCGAATCACCTTGCGCAGCTCGTAATCCTTTGCCACCGTGAGCTTGCTGAAGGTGCCCACAATCGCCGTGGTCGAGGACTCAAGCTCCGCCGCCAGTACCTTCACCTTCGCCGTCTTTTTTGCTTTCGAAATCGCCATTGCCTTTGCTCCGCTTCGGCAGGGATCAGGGTTCAGGTTTCAGGGATCGACACCCTGAAGCTTTTGCTTTGAACCTTGCCTCTGCCGTTGCCTCTTCCGCGCCCCACATGAGCGCTCGCCTAAATCTCTAGCGCTTTACGAATTGCGCGCCTTGCACATTGCTGGCGGAATCACGGAATCAACTGACCCCTGACCCCGAAACCTGATCCCTGCTTTACTTCTTTCCCGCCGCGTCCGCGACCTGCGAATCCAGCGGTACGCCCGGCCCCATCGTCGAGCTCAGCGTCGTGCTCTTGATGTACTTGCCTTTGGCCGCCGCGGGCTTGGCGCGCACAATCGACGTGATCACTGTGGTCGCATTGTCGATCAGCTTTTGCGGTTCGAAGCTGAGCTTGCCCACTGGCACGTGCACCAGGCTCGTCTTATCGGCGCGAAACTCCACCTTGCCGGCCTTGATCTCTTTCACTGCCGCGGCCACATCCACGGTCACCGTTCCGGTCTTGGGATTCGGCATCAGGCCTTTCGGTCCCAGCACCTTGCCCAGCCGTCCCACCACCTTCATCATGTCCGGCGTCGCGATCAGCGCATCGAAGGCCGTCCAGTTTTCTTTCTGGATCTTTTCGACCATCTCCTCGCCGCCCACAAAATCCGCCCCGGCCGCCTGCGCTTCTTTCTGCCGGTCGCCGGTTGCAATCACGGCCACGGTCTTGGTCTTGCCCAGTCCGTGCGGCAGCACAACAGTGCCGCGCACCATCTGGTCGGCGTGGCGCGTATCCACGCCCAAACGCATCGTCAAGTCGACGGTCTCGTCGAACTTTGCGTACTTCACTTGCTTCAGGAGAGTCACTGCTTCCGGCAGCGGATACGCCGGCTTGTTAACAGCGGCGCGCGCCTTCGCAATATTCTTACCCGCGTGGGCCATGCTTCCCTCGTCTCCCACCGCCATTACCAGTCCGCCCTAGCGGAAGCGTCATCCTTAGTCCGGCGACGCCTAAAGGCCGTGGTGCAATTGACAGCGCAGGGCTTCCCTGCGCGTACGTATCGATGGTAGCAAAATGGGCACGGGACTGCAAATGCCGGTGCTAGAATCCGTCGTATGCCCCAAAACCTTAGCTGGCTCGAGGCCGCAAAGATTGTGCTCAAAGACGCCCAAGCCCCTATGAGCGCTCAAGAAATCGTCGACGCTATATTTGAGCGTGGCCTTCACCATAAAATGGGCGCCACTCCTGCGCAGACTGTCGGCGCGCACATCTATATGTCCATCAAGAATGATGGCCCCGCCTCGCCGTTCACCCGTCCGATGCCTGGCCGCTTCGCCCTTAAAGATGGAGGCCAAGACGAGATCGCGAACGCTAGCCCGAAAGAGCTGACAGAGAAAGGCCCCGAGGAAGGCACCTCTCAGAGTACTGGAATCGTGAATGCACTCGGGATGTTTTGGGAAAGATCGAAGGTCAACTGGGAGCGGTCGCTGCCTAGGCTTTTGGGCTCTCTCCCAAAAGGCATAGACGTGGATTTCTGTAGCCAGCAAGGCATTTACTTGCTCCACGACAATCAAGGTGTCGTTTATGTGGGAAGAACCGACAAGCAGGGCCTAGGGATCCGTCTAAGGCAGCACACGATCGATCGCCTGAATGGGCGGTGGGACCGCTTTTCATGGTTCGGCGTTTTCCCCATCAAGGAAGATGGCACGCTAAATGCCGATGCTGATTTCTCAGAAATCTCCGTGGCCACAGTAATCGCAGCGATGGAAGCAGTGCTGATTGAGGCACTGGAGCCTCGTCAGAACCGCCGTGGCGGCGACTGGAAAATAGAAGCGATTGAGGTGCTTCAAAAGGAAGACCCAGACCTGGACGCCAACCGAAAGAAGGCGCTCCTCGACGAGATGAAGAAAAAGATGAACCTTTAGCGGCGCGGCCGAAAATATCAAAGTAGATTGCGCTTCATGGCGGCTCGAAATTGGACCCAATGACCATTACCGGACTAGATGCCCCGATTAACCCACACGACGTGGGCGCGATCCTCGCCTACCTTCCGCGCCTTGGGTCCCTCCATCCGACCAGCGCCGCACATTGGCCTAGGATTCGCCAAACCGCGGAGCGCGAATTTGAACTTGATCGCGGTGAAGACCATCCGCTCGTCACTGAGTTCATCAAAGCCCTCTACGATCACGGATTTGTCCGGAATTTCGACTGGCCAAAATGGCAACCGGAGGCAGTGCGCCTGTACGAGCACCCTGCGGCGATGAAGAGAGCTCGAATGACGACCTGCGTCAAACTTCTAACTCTCCATGCACGCAAGGATCATTTCGTCGATCGCCATTTCGCTGCCATGGTCCAGTCCGGCCACATCACAGCGATTCTAGAGAGAATGGCCGAAATATTGAGGAATCAGAGCAGACGCGAGCAAAGATGACGAAGAAAACCACTATCGTGCGATATTCCCTTAGCGAAGTCGAGGCTATCCGCGAACGGGGTCAAGACTCTACGCGCCCGGACGCTCCAGAAGGCGAATCTCTCCGCAAAGACTTCTGGAAATCCGCGCGTGTTGTCATGGCTCGCGCACGGCCAACGTGTGTGACAGACCGCACGCTCCCAACCAAAATCCTGCCTATAAACTGATCGCGCTTCTTTTGCGTGTGTGGGAAGCGGTGGCGAAAGATCGGCTCAGAAGATCGGGCCGTCGGTCCGCAGGCCGCTGAGAACGACCTGCGGGCCGTGCCAACGCAAAGGAGGTGAGGACGATTGGATGAGAAATCGTCCTGGACGCGGGTCGCAATCCAAATCGCCATTGACTGGCGGTTTGTCCTTGCACTCGTGATCCTCGTCCTGGCGCTACTGATGAAGTAGCCAAACTCCCGGGAGGCGCCCTAACCCTTCCGGGATAAGTCCCTACCCCTCTCGGGATGGAGTGAGTATAGCAGTTTCTGCGACCCGCCGCCCTCTGCACTTATATCGAAGTCGTATCGACGCGCAAAGGAACGTAGCGCATAATCACGCCGCCTCTTCACTTCATCGCGCTCGCCACCGTCATTGCCGCACTTTGCTTCCCACTCGGATTCGCCGCCGTCTTCAGCAGCGAAGCAAACGGTAGTTGCTCCACGGTCAGGTAGAGCGTCGGCTGAAGGCCGGCGGGAGCTTCGCTTACGCCCGCTGGCCGCGCAATCGGCTTGCCGTCCTTCGTCCTGAAGAATTCGTGCGTGTCGTCGCTGAACCCGCCTAGAAACGCAGTTCCTTCCATCCTGTATCCCCATCCCAATTCCGTACGGGCTTCAAAGCTCACGCCGCCAAGCTGGCCATCCCTCCCGTAGCAATACCTGGTGTACGTCCAATAATGATCGCCCGGCTTCACGATCGTCACCGACGGGCTGTCTTTCCGGTGCTGGACGAATTGCGCGGCCAATCCGCCGTTCAGGTTCAGTTCGGGAACCTCCTGCATGCTCTGGTACTCCTGCCAGGAGCTATGCTCGCTGGTTCTTGCGAACACGCGTCCGGGTGCAGCCATCTTTGTTTGTACGCTGCATCCGGGAGCAGCCATCGCGATCGGTTCGGAGCACATCACCAGGGAAAGGAGAACCAAGGCAAAGCAATTCGTTTTCATGACCGGCATTATGTTCATCCGGTCTGGAGCCGAACCATACAACTCCGGATGCAAGGCGCACCCCTCGCCGGTACTCCGAGTGCAAGAACCATGGTGAGTACCGCCAGTAATGGGTTCTGCTACGCCGGCCCGATCGGGAGTTCGGCCTCATTCGGCTACGCGTTTGAATTCGCAGACACATGCGCATCCACCGGACAGTAAGCCCTAGCCGGAAAAAGCAAGCCGCTCTCGTGATGCATTCCGCGACAAAACGGCGGCTTTCCTTACCAGCGTAACCAACTTTCTTGAACGAAAGTTTGGCGCGGCACGGAGGCGCTGGAGCCTGCAATCCACATCGCAAGACAATCGGCAACCTGGATCTCAAGATGCACCCGGTCCGCGTCTTGCCGGGAAGGCCATCGTCAGCTCAATGAATCAGCCGCGGCATGTACCAATTCGACATGCTCCACCGGTTCGTCGAGGCGTCGCGCATAGGCCCACAAATCGAAGCCGCCCATCGCGAGAAGAATGAGTGGAGCAGGCAGCACCTGCAGCGCCGTCACCGACCAGATAGCCCATTGCGTCGAGGGCAATGGCAACGCCTTGAACAACGCCGTGATGATCGCCGATGAAAAAGCGCCGGTGAACGCCAGCGCTGTTGCCGTAACTGCGAGCCCGTATCGTCCCGCAATCCGGTTCGTCTCCCACAGCAGCACGCAGCCTGGAATCGCCAGCAAAAGCAGCGCCGTATCCAGCTGCCGGTGATAAATGGGGAGCAGGCTGAGAGCCGCAATTGCCGCAAGAGCCGTCCACGAGCGTTCCGGCACATTGCGTCGGCGCACCAGAAGATAAACCAGAACAAAGATCAGCGGGGCACAAAGAACGTAAGTAGCCAGGTTGTAGAAGCGAGGCTCGTCGCGGAAAAAGCTGAAAGCCGCCTGCAAGCTGATCAGCTTATCCAGACCGTGGCCGCCGCTCGAAGACAATCCAGGATCGTTGACTCCCCCATGCGCCGAATAAGCTGCCAGATTCATGCTCCACTCGTTGATCCAGTGCGGCGCCACGCGCCATACCCACACCAGCCCCGGCACGCTCAGAGCCAGAGACGCTGCAAGGGATTGCAGTGCGCGTTTGCGCTGCTCCGCGCCCGCCAGCAGGAAGTAGAGCCACACCAATCCCGTGTCGTGCGGCTTGAGAGCAAGACTGAGCGCAAGACATAGCACGCCAAGCGCCATGAAGCGCCGGCGCGTAAAACACCACACCGCAACTGCGCAAAAACTGATCGCAAGCCCGGCAACATTTCCGGTTACGGCGAGCAGTTCGCTATTGGCAAGCAGAAATCCAATCAGCGCACCGGAAAGAGCAGGCGCATAGTCTGCGCTCAGGTCCCAAACCAGCAGCGATGCCACGATGAAACTCGCCAACGTGAGAATCAGCCACGCAACACCGGCGATTTTGGGCGGAAGCATCGCGAAGGGCATCACGAGAAACAGGGTGTTGGGCGGATAGATGTTTTGCGTTGCGATCTGCCGGTTCTTTTGGGTATCCGGTGTGCGCGCGTCCCGTTCCGCCTCATAGACAGGCATTACTTCGCTTACCTGGAAGGGATCATGCTGCCCGGCCAGCGTCCGCGAGGCGAAGTAGATGGTCCTGAAATCTGCAAGCGGCGCCGGGGCCGTTTCCTCGAGCGCCGCCCCCATGAAAATGAAGACCAGACTTCCTACCAGCACAAGATAAAGTCCATCTCGCCGCGGATTGACCATCCGGCTACTCCATTGCCATTTGACGCGCTGCCCACAAAGCTGCTCACCGCAGGCTGCTCTCATCCTATATGAAGCTGCAAACTCGTTCGCGCCCGCACTTGTGCGGCTGCCTTCTGCCCTTTGTGTGGGTTGATGGACGCGAAATCAAGCGGTCGCGCGAATGAAAACAGCCCCACCCTCGCCCGTGAGAAACGCTCGCCGGCATCGACAAAACCGGCGCATCCTGATCCTCCGCAGCCAATGATGACAAGGTCGAGACTCCTCTCTACTCCCCACGGAATTCGGCATTCGCCTTGTTCTCGGGAACTGCTAGTATGTCTGCAATGAAATCGAACGACGACATAGAACCATGCCTGACGGCGGTCATGCCTGTCTACAATGAGGCGGCCACGGTGGCTCGCGCTGCTCAGACGGTTCTGGCGCAGCGGCCCGTCCAGCAACTGATCGTCGTCGACGACTGCTCGCAGGATGGTACGTGGGAACAGCTACTGCCGCTGGCCGTTGCTGACCCGCGCGTCAAACTGATTCGGCACGAAATCAATCGCGGCAAAGGCGCTGCCCTCCGCACCGGATTCGCGCACGCCACTTCCGATATCGTCGTGACCCAGGACGCCGATCTGGAGTACGATCCGATCGAATACGGGCTGCTGATTGAGCCGATCCTGGTCGGCAAAGCCGATGTGGTCTACGGATCCAGGTTTCGCGGCGGCCCCGGCGCCAGTCGTGTGCTGTATTACTGGCATTCAGTGGGGAATGGTTTTCTCACCACGTTCTCCAATATGGCAACGGATTTGAACCTCACAGATATGGAGACAGGTTACAAAACCTTTCGCCGCGAAGTGATCCAGGGTATCCAAATCAAGGAAAACCGCTTCGGTTTCGAACCCGAAATTACGGCCAAGGTAGCGAAACGTGGACTGCGGATTTACGAAGTGGGCATCACCTACACTGGCCGCACTTACGCGGAAGGAAAGAAAATCGGCTGGCGCGACGGACTTCGCGCTTTGTGGTGCATCCTGAAATATAACTTCTGGAGCAAGTAGCGGAATCGTGCCCACATCCACGCAATCCAACGACTTCGAATTCGCCGCACTCGAACAGGCCGAAAACTATCGCCGCGCCCTGGTTCGGGAATTTGCGGCGCATCTGAATGGCCGCGTGCTCGAAGTAGGGGCTGGCGTCGGGCAGATGACAGCGGAGCTTTTGCAGCGCAATGAAATCGTGCAGTTGCTCTCGATCGAGCCCGAGGAGGCTTACTGCTCCCGCCTGCGCGCTCTTTTCCCAGGCCACGGTCTGCATCAGGGAACGATTGCCGATCTTCGCTCACAAATCCAATGGAACTCCATCATCAGCATCAATGTGCTCGAGCACATTGAGCGGGATCGAGAAGAACTGGAAGCCTATTATCGGATCTTGCAGCCAGCAAACGGCGCGTTGTGCCTTTTTGTTCCGGCACGGCCCGAACTGTATGCCCCGATTGACAAGGATTTTGGCCACTTTCGACGCTACACACGTCCTGAGCTACGCCGCAAGCTCACTACGGCCGGCTTCGAGATCTCCCAGTTGCGCTATTTCAATCTGGCCGGCTATTTCGCGTGGTGGCTGAATTTTTGCTTGCTGCGAAGGCGGGTTTTTGACACTGCCTCCGTCCGGCTCTACGACCGCCTCATCTTTCCCGTCGTGCACGGGTTTGAATTTAATATCTGCGCACCGCCTTTCGGTCAGAGCCTGCTTGCCATCGCAATCGCGCGCTGAGTGCTCTTCGCGCAGGCGATCTCAGAGACGATAAACTGGATCCAGGACCTGCAGCGGTTGATTAGAGTATTTCGGAAACCGCTCCTGTCTCTTAGGACTCGACCCTTTGCATCCGCTCCTCGCCGATCTCAATCCCGAACAACGTGCCGCCGTTCAAGCCACGGATGGCCCCTTACTCATCCTGGCCGGCGCCGGATCGGGAAAAACTCGCGTCATTACTCATCGCATCGCCTGGCTCATCCAGGAGAGAAACGTCGCGCCCGACTCCATCCTTGCCGTCACCTTTACCAACAAAGCCGCCGGCGAAATGGGTGAGCGCGTCAATCAATTGCTTGGCCACTCCTCGCTGGCCAAGCCCCTCATCTCCACCTTCCACTCCTTCTGCGTGCGCGTCCTCCGCCGCGACATTGAAGCTCTGAAGACTGCAAGCGGCGGCCTCACCCGGACCTTCACCATCTTCGACGAAAACGATCAGTCGGGGCTGGTCAAGCAGATCATGAAGCGCATGGGACTCGACACTAAACAGCTCACCCCGCGCACCGTCCAGAGCCGCATCTCATGGGCAAAAAATCACATGGTCGATCCGCAGGACTACTTCCTCGGCTCCAAAGACCCCACCAGCGAACGCGTCGCGCACATCTTCAAGGCCTACCAGGACGAGCTGCGCAAAAACAACGCCATGGACTTCGATGACCTGCTCCTCGAAGCCGTGCGCCTGCTCAAAGCATCGGCCGAAGTCCGCGCTCGCTACCAGCACCGCTATCAATATCTATTGGTCGACGAGTATCAGGACACCAACCATCCGCAATACGAGCTGATGAAGCTGCTCGCCGGCGAGCACAAAAATGTCTGCGCCGTGGGAGACGAGGATCAGAGCATCTACTCCTGGCGTGGGGCCGACATCCGCAACATCCTCGAGTTCGAACAGGACTTCCCCAACGCCCAGATCATCCGCCTCGAGCAGAACTATCGCTCCACGCAGATCATTTTGGAAGCTGCCGGCGCCGTGGTTGCCAACAATCTGCGCCGCAAAGGCAAAAAACTCTGGACCGATCGCCAGGGCGGTTCCCTCATCGGATACTACGAAGCCCCCGACGGCGAAAACGAAGCGCTCTTCATCGCCGATAAAATCCAGGCGTTCCTGAACGCGCCCAGCTCATCCGAGACTCAAACTCGCGCCGCGGCCGTCCTCTATCGCACCAACTCGCAATCCCGCCTGGTTGAAGAAGCGTTGCGCCGCTACAACATCGCCTACACCATGGTCGGCGGATTCAGTTTCTACGAACGCGCCGAGATCAAGGATCTGCTCGCCTATTTGCGCCTGATACGCAATCCGCACGATTCCATGGCGCTGCAGCGCATCATCAACACGCCGGCCCGCGGCGTCGGCAAAGCCACGCTAGAAACCGTCGAACGCCTGGCGCTTGAAACCGGCCGCTCCACCTGGGACGCCATCGCTGCCGCCATCGCCGGCCGACTCATACCCACGCGCGCGCTCATGGCTCTCGAATCCTTTCGCCAGCTCATTCTCGACGCGCAAGCCATGATGGATCCCGACTTTGCCGGTAAACTCAGCGTCGATGTCGCCGAATCCGCGGCCGATGTCGCCGATACCGGCTTCGGCTTCGGTTCCTCGGATAGCGAGCCCGCGATTCCCGATCTCGATAGCGCCGAAGCGCACTTTGGCGGCGATGAGAATCAAATTCCGCTCCTCGACGCGTCGCACTTCTCACCAGCCAACAACACGCCGACGCGGCCATTCCTCGTTATGCCCGAGCACACGCCGGAAATCCGGGTGCCCCAGGTCTCGCTTTTGAGACCGGGGAGCGATCTTCCGAACAGCAACGAATCAACGCAAGAGGAACAACCCAAATCCTTTCGCTCACCCGGCGACTCCGCCACTCTCCCCGAGCTCATCCGTTTCCTCATTGACCGCACCGGCTACATCAAAGCTCTTGAGACCGAAGGCACGCCCGAGGCCTTCAGCCGCATTGAGAACCTGAAGGAACTCGCCAACGCTGCGCACGACGCCGAGGAGCGCGGCGAAACCCTCGCCGAATTTCTTGACCACGCTGCCCTCGCCTCCGATACCGATCAGTTCGACCCCAACGCACGCGTCACGCTCATGACGCTCCACGCCGCCAAGGGTCTGGAATTCCCTCTCGTCTTTCTCGCCGGCCTTGAAGAGGGCCTCTTTCCGCACTCGCGCACCCTCAACAGCCCCGAAGAACTCGAAGAAGAGCGCCGCCTTTGCTACGTCGGCATGACGCGCGCCATGAATGCACTCGTCCTTACCCGCGCTCACTATCGCCGCCGCTACGGAGCCGACGTTCCCGAAGCCAGCGTTCCTTCGCGCTTCCTTGAAGAAGTTCCCCCACAGCTCATTGAAAATCTCGGCGGCCGAATCGCCTCCTGGTCCACTCCCGCGTACACGCCGGGCTACGGCTCAGCGCGCCGCCAGCCGCCCTCGTTCGGCTCCCACCCTCCGCACTTCAACTACGAAGACGAGAGCCAGGAGATCCCCCACACCTCCCCGGCGCCAACTTTTTCATCCCGCCGTGACTCTCCCCCAAAAGGTGAAAGCGCGCGAGCGCCGGAGAGCAGCCTCGATAACATCGCACGCTTCTTCGGCGGAAAGCCAGGCTCGCTAACGCAGCCCGCGCGGGTGCCCCATGACCGGGATCCCCGCGGACAGTCCCACGTCCGAGGGGTGGAGGCCTCGCCTTTTAAACCTGGGAAAGATGTCCGCCCGACGATGGACATTCCCGTGCCCAGCGGTGCCTCCGGCCTCAGAAAAGGTCAGCGGGTCATGCATTCGAAATACGGTGAAGGCACGGTGCTGGTGCGTGAAGGCGACGGCGAAGACGCCAAGCTCACCATCCTCTTCGCCCACCACGGCATCAAGAAGCTGATGGAAAAATTCGCCAACCTGCGCAGACTTTAGTGATCGGCAAGAGCATTCGAGCACGCCGCGGCAAGCCGCTCAGCTTGCCCGCTCCTTTAGACTGATAGCGCGATGCAATCTATTGACTGCTGGGTGCCTCACCCTCCGGGCCCCTGCAGACAGGTCCTCGTCTGCGGGGTGGACTCTCGCCGCGTCTTTGTTTTTGCGGCTAGGGTGGGAGAATTCGCATCAGGAAATCTCACGACGCGGGTGCCCCAGGTCTCGATTTTGAGACCTGGGATCGATCTGCGCATTGCAACGTTATTGCTCGCCCTTTTCGTCTCGGCTCTCACCGGCTGCGGCATGCCCGGCGCGCCGCAGCCGCCCTCGTTGAACCTGCCCGTGCCCGTCAACGATCTTTCTGCCGTCCGTGCCGGCAATCAGGTCGCCCTCACCTGGTCTATGCCCACCCGCAACACCGACAAATTGTTGCTGTTGGCGAATGTTGCAGTGCGCATCTGCCGCAATCAGCCCTCCGCCGCAAACTGCTCCGCGATTGCCAGCCTGCAACTGGCTCCCGGCGCCGATGGCTCATTCACCGACGCGCTTCCGCCTGAGTTAACCGCCGGTTCGCCGCACATCCTCAACTACTTTGTTGAGCTCGACAACCGCAAGGGCCGATCCGCAGGTTTGTCCAATGCTGCGCCAATCCTCGCCGGTGCGACTCCTCCTCCGGTGTCCGGCCTCACCGTCGCAATGCGGCCCGATGGCGTCCTGCTCAGTTGGGCTCCCGCGCCTCCCGGCTCCTCACCAGTTTCGATCCGCCTCGAACGCATGCTCCTCACGCCCCCTGCGAAGAAGCCCGCGCAAGGCCCGCTCGCGCCTCCGCCCGAGGCTCTCGAGCAAAATCTTCTCGTTGAATCCGGCGCGCCATCCGATCGCGCGCTCGACACGCATATCCGTTTCGGCGCGAGCTACGAATATCGTGCGCAGCGCGTCATTCGCCTCACCGTCAACGGCCAAACGCTGGAACTCGCCTCGGCACTCTCCCCGCCTTTGCGCATCGACGCCGAGAACACCTTTCCTCCCGCCGTCCCCGCCGGCCTGGTCGCAGCGGCCGTTCCAGCCGCGAACGGCGCTCCACCGGCAATCGATATCAGTTGGCTTCCAGTTACCAGCGCCGATCTCGCTGGCTACATCGTCTATCGCCGCGACCTCGCAGCAGGCGTTGAAGCGAGCGCCTGGCAGCGCATCTCGCCGGCGCAGCCCGTTGTCGGCCCCGCCTGGCACGATGCAAATGCCCAGCTCGGTCACACCTATCAATACGCAGTCAGCTCCATCGGGCAAAATGGACGTGAGAGTGCGCGTTCCATCGGGACCGAAGAAACCGTACCCGCGGACTAGCTTGAACTCGCGAAGGAGGATCCTCCCATGAAATATTGCCGCTTTCTTCTCGAAGGCCAAATCCGTTACGGTGCCGTTGAAGACCGCAACGGCGAGCTTTGGATCGCCGGTCCTTCTCCGGCGCCCGCCGAAGACCTCGCATATCGCGTAGCGTTCGACGAAACCGGCGCGAGCAACTTTGATTTCGCCCCAATGCCTTTGAGCGCAGCTCATCTGCTTCCACCCGTCACGCCCTCCAAGATCGTCTGCGTCGGCCGCAACTATCGAGAGCATGTTCGCGAACTGAACAACGAAGTGCCCGCCGAACCGCTGCTCTTTTTCAAGCCGCCTTCTTCTCTGCTCGCTCCCGGTGGCGTCGTTCGTCTGCCCGCTGTCTCCGAGCGCGTTGACTTCGAGGGCGAGCTGGCGCTCGTCATCGGCCGCCGCATCCGCAACCTCAAGCCCGAGGCCAACTGGCGCAGCGTTGTCCGCGGCTTCACCCTCGCCAACGACATCTCTGCCCGCGACCTGCAGAAGAAAGACGCGCAGTGGACGCGCGCCAAAGGCTTCGACACCTTCTGTCCCGTCGGCCCCATTGTCAGCGACGAACTCGATCTCGACGCGGGCCTTACCATTGAAACCCGCCAAAATGGCGAACTACGCCAGCACGCCTCCACCCTCGACTTCATCTTTTCCGTTCCCGTTCTGCTCAGTTACATCACCGCCGCATTCACGCTTGAGCCGGGCGACCTCATCCTCACCGGAACTCCCTCCGGCGTCGCGCCGCTCTCCGCCGGCGATCGCGTCGAAGTTTCCATCGGCGGCCTGGGCATCCTCGCAAACACGGTAGAAGCTGACGCGCTCTGATTCATCCACATTGCAACCGGCATTCATCCGGTGCATCCTAAGGAAGAGGTACACTGGTGCCGTAGCAAGCCGGGACCCCCGCCCGAGGAGGAATCATGCCGCAGAATCTACTTGACCAATTGCGCCGATACACCGTGGTCGTAGCCGACACCGGCGACATGGAAGCGATGGGGAAGTTTCATCCGCAGGACGCCACGACCAACCCCTCGCTCATCACCGCCGCTGCGCAAATGCCGCAGTATCAGCCCATTGTCGACGGCGTGCTGACTGAAGCGCACAAGGACCTCGGCGACAGCGCCAGCGATAAAGACGTTGCCAACCTCGCCTTCAAACGTCTCGCCATTGCCTTCGGCAAAAAGATTCTCGAAATCATTCCCGGCCGCGTCTCCACGGAGGTTGATGCACGTCTCTCCTACGACACCGACAAAACCATCGCGCAGGCGCGCGAGATCATCGGCCTTTATCAGAAGGCCAACATCGGCCGCGATCGCATCCTGATCAAAATCGCCTCCACATGGGAAGGCATTCGCGCCGCCGAAGTGCTCGAGAAGGAAGGCATTCACTGCAACCTGACGCTGCTCTTCGGCCTTCATCAGGCCATCGCCGTCGCCGATGCGGGCGCCACGCTCATGTCGCCCTTCGTGGGCCGCATCCTCGACTGGTACAAAAAAGACACGGGCAAGGACTATCAAGGCGCGGACGATCCAGGCGTACAATCGGTGACGCGCATTTACAACTATCTGAAGAAATTCGGCTACAAAACCGTAGTGATGGGCGCCAGCTTCCGCAACATCGGCGAGATTACCGAACTTGCCGGCTGCGACCTGCTCACCATCTCGCCGCAGCTCCTTGGCGAGCTCGAATCCACGCAGGCAGATCTGCCGCGCAAGCTCGATCCCGAAAAAGCCAAATCCATGCAGATTGAAAGAATCAGCATGGACCACGCCACCTTCGAGCGCATGCACGCCGCCGATCGCATGGCTCACGACAAGCTGAAGGAAGGCATCGAGGGCTTTTCCGCCGCGCTCGTCAAGCTCGAGACCCTGCTTGCCAATCGCCTCGCCCAACTTGAGTCGCGCGCGCCCGCCGCGGTCTGATCGTTGAGCTACACGTCGTCAGTGCAGCCCCGAGCACTGGCGACGCGGCTCGAATGAGGTTCTCCATGAAGAAGCTCATTGCTCTTTGGGCTTTTGCTGGATTGGGTGTGGCAGTCTGTTGGGCATTCATCGCTGCCACCGTCGGGCTTCGCTACGACTTCAACCACTCGATGCTCCAGGCAATCACCATTCCTCTTTCATCGATCGGCCGCGCCCGCGCCATCCCGATGACGTACTACGAGGTCATTTTGTTGAATGCCATTACCTACGCCCTCATCGGTCTCGCAATAGAGCCCTTCTGGCGCGCCATCGGCAGCCACCACCGACCCGAAAAGGCTGCCCATCCCTGAGTTCGCCCGTGTTTTGGCTCTGGGCTCACTTGCCGGCCCGCTGACTTGCTTGGCCCGCTGTCCTCTCGCCTGCCACTTTCGAGTGAGCATCTTTTGCAATCAAGCTCTTACACTGCCAAAAAACTTCTCTCCCCCTTTGCCAAACGCAACTTTTCCGGTAATCTCAGTGTTAACGCTATGTAAATCGGGTCGCGGCTGGCAACTTCCCCGCGTAGCACGAGCTGGAACAGCCGGAGCCCATGCAGTCATCCGGCTGTCCGCGCGCAGCCATAACGGCATCTCAGTAAGTAGTCGCCTTCGCGGGACGGCTCCTTTAAGATTCCTGCACAGGCACACTTGCTCGGGTTCCGTTCACGGGAGGTGTGTATGTCGGCTAAGGCTCATCCGCTCGAACCTTTCTTTCAGCAGGCGGTTCGCAACAGCTACGAGGGCAAGCTGGGTCTGCACGATCCCGAAGTCACCGGCTACATCGCCCGCCTTCTCTGCGAATTTTCAGACGCGCAAAATCTCTATAAAGTTCGCGACGAGACCGGACGCCCCATCAAAGAGCTCGAAGAGATGCTGCGCGCCTCCGATCCCGTGAACGGCTCGGCTTCCTCATTCGATGCCGAGCGCGCCCTGCGCAAATACATCGGCGACTATTCGCTGTTCGTCGGCGGCATGTACCCTGAGGCCTCTGCTCCCGCCCGCGGTCGAAGACATCGCCATCCCACTCTCGACGAACTCATTCGCGCCGGCAAGGAAAGCTACTACATCGTCAGCCAGTTCGATCTCTTCGAATATGCCCAGGAGGCGCCGTTGTTCGCGCGTCTCTCCGACGGCTTTGAGCGCTGCATCCTTGGCCTGACCATTGTCCGCGACGAGTTCGCCGTGCGCAAAATGCTCACCCCGCCTCCCA
Source organism: uncultured Acidobacteriaceae bacterium (assembly GCA_963802955.1). Lineage (GTDB taxonomy): Bacteria > Acidobacteriota > Terriglobia > Terriglobales > Acidobacteriaceae > Telmatobacter. The sequence continues at coordinate 358,876 of CAWDKT010000007.1, forward strand.
AGCCACCCAGAGTAAACTGAGCCGCGCGCCGGGTCGCCCCGACTTCTCTGCCAGTTGCCTCGTCCTTTTAGTTGCCGCGGCGAACGAAAGGATGAGCGGCATCTTGCCTCCAATCGCCTCAGCTCGCTTCGCCAATCCACTTGAACTACATCCGTCCTCCCGCCGATACTGAATTGGCCATAGGAGGTCCATCTTTGAGCGAATCAGTAACCCTTCACGCATCGGACGGACAACAGCTGAGCGCCTACGTCGCCCGGCCCGCAGGTCAACCCATCGCCGGGGCCCCCGGCGACAGGTCTTCGTCGCTGGGGTCGATCGCCGGCCTCATCGTCATTCAGGAAATCTTCGGCGTCAACGCACACATCCGTTCCGTCGCCGACGGCTACGCGAAAGACGGCTTTCTCGCCGTCGCTCCCGCCATTTTCGACCGCATTCAACCAGGCATTGAACTCGGCTATGAAGCCGCCGACATGCAGACCGCCATGAGCCTCATGCCGAAACTCAACCCCGACAAATCCGTCCTCGACATTGGCGCGGCTATCGATTATGCCGCAAAGGAATCAGGCAAGAAGGTTGGCGTCGTCGGCTACTGCTTCGGCGGTTCGCTGGCCTGGCTTGCTGCTACGCGCCTTCACCCGTCTGCAGCTGTGGGTTACTATGGCGGCCAAATCGGCAAGTACACGGCCGAAACACCCAATTGCCCTGTGATGCTCCACTTCGGCCGCCAGGACGCACACATTCCGCCCGCCGTCGCTGAGGCAGTTCACGCCGCGCATCCTGAAGTCGAAATCTTCTGGTACGACGCCGGCCACGCATTCAACTGCGATCCGCGCCCCAGCTACAACGCTGCCGCTGCCAAAGAAGCTCGTGAGCGCACTCTCGCGTTCCTCAAGAAGCATCTGGCGTGATCCACGAACATGGGTGCCCCGGGTCTCGCTTTCGAGACCTGGGACTGGAGTCGCAATCTCATTTCGCTTCATGTCGTTCCCGATCACCGGCCACTGTCTCTTCAATTCCCAATCTGTATCGCCACGCCACCCACAATCGCCCGCGACGGCATGTTCACGCCGGTGATCTCCTGGTATCCCGTGTTGCTCAAATTGGTAAACCGCAAATACGGCTGAATCCGGCCCGCCGCGCGCGTCGCCTCCACGTTCCACACCGGGTACACCGTCTGCTGGTAGCGCTCTGCGAGCTGGACAGTGTTGTCGATCGCGAAGTTGTGTCCCAGCCCCCACCTCCACTCTGCGTGAATGTTCTCGACCGGATAATCGAATACGTACTCCGACTCGAGCCCGTGCAGCGCATTCTGCGCCCCATGCAATCCCGTCCAGGCTATCCGCACTATCTGCAACCGGTTCGGAATCCAGGTGAGCGTCGATTCCACTCCGACAAAGCTGAGCCCACTTAAATTGTCCGCGCACCAGATGGTCGCCGGACACCCCGCGGGAAGATACATATTCGGTGCTGTCGGGCTCTTCAAGTAATCGATCGTGTCGTGCTGCCGCGAGTAGAATCCCGTCACCGAAAGCGTCACCTTGGTTGATGGCGTCCAGTCCGCACCCGCGTCGCCCGACCACGCCGACTCCGGCTTCAAGTTTGGATTTCCCAGCGTCGACGGATCGGAATAATACAAATCTGTATACGTCGGAATCCTGAATCCGTATCCAGCGCTGGCACGCAGCTTCAGGCTGTTTGCCACACGGAAACTTCCCGCCAGCTCAGGAGAAAACACCGCCTGCGCTCCGCCCGAAAAAATCTCCTCGCGCGCCCCGGCCGACAAGCTCCAGCGCCGCTTGGCCGGCCGCACATCCACGTCCACATACCCCGCTCCGCGATTCCGCGCATGGATTCCAAGTGCAAACGAACGCACGCCTCCGGAAAAGTTGTAGCTGTCGATGCTGTCGCCATCCGCCTCCAGCCCCATCAGTAGCACCGCGCCCGCAGGCAGATTCTCCGTGCGCCGCAGCATCCCCTGCCAAGACCCATCGATGTGGTTGTTCTCATAAATCGCCGGGTCGTCGCGCAAGAGCACGAAATCGTCTGTGTGCCTCCGGTACGCAAACGCAGCCTCGGTCTGGCTGCCCAACTCCTGCCGCACTCCGCCAAACCATCCCTTCGTACGCTCCCATGAGGGGTAGTCCCCGTAAAACTGGTTCGCCCCAAATGCCCGGTCGCTGGTAGCCAACAGCACGTCGGTCACGCCCAGCCGCGTCCCTGCCCAACCCTCCGCCGATGCATCTTCATTGCGGTAATCGCGGTCGTTCATAAATCCCGTCGAAAAATTCCGCTCCGCCGTTACGCGCCCGCTCCATCGCCCGCGCGTGGCGCCGCCCATCAGCGTCTCCTCGTTCGATTCAAAACTTCCGCCGCCCGCGCGCAGGAATAGCGAATCGTGATCCGGCGCGGCCGTCAAAAAATCCACCACCCCGCTCAAAGCATCCACTCCGTGAAGCGTCGATCCTGCGCCCTCCAGCACCTGGATCGAGTCCATCGCCTCCAGCGGCACCGGCAAATCGAGATTATGGTGCGAGGTCTGCGCGTCATTGATGCGAAACCCATCCAGCAGCACCAGCGTCTGCTCAAAGCTGCCCCCGCGCAGCACAAGATCCGCCTGTCCGCCGCCGGCGCCCCGCTCTTCAAGAAAAATCGATGAGTCCTCACGCAGAAAATCCTGAGGCGATTCGGCAGCCAGGGATTTGCCCTTCACCGGCAGCACCTCTACCGCGCGCGGTGATTCGCCCAGCGGCACTGGCGTAGCCGTGCCCAGCACGACCATGGTCTCGGTCTTCCCCTTCACCTTCGCTCCGGTCTGCGGCGCGGCATCTTGCGCAGCGACCTCGAGCGCCGCGACCGTGCACGCGACCGCGATAACCGCCGCGATCCTCCAAAAACCTGGTTGCGCTTTCATATGCATGCTCGACACATCATCTCCGGCGGCCTAACCAACTCCCAACGACAATTTTGTATTGATTTGAATAATTGAACTGCTAAACTACTTTTGACGCCAATGCGAATCGACGCCTTCCTTCACGAAAGCCCCATGTTCGCGGTCAACCGCGCCTCGCGCCGCTTTGAATCGCTCACCGCGCGCGTGCTCGCCGCCGACGGCGTCGGCTTTCTTGAGTCGCTCGTGCTCGCGGCGTTGTTTTTTGAGGCGCCCCGGCCCGTCAAGCCCTCGCAGCTGGCCGAGACCTTTGCCACCACGCGCGGCAACCTCAGTCATTGCATATCGTCACTCGAAGCAAAGGGGTTCCTGCAGCGCAAGATCGATCCCGCTGACGCGCGCTCCTACCTTCTCACTCTCAAGCCGCAGGGCAAGCGATGCGCCCTTCGCGTCATCGCCGCGCTCGACCGCCTGCAGAGAGATTTCGAATCTGAAATTGGCAAAGCCTCGCTTGCGGAAATGCTAAAATCCATCCGTAATCTCGAGGCCCGGGCCGCGCGATAAAACAATTCGGAACATCCGGCCATGCCGTCAGCCCCGTGCCAGCGCCTCCCAGTCAACCTGCTCCACGCGCCTCACCAGCAATCCAAAGGTCACTCCGCCGATCAACGTCACAACTCCGGTCACGGTAAAGGCCGACCGCATGCTTCCTTCTCTCTGAAGAATCAATCCCGTCAGCCACGGCGCCGCGATACCGGAGAAGTTCGCAAATCCGTTTTGCAGGCTCGACCAGCGCCCCGCCATCACCGGCCCTGCCAGCGTTTGTGTAACCGCCCAGTGGTTCGACGTATACGCGCCCTGCCCAACGGCCGCCAGGAACATCAGTCCCATCGCCAGCAATGGATGCCCGCGAACCATCGAGAACGGAATCAATGCGGACGCCACAACGAGCCCGCCCGTCGCCAGGCCGCGCCGCACGATGCTGGGCGATACGCCTTTCGCGATCAACCGGTCTGAAGCAAACCCGCACACCAGTGTCGAGCAGGCAATCGCAGTGAATATCAGCGACGTCAGCCGCGACATCGCGCCGATCGAAAGATGCTGCTCCTGCATCAGGTACGCGGGTAGCCACGCCAGCAGAAAATAGTAAAAGTAGTTCCCGCAAAAATGGCCGATAAACGATCCCCAGGCGCACGGCAATCGCAGGATTGCCAGAATCGACAGGCTGGGGACAGGCGGATCATGCGAAGGCGCGCCCTCAATCTTTTCGTTCACCGGCTCCGGCGCGTGGTTCACTGGGCCATGCGGCATTGCCCAATACCACAGCGGCAGCCATAGCAGCGCACCCATGCCAAAGAACAGAAACAGCATCCTCCAGCCAAAATGCACCAGCACAATGCCGCCCACAAAAGCACCCGCAGCCGGTCCCAGCTTGGTGCCCGCGTCGATCAGTGAGTTCGCTCGCCCGCGATGCTCCTGCGGCATGGTTGCGAAGATCCGCGAGTAGCATGGATACGCTACCGACTCGCCGATTCCCAGCAGCAGTCGGAAGGCGAACAGCGCGGCAAAACTCGCCGTCAGGCCCGTAGCTGCCGTGGCCAGTGACCAAAGCAAATAGCCGAGGAAGAGGACCCAACCCGCATGAAAATGGTCAGCCAGCCAACCCGCCAGCCCGAACAATTGCACAAGAGCGTAGGTCCAGAAGAATGCCGCAAGCAGTTCGCCGGCCCGATAGGCCGAAATCGAAAACTGCTTTTCCAGAATCGGAACTGCCAGCGAAAGGTTGCTGCGGTCAACGTAATTGATCACCACCGAAACCACAAGGAGAGCCACGACGATCCATTCGCGGCGCGACATCTTCACATGAGTCGGCCGGGATTCAGGCATCCTGGTCTCAGACATTGACCCTCAGCAATCTCCGCAAATCCTATCACGCGGAACGGGAGCCTGGTCCCTGCCGCCATCGGCCGGCTCCTCCTTCACAGCGCCCCTCACTTGGGTTCGATCGCTACAACCCAAAGATTTGTGTCGCCAAGGTTGTGTCCTCTGTGCGTCTGTCCCAGCCGCCAGTCGACCTCATCCGTCTTCAACGTCGAAGGCACCACCTTCCCATCCGGCAGCACATGCTCCAGCTTTGCGCCGCTTAGGCAAACCACCACGCGATCGTGATGCGTATGTTGCGGCTCCCACCCGTGCGCCGCAATCCTGATGTTGTAGGTCCGGCTGTGCTCGTCCTCAAAGAGCATTTGATAATTGGGCGGCAGCCCCTTCATGCCCCACATCTCATGCTCGCCTGCGGTCAAAAATGCTACGCGCACCAGCCGCAAAGGCACATGCCCGGTGTTAATCAGTTCTCCGGCGCGCGCCGGCTCGTTCACTGTCTTGCCTCGGTGAATCGTAAAATTCCTTTCCGTGCCATTCGCCAACTTCACGTGCGCCTCTTCGCCGGCCAGATACACTACCGCACTCGCGTGATCTTTCAGGAGCGGCGTTCGCTCGCCCGGCGCCAGCCTCACCTCGCTCACGGCCACCTTGTCATTTCGTAATATGTCGGTCGTCTTCGCAAACAGAGGGCCTGGCCACGCTATCCAAAGCGCGACTCCCCCAGCCAACGCAATTCCAGATCGCATAAAACCTCCCAACCCGCAGAGTCCTTGCGCCTCGCTCGCAGCGCCCCCGCGCGCCCGTCCTCTTGCGGAATTCAAAACTGCGCAGCCATACTACCATGGGCTCCTCCGGCTTTGCCTCACGGCGCTTATCTTCGGCAAGAAATAAGGCACGCACAAATTCTCCGGCTGCAATCGGAATGGATAGCATGGGATACTGAGTGGAAAGTGGTTCGAGGAACCCAACCAATGAGCACAGATTTCTCTGAGAAAGTCGTCCTCGTCAGCGGCGGTACTGGCGGGCTAGGCCGCTCGGTCAGCCTCGCATTTCTCCAGCATGGCGCAACCGTGGCGGTCACCTGGCGGCACCAGGAGGAATTCCTTGCCCTCAAGAACGCAGCAGGCGACAGTGCGAACCGTCTCGTAGGATTCGAAGCAGACGTGACCGATCCGCCCGGCGCCGTCACCCTTGTCGCCCAGATCCTCGCCCGCTTCAATCGCCTCGACGCGCTGGTGAACACCGTTGGCGGCTATGCCGGCGGCATTCCGCTATGGCAGCTCGAACCCGAAGTCTTCGATCGCATGCTGAACCTCAATCTGCGCGCAACTTTCTCGCTCGCTCGGGCGGTCGTGCCTCCCATGATCGCGCGCAAATCCGGCGCCATCGTCAATGTTGCCGCCAAAGCCGCGTGGGATCACGCCGCCGGCGCATCGGCCTATGCCGCTTCAAAAGCCGCCGCCGTCGCTCTTATGGACTCGCTCGCCGCCGATCTCCTCGGCACCGGCGTCCGCGTCAACTCCATTTTGCCCAGCATCATCGATACCGCGGCCAATCGCAGCGCGATGCCCAAAGCAGACTTTTCCAAATGGCCCAAACCAGAGGACATCGCAGAGGTCGTGCTCTTCCTCGTCAGTGACAAGGCCCGCGTCATTCACGGCGCATCCATTCCCGTCTTTGGCAACGCCTAATCGGCTCGCGCCTCATCCGCATCTAGTCGTGCTTCGCTCGTGTCCGGGCAACTCTTTTCGCGGCAGCTTGGCGGCCAGCTTTGCCTTTCGTTGCTACTGCTTTTCTAGCCGCAGCACTCCTGCTCTCGCTGCTCCGTCCTCGGGCTGCCCTGCGAGTTTGGGCCGACAGCGCACTTCGTGAAGCCGAACGATGAGACTCTTTCTTCAGCACAGTCTTGCGAGCTTGAGAGGCGCGCGGCGACGGCTTCCCATTTCCACCTGCTTGACCTTTTTGGTACGCCCGTCTCGCGTTTTTTCTCGTGCTTTCCTTCGCCTTTCCTTTCTTCGGCGGAGGCAATGGGACACCGGCGCGGCGAGCTTTGCTCAATCCAATAGCGACCGCCTGCTGCGGGGACCGCGCTCCATGCTTGCCCTGCCGAACATGTTCGATTTCTTCATGCACGAATTCTCCGGCCGCGGTTGACGGCGATTTTCCTTGGCGCAGATCCCTTTTGGCCCGTTCCGTGGTAGACCGATTTGGCATAGGATCATCCTCTCCTTTTCCTGCTGACTAAGATGTGAGAAGTCGTCCACCTGGTTTTCGACATGTCCGATTTCATCTCTCGACCCACGCGGGTGCTGCCCGGAACTTGCGCAGCATATGATCGCTTTCGATGCCTGCTCAAAAACGAATCAGCGCGATTCCCGATTCCGGAACGAATTCCTTTCGCAGTTCCTGCGGACTTTCGGTGAGGACCAGTTCGCAAGTAGGACGACCGTTGCACTCGATAGATGCCCCCAATGTGCGATGCCGTCAGTACGCCCGACAACCAGATGGGCGTGAACCTGCGACTCTCAATCCTTCGTGCAATTGGAAACGGGCATTGTTTCCGCAATGACATCCAGTCTTGTGCCTTTGGAATCCAAATCTTACATGCCAGTAGAACTCCATTGGCCCGCGATTGCTCTTCGGCTGCTGCTCACGGTGGCGGCAGGAAGCCTGCTTGGAATGGAACGCAGCAAAACCGGGCATGCCGCGGGACTCCGTACCACACTGCTGGTCACATTGGCCGCGTCCGTGGCGATGATCCAAATGAATCTTTTGATCCAGACCAACGGGAAGCCGCCAAACTCCTATATCGTCATGGATCTGATGCGCCTGCCCCTCGGCATTCTCACAGGCGTCGGCTTCATCGGAGCCGGTGCGATCGTCCGCAAGAACGAACTCGTAGTCGGCATCACGACGGCCGCAACCATGTGGTATGCAACCGTAATCGGGCTCTGCATGGGGGGCGGTCAACTCATTCTGGGATCGGCGTCCACGTTCCTCGGGTTCGTCATTCTATGGTGGTTCCGTATTCTTGAGAACCGTGTTGAGCGTTATCAGCCCGCGCAGTTGATGGTTACGGTTGCCGACGATCAGCTTTCGGCGCATGCGTTGCGTCAGCACCTTCGCGTGGCCGATTTCCGAATCAAGTCTCTCTCCATGTCCCACTCGACACGCCGGCATTGTCGAAGATTCGATTGCGAAGTGCGTTGGCCGGCCCAGAACGGGAGTGGGGAGATTCCGCTATCGATTTGCGAGCTTGAGGCCCTGCCGGGCGTCGTCGAAGTCGAATGGAAAACCAGCGGCACTCCCTCGTAATCGTCCTTGCAGCGAAGACCCCTTTTGCAGGATGGAAACTCGAAGCGGTATTGCAGCAATGCCATGGATTTTCAGCATTAACCTGTTTCATGCAGCCAACTCCTTGCGCCCTTCACGAATCCCAACGCGCATGAACACGAAACTGACCATGCCGGCCATCCTGACTGGAATTCTTCTCGCATTTGCTCCGTTATCCGCCTGGAGTAGACCCGCGCAACAGTCCAACTCGAACACGACCGCAAAGCAGGACATGAAAGATGCCGGTCATGATTCAAAGAACGCCGCCAAAGATGCCGGAAGGGGCGTGAAGAAAGGAACAAAGAAGACCTATCACGCGACGAAGAGAGGCACACAGAAGGCGTGGAATAAAACCAGGAACACCACAAAAGGCGCGGTGAAGGGCGGCAAAGCCGGCGCAAAACAGCCCGACGAATCTCCGAAATAGCCGTCTGGCGGTCTGTTCCGCGAGCCCTTCCTTATGACTTACCGAAGCGCCGATTCTTTCCAACCGTGATGCGGATTAGACCCATACGCATTGCAGGGATTCCTTACGGGTTCGCCTTGGCCAATGATCACGCTGCCGTTCTCGAAGTGAGATGGCGGCGAGAGGAGAGCACTTATGGCAATGGAGAATTTGTTGGCCAAGGATCCGGCAAAAACTGTCCGGTATGCAATTGTGGGCTTAGGCGACATCGCGCAGGAAGACATGATGCCCGGCGTCCGGCATACAGGAAACTCCGAAATCACCGCATTGATCACTTCGGACCCAGTCAAGGCAGAGACACTTGGGAAGAAGTATAGCGTGGAGGCGACTTACTCCTACGAAGACTATTCGAAGGCGCTTGGCTCCGGGCTATTCGACGCAATCTACCTCTCAACGCCGAACTGGCGCCACGCGGAATTCATCGTTCCCGCGCTTCAGGCAGGCATTCATGTACTCACCGAGAAGCCTCTGGAAGTCTCAACCGAGAAATGCCATCAGATTCTTCGCGCGGCTGCGGAGTCCCCCGCCATGCTCATGGTCGCCTACCGGCTGCATTTCGAGCCAGGGACACTCGATACCATCGAAAAGATACGCTCCGGCGTCCTCGGCGAGGTTCATCTTTTTGCGTCGACCTTTACCCAACTCCTCGACCCGGCGAATCACCGCGCCCACAGCGGCGAAAATGCAGGTCCGGTCATGGACATGGGACCGTATCCTGTAAATGCCGCGCGCTACGTGTTTGAAGATGAACCCGACGAAGTTGTATCTGCCGTGGGCACAAAGCATTCACAATCCGGTTTTGACCAGGATTTCTACGATACGGTTGCCGTCTCCCTGCGATTCCCGGGCGATAAGCTGGCGCAATTCAATCTGTCGTATTTTGGAAATCCCGCAGACTCCTTTATCGCCGTCGGAACCAAAGGTTCGATCCAGCTCGATCCCGCGTATACGTTCGGCAAACCAATCCGGCAGACTACCGTGATCGGCGAGAAAGCGACTGAAGAGAAGTTCAAGAACACCGATCATTTCGGAGGCGAGATGAAGTACTTCTCGCAGTGCATCCTGAACAACACGGATCCCGAACCGGATGTGGAGGAAGGACTGGCGGACGTGCGGGTTCTTGAGGCGATCGAGCAGGCGCTCAAGTCCCGCCAGTCAGTATCGTTGTGGCCCGCACTCATCCCGCCGTTCGAACGCTCGCGACGCATCGATACCAGGAAGCAAAGAACGACGCTGAGCGCGGTATCGGCCCCGGAATTGGTGCATGCGAGCAACCCCGGCAAAGACGTCGAACGCAAGCCGAAGAATTGACCCCTTCCACTCCGACGGAGTTTCCAAACCAGTGCATTCGCATTTTGAATAGTCAAATTCCAGCGCAGTAGCCGCGAGCCATCCTGCGCAACGTGCGGCATGGGTGGAGGGCCGCAATAGCGAGCTCAGGCGAAACGCGGATTGCCTCTGAAATGGGTAAACGGCGGGGATAGGTCGTATCGAACCTTCGGCTCTTGCATCTCGCCGCGGCTTGAGAAGGCCGCTTCTCCCTGCTCAATCAGATAATCGGCCGTGCGTGCAGCGAGTGCTTGAATTGTGAGTCCCGGATTCGCCGAACCCTGGGTGGGAAGGATACTGCCGTCGCAAATGAAAAGATTCGCGATGTCGTGGGTGCGTCCAAACTTGTCAACAACGGAAGAGTCCGGCGAACTTCCCATACGCGCGGCTCCCACAAGGTGCGCGTACCGCGGCTCCTGAACTACCGTTTCGGCGCCGGCGGCCCACAGCACGTCCATCACCTTCTGCTTGGCAAATTCAATCAACTTCTTGTCGTTGTCGTGCAGGTTAAAGAACACCTTGGCAACTGGGATTCCGTACTGATCCTTCTCCGTCGCCACCTCGACGCGATTGTCTTCCCACGGCAGAATCTCACCGAGCACGCCAATCGTCGCCCAATGGTTGTAGTCCATCATTACGCGGCGCAATCCCCATCCCCACGCCTTGGCCGCCACCATCATGTGTTTGGCGAACGACACCGGAAGCGGCGACACAGTCTGAATTGCAAACCCGCGCGCAAAGCCCCGGCTGCGGTCCGTTTCGTAGAACTCCTCGCTTAACGCATGCGCAGGCGGAGCCTTATACATCCGAATGAGATTTGGAAAACGCCCGGCGACAACGTTGCCGGCCTGCGCCATCAGAAAGCGGCCCAGCGTCCCGCTGGAGTTCGCGAGCCCGTGCCTGTGGCCCGGGCAAGCCGAGTTGAAGAGCAGCCGCGGAGTTTCAATGGAATACCCGCAAACGATGACCGCTTTCGCGCGTTGAAAGCATTCCTTGCCCTCGCGATCCAGATAGAGAACACCATCGGCCTTTCCGTCAGGGCGCAGCACGATCCGCGACACCATCGAATGCGCGCGAACTTCGGCGCCGTGCGCAATCGCATCTGGAACGTGCGTAATCAGTGTGCTGGCCTTCGCCCCAACCTTGCATCCCTGCAGGCAAAATCCTCGATAGATGCAATGCGGACGATCCCCGTGCGACGCCGAAAGAATTGCGACCGGGCCGCCTGCCACCGTGCGAATGCCGAGCTTGGTGCATCCGTGCACTAGCACGTCGCCGATGCCTCCCAGCGGATGCGGCCCGTAAGTGTAGCCGTGCGGATCGCCCCAGGGAAAATAGGCAGGACCGGCAACCGGCATTTCGCGTTCCAGCAGCTCGTAGTAAGGCTTCAGATCCCAATACGACATCGGCCAATCCGCGCCCACTCCATCCTCGCTGTAAACGCGAAAATCGGAGGGATGAAAGCGGGGCGTAAACGCCGCCCAATGTACCGAACCGCCGCCAACTCCCTTTCCACAATTGTTGGCGCCAAGCGCCAGCGGGTCGCTTCCCCCAATGATGCGCAGATCGTTCCAATAGAGCTCGTGAGAACCTTCTTCGTCGCTGACCCAGTCGCGCTCGGTGTCCCAGAACGGCCCCGCTTCGATCCCGATTACCTTGAACCCTGCCCGCGCCAGCCGCTGCAGAAGAACGCCACCCGCCGAGCCCACGCCAACCAGGACGTAATCCACCGTCTCGTTGGCGGCAAACTTGCGCATCGGCGTCGTCATGCGCTGCATCGGGCCGAGGCGATGATCGCCGTTGGAGGGGGCTTCGAATGGTCCAAACAGAGGCATCTCAGCGCGTGCCCTCAAGAAGTGAACTGCGTGCCACTCTGGTTTGGTCAATTAAATCGAGATCGGATACGGAATCGGCTGGAGCCCTCCACACGTACCGGACTTCGTCCTTTTCCCAGGGCTCAGGTAAGCCGTTTTCCAGGCGCATATAACCGCGCGGATAGGCGGGGCCGCCATATCCCATCTCATCCCACGCCCAGGGATGCGAGTAATATGCGTTAACACAATCTTCCAGGATCAACGTCCAAAAACGTTTGACAGGCATTCGTTTCCAAATTGCAACCGCGGGATCGGGCTTTCCGTCGTGCAGCGATTTCAAAAGCACTTCCTGCGAAAAGGCATCGAGTTCGACAAACGGCATCTTGAATCGTTCCTGGGCCATCGCATCGATAGCGCGCAATCCAAGAAGATAAGCATCGCGATCAGGCGGCATACTGTCGTAACGATATCCGTTCAGCGTGTTTTTATAGAGTCGCCCATCGATCACTTCGAGAATCGGAATGCGCTTTTCCGCGATGCGATCGTCCTGCGGCAAAAGGCGATCGATGATTGCCCGAAGCAATACCGCATCCTTGGCGCCAAAGAAACGAATCGGCGGCGCGGAGGCAACACGCTTGGTCACAACGTCTCGCGTCGCCTCATCCCAGCTATCCTGTTGTTCCAACGTGCGGTAGCCCGGGTAATATCCAGGTTGCTCGCGGGCTACCAGTTCCTGAGTCGCCTCCGGGTCCGCGCTTGCATCGCGCCTCTTCATTTGCCCTCCCGTCGCAGCACGCTGGCCAAGAGTCCAAGAAACCCGCAGGCCGCAAAGAGCAACGGCGCGAAGATGGGCGGTCCATAGAGTATGTTGTAAACCGCCTTTCGAGTTCCGCCCGGCCTCCGCACCACGCCGCGCGCATGGTAGTAAAATCCCACGGCGCCATCCGCCATTGCCAGCGCCGACGCTGCAGGAAGCAGTGTTCGCGCCACGCGTCGGCTAAAAATCGCCCCCGCCGCAGCCGCCATCAGAACGGGTGCGAGCACGATCGGCGTCCACTGTGCTTTGTACCGGAAATTCGATTTGTAGTGGGAATAGAGCGCCTCAAATCCGCTGAAGAATGCCCACGCAATCGTGATGACGCAGAGATGTTTTTGAAACCGGCCCTGGCTGATCTCAACTCTCCAGTCTGAGTTGCGCCCCTCTCGCTCTTCCCGGTTTTCTTTCCGTTCGCCGGGCTCATTCGGCGGATCGCCTTCGCGGCGTAGATAAGACGCGATCACCCCAAGGTAGGCGCTCGTTCCAAAAAGCAATGGCGCGAAAATTGGCGGTCCCATCACAATGTTAGTGACCGGAAGGCGCCAGCCGCCTGGCTTTCGCGCGATCCCCCGAATATGAAAGCCGAGCCCGATGACGCCATCCACCAGCGACGCGGCGCTCACCGCGCGCAGATAAGTCTTCGCGGCACTTCTGCTAAAAACCGCTGCTGCTCCGGCGCCGGCCAGCGCAGCGCTCAGCAGAACCGGCGAATACATCACCGGATTGCTGTAACTTCCCTTGTAATGCTCGTAGCCGACTTCCAACCCGCTGGCGACGCTGGTAGCGGCCACAATCAGAGAGAGACTCCGCTGAAAGCGCCCATCGCGAAGATGCTCCAGCACATCCAGCGCGGCGCGGCGCGGAGATTCGGGCACAGCGCGGCGAGCGACAACCTCGAGCCGGTGAGGAGTGAGCGCCACGCTCAAGACATGCCTCCTTCAACCGCGGGTAGGTTGGCCGCACAAGGCAAATGAAGCAGCCGCAGCGACCGCTGGGGAAATTTGCCTAACACGAATTGGCTGCGATCATTGAGCATGAATCAAGCCGCGTAGCGCAGCGCGTCCTTTCGCTTCACGGTCAGGCCGAGGCCGGGCCTGGAATCGTCGGGCTTCAATAAACCATTTCGCTGCCCGATGAATCCATCGAACAGCATGCTTTCAATGCGTACATGATCGTGAAAATACTCAATATGCCGAAGGTTCGTAACCGCGCAGCCGACATGCATATGCAAACTCGGCGCACAATGCGCTGAAAGCGGGCATCCGAAACTCGCAGCGATTCGCGAAGCCGCCAGGAACCCCGAGAATCCGCCGCAGCGCGTAGCATCGGCCTGCAGCACGTCCACTGCGCCGGGCTTGAGCAGCCGCCAGAAATCGAACGCGTTGTACCCGTACTCGCCTGCCGCAATCTCCATGCCGGCCGGCGCACGCTCCCGAATCAGCCGGAGGCCCTCCACATGGTCTGAACTCACCGGCTCTTCGAACCATGTCACCTGCTGCTCATGGAAACATTCAGCGAGATGCAGCGCCTCCTTCACGCTGTATGCTCCATTCGCATCGACAAACAGGCTTGCGTTCTCGCCGATGCTCTCGCGCGCTTTCTTTACCCGCCTCGGGTCGGCTTCCGCGTCTGTCCCCACCTTCATCTTCACCATGCGCATGCCCGCTTCGGTCCACGAAGAGAGCTGCTCTTCCAGTTGCTTGTCGGAATAGGATGTGAACCCGCCGCTTCCGTACACCGGCACTCCGTCCCGCGCTCTTCCCAGCAACCTTGCAGCGGAGCATCCGAGCAGGCGCGCCTTCAAATCCCAAAGCGCGATATCGAGCATCGAGATGGCCATCGCGCTGATTCCGCCGTTCCCGTTGTTGCGCACGGCGCGCGCCATCCGGCTGTTCAGCCGTGGAATGTCGAACGCGGACTGGTTGACCAGGCAGGTTTCAGCCAAGTGCCGCCCGAGAGCTTCAATGGCTTCGCTCCCGTAGGTGTATCCAACACCGGTCGCATTCCCCGCGGAGATCTCGGCAAGCACTACGGTCGTCGACTTCCATTCAAAAGTGCCGTCCGCTTCTGGTGCGTCGGTGGGCACCTTGTAAACAGTCAACTCGACATTCCGGATTTGAGGTTCGCTGCTCATTCAAGTCCCTGGTAAAGTCCCCGGCCGCACGCGCGGAATTCTGCTAAATCAGCTCACGCACGGAATCGTGCAGGTTGGTCAGCACAATCTTCGATCGGTTCGGTTCGCCGCGCATCAGCGCTTCGGCCAGCTTGATGGCTTGCGATGCCTTGATCTTCGCCGGCATGGGCGGCGTAAATTGATCGACCGCGGCCTCGATGAGCACGGGGCCCGTTCTGTTCACTGCTGAATCCAGTTGCGCCCCGCATTGCGCGGCATCCTCAATGTGAATGGCCTCAATCCCTGCGCCGCGCGCGATCATGACAAAATCGGCTGGATAAAGGTCGCAGGCGTATTCGGGATTGCCGAGGAAAACCATCTGCTCCCACTTGATCTGGCCCAGCGTGTTGTTTTTGATCACTACAATCTTGATATTCAGTTTGTAAGCGGCAATCGTAATCAGCTCGCCGAGCAACATGCTTAATCCGCCGTCACCGATGATGCAATAGACAGGACGATCCGGATACGCTACGGCGGCGGCGATGGCGTACGGCAGGCCGCAAGCCATGGTTGCCAGATTTCCCGAGCAACTGTGCTTCTGGCCCCGGAGTGCGGGAACATAACGCGCCCACCAGGTGGTAATGGTTCCCGAGTCCGACGTCACAATGGCGTTTGCCGGAATTCGCTTGCCCAGTTCCCAGCCCACCACGTCCGGCTTCATGGGCTTGTCCGGCCGCGTTCCCCGCTCCTCCATCAGCTTCTGCCATTTCGCCTTGCCCTCCTGCGCTTTAGTCAGAAACTCGCGCCCATGCTGCTGCAGCATCGGAATCAGAGCGCGCAAACAGGTCTTGGTATCGGCCACAAGCGCAACGTCGGCCGGGTGCCGCAGGCTCACCCGCTGCGGGTCGAGTTCGATCTGCACACACTTCACCGACCCCGGCGCAGGAAGGAATTCAATGTAAGGGAAAGACGAACCGATCATGAATAGGGTGTCGCAAGCCTCCAGCGCATCTTGCGAAGGCTCCGTGCCGAGGAGCCCGATTCCGCCCGTTGTGTAAGGACTGTCGTCGGGAACCGCCGCTTTGCCGAGCAATGCTTTGATGATCGGCGCGCCCAGGACTTCCGCGGCACGCTCCAGTTCGTCGGTCGCATGAAGCGCGCCTCGGCCGGCAAGAATGGCGATCTTCTTGCCGCGATTCAGAATGTCAGCCGCGTGTTCCAGATCCACCTGCGCCGGCAGATGCTCAGGAAATGCAGGAGAGGCGGAGGTATGGTTCACGGGGTTGCGCGAAGAGCGGCCTTCCTTCATCGCTTGAACCTGCACGTCCACCGGTATGGTCAAATGCGCGACTCCGCGCTTCGACAGTGCCGAGCGAACCGCGAGGTCGGTCACACTCTCCATGTGCGCGCCGTTCATCACGCGTTCGTTGTACACGGCCACATCGACATAAAGCTTGTCGAGGGCCACGTCCTGCTGTGTGAAAGTTCCAATCAAGTCGCTGTGCTGCATGCCGGTGATGGCCAGCACTGGCGAGCCGTCCATCTTCGCGTCATAAAGGCCGTTCAGCAAGTGAATACCTCCCGGACCGGATGTCGCCACGCAAACGCCGAGGCGGCCGGTGAACTTGGCGTATGCGCATGCCATGAACGCTGCCGATTCCTCGTGCCGCACGTGAATAAAGCGAATGCGATCTTTTTGCTTTCTGAGCGCTTCAAAGACACCGTTGATGCCGTCTCCGGGCAAGCCGAAGACCGTGTCCACTCCCCATTCGATCAGTCTTTCGACAAGCACATCGGAAGCATTCATTTCTAACCTCCTGCCGGGTCGATCCTCCGGCAAATTCGATTTGCAGATTTGCATCGCAGTTGTTGCCCGGCCAAAAGATCGACCCGTTGCAATCCGGGTCAATCCATTCACCCGAAATCGATTGGTCCGGGTAACCGGAATTGGTTGCCCCACGATTCCGGGCTATCCTTGCGGCCGTTTTGTCCCGAACGCCCGGTTCACCAGTAATTCCTTGGTCCGTTCCAGACTGTGCCTGCGCGAAGGACTGAGCCGCTTGCCGGCGAAAGCTGTGTACATGGTGAGCACCCGCAATCCAGCCGCCGGGCCTCCCGGGAATAGCTCTTCCGATGACAGCAGGTCGGCCATCAGTTCGGGAGGCTTGGAGAAAATGCCCGAAAGTGCTTGGGCGGATTGTGTTTTCATAGGACTCCTTGTTGAACGATCGGTGATCTTTATGCTGCCTTCGCAGCGGGATTCACCCGCTCGGCGATGCTTGAAAGCTGCTTGTCGGCATCACCCTTCTCATGGATGGTTTCATTCAGCAGCCGTTCATCCTCCGAGCGGTTTAGAACCCGCGCGAACTGCCGCAGCGCGCCGTACGCGGCAATCTCATAGTGTTTGATGCGCTGCGCCTCGGAAATCAGCATGGCGTCGCGCACACTGTCGTGCGCGGCGTCTTTCACCAGCTCTTCCGCCTCGTCAAACAAGGCATAGATCGCATTGCATTTCACGGGCGCCGATTCACTGCCCGTCCGGCCGAGCATATCTCTCAGTCGCGCGGCATGTGCTTCTCCATGTTCAGATTGCTTGCGCAGCTCCTGCTGGAGTTGCGGGTCCGTCGCCCTGTCGGTAAAAAACGAAGTCTTGATTGCAATCAGTTCTTCGGCTGAGAGCAGCAGGCGCATTTGCCTCACATAAAGCGCCTGCAGATCCTGGATCTTCTCGAAAAATATTCTCATTGCGTTCTCCCGCTGCCACCACACTCTGCCCACGCGTGCGCATGCGAATACGCGAACAGCGCGATGCAGTTTTCACGTCGTGCGATCTGATTTCGCCCCCAGCCTTGATAAGACTCGCTATTCTTTACGAACTTTTCACTGCTCTATGTCGAAATGATGTCTGTATACGAGGCGCCGGCCGCGTACCGGCTCTATGCCGCGTGCTTGGCCCGGCTGTTCACCTTTTGAGAAATCTCGGTCAATTTCTTGTCGGCTGCCTTTTCTTCCTCGAGCGTCTCCTGCAGCAGTGTCGCAATCTGCGATTGGTTAAGCTGCTCGGCGTACGACCGCACGCTCCCGTAAGCGGCCATCTCGTAGTGCTCCACCCTCTGCGCCGCTGAGATAAGAGCCACGTCGCGCACGTCGCCTTCTTTCGTTTCGTGAAGCATCTCCGAACCTTCCGATAAGATCCCCTTCATCCCGTCGCAGGTCTTCTCTTTCGGCCTCGTTCCCAGCATCTCGAAGGCCTTGTCCAACCGAACGATCTGGCCTTCGGTCTCCTTAAGGTGGTGTTCGAATGCTTTCTTCAGCTCTGTGGACGTCGCTGCTTCAATCAACTTCGGAAGGGTCTTCGTGATCTGCTTTTCAGCCGAATGGAGATCCTTTAGTTCCTCGACAAATAGCTTTTCAATGGTATCGACAGTCATGATAGTTAGCGCTCCTTCGGGTTAAGAAATTTTCTTGCTCGACTCCTTCCGTTGATGCAGCCCTATTTCGCGCGGTTGCTCTCGCCGCTTGAGAGTGCCAAATTGCAGGATCAAGTATGCGGCGCCAATCGCAGCAGCAGAGATGTTTGCGCCACTTTAATCTTGCAAGTAGATTTTGCGAAATCTGGATTTGGATTGCCCGCATTAACGGATTGGCTTGCGAGCAAGATCCGGAAACTCTTGGTCGGTCATGGACAACTTGCGCCATGGATCGTTGCGCAACCGTGCCTTCCATTCTGCGACGTCAAGCACGTGAAATGCGGGCGCTTTTGCTGAATCCAATTCCTTCCATTCGAGCGGCATCGCCACCGGAGCTCCCGGGCGTGCACGCGGTGAAAATGGCGCGATTGACGTCGATTCACGATCGTTCCTCAGATAGTCAAGATAAATGCGGTTCTTTCGCGTTGCTTTTGTCATTTTCGTGACATAAAGGTTCGGCTGTTCGCGTTCCATGTCGAGCGCCATTTTATGCGCAAACTCCTTGATGACCGGCCACTCATGATCTGGGCGAATCGGGACGACCACATGAAGCCCTTTTCCGCCCGTCGACTTTAGAAAGCTTTTCAAATGAACTTTGTTCAGCCTCGTTCTCAGTTCCCGCGCAGCATCGGCAAGTGTTTCCCATTCAATCGATATATCGGGATCGAGATCGAAGACGATCCGATCCGGTTTGTCCAGCGACTCGTTCCGTGAACCCCAGGGGTGTATCTCAAGCACCCCCATCTGGGCAAGGCCAATCAGTCCCGAGCTGGAATCTACCGTCAGATAATCTTCTCTCTCCCCCGACTTTCGATTCTTGATGGCAACGGACTTCACTCCCTCCGGAAGTCCTGTGCCTACGTGTTTCTGGAAGAAACATGGCTTGCCGCTGCCCTCCGGACAGCGCACAACACTCAGCGGCCGGTCGGCAATATGAGGCAGCAGATGTTCGGCAACGGCGACGTAATAGTCGGCGAGGTTCTGCTTCGTCATTCCGCTTTCCGGGTCCAGCACTTTGTCGGGATGCGTGATCGCCAATTCCTTCCTGGGCATAGTGTCCTTTCCGCCGCGCGGCAGTTGCGGTGTTGCACTTTTCCGCGCCCTCGACGCGCCCGTCGCAATCCCGTCCGGAGAAACCGCGCTTTCCCGCGCCACTTCGCGTGCCGGCTTGTCTTCGCGCAATCCTTTGAATGCCGCCTGCCGCACCAGATTGTCGCGCGTCCATGTTGAGAAGGCGACTTGCGCCACCAGCTCCGGCTTCACCCAATGCGCCGCACGCCGCATCTCCTGCGGAACATCGGCAAACGGCGACTCCTTCGCTCTCAGCCGGTCCAGTTTCGCTCGCAGCGACCGGTGTGTCGCCTGCGTGAATCCTGTCCCTGCCCGTCCTGCATAGCGAAGTTTTCCTTTCTCGTAGTAGCCCAGCAAGAGCGCGCCCACGCCAGGGTTTCCCTTCGATGGCAGCGTAAACCCCCCGATCGCAAACTCCTGCTCAAGATGGCACTTCGACTTGAGCCAGGCGCCGTTGCGGCTCGACGAGTATTTCGCCGATGCGAGTTTCGACACGATGCCTTCCGCGCCAAGTTCGCAGGCCTTCTCAAACACAACCTTCCCATCGCCCGCAATGGCTTCGCTGAATCGTATGGGATCCCTCTCGCCGGCCCTGCCCAAAAGACCTTCCAGGATCTCTCTGCGTTTCGACAACGGCACCCCGCGCAGGTTGTGTCCATCCAGATGCAGCAGATCGAAGGCAAAATACGTGATGAATTTCTGACGGCCTTCTTGAAAGGCGGCCTGCAGGTCGGCGAAGCTGCTCACGCCCCGCTCATCCAGGGCAACCGCCTCCCCGTCCAGGATTGCACTGGTCACATTCAGCTTGGCCGCCGCGTCCGCAATGTCCGGCATTCTGCTGGTCCAGTCGAGCCCCTTCCGCGTAAGGAGGCGCGCCTTCCGCGCCTTCTCTCCCTTCTTGTCCTCCGGCTGCACGTGAATCTGAATCCTGTAGCCGTCCAGTTTCAGTTCATGGATCCATTCTTTGCCGCGTGGGACCATCGACGTCGATTGTGCCAATTGCGGCGCGATGAATCCGGGGAATCGCTCGCGCGGAATTCCGTTCAGGTTCGCCTGCCGGCTCAAATGTCTTCGTCCAGGCGCCGGCATCACCACCACCGCCGCGCGCCGCTTCTCGCGATCCGCCGGCCTGGCTGCCACGTTTCCATCGTCGCGGTTTGAATTCCACACGCGCCCATTTGCCGCGGCAATTTCCTCTAGGCTGCGGCCGCTGGCCGCGCTGTTCGGCGCCTCCTCGGTGATGGCCTTCGCGGAACTCTCGCGCGCAAACTCGTCTTTCTCCTTAATCAGAAGCCAATTCGCTTTCTCGGACCTTCCATTCTGCCCGTGCATGCGGATCAGAGCCCAGTTGCCGTGCAGCTTCTCTCCGTGTAACTCGAATTTCAGATGTCCATCTCTCAGCCCCTGGCTAGCCTCGCCATGCGGCGCCCAATAACCTTTGTCCCATACCATCACCGTGCCGCCGCCGTATTGGCCCTTCGGAATGGTCCCTTCGAAGTCGCCATACTCCAGCGGATGATCCTCGACCTGAACCGCAAGCCGCTTGTCGCCTGGATAGTAGCTCGGCCCCTTGGTAACTGCCCAACTCTTCAACACTCCATCCCACGCCAGCCTGAAGTCGTAATGCAGTCGCGTGGCCGCGTGTTTCTGCACCACGAAGGGCAGCACCTTGGCCATTCTTGACCGCGCTTTGCCTCCGTCGCCGCTCGGCTCCGACGTGATCTTGAAATCGCGCATCGAACGATAGCGCGTAAGTGAGCCCTTGCCTCGCGCGGCATCTGCAGGACGTGTTGTCTTTCGGGAAGTCATTGCGAGAGCCTGCTATTAACTTTCGCGCGGCCGGCGTTGCGAGCGAAAATCGGTTCAGACGAGGCGGAGGACGATGGCTGTGGCGGGTCCACTGCCGAGGACGACAACGAAGCATGGGCCGATTTTCGCCGCAACCCTTCGGGCCGGGGTCGAATTTCCCCACTTCTTTGTCGCTCGTCGCTCGAAGAAGATTCCCGATATTCGTCGCTCCTCGCTTCTCGAATTGTGAAAATTCGCATTTCGGCGCCTCCCGTGGGAAAGTTAATAGCAGGCTCTAGGCAGCCCGGTGCTTGCGCTTGCTCCCTCCCACCAGCACCGGCCCCTTTCGCGCCGGTTTCGCAGTCCGCCGCTCGCTGGCAACGGGCCGCTTGACCTTGGACACGCTTTCTCGCAGTGCATCCATCAGATTGATGACCTTGGTAGGCTTAGGCCGTTCTTCTTCGGCTGGCAACGGAACGTCCTTCTGTTTTGCCTCAATCAGCTCGCGCAGTGCACTCTCATAGTCATCCTGGAACGCATCCAGGTTCAGGGGATGCGAATAAGCTTCAATCAATTGCGTCGCCATCGCAAGCTGCTTCTTGTCGATCTTTTCGGTGTGCGGGATCTCGGAGAAATAATCCTCGCTCTTGCGCAGCTCGGTACCGTAGCGAAGCATATAAGCCATCATGCCGCGAGCGTGGCCGGCCACGGCAATCGCCACCAGGTGTTCCCGACCGCCGAATGCGATCTCGCCCAGTGCTGCTTTGCCCGTTTCTTCCATCGCGGTGCGCACCACGGCAAATGCTTCCGGAGACTCTTTTGGCTCTGGAACAACGAAATACGGCTTCTCAAATAAAGCAGGCGACAATTCCGAAAGATTGACGAACTGCCGCACGTCGATCGTATTCTTGGTCGGGATTCGCAGCTTCGCAATTTCTTCGGGCTCGATCACAAGGTATTTACCCTTGCTGTATTCATAACCCTTTACGATCTCGGCGTTCTCTACGGGCTCGTTGTCTCCGATCACATTCAAATGCCGGATGCGCTCGCCGTTGGCCCGGTCGATTTGGTGAAAGGTCACACCGCTATTCGATTCCGTTGCCGGAAACAGCTGGATGCCGAAAGAAACCAGAGAGATTTTAAGCTGCCCTGACCAATAGGGGCGACTGGCCATTTTCGCCTCCGGGTACATTTTTAGGTACGATGTCCCTCGTTGGTCAGATGCGGCAACCAAACAGGCAGTTACCTGTCTTCGACGAGGCCCTCTTCATCGTGGACGCACACCCGCCCCCGCTCCTCGCCCATATGTAGAGAACAGATCGTGGCTGACGTAGCGTCTTTCTGCGCCGTCACGCCGCTTTCTTTCTGCGCTGGCGCGCCGCTTTCACACGTGCTGAAAGCAGTTCTTTTGCCCTTTGCAAGTCGGCCTTGCGCCTGGCGCTCAGATTCTTTCCCGCCCGGTTGATAAAGAACGTCAGCATCCGCATGCCCGAGCCCGGTCCCTTTGGGGACACTTTCTTCGAGGCCAGCGTCCGCGCAATGCTTTCCGGATCTTTCGTGAACAATCCTTCCGGCGGATACGTTGAAACCGTCTTCACCTTTCCCGACCATTTCTTTGTTGTATTGGCCATGCTGATTCTCCGTCTGGCCGGCTCCGGACGGCGCCTTCGCGCCATCGCATGAGCCCGCACAGCCGTTCCCGCCTCAATGCCTCTTGAAGTACTGCACTTCGCGTTCGTGCTGCTTGGCTTGTTCCTGCGTGGCGAAGGTGCCGAGGTTGCGACGCTTTCCACTTTCTGGATTCTTCTTTCGCGAATATAAACGGAATTGCCCGGATTTTAATTTACGAATCATATTCAATATGGGATGCAGCCTTCTGCCGATGCGTCGCCCGCAGGGGCCATCCGCTATTGAGCGAATGAGCGAACTGAAATCCCCGTTTTTGACTGAACATTCTCCCGTCCGGTACGCGATGCACGAACCGTGCGCCGGCATTCCCGGCGAGTGGAATCTTGCTTGCGCGCGTAATCGCCGACCGGATCAGGACCGATTGGAGAAGAATGCTCGCGAGGCATCGCCCGCTGCGGTCAGGTTGGCCAGCATCATCTCGGTGTACTCGCGGCTCAGCACGATTCCGTCGGCGCCCGCGCCCAGCGCTGCATCCACCTCGGCCTTTACCCGTTCCGGAGTGGATTCCACCGATCCCGGCGGCATGGGCACGTTGATGTCAACGCTGGCATATACCTGAATCTCGTGATTGCTGTCTGAGATCGCGCGCCGGGTCTCGTGGCCGATGTAATCGTCGGCGTTCAGTCCTTCGCGGATAATCTCCGCATACGGCTTCTCCTTGTAACCCATCAAGTCGTAATAAACCGGCGTCAACACTTCCGGTGTGGAATCCGCGAAAATCGTCGTCGCCAGGTGACTGATGAATCCGGCCATGCGCTCGCCGCCGGAGTTCGAGTAGGTGGCAATCTTCACAAAGTCGGTGTAGTGCTTCAGCCGCGCGTAGTCGTCTGCCGCGCTGTAGAACGGGCTGAAAGTGATGTTCTGCACCATGTGGAAGCCGAAGGGCTTCTTCGGCGCCAGCGTCTTCGCGGTCCCATAGAGTTCGCCGCGCACCTCGTGATAGCTGTCGTTCCACAGCGTGTGCCAGGCCAGCACCTCCGGATACTGGAGCAGGATGCGCCAGAAGCTGACAAAATATCCGTCCGCGGGGCGTTCCTGTTTCTTCGCCGCTGCGAACAGCTTGTCAGTCTCAATCAATCCGGCGCGCGCCCGCTCGGCGTCAATGCCGCGCTCGCGCCCCTTGGCGCGGCAGAACTCGCAAAAGCAGGAGATCCCAGGCGTCGACCATCCGCCGCCGATCAGGTTGTCGAGCGGCCCCATGCGCTCGCATCCCCATATGATCCCGGCCACTTCATCGGGATACTGCAGCAGATACGTCGAGATGCGCGCATTGAGCTGCGCGCGATAGTTGGGATGATTCCAGCACGCACTGTCCGTGCGCCGTCCATAGATATCCACTTCGCACACGTCCTGGAAGCCGGGAAACAACGCGGTCATATTCGGCGATGTGTTGTTGTAGTCCCAGGCAAAGAAGTCCATGCCGAGCGCCTTCATTTTGGGCCCAACCTCTGCGATCACGTTGAACGGATCGGGAGAGTGGCCCAGCTTGAGCGTTGTGTCCGCAAAGTACTTCGCATCTGCATCGAAGTACGCTCCGCCGATATCGGAGCGCCCGTACTTGCCGTGATCCGGGAGCTTGATCGGGCCGCCTGCTTCGATGCGTCCATTGTCGGTGAGAAACGTGAAAGCAAAGACCGTGTTCACATTTCCCTTCTGTTGCAGGTTGTCGAGCAACTTGTCGATGCCTTCGTCCTGCCACGCATAGGCCTTCACCTGCGTGCCGACAAGGTTCTTGCGGTTGATCGTGGGATTGGCCGGCCGCGTCTGATGCCGCAGAGTTGCCGCCTCGTCCGCAGGAGTCTGCGCCCGCGCCATAAGACCCATGCCGGCCGACGCCGCTCCCAGCATCTCGACGAATCGTCTCCTGTTGAATTGCATCGCCGTTCCCTCCATCGAGCTTCACCGCCGGCTCATAGTTCCCTTCGCAGGATAATCCCGCATCCTCAGAACGGGCACGATCTCTTCGCAAAAAAGAAAAACTGGAGCAGAGAGGACTCTGCTCCAGCTAAAGCAAATGAAAGTTCCTGGGTCTCTGACCGCCTGATTTTGTACCAATCAGGGTGCCCCAGGTCTCGATTTTGAGACCTGGGAATCACGAACATAAAGGAAAGAATCCATGCGGTCAGATACCTAGCTGCAACCGCTCGTCGATCCGCAGCTCATGCAGCGGTAGCAGCTCCCGTTACGCACCATGATCGCGCCGCACACGTTGCAGCTTGGCGCGTCGCCCATGTCGTACATCTCCCGCATGGCGTCTGCCGCGTGATACAGCCCGCGATCCTGCATCCCCGGAACCTGTGTGGGCGCGTGTGTCTGCGGCGCTTGCGGCGCCTGCCGCGGTTGCGCTTCGGGTGCGATACCCCCTCCGCCAACATCCCCACCGGCATGGCCCGCGGCCGAACTCACCTGGCTCAACCGCTTCGCCACCTCTTCCGCCAGGCGCGCAATCTGGTTGTGTGTCGCAACGGCTGCCCCCTCCTCCTGTTCGCTCTCTTCGAGCAATGTGGGTGAGGCCGGCAGTTGCGGCGTCTTGGGACCGAACCCGGTAAACAGCGTCAGCTGCTGGCCTGACAGGAACCGCAGGTTCAGCCAGCGGAACATGTAATCCATCAGGCTCTTTGCGTAGCCGATCTGCTCGTTCCCCGTCCAGCCCGAAGGCTCAAACCGCGTGTGCGCAAACTTCTCGCACAGCACCCTCAGCGGCACGCCGTGTTGCAGCGCCAGCGAAACCGACGTCGCAAAGGCATCCATCAGCCCCGAAACCGTCGATCCCTCCTTGGCCATGCGGATGAAGATCTCGCCCGGCTGCCCGTTGGGATAGAGACCCACCGTGATGTACCCCTCGTGCCCGGCGATCGAGAACTTGTGCGTGATCGATGCGCGCTCTTCCTGCAGCCGGTGGCGTATTGCGCGCGGTGGCGCATTCAGGTCCTGTTCCTCCGTTCTGCGCACTTCCACGGCATCCAGCGACGGCGCAGCCGACAGCACCGGCACAGCCGCAGCTTTCGCCACTTCATCCATTGCCTTCTGGAACGCGGCAGCCGCGGCCTGCAGTTGCTTCGCGCTCACTTCCACCTTCTCGCCCGCGTGCGCTTCCAGCGCCTTCAGGTCAGCCTCCGCGGCCGGTTGCGAAGCCGTCAAATGGCTCAGCACGCGCCCGCCCGCCGCATCGAGAGCTGAAGGCTCTTTCTTCTTCTCGTCCATGCTCGTGTTCAGCGGCTGCGTTCCCTTCGAGCCGTCGCGGTAAATCGCCACCGCCTTGATGCCCTGCCGCCAGCTTGCCGCGTACGCCTCGGCCACATCTTCCACGGCCGCCTCTTGCGGCAGGTTCACCGTCTTCGAAATCGCGCCTGAAAGAAACGGCTGCGCCGCCGCCATCATCTTGATGTGCCCCATGTAATGGATCGACCGCGTCCCCTTGGCCGGCTTGAAGCTGCAATCGAACACTGCCAGGTGCTCCGGCTTGATGCCCGGCGCTCCTTCGATTGTTCCCGTCGCGTCAATGTAGCTCACGATCGCGTTTACTTCATCGTTCGAATAACCCAGCTTGAACAGCGCCGCAGGCACGGTGTTGTTCACAATCTTGATCATTCCGCCGCCCACCAGCTTCTTGTACTTCACCAGCGCCAGGTCGGGCTCAATTCCCGTTGTATCGCAGTCCATCATGAAGCCGATGGTTCCCGTCGGCGCCAGCACCGTGGTCTGCGAGTTGCGGTAGCCGTAGCGCTCGCCATAAAGCAGAGCCATGTCCCAGCTCTCGCGGCTGGCGTCGATCAGCGCCTGCAGTTGCGGCACAATAAACGGCTCGCCGGCCGCGCTCCGCGACTTGCCGATGTTGTTTACTTCGGCGCGATGCATGCGGATCACGTCCAGAAACGGCTCGCGATTCACGTAGTAGCCAGGGCACGCTCCGCCCTGGTGCTCCACCGACGCCGTCAGCGGCGTTGCAGAAGCCAGCGGCTCGCATTGCGCGGCAATGATCGCCGATTGCAGATACGACTGTCCCGTCATGATCGCCGTCATGGCGCCGGCCAAATCGCGCCCGGCCTCGGAGTCGTACGGCAGCCCGAACGCCATCAGCAGCGCGCCCAGATTCGCATAGCCAAGCCCCAGCGGCCGGTAATCGTGCGAGTTCCGCGCGATGGCCTCGGTCGGATACCCGGAGTTGTCTACCAGAATCTCCATTGCCGTGATCAACACGCTGATCGCGTGCCGGTAGGCCGGAATATCGAACGTCCCCGACGCCGTCATGAACCGCAGCAGGTTCAGGCTTGCCAGGTTGCAAGCCGAGTTATCCAGAAACATATACTCACTGCATGGATTGGAAGCGTTAATCCGCGCCGTGTTCTTGCTGGTGTGCCACTTGTTGATCGTGGTGTCGAACTGCATCCCCGGATCGCCGCACTGCCACGTCGATTCTGCGATCTTGCGCATGATCTCGCGCGCCTTAAGCGTCTTTACCGGCTCGTGGCCCTTCACCGTATACGTTGAGAAGTTCCCGTCGGTCTCGTAGGCACGCATGAACTCGTCGCTCACCCGCACCGAGTTGTTCGCGTTCTGGAAGAAGATCGACGAAAACGCCTCCGAGTCCGGCCCCGATCCGTCGTACCCCGCCTTGATCAGCGTGAAAGCCTTGGCCTCTTCCTTCGCCTTGCACTCGATGAACTCCATGATGTCCGGGTGATCCACGTTCAGGATCACCATCTTGGCCGCGCGCCGCGTCTTGCCGCCGCTCTTGATCACGCCCGCAAACGCGTCGAACCCGCGCATAAAGCTCAGCGGTCCGCTCGCTTGCCCGCCGCCCGAAAGCAGCTCCATCGATCCGCGCAGCGACGAGAGATTCGTCCCCGTTCCCGAGCCCCACTTGAAGAGCATTCCCTCGGTCTTCGCCAGCGTCAGAATCGAATCCAGCGAGTCGTCCACGGCATTGATGAAGCAGGCCGAGCACTGCGGATTCTTGTACCCAGTCGCCGCGTACTGCACGCCGCCCGTCACCGGATCCCAGTGCCAGTTCTGACCGTCTGCCTCCGGCTCCAGCCGGTCGCAGCCCACGTTGAACCACACCGGCGAGTTGAACGCTGCCTTCTGCGTCAGCAGCATGTGCACCAGCTCGTCATGGAAAATCCCGGCATCCAGCGCTGTGGCAAAATAGCCGCCCGCCATGCCCCAGTCGCGCACAGTCTCGGCCACGCGCGCCACCAGTTGGCGCACCCCGGTCTCCCGCTCCGGCATGCCCAGCTGCCCGTGCAGATACTTCGAAGCCACAATATTGGTGGCCGTCATCGACCAGTCCGCGGGTACCTCCACGTCCTTCTGCTCGAAGATCGTGTTGCCCTTGGTATCGGTGATGGATGCGGTCCGGCGCTCCCATTGCACCTCGTCATAGGGCGAAACGCCCTCTCGTGAAAACCGGCGCGCGAATGTCAGACCCTTCTGGGTCCGCTGGCCGGATTGAAAGGCAGCATTCGAAGTCTGTACGTGAGCCTCGTTCATCGGGTTCCTCTCCATAAGCAAAATTCGGTGAAAGCTTCCCTCTTCCGGCCCGGGAGCCAGGGGAGGGTCCACATGCAACTTAATGAAAACGAACGGAGAACGGGAAAAAAATCACCGCGAGTTTCAGTGCCCTCGACGGATCTCTGGCGTAACCTGCTCGCCCCTCGTCGCTGTGCTCTCAAGCTTCTTGCGCTGCGAAAGCCCTCACCATCGAGAACGCTCGCTCACCTGACTCTTCATGGAGCAACTGGATTTTGGAATCGCTCGATTTACGCTGCTTTTCGTTACAGTTCGTTTACAGCCGCAGATGAAAAAATACCGCTGTCCATGGTGCGTGTCAATACAAAACCACAACATCTTGTATTTTGTTCACATTTAGCGCACCAGTTCTCTAAACCCCGCCATTTGCCTGTGGAAAGCTTCGAACAGCCTTGCGGGACGCGAGCTTCTGCACTTCAAATTGCCTTGAAAAGGCTGCAAATGGGGAGCCCGTCCTGTGCCGGTCTCTCAACCCCAAGCCTAGCCCTCGACAATCCACGATTCAAGGCGCAGAAACAGTGCAATCTGCCCCGCCAGGCTGTGCAGATGTGGACAAACAGGCGCCTTTGATCGCGCCATGCGCAGAAAGGTTGGGTTATCTCATTGGCCAGGGTGGACGCGCTGTACCCTCTCGCCGGCAAGGTTGTCGAGGGAGGCTCGTAAACGCTGAAAGAGACCCGGGTCGTTGGATCCAGATGCAAGATGCTCGTCGAGCCCCATGCGCAATACCGCAATCGGGTCCGAGTCCTCCTGCGCTTCCGGCGCCTGCGTCCGCAATCCCGCCTTCATTGGGCCGTTGGTGCGGGAGCCATCGCTTCTGCCGGTGAAATCATCCTTCTCCATCGAGGACACAAAGGTCGGGTCGACTTCAAAGATTCGGTTGATCCACTGGGACGACATGGCGGAGCCTCGCCCCAAGTATAGGGCGATTCCAGACTCTGATAACCGCTTGCTGGTTACCAAAGTCACGCCCTGAGCGGCCGAACTCGCCCGTTCGACGACCCGCACGCAAAAAACAAACCGGCCCCGCGCACCGTCGCACGCAGGGCCGATTTCGTGCCTGTTTCTTCCCTCGGTTCTCACCTGGCGTGAGAGCTTTCGGACGCCTAGTCGTTCTTGATGCGCATACTGTAAAACGAGCGATAGACGAAGATGAACGAGATGGCGAAGAAGACCGCCGCCAGCAGATGCGTCAAAAATGCGCCGTGACTCGCTGTCAGTTGGACTGCTAACTCAACTGCCAGCAAGCCAAAGAGCGTGGTGAACTTGATCACCGGATTGAGCGCCACCGCGGCTGTGTCTTTGAACGGATCGCCCACCAGATCGCCCACCACTGTTGCCTCATGCAGAGCCGTTCCTTTTTCATGTAAATCCACTTCGACGATCTTCTTGGCGTTATCCCATGCGCCGCCGGCATTGGCCATGAAGATCGCCTGGTACAAGCCGAAGATCGCAATCGAGATCAGATAGCCGACGAAGAAGAAAGGATCCAGGAAGGCAAAGGCAAGGGCCGCAAAAAACAGCGCGATGAAGATGGTCAGCATCCCGCTTTGCGCGTAACGCGTGCAAATGGCCACCACCTTCTTGCTGTCCTCGGTGGACGCCTTCTCGGCTCCTTCAATGTGGATATTGCTCTTGATGAACTCCACCGCCCGGTAGGCGCCCGTCGTCACCGCCTGCGTTGAAGCGCCGACGAACCAGTAAATCATCGCGCCTCCGGTAATCAGGCCGAGCAGAAAAGGAGCGTGGAGAATCGAGAGCTTGTCAAGATTTTCGGTGAGCGAGTTGGTCAAGCGCCATGATGGTGGCGAAGATCAGGGTCGTGGCGCCCACTACTGCCGTGCCGATCAGCACCGGCTTGGCGCTGGCTTTGAACGTATTGCCCGCGCCGTCGCCCGCCTCCAGCATTCTCTTCGCGCGCTCGAAAGTCCACTTCCACGCCAAACTGCTTTTTCACTTCCTCGCGCACACCCGGCTCGCTTTCGATGAGCGAGAGTTCGTAGATCGATTGCGCATTGTCCGTTACCGGACCAAAAGAATCGACGGCGATCGTCACCGGACCCATGCCCAGAAAGCCGAAAGCCACCAGGCCAAAGGCGAACATCGGCGCCGCCAGAATCACAGTTACTCGAATCCCAGCGTGCTCACTCCGTAACCAATGGACATTAAAACGATGACCGCGCCTCCCAGGTAGTAGGCGGAAAAACTCCCGGAGACAAACCCGGACAGGATACCGAGAGCAGCACCACCCTCCCTTGCCGAAGCCACCACCTCTTGCACATGTCGGGCATGGGTTGACGTGAACACCTTCACTAGCTCGGGAATGAGCGCGCCCGCCATCGTCCCGCAGGAAGTGATCGTCGCCAGTTTCCACCAGAGCGTCGGGTCTCCGCCCAGATTGGAAAGCAGGATATAGGTAACCGGATAGGTTGCGGCAATGGTCACAACGGAAGTGATCCACACCAGCGAGGTAAGTGGCGATTCGAAGTTAAATTCGAGTGCGCTTTCCGTACTTCGCACTTGGCGATCAGCTCGTTAATGTAATAGCCCGCAACCGCGGCCACCAGCATGGCCACGCGAACCGCAAACAGCCAGACCAGTAATTGCACTCCAGTGACATCGTTCTTCGCGCCCAGCATGATGAATGCGATCAGGGCCACTTGGACCACGCCGTAGGTCTCAAAACCATCGGCAGTGGGACCCACCGAATCGCCGGCATTGTCACCGGTGCAGTCGGCGATCACGCCCGGGTTGCGGGCATCGTCCTCTTTCACATGGAACACGATCTTCATCAGGTCGGCGCCGATGTCGGCAATCTTGGTGAAGATGCCGCCGGCAAGACGAAGCACAGCCGCGCCCAGCGATTCGCCAATGGCAAAGCCGATGAAACACGGCCCGGCATAGTCTCCCGGAACGAAGAGAATGATGCTGAACATCATCAGCAGCTCGATCGAGATCAGCATCATGCCGATGCTCATCCCAGCCTTCAGAGGAACGCTGAAGCTGCGATACGGATTACCGCCCAGCGACAGCGTAAGCGGTGCGCGAATTCGATAGCGTATTCACTCGGATGCCAAACCAAGCTACAAAGTAGCTGCCGGCCATCCCCAGCACGCTGAAGGCAAGAATGATGATCACTCGCGCCGCGCTGAAGTGAAGCAGCACAGCGAAGTATGCGAGGATGACAACCGCAATGAAGGACCACAGCAGGAGCAGAAACTTGCCCTGGTTGATCAGGTAGGTTTTGCACGTCTCCCAGATCAACTGCGAAACTTCCTTCATCGATCGATGCACCGGCAGGCCCTTCAGGTGAACGTACATGACGAATCCGAAGACCATACCTAGAATGCAAAACAATGGCCCGTACATTAGCAGGCTATGGCCATCCATGCCTAAAAATTGGACCTGGGCCAAATCCGGAAGCTTCAGATTGGCTTCGCCTCCAGCCGCCTCCACGGGCGCCGCAAAAGCCGCGCCTTTACCGAGTAGAACCAATGCGGCAAATATGCTTGCGAGTCTCGCTCTGCGCCGCAAAATCAAACTGCTCATCATACGTTCTCCTATGCCAACTCCTCGGCTTTGGCCGAGATTCTTCTGGTTATCCACGCTGCACGTTCCGGGCCCAAACACCTGCCACCCAAAAATCGCGGCCATAATGAGCGAAAGCACACTCACTTCGACAAAGAAGTACACCCAACCTGAGACCGTCACAAACCCTCCATGCTTTAGGTTGCGGAGCCGAATGGCGCACAGCCCCGTCGCACCTCCCGGACCCGCTGTACCCGTACCCGCTTTTGCCCGGCAGATGCCGCAGAATAGACCTCGCCCCATCGGGGCGAATTGCCACCGGAAGGCTATCATCCGGATTCGCCCCTGTCGAGTGATTGCTGTCACCGGTCCTGGATGCAACTCCAGGGCCACCTTCCACCCGCTGTCCTCCCGCACATGGCTCCCGCGCCGGTGGAAATCCGGGCCTTTCCCGGGTTCATGTTCTCTTCGCTTTCGCCGATGAACCGTATGTCGGTTTGCCACACCTTGTTCGGAGGCGAGGAACGTTGAGACCCATGCAAGGTTCTGCTCAATTCCAACCGCTGCCCCCTGTCTCCGGCCTTGCGCTCGTTGAAATGAGTGCCGCACCCTCGGCTTTCCAGGTCGTCGGCGTCAGCGCTGCGTGGCGCAAGCTCCTCATGCAGGTTGAAATGGCCGCACCTCATTTGCAGGTCGCCACCGTCGAAGGCGAGCACGGCTGCGGCAAGCAAACGCTGGCGCAGTATCTGTTCAGCCGTTCGCCCTTTGCCGGCTCTGGCTTTCAGCGCCGTGATGCGCGCGAATGGCTCGCGACCGACGGTGATCCCTCGACGCTCGCCGGCTTCACCTACCTCGATCGCGTTGACCTGCTCGCCCCTCCCGGACAGGGATTGCTCCTCGGCGTTCTCAAATCCCTCCAGGACCGTCCCCCCGGTCGCGCCGTCGTCGTCGCTTCCTCGCAAACATCGCTTCGTCACATGGCCGGCCAGGGCGTGCTCCTCCCCGACCTCGCTTTCCGCCTCACCGCGATCCGCTTCGCCATCCCTCCGCTGCGCCAGCGCCGCGAAGATATTGCCCCCCTCGCACAGTTCCTGCTTGACCGCCTCTGCTCCCGCTACAAGCTTCGTCCCGTGGTTTTTGCGCCCGGCACCATGGCGCGGCTTCTGCAGCACGCCTGGCCCGGCAATGTACGCGAACTCTCCAGCGTTCTCGAAATGGCGCTCCTCGAAGCAGCCAATGGCCTCATCCAGCCCTCCGATCTTGCCTTGGCCGACGGTTCCCAGGCCCAATACGACCCACCATTCGACGCGAACTTCGGCGTGCACCCCTCCACCCGGCCCGCGGACCTCTCCCTTGATGCCGTCATCCGGCATCACGTCCAGTTCGTCCTCGACCTCAATCGCGGCAACAAGCTTCGCACGGCCCGTCAGCTCTCGATCAGCCGTTCCACCCTCTACCGCATCCTCGCCAATGAAAATCTTCTCGCCCGGTAAAACTGCGCTCTTCTCTTTCCGATCGCCAAATCCATTGGCCTCTCACCGGACTTGCCAATAAAAATGGCCCATCAAAGGGCCATATCACCAACTGATTTGTGGGTGCCCCATCCAAGCTTTGCTTGGGTGGGCTCCGCTCTCTCGTGCTACGCTGATCTCCCGGTTCGCTGACTCGTTGCCTCGTTCACTCGCCACATTCAATCAGCTTTTCCCATCCTCATCTTTACCGGCTTCGCATATCTTGCTTCCTGCTTCTCGGTCGGATGAGTCATCACTTGCCCGCAGCCCCCCACTCCCCATAAGCAACTATTCAATGCCTGCGTTTGGCTCGCCCGCGCAACGTCCCTTTGCTCCTGGCTGTCCAGTTTCGATTCGTCGCATTGGCCGATGTTCTCGAGGCAGTTATCGAAGTTGTGGTCTTCCACCGCGTTTGCAACCGCCTGTTTTTCCCATGGAGCCAACTGCGACCGGTTGCATTCTCCGATTCCTTGCAGGCACGATGTCAACTTGCTGATCTGTTCGGCCTCGTTCACCAGCGTTCGCGCTTCTTCGTTCAGGTCAGCCTTGTTGCACGATCCCATTCCCTCGAGACAATTCTGCAGATTCCGGACGCCGGCCGCGCGCGCCACCAGTCCGCGTTCCTGTCCCGACAGCTTCGTCCCGTCGCAATCGGAGAAACCGCTGTAGCAATTCTCAAAATTCTGGTCCAGCTTCGCCTTCGCCAGCGCTTTCTCTTCGGAGACATTTAACCGATTTACATTGCAATCGGAAAACCCGTCGAGACAATTCTGTAAATTCTGTGTCGCCGGCAACTTGTTGTCTTGAGCCAAGCTACCCATGGACCAAAAAGACAAGGCAATAATAAACAAAGTACTTCGAGTGAAATTCATCCTCTCCTCCGAACGGCTGGGGAACGCACAAGACAACTCTTGCTTCCGCGAGGAGCCGCTAAACGTAGGACGCGCAGTATCTGTCCACGTGAGCTTCACAAGAAATCCTTCTCTTAGCATCCTCGGCAGGCAACGGGGCCGCGTCTATTTGCATCTACACGCAACAGATTCGTCCGTCGCGCAGCCGCCCTATCGCAAGCGGGCAAAGCGCGCCAAAATCCATCCCGTTTTCACCCCTCCCCCATTCACTAAATGAAAAGGCCCCGCACAGGGGCCTCTTCGCTTCCTCTCTCATCCGCGGCGAACCTCGCTTGCGCAAAATCAGAAACACTCTGCGCATTGCCGCCCGCCGCACCCGTGATCACCGCTGCCTTCCCTTGAAACTCCTTCATGCCTACTCGATCGCAATATCGAGCACCTGGATCGAATACTTTGGCAATGAATAACTAAAGGTCGGCGCCGCATTCGTAATGGTGCTCGTCACCGGAACGATCCGCACCGGATCGATGATCGAATTTGTCTCTTCGGTCGTTCTGCCGCTGAGCGTGGTCACGGTGGCTTTGCTAGCGACGCGCCTCGCACCATCCAGCTTGATCTCGACTCCCTGCGTAATCGATGAAGCATTCACCAGCTTGACGAACAGGTGATGCGTTTTCGAATCGTAAGTCGCCGATTCAAACAGACGCGGGTTGGTCGTATCGAGCGTTGTGCCCAGGATCCTGTCGCCGAGGTGGTTGCTGAACATCACTTGCGCCCAGTAGCTCGGCGATCCATAGCTTGTCATCGCGTCGTAACCGATCAGATCGCTTGGCCACTCCATCGCACCGGGACTGACGTTCACAAAGAGCGGCGCGTACGAAGCCATGATCACAATGTCGCTATTGCGTTCCAGGCCGGTCATCCATGCAGCATCGCCCAGCGCCGCCCCCAGGTTCGTCGTCGGCGAACCCTCGCGCGTCGCCCATTCCCCCACCAGGATCTTCGGGCCGCTGCGATCGTAGTTGTCGTAATGGTGCACATCGGTAAAAAACTGCTGCGCCGTGCGGTAAAAGTGCGTGTGCAGCGCATGGTCGTTGTCATCCAGAATGTCGGGACGCACGGTCTGCACCGGAGCCGTCGCCACGATTTGCAGTTCGGGATGCGCCTTCTTGATGGCCGCATAAAACTGCGCGAACCGCGCGTCATAGGTGCCAGAAGGATCGTGGTACTCCTCGTTGCCGATCTCCACAAAGTGCAAAGCGAACGGCGCAGGATGCCCGTCTTTCGCGCGTTCTGCGCCCCATCGCGTCGCAACGTCGCCGGTCACGTATTCGATCTCGTCCAGCGCATCCTGGACGTAAGGCTCCAGATCCGGCCCCGGCGTCACATGCTCGCCTTGTAGCGAATACCCGGAGTAGACCGCCAGCAGTGGCTCCATGTGCAGGTCTTCGCACCAGTTCAGGAATTCCAGCAATCCGATCCCATCAGACGACCGGTACGTCCACGGCGTCGGATGCGTGGGCCTGTCCACCAGCGGACCAATGGTCTTCTTCCACTGGTAGCGTTCGCTGATGTGATCGCCTTCCACGTAGTTGCCGCCGGGAAACCGCAGAAACGCCGGATGCAGCGCGGCCAGTTTCTCCATCAGGTCGATGCGTTTGCCGTTTGCTTCGTTCTTATAGGTGGGCGGGAACAGTGAAATCAGTTGGAACCACGCACTTCCCGGATGCTCGAAAAGAAATTCCAGATGATTGTCGGCGCTCGCAGTCATCGCTCCGGTCTTCAGCGCAAACTCATACCTCTGCCAGTCGCCGCCAAGCGCGGCCACTGTGGTCGATGCGGCCACCGCGCCTGTCTTGTCGTTCACAAGGCGAATCGTCAGCGCGCCCATCGCCGCACTTTCCGCCTTCGCGTAGAACGAACCCTCATAAGTCGTGTTGGGACGCACCGCCATGCCCCAATAGCCGGTGTTGTAGAAGCCTGCTTCATTCCCGGGGCCGGCGGACGTCGCCACAAACTTCAGGCTGTGCGCAAGCGCCGTGCTGGGCCCTGTTGACGGATCAATCGCGATCGATGCCTGCGCAGTGCCGTTCTGCATGAGGGTCCAGTTTTCCAGGTTCGGACCGCGGTTGATCTGAAAGGTTCTGTTGCTCACCAGCTCCGCATAAAGGCCGCCGTCGTAGGAGTGATTGATCTCCTCCGTCATGATGCCGTAGAGTGTTGGACTCACGATGGCCGCTGGTTTGGCCGTATTGATGGTGAGTGTGGCAGTGCCCTGTGCAAGGGCGCTGGCTGCCGTGCAGGCGAGTAGAAGTGCAGCGAAAAGACGAAATCGCATGGCGAGAAGATCCTGCTTTCAGAAGCGCATTTTGTTGATTCGCGTTTGCTCAACAAAGTAGTGGATAGGGAACACAGAGTCAACCAGCACCGCCGTAGGCCCCTTTTCAGAAGCACCCGAGCGCCGCCGGAATGTACAATGATTCGCGTTTCCCATTGGAGAAATTGCTATGCAAGCCACGGATCAAATGCTCAAGCTGAATCGTCGGCAGTTCGCGCAAGGCAGCGCCGCGCTTCTCGGTACAACCACCTTCGCAAAAAACCTTGCGGCGCTCGATACGCCTCCTCCTCTTGCCGGTGAGTTGACCGCTGACTTTTCAGCTCCCGCGACGCCTTTCAACCGCATGCTCTTCGGCCAATTCCTCGAGCACTTCCAACGCCAGGTCTATGGCGGAGTCTTCGAACCGGGATCGCCTCTGGCCGACAAGAATGGCTTCCGCCTCGATGTCATCGAGGCGCTGCGCGAATTGAAGGTTCCCATTGTTCGCTGGCCCGGCGGATGTTTCGCCTCCGCGTATCATTGGCGCGATGGCGTGGGCCACGATCGCCAGCCCAGCCTCGACAAGGCCTGGGGCGTTGAAGACCCTAACACCTTCGGCACCGATGAGTTCGTCAAATGGTGCCGCCTCGTCGGCGCAGAGCCTTACATCTGCACCAATGCAGGCACCGGTACTTCAGAAGAAATGAGCAACTGGGTCGAGTATTGCAACCTCAAAAACCAGGGCCGCTACGCGCGCATGCGTAAAGCCAACGGGTCTGTCGAGCCACTGAACGTCCGCTATTGGAGTATCGGTAATGAGAATTATCTGGGCGGTGAAATCGGCGCGAAGACCGTGGAAGAGTGGAGCCCTCTGGTTCGCGAATCCGCAAAGATGATGCGGGCCGTCGACAGCCAGCTCAAGATCCTGGCCGCCGCCACGGTCACCGGCAACTGGACGCCGCCCATGCTCAATGCTGCGGGAAAATATCTCGACTACATCTCCATCCACGGCTATTGGGATCCGCTCTGGCAGCACGGAACGCATCCCGCGGATTACCTCCATTGCATCGCGCACTGCGAGGCTCCCGAGCAGCAGATCGCCAAGGCTGTCGACCTGCTCAATCAGGGTGGTCTCGGTGACCGCATCAAGATCGCTTTCGACGAGTGGAATCTGCGCGGCTGGCACCATCCCGGCTTCCCTGGCGGCGGGGCCGATCAGGTCGACAAAATTCGGGAGCGCGACGACAACGATCTCAATGAAACCTACACCATGGCCGACGCCGTATTTTCCGCGTCATTCTTGAATGGATGCCTGCGCCAGGCCAAATACGTCACCATGGCGTGCATGGCGCCCGTCGTCAATGTTCGCGGTCCGCTCTTCGTCTACCCCAAGGGCATCGTCAAGCGCACCACATACCACGTGCTCAAAATGTATTCCGACTTTCTGCAGCCCAACGTGGTCGAGTGCCAGGTCGCCTCCGATAATTTACAAGTCGACCAGTCGAGCGTTCACGCCCTCGATGCTGTAGCCACGCGCAGCAGTGACGGCAGGCAAGTGGCAATCGCGCTGGTCAATCGTCATCCTCAAGCCGCTGCGCACTGGAAGTTGAACCTGCGCAATTTCGCCGCAGGTGGCCAGGGGCAGATGATGGTTCTTAGCGGCGACTCACCCGACGCCTACAACGGCATCGCGCAGCCGAATCGCGTCACCCCCCAAGCCGTTCGCCTCAATCCCAATTCCGAATTCATTGAAGTGCCGGCTCATTCTGTCGCTGTCGCACAGCTTTCGGCCTGAGCCGGTCGCCCGGTCAAATGAGGCCCTTGCCGCGTACTGGCTCAATTAGACTCTGCTTTGAAAGAGTGCAATCTCATCTGCGCCTGCGAGGCCGAAAATCACGCAGCGGGCGTCAGCAACGCCGGACGGCGAACCGGAATTCGCCGCCCAGCGTTCGGAATCCTGAGGCAGCAATGCTATCGGAACAGTCTCGGAGCAAAATCGGCAAAGGCTCGCCGCCACGTCAGCCACTCGTGCGCCGTCCCCGGAGACTCAAAGTACACGTTGTGAATGCCGGCCGCGGTCAGCTCATCACTGAACTGCTTCACGCGCGGTCCTTCCACCGAACCCGTCGACAGGAAGAGCAGCTTGACCTTGGCGTTGAATGCCGCGGGATCGGCAAATGCGCCGCTGCAGCTCGTCTTCGGGTCGAACGCACCGCCGCCGAACCCGCCGCAATTGCCGCTGAAGCCTCCCAGGTAAGCAAACTTGTCCAGATTCTCAAGCCCCGTCGTGTAGGTCTGCATTCCGCCCATCGAGAGGCCGGCCATGGCGCGATTCAAGCGGCCCGGCGCAACCCGGTAGTTCTTCTCCACCATCGGAATCAGGTCGGTGAACATCATGTCGCTGAACGTCGTGCTCAGCCGCATCATCGGCCGCCCCGCCGCGCCCGCTCCAGGCCTCCGTCCGCCAGGACCCGCTCCGGGTGCTCCTGGTCCGCCCATGGGCGGCTCAGGCTGCGGTACCGCCTGTGTCAGCACCCCGCGCGCGTTATAAATCGATCCATTCTCGCCCGGCTTCACGGCGTTCAGGTTGTCCATCACGATTAGAAATGGCTTGGTCTTGCCCTCCGCGAGCAGGTTGTCCATGATGTCATTCACATGCCCCTGGAAG
Organism: uncultured Acidobacteriaceae bacterium; assembly: GCA_963802955.1. Lineage (GTDB taxonomy): Bacteria > Acidobacteriota > Terriglobia > Terriglobales > Acidobacteriaceae > Telmatobacter. Next base: position 397,944 of record CAWDKT010000007.1, read on the forward strand.
GTCCAGCCGAATTCGTTTTCTCCCCAACCGTGCAACAGGTAGAGAACCGGATACCGCTCTTTCGTATTTGTGTCGTATCCAGGCGGAGTGTAGATGAAGCAGCGACGCCACTGCTGGGTCACTGTCGAGAAATACATCTGATCGCGCACCACGCCGTGCGGCACGTCCTTTTGGCTATAAAAATCGGCGTCGTCTGCGGGGATCTCAATCCCGCTGCTCCAGGTACCGCTTCCGAAAAATGTCTGGGTCGCTGGATCGTCCACTGATGCGCCGTCGATGGTGAGCTTGTAATAGTGGAATCCTACGACCAGCGGCGCAGTGGTCCCGTACCAGAGCCCATCCGCTTGTTTTGTCAGATCAACCCCGCCGCCCAGGCTGACGCGCACTTTCTGAGCATCAGCGGCAGAGACGCGGAACATGGCGTGGTGGTCGGGAAACACACACGGGTACGGAGCTCCCGGAATATTCAGCGCGTTAGGCTTGCAGTCGGCCGGGGGCTGCGCCCAGCAGATTCCTGAAGCCACAAGCAGCAATGCAATGGCAACTTTTTTCATGGGTCTCCTTTTGAAAGGCCTCGTTAATGGGCTAGTTTGGATGAACGCGGGCGTACAGCGCGTCGTTAGTAAACGCTTTCTCGATGCCGCCTTTGTACAGCGTTCAGGGGCGGTTGTCAACGGGCCGCCGAGAGATCAGACCACTGCGATCCGTCGGGTGCCCCTGAGCCTGTCGAAGGATCTCTATTTTGAGACCCGTCAATAACGCACAGATACTTCACCGCACCTGCACCGCGAATAAGGCGTGGTGCGCCAGGATAAACAGCGTCTTCCGGTCCGGCCCGCCGAAGATCAGTTGCAGAGGCCGCTCCGGCACATCAATCTCCGCAATCTGCTTGCCCCCCGGCGAATAGACGAAGATTTGACCGTTAGCCACGTACACATTGCCGTGGCTGTCCGCGGCCACGCTCTCTCCGCCGCGGTGCGCGAAGGCCTTCAGGTCGCTGAGCGCCCCGTCGTCCTTCACCACGGCGCTGTAGGTCACGTCTTCTTCTTCGCTGCTCACATACACGCGCTGCCCCGGCTCGGCGGCGATGAATCCGTAGGTATCCAGATCGTCGCTGAAGCGCCAGCTTGTCGGCTCGCTCGCAGGTCCCTGCTGAAACACCCGGCTCGCCGGCAACACCGTGCTCCCATCCGGCGACACGTACTCGCGCGCTCTCGGGGCTGTCGCGTCCGCTGCGAACAATTCGGCAAGCGTGTTGAACTCCAGCGTATCCAGGTTGAGCTGATCTTTGAACTCGCCGTTATCCCACCAGTTCACGGGCAGAATGAAAGACGCGTGCGGATGCGGCTGCGCAGGCTCGGGCTCCAGAAGCGTGAGATCTTCGCCTGAAGTTCCTGGCTTGAAGGTGTAAACCGTGGCATCCGGTCCGGACGAAGACATCACAATCAAATTGCCTGACTTGTCGAAGGCCAGATTCACAGGATCGAGCGGATTGTCGCGCACCACTTCGATGCCCTCCGCCGGTGACCATGAGTAAATGCGCTGGTTGTGCCGATCGACAAAGTAGAGCTTCCCCGTGGCATCTACCGCCGCGCCAGCGATCGAGAAGAAACCGTCTTCGAGTTTCTTCACCGTTGCTCCCGCAGCAAGCACCGCCGATGCCGACGGCGGCGCAGGCTGTGGCGGATTCGCCGGAATATCCAGCACCGCGAATTCGCGCTCGCGCACTTCAAGATGATGCGTCATGTCTTGCACGGAGTTTTCGAAAGGAAACTTGCTGACGCGCAGAAAAGTTCCGCACCCGTTCTCGTCGCAGATCGGCCAGCCTGCCTCGGCATTTGTGCGCAAATTGCGAAAGTGAATATCCGACGAGTTGTAAATGCGCACTGCCGCGGGGAACGGCGCGCGCGAACGCGTCACTCGGTAAGCATGGTAGTTGGCGATGGTCAGATTGCGCGAGTTGTCGATCTCGATCGAAACCGACTCCGGGCTCGTCAATGCTTCCTCTTCGGTCTGCGGTGCGTTAATGTCCCAGTTCTCCACGTGGTCGAACCGGATCTCGTTGCGCATGTGGTGCTCATTCGAGAGCTCGTACACGTGGCCGGGCGTTTTGGTGTTCGTCACCACAAAGCCCTCTTGCGCAAACGTGTCCGGGGTCCAGATATCGGCGAAAGTCCCGCCTCCGCCATCGGCCATCCAGAGGCTGGGATACCGCCCGTCCCACCGTTCATCCACACCGCCGCCGCCTCCAGGGCCGCGATTGGTTTCCGGCGCGGCGGGGTTAAAGCGCGCGCCGGAAAATCGCACGTCGTCGATGAGCGACTGCTCACCCGCCTTCCATAGCACCGAAACGGCGCGCAGATCGATGATCCCCGCAAACATTCCGATCCCGCTCAGGATGTTCGTGCCACCCGGTGGCGCAAAGAGGATCGCCTTCGGTGCGCCAACGCCCTGGTAGCCTTCGGTCTCGTCAGGCAGCATGATCTGCGTCTGCGTGGGATGCAGCCCGATCAATATCGTGTCCGGCTTGAGCGTGATCGTGTTGCGCACCACGTAGCGGCCCATCGGGAAGTAAAGCACTTGGTGCGTGTCAATCGCTTGCTGGATGGCGGCAGTATCGTCGGTCTTACCGTCGCCCTTCACCCCCAGCGTGTGCACATTCACCCACTCGCTCGTGGGCGGCAGCGCGCGGATCGCCGGCGGCAGCGGTGCGGGCATCGCCGCCAGCATCACGGCATCGTACTTCATGCCGATCGTCCCCGTCCGCCCTTCGCCGGGAACCATGAGTCCATAATTGAAGTTCTTCACTCGGTAGATAGCGCCCTTGCCCGCAATGGTTTTTCCGCTTTCGCGCAGCTTCGCCAGCACCGGAGCGTTCGAGAGAACGTCGTTCTCAAATCCGATCTCGGTCATCGGGTTTTGCTCCAGGCTGATCATCACGGTCGGGCCGCTGATGTTTTCAAATCGCGAATCCTTCACCCACAATTCATCGGAATACCCCCGATCGATATCGATCGCCGTCGGCACATTGCGAAAGCTGTCGCGGATGAGCGTGAGCCCGGCCATATGTTCGCGAACAGCCGCTTCCCGCTGCCCCTCGAACGTGGAGTCGATCAACGTGAACTGCCACCCCGGCGAGGTCTGCTCGCGTCAGAATTCCGTAGCGGCCGCCGTAGAAGTGCAAGATCCTCGGCCTCGTTGCCCACCATGTAAATCCCCGCCAGGCCCGAGCCCAGGTGAAAATCCATATGTGTGAGGAACGAGTGCTGCGCAACATGAAAGCGCACTGCCACTGCCGCCGGGTTTCCCTCGCCAATTTCGATGTCGATGTTACTCACCGCGGAGTAGAACGTGTCTTCGTCCGCGTCGGCGATGTCTTTGTTCGGCGGAACCGTGCCCGGCGGCGGAAATGCAACGGGGCGGCGGAAGCGCGCAGGCATATTCGGCGAGCGCCCGGTGAACATCACCAGCACGCCCATGCCCTTCTGAAAGCCCGGCGTATTCGGCGGCAGCACAAACACCGGCCGCGTTGCGCCGTAGCCAATCACCCGCACGCTGGGCCAGATGTAGATCGTACGCGTCAGCGTGTAGCGGCCCTCGGGAACAAAGACGATCCCCCCGCGAAACACGCCTGCCGCCTTGTCGATGGCCGCCTGCAACGCGGCGGAGCTATCCGTGCCCGCGGCGGGCGCCTCCATATATATGGCTTGTGGATCGTCAAGCCGATTGGTGAATTGAGATGCGGCGAATGCCGCCTGAGAAAGGCAGAGAATAAATGCAGACAACAGAATCTTTTTCACAGTGGCCCCAATAATACAGCGAGTCCCAATCATACGGCGACTCGCCGGACCTCGCGATCGAGCATACCCGCCACCCGGCTCGGCCTCCCAATCTGTCATCCTTAGGCGAAGACGATGGATCTGCGGTTGCCGTGGCCTCCGGTTTACTCAGGACAGAGGCGTCGCAAAATCATCGTGCTGTCATCTTGATCAGAGGTCGCCGCGGCGACCGGCGTCGAAAGGTCGGCGGGTGCTCTTCGGGGAAGCTCGTTTTTGGAGAATGAGGGATTTCTGCGCGAATATCGCGACGCCGGCCGGCCGCCCAACACTCGACGTGAGAACGCTCTTCCCGCTCTGGCTGCGGCAAATACGCAACATTCATTTGCGCAGATTGTTACGGATCGATCGTCTATAGTCCTTCGCCGGCTCAACGGCTGAACGCCAGTACTCCTCCCGCGAGGTCCACTGAGACTTGGGAGATGCCGAGCGCTACCGGGCTCATCAGCCCATCGAAGTCGATCTGAGAAGGTTTAGGGTTGCGGGTCACCAGGGCCGGTTTTTTGCGGAATTCCTCTGCGCCCAATTTGACCGAACGCAGGCGAACCTCTTTGCTCTCGAAGCTACCAGTCCCTTCAGGCTGCGGAACCGAGCCAACTTTTACGCTTGAGCTTTCCGGTGTGGCCCTGGCGAACAGAACCAGGGAAGAAGTTCCGGTGTCGAACAGAAGATGCACCGGCGTTTGATCGATTTCCGCATCAAAGACCGCCAGGCCTGCGTCGAGCCGCAGCGGAACAGAGAAAGGCAGAGCCGGGCATGCCCCAAAGCGGATGACGCGCCTGGAGTAATCGATGACGAAGGGTCGCTGTCCCAGCACGTCGAGGCCGACGATGCCATCAATGCGGACCGGGAGGAACTTCTCAAAGAATGAAAGGTCGGCGGCAACAACTTCAAGATCCGATTGTTGCACCGGGCCAAATTCCAGCGAGGGCAACGTAGCCTCTTCGCCCTGCACTCTGCCGCCCACGATGACGAGACTGGTAGTCTCTTCGCCATGAAGTTTGAGCTTTTTCGCGATCCGCGAATCCAGAACGGGGAGGGTTGTGCCGGTGTCGAGAAAGAAGTTCAGGTTTTTCATTGGGCCCGCCGATCCGTGCACCACCATGAAATACCCTTGATATAGGTCGAATGGAACGGTTGCGGCCGTTTCGCTCGCTGCCGGAACCGATTGCGGCCGGTCAGCCGCACGGGCGGCGACACCCAGGATGGCAAGAACGCTCAAGAGCAAATAAAGGCGAGCGCGCATAAGCGCCGCCTCCTCACGCCGGAGGGCAAGCTTGCGCCTGATCTCCCGGTTTTGACGGTGTCGGCGATCACCGGTGGAGGTGATACTGGATGCTTGGTTCCATCGCCGGTGCCTGGCCGCCAGAACGAGGCCGGCGAGAGCGCTCATCAGCATGTAAGAACGGCTGCGCATTTCACTTCCTCCTCAGGTTGCGAGGCGATCATGCGCGATGCATCTAGGTACCTCAATTCACTGGGCCTAGATTGCATATCGACCGTTTGTTCCGCTTCAAGAGAGGAACTGGAGATGTGCGGGAGAGGAACATATCCTGGAAAATAGTTGAAGAAGGCGCTCGGAATATGGCATCAAGAGAGAGGTAGACGCAACCATGCTGCAGCTTCCCCTGAACGGAGAGTCACCGTCTCATAATGGATTCCACAAAGTGCGCTTTGGGGAATTCGAGGCCGACCTTCGCACCGGCGAGATTCGCAAGGCAGGGAGCCGCGTCAAGCTCCAGGATCAGCCGTTCAAAGTTCTCCAGATCCTGCTGGAGAATCCCGGCAACGTTGTATCGCGCGAGGAACTTCAGTCGCGCATCTGGCCTGACGATAGCTATGGGGACTTCGATCACGCGGTCAACGTTGCCGTCGGCAAGCTGCGCATGGCATTAGGCGATTCCGCTGAAAATCCATTGTTCATTGAGACGGTGCCGCGTCGTGGCTATCGTTTCGTGGCAAGTGTGGAGAGCCCGCCGGCACACCCACCTGCAAAACCGCCAATTGCCGCCGCCGCAGACGGCGACCGGAAATCCGCAGGCAAATTGCCGCCGAGACGCCTGCTGTGGGTATCTCTGGCCATCGTTATGTGCGCGGCGCTGCTGGCGGCAGGCGTATGGCTTGGGCGCAGCAGCGTCAGGTCGCAGCCGCCGGAGATTCAGCGCCTCACGGTAAACCGCGGTACAGTCTACTCCGCCCGGTTTACCCCGGACGGCCGGAATGCGCTCTATGCCGCGTCCTGGGAAGGCGCGCCGATTGAGATCTTCTCGACCGACCTGAAATTTCATGGCTCGCGCTCGATGGGTTTGACCGGAACCGATCTGCTTGCCGTCTCCTCCTCCGGAGAGATGGCCGTGCTTCAACCCTCGGAAACGCTGTTCATGACCGGGATGACGGGTACGCTGGGCCAGGTGCCGCTCACCGGCGGAACGCCGCGGCAGATTGCCGAGAAGATCGAATGGGCCGACTGGTCGCCTGACGGAAAGACGCTCGCGATCGTTCACCAAGTGGCGGGCAAAGAGCGGCTCGAGTTTCCGCTCGGCCACGTCCTCTACGAGACCTCCGGCTGGATCAGCCACGTGCGGGTTTCGCCGAACGGCCGCGAGATCGCGTTCCTCGATCACCCCATCCCAGGCGATGACGAAGGCGCAGTTTCCGTCGTCGATCTTCAAGGACGAAGAACCGTGCTTTCGTCGGGCTGGGAATGCGAGGAGGGACTGGCCTGGTCCCCGAATGGAAACGAAGTGTGGTTCTCCGCCACGCATACTGGATTGCAGCTCCAGATCTATGCCGTAGATTTGTCGGGCCATTTGCGCCTGGCCTTCCGCGCATTGGGCGGGGTGACGCTGCAGGATATTGCGCCCGATGGCCGAGTGCTGATGACGCGCGACGACCATCGCGCCGGAATCATGGGTGAAGGGCGCGGAGCTAGTAAAGAGCAGGACCTCTCTTGGCAGGACTGGACGCTTCCCGTGGACATCTCCCGCGACGGCAAAACGCTGCTCTTTGACGAGCAGGGAGAGCAGAGTGGCCCCAACTATACGGTGGCCGTGCGCGATATGACAGGTTCGCCGCCAGTTGCATTAGGCGAAGGCATGGCCGGCGATTTTTCTCCCGATGGCAAGTGGGCGGCTGCAACTGTTTCCTACACTCAGCTCGTGCTGCTGCCCACAGGAGCCGGAACCATGAGGCGAATCGACCGCGACGATATTCAGCATTATGAGGAGGGCATTCACTGGCTCCCCGATGGCAAACAGATTCTTTTCACGGGAAACCAGGCTGAACGCGCCGCCCGCTGCTTTATCCAGAACATCGACGGCGGCATGCCGCGCGCCGTCACGCCGGAAGGAATCGGCAATTGCCAGATTTCACCGGATGGAAAGCTTGTCGCCGCCAGCAATATGAAATTGGGAACCGCGCAGCTCTATCCCGTCGATGGCGGAGCGCCGCGCACCATTCCCGGATTGCTGCCCGAAGAAACGGTTGAATGGACCTCTGACCCGCACCTCCTCTACGTCTTTCAGCGGAGCACATCGTTGATTCGAGTTTTCCGGTTGAACATTCTCACCGGCCAAAGAAAATTCTTCAAAGAAATCACGGTGCCTGTCGGACCGGGAGCCTGCGAAATGAGTCATGTTCTCTTCAATCCCGATGGCAGTGCATATGCCTACGGCTATATCCGGCTGCTTTCGGATTTGTATCTCGTTGCCGGCTTGAAATAGAGGCTTACCCGCGAGGATGAAATCGCGTCTACGCGGCGATCAAATCTTCGTCGATCTCCACACCCAAACCCGGACCTTGCGGCAAGTTGAGATAGCCTTCCTTGTCCACCAGCGGGGCATTCCGCATAATGGCAAAGCCATTGGTATACGCAGCGACAGGCGGGTCGTGGAGGATCTCGATCCACGGCGAGTTCGGCCACGAGGCGATGGCATGGAGCTGGGCGATGGTGCCGAGATTGCCTCCGCCGTGATGGGGAATCAATCTCTTGTGGTGTGCCTGCGCGAGAGCGCCTATCTCGCGAAAGCCTGTGACGCCGTCGGCGACCATAATGTCCGGTTGCACAATGCTGAAGACATTCTGTTCGAGAATCCACCGGTATTCGTGTACGCCGCGATTGTTCTCTCCACCGGCGATGGGAATGCCGACGAGGCTGCCCAGCCGGGCATTCTCGTCGAAGGAGTAGCGCAACCGCGGTTCTTCCAGCCACAGACAGTTCAAACGCTCGAGTTCCCGCGCAGTCTCCAGTGCGCGGCGAAAATCCCACATCACCCCCGGCTGCCACGTGCCAAAAGACTGTGCCTGGTTGGCGTCGACCATGATCTCCATGTCGTCGCCAACCGCTTTGCGCACCGCTTCGACCAATTGCACGTCTTCCTTCAAAGTGGGGTAATGCGCCCGAAGCTTGATCGCCTTCCAACCTTGCGATTTGAGCTGGACTGCCATGCGGGCCCTTTCCTCCGGAGTGGAAAGCTGGATCATGCTGGCATAGGCCGGTACCCGATCTTTGTCCGCGCCCCAGAGTTTGTAGAGAGGTTGGCCGGTGGCTTTGCCGATAAGGTCCCACAGCGCAATCTCCAGAGCCGAAACTGTGCGCGGGCTTCCGCCAAGGTAATAGCGCAGCGGACCAGCCAGCTGCTCGACACTGAACGGGTCCTTGCCGATGAGCTGGGACTTGGCCGCCTGCCAACGAACCAGGGTCCATCCCCGGCCCGATGCCCGAAAGTCCCTGATCGGTTTGAATTTCGATTACCGAGCCGCCGCCGATGCGCTGCGTGGTCACCGTTCCTGGATTCCAAGCCGCTTCCATCTTGCCGGTTTCGCGAACGACCTTCAGGTTCACGATGCGGATGTCGGTGATTTTGAGCGGGACCGCAGAGCGCAACTGCGCCACGAGCGACGGCAACTGCGGCATCAGAACCGCAAGCGGTGCGGACTTTAGAAAATCTCTTCGCTGCATAGGCGACCTCCCGGGGGAGTATACCAGCGCCACATCGGGCAGTCATCCAGTGACAATTCTGCCCGAAAGCCGATGCAATGGTCGCGTATTGACGCGCGCCATTTCTACGCAAACGGCCAAACCTGCTGTGCCGTCTTGCCGAGAATCCAGACCTTGTCGTCTGCGTTGAGAAACTTCATCTCGTCGCGGACCACGCTCAGCGTTTTGTCGTAGGTGGTCCAACTCAGATCCACAGGCCAATCGGAGGCCCACATGAGGCGCCTAGGGCCATAGACCGCATGAAGACGCTTCACGTATTCCTGCGCATCAAGCCAGGGATACGGCTGGTGGGAGATCGACCAGGTGTGGGAAATCTTGACGAAGACCCGCGGATAACGCGCCAGCACAATCAGCTTTTCGAGCTCTTGCGGGCGATCAATGGGGCATTCGGCCATGTGGTCGATCACAACGGTCAAATCGGGGCATTGCTCGATCAGATGCACCAGATCGGGCATGCGCGTGATGGGCGCGTACACCTGCATCGGAATCCCGAGCGACTCGGCACGCTTCCACAGCGGCGGCATGAGAGGACCGTTGATCCAGTCGCCGCCTGCATCGGCAGTGGGACTGATGCGCACGCCGTGAAAACCCTCCTCTGTCAGACGGGAAAGTTGATCCGGCGCTGCGGGATCAGTGGGATCTACGCGGCACACGCCGCGGAAGTACGGCTTGTACTTTTTGATCGAATCCAGGCAGTAGCGATTGTCCCACTTGTAGCCGATATACTGCGCAATCACCGTCCGCTCCACGCCATTGGCCTTCATCAATTCCAGGGCCATGGCCGGAGTCCGATTTTCTTTGGGCGGATTTTTGGTGCCCGCTGCCCACGGGTAATGCGGATCATGGATCCACACGTGAATCTGGGCGTCGACGATGCGGTATTTTGCCGCTGGTGCTGAAACTGCCATTGCGAGGCCTGCAAATGCGAATTTCCGGCGAGTGATCGTCATAAGTAAATTGGTTCCAGTTTATTCACTATGTAGGCGCCGCAGCGCTGAAAGTCGGCCAGCGGACCCAGCCGGGCGGTGTCAAGATCGACGCAGATCCACCCGCGATAATCAACGCTCTTCAAAACCCGGTGGCAGCCGGGGAAATTCACTTGCCCGTCTCCCAGGTCGTAGCTGCTGTTGAAGAACCGTGCTGTCTCCGAATCCTTTGGATAAACCTTCCCGTTCGGCTGCACCCAATCCTTGCTCGGAGTCGTCCATTTCGAATCCTTGTAATCCAGAAACCGGATGCGATGCTTGTAGCGGTTGAGCGTACCCACCACGTCGCAACCTGCAAGGTTCAGATGGCACGTATCCGGCGAGAGCCCAAAAAGCTTGGGATCGGTCATGGCCATAAAACGATCGACCTCGTCCTGGTTCTGAACCATCTGGCCCATGTGGTTGTGCAGTCCCGCCGTGAAGCCCATTGTGCCGGCCATTTCGCCGATTTGATTGCAGCGCTCGCACAGCTCGCGAAATGCGGCAGGCGTTTGCGTCCCCGGCAATTTGCGGCTTGGCGAAAACACCACAAGGTGATTGGCGCCAAAGTCGGCGAGAAACTTCATGGCATCGCGAGCGCTCGAGAGCACTGCCTGGCGCTGCGCAGGGTCATGCAGCGCGCCGTTCCACGAGATCGTCACCACATGCAGGTTGCGCTTGGAGACCTCACTGAGCATCTGCGCGGCCGTCAAGTTGTAGTCGCTGAGGACGTGCGGAAAGCCGGCAAGGCGAACGCCGATAAAGCCCGTTTCCTCCATGACCGCAAGCATGTCTGTAAAAGGAGCGGGAGGATAATATCTCCACAGCGCTTCAGACAACGCCCACTTGATATTTCGGTTGGCAGGTTTGCCGCCTTCAGCGTTGGCCAAACTCGCTGCCAACATCGATAAAGCAGCTGCAAATTCCCGGCGATTCATCCTCATGCGATCCCTCCAGGCCCATCTCTAACCGGGCGGCCGCATCAACCACTGACGCCATCAATCGCATCATATCGGCCCCGGCCACCGGCTGGCTCGGCGACCGGGGCATTTTTTGGCGAGAACGGCAACGCAGCCCGCGCTCTAACCTGCTCCGAACTCTCTGCTATAACCTGCTCCGAACCCTCTGCTCTAACCTGCCCTGTTCCCTCTATAAATGAGTGAAATGCCTGCTCTTCTGTTCGGTAACAGGATGACAGCCTCTCATCCGCGATTCGTTCCGGGCGGATCCCGGGCAAACCGCATATTACCGCAAACCGTCTGGCAGGCAGCAGTTATTCGCTTCGGTCTATTCCCAATTCGCTGATCCCTGATCCCAGTTCTCGGTTCCCTGTTCTCTGACTCCTGGCCCTGCACTCTGTCCGGGGCCCCGTTCAACCTCTGCTTGAAGGGCGTCGTCCGTGTGCCCCGTTCAAGCTCTGCTTGAGCGGGCATCTTCCGTGTGCCCCGTCCAAGCTCTACTTGGGCGGGCGTCTTCCGTGTGCCCCGTCCAAGCTCTGCTTGGGCGGGATGTTGCCCGCTTCAGCGGGCAAAAGAGTCTAGCCCCAGTCGCGAGACTGGGGACCAAACGCACAATTCCGTCACCCAGCCCGCGCAGCGGGCGAAAGACATAAGCTCTGCTTGAGCAGGCGTGCTCTCTGCCTCATTCTGGGTGCCCCGTCCAAGCTCCGCTTGAGCGGGCGTCGTTCGGGTGCCCCGTCCAAGCTCTGCTTGAGCGGGCGTCATTCGGGTGCCCCGTTCAAGCTCGCTTGGGCGGGTGTGCTCTTCGCGCCGAACAACCGGCCGCATCCTCAAGCCACACCGCTCCGTCTGTCATCTTGAGCAGAGGTCGCCGCGGCGACCGGAGTCGAAAGATCCGCAGCTGCTCTTCGGGAAAACGCGCCCAACAACCGCGGTATTTCGGCCTGATCTCCGAATAGCCGCTGCTCCAGATAACGCCCCTTTTCTGGACCCCTCGGGCGTTTCTCATGACCTATGCTATGGTTAGCAAATAATCCATGGCCATCGAGCAGTTTTGAAGACGAAACACCTTGATGGCAACTTCTGGACGGTTCTCCTGAGCTACGGCGACTCCTGCGAGAAGTGCAAAAACAACAATCAGTGCTGAACTGCGTATCCGACCCCAAAATACCGCTTCATCATTATCACGAGAGATTTCTCCTGTTTGTTATGTAATCGCAGACGCATGAGCGGAACAGGCAACTTCGACATCGACGGCAGGGCATTTCGAAATGCCTCCGGCCGTTTCATTTCAAAATGACTACTATGGCTGGTAACTCCAAAGGTCATTGAGAGGCCCCCCAATGCCATTCGAGTCGTAGCCTGTTCCGCCGAAAAGCCAGAGGTCCCCGCCGCTATCGATCCAGCTAACGGCGGCACTCCTTGCTCCGGGAACATTGGCAGCGGCTGGAACGCCCTGCGCGCCGTAGACGCCTGGTTGGTCAACGGCATTGGTTCCGCTGATCCAGGTCCAGGTTTCACTGTTTGGATTAAACTCCCAAAGGTCGTTGAGAGGCCCCGCATTGCCATTCGAGTCGTAGCCTGTTCCGCCGAAAAGCCAGAGGTTCCCCCCGCTATCGATCCAGCTAACAGCGTAAATCCTTGCCCCTGGAACATTGGCAGCGGCTGGAACACCCTGCGCGCCGTAGACGCCTGGTTGGTCAACGGCATTGGTTCCGCTGATCCAGGTCCAGGTTTCACTGTTTGGATTAAACTCCCAAAGGTCATTGAGAGTCCCCGAGGTGCCACCGCCTCCGAAGAGCCAGAGGTTACCGCTGCCATCTATCCAACTGACGGCATCTTCCCTTGCACCAGGAACATTCGTAGTTGCAGGTGTGCCCTGTGTGCCATAGACGCCTGGTTGGTTACCAGTATTGGCCCCGCTGATCCATGTCCAGGTTTTACTGCTTGGATTAAATTCCCAAAGGTCATTCAGTAAGGCACTGATTTCGTAGCCATTTGCTACACCGCCCCCAAAGAGCCAGAGGTTACCGCTGCCATCTATCCAACTGACGGCATCTTCCCTTGCACCAGGAACATTCGTAGTAGCAGGTGTGCCCTGTGTGCCATAGACGCCTGGTTGGTTTTCGGTATCGGGTCCACTAATCCATGTCCAGGTTTTACTGTTTGGATTAAACTCCCAGAGGTCATTGAGATCAAAATCGGAAGTGGGAGCTACTCCAACGCCGCCTCCAAAGAGCCAGAGGTTGCCGTTGCCATCGATCCAACTGACGGCGCTAAACCTTGAGCCAGGAACATTCGTAGGGGCCGGTGTGCCCTCTGTGCCGTAGACGCCTGGTTGGTCAACGGCATTGGTGGTTCCGCTGATCCAGGTCCAGGTTTCACTGTTTGGATTAAACTCCCAAAGGTCATTGAAGTTGCCACCGAAGTTGCCACCCGATGTTGTGTAAAAACCCTTTCCGCCAAAGAGCCAGAGGTTGCCGCTGCCATCTATCCAACTGGCGGCAGAAAACCGTGCTCCAGGAACATTGGCAGTCGAGGGAACGCCCTGCGTGCCGTAGACGCCCGTTTGGCCAAAGGTATTGGCTCCGCTGATCCATGTCCACTCGCTGTTTTCCGAGGAACTGCTTGTTACAACGAAGTTCACGGGGCTGGACGCGCCACCGCCCGGCGCAGGGTTCGTCACGACAACCGAGTATGTTCCGGCAGTGGCAAGATCAGCCGAGGTGAGCGAAATTGTGAGCTGATTAGCGCTCATGTAAGTAGCAGCATGAGAGATACCATTCAATGTGACTGTGGACGATGAAAGGAAGCCCGTGCCGTTAATTGTCACATTCTGTGGTGTCGCACCAACGGCTAACGAATTTGGAAACAGCGATGTAATTGATGGAATCGGATTTGAAGTAGAACCATTCACGATAAAAGCAATGGCGCTTGAAACCGCCCCCACAGTGTCCGGGCTCGTCACTGTAATGGGGTAAGAACCTGGAACAAGAAGGTCGCCGGCGGGAACAACAGCCGAGATGTTGCTCGGAGCACTGAAGGTCGTCAAAAGCGGAATGCCATTAAAGTTGACCACAGAATCTGGCACAAAATTCGAACCAGCGAGGGCTATCGAAACATCAGGGCTTCCAGCATCTGCGGCATTCGGTATAACAGACCCCAGCGATGGATCGATGGAACCAGATTCTTCCCAAATCGTCTGATTGAACAAATTTAGTTCAGGTGAATCCAAGCTGATGCTGACATTTGTGCCGATGATCGATGCCGTTACGCCGACATTGCTTTCGAGGCCCCATGAGAGCGCTTCGGGAGGGCCGCTCGTTCCCCCGACATATACATCCGTGGCAATATTCGGAAACAGAGTGCCATAGACCAGAACCCCAACTTTCATTCCCACGTATAATTTTCCGCTCAGCGCACCGTCTAATGAAGTTCCGTCAATCGCTGTCGCGTTTGTAGCCGACTGAATTGGGGTGGTATCTCCGTTTGCATAGTTGAGCCCTGCCTGCGCCTGAGCATCCTGCTCCGCGCTAGCATAAAAGCTCGCTTGAGCCCCAAGGTTAGCTCCAATATATGGAAATGCTTGCCCTTGAACGACGACGGGAACTTCCCCGACGAAAACGACGGTCGGCTCCGTTAGAATCTTCGGGTCGTCAGGCTGATCAAAATCATGCTCCACCTGTAAAGTGGCGGACAACTGTCCCTTCACGGTCATCATTGCGTGTTCGCCGAACGACGCGACCACGCTTGCCGATTGAAGCGAAAGGAAACCCCATTGAACATTTACCTGTAATTGCGGGCAGAACTCTAGGGTGCCATCCAGCCATACCTGCCCTGACGCGTCGTCTCCAACATCCCCGCTGCTAATACCACCCTGAGCTCCAATGGTGTAGCTGAACGGCACAATAAAGGTATTTGAGTCGCTTGAGCATGAATCTGACAGCGCGTTTGTGGCATACTGAATGCCCGCTTTCTGCGCCTCTTGTTCGGTGAGTACTTTGGATCGACGCAAGAGGTTTCCAGCGTTTTGGCTGCTGGCTGGAATAAACGTCTGCGTAAAGGACAAGCTACCTTGTTGGATGGCCCCTTCTAGCGTGGCTTGGCTCACTGTCGCGACAACTGTCGAGCCGTTGTTGCTCACGCTAAGGATATTCACTAACAGTCCGTTGGGTGCAGAAGCTGTTGGCGCGCTAGCAAGCACATTTCCGACCTGAAGAGATTGGGCAATCCCGCTCGTGCTGCTGATGGTTACTGTACTGCCATCCGAAGAAACAGCAAGGCTTTCTTGCCCGGCCTGATCGAGCACCTTTGTGGTATTCGGAATGATATCGTAATAATCGACAACGGCGGCTGAGGTTGCGCCGGCTGTGACTGTCACCGCCTGAGTAATCTGGGTCGCGGTATAAGTGTTTGTTCCAACAACAACGGGCGCGGCAACGAGCGTGTATGTTCCTGGTATGGCGCTAATCGTCTGACTCGAAGCGAGCGTTGCTACTCCGCCGTTCGGACCGGTTACGGTCACGTTGGCCAGCACACCAATTGGCAAATCAGAAATAGTAATGGTGAGCGCGGTCGGCGCCGCAACTGCGATAGATGTGCTGCCGGATTTTGTTGTGTCCTGCGTGGAGGTTGCGGTGATGGTAGCCGTTCCCGAAGCTGCCGGCGTGAAAACGCCCGAAGAATTAATCGTTCCATCCGTCGCGGCCCAGGTGACTGCGGAACTATACGCCCCGGTTCCTTGCACCGTAGCTGAGCAGGTGGATGTTTGAGTCGTCAATATGGATAGCGGAGCGCAGCCGACGGTTACCGAGGTGATCGCCAGCGGGGCGACCACCGTCACCGTTACATTGCCCGATTTTGTAGAATCCTGAGTTGAGGTTGCTGTAATCGTTGCGTTGCCGGCGCCCAGAGGTGTAAAAACCCCAGAGCTACTGACTGATCCCATGCTCGTGGGGTTGACAGACCAGGTGATGGATGAACTATAACTGCCGGTTCCGCTCACCGCGGGGGTGCAGGTGGACGTCTGCGTCGTAAGGATGGATGCTGGGGAACAGCTCACCGAAACAGACGTAATCGCCGGTGAAACCGGCGAAGGGCCTCCTCCTCCTCCGCTTCCCCCGCAGCCAGCAATAACCGTCAAGACTCCCGCTGCCAACAATCGGGCGCCAAACCCCCGGCCTCTACGCAATGAGTCGCGAAGCTGTCCAGTCACAGCTATCTGCCAGCCTTTCAAGGGGGATTGTCAGCAAGCATACTCTAATTTGGGCAATTATATACTTGACACACAGAGCAAATAGGCGCATAGTTAAAGCATGGAAGCGCCCGACACACTCCAAAACGCGATTGTTTACTTCGGCGATCCTGACCGCTGCTTTCAGTACGCGCTCAATCTTCGCTGGCCGAACGGCGTAGTCTCTTGCCCGCGCTGCGGCTCTGAGGAGCATTCGTTCATCAAGACTCGCCGCATCTGGTTCTGCAAGGGCTGCAAGAAGCAATTCACGCTCAAGGTCGGCACGATCTTTGAGGATTCGCCGCTCGGCCTCGACAAATGGATGTGCGCCTTGTGGATGATCTGCAACTGCAAGAATGGCGTTAGCTCTTAGAGATTGCCCGTGCTATCGGCATCACTCAGAAGTCGGCATGGTTCATGCTTCACCGCATCCGCAAGGCCATGCAGGATGACTTCGCGGGTGGAAAGCTCGGCGGCAGCGAAGTCGAAGCGGACGAAACGTTCATCGGCGGCAAGGCCCGCAACATGCACGTCAGCAAACGTGAGCGCCGGATCACTGGCACGGGCTGGAAAAGACAAAACCGCCGTGATGGGACTGTTGGAGCGCGGCGGCAAGGTGCGCACTACGGTTGTGCCGAACCGCAAACGGGCGGCTTCCAAGCGGAAGTCAAGAAGCATGTGAAGCGGGCGCAGCGCTCTATACCGATGCTTTGCCATCCTACAGTGGACTGGCCAGGAATATGCCCATCGAGGTCGTTGATCATGCCGTCGAATACGTCAATGGTCGCGTTCACACAAACGGTCTTGAGAACTTCTGGAGCCTCTTGAAGCGAGGCATTAGCGGTACGTATGTGAGCGTGGAACCGTTCCATTTGTTCCGTTACCTCGATGAGCAGACCTTCCGGTACAACAACCGCAAGGGCAAAGACGATCAGGCGCGCTTTGAACTCGGAATGCGCAATATCTTCGGCAAACGCCTAACTTATGCCGAGCTGACCGGCACTGGCAGTGCCACGTCACAGTGACAAGCGGCAAGGGCGAGGCAAGCGCAAACACTAGCCCTTGCTGGCTTTCTTCCGTTTGGGCTTTGGCTTTGGCTTCTCTTCCGCAACAGCAGATTTCGGGACGCGGAAGAGCTTAGTCATTCCCTGGTCAAACTTCTTTCGTGCTGCCGGTCCTTCTTGGTACTCATGCTTCACTTGTGCTCTTACCTCGCTGGGCGGTTCTCATTTCCTTCTAGCCACGTTTGATAAATATTTTTTTCTGCGGTGATTTGTCTACCCTTTGAGTCTACTGCGGAGACGATAAGCACAGCCGAGTGATCCAAGTACAGGCTGTTAAATTGTTGCTGGTTCATCCCGTGGAGGCCGAATGTCACGTACCCTTCCATATCAGCGACTATCCCTACGGGGCGCTGGAATTCGATGTCTAAGAATGGAAGGTTAAGGCTCGACTTCAGGGCACCTTGTCCGATGGAATGTGATCCTTCTCGGATGATGTGACCGGTCTTTACGTCAAGGCTCCAATCACTCAGTGTATCGGGTTCGCCGGAATTATCTACTCCGAGCCACACTTGGACAATTGCGTTGTGGTTCTCGTCCTGATTATCGATCCAGCCTTTAATATGCATGGACAGGTTAGCGACTTTGGATTTAGCCAACTGCTGCTTAAGGGCTGCATTTTTTGCCATCAGCTTCACATGATCCCGGTAAACAGTATGAATTACCGCCCAGGAAAACAAGGCTGCATATGCCACTACCATTATCCAAGTATCGCGCTCTATGTTCTTCCAGGTCATAGAGCGCCACCCGCTTTTCCGAGCCCTGAAACATTCCCTGATGAAATACACGCCGACCGGAAGCGAGACCGATAGCCAATTCCCAGAGAGTTCTGAAGGGAAATAGACGAGGCTACGCCAAACGAGGTGCCAGAACGAAGTCCATACAGACATAGGCCATTATTCTCCCGCCATCCCTTGTGCGGCAAGTATATAATTGCCCTAATTTGGCCGAATTTCCCGGAAATTTGAGTGATTTTGGTCTGTTTGTAATCCAGGCCCCAGTCGTGGTTGAAATAAGTAACGATATGTCGGCTCATCGCCAGCGGACCGCTCGCATCGCGATGACTACCTGCCGCAAACCCGCTGACTCGCCGCCTCGTTCCCTCGTTCCTCTCCCCCGATCCCTGACCCCTGACCCCTGATCCCTGAACCCTGTGCCTTGCTCTACACTCAACAAAGACCACTCCACGCCCAAGGAATCTGCCGCAGTGAATAAAACCCTTCTCTTTGCCCTTGTTGCCTTCGCAACGCTCTTTCCCGCGCGTGCCGCTCTGCGCGCGCAGGCTCTGCCCGGCGTGCCGCAAGTTCCGGTCTCGCTCGACGACCGCCGCAAGGCGCTCAACGACCTCTTCCACGACTACTGGGAGGATCACCTCAAGCGCCATCCCGAGCAGGCCTCGCTCATCGGCGACAAGCGCTACAACGACCAGGTCAGCGACTACTCGGTGAAGGCTGTGAACGACGAACTCGCGCAGGAAGACCGCTTCCTGATGCGCCTCGCCGTCATCGATCCCACAGGCTTTACCGACCAGGAGAAGACCAGCCAGGACCTGCTGATTCGCCATTTCGAAACCGACGAAGAGGGCGCCGAGTTCAAGGAGTGGGAGATGCCGGTGAACCAGATGGACGGCATCTACGCCACCTATCCGCGCCTGGCATCGTCTTTGAGTTTCGCCACGGTGAAGGACTACGACGACTGGATCGCGCGGCTGCACGCGATCCCCGAAGCCTTTGCGCAGGTTACGGAGAATATGGAAATCGGCATGGAAGACCATCGCGTGCCGCCGAAAACCATTCTGCAGGCAACGCTGGACCAGGTGAAAGAACTGGCCGGCCAGAAGCCCGAAGACTCGCCGCTGGCCCTGCCGCTCAAGAAGTTTCCGGCTTCGATTCCTGCCGCGGAGCAGGTGCGCATCCGCTCCGAGACGCTCGACGCCATCTTAAAGGAGGTGCTGCCCGCGTATCAGCGCTTCGCTCGCTTCATTGAAGTCAGCTACGTTCCTGCGGGGCGCGAGAAGCCAGGCATCGATTCGCTGCCTGATGGAGCGCGCTACTACCAGTTTTTGATCAAGCGCACCACGACGACCGATTTGACCGCGGCGCAGATTCACCAGATCGGACTCGACGAAGTTGCCAAAGACGAGGCCGCGATGCTGGCCATTGCGCAAAAGCTCGGCTTCCAGGACCTGAAGAGCTTTCGCGCCAGCCTGAAGACCAATCCCAAGCTGCACCCGGCCTCGGCCGAGGCCTTGCTCGGCGCCTATCAGGGTTACTTGAAGCCGATGCAGGCCAAGCTGCCGGAATTGTTTGGGCGCTTGCCCAAGGCGCCGTTTGAGGTGGTCGCAGTTCCCGATTACCTGGCGAAGACCTCCGCGCCAGCTTACTACGAGCCCGGCGCGCCCGACGGCAGCCGCCCCGGGCGTTTGTTCATCGACACGTACGATGCCACGAACCGCAATCTATACAGCGTTGAAGATATCGCGTACCACGAGGGCATTCCCGGGCATCACCTGCAGATTTCGATTGCGCGCGAGCTGACGGATATTCCTCAGTTCCGCAAATATACCCAGTACACCGCGTTCGTTGAGGGATGGGGCCTGTATGCCGAGCAACTCGGCAAAGATGTGGGCTTTTATCAGGATCCTTATTCCGATTATGGGCGGCTGGAGGGCGACATCTGGCGCGCCATTCGCCTTGTGGTCGACACCGGCGTCCACTCCGAGGGCTGGACCCGCCAGCAGATGGTGGACTACTTCCACGATCACTCGAACGTGGACGAGCCCAGCATTCAGGCCGAGGTGGATCGCTACATTGCGTGGCCCAGCCAGGCGCTGGCCTACAAGATGGGGCAGTTGAAAATCCTGGAGCTGCGCGCCGAGGCGCAGAAGGAATTAGGACCGAAGTTCGACATTCGCGCCTTTCACGACGAGGTGATCGACTCGGGCGCGTTGCCGCTGGATGTACTCGGGCAGCGCGTGGATGCGTGGCTCGCGGCGCAAAAGGGCGCAGCCGCCCCGACGCCGGGAAACTAGCGCCCCGACGGCGGCGAAGAAAGCAAAGCTCCCGGCGTGATATTCTTTCGAGTTCCCAATGATGGCGGAGTTTTGCCGCCTCAATTTTGTCGTCGTTGCCCCAGAGCAGCGGCTGGAGAGGATTGTATGAAGCGTTGTCTTATTCTTGCTGGATTGATTTTAGGTTTGGGAGTGGGGGTCCGCGCGCAAGTGACGGATACCACTGTGTGCGATGTCGTGAAGAACCCGGCATCGTTTGACGGAAAGATGGTTCGGATCACAGGCACGGTGGTGGCCGGCTTCGACGAGTTCATTCTCGAGGACGCGAAGGATCCGAATTGCGGGTTCCAGGTCGACGGCATCTGGATTTCGTATCCGGATGGAACGAGGGGCAAGGCAGGTCCGGTGGCGATGGTGACGATCCAGCCGGCGCGGAACTTTGGCGGCAAACTCACGCCGCCGACGCGCACACCGGTGACGCTCCAAAAGGATAAGGAGTTCAAGCAGTTCGATTCACTTCTGGCGCAGACGCACCAGAAGGGCGCGGAAGTGTGCCTGGGATGCACTCGCTACAACGTGACGGCCACATTGGTGGGGCGGCTTGACGGAGTTGCCGACGCGTCGATCAAACGCGATGCCGCAGGCAAAATCACGGGCTTTGGCGGATTCGGAAACCTGAATGCGTATCCCGCGCGCCTGGTTTTGCAATCCGTATCGGATGTGACGCCGAAGGAGATCGACTACTCAAAGGTCGAGGAAACGACGAAGGGTGACTTTGGGCCGCCGGGGGGCGGATTTGGCGGCAATAGCGACGCGAACAGCGCAATCGCCATGATCCAGAAGATGGTTGCCTCGATGCCCGCCGGCCCATCCAAGGATGAAATGGACAAGGCGATCGGCGTCTACGGCAAGCCGAACGAGCATACGGGCGTGGAAGTGATCACCGGCGTCAGCAACGAGCCAAAGGACAACGAACCGGGGACCAAGGACTCGCCGGACGGCGCATTGTTCAACTGCATGTTTAACCTGGATCATCTGCAAGGCGCAGCGATCAATCTGGCCGTGATGCACCTTGGCGAGCACGTGGCCGATATGCGCGCCGTGCAGAATACCGGCGGCGCTCCCCTCATCCTGCTTGAGAACAATGCGTGGGTGGTGACGACCGTGGAAGCAGTTTCCAGTGGAACGAAGCTCCTGATACTGCCCGGTGGATATTCGCTGTGGAACGGCGCATGGCCGGCAGGGGAACGCAACGACAATATGGAGTCGGCGCTCAAGAGCTTTCTCGCGAATGAAGCACAGTTGAGCCAGTAAGAAGCCGGGACCAAGCCAGCCCTGCGGGGAAAAATCGCCCGCCTGGGTCGCCGGCACGGAACAGGGCTCCAAGAGACGCGTCCTTCGCACAAGGCATGCTATCCAGACGTCCGCCGCGCATTGCCGCGGCGGATTTCGTTAGGAAGAACCGATTGCAGGCCATAGCGCCAGAATCGCATCAACTGCGCTTATTCTGAAAGCTGGGCCGATCCAGGCGCCAAAGATCATCGGAAACGAGGAAACCGCAAAATGGCTGAGATCGCCGTCGAGGCAACGCAGGCTCCTGCGCAGTTGCCGCATATTCGCGTGGCAGTGCTGGGCGCCGGCAAGATGGGTGGCATCCTGTTGCAGGCATTCCTGAAAGAGAACCTCTTTGCCGCCGAAAAGATTCATGCCACAGTGGGCCACGCCGAGCGGGCCCTGGCATTGAGCACGCAATGGGGCGTGGACGTGAGCACGAACAACCTGCACGCGGTCGAGCACGCGGACCTCATCCTGGTGGGCGTAAAGCCCTTCCAGGTTCCGGACCTGATTACGGAGATCAAGCCCGCACTGACGGTGAAGAAGACACTGGTTTCGTTTGCTGCTTCGGTGAAGACGCGCGCCATTGAAGAAGCTGCCGGGATGGAGATCGGCGTGATTCGTGCCATGCCCAATACCCCATCGGCACTTGGGGCCGGCGCGGCCGCACTGTGTCGCGGGCGCTACGTGAGCGACGCTCAAATGGAACTGGCCGTGCGCCTTTTTGAAACCGTGGGCCGGACTGTGCTGGTGGACGAGAAGCACATGGATGCGGTAACCGGGCTCTCGGGCTCCGGACCGGCGTATATCTACATCATTATTGAGGCTCTGGCCGAGGCCGGCGTGAAGGTGGGGCTGCCGCGCGACACCGCGACGCAACTGGCCGCGCAAACCGCTTACGGCGCGGCGAAGATGGTGCTCGAAACCGGCTACCACCCTGCGCTGCTGAAAGACGCGGTGACCACTCCTGCAGGCTGCACGATCGACGGCATCCTGGAATTGGAAGAAGGCGGCCTGCGCGTCACGCTGATCAAGGCGGTAATGCGCGCGACAGAGAGAGCGCGACAACTGGCCGCCGGATAAAAGCCGGGAACTGCCGACCGAGGAATCAGCCTTTAATTGGGGTGCCCCATCCTAGCTTTGCTAGGGTGGGCATCGCAGATCCATCGCATTGATCCAAGATTCGCTTGTGAGGCGCAGTCGACCCGATGCCTTAATCTGGTTTCTTGCCGATGCAACGCCCAACCTGGCTCCCCAAATACCTGCCCGAACTCGATGGAATGCGCGGCCTGGCGATTCTGTGGGTCGTCCTGTATCACTGCAACCCGCGACTCAAGGGAACGTGGCTTTATGGCGCCGCGCTTTGGGGCTGGGCGGGCGTCATCGTCTTCTTTCTGCTCAGCGGCTTCCTCATCACATCGATTCTTCTCACCACGCGCGATCAGCCGCATTACTTTCACAACTTCCACGCGCGCCGGGCATTAAGAATCTGGCCGGTGTATTTGCTTGTGCTGATCGTGGTGTACCTGAACGCTCCGTGGTTCGTCGGTCCGCCAGTGTGGCAGGCCATCAAGACCGCGCCATGGTGGGCGTACCTGCTCTGCATCCAGAATCTGTTCCACATAACGCTTCCGCCGGCGCTGGAACCGACCTGGGCGCTCGCCATTGAGGAGCAGTATTACTTTGTGTGGGCGCCGGTGGTGCGCTGGATGCGGCAGCCGTGGATGCTGGCCGCCGTGCTCGTCGGCGCGCTCGTCGAAGCGCCCGTGCTGCGGTATGCTCACCCACACTGGCTCACGCCGACGCATACGCTCATTCATCTGGACGGGCTGGCATGGGGCAGTTTGCTTGCGCTGGCGATGCACACGACGAAGTTGAGCCGCCGCACCTGGCTCTGGATGGGGCTCTGCGGATTTGTCGTCGGCATTGCCGCGGCAGCGACCATCGCCGGCGGAACCGCGTTTCTGGATTCCGCTCTGTCCGTGGGCTTTGCCGGAGCCATGGTGGCGGCGATTGCTTCAACGGGCGCGCGCAACCCGCTGAGCGCTGCCCTGCGGCGCGGGCCGCTCGCCTATTACGGCCGCATCAGCTATGGGCTCTACATGATCCATATCTCCGTATTCATCTTCTTCGGATGGTTCGACCTGAAGATGGATCGCTATGGCATCCCTGGGAACCTGGCAGTCGTGGCATTCCGGCTGGCCGCCAGCACTGCGGCGGCGACGCTGCTCTGGTACGGGTTCGAAAAACAAATGCTCAAGCTGAAGAAGTACTTTTGATGCGAAGCCATGGATCATGAGGCTTGGCGGAGACCGTGTGCCGTTGCGGACCTCTGACTTCTCCGGCGCTTAATCGCTAGTGCGGCCAGCGGCCAACAATGACGAACAGTGCGAGTAGAAAAGTTGTCACGGAAGGCGCGGCGGGCTCGTTGCGGCGGAAATGGTACAAGGTGGCGCCCACCATAAGAAGCGCGAGAACACTGGCTGCAAGCCTGACCAGCAGATAATCCTGGGCGAGGTTTGCGGGCGTGAGCGCCGCCGGCATCACCACGCAGATCGCCCCGGCGATTTCAAGCACGCCAATCAACACTGCCTGCGCATGCGTCATCTCGATGCGCGCGCGCCGCGGAAGGCTCTCCAGCGTTTGCACCATTCGCCCGTAAGCAAATATCTTGGATCCCCCAGCGACGAAGAAAACTGTAGCCAACGCAATTTGCCCGATCCAGATGAGAGCGTTCATGGTCCCTAGCCTCCCCTCGCCGTTCGTAGGACCTCTGCGGACGGCGACATGGGGAAGTCAAATTGCATCGGTATATTGGAACGCGCGCCCCTCCCTATCGACACAACCTGGCAACCGATTGAATCCCTAAACGACGACCATGTCAAGACAAACCGTTGTGCATCTGTCGGGGCCATTTCCCCGTAATCCTCCATTCTGTTTGCATGTTGATGAATCCACGATCAATGTTTCATTGCTTGTGATATAAGTCACCCCTGGCGCTGCAGAGCGGCTGCTAGGCTTGAAGCAGTACGCAAATTCCCCTTTTGCGAGGTGCGCCATGATCGAAGCCGCGACGAGCGAGAAAGCGATCCAGGGTCCGCTGAGCCCTGAGGTATTAGCCAAAATGGACGCCTACTGGCGGGCGGCAAATTATCTTTCCGTCGGCCAGATTTATCTCAAAGACAATCCGCTACTGGAGCGGCGGCTGACGCTCGACGATGTGAAGCCGCGCCTGCTGGGACACTGGGGCACGACACCGGGACTGAATTTTCTGTATCTGCATTTGAACCGGCTGATCCGCGAGCGCGGGTTGAACATGATGTACATCATCGGGCCGGGGCACGGCGGTCCCGGATTGGTGGCGAACACATATCTCGAAGGCTCTTATTCAGAGATTTATCCGTACATCGGGCAGGACCAGGATGGAATCAAGCGGCTGTTCCGGCAGTTCAGCTGGCCTTACGGAGTGCCGAGCCACGTGGCGCCGGAGACTCCGGGATCGATTCATGAGGGCGGCGAGCTGGGCTACTCCCTGGTGCACGCCTACGGCGCAGCCTTCGACAATCCGAACTTGATCGTGGCCTGCATCGTGGGCGACGGCGAAGCAGAGACCGGACCGCTGGCCACGAGCTGGCACTCGAACAAGTTTCTGAATCCGGCCACCGACGGTGCGGTGCTCCCGATCCTGCACCTGAATGGATACAAAATTGCGAATCCGACGGTGCTGGCGCGAATTCCGCACAGCGAGTTGGAAGAGCTGATGCGCGGCTATGGCTACGATCCCTACACGCTTGAGGGTGACGAGCCGATGGAGATGCATCAGAAGGCAGCTGCGATGTTCGACATGCTCTTCGATCGCATCGCGGCCATCCAGAAAGCAGCACGCGAAGGAGCATCGCCGGACCGGCCGGCTTGGCCGATGCTGATCCTGCGAACTCCGAAGGGTTGGACAGGACCGAAATTTGTTGACGGCAAGCCGGTGGAGAACACATGGCGCGCGCACCAGGTTCCGCTGAGCGAGCTGCGTGAGAAGCCGGAGCACCTGAAGCAGTTGGAAGATTGGATGCACAGCTACAAGCCCGAGGAGCTGTTCGACGCCAAAGGCCACTTGCGCGCGGATCTGGCAGAGATTGCGCCCAAAGGCCGGCTGCGCATGGGCATGAATGCGCATGCCAACGGCGGATTGCTGCTGCAGCCGCTGAGGCTGCCGAACTTCCGCGACTTCGCGGTGAAAATCGGAGTGCGCGGCGCGGAGGACGTGGAGTCTACACGCGTCCTTGGCCGGTACTTGCACGACGTGATGCAAGCCAACCTCGATCAGAAGAACTTCCGCGTTTTTGGTCCGGACGAAACCGCTTCCAATCGACTTCAAGATGTGATCACAGGAACCGGCAAGGAATGGATGGCTGAAACGCTGCCGGTCGATGAGCAGTTGTCAAAGACGGGCCGGGTGATGGAGGTGCTGAGCGAGCATCTCTGCCAGGGTTGGCTTGAAGGCTACCTTTTGAC
This sequence comes from uncultured Acidobacteriaceae bacterium, assembly GCA_963802955.1. Lineage (GTDB taxonomy): Bacteria > Acidobacteriota > Terriglobia > Terriglobales > Acidobacteriaceae > Telmatobacter. Next base: position 423,851 of record CAWDKT010000007.1, read on the forward strand.
CGGCAGGCACGGCTTCTTCTCGTGCTACGAAGCCTTCATCCATATTGTGGATTCGATGGTGAACCAGCACGCCAAGTGGCTGAAGACCACGCGCGAGATTTCGTGGCGCAAACCGATCGCATCTCTGAACTATTTGCTGAGTTCTCTGGTTTGGCGGCAGGATCACAACGGCTTCTCGCACCAGGATCCGGGGTTCATCGATCACTTGATCAACAAGAAGGCAAGCGTGGTTCGCGTGTATCTGCCGCCGGATGCGAACACGCTGCTCTCCGTGGGAGACCACTGCCTGCGCAGCCGCCACTACATCAATTTGATCGTCGCCGGCAAGCAGCCTGCGCCGCAATGGCTGCGTATGGATGAAGCCATCGCTCACTGCACCATCGGGCTCGGTACATGGGAGTGGGCGTCGAACGACGCAGGCAACCCGGAAGTGGTGTTGGCCTGTTGCGGAGACGTGCCCACCATGGAAGCCCTCGCGGCAGTCACGCTCTTGCGCGAACGGATTCCCGGCTTGCGCATTCGCGTCGTGAACGTGGTTGACCTGATGACCCTGCAACCGCAGTCGGAGCATCCGCACGGATTGCCCGACGACGATTATGACCGGATCTTTCCGCCCAACGTGCCGGCTATCTTTGCTTTCCACGGCTATCCGTGGTTGATCCACCGGCTCACTTACCGGCGGCATAATCACGATCAATTGCACGTACGCGGATACAAGGAAGAAGGGACAACGACCACTCCCTTCGACATGTGCGTGCTCAACAACATCGACCGCTTCCAGCTCACGCTCGATGCGATTCGCCGCGTGCCGCGGCTCGCAGCGGAAGTGGATGCGGCGCAACAGTGGTACTCCGAGGTGATTCAGCGGCACAAGGAGTACGTAACAGAGAACGGCGACGATTTGCCGGAAGTGAAGGATTGGCGCTGGCCGGGAAAAGAGTAGCTCGTAGCGGCAGCCGGTTGCCGTTAGCCCGCTAACGAAAAGCGATTGAGTACTCCTTTCAGGTTCGTGTTTCTGGCTTTTTTGCTACCGGCTACAAGCTACGGGCTGCAAGCTAGGTAGCTAAGACAGCACAGCTTTTGCGAGGTTGATCGCTTTTCCGCTACGGCAGATTTCGAATTTGAAAGGTTAGTCTGAGATGGCATCCTTGCCAGTGTTGGTTTTGAATAGTGGCTCTTCTTCTATCAAGTTTTCGTTGTACGAAGCCGGCAACGGCGAGCGGGCAAGACTCTTTGAAGGGGCAGTGGACGGAATTGGCACCGATCTGGGCAAGTTCTGGATCAAGGATGCCGGCGGCAAGAAACTCGTGGATGAAACGCCTGCGTTGCCCAGCCTTTCCGTGGCGTTCAAGCTGGTAGTCGACGCACTGCACTCCGGCGAGATCCCAGCCCCGGCGGCGATCGGGCACCGCACGGTGTGCGGCGGGCCCACGGTGCGCGAGAACCAGCGCATCACGCCGGAACTGATCGACGAAATCGACAGCTATGCGGCGTTGGCGCCGTTGCACACGCCGATCGCCGTGTACATCATGCGCGAGGCGTTGCGCCTGTTCCCCGGCATTCCAAACTTTGCCATTCTTGACACGTACTTTCATCGCACGCTGCCTGAGGTGGCCACGCGCATGCCGATTCCCACGGAATATGTGGCCATGGGTGTGCGCAAGTACGGCTATCACGGGATCTCGTACGAGTCGATCGTGTATCAATTGCAACCCAATGTTCCCGAGAAGCTGATTGTGGCGCACCTCGGCAACGGCGCGTCAATCTCGGCGATCCGCAAGGGGAAATGCATCGACACTTCAATGGGCCTGACGCCGACGGGCGGCATCATCAGCGGTTCGCGCACCGGCGATATCGATCCGGGTGTGCTCATTTTTATTCTGAAAAAGCTTGCAGAGACCACGCCCAACACTGCCGATGCTGCCGAAACACTTGAGACGGTAGTCAGCAAAAAGTCCGGACTGCTTGGCGTGAGCGAACTCTCGAACGACATGCGCGATCTGCGCGAAGCCATTGAGGGCGGCAATGCCAAGGCACGCCTGGCAGTCGATAAATTCTGCTGGACCATCGCGCGATGGATCGGCAGCTACGTGGCGGAGCTGAACGGGCTCGACATGCTGGTGTTCACCGGCGGAATCGGCGAGAACGACATTGCCTCGCGCGCAGAGATCTGCTCCGGCCTCGAAGCGCTGGGCATTGTGCTGGATGCAAAGCGGAACAACGTGCGCGGCGCCGCCGTCATCTCCGCTGAGAATTCCCCGGTGACGGTGCGTGTCCTGCCGCCGCTCGAAGACCTGATGATTGTCAATCATGTGGTGCGGCTGCTGCAGGAGTAAAGCGATCGCTCGCCGGATTCTTTTGCGCGAGAGATTTTGAGCTGCAGCGCAAACACGGCAACTGTTCTACACTGGTGAGTTCGAGGCGGAGTAATTTTTCATGGCGGTTGCTTCAGCTCCCGTGCAGGCAAGCCGGCTTCCCTCGCCGGCTTTGCGGCGGTTTGCGTGGGGTGTACTGGCTTATTTCATTGCGGTGATCCTGTGGGGCGCGGTCACTCGCGCGACGGGCGCAGGCGACGGGTGCGGCAACCATTGGCCGCTCTGCAATGGCACAGTGATTCAGCATTCGCCGAGCCTGGATACGCTCATCGAGTTTACGCATCGCATCACCAGCGGGATTTCGTTTTTCTCAGTTGTCGGGTTGATGGTGTGGATCTTCAGGACGACTGAGCGCGAGCATCTGGCCCGCGCGGCAAGTGTAGCATCGGTTGCATTCACGCTGGTGGAAGCGATTCTGGGTGCGTTCCTGGTGAAGCTGGGACTGACGGCGCAGAGCCACTCACCGCTTCGCGCACCCTATCTCGCGTTGCATTTTACAAACACTCTGCTGCTGCTGGCCGCGCTCACGCTCACGGCACATCTACTGAGTCGCAAAATGGGATATCTGCGCGGAAAATTTCGCCTGACCGCGCCGCTTGCAGCGGTCGCGGCCGTGGTTACACTCCTGGTCGTGGGCGTGACCGGATCGCTGGCCGCGCTCGGCGATACGCTCTTTCCCGCAACGTCACTGAGCGCCGCGCTGCGGCAGGATTTTTCCGCAACCAGCGGGTGGCTGCTGCGCTGGCGATGGACGCATCCAACTGTCGCCTTTCTCGCCGGCCTCATTCTCATCTGGATGGTAGTCAAGGCCGCGCAGCGAAAGACGCATTGGGACAATCACCGGCTCTCCGCGCTGGTGCTGATTCTTCTTGCAGTGCAGTATGGGCTGGGGGTTCTCGACGTCGTGATGCTTGCGCCGCTGTGGCTCCAGGTACTGCATCTGCTGGGAGCCGATGTGTTGTGGTCCGCACTCGTTGTGCTCGCGGCGCGTTTGATGCTGGAGCCGGCAGCGGAGAATCAACGAAGTTAGCTGGGTCCGCGCACTCAGAGAAAAAGGCCCCGTTATGGAGCCTTTTTCTGTTGGAATTGAGAACCTGCTCTCTAACTATTCTTCCAGCGCCGGGTGGTAATGGCTCTCCCAGCCAAGGTAGCGCGCAGCTTCGTGGACGGACTTCGATACATCGCTGAAGTTCGCGGCCACGTGATGCTCAAAGCCCTCGCGGCAGATGTACTTGAGCAGCTTCTGCAGTTGCGGGATTTCGGCGACGCCGGCGCCACCGAAGGTTTCGAGAGGATCGTCGGTGAATTTCCCCGCGCCGGTATAACCGCGGACGATGCCGCGACGATCGTCGGTGGAGTAGCGCGCAAAGCTCATGGCGCCGGATTTGACGCGGCCTACGCAAGTGCCGAAGGTGTTTTCCTTGCCCACTGTGCCGGCGATGATCTCCTGGTAGTCCATGCGCACCTCCTTGAAGAAGTGCTTGGGCAGGTTGGAGCAGTGGAAACACACGCACTTGTTGGGATCGCTGCCGTAGTTGTTGTTCCAATCGAGAAGCGCCGAGGGCGTTTGGCTGGCCAGAGCCATCATATACATGCTCAGCACGCCGGGAACGTCGACCTCGCATGCGGAAGGAATGAGGTTATTGCTCATCATGCTCATGATGGTGCAGGGGACGACGCCGAAGAACTCTTCCATCGAGGTCCAGCACTGCACGGCGCTGATGGTCACGTGAACCTGCTTCATCCAGCCGTCGACGACAGCGCCGAGCTTGGCCATCTTGAGCAATGCGGCGTCGGGGATGCCGGCGGTGGTGACGTATTTCTTGATTTCGGCGAGCTTGGCCTGCGCCGCGTCGTCGTTATCTTTCATGCGATTGATGCGCCCGAAGATCTCGGAGAGGTCGATGGTCTCAATGGTGATGCCACTGGTTTCGAAGATGCGCTCGGAGTAGCGGACGGTGTTGAATGCGGTGGGACGCGCGCCCATAGCGCCGATGCGGAGGTTCTTGAGTCCCTTTACGACGCGGCAAACCTGGGAGAACCATTCCAGGTCGGCTTTGAATTCGGGCGAGGTGAGCGACTCGGTGTGCAGCGTGGTGAGTGAGTAGGGAATGCCGTACTGCATCATGTTGTTGCAACAGCTCATCTTGCCGCAGAAACTATCGCGGCGGTTGGCAATGGTCATGGTATCGGAGCGGTCGGGCGTAGCCTGGACGAGCACGGGAACGCGAAGGCCGGAGAGACGGATGGCGTCGACGATGCCGCGCTCTTCGCCGAAGTTGGGCAGCGTGACAATGATGCCGTCGATCGATTCCGCGTGCTTCTTGAAGAGCTCGGCGCAGCGCTCCGCTTCGGTGTAGGTTTCGACAGCGCCATAATTCGATTCTTCGGGGGTGAGGACGACGGGAGTTGCGCCGGCGGCTTCGAGGACTGCGATGATTTCCTCACGGCCGGTTTTGGCGAGGTGATGAGGGAAAAAGCCACGATTGCCTACGACGATGCCGAATGTCATCTTGCGCTGCGCTGCCATGTTCTTGCTCCTTTAATCGTTGCCGCATCCGCGGCTTCATTTTCCAGGGCCTGACGCCCCGTAAAATTTTTCATTCCTGCCGCGCGATTCGATCCGCGCCCTCGCAAAGAAACTCGATCGCAGATGCCGGCGCCGATTGCTACGCGCGTCCGGGACGGAACTTAACCACATACATAAGACCCAGCAAGGTCAACACTCCGCCCCACCAGACAGGCGTGTGCAGATAGGTTAACTGCACGCCCGCAGGGTAGCTGCCGGTCGTCCATTCAACCACTCCGTACCCGAAAATCATCGCGCCGTAGATCACGAGGAGCACGCCGATAAAAAACCAGATTGTAATTCCGGCACCGCGCATAAACGTCTCTTCCTTCCCTGTCTACCTGTGCGCCGATTCTTCACGCTTCGGTGAAATCTCTTCCGTTACTAGAATCTCTCTCATTACCAGAAAATAATGTTAAGCGCGACAAAAATGACGATCACGATGGTCGCCCACATCCATTCCCGCTTATACCACGGTACAACTTCTTCCTTGGGCAGCTTGGTGGCGCCGTACACCAGGCCCTCCAGTTCCGCAACCGGCCGGGGTTTGGTAAACAAGCTCACGACGACAATCACGATGGTTGCAAACACGAACGCCCACAATGCGCGGAACACATTCTCGGCCATCGGCTTGGCCGCGCTTGAGAGCGCAACATATTTGAGATTTGCCGGGTCGAGCTTGACCCAGATGAAAAGACCGGCCGAGAAAAGAATACCCAGCAGCAGGCCCAGAAAACCGGACAGGCGCGTGGCCCGCTTCCAGAACATGCCGAACAAAATGGCGGCGAGGAGCGGCGCGACGAAGATGCTGAACAACGCCTGCACGTAGTCCATAATGCCGTTGAACTGCTGCACCACATACGCGGCCACAATGGACACAATGACGCCGATGATGATCGACGCTCGACCAACCATCACATAGTGACTGTCGGTTCCTGTTTTATGAATCAGCGGCCGATAGATGTCATACGTCCAGACCGTGGAGAATGCGCTCACGTTGCCGGCCATGCCGCTCATGAAGCCGGCGATCAGCGCCGTGATGCCGAGACCAAGAAGGCCGGGCCCCAGGTAACGAACCATCATAAGGGGCAGCGCCTGGTTGTAGGTATGAAGCTCCGTTCCGGGAGCGCCGCTCAATACCTTCTGCTGGTAAGAGGCGGGCAGGGTGGTCGTGGCCATGGCTGCCGAGCAGGAAGATGGATCCTGGAGCCCGCCGCCAGAAGCTTGCGAGCACGCTGCCACAACCTCTTCGCCGACAAGCTGGCGGCGGCTGCCATCGGGGTTCTGCAGGATCACGAGGCCCAACAGACCGGGCAGAATCACGATGAAGGGCACAGCCATTTTGAAGAACGAGCCAATAATCGGCGCCATGCGCGCGGCGCGCAGGTTATGTGCCGCAAGCACGCGCTGCACCACGAGAAAGTCGGTCGTCCAGTAACCGAAGCTGATCACAAACCCGAGGCCGAAGACGATGCCCGTCCAGTGGACTCCCATGGGGTTGGCGGAAAAGCTGCCCGTGTCGCGCCACATATGGAGGTAGCTATCGGAGCCGAGATTAACCAGGATCTTCGCCTTGAGGCCCTCCCATCCGCCCGCCTGATAGAGGCCCAGGATGGGGACCAGGAGCGCACCGCCCCAGATGAGTACGAACTGGAGCACCTCATTGAAGATGGCCGAACGCAACCCGCCCAATCCCACATACGCGGCGACGGCCAGCGAGGAAACGATGATGGAGAAGTTCAAGTCCCAACCCAGCACCACCTTCATCACCACGGCCATGGCGAACATGTTCACGCCGCTCATCAGGATCATTTCTAGAGCGAAGGCGATGGCAGCCACGGTGCGGGCATGCTCTCCGTAGCGCAGGTTCAGATAACCGGGCACGGAGTGCGTCTTCGACACATAGTAGAAGGGCATCATCATCAGGCCCAGGAAGAGCATGGCGGGGATGGCGCCGATCCAGTACCAGTGAGTGGCGAGGATGCCATATTGATAGGCCGAACCCGCCCAGCCCATCAATTCGAGTGAGCCGAGGTTGGCGCTCACAAAGCTCAGGCCGGCGATCCAGGCGGTCATCTCGCGGCCGGCCATGAAGAAATCTTCACCGGTGTTCGAGCGGCCCTTGAGGTAGAAGCCGATCCAGATCACCATCGCGAAGTAGAAGGCGATCACAAGAACGTCGAGAGTGCGCAGATGAGCAAGAGGCTCTGTGCGAAAGGCAAGAAGAGCCGGCAATGAAGCTGGCAGGCCGACGGCGGTCGAGACGGGCGCAAATCCGAACATGCACGTTCCCCTGGAGTGCGAGATTCCGGCCGTGGAGGCCTTTGAAAGTCGCCCTCAAGTAAATTGCTTTACTCTGACATCTGTCAAGCGGCAGGCAGCACGGCCCTATAGAAGAATTCGTTGCTCGCGACATCTGCGGCAAAAGCAGACGGCAACGATCTTCTAAGCGCTGATCGAGTAAGCGTTTACTTCGGGAAGTGTACCATATTCCCCCAATGGTTCCCGGCCTGCTCACTCAAAACAGCGCCGAAATTCTGGATCCGCGGCGGCTGCTTTTCGGGCCGCTGCTTCTTTCACGTTTCGGATCAAGTTCGCGTCCTGGACTAGAGAGCAAGATGCAACTTCAAGGGCGCGGAAGCGTTCCACGTCGAGGCAATCTGATTGCGCAACTGGCAGCGCTACTTGCGAGCCCGCTTCAGTGGCCCACGACGAGCACTTGAAAGCTGCCCGGGACAGGAACCATCTTGAGAGTGCCGATGCCGCCGGGTTTGGTGAGGTCCGCGCCGCGAAAGTCGGTGACCAGATACACCGTGCCTGACGACGGATCGAGGGCGAGGGTTCGCGCGCGCTCCTCCGTAGGCAGGTTCTGAATGACGGCGTAGCTGTCGGTGGTTGAATCCTGACGAATGATGGTCAGGCTTCCATATCCGGAGCCGTTGGCAACAAAGATCAACCCGCGATCAGGGTCGTAACCGATGACATCGTCGCCGGGGCCGGTGGTGAGTGCAGCAACTGCCGCGCCCGTGTTGGCATTGAGGACCATGAATTGCTGGTTGTCACAGGCCGCGAACAGCCGGTGATCTCTGCCATCGACGGCCAGGCCCTGCGGGTTTGTGCAGTCAGCCGGGAGCCGGAGGAAGTGGATAAGCGAAGCGGGATGCGCCTCATGACTCAGGTCGACAAGAAACGGCTGGGCGACCGGAGTTCCCGGAGATTGGCTCTCGACATTGCTCTGCGCCGCGGCGGCGATAGCCGGTGCGTCGAGGCTGGCGATGCGCGGCGGAAAGGAATCGCGGACGATTCGGTGATCGACGGCGTAGGCCTGCGTGACGGGTCCGACTGTAACCCAGACCCCGCCCACGCCATCGGGCACGGCGAAGCGAAAGTCGCCGGCCACGTCGATGTCGGCGAGAACCGATCTGGTTGCGGAGTCGATGACGATGACATGCGATGTTCCCGAGAGATTGGCTGGTTGCTGATTCGCACCGGCGCGAGATCCGCTGTTGGGCGGCGCAGCGGCCGTGGAGCTTGCGCCGCAGATGGCGAAGACCAGCTTGCTGCGAGGCTCAAACGCAAGGGAGCGGGGAGAGCAGTAAATGGAAATGACGGACTGGACTTTGAAGGTGTGCCGGTCAAAGACGACGACATCGCCCGCCGCGCCGTCGCTTACGTAGCCGTGATCGCCCGTATCATCGAGCGCAATCTCATGAGCTTCGCGGAAACCGGGAATCTGGGCGACGACGGAACCCGGAGTTGATGTCGACCACTTGCACATTCTGGCCGTGCGCGATGTAAAGCAACTGCGCGGCGGGGTCGAGGGTAATGTAGTCCCATGCGCCTGTGCCGCCAATGAACCATGTTTTCTTGATGAAGAATGGGGAGCCGGGCAGATCGGTGGCCATTGGGATTGGCGCGACTTGCGCCGCAAGCGGGAGGCAGACCAGCAGACAAAAGGCCAAGACTCTCCGCATCGCGCAGGTCTCCTCTTATGTTTGGACGCACGCCGATCGGGTTGCGCTCGCTATTCGTTGACGGCGGAGATTTCGTGCAGCCAGCCGGGAGCTTTGAGCAACTCACGCGGGCGAGGGCCATCTGCTGCGCCAACCAGGCCGTCGCGTTCCATCAAGTCGACCAAATGCGCCGCGCGGCCATAGCCGATGCGCAACCGCCGCTGCAGCAGCGACGTTGAGGCCTTGCCGAATTCGAAGACAAGACGGACGGCATCGTCAAACATGGGATCGTTTTCGTTGGGATCGTCGTTGGAACTTTCGAGACCGGTCCTCTCGTCCTTGGGCGATTCAAGAAAGCCTTCGACATACTCAGCCTGGCCCTGAGCCTTCCAGAAATCGACCACCGCAGCGGTCTCCTTTTCACTCACATACGGCGCGTGCAGGCGCATCAGGCGGCTGGTTCCGGGCGGTAGAAAGAGCATGTCGCCGCGGCCGAGCAACGCCTCGGCGCCGTTGGTGTCGAGAATAGTGCGCGAGTCAACCTTGGTGGCGAGGCGGAAGCTGATGCGCGTGGGAATATTGGCCTTGATGAGACCGGTGATGACGTCCACGCTGGGCCGTTGCGTGGCGAGAACGAGATGAATGCCGACGGCGCGCGCCATCTGCGCAAGGCGCGTGACGGATTCTTCAACATTGGCGCGATCCAGCATCATCAGGTCGGCGAGTTCGTCGATGATGATGATGATGTAAGGCAGCGGCTCTGCCTGCTCTCCGTCGTCGAAGAGCGAGGGCATGGAACTCTCGAACAGCTTGTTGTACTGGTCGATATTGCGCACGCTGCGCGAGGCCAGCAGCTTGAGCCGGCGCTCCATTTCCCTTACGGCGTTGCGCAGCGCGTTGGCGGCCAGCTTGGGCTCGGTGATGATGGGCGTAAAGAGGTGTGGAACCCCCTCGTACATGCCGAGTTCGACGCGCTTGGGATCCACCAGGATGAGGCGCACCTGGCTCGGCGTGGTGCGATAGAGCAAGCTCATGATCATGCCGTTGATGGCCACGGATTTGCCCGAACCGGTTGAGCCGGCGATCAGCACGTGCGGCATCGACGCCAGGTCGGCGGTGACGATGCGGCCGTTGATGTCTTTGCCCATGGAGAGCGTCAGGCGCGAACGGGCGCGAGCGAAGGTTTCGCTCTCGATAATGTCGCGCAGGTGGATGGTCTCGCGCTCGTGATTCGGCACCTGGATGCCCACCGTGCTTTTGCCGGCCATGCGCTCGATCAGGATGCTCTCGGCGCGCATGGCAAGACAGAGATCGTCGGCCAGGCCGGTGACGCGCGAGTATTTCACGCCCGCCTCAGGCTTGAATTCGAACGTGGTCACCATCGGACCGGGATTGATCTGCACAACCTGGCCGCGCACATCGAACTCGGCGCATTTTTCAACCAGGACCTTGGCTTCTTCGCGCAGTTCGTCCTCACGCACCGACTGCGGGCCCTCGCCTTCGCTCAGCAAAGTGCTCGATGGAAGCTTGAAACCGCTCACATTCTTGGGAGCAACCGTGACGGTGCGGACCTCGGCATCGGCGCGGCCGTGAATGGCGATTTCGCCGGGAACGGGCTGCGATGGCGCGGTGGTGCGTTCGGGAGTGCGCGACATCCACTGCTCGACAGGATGCGCGGCGGCGGGCTGCACAGAGAGAGGCTGAGCGGGGACCGCGCGAGGCGGCGCGAGCGGCGTAATCGGCGCTGGTGCGGGCGCAGCGGACACCGGGCCCGGTTCACTGCGCTCCCAAATGCTGGGTTTACGCGTCTGGGTGACAGGAATCGCGTCCTCAGGCTGCTCGAAACGTTCGCGCCGGAAGGCTGGAATCTCATCGATCGGATCCTGTTGCGGCGTGCGGTTGCGCAAAAAGAACGCCAGAAAACGATTGGTGCGGCGTACGGGCAGTTCCTCTTCGGCCAACTCGCCAGGTTGCGGCGCGTGCTGCGAAAATGCGATCGGCTGCTTCCCTTCGCTGTGCTGGGCTTCGCGTTCGGCACGCAGTTCGTCACGCTCCTCGCGCTGCGCACGCCAGCGGTCAAGCCAGGCTGAAACTGTGACCCAGTGCTCGGCGACGCTCTCGCGAACGACCGAGAAGCTGATAGCCGACGCGAAGTAGAGGCCGCAAGCCGCGAGCGCCGCCGCCACCAGCCAGGCGCCCTGCACATTCAGGTAGACCACGAGAAAACCCGCCATGAGACGGCCGGCTACGCCTTCCACGGGAACGGCGTGCAGCCACCGCCAGTGCCAGGGCAATAGGCCAAACACGGCGGGGAGAAAAACCAGAGTGAGCAGCGTTCCCATCCCGCGAAGGATGGGGGATCCGCCGGGCCGCGATCGCATCCAGGTCCAGCCCACACCGCCCATCCAAATAGGGAGAAGGAACGAGGTCAAGCCAAGGGCCTGGAGCAGCAGATCGGCAATGTAGGCGCCGAAGGGGCCAACCCAGTTGCGGGCGGCGACCAAGTCGGTGGATGTATTCAACGACGGATCGGCCGGGTGATAGCTGGCGAGAGCAAGGAAAAGAAGGAGCGAGGCCAACAGGAGCACGATCCCGAGAAACATGTTCAAGGGGCGGCTGCGCGTAGGCGATAAAACGATGCAGATGGGCTTCATGGCGTGGGTGACTCGGCTCCCAGACCGGCACAAAAGAAACGATGGGCCAACGGCTGGGAGCAGGCAAATCGTCCCAGAGCAATTCTTATTCTCGGCGGCAGCGGAGGTGAATCGGGGCAGAAGCCAAACGGGAGAACCAAGATGTTAACCCCTCGGGCGCAGACTCTTACTAGATGAGGTTCGTTTCAAAGAGTCAGCCCTTCCGTCCGCAAAGCACTGATGCAGCGCTGTATGCCTTGATCAATGGTCAAGATCGACCATTGCATCTGAGCAGCGACGGCACACGTCAGAATATCCGTCGCTCCGCAGCTGACGCCGCGGCTGCGGCAAACATTGAAAAGGCGCGCGGCTTCTTCGTAATGAAAAGTTGTAAGTGTCTCGTCTGGAAACGCCTCCAGAGCGGTACGGAGCTTTTGAAATTGTGCTTGGTCCTTGATCCCCGAGAGCACCTCTTGCCGGATCGGGCCTATGATGACGACCCGCCCATCCTGAATGGCTTCGGTCAACAACGCCTGCATCCGTTGTTCCTCATGACCGAAAACGGTCCCCTTGCGCCGCCGCAGCATAAGCGACCAGACGCATGTATCAACCAGCACTTTCACGGTTCAAGCTCGATCCGATCGAGCTGACGCATTTTCTTGTAATCGAAACCAGGATCGTAATCGATGGCGCCGAAGAGTTTCAGTATCTCCAATTGCTTACGCCGGCCAATATATTCCTGCAATGCCGCACTCACAGCCTCTTTCTTGGTCTTGTGATTACCCACGCGGCGGGCTTCATCGATCAGCCGGTCGTCAATTGCCAAGTTAGTGGCCACAGCACACCTCTTCTTTGTGTAGGATATCACACATTGCTATGTGTGGAGCAATCCCGGGTTCCTGGCAGGCTTGCATCCTGAACAGAGAATCGATTCTTCTCGCGCGCGTTATCCGCCAATCATCTTCGCGCCCCAGATCAGCAGCCATCCGCCCAGCAGAATGCGGTAGATGGCGAAGGGGATAAAGCCGTGCCTGCGCACCCAGTAGAGGAACCACTCGACCACGCCCAGCGCGACGACGAAGGAGACAACCGTGCCGATGATGAGCACGACCCAGCGCTCATGGTTCATCACGACATGCGCCGCAACCGCGCCAGCTGCCCCGGCGGCTTTGCTGCCGTGAATCTCTTTGAGCAGATCCCATCCGGTGGCGGCGATCATGGTGGGGATGGAAAGCAGAAAGCTGAACTCGAGGGCCGTAGGCCGGTCGAGGCCGGCAAGCTGGCCTGCAGCGATGGTCGACATGGAGCGCGACGTGCCTGGAAAGATGGCAGAAAGCGTTTGGCAAAGCCCGATCCAAACTGCCTGCGGCAGCGACATCTCCTCAACATGCGTGGTGTTCGCGTCATAGCGCTCGCTCCACACGTCAACCACCCACATGACGATGCCGCCCAGGAGCAGCGCAATGGCCATGGCTCTGATGCTGCCCAGATTCTTTTCGCTCCACTTGCGCAGCAAGAGCGCGGGCGCCGAAGTGCAGGCAAAGGCGATCAGCGTGAGCGAAATTGGATGGGTAAGCCAGTTGCGATCGCCATTTTCACCCTCGGGAAAAGTGCGCATGAAATTGAGAATGCGATCAAGAAAAAGCAGGCACAGCGCGAAGATGGCGCCCACCTGAATGACGATCGTGTACATGACCCAGTACGGATCGTCGAGCGGAATTTTCATGAATGCTTCTGCGATCCGCAGATGCGCCGTGGAACTGACAGGTAGAAACTCGGTCAAACCCTCCACGATTCCTAAGAGAATGGACAAAAGATAAGGGCTCAAAAAGCCTCCCGATTGCTGTCAATACGTGTCTGTCGGCGATTCCGAAAACGAACCGGGGGCCGTGAGCATCTCATTCCATGTCAATGCCAAAAACAGGAACATTCTGATCTAATTTGTACACCAGCGCACCCGCGCGCAATGAGTAGTCGGTATCGGCAAAGTGGGCCTTTAACTGCGCGGCCACCGAGCGTGCCTGGTTAAGAGCGTCATTACTCTTGCGATCGTCGTGGTCGGCGGCGTACATATCTTTGAGCACGGCGAAGCGATAAACCGCCTCGTAGAGAGCGCGAGCCGTGCGCGGGCCGTCAGGATAATCGTTGGCGTATTTGAGATAGAGATCCGCCTCTTTCTCAGGACACTGCTCGGAGCCCTGCCAGTCGCCGCAGAGCTTGTTGTCGATGAGGTCAAAGGCTGCGAAGGCTGCCCAGCGCGTGCGCGGATAATACTTGATGACTTTGCGGAGCGCGTCTTCGTCGATCCCTTCACGGAAGAGAGGACTCTTTTCGTGAGCTGAAGGCAGCGTTGAGGCGTCGGCTTTCTGAATCTGCCATTGAATGTCGGCGGCGCGCCATGCAGCTTCACCCGCGAGCGGTGAGTTGGGAAACATTTCGGCCACGCGGCGATAAAGCAGGCGAGCGCTTTGGGCAGCGTTGGCCGGGCCGCGCGGATCGGAGGCGAGCGCTTCTTCGTTGACTGCCGCGCCCATGATGATCTGGTCGCCGTCGGGCGTGCTTTCTTCCACCACTCCCTTCGCCTCTATCCACCCGGAGATGGGCGGCGGAGTTTCATCGCTGCCAACCATCGGGGTATCCCGGTCGCTGTACTGCTCCTCAATGTCGGTATTCGCGTAAACGCGCATCCATGAGCCGCTCTTTTCGGCAACTACCATCTCGCGTCCGACTTGCACTTTGTCAATTCGCTGTGAGCCGGTGTCAGGCGAAATAAAAAGCGGAGTGACGCGCAAGACCGTGGCGCGCGGGCCGGCCATGGGTTTGACCTGCTCCGGCGGGCGTTTTTGACCGGCAGCCGGCAATGCGGCACATGCCAGCGCGGCTCCCAGAGTGAGAGCGCGGAAAGCGAAAATGCGCGGCGTCATCACAGACAGAATCATAGTTGAACGACGCTAGATTGCGCTTTCGGTGAGCACCTGCGTGAGAAGCGCCGGATCGACATTGCCGCCACTGACTACGGCCACAGCCTTGCGGTAAGGCGGGAGCTGATCGGCATGGAAGAGTAGCGCGGCCGTTGAAACTGCGCCGCTGGGCTCAGGAACCAGCCGGGTGGCGGCGACGATGGCGCGCATGGCGGCGCGAATCTCCGCCTCTGTCACGGTGATGACGCCATCCACGAAGGCCTGGATGTGAGCGAAATTGCGCACGCCGACGCTCTGTGTGCGCAGGCCGTCGGCCAGGGTGCGGCTCGTCATTTCCGCCGGCCAGGTGACGATCTTTCCCGTACGAAAACTCTCCTCCGTATCGCCGGCCAACTCCGGCTCAATGCCGAAGACCTTGGTTTGCGGACTGAGTTGCTTGACCGCTGCGGCAACACCGCCCAACAGGCCGCCGCCCGAAACCGGCGCGACGACGAGATCGACTCCGGGCAGCTCCTCAACAATTTCCAGGCCGCACGTTCCCTGCCCCGCGATGATCTGCTCGTCGTCGTAAGGCGGGATGACGATGTAGCCGTGCTCGCGGACCAGCTCTTCCGCTTTGGCCAGCCGCTCGCTTGATGCCACACCGACGTCCACGATTTCAGCTCCCAGGGCGAGCGTGGCCGCGCGCTTGACGGCCGGCGCATTCGAGGGCATCACGATGACGGCTTTGGCGCCCACTTCGCGCGCCGCATAAGCGACACCCTGGGCGTGATTCCCGCTTGAATAGGTGATGACGCCGCGCGCGATTTCTGCTGCATTGAGCTGCAAAATCTTGTTCGAAGCGCCGCGAATTTTGAAAGCGCCGATGGGCTGCAGGCTTTCGGCCTTGAGCCAGATCTCCCGGCCGGCGCCATAGCCGGAGATCCCGGGAAACTGCGCGCGGATCAGCGGCGTTTTGACGGCGATAGCCGCAATGCGCGACGCGGCAGCGCGAATTGCGTCGATAGAGACGAGAGCTTGCGTTTCGGCTTGCATCGAGGCCTCGACGGATTCCCGCCACTATTCGTGACAACACGGCACGCCGAAGGCGGGAAACCCAACTCTCAAGTATCGCCGATCAAGGTGAGACCGCCGAACAATCTGTAATTGGGAAGCGCAAAAGGGCGGCAGCCGAAGCCACCGCCCCTGGCTCGCCGATCGGCGAGGGTTTTAGAAGAAGAATTTGGCCGAAACCTGCAACTGCCGCGATCCGTACAGATAGCTGTTGCTTCCGCTGGTGGCGCCAAATGCACTGAGGCCCGTGCCCGGTGTACGGGATAGAAGCATCCCTGTCGGGCTCGAACCGACTGGAGACGCACCGTCTGGGGCAGGTCAAGCCGCTCCGCTTGTGGCGGATTGCCGTGTAAGACGAGTAGGTGCTGTTCACGCCGGTGATAATGGTGTGATTAAGCAGGTTGAATGCTTCTCCCACCGAACTGCAGCTTCATGCCCTCATGAATCGGGAATTCGCGAGTGATGCGGAAATCGAAGTCATTGAATCCCGGCATGGGAATGCTGTTGCGGCCAATTTGCGGAGGACGCCCGGTGGTGGCTAAGCCCGAGCCGGAACTCATGGCGCCGCCGTAGATGCCGCCATCGTCACCATAGCTGGTGGCGACTCGTCGAACCGCTGTAGACGGTCCCGCTCATGCCCAGGTAGATGGGCTCGCCCCCGGAGGCGATCTCGGTTCCGGAGAACATGAAGTCGTCGAGCAGGTTCTTGACCACCTTGTTCTCCATCATGAGCTGCGGCTGGTAGACGAAGCTCAGAGTGCCGCGATTGCGGATGTCGATATCGGACGGTCCGTTCTCGAGGCGAATGTTGTTGGGATCGAGCGGCACGTCGCCGCCGTAGAACGTGCCGTTGGTGCCCTCCACCTGGCCGTCGTCGCTGGCATGCGCCCAGGTGTAGTTGCCCAGCAGTTCAAGTCCGTTCGCGAAGGGGCGTCGGACAGTGACGGCCATCGAGTTATACCAGGTGTTGGCCACGCTGAAACCGGTATTGAAGGTGGCCAGCGATGGCGGTGTTCTGGTGGCGCGGTCGGTGGGCAGATAGACCGGGACCGTGAGCTGCTTGAGCAAAGTCGCGCTCGGAAGTCAGGCGTGAGCACGTTGTAGCTGCGCACGCCGTGCGGCGTCTGGCCGACAGGTTGGCATCCACAAAGACCGGCAGCCGCATGCCGCGCGTGCCCACGTAGCCAATGCGTCAGCGAGATGCTTGCCGGGCATGGCCTGCTCAACGCGACAGATCCATCTCGTGCGCAAAAGGCGGAACGAAGTTGGGATCGAGACCGTGGAAGCTCTGGGGGCCGATCTTGGATGGGCCGTTGACCGCTGGGGCTGCGCCGCCGCTGGGATGGAGCGCCCCGGAAAGTGCCGGGCCCGGTGGGCTGTGAACGGCACATTGGGATACTGCGAGCGAGCTGCTTGTGCTGGGCACGGCTGGACAGGTGGCAGTCGGCCGTGCCCGCTGCTGTTCTAGCAGCCCGTGTAGTTGTAGTTGATCTGCACCACGCCGTTCTCAACGCGCATCGCGTAGTAGGTGCTGCCCTGGTTGAGCGCGGAAAAGAGCCCATAGCCGCCGCGGACAACCGTGCCGCTATAGGGACTCCACGAGAAGCCAATGCGCGGCTGAACGCGGTCGAGAACGTTCTTGATGTCTTGGTGTACTGGGTGGAAAGAGGGGGGTAGTTGTTGTTGATCAGGCCGGGCGGCGGAGTGAGTTGCACATCGTAGCGCACGCCGGCGGTGACCGTGAGATTTCGATTCACCTTCCAGGTCGTCTTCGCCGAAGCCGTCGAACATCTTCATCCAGAAGTCGTCTTTGCCTTGTGTGCCGGCCTTGGTATTGACCACGTCCATGGTCTGCACGAAGTGTGCTGTAGTGGATCCGGCGTAGGGATCGGTGTCGCCGGCCTGGCCCTGGAATGCGTCCAGAACCCAGTCCTGGAAGTTGCGCACCGGTGGTCGACTCGCCGTAGCTGTACAGGCCGCCGCCCTGGTAGAGATTGATCATCACTTCGTGAACGATGTTGACATCGCCGCCGAACTTCAGGATGTGTTTTCCATGCTGCTTCGAGAAAACATCGGTGACCTGAATGCGGTGCTCATCCGGCTCGGCAACGCGCGGCAACGCGTTGGGCATGCCGAAGGTGACCACCGTCCGCCTGAGTCGCGACAGCATGGGCGCCGGAGCATTGGCGCCCGCGGTCTCCAGATCGCGGCCCCACTGGCCGTGAACCTGGTTGACCGCGGTCGGACGAGATTACGGTGGTCAAGCCGCCCACCAGGAAACGCTCGTGGTAGCTCGGTGGGCCCGTTGGTGCAGGGCGAGCTGTTGGTGAAAGTGTTTGCGCCGGGCTGTAGCCGTAGCGTCTTGTCGAAGTCGGCACAAGTTGAAATCGATGAACGCATCGTTCTTGTCGTTGATGTGATAGTCCAGACGCGGGAAGAAAAGGTTTTGCCTTCGCAAAGCGCGACGGCGGCGCGCCGTTGAGGCGACGTTGCCACATTCATAAGGAAAGTTGATGCCCGCAGTACACTGGCGCGGCGAGTAGTATGGTCGGCCGGAGCACTGGCGTGGGCGTGAATGGTGCTTGTTCGGCGTCCAGCGGGAGTTGCTGGCGAGTGGCCGATAGGCGAGCGAGAATGGTTCGTATTCGAATAGAGCACGCGTCCCCACCGGCGGAATCCGTCATAGGTGAAGAAGTAGAACAGCCTGTCCTTCTTGATGGGGCCGCCCACGGAGCCGCCAAACTGCTGCTGCTGATGGATGGGCTGGGTGAGCAGAGAAGGGGTTGCGCGTTATTGTGCAGCGCCTGAACTTGTTGTACGGATCGAGCGCGTTCACGATCGGATAGCGAAGGGAGTAGAACGAGGTCGCCATGCATGATAGTTGGTGCCGCTCTTGGTGATGGCATTGACCTGGCCGCCGGCGGCCTGGCCGAACTCGACGGAGTAGTTCGAAGTCTCGGCCTGAAACTCCTTGATCGAGTCCAGCGAATACACATACGGAGCCCCGTTGGAGCGTCCGCGCGCCTCGGAGAACAGCATCTGGTTGTTGTTCGCGCCATCTACGTAGTTCTGGTTATAGAGGCCGCTGATGCCGTGGAAGCTGATCAGGCCGGTGCTTCCATCCTGCATGACGTTGGGGGTCAGCAGGACAAAGGTGCTCCAGTTGCGCGCTGCCACCGGAAGATTCGCGACCAGATTCTGATCGACGACCTGGGAAACTTCGGTCTTGTCGGATCCAGAATCTGGTTGTGCCCGAAACCTCGACCGTGGTTGTGGCGGCGTTCACCTTGAGCGTGAGATTGATGGTGAGCGTCTGACCGACTAACAGTGTGATACCTTTCTCTTCGACTTTGCCAAAGTTGGGGGCCGTCGCGTCCACTTCGTAGTGCCCCGGAAGAAGGAACGGGGCCGTGTAAAGGCCTGCGCCGTTGCTTGTGTAATTGTGCACAACGCCGGTGTCGGTGTCCGTAACCGTAACCGAAGCCCCGGGGATCACCGCCTGGTTCGAGTCCATCACGGATCCGTTGATGCTGCCTGCGCCTGAGGTTTGGGAACGTGCGGATACTCCGGCAAATACCACGAAAAACGCCGTCAATGCGATCGCGGCGAGAATTCGCTGGGGAAAGAAACGACAAAGCTTTGTCATAGGCTCTCCTTAAGGTCTGAATAGATGTGTTTTGCACCTTTGGAAGAAACGAAAGCAGCGCCGCAAGGTGAGGGACAATGCGGCGAAAGAGCCAACCCGCCCGTGACTTATAGTTCAACCCTGAGCGGGAGTCATAGCTCGCTCTGCAAAGATGCAGTGGCAACAGCTTCCAAAGATGCGATTAGTCGTGCTCAGCCTATCACACCGAGGAGTGGAAATCGCGTCAAAATCCCGTAAAGAAATCATTTATCGGGCAAGGAAAGCCGCGCATGCTATTCGTATGCCAGGGCGTCAATGGGGTCTTTGCGGGCGGCCATCCAGGCCGGATAAAGAGCGCCGCAGAGCGATCCCACGAAGGCGATCGCGGCGGCGTAGCCGATCCACAAAGATGTGATTTCGAAGGTCTGGGTGGGAAAGAAGTGATGCATCCCAAGCTGCACCCCATAAGTCCCCGCGATACCCACCACAACCCCGCCGATTGCCAGCAGGGCGCATTCCCGCAGCACGACCCCAACGATGGTGGCCCTTGACGCGCCCATCGATTTGAGGATGCCGATCTCGCGCGTGCGCTCCAGCACTGCGGTGTACATCGACTGGAAGATCACCAGGAAGCCGATCACGACAGCGATGCCCGTGACAATTTCGAGAGCAAGATTAAAACCGGGAATCTTGTCGGGCGTCATCTGGTCGAGCCAGCTATCCACAGTGGTGAGTGTGTTGTTCTGGAAACCACGCGTCGAACGAATCTCCTGCATCACCGCGTCATCGTTGGCCGGGTTGTCGCATTTTATGAAGAAGACCGAGGCCTTGCCCTGAGCGCCGATCAGCTGCTGCCATGGTGTCGAGGGGAATCAGCTTGCGCCCTCCCTTGCCCTGCTCGACGATTCCTGAAATGCGAAACGGGCGGTCCAGGATCTTGATGGTGTCGCCCACCTGGTACGGCCTACCTGTGGCTGGATTGCGACTGGAAGCAAAGACGTTGTCGACGATCACGTCATTTGGACCCTTGAAGCGCCCACCGGAGAGAAAGAGAATGGCTTCAGGGCGTCGAAACTCGCATAGTCGATGCCGTAGAGAATTTCGACATTAGCGCTCGTGGACAGGTGCTCAATGGCGGGCGACACGATTTTGACGTGCGACAAACGGCGCAGCGCTTCCGCGTCTCGGACTGGCATGGAGGCGCCGCTTACGCCATTGAAAAGGCTCGCGTTAGAGGGTAACAGCATGAGGTCGGCACCGATGCCGTTGGTGCGCACCGCCTGGGAGTTCAGGCACCCCATAAAGATGGCCACAATCGACAAAATCATGACGACTTCAATGGCTACGGCAAGCACACTGATGATGGAGCGCAAGGGGCGGTGCAGCAGGTTGGCGAAGATCAACTTATTCATTTTGGAACGCGATCTCCCAAACGCGGAGCAAAAAAGCCCTGCCCTCAGGGTAACAGCAGGCAGGCGAAAGCCACTTTGGACCCGGAATTGCTTGCTAAAGCACACGTTACGTTGGTGATTCCATAACCGTCCTATAACCCAAAACGGGCTTTGACTCCAGGTGAAACCGGGTTATCGTGAAGGTAAAATTTAGGTGGGACACCCGTTGGGGGTTTATGCCCGTACTTCAGACGCCGATGGGAACTTTCGGAGAAGACCTGCGCAAAGAGCGCGTCGCGCGCGGCATTGCGCTGGAAGACATTTCGGCGGTTACCAAGATCAGCCAACGCCACCTGCAGGCGCTGGAGCAGGAGAGGTTTCGCCTGCTGCCCGGCGGCATCCTGAGCAAAGGCATCGTGCGCGGCTACGCCAACGCTCTTGGCCTCGATCAACAGGACTGGACCGAGCGTTTTCTCCAGGCCTACAGCGCCTCCGGCCAAATGCTCGACGACGACCGCAACTGGACGGAGTTCGCCTCCAATGTGGGCAAGGCGCGGATTTTGCGTCGTGAGGCGGCGCAAATGCGTCTGCGCTGGATGGGCGCGATCCTGCTGGCGGTCGTGGTGGCAATTGCCGCATTCTTCACCGTGCGTTATGTGGGCGTCCGCGTGGGGTGGTGGCATTCCATGCTCCCAGGACATGGAACAGCTCTCGCGAGTCAAGCCGGGGCGGCCTCAATATGGAGCCTGGCGCGGTGCCTGTTTTCCTGACTCTCACCTTACCGGCGTATGATCGACGATCCGGTCAGGACCCCTAATACCCCGTTGAATGTCGAATGTTTGCCATACGCTGCAGGCTTTTGCCGCCAACCCGCCTGCGCCGGTACCATAGGAGGGATGCACAGACGGCGTCGAGCCTGCAGAGGCAGGAATGCCGGTTGGCTACGGCCGTAATGCGGGCTTTTTAGTCGATGCGGTTTTCTGGAGTCAGCAGGGCCCGAGCGGCCCAGGTTGACGGGCGCATCGGCCCATGGGCGCAAGATCTTAGCTGGACCCGTAGACACGGGAAGGAGTGTGAAGTTGAGCGATCGATTTTTGTTTACCTCTGAGTCGGTTACCGAAGGCCATCCGGACAAGATTGCCGACCAGGTGTCCGATGCCATCCTCGATGCATGCCTCGATCAGGATCCCTACAGCCGTGTGGCAGCTGAAACCCTGACCGCCACCGGACTGGTGGTGATCGCAGGTGAAATCACCACCAAGGCCTATGTAGATTTCCAGAGCCTGGTGCGCGGAGTGGTGGCCTCGATTGGCTACGACAATGCGCTCTACGGATTCGATTCCAACACCTGCGCGGTGATCTCGAGCATCAACAAACAGTCGGGCGACATTGCCCAGGGAGTTGATACCGGTGGCGCCGGCGACCAGGGCATGATGTTCGGCTATGCCTCGGACGAGACGCCCGAGCTGATGCCCGCGCCGATCTCTCTGGCGCACAAGCTCTGCCGGCAGCTAAGCCATGTTCGCAAGAATGGCAAGCTCCCCTACCTGCGGCCGGACGGCAAGAGCCAGGTCACAGTGGAATACGACGAAAACGGAAAGCCGGCGCGGATTGACGCCGTTGTGATCTCGAGCGCAGCACTCAGAGAGCGTAAGCAACGAGGAGCTGCACGCAGACATCCTCAAGCACGTAATCCAGGCCGTGCTCCCGCCCAAGTGGCTGGACGAGCACACCAAGTACCACATCAATCCGACGGGACGATTTGTGATTGGCGGCCCGATGGGCGACACAGGTCTCACGGGTCGCAAGATTATCGTGGACACCTACGGCGGCATGGGACGCCACGGCGGCGGCGCTTTCTCCGGCAAGGATCCGACCAAGGTGGACCGCTCAGCCGCGTATATGGCCCGGCACATCGCCAAGAACATTGTGGCCGCGGGGCTAGCCGGCCGCGCTGAGGTGCAGCTTGCCTACGCCATCGGCGTGGCGGAGCCGGTGAGCGTGCTGGTGGAAACCTTTGGCACCGGCAAGTTGAGCGAGGCGAAGCTCACGGAACTCATTCGCAAAAACTTTTCACTTACGCCGAAGGGCATCATCGAGAGCCTGAACCTGCGCCGGCCGATCTACCAGAAGACCGCTGCCTACGGACACTTTGGCCGTACCGAGCCGGAGTTTACCTGGGAGTCGACTGCGAAGGCCGCCAAGCTCGCCGAGCAGGCCGGGGTGGCTGTGGTGGCGAAGGCGCGGTAGAAGAACTGAACCTGTGCGCCGGTTGAGAGTCACAATGGGATCCGCTTCGGCGGGTCCCATTTTTTGCTTCGGATGGCGATGGCTTAGAATCTTCCGGGGGCGGTTACGCCTCATTTTTTCGGAGAAACAGGATGCACCTTCATTTGCTTGCCGCTTTTCTGTTTGGGTTTGCCACCGATCTGCACCGCGCAAAGCGGCGCCCACTGGTCGTATGAGGGGAAGACCGGCCCGCTGGTCTGGAGCAAGCTCGACCGGACCTACGAAGCCTGTTCGAAGGGGCACGAGCAATCGCCTCTCGATATGCGCGGAGCACGCCTGAACTCGTCGCTCAAGCCGCTCGAGTTCCACTACATTGCCGGGCCGATCACGCTCATGAACACGGGAAATGGCATCGTTGCGCGCGTCGATCCCGGCAGCACCCTGGTGGCGAACGGTGTGCGCTACAACCTGGTTGAGCTCGACTTTCACCACCCCAGCGAGCACGCGGTGAAGGGCAAACTCAGCGACATGGAAGTTGACCTGGTGCATCGCAGCGACGATGGCAAGATGGCAATTGTCGCCGTGCGTCTGAATCAGGACCGGGGCTTTCCTAACGCTCTGCTGGCGTCGATTTTTGACCATTTGCCCGCCACTCCGGGAACCAGCACCAAGATCGCTGACATGGTGAACGCCGGCGGCCTGTTGCCGGTTGACCGAGGTTACTGGACTTATGTCGGGAGCGAGTTGACGCCGCCCTGCTCCGAGGGCGTTCGCTGGTATGTGTTCGAAGAAGACCTGAGCATGAGCCGCACGCAACTTGACGCCTTCACGAGACTCTTCAAGATGAACACGCGGCCGTTGCAGGATCCACACGGACGAAAGATTGAAGCCAGCGAGTAGGAGCACCCTCCAGCTCCCGAAGGGAGCGCAAGAAGTTAGCCCAGGGCAATGCCGATCCTGAGTTCGCATCAGCGAACGAAGGAGAAGGCGCAGCCCTGGGTACACGGCAAAAAAGATTCTTCCAGCCCCGTAGGGGCGTCCGTGCACCTTCCAGCTCCCGAAGGGAGCGCAAGAAGTTAGCCCAGGGCAATGCCGATCCTGAGTTCGCATCAGCGAACGAGGGAGAAGGCGCGGCCCTGGGTACACGGCAAAAAAGATTCTTCCAGCCCCGTAGGGGCCTCCGTGCACCCTCCAGCTCCCGAAGGGAGCGCAAGAAGTTAGCCCAGGGCAATGCCGATCCTGAGTTCGCATCAGCGAACGAAGGAGAAGGCGCAGCCCTGGGTACACGCAAAGAAGATTCTTCCAGCCCCGTTGGGGCGTCCGTGCACCTTCCAGCTCCCGAAGGGAGCTCAAGAAGTTAGCCCAGGGCAATGCCGATCCTGAGTTCGCATCAGCGAACGAGGGAGAAGGCGCGGCCCTGGGTACACGGCAAAAAAGATTCTTCCAGCCCCGTAGGGGCGAAAGAACGGTTCCCGATTTCCTATGCTCTTTCAAGCGGCGTAAACTCAAGCGCCAGCATCTCGCCGTTGACTGCGACGCTCACACCGGCGAGATCGCGGACGATATAGTCCGCTGCCTCCAGCGACTCTGCGCGATGCGAGAAGGTCGTCGCCACCACGATGCATCCGGCGGCACGGCCCGCTATGGCGCCCGAGGCAGAGTCTTCAAAGACAACACAATCCGAAGGTGAGACGCCGAGCAGAGCGGCGCCGGCAAGAAATGGCTCAGGATGCGGCTTGCCGCGCGTCACGTGTTCCGCGGCAACAAGGCGCGAAGGCAGCGGAATACCTCCCGCTGCCAGTCGGACGCGAGCGATGCGCTCGGTGGCGCTGGTGACCACTGCCCAGCAATCGGGAGGCAAGTCAGCGAGGAGTTTCGCCACACCGGGCAGAACGGCGAGGCCCTCATTGTCCTCGACCTCGATGTCCTCGATAACTTTCAACTCGGCTTCGGCATCGAGATCGGGGCGAAGCAGTCCGATGGTCTCGATGGCGCGGCGACCGTGGGCGGTTTTGCGCGTCAGCGCAGGATCGACTCCGCGCAGTTCGGCCCATTTTGTCCAACTGCGCTCCACCGATCCGATGGACGAGATCAAAATGCCGTCCATATCGAACAGGATGCCACGGCAGTGAATGACGACGGTGGAAGACACTATTCGATTTTAGCGAGCGCCCTTGAAGTCGACGATCATTCAAATCGATGTGCGATGCAGGTAGAGGACTTAGCGTTTTTTCATCCGCGCCTCTTTCGGCTCGGGAGGCGCAGCAAAACTCACCATCGGCGGATCACCAAACGTGATAGCCGCCACAACCGATCGCTTTTTCGCGCCAGATGTGACCCGGGTCTGGCCGAGCGTGATGGCGCCATCGGCGATTGTGGCGTCGGCCGTGAGATGGTCGAAGCGCGTCAACGCCGCGGGTACCAGCACCGCCTTGGGCGCGTCGCCTGCCGCCGCAGTCTTTGGAGCGAGCCCCTGCGTCAACGCGGCGATGGCTCCGTTGCCTGTTTCGAACTGAAGCGTGCCCTTGGCCGAGCCTGCGAGATCTCTGTCCGTGTATCCCGAAAGCTCGACTTTGCCCTGGCCGCCGAGTGGCTGGCCGGTCCACCGCAGACCCAGAAGGCGCCCGAGGTCGGCTACGTTGAGCCTCTCGAAGTCGCCTTCGAACGAGTAGCCCGGCTTGTCCCGAGCGGTGGCAGGCTTCAAAAGTGATCCGGTGGCGCTCACATTGCCACCGAAAACATTGGCGTCGAGGCTGTTGATTTCGGCCGAGGCAGGAAGAATCCGGACGGCAGCCGATAGATGCTGAAGCTCGACCGGGCCGAGAACCAGCGAATCCGCGGTCAAGGCGCCCTCAAGCCGCGGCCAGGGCGGAGCCTTGGAAGGATCGAATCGATCGATGAGATCGGAAATCAGAGTTCCTTTTTCGCGCGCGCCCAACAGAGCCGTTTCCAAAGCGGCTGCATCGAGGTCGCCGAAGTGTATTTGAAATTGCGCGGGACAGGGTTGCGGCGCGGCCTGAAGCGCAGGTTGATCGGAAGGACATACCAACGGCATCGCGAGGCTTGCCGTTCCCTTCAGTGGGCCGTAGGAGAAGGCAACCGGATCCCAGTTGAGAACGCCATTGTCGAAATGCAATGTGGCATCGGAGATTTCAACGTGGTTGGCGAGATAATCGGCCTTCCAGTTGGCGTTGCGCAGGGTGACCGTCCCGGTGAGGGTATCGGCAGCGGGGGGCTCGGTTAAGGCACTCCCTGCGGCTTCGGGGGCCTGAGGCAACGGGACAACTAAAGCCGGTATGGTCGGGGCGCCATTGACGGGCGAAAACTGCTCGGGGGCCAGCCATGGACCGGCTGCGGTGAGATCGACCGCGAGCGGCTCCCCGGCAAGCGACGCGAGAACATCCGTCCCCGGGATGCCGGCCGCGCGCGCGATTTCTCTGGCCCGCGCGATGCCTGCCTGGCCCCCGACGCCGACCCTGTAGCCTGAGGGCGCCAGGCGCAGGTTGAACGTCAACGGCTCGGTCCCGCCGGCGGGAATGGCAACGGTTCCTGCCAAAGCTGATGAAGAACCGTTCGACGCCGTGACGGGTTCCAGCGTAATCTTGGGCGCGACGAGGGGGCGTGTGAGCCCGCCGCCGCTCAGAACAAAATTCGAGACGATCAACTTGCCTGTGAGTGGGCCAGTCTCTTCAGGAGCGATTTTGCCATGAGGCTTTCTGGGCGGATTGGCTGGCTTCACGGGCTGGGCACTCCCCCCCGCGTTGACCGCGTAGACGATCTTTCCGCTTACGGTACCTTTGGCGTCCAGATCGGGCGCAAGCCCGCTGCGAAGCGTTCGCAGGGCATCCAGGCCGGCATCTACCGGAATGCGATCGAGTACAAGGGAAAACTCTGGCGGAACGTTTTCGCCCGTCATCTCTCCGGTCAAATGGAGACTGCCGTCACCGAGAGGTGAGTCACAAGTCAGCTTCTGAAGGCTGCGTTGCGCGTAGTGATAGACAAATGCGCAATTGGCGTCGAAGTCGAGCGGTGAGGCGGGGGTGAATTCGGCGCGGTGAACACCCGATGCGCGGAGCCTCATGGTCACCTGCGCCGTGTCGGGAGTGCCGTCGAGGTGCAACTCGCCGGTCAGGTCGCCGCGCCAGCCTGGATCAGAGCCGATGACGATGCGGGCGAGCTGGCCCAACTGCGCCTGCCGCCAGTCGAGATCCACATGCAAGGGCATTTGACTGAGCGAAGGCGCGCGGCGAACGCTCGCCTCAATGCGGACGATTCCGGTTTCCTCCTGATAAAGGCTTACGTCGGTGCGGGCGGGCTGGGCGCGCAGGCGAATGCGCCACTCACCGGGGTTCTCCTCCCAGAAAGAGACATCGGCGCCAACAAGTGAAAACGGTAGCTTTTCCACCCCATCCTTGAAGTCAATTCGCGAGTTAGTGGCTTCGAGGTACGGCAATCGTGGTGTGCGGCGCGCACCGGATGCAGGCTCTGCCCTTTCTGCAGCAGTGCGAAAAAGGGGATCGAGATTCCACTGGCCGGGCCCGGCGCGCACCAGGTTCAGGCTGGCGTCATCCACGCTGATCTTCCCGATCTCGACGCGGCCGCGCAGAAGTTCGAGCAGGCGGATGGAAGCAATCACCGTGCTGGCGTGGAGGACCGGCTCGGCGCCATAGACGGGATCCTCGGCAACGCTTAAATCGGAGATCTCGAATCCAGGCCACGGCAAGAGCCGAACCTGGACGAACGACAAGCGCACCGGACGGCCCAACGACCGGGAAATCAATTCCGTGATGCGGCCCCGGTAGTGGTTGATGTTGATGAGCGGCGGCACCACCAGCAACAACACGAGAATGGCGACCGCTGCAAAGGCCGTCCGCAGCCGCCCACGCACTCGCTTGTTGCCTTCGGCGACGGTGGTCATTGTATGAGTCGATTTTAGCTGTTTATCAGCAGTACGAAGTGTTCCGTCGTCACTTCTTAGTCGCCGCCCTACGTTGACAGCGGTGGGTTGAGATCTCGGTTTCCGACCGCTTAGTTCTGTACCAACGGGGTGCCCCAGGTCTCGATTTTGAGACCTGGGAACCGCGAAATTGATGGTACGAATTCATGCGGTCAGAGAGCTAGCGCGTGCGGTGGAAGGTGCGTTTCCAGCGGGTATCGGTAAAAAAGTGCAGGGCAACATGCACCATCGACTGCAAGCGCGCGGCAAGGCCGGTCTGTTCGTAAGCGGACTCGGGAGCTTTGAAGGACCAGTAATTGAAGAGAGGCCGGCCAAGTATGTTGGCACGCGGCGCAAATCCCCAGTAGCGTGAATCCTCGCTATTGTGTCGATTGTCGCCCATCATAAAGTACATAGCCGGCGGCACCACAAGATCTCCGTCGTGGACGTATGTCGGAAAAGCCACATCCCATGATTCGGTCGACCCGGGAATATCCGCGGGAGGTACAGCCGGAAAATCATCGAGAAACTCATTGAAGTTTCCCGGCGTGGTGGGCTGGGCGTGAGGCTCCGCCTGAGCCACGCCGTTCAGGATCACAATGCCGTCGTGCAGGTGAACGTGATCGCCCGGTACGGCGATCAGACGCTTCACCAGATCCATTTCCGTCGGACGACCATCAGCGTCTGTTGGGTCGCCGGGCGAAAACACCGGCTTGATGAAAACCACCACATCTCCGCGCCGCGGCTCGCGATAATACACCAGCGGCTCGATCCATTTGGTGGGCGGCGCCAGCGTGATGTGATCGACAACCAGATGATCGCCCACCAGCAGTGTATTCTCCATCGAGCCCGAAGGAATGACCATGTTTTGGGCGATGAACGTGAGGATGAAGAGGCCGACGACAAGCACTGAACAGATGCCGGCCAAGGCTTCAAAGAGCGTCTCGCCGGAGGGTTCTTCAGCCGGCTGAGTCTGCGGGGCGACTGCTGGAACAGGTTTCGGCATCGTCAGTGGATGATGTGGAAGGTGCGTTTCCAGCGCGTATCGGTGAAGAAGTGCAGGGCAACATGGCCCATCCACTCGACGCGCGAGGCGAGCCCGGGCTCCTCGTAGACCGATTCCGGCGTCTTGAACGACCAGTAGTTGAACAGCGGGCGACCGATGATGTTTTGCCGGGGAACGAAACCCCAGAAGCGCGAGTCGAGGCTGTCGTGCCGGTTGTCGCCCATCATGAAATACCTCGCCTGGCGGAATGACGAGATTGCCATCGACGACGTGGTTGGGAAAGTCGATGGCCCAGCCCTCGGTGGCGCCGCCTGGTTGCGGGTAGGGCGGGACCGAGGGAAATTCGTCGAGGAATTCCTGGTAGTTATCGGGAGTTGTGGGTTGCGCAAAGGGTTGTGGTTGCGCCACGCCGTTGAGAATCACGATACCGTCCCGGAGGTGGAGGTGGTCGCCGGGCAGCCCGATGAGACGTTTGACTAAGAAGAAGTATTGGGGCTTGCCCTCAGCGTCGGGCTCGGGCTCGGCAACCGGCTTGATGAAGACGATGACGTCGTCATGCCTTGGCTCGCGGTAGTACACCAGCGGCATCCACTTGGTGGGGGGCGCCAGCGTGATGCGATCCACAACCAGGTGATCGCCGACCAGAAGCGTATTCTCCATCGAACCGGAGGGAATGACGAAATTCTGCGCAATAAAAGTGAGAATGAAAAGACCAACCACGAGCACCGAGCAGATGCTGGCCACCGCTTCAAACGGTGTTTCCTCCACGCTGGCCGATGCGGTTTCAGGTTGGGTTTGGGAAGGTTCTTTGGGTGCTCGCGTTTTCTTCTTCGACATTCTTCTGCTCTTTGATGGATTGCTTCGATTCCAAGGTCGAATCAGCGAATCAATTCAATGCACGACGCGGAAAATACGGCCCCAACGCGCAAATTCCGTGAGACGTTCGGCGAGTTCCCTTTCGTGTCCGAGTCTATCATCCGGGGCTGGCTGGGCGTTTGCTTGTGCGTCAGTGGTGGAGGGGCGCCTCAGCGAGAAATAAATCACCAGCGGAGACGCCACGATCGCCCGCCCCGGGACAAATCCCCAGTAGCGGGAATCCAGGCTGTGATTGCGATTGTCGCCCAGAACGAAATATTCGCCTGGCGGCACCACCAGTTCGCCATCGTGGACGAGACTTTGCATCTGATGCCACCACTCGGGATCGACGTCGGGATCGGTGTACACCTTTGCGGGAAAGTTTTCACGCGCCGGATCGGGCGGCGCGGGCTCAAAGACGGCATATGGTTGCTTGACGGCAACTCCGTTCACGAGCACCTGTCCATCCACGATCCGCAGCCGGTCGCCAGGGATGCCGACCACTCTCTTGATGAGCAGAGGCGGCTGGGGGTGATAGAACACGACGATGTCGCCGCGCCGCACCGGCCGATAGGGAAGGAGCCATCTGCCCAGCCGGCCGGAGGGCGCAAAAACCTGCTTGTTGAAGAGAAGAAAATCGCCGACCAGCAGCGTGCGTTCCATGCTTTCCGACGGGATGAGGAGCGGCTGCAGCAGAAACGTGAGCACGAACAGGGCGATCACCACGGTCTGCAGCAGCGATGCCACGACATGCGCAAAGCCCGGAAAATGCGCGCGTACAAGCGACATCGAATGGTGGATTGGGAGCGGTGCCGGAGCCGGCGTGCTCATTTCTGCGAGGGTTCCTCTTCCTTCGATTGAATCACGGCGCCGGCGCCAGATCCCCTGTGATCGGGATTTGCGAGAAACTCGAGGGCCCGGCGTGCTGCATCCTGCTCCGCGAGTTTCTTGGTGCGCCCCATGCCTCGCGCCAGCGGCTTGCCTGGCGTCCCGGCTTCAGCTTTCAGGCGGACCTCGACGAGAAAGCGTTTATGGTGGTCAGGGCCGCTTTCACTCTTGACACGATATATCGGTGTGCCGGTCCGCGCCGCCTGCAGCCGCTCCTGCAGCGCGGACTTGAAGTTGCCCAGGGCTGCTCCGGAACGCAACTCGATAGCCAGCCGGTCGGCCGCTTCGCCCATCACGTAGCGGCGGGCAAAAGACCGCGCCGGCTCCAGGCCGCCATCCAGAAACAGCGCCCCCATCACTGCTTCCATGGTATTTGAAAGCACGGTGCTTCTGCGGCGCAGACCGCTGCGCTCCTCGCCGCGGCTCAGGCGAAGATACTTGCCGAGACCGATTGCCTCAGCCACCTGCGCCATGTGCTGCCGGCTCACCAGGCCCGAACGCACTCGCGTCAACTCACCCTCGTGCCAATCGGGATGCAGCGCGAAAAGCGCGTCCGCAACAACCAGGCTAAGCACAGCGTCGCCCAGGAATTCCAGGCGCTCATTATCGCTTACAGAAACCTCGCTTCGATCTGCCTGCGCGAGCTCATGCGCCAGCGATCGATGCGTGAGGGCGCACACCAGCAGTTCAGGATTCGCGAATCCATGTCCTAGTTCAGTTTCAAGAGGTTTGAGATCTGCTTCCAATAGCGTCGCCCGATTTCGACCTTTCTAAAGTGCATTTTGACCGATTGCGTGTGTGTTTCACCATGATGGGAATCTTCTCCACCATGGTGTTCTTGACGCGTACGGTCTTCACCAATGAGCAGATCCGGGAATTATTGCGGTTTCGCAGCGCCTTGCTGGTCCTTTGACCCTGTTTGGGGCACCGTCGCTGCAGGCGGATTGTCACCCGCTTCGTCGTCGCAGTCGTGTTCGTGGCCGGGAACAACGTAAGCCGTCTTCACCCCGCGTTCGGCTGCGAGCCGGGTATCCAGTTGACCGTCACGGACAGCGAGCCCCTCCTTGTATTCAGTCAGGGCTTGGTCGCGCTTGCATTCGAGATCAAGCATGCGGCCGAGATAGATATGCGACCAGGCGAGCAGGCGCAATTGTTTACTGTTTGCAATGGTTTTCTGAAAGTCGTCCACGGCCTGGTCGGGATGCCCCGTCATCAGATCGACACGTGCCAGGATGAAATGAGCCCGCGCCTCATCGGCCGTATACGCGAGGGTGTCAGACTGGTTGGCGAGCACCTTCTGAGCCATGGCCGCAGCCGTATTCACATCGCCCGATGCCAGCTTTGCCTCAGCCAGATCCAGGCCCGTTAACTGGCGCGGCTTGCTACGCTGCAAAATGTCCTCGTCGGCCGCCGCGTCGAACGTAATCGCGCGCGCGCGATGCACCTGCTGATCGATATCCATGCCGTAGACCATCTCGCCGATCGTGTCTTTAAGGCTGGACGGATCTTTCTCGGACTGGATCATCTGCTCATAGAAATACTGCGTGAGCACAAATCCCTGCGCCATATCGTGCTGCACTGTTGCCCATTTCGCGGCATCCACCTTTTGCTGATAGAGCTCGCGCTCATGCTCGTAGCGCGGCAACTGCGAGCGGTCAACTCCGGCGGGAATCTTGTACTCGGGAATGTCCGTGTCCATGGTCCGCGCCTCGATCGCCTTGATCAGGCACTCAATGGTCAGCGCCACCGGATCGGACCGGAAGCGAAAATCCATAGGCGCATTGCGAATCTCCTTCAGAATCGGCTGCTCGCGGCTCAGCGCGTCGGTGCGCGCAAGCAGCATGGGATCGATGATGTAGTGCAGATAGGTGTGCCGCACATCGTTCATGGGGATCTTGGCGTTGACGGGCGAAACTACCACCACGTAGTCGGTGCCGTAGATGCGCGCATTCACCATGCTGGGCGAGAGCTGAGGCTCCACCACCACGATGAAGCGGCGCCCGTCGTAGGTGGGAGGCGGCATCTTGAGATATACATTCGTGGTCACCATCATCCGCGTCAGCGGATCGTGAAGCTGGTCGATTTCGTCGTCGTACGTATGATGCGCGACAAGCCAGATGCCGTGGAGATCGACTGCGGCCGCAAACGCGCGCAGAGTAGGCAGAATGTCTGCCACCTGGGTCGAGTCGGGCGGCATTTCGGTAAGGTCCGCCGTCAGCTCCAATCCGGGAGGAGGCGTGAGATAAAGGGCCAGCGAGATGTATTGCGAGATGTCGCGCTCGGTGCCGGTCATGCGGTGCTGCGCGATGTAGAGGCAGAGCGCGTCCCGCTTGTTGCGTGCGTCCTCGCTTTGCGTGAAGGCCTGATTCATCTCGTCGCGGATGTGTTTGCGGATGGGGTCGCTCTGGTCCAGGCCTTCGTCGTACCCGCAGGCGTTCAGCGCTGCCGCCATAATGAATACCGGCTCCGAGCTGATGAGCGAAATGGTCGGTCCGGCAGCATCCACCAGCGTGGGAGCCTTTTCCCGGGCGAACATTTGGGAGGACGAAGAACTCTGGCTCGACGAACTGCTTGAGGATTGCGCCCGTGCGGGATCCGCGGACAGGCCGGCGACAAGAAAGAAAAAGGCCGCGATCAGGATTGCCGAAGGTTGCAGGAGACGCCGTGACATGAAAAGACCCTGTTGCAAGTCTAGTTAGACGCAGAGAAGGGGTCAAACGGCGGCAGGGGATAGGAGATAGGGGACGGGAAAAGTGCACCCCCTTCCTGTGCCCGAAAATCGGTGCAAAGACTGAATTCACTTTCCCGCTAAAATCCCGCGCAAATGTTGATCAAGTGGTAATGAGTTGTGGGCGTACACTGGCGCAGGAATACTCGTACCATGCAACCACAAGATCAAGGCCATCGGATCGCCAATCCCGCTCCACATTTCCACGAATCTACCCCGCTTTTAAACAGGTTTTGCTAGTGGTCCTTCAGACGGCTCTGACGCTTAACAGCCGATGCTAGGAGGCATCTCTCATGACCGGACTCCACAGACTCAGAATCCTCGATTCCTCGCGACACAATCCAGCGGTTGGCATTCTCTATGGAACTAAACCGCTAGGAAAACTCTTAATAGTGGGGTTGTCTCACTATGGAAGCGAAAGCGAGGTAAAAGGGGCTGGATTTACGCAAGCAGTTGTCGGCGCTGTTATAGAAGGGAAGCGAATCCCATATTTCACGAAGATTGCTACGCTCTTCTGCGATTCTGGAGGACGACAATACTCTCCGCCCGAGTTCTACTCCAGAGTGGCTTTCTACAATTTCCTTCCTGATGTTTTCAGAGTCCGACAGCGCGTTGAGAAAAACCAGTTGCTAAATCCGGACGCACAAAGGTTCTTCTTTCGAGTCGTGGATTACGTGAAGCCCGAAAGAATACTCATCACGGGGGAGCGACTCTGGCGTGCCCTTCCAGCAAGTCTTCCAAGCGGAGCGCACGGGAAAAGGAGAGTCCGCGAGGATGGAACCGGTCTTAACGTTCAGTTCGGGGGTGTCGAGGCAGAGTGTTGCTGGTACACCGTGCAAAGAGCGAAAGACTGTTTGGTCGGCGCGATTACACATCCATCGGCAAAGAAGTTCAGCGACAATCGGGCAGCTAGTAAGGGGTGGGTTCAGAAATTCATGGGGTGGACAAAAATAGTCCCGGCGCACAGGTGAGCTTGAGCAGACGCCGCCTCCCAACGAATTCGAATTGGTTAGAGTGTTTCTTTTCGAATCGCATTTACCGATGCTGAGAGACTTTGGGATGATTGGCAATCCAATCGCGAGTCATTCGTTGACCCTCAGCAATCTGCTCGGGTCTCATAATTCGCTCGATATCGTTGACAGGTGGCCCACCCTACGAAAAGGGTGCCCCGTCCTAACTTGTTAGGGCGGGAACCGATGGATCGGTCCTGTTCGAATTTTAGGTCTGAGCCGGGTGCCCCATATCTCGATTTTGAGATGTGGGACACAATTGCGCCGCTGGCCCGCCCCACAAATCCGTTGCCCCGTCTTAGCGTAGTGCGTCACCCATTTCGACGGTTACGGTTGGGTGGGGCGATGCCCGCTTGGGGAAACGATCGTGAATCATCTCCGCAGCCCCCGCAGGGGGCGTAAGAACGGTTGGCGCGTGTCAACAACATAATCCACCGTTTCAACCACGCACTACACTAGCTTTGCTTGGTCGGGATGGTCCACTCTGGCTCCCTCACCCGCCCCTCGCACCCGCTACGCCCTCTTTCAGTCAAGCCCCTCGCCCCGTGACTCGTTCCATCCAAGCCACTTAACTTTGCAGGCTATATCGCCCTTTCCCGCACAATCAAGATGAGCGCAGAAAACAATGAAAAACATTACCGTAACCGTACCCATCGATACGTATTACCGGGCCCGCATCTGGGCCGCAAAACACATGACCTCGGTCTCATGCATCGTCGGTAAAATGCTGCGCCAAATGGCGGAGCAAACCCCTGCTAGCACCCCTCCCAAGAATTTTGGAAAACGGCTGTGAAACTGTGGACCCCAGTACAATCAACAACTTGCGGCCACAGTTTCACAGTCTCACAGTTTCTTGAGTCCGCGTTCACCGGCCTGCACACCCAATCGTCGCTGCAATCACAACGCCGCCCGCTTCCGGGACGATCATGCAGCGCGGCGTTCAGGCGCTGCATGATCGTCCCGGAAGCGGAAGTTGGGTCGGCAGTTCGCACCGCCTGCCCTCATTCAAAT
The DNA here is from genome assembly GCA_963802955.1 of uncultured Acidobacteriaceae bacterium. Classification (GTDB taxonomy): domain Bacteria; phylum Acidobacteriota; class Terriglobia; order Terriglobales; family Acidobacteriaceae; genus Telmatobacter. Next base: position 459,034 of record CAWDKT010000007.1, read on the forward strand.
CGAAGGGTCTCGAGGGCCAACGCTGCACAATGCGTTTTTCAAAAACGCGCTACCTTGCGCTTGCAGGAGGGACGATGCCGTTCATTCTGAGGTATTCGACAATTTGCCCATAATGATCGTTGGCATGGGCCACGCCAAACGCCGCAACGGTAGCGCGGGTCGGAAGGCCCGGCTCGGGTGATTTGACCACTTCAAACGCATTGGCTGCTGTAAGAGTGGCAATGGCCTTGTGGGCAAAGCTGAACGATCCAGCCAGTGCAGCAACCACATCGTCCTTGCTTGTAAGCTTTCCGATCGCCGACGTATCCACATCGGGTTTCAAGCCGCTGGCGATTCCGTAAAGCATGTAGTTCGCCTGGGCTACGTGGGTCGCTTCCTCGGCGAAGGTCCGTACTCCCGTGAATTCTGTTGCCTGCCCTGGAACAAAGATGGCGGCGTTTGGCGCGAAGGAGAATTTTTCCGCGGGCATCGCCTTCACCGCGCTCATCATCTCGCGTTCAATCGCGGAGAGTTCGGAATCAAGGGCCTGTGACGGCGTCGCCATGGTTCCGACGGCCGGTAAACCGTTCCCGGCCGTTCCCGTCTGCGCTGCTACGGCTAATGACCCCATTCCCAAAACCACACCGATTGCCATTTCAAATATGCGCATAGAACCCCTCACTGCCTTTGGAAAGCGCATTCAGATTAACAGAATGATGCTCAACGTTTCCCTCAGTCGATTCCCGGCATTGGCAACCTCCCGGCAGGGATGGAGAGAATTCCCCATCGAACGGTTGAGGACAACTGCTTTGCGGTCCTGTAATGTCGTGACTCATTCAAAGGTTTTGCGATCCGCGGCGCATTTCCCCGTCTGCCGAGATCGCTTTTCAGGGGGTCAACCATGTCTATTGTCAATTGCAGGATCGTGTCTATTGCGCTCACGTTCATTGGAATCGGCGCGCAATGGGCTTGTGCTCAGGGATGCGTTGCCGCACATAGCAATCAGCGCACCTTCGACGAGTTGATGACCGGCGCGGGCGCAGATGCGTCGTCAGGCGGCGGCCATAGCTGGATTCACAACCTGACCGTCGATATCGGCTACCGCGTATTCAATTCGAATAAGTATTACCAGGGCAGCAACGAAATTGCCCGGCCCAACGCAGTGCGAAACCACCAGAATATCTTCGATGTCGGCGTCGAGTACGACATTTCGAATCGGTGGAGCATCATTGCCGATGTACCGGTTTTCAATGGATCGCGTAACCAGATCTATCCGCCGACAGGAATCTTCAGGGTCAGCGGAGTAGGTGACATAACGGTCGGTGTCCAGTCGTGGATCTTCCGGCCTCCCACGGAGAATGGCGGCAATATTGCCGTCAACGCGCAACTGAAAATGCCCACCGGAACAGACGATGCCACCGGAGCCGCGACGTTGAACGGCAAGACTGTGATTGCCACAGCGGACCAGTCGTTGCAGCCCGGAGACGGGACCTGGGCTTTCAGCGTCGGAACGCAGGCGTACAAGCGGCTTTGGCGCAGCGCAACGGCGTACGCACAGGGAAATTACCTGTTCAGCCCCGCGGATACAAACGGCGTAGCCACATTCCGATCGCAGCCGGGCCAGGGCATCATGTCGGCAACAGACCAGTACCTCTATCGCGGCGGGCTGGTGCAGCAGGTTCCGAAGATCAGGCAGTTGGCGTTCAGCGCGGGCGTGCGCGGCGAAGGCGTGCCGGTGCGCGATCTGATTGGAGCCAGCGACGGGTTCCGGCGTCCGGGATTCATCTTCTCATTCGATCCCGGATTCATGCTCACGTACAAGAGATACACCTTGGCTGTGAATGGTCCCTGGGCGATCTACCGTGATCGGCCGCCCAGCGTGCCTGAGATTCAGTACAACATCACCAATGGAGACGCATTTTTCTCCGACTACACAGTGATTGCGAGTATCTCCCACCACTTTTAAGTAGGACGCACTCAAGTGAGCGCGCGGGCTCGCTGATGAGAAAAGCGTCAACGAGGGCCGGCCTGGAAGCCGGCCTAATTCCCAAGGGCGATAGGCGGCTCTTATCCGCGGACCGAGATTCCGGCGAACGAGAGCACTGCAAGGCCGCGTACAGGTTGACCAAAGAATCGGGCCGGCGCAAAGCGGCTGAAAAGGAGCAGGTTCTCCACCTGCGAGCGGGTCGCGGCATCGTCGGGACCGGAGACAATGCGGTAATCGTAGACTTCGCCTTCATCGTTCACGTAGGCTTCAACGACCATCGGGCTGGAAATGGCGCCCGCCTCATTGCTGCCCGGAGCGCTGGAAAAATAGAGCAGGCGAGGACCGGTGGCATCTCCCAGGGGTTGGTCGGGAGTGGCTTGCGCCGCGTGCGGCTGGGCAAACATGGTGACCAGCACAATCACCGTCCCCATCAACAGCACCGCGCTGGCAAAGCCGGCACTGGCCTGCAACAGGAAAGGCCCCACCGTGTTTCTCCATGCGAGCCCCCAAACGCTGAATACGCTTCTACGGCTGCGAGCCCTTTCCTGGCTGACTGCGACGCGAATGCGCAGCGGCAGATCCACCGGTTCAGGCACCGGTCCAAGCTCCGCGAGCGAGGCTTGCAGTGCGCGCAGCGACTCCCATTCCGAAGCACACTCCGCGCATCCCTGCAGATGCGCATCGATCTCCTGCATCTCACGTCCGCTCAACCGGCCATCCAAATAATCTGCAAAACCAGCGTGCACTTGATGGCAGCCGTTCATCGCGCCTCCTCTCCCAGGGGCAACTCGACCCCTGTCAGCGCATCGGGCCGCGAGCCGTGCTCTGCTGCCATGAGCAACGCCTTCAAACTGGCGCGCCCGCGCGTGAGCCGCGACTTGACCGTTCCTAAATTTACGCCCAGCATGGCGGCGATCTCTTCGTAGGCAAATCCCTCAATGTCGCGCAGGATCACGGTGGTACGAAACGGCTCAGGCACCTGGCGCAGCGCTCGCTCCACTCGCACTCGAATCTCCTCGTGCAGGGCCTGATCGTAAGGCGATTCAGCGGGATCAACCAGCATCTCTTTCAGACAGATCGGCGTACGTCCCTCCGCAACCGTCAATTCCTGCTCAATGGGAAACTCCTGTTGTTGATGCCGTATCCACCAGCGGCGCTGGTTTGACGCCTCGCGCAGCGCAATGCGATAGATCCATGTGCGCAGCGACGCTTCGCCGTGGAAACCCTCAATTCCACGGAAGATCTTGACGAATACCTCCTGCGTGAGGTCGGCGGCATCGCCGCGGTTGCGCACAGTGCGCGCGAGCAACGAGTAGAGCGGCTGATGATAGTGCGCGATAAGCCACGCAAATGCCTGCTCTGAGCCGGCCTGCAATTCTTCAACGAGGGCCGCCTCGTCCGATTGAAACGTCAGCGCACCCGCAACATTGCCCATGGTAAGGTCTACCTGCAACTCCCTGCCCTCCCACGTTACCGCAATACAGGCATCCTTTGCACCTGCTCCCGTCACATCTCCCAGTGAGCCGCCGCCTGCTTCAGCAGATGAATTGAAACCCTCTGCTCCCGTTTCTTGCAGCCGGTTTTCCGCTCAGAATATGTTGCTGACCTGTGCAAGGGTCACAAAGCAATCTGCCGGAAAACGGATCAAGCCATTCCTTTAGACACCGGAGGCCGTTGAAGTGTTCCCGGTCACGACGGGGTGGAGTTTTGGTTACATGAAAAAGCCGGTTGATGAATTCGAGGTGAAATGGATACTCTGAGGCCATTGACACGGCCCTCAGCCGGCCACGCGGCGACCACGGTCAAACGGTAAAGACGATCCGGCGGCCCTTTTCCACGCGGCTCCAGGCCGATTCCACCTCGGACAGCGGAACGGCCTCAACATCGATGGTCAGGACGCGTTTTGCGGCCAAATCGAAGAGTGTGGGGATCGAGGCAAGAATCTTGTCAAGCGGCGCGGCCCCGAAGCCGCTGCCGAGGAGGGTGAGATCGATGCTGCGCAGGATTGCGCCGGGCAAGGTAATGGTCGCGCCGGCGCTGGAGCCCACCTCGACAAGGCGGGTTCTGCGCGTAAACTCGGCCCTGAAGCCTTTGGCGAGCGCCTCGAGAACCAGCTCGGTTGGCCGGCCCCAGAGATAGTCAACCACCACGTCAATCCCGCGGGCGGTCTCAACGGTCAGAGCTTCGCGCATCGCCTCTTCCGGCTGGCCCAAGGCGACAATCGCGTCGACGTCCGCATTCGCGAGGGCGTCCACATTGCGGCCCGCTGCGATCACACGCTTTGCGCCGAGATGGCGCGCGGTCTGGATGGCAAGCTGTCCGGCAACTCCCGTAGCGCCCATGATGAGCACGGTTTCTCCGGGCACAAGGCCAGCCCGCTCCTTTAGCGTCATCCATGCCGACATGCCGGGATTGGCGATGGCGGCCGCGGTTGCGTCTTCAAGGCTGTCGGGAACGGGAATGAACCTGGCGACAGGCGCGGCGGCAAGTTCTGCCATGGTCCCCCAGGGCTTACGCACAAACCCGAAGTACACGCGGCGGCCGTCGGGGGCAATGCCCACGGCGTCAATGCCGGGAATCGCCGGACCGGCTTCGGTGGCGATGTAATGCGCTCCGCTGGCGATGGCTTTCACGACAGGGTGTAGCCCCGCGGCGCGGACTTGGACGAGTGCCTCGCCTTCCTGGGGCTCGGGCTCCGGAAACGATTGATAGTGGGGGGCCTCGCCGGGCACATTCACGACTGCTGCTTGCATCGGGATCAACCTCTCTAGAGACTTTGATCCAGCTAAACCCGTTCCAGATTCTTGTAGACGTCGGCAATGTTGTCGTTCACGCCGCTCTGCAATGGCGGCATCGGCCCGTAATGGGGATTTGTGGCGGCCAGAGAGCGCTCGAGAAGCTGGCCGTAGTTGTTCGCCTGCAGCGATTTGAGCGACGCGACGGTGATGCGTTTCTGCATTTCGAGGAGCCGCTGTCCTGCCTGCTTGGCCGATGCCACCCGCTCCGTGATCTCCTCAATGTAATTGCGCTGCCCCGTCATGAAGATCCGGTCGGAGCGCATCGTTCCGTGCCCGCCAAGTATGTACTTGAAGTCCATCTTGGCGACTTCGTCGACCGTATGCGGCCAGGCGCGAGGAAAGGCGTCGCCCATACTTGGCAACCAGCCGTGGCTTGCGTCTCCGCTGGCGAGCACGCGATGGCTCGGACAGAAGACAAAAACATCTCCTGCCGTATGCGCATGGCCGTGAAACTCGAGGTGCAGGTCGTAGGCGGGATCCTGAAGCAGGTAGGTTTTGTCGAAGGTGATGGTGGGCAGTTCAAGCGAGTAATGGCTGAGCTCAGCCTGATACGCTTCAAGCTGTTTGATCTGGTCTGCGCAGAACGACTTTTCGGCCGGATCGTGGGAGGCCTCGGCCCGTTTGCGCAACTGCTCGATCCGCGGCGGCACGGCATCGAGCGAGTCTTTGACGCGCTGAACGGCCAATTCGGACATCAGCTGCTTTGTCGTTGAGCTGGCGATGAAGTCGATGGGCGTGAATGCCGCTCGGTAGGCGTGGTCGCCCTGCGTGTGATCCCAATGAAAGTGCGTATTGACCACGTAGCGAACGGGCTTATCAGTGATTTCGCGCCGGATTTGATGGATGAGAGAAGCCGCGGCCGAAGGCTTGGAGTGTGCATCGACGACTACCACGTCCTTGGAGCGCACAAAGATTGCGGCGTTGCAGTTGACCTGCGCCTGAGGATGCGCCTGCGCAAAAAAGATTCCTTCCGCGGCCTTTTGCAAGTCGAAGAGATTACCAGCCGAAGAGGGGGCAGCTGCGTTTGCCCAGGCTGCGCGATGGTACGCCAATTCCATCGCTGAAGCGCCAACCAGCGCAGTGCCCATCAACATACGCAAGAAATCGCGGCGCGAACCGGGCTCGACATGATTGTGTTGAGCGCCTAAAACGGCCTGGGCGTGGGAATGCGTGTGCTCATGCGAATCAGGGTGGACGTGCGGATGCGCGGAGTTGCACATGATCGGACTCCTCTCTGGCAACGGTTCAAACGGTTCGATAGCCCAAAACAATGCATGCAAGCCAGCGGCAGTGCCTGTTCAAAAGATGGACCGGCCCATTCTAGACGCCGCGCGGCCCGATTGTCAGCGCGATTACGATAAAAGATGGGAGCGTGCAAGAACATGTTTACCGCCCAGCCGATCGGCTTTATCCAAAGCCCGTACCACGAAACGTCAGCGATTCCCAAAGGAATTGGCGCCAAACACGAAACTAAAGGCGTGATTGAGCTGCTGCGTGAATACGAGGCGGGACTGAAAGACATCGAGGGGTTCTCACACTTGTTTGTGCTGTGGGAGTTCGACCGTGCCGACGGGTTCGACCTGGTTGCTCATCCACCGGCCGATGAAAAGCGGCCGCACGGCGTGTTTGCCACGCGGTCACCGCGGAGGCCGAATCCGATAGGGCTAACGGTGGTGGAGTTGTTAAGCCGCGACGGTCCGGCCTTGCACGTGCGCGGGGTGGACATGCTGGACGGAACGCCGGTGCTCGATATTAAGCCATATCTGTCGAGCATTCCGGCGGAGAAGCTGCGGAGAGGATGGCTGACAGAAGCAGAGCTCAGGGTTCAGCAATCAGAGATTGGGCGTCAGTAACGAGTCGCGAACGCGAACCAGGACAGAGCTTGCTTCGCGGCGCCGGGATTTCCAGGTCCCCGGTTCGCTTGGTTCCTCGGTCTCTGCCTTTACGGTATTCCAATCAGCTTGTGCGTCTGCAGGCTCAGGCGCCAGCGCGGATGGTCGAGGCAATAACCGAGTGCAAGCGTGGTGTTGAGATCGCGGGCGGGCCCATCCATGGGCTGCAGAAAGAAGTGGCGGAATGGGAGGCCCTCAAACACAGCCGGCTCGGCGCCACGCTGGGGATAAATCAGCTTAAGCTCGTCCCCGCTGCGCTGCTTAAGCTCGGCGCCGGCCTTGGGACTTACGCAGATCCAGTCAAGACCTTCGGGAGCCTCGATGGTTCCGTTGGTTTCCACTGCGATCTCGAAGCCGAGATCGTGCAGGGCGCCAATCAGATCGGCATCGAGCTGCAAGAGTGGTTCGCCGCCGGTGCAGACGACGAATCGCTTACCCGGCACTGCGGCGGCGGGCCATTTTCGCTCGATTGTCGCCGCCAGAGCCTCGGAGGACGCAAAGTGCCCGCCTCCGCGGCCGCCGGTACCGGCAAAATCGGTATCGCAGAATTTGCAAACGGCTGATGCCCGATCCTGCTCGCGCCCTGACCAGAGATTGCATCCGGCAAAACGGCAAAAAACCGCCGCGCGGCCGGTCTGCGCGCCTTCACCCTGCAAGGTGTAGTAGATCTCTTTGATGGCGTAGCTCATAGAAATAGCTTTCAGCGCTCATCTTTCGGCTACAGGTTCGTTCCGATGGAACCACCCGTAAGCCAAAAGTTGTGAGGAAGGCCGGCTCTAGTCCTTCCCGTACCGCAACGGATCCTCGATCCTGTTTTCGCGAAAGCCCTTTTGCCGCAGAAGGCAAGAATCGCATTGGCCGCAAGGCGCGCCATCAGGAGAGGGATCATAGCAACTGCTGGTCAAGCCGTAATCGACGCCCAATTCACACCCCAGGCGAATAATTTCCGCCTTGGTGAGGGCAATGAGCGGCGTGTGAATTTTTAGCGACAAGCGGCCTTCTACGCCGGCTTTGGTCGCCAGGTTCGCCATCTTTTCAAAGGCAACGATGAATTCAGGACGGCAGTCGGGATAGCCCGAATAGTCTAACGCATTTACGCCGAGAAATATATCGTTTGCGCCCAACACTTCGGCCCACGCCAACGCGAAGGCGAGGAAAATAGTATTCCGGGCTGGGACATATGTAATTGGGATGCCGTGGGCCATCTGCTGGGTTGCGCGGCCCTTGGGAACATCGATGTCGGCGGTGAGGGCTGAACCGCCGAAGGCGCGGAGATCGATAGCGGCAATGCGGTGTTCCGCAACGCCAATCGAGGCAGCAACCCGCTTGGCGGCTTCGAGTTCCCATGAGTGGCGCTGGCCGTAGGAAAACGACAGGGCGTAGAGCTCATAGCCCTCGGACCTGGCTATTGCGAGAACAGTGGCGGAGTCGAGGCCGCCGCTGAGGAGGATCACAGCTTTCTTATCTGTCTTCATCTGAAGTTCTTCCCAACCAAAGTCGCTCGATGCGCAAAGGATGGCGGCAAAGTGGAAATGCTTTCCAGTTCCGCTAGCTCCGCTCGCACCGCGCACGCCGCCTCTATTTCATGTCGCCGCCGCGCCCAATATCCATCGAGGGAGAGATCGGGTTGCGCTCGTCGATGTACGACTCGATGCACTTGTCCAGCAAGCCCTTGGCTTCGAGAATGAACTCGACCGCATCGCGCCCGGCGCCGTAGCCGCCGGAGTTGGGCGTGACGTAGTGCGCTTCAGTTTTGACGCGTTCGCGTGCGTTCGCCACAGCAATGGCCAGGCCTACTTCGCGCATGGCAGGAAGATCGATGACGTCGTCGCCCACGTAGCAGATTTCGTCGAGCGCCACTCCCTCTTTCTGTACGATTTCGCGAATGGCCTTCATTTTGAATGCGCAGCCCTGGTAGACGAACTCGAGCTTGAGGTCACGGGCGCGAGTGGCCACGGTTTCGCTGATGCGTTTGGTGATGACGCCGCACTTGAGCCCGCCCAGGCGCGCCAGCGAGATCGCGGTGCCGTCGTGGGCACTGTAGCCTTTGGCTTCCATCATGGTTTTGGATTGAACGCCGAAGCCGATTGTGTCCTTGCCACCGATCTCGTCCAAAACTCCGCCCGCCGCGGCGCCGGGGACGAGCCAGATGGTGCCGTCGGTGAGTACGCCATCGACATCGAAGAGGATGATTTTGATCTTGCGGGCGCGGTCCTGCGCAGTAAGGGTCATGCGTCGATTGTATCGAGCGACAGGGCGATGGAGGGGCGTCCCATTCGTTCCGCGAACAAGCCGGAGAATGCAAAGGATGGGGCAGCGGCGCGTACGAGAGAATGAGGGTATGGATCAGAGTCCGCCCAATGATGTACCGCCGCCCTTGCCCGGCCTCGATCCGGAGGACTACTACTTCGAAGGCCAGCTAATGGTGTTCACCGCCGCTTATCACTTGAAGCGCGGATATTGCTGCGGGTCGGGGTGCAGGCACTGTCCGTATGGTGGCGCCTCAGTCGCACAACTGAACCCGCCAAATACCAAATAGCCAAAGACAATTCTTATAGCCCGGAATGCCCGGGGCGTGGTATAAATCCACCTCTGCGATAAACGGGTCCCCGGCCTCCCGAAAATGGAGGCTTCCCCCGCGCCCGCGACGCAGGAAATGAATCTTAGAGGAGGGAAATATGGGGATCATTGCTTGGATTGTGGCTGGCCTGATCGCAGGCTGGCTCACTGGCAAAATCATGAAGGGCTCCGGCTACGGCTTTTTCGTGGACATCTTGCTGGGAATTGCCGGCGCTATTGTGGGCGGATTTATCGCGCGGCATCTCGGGCTTGACCCCAGCGGAGGATTCATTTACAGCACGCTGATCGCGATAGGCGGCGCGATCATCCTGGTGGTGATTGTTCGATTGCTGAAGCGAGCATGAGAGAGGCCCGCCCTTTTTGCCGCTCCTTTGCGAATGGGGCGGGCGCCGCCGGTTTTAATCGGAGCCGGTCGACGTTGACTGCGCGGCGGGCTGCGTAGTGGTTGGCGCCGTCGCGGGCGCAGCGGAAGGCTGGCGCACGAGCACCGCAAAGCGGGGAAAAGCGAAGCTGCCCGCGGCATCGTCGATCACATTCAACTGGCACACATACTCGCCAGGCTTGAGGCCGCTGAGCGGCACATCGAGCTCGATGGAGACTGCATCCCGGTCTTCGACGTTCACCGATTTAGCCTGGACGACCGGGGTTTCGTAGACCTTGGTCGAGCCCTGGATCAATTCCAGGCTGCTGAGCACATCGATGCCGGCCTTTGTTTCCCTGGTCGCGTTTTCTGCGGCTTTCTCGTGCGTGGGCTCGTAGACCTCATAGAGCAAATACATGTGCTGGTCCTGGCGGAAGACGTGGCTGATATTGGGCACGTACTCCTCGCCGTTATGCACCAGCGGATCGTCTTTCTTGCTTAGCTCGCGCTGCGAGGCGAGAACCACGGAACTCATCTTCAGCGGAGCCTTCTTGAGATCGGGCAGCGTGACATCGGCAATGAACGAGCCCATGCGCCCGGTTTCGTTTTCACGCACGACGAATTTGATCTCGTATTTTCCCGGGGGCAGATTGAAGCTTGTCGTGTACTGAATATTCTTCTGCCGCGCCTGCAGGGATGCGTCCAGCTTGAGCGGGACGGTCTGGCGCACGCGGCCCAAGGGACGCTTGCCGTCATCAATGACGGCACCAATGATGTCGAGCGTGGCCTTATCTTTGTCGCCGCCCTTCACAAAGGGAATCTGCGAGCCGGGCACGACAAGTGAAACGGGCATGAAGTACCGATTGGCGTCGAGCCGGAAGTACATGGCGTCCATGTAGACGGCGATGTCGGTGGCGGGCAGATCGCTGGCCAGCTCATCCTGCAACTCCTGCTCGCGGTCCTGCTTGCCGGAGTGTCTGAAATCGGCCGGAGCGTAATAGCCGGGACGAAATTCGAGCTTGATCCCGGGCCGGTCGATCTTGACCATCAGCTTTCGATACTTGCCGTCGCGCGCCGGGTTCGTGGAGTGAAAGCCGATGGCGTAGTAGGCGGAAGTGTCTTTCTGCACCTGCAGGAAAGCGGGCATGAAGTCATTGGAATCGAAGAATGCTTTTCCGCCGGTGTCGGTGGAGAGCGTCGCCATCACCTCCTGCGTGGCGAAGTTCTGGTTCATGTTGTTTAAAAGCGCGCCACCGTTGAACGCTCCCTGGCCGCGCAGGCTGCCGGTGGAGGCGTCGCCCAGCGGCCCGATGGCTTGCAGACCGCGAGTGTCGACGCTGTAAATGGCCAGATCGGCGCGCACCGCGGCATTGATGGCGGCGCGCAGCGAAGCTTCATTCTCAATGCCGTCGCGCGAAATGCCGCCGGAGAAGTAGAGCAACGACTTCTTCTCGTTGATCCTGGCCAGCGACTGCGAAATGGCGCGTAAAGCGAATAGTTCGCGATCGGTGTTGAGGTCGTTGTACTCGCTTTCGTCGGGCGTGTAAGCCGTGGTGTCTTCCGCCTGGTTTGAGTTCGCGTTGGCGCCTTCGGTAAAACCTTGCCCCTCGGTACCGTTGTATGCACCCACTTCCCGGATGAGCGCGTTTTTGTCGGCGGTAAAGTCCTGATCGACGGTAAGCGTGTCGCTTAAAGAAACGAGCGCGACCAGGTCGGCAGGCTGCATCTTCGTGCGCAGAAAATCCTGCGCCGCGTCGACGCTGCGCTCCACATCCTCGGGCTGCATCGATGTGAGGTCGAAAAACATGACGATGAGGCGATGATTGCGCAGCTCCTCCGGCTTGGCGACCACGACGGCTTTGCTGCCCGCGGGACCGGCAGCGAGTCCGCTCACCGTGGCCTCCTGAAGCGGCGTGGCCATGTCGACGCTCTCGAAGTCGAAAGTCGAGATCTGCTGCTCTTTGCCGTTTTCGTAGATTTTGAAGTCGCTCTGCTTCAGGCCCTTCACGAGTTCGCCGGTCTTGGCGTCGCGTGCGACAACATTGGTGAGCACGAGATCGGCGTTGGCCCTAAGTACAAATCCGCCCTGCGGCGTGTTGGAAACCTGGGTAGAGGTTTGCGAGAAAATGGGCGACGCACCGACGGCGTTCAACGCCAGCAACGCAAGCATCGCGCCCATCCTATTTCGCCAGCCCCTCATCGATCCCTTTCCGCGGCTTCCCGGCCTTATTCAATTCGCCGATAAGCTAAAAGCTGTATCTCAAAATCTGAATCTCGCCGTGAACTGAAATTGCCGCATCTGGCCTACTGAAGTGACTTCGCCGAATTGCGGCGTTCCCGCGGTAGTGCCGACTCCCGAATATTGCACGGTGTTAAAGACGTTGCTGATGGTGGCGCGCATCTCAAGGCTGCGGGTTTCGCCCATCTGAACGGTCTTGGACAGCGCCATGTTGTTCGAGATTGTTCCGGGCCCTTCGATGGAATTGCGCGGCGCGTTCCCAAATGAGGCGCAGGGAAAACTGGTGTTGACACCCGGCTCTTGATAGGCTGCTGTGTTGAACCACTGACGCAAGGTGCCGCCGCCCGCCGTGACCGAAGCTCCCGGCAGGCGATTAAGGCGCAGCGCCCCTGCCGTACCGCACTCGACGTTGGTGGTGTTGAACGTATAGGTGGGCGTGAGCCAGGCGCCGGTGGCAAAGTTAAAGCTGCCGGAGACGGAGAATCCCTCAAGAATGTGCGAGCTCACGCCGGTGGTCACCCACTGTTTGTCGGGCCCGAAGGGCAGCTCGATGAGATAGGTGCCGCTCACCTGTTGACGCCGGTCGAGAACCGAGTTGCCTTCTTCGGCTGCCAGATCCTGCCAGTCCTGCACCACGGAGCCTCCACTTCCATTGACCGACGTGGCATCATCGATGGCGTGCGAGTACTGGTAATTTGCGCCGAGCGCTATGCCGCTGGACAGGCGCTTGTTCACCCGCACCGTTGCGGCGTTCATCTTGTAGAAGGCCTCTGCCTCGTCGTAGTTGAAAACGAGGGCTGAGGGATTTGTTGCGGGGCTGCTCGGAACGGCTCGCGGGGCCAGCTTCACGTCAAGATGGTTGGAACGCGATCCGTTGTAGCCGAGATTCATCACGATGCCCAGCGGCAGCGATTTTTGAATGTCCAGATTCCAGGCCATTACATAAGGCAGTCCGTAATGAGGGTTGAGCGCGTAATTGCCCACGGTAGCGGGCGCGGGGAATCCGTTGGCCAGCGTGAAGCAGGAATTCGTTTGCACGCAGGCGGTGGAAGGGCTGCCGCCGATGGCTTCTTCGTTGGCCTGCTCGTTGGTGAAGGGCGGCTGGTGCGCCATTGTTGTAGCGAAGCCCGCGTACTCGCCGACGGTGTAGTTCATGCCAAAGCCGGCGCGCACCACAGTGCTCTTCACCTTCGGTACGCGCCATGCGAGCCCCAAGCGCGGTGCGAAGGCCTTGTGCCACGGGAACACGAGCGAGCCCGGCAATCCGGATGCACCGGAGCTGACTTCGGTTTCGCTGGTGAATCCCCGGCCGGGATTGGTAAGTACTTCCGCGAGGCGTCCATATTTTTCGGTGTAGGGCGCAAAGAACTCCCAGCGTACGCCGTAGTTGAGCGTGAGCGAAGGCAGCACGCGCCAATCGTCCATTGCATAGGCATCGTAGACGTTGTCGCGCAGGTAGCTTTTTGCTACTGAGGAATTCAGCGACGTAGCTTGCGGCAGCCCGAGCAGAAAATCGGCCAGCGACGAGCCGATGCCCGGCACTGCCTGGCCATTGGCAACGTCCTGCGTGAAGAGACCAGTAAAAGTGAAGCTTCCCGTTGCGTTGGAGCCGGCCAAAAAGTCGCTGTGCACGCGGCGGTAATCGAAGCCAAAGCGCAGATTGTGCTTGCCATGAATCCAGCTCAGGACCTCGGAAAACGAGATCGTCTGCGAGATGGCGAAGTTGGGCTGCGCCTCGCTGAGCCCCTGAAAGTTAGAGAGCAAAATGCCGGGCAGCCCGTAGTTCAGAGGAGTGTTGTTGGGGACAACGATGCCTCCAACCACGGCGGGATTGATTGAGGTGTTGGTAAAGAAGTTGGTTTTGTTGCTGTTGCTGCGGTTCCAGTTGACGTTGGAGATGCTCGTGATGCGGTGATAGCCGACGGTATAGCCAGCCTGCACGGAATCTGAATCGGAAGCACTTTTGCCACCCAGTTGCGGAAAGATATTCACGCTGTCAGATGCGGAGTGGGCCCAATTGTAGTTGAGGTTGATGCTCTGGCGCAGACCCTGGTTCTGCGAGCCGCGCCTCCCGAATCCGCCGAAACCTCCGCGCCCGCCAGGTTGCGCCGCATTGGCGCCCAGGCTGCGCATATAACGAACCCCGGCTTGCGTGGTGTTCGATTGCCCGGTGGTGAGCAGGTGGTAGTTGTTGTTGAGCGCGTTACCGGCGGGAAGGTTCGGCTCAGGGTAGTAGCCGAGCAGGGCCTTGGCCTGCGAAGCAACGCGCAGAGGCGGAATGACATTGGATGTGCCGTTGTATGCGAATTGCTGGAGGGTCGTGGGGTCGTAGATCGGGGACAATCCGGCGGCGGAGAAATCGCCTGCGCGTTCCGCATCGGTGGGAACCGTGGCGTAAAAGTCGTCGGGGGAGGACGACCGCATGCCGGAGAGCGTAAGGAAAACCGTATCCTTGCCGCTGGGCTTCGTCAGGCCCGGGATATACGGCGCGCTCATGAACGTGAGGCCGAAACGGTTGGAACCATTCGCCGGCTGCTGCTGCGTCTGGCCCTGCAGTGAAAAGGGCAACGCATTGATCGCCGAGTTGCTTCCTTCCCAGAAGATGGCGCCGTGCGGTTGAGCGGGATTGAAGCCACGGAAGTTGCCCCGGCCGCCGCCACCGCCGCCACCTCCACGACCTCCGAATCCTCCACCGCCACCGCCGCGGCCGCCAAAGCCGCCGCCACCACCGAATCCTCCGCCGCCAAAGGCTCCGCCGAATCCACCACCGCCGCCGCCAAAGCCGCCGAACAATCCACCTTGGCCGGCAACCGCCGCTTCAGCTCCCTGCGGACCCTGCCCGTTCAATCCCCCCTGCATCTGGATCGTCTGCGCGGCGTCGCGTATCCGGTCCATGTCGAGGCCGGCAAGTGCGCTAACCTGGCCCGCCTGGCCGCTGATCGCGACCGACTCGTCGCTGAAGTCGGAGTTCTCGGCGATCGACGGCAAGGCAGCGCCGATATTCCCCACCGTTCCGGCGCCAGTGTCGGTGTCGCCGGTGATTGCATCCATCAGGTTCACACTCTCAGGTTCATTTCCCGCCAATTGGCGCAGCGCTTGCCCTTCCCTGCTCTGGCGAGCTTGATCCTGCCCCTGTTGCTGCTCCAGTTCGGCAGCGCGCGAAGCCAGGATGAGTTGGAAGTTCACCAACTGATCGTGATTCGTGGCATTCAGAACGGCTTCCTGATCTCCCATCGCGAAGGCTGCGAACTGGGTGCGAACGACATAGCGGCCATTCTGCGGAATTCGTAAGGACCACGCGCCAGTAATGTCGGTGGTGGTGGAATAGCGTTTGCCGGTGAGAGTGTTTTGCGCCGTGACGGTCACGCCCGGAAGAGGAATATTTCCACTCTTCACAACGCCGTGCAAAATGCCGCCGGCTGTGGGTGCGGATTCAGTGGGTTGCGTAGCTGCAGTCGAAATATTCGATGGCGCAGCAGCAGTGCCGGTCTTTGCCGGAACCTGGGGCCATGCCGTCAAACCTCCGGCAACAAGAATCCCCAGTGCATACGCACGTATCATGCCCGCCACCAGCATTCATCCGCCCTGACATCGTTGTACTTGTTCTTTGTGCTCGCATTCAGTCTGACGGAACTCACCGCCTCAAGGTTTACGCGCGCGGCGCCAGGGGACAAACCGCTCGGCGAGCCGGAATCAGCACATGGAGTTAACGGGGAAGGTAACCTCGCACTTGTCATCCCGGACCGGGCATGTTAACTCTTAAGCTAATAGTTTCCTGATTGCTGCCACATCAGTAAATGGTGTCAGCTTCAGAGAGGACAAACATCGGTGATGAAGATCGGCACCACGATTCGCGCTTACCGGCTGCAGAAGGGGCTGTCGCAAGGCGACATTGAAAAGAAAACCGGCCTGTTGCGTTGCTATTTGTCGCGTGTGGAGAACGGACATACGGTTCCCTCGCTGGACACATTGGCGAAGATTGCCCACGCTCTCGACCTGCCGATCGCGCAATTCTTTGCGAGCGATACCCTGGCGCGGCAGATGAACACGCAGAACCTTTCCGATGACGAACTGCGCTTCCTGACGCAGATTCGGCGCTACTCCTCAAACCTGAACGACAGCGATCGCAAGCTGCTGCTGGCGATGATCAAGAAGTTCGCCGCGACGGCAGTGCGCTAGGCGAGCGGGGACCAAGGGGCGAGTCGAAGGGTTTCAGCGATCGGCTTTAGATCTTCAAAGAGCGCAGCGCGCTGCGGAGCCAGTGGGTTCAACTCAGCTTTGCGGCGGCAGCAAGTGGGCCACGTAAAACCCGAAGAGCACGAGCAGGGTGACCATGGCCGCGATGGCGAGGCGCATGCGCATCTCAAAGACGCCGCGCGGCGAACCGATACGCGGCACCAGCGGGGCGGCAAAGAGCAATCCGTAGCTGAAACCACCAAGGTGCGCCCAGTTGTCGATGTGCAAGCCTGAACCGATGACGTCGGTGCCGAGATTGATGGAAAAGCCGATAACAAGGTTGATCGCTGCGAAATAGATGACAGATTTGCGCAGCCGTTTGAGTTCGAAAGCCGGCACCGGCAGACGCTTCGACTTAAGAAGCACGATCAGCACACCCGCGATTCCGAACACCGCGCCGGATGCTCCTGCGCCGGCCGGAAACAGGATGTTTCCGCCTTCATGGATGGGCCTTACCCAGTTGTAGAAGGTGGAAAGCAGGTTGCCGGCGGCGCCGGTCAGAATGTAGGCCGCGAACAAGCCGAACGAGCCCATGAGCGGCTCGGCGAGAAGCCCAAGGTTCCATAGACACCACATGTTGGTGGCCAGGTGCAGAATGCCGACGTGGACGAACATGGCGGTGACGATGCGCCACCACTCGCCGTAAACGAGCACATTGCCGGCGTTATCGGCCCCCCAGTGCATGAGTTGATCGACGCTGGGACTGAAGGCGCTGACCCCGTGCCCCACCATCGCCAGGAATACGGCACAGTTGATGCCGACGAGCAGATACGTGGCCGGCGCAGAGGCCCATCCGCGGCGCGGCCGGGGTGGGGGGGGCGGCACGTATTCGCCGACCGGAGGAAGCAGCTCCGGCTGGGAAAACGAAGATTTACTTCCCATATCTCCACTTTAATGCATTGCCTGTTACAAAGTGTTGGCAGCCGCGTTGCGGACGCGTCAGAGCTAAAAGTATGTCGCAACGCAGAGGCATACCCTGTTCGCAACCTGGCCCCAACCGAGCCATTTAATCTTGAGTTTGGTCTACGGAGAGTAGCTTCAGAAGTCCTGGGTTGTTGAAAACGAGGAGGAGAATGGTGAGTTTGGAGAGGAATTCGGTCGCGATGGGAACGAAGCCGATCCGGCGCGCTCTGCTGAGTGTGACTGATAAAGCGGGGCTGGTGGAGTTTGCGCGCGCGCTGGCCGGCTTTGGGACCGAACTGGTTTCGACGGGCGGGACGGCGAAGGCGCTACGCGAGGCTGGCCTGGCGGTGAAGGACATCAGCGAATTGACAGGGTTTCCCGAGATGCTGGATGGCCGTGTGAAGACGCTGCACCCGCGTGTGCACGGAGGGCTGCTTTATATCCGCGGCAAGGCTTCACACGAGGCAGCTGTGAAGGAGCACGGCATCGAGCCTATCGACATGGTGGTGGTGAATCTCTACGCGTTTGAGAAGACCGCGGCACAGGCGGGAGTGGCATTTGGGCACCTGATCGAAAACATCGATATCGGCGGCCCGTCGATGGTGCGATCGGCCGCCAAGAATTTTGAAGATGTGGCGATTGTGACGCGCCCAGTGGATTACCCCGCGCTGACGGAAGAGTTGAGAGCCAACGGCGGCGCATTGAGCCGGGCAACAAGGTGGCGGTTGGCAAAACAGGCTTTCGCTCTGACCGCGGCTTACGATGCGGCGATTGCCGGCGCGCTGGAGCGAATTCCAGAAGCCCCTGCCGCCGAAGCTCCGGCAACATTAAGCGACGCGGAGCTGCCGCCCGCACTGCGGATCAATCTGCCGCTGGCACAGTCTTTGCGGTACGGCGAGAATCCTCATCAGCGCGCGGCGCTTTACGCAGATGGAAGCGGTTTGGGCATTGCGGGCGCGAAGCAGTTGCAGGGCAAGGAGCTGAGCTTTAACAACCTCGTGGATCTGGATGCTTGCTGGGAGCTGGCGCAGGAATTTGAAGAACCGGCCGTCATCATTGTGAAACATACAAATCCTTGCGGCGCAGCGACAGCGAACACCGTCCTCGAGGCATACCAGAAGGCTTTGGAGTGCGACCCGGTTTCGGCTTTTGGAGGGGTGATTGGGATCAATCGCGCGGTGGATGGCGCCGCGGCCGAGGAGATTGCCAAGCTGTTTGTCGAAGCCATGGCATCGCCCGCTTTTTCGCCGGAAGCTCGCGAGCGCTTTGCCGCCAAGAAGAATCTGAGGCTGGTTGAGGTTAAGGCCGCGCCGGTAAAACCTGTCGTAAAAAACGTGTCGGGAGGGTTGCTGCTGCAGGATGCGGATACGGGCCGCGTCACGGAATCGGAGCTGAAGGTTGCGACGTGGCGTCCGCCAACGGCCGAGGAATTGCGATCACTGCTATTTGCCTGGCGTGTATGCAAGCACGTGAAGTCGAATGCCATTGTCTACGCGCGCGATGGGCAGACCCTGGGCGTCGGCGCCGGGCAGATGAGCCGTGTTGACGCCGCCCGGTTCGGTGCAATGAAGGCTGTTCTGCCTCTTAAGGATTGTGTGGCGGCATCGGACGCATTCTTCCCCTTCCCCGACGGCCTGGAGGCGGTTGCCCAGGCCGGAGCAACTGCGGTGATCCAGCCGGGAGGCTCGGTGCGCGACGAGGAAGTGATTGCGGCGGCGGACAAGCTGGGTCTGGCGATGGTCTTCACGGGGATACGTCACTTCAGGCACTGAAGTAATGTGCGGAAACCCATTATCGTTCTGGCCAGGATGGCCGATGAGGCGTTACGGCTTCGCTTACCCTGGCGAAAATCCGGGAATCTGCCGCGCATTTGCGACTAATGGCGCGTAGAATCGTCTTTAACAACAGGCAGGGCTGCTCAGAAGAACTGCCTGTGCCGCGCTTAAGTTTGGTATAGGTTTTCGATGGTTTGCCGGCTGAGAGCGTGGGGAATTCCCTACATGATGACACATATCCTTTCAATGCCTAAGATGGGGGCCGCGTTCGTGACCGCTGCGGTCTTCCTCCTGCCGATCGCCCACGTGAACGCCCAGGGCAGCCCAGTAACCGGAACGCCGAAAGGCGAGGCGTCGCCGGATTCAAACAGCCTGGCGCCGATGACGGCAACGGAGTCAAAGCGGGCCCAGGCGTACTACCACCTGGAGATGGCCAGCGTCTATGAGGACGACGCCACCTCGGAAGGCCGGTCGGACGAGGTCAACAAAGCCATCGAAGAGTACAAGATGGCGCTCAACGATGACCCGGATTCGGCGGAACTGAACAACGGGCTTGCCGATCTTTATTTCAGGGTGGGCCGCATGCACGACGCCGAGGTGACGGCGCGTGCGATGTTGAAGAATTCGCCCAATGATATTGACGCGCATCGGCTGCTGGGCCGGATCTATCTGCGCGAGCTCGGCCAGGCGAATAATGGCGTTTCCTCGACTTCGCCTTCAGGAAATGTGCTCGACCAGGCAATCGCCGAGTTCCAGAAGATCGTAGCCCTGCAACCCAAGAGCGTGGAAGATCACATGGTGCTGGGGCAGCTCTACACGGTGAAGCACCAGCCCGACAAGGCTGAAGCTGAGTTCAAGACCGCGCAAGCCATTGAACCTGAGTCGGAAGACGTGGTGCTGAACCTGGCGCGGCTCTATGCCGAAAGCGGCAACATGAGCCAGGCGGTGGCGGCGATTACAGCGGTTCCCGAGGATGGCCGCACGCCGAAGATGGAGTTTACGCTGGGCGCGCTCTATGAGCAATTGAAGCAGCCCAAAGACGCGATCTCCGCTTATCAGCGCTCGGAAGATATGGAACCGGGTGACCCGCAAACCATGGATGCGCTGGCGCAGGCCCTGCTGAGTAACA
Organism: uncultured Acidobacteriaceae bacterium; assembly: GCA_963802955.1. Lineage (GTDB taxonomy): Bacteria > Acidobacteriota > Terriglobia > Terriglobales > Acidobacteriaceae > Telmatobacter. Next base: position 478,913 of record CAWDKT010000007.1, read on the forward strand.
ACCAGCTCGACGAAGCTCTGAAGGAATACAAGGCGCTGGCGGAGGCCGATCCCGACAACTCTCTCGATGCGCTGGTCCATATCGCTGAGATTCAGCGGCGGCAGAGCAACTACCAGGACGCCCTGGCTACCATCCAGAAGGCACGCAAGCTCGATCCAAGTTCCCTGGAAGTGGGCTTTAACGAGGGGCTTCTGCTCGACATCCTGGGCCGCTTTGACGAGGCCGCGAAGACCTATCAGGAGATGGTAGACGATACGTCGCACGCCAACGGCGCTTACACCGACGAAGAGAAGAGCAACCGCAGCGTCTTCCTTGACCACCTGGGAGGAGTTTACCTCGAAGAGAACAAGACCGACGACGCCGTTGCGACCTACCAGAAGATGATCGACATGGGAGGCAGCTACGCGGCGCGCGGTTATCAGGAAGAGGTCGACGCCTACCGTAGCGCGCATGAGTTCGATAAATCGCTGGATGTTGCAAAAAAGGCGGCAGCTTCGGATCCAAAGAATCGGGATCTTAAGCTGATGCTCGCGGGCGAAATGGCCGATCAGGGGCATCCGGATGAGGGCTTGGCCATGGCCAAGAGCATGCTCAACGGAGCCAGCTCTGACGAACAGCGCGGCGTATGGCTTGCGATCGCCCAAATCAACGTCCGCCTGCATCGCTGGAAGGACGCCGAGGATGCGTTGGACAAAGTTGAGCCGCTGTCGACCAAAAAGGATGACCGCACCTACCTCTTCTTTATGAGGGGCGAACTGGCTGAACAACAGAAGCACTCGGATCAGGCGGAGCAGTATTTTCACCAGGCACTGGAACTGGATCCTGAGAACGCCATGACCCTCAACTACCTGGGATACATGTGGGCCGACAAGGGGATCAAGCTGCCCGAAGCGCTGAAGATGATCCAAAAGGCCGTCGAAATCGAGCCGATGAACGGCGCATACCTTGACTCCCTGGGTTGGGTGTACTTCAAGATGGGCGAGTACGAACTGGCCGAGGATAACCTTCGCCAGGCCGTCAATCGCGACCAGACCGACCCGACCGTGCACATGCATCTCGGCGATCTCTATGAGAAGACAGGGCGCATCCGGCAGGCCGCCGCGCAGTGGGAGTTGTCGCTCGCCGACTTCGCCAAGTCGGAGCCTGCGGATGTGGAACCCGGCGACGTGGCCAAGGTGCAGAAGAAGCTGGAGAGCGCGCGCGTGAGGCTCGCCAAGGAAGAAAGCTCCGTGGGACAGGTAAAGCCGGAGTAGGCGGCTGAACTAACGAAACCCGGCCCATTTACCGGTCGGCCTTCTCGGCCAATCAGGTGCGGTGCCCTATCGAAAAGATCGCCTCGATTGCTATTTCGCCTTTCAGAAGGGTCCTATTGCGCGTGCGCTTGCTCGGCCGCCAAGTAGCCGTCCACGTTGCTCTTATCCACTAAAGCCGTACCCGTATCGACAAATACCGGGTAGGGTGCGAAGGCATCGGAACTATAGTCCTTGCCGAATTGCGCCGGAGGTGAATGAAACACCTCGTCCAAGGCCTTGAGCCCGACATAGCCCATCGTAAAGGGCTTTTGCGCAATGGTAGCGTTGATAGTCCCATCCTTGATTGCCTGCAGAGTATCTGGGTCAACATCCCACGCAACGATGAGCCTGCTCTTGTCTCCGGTTCGCTTGACGGCATCAGCCGCCATCTTGCCCGATGCGGAGTCGAGGCACACAAATGCGTCGATCTTCTTATCCCCGGTTAGAGCCATGAACTGCTGGGTTCGATCGAAGGCGGAAATCGGAGCTCCCTTGATGTCGACGACTTCAACAATCTTGATGCCGGGCTGTGTCGAGAAAACGTCCCTGAAGCCCTTCAAGCGCTCTTCTGTGTTGGACTGGCCAGCGATCGTGAAGAAGACTACATTTCCTTTTCCCGACAGCTTCTCAACGACACGCCGGCCGCCAAGCCTGCCCGCTTCAAGGTTATTTGTGCCGATGAAATAGAGCCTCTTGCTTGCCGTCGCGTCGGAATCAACGGTAATAACGGGGATCCCCGCACCCACCGCCGCATCGATACCCGTCTGCAGGACGGAAGCGTCGATCACGGAGATCAGGATCCCTGCCGGCTTGGCCGCGACGGCCTTCTGGAGTTCAGCCAACTCAGCGTGAGGATCGTAGTTGTCCGGGCCGGCCGTCTTGGCTGTTACACCGTATTCGGCACCAGCCTTTTTGAACCCTGCAACGGCAGTTTGCCAGTACGCCCTGGACATGTTGCCCGCAACCAGGTAATAAACCTCCTTCTCCGAGTGCCTTGCGCACCCTGGGATCAAAACAATCGTCAGCGCTGTCAGCACCAGCGCCATCCACTTGATTGGCTTCATTGCACCCTCCCCTTGAAGTTCGATCGAACTGCAACTCGCACACCGGCTATGCGGCAAAACCGCTTCGGCTTCGCGATAGACCCTTCGCCAGCCCCTCAAAAAATCCGGCAGGATGGTACTCCGGCGAACTCAGCGTTGTCCATTCTCCGGCGCAAAAATGTGTTTATAGCAGCCGCAAGAGGCAAAGCATCGTGATTGCGAACACAGGACGGAGTCGCTGCGCTCCGTCCCGTTTGCGATATAACCAGACTTGGGCGGTGGGATCGCAGTCATGCCTTCGGAAAAACAAGAATCTGAGACTCAGTTACCGGCAGGAATTGCTGTTTGCGGAAGTGCAGAGAGCAATCTGGCGCAACGCGTCCACGCGGAGCCGCCGCACGCCTATCGGACTCCGTTTGCGCGCGATGCCGCACGCATCCTGCATGCGCGTGCCTTTCGCAGATTGGCAGGTAAGACGCAGGTTTTCATGCGCTTGCCCGCCGAGGGCCTCTCGGACCACTTTCGCAGCCGGTTAACCCATACGCTGGAAGTGAGCCAGATCGCGCGGACGGTGGCTTCGGCTCTGGGGCTGAATGCGGAGCTTGCCGAAGCGCTTTCGCTGGCGCACGACATCGGACATCCGCCATTCGGACACGCGGGCGAAAAGGCCCTCGACCGCGCGCTTCGTGCGCACGGTCTCAGCTTTGACCATAACCTTCACGCACTGCGGATTGTTACGTGGTTCGAAGAGCGCTATCCTGGCTTTCGCGGACTCAACCTGACGCTCGCCGTTCGCGAGGGGGTTGTGAAACACTCCCGCGACTACCGCGCTTCGGACCAACCCGCTCTCGCTGAGTATTTTCTCGACGAGTTTCCACCGTTGGAAGCACAGTTGATTGACCTGGCCGACGAGATTGCCTACTTGACCGCCGATCTGGATGACGGTCTCGACTCAGGCATCCTGGAACTCGATCAGGTGCGCGAGGCGTCGCCGTTGTTTAGGAACTTCCACGATGCCGCGCAAAATACCTTCCCCGGGGCGGCACGCAGGTCTGTGGCGTATGAGGCCCTGCGGCGGGTTCTGAATGCGTTTGTCACCGATCTGATCGGAGAAGTGCGAGCCCGTGTGAATGCGATCGGCGCTCCGACGCTCAGCGATATTCGCCGTGCTCCGCACAGGCTGGCTCGTTTGAGTGCGCCCCTGGAGGCTCAGCGCATCTCAATCAAGGAGTTCCTCTATGCGAATCTTTACAACTCAGCGGAGCAGGCCCACGAGCATGCGCGCGCGGAAGAAGTGGTACTGGAGCTTTTTGAGAAGCTGATGGCTGAGCCGGATCTGATGCCATCGGACCACCTGGCGCAGATTCCCACAGAGGGCTTGGCGCGCACCGTGGCAGACTACATCGCCGGAATGACGGATAGCTACATTGTTCAGCTATGGCAGCGGTGCTGCGGCAGTTGATAAGCGCTGCGTCAGGGAACTTCCTGCGCCGTTGATGACAAAAAACCCGCAGTGAACGGATATTCCGCCTCGTCGAGATCCGGCCCACGCGATAAATGACCGCCGGACTTATCAGGCCGTGGATTTCGCCATCTTGTTATAAAGCCATGCGAAGATCACGCCGCCGAAGAGTCCGTCGAAGAACGCGTAGACCGTGAGAATAAGAATCTCGACGATGCTGCGCTTTGCGTGATATCCGGGATACCAGGACGACAACATCTCAAGAAAATGCTGGCCATAGCTGCCAGTAATCAGATTTACAAGGGCCACGAGGCAGCAGGCAGCGCCCCACAGGATGCCCCAGGCCAAACCCAGCGCTTTGACGTCGAATTTCATTATTCCCTCCCCCCGGGGTTGCATTTTAATCCTTTACGGGAAAGTGGGCGGGACGAAGATGAGAATGAATTTTGAGCGCGCGAAAACCCCATTGCGAGCGTCCCCGAGCGGCTTTCTAAACTATTGCACGGTGCCTTGCGGGCGCAGGCGGCGCAGGTCGAGCGCGCACTCGACGGCGTTTTGCGCGTTGAGGCGAAGATTGTCAACGGCTGCCCACAGCCAGATCCGAGTGGCCCATCCGGAGTGGCGCGGCAGCGGCTCCGGGCGCAGGCGGACCAGAATATTGTCCTGACCCGTTGCGGCCAGATTCGACGGCGAATCGGTGTCTTCGAGGATCAATTCAACATGTTCGCTGGTGAGGGCATCTTCGAGGGCTGCGATCTCGGCGGGCCGCTCCAGGTCGACCGCAATGGAAAAGGCGAGGCCGTGAAACACCGGCGCGTGGATGACCTGGACGGCGAGCGACGGACCACGTCCGGCGGTGAGAGCTTCGTATTGGCGTCGAATCCGAGCATCTACCGCGGATAGGCTGATTGCGGCGCCTTCACCCATGCCGCATAGCAGGTCATAGGCCGCTTGCGCATCGTAGATGGCGCGCGGCAGCGTCTGGAAGCTCAGCAGGCTCACGGTTTGCTGGTGCAGCTCATCCATGGCAGCGCGGCCGAACTCGCTGGCCGGCTCAAGGACCGTTGCCGCGGCAAAGCGGATGGGAACAGCATGTTGCAGCCGATCGAGGAGAAGGGCCAGCGTAACCACCGCAGGGTGGGCCGGCACCACCGCGGGAGTAAAAAGATCGACGACCGCGGCCTCGGTCCCCAGCCAGGGCGCGCGTACAAGGACGCCGGTTTCCTGATCGAGGGCGCCGGAAAGGTCGAGCACCGTGGAACCTGACTGAAGGGCCTGGCGCCAATGTTTGCGCGTAAGACTTTCAGCGCCGCAGAAAAACGAAAAGTCGGCCTGTTCGAAGGCATCCACCCTGAGCGCCTGAATGAATGTGACCTCATCGCCCACCTGATCCAATTGGCCCTGCGCGTCTTCTTCGTCGAGTAAGGCAAAGGTGGAATCGGCGAGCGGAGAGTCGGAAAGAACATCCTTCAACTCACGGCCTAAGAGGGTTGAGGCCCCGGCGATTGCAATTTTGTACACAGGACTCCTTGAGGCAGAATGCGGGCGAGCCGGCAATTCAGCAAGTCAAAGCCGGGCTCGCGGAAAAAGAACAGCGGCATTAACCTTTCACAACCCATTGACGCGAAAGCAAACTAACTTCACAACCTGGACCCAAGCGATTCGTGCTCAGCGCCAGGGGAAATTGAAGATGCCGCCGGCCTTCCGCGGCGGCGTCTTTGCCATCCATACGCGGTGCGCGCCCAAATGCCCGAGAACATGTACGTAAGCGCTCCCAGAAACATGACGACGTTCGAATAGCGGAGCGCAATATAAGCAATAATTGCGATCACAACGAGCAATTGAAAGGGGTGGCGGCGGGTGAGATTGATCTCTTTGGCCGACCAGAAGCGCCAGGTACTGACCATCAAAAATGCGGTGAGGCCCACGAGGATGAGCCAGGGAATGGACATGTACCAATAGGGATTGGGAATGCCGTAGCAAAGATGCACGCTGGCGGCGATAAGCCAAGCCGCGGCAGGAATGGGCATTCCGACAAAGTATTTTCGGTCAGGCCGGCCGGGGTTGCGCGGCTGGGCATCGTGGCTGATGTTGAAACGCGCTAGCCGCGAAGCCCCGCTGAGAAGAAACAGGAAGCAAATGAATGCCCCAGCCTGGATGAGATGCATTCTGAGCTGCGCGTTCAACGAATCCGGAAGGAAGTGAAATCCCCACACAAAGGCAAGCAGGCTGGGCGCCATGCCGAAGGTGATGACGTCGGCGAGCGAGTCTAATTCACGGCCAAAGTCGCTGGCGGTGTTGGTCATGCGCGCGATGCGGCCGTCGAGCGCGTCGAAGGGAATGGCAAAGAGGATGGCAATAGCAGCCCAATCGAGATGCATCGGTGTATCGCGGGTGATGGCCGCTATGGTTTGCGTAATGGAAAAGTAACCGGCGCCCAGGCTGCCGGCTGTAAAGAGCGAGGGGAGCAGGTACATGCCCCGGCGGAGACGCGCCTGATTTCGGGCCCTGGTTTGAACTGGGCTGAGGTGATTCACGCGAGCCCTCCGCTCTGGAAAGCAGGTTCAGCGGGCTCGGCCGTTCCCAAGCCGCTGGCCGGTGCTCGAGGGGGTGCAGCGGCCACCGGCATCATTGCAAGGACGCTTGCGCCGCCCCGGACCCGCTGGCCAACCTTCACTTGCAGCTGTGCCTCAGCGGGCAAGAGCACATCCACTCGCGAGCCGAATTTGATAAGACCGACACGCTGGCCGCGCTCTACCGTTTGTCCCTCTCTACAACGAAAGACGATTCGCCGCGCGAGCAGGCCGGCGATCTGCTTGAAAGTTACTTCGAATCCTGCATCCGCGCCATCTCCGCGCACTGTGACCATATTCTGCTCGTTGCGCTCTGCCGAGGCGGGATTCATGGCATTGAGAAAACTGCCTTTCCGGTATCGAACCTGGCTCAGCACGCCACCGATGGGGGAGCGATTGACATGCACGTCAAACACGCTGAGAAAGATGCTGATTCGTTGACGGGGGCCTTCGGGAGTGACGATAGAGGCTGCTTCGGTAACGTGCCCATCGCCGGGCGACACAATGAGGCCGTTGCCGGTCGGAATGGAGCGCTGGGGATCGCGAAAGAACCAAAGGAAAAACACGGCCAGAAGGACGGGGGTGATGCCCCACGCCCAGCCCCCTGTAAACCATTTGAGCGCCGCGGCGACTGCCAGCAAGCTGCAACCGTAGATGTAACCGTCGCGAACCATTGTCCCCAATGATTATACGGCGATTCAAGGATTTAGCTGTAAGAAGAGAGGTTATGGGGACACACTCAACAACCTCGCGCCGACCGGGCGTTCTTTGCGGCAAGCTTCCTGAAGGACCAGAGAAACGCGACCTAGGCGACGGCCGGCGCCATGCGGCGCTCCAACGCGAAAATCAGGTCCTTGGCATGCAGCTTGAGCTTCTTGAGGCGAACTTCTTCGAGCTGTTCGTCCTCTGTGAGGTAGGGCTTTTGAACCAATTCATCCAAACGCTGAGCGTAGCGGCGATGTTCTGCGTGCAGGCGATCAATCTCTTCGCTCAGCGTAAAACCCTGTATTTCGTCCATCAAGCACCTCCCAGGTGCGGCGGTTCGATCCAGGCGAGGGCGACCCGCCGATTTTCTCTGAACATTTACATATATCGCCAAAACGGGACAGTCGGCAAGCCGGAATTCCGCGAGCAGTGACCGAAAGCTGTGAATTTCGGAGAAAGTCGGCGTTACCATGTCGCAGAACCAGCCAAATCCCGCCCCACCCGCTTGCGGGCGGGCATTCGATCGGACGTTGCGAACTGCCAAAGGCAACTAACTACTTCAGGCGAAGCTCCATAAGCACGGCATCTTCAGCCGGATCAGCATAGTAGCCGCGACGAACGCCTGTCTGGACGAAACCGATGGAGCGGTAGAACGCCAACGCGGTCGAGTTGGAGGACCGAACTTCAAGAAGAAGCGTTCCGATGGCCGATTGATCGAGTTCTGTCATCAGCGCGCGCACGAGCCGCCGGCCTGCCCCGTGCCGCTGGAATTCTCCGGTCACGCCAATGCTCTCCAACTCCGCCTCGGGCGGTATCACCGACGCGATCACAAAACCGACCACTTCCTCAGATGGGTCATAAAGCGCCACGAGCGCGATTCGGCGAACCGAAGACGTCTTGCGAGTCAACTCGGCGTAAGAGTCGAACGACCAATGCGGCGCTGCCTCAAGGGTTTCGGCAATTTGGATGACGCTTGCAAGCTTTGACTCATCAAGCGGCACGATCTTCAGATTTGAGGAGTCGAAGTCCATCCGCTTCACGCTTTCGCCGCAGCCTGCTGGGCGATCACGTCCTTGCCGAAGATTTCGGCATCGGAGCGGCGCAGGTAGTGGCCGTCGAGCAATGCCAAATCGACGGCAGCGCCTGCAATCAAACGCGCCTCACCCAACCGCAGGGCATCGGCGGCCATCGGGGCTTGTGCACTGACAAGTTCGATTCCCGGCCACGCGGTGGCCAGCACGGCTGCTGCTTCGTCGCAGACGGCTACGCGCAATGGAGGCGGCATAACGGCCGCGAGCTCCTTCGGGCCGGCAAGCATCTCGATTGGACCGGATCCTACACGTTCAAGCCGCAGAAAGACCTCGTCGCGGTGCGCATCCAGCGCTGCCGACGGCACGCCCGACTTTCGCGAAAGCACTTCGAGCCGCGACAGGGCAACGACCGGGATTCCCGAAGCTTCCGCCAACCCCTTTGCGGCGCTCACACCCACCCGGACGCCGGTGAAGCTCCCAGGACCGTTGACCACGACGATGCCGCCGAGGTCCCGAATCTCGGCGCCGGCAGATTTGAGCAAATCGCCAACGGCAGAGACCAGCATGGCCGAATAGGTGCGCCCGGCGAGTTCGACTTGACCGAGAATCTCGAGGTCGCGGCCCGGAATCCGCCCCAAGGCCACGGAGCCGAAAGGCCCGCAGGTGTCGATAGCGAGAATCAGGCGCTGTTCGGCCACGAATCCACTCACACCGCCGCCAGCGCCTGGTCGAGATCAGCGATCAGGTCTTCCTTGTCTTCGATTCCGATGGAGAGCCGGATTCGGCCCTCATTGATGCCCATCGAGCGGCGCACCTCTTCGCTGACGGAGCCATGCGTGGTGGTAGCCGAATGCGAGGCCAGCGACTCCACCCCCCCCAGCGATTCCGCGTTGGTGAAGATCTTGATGGCCGTAAGGAATCGCGCTGCTTCTTCGCGGTTCTTGAGCTCAAAGCTCATCATCGAGCCGAAGCCCTTCTGCTGCTTTACGGCCAATTCATACTGCGGATGAGACTTGAGGCCCGGATAGGCCAGCCTGTTCACCTTCGGGTGGGTGGAGAGGAACTCCGCGACGGCGCGGCCATTTTCCTCGTGCTGCCTGATGCGGACGGGCAACGTCTTGATGCCGCGCAGGACCAGGTAGCACTCGAAGGGTGACATGACGCCGCCCGCCGCCTTCTGGATGAGCAGAAAGCGATCTTTGTGCTCGGGCTTGGAGCCGATGAGCACTCCGCCGAGGCCATCGGAGTGGCCGTTGAGGTACTTGGTCGTTGAGTGCATGACGATGTCCGCGCCCAGCGCGAGCGGGCTCTGCAGCGCTGGCGAAAGAAAAGTGTTGTCGACGCTGACTTCCACGCCGCGTGCGTGCGCAATTTCTGCCACGCCGGCAATGTCGGTGAGCACCATCAGCGGATTGCTCGGAGTTTCAATGTGGACGAGCTTTGTATTGGGCTTGATCGCCGCTTCCACGGCGGCCTGTTTGCTGGTGTCAACGTATTCGATTTGAATGCCGTATCCGCCGACGATCTGGTCGAAGAGGCGCACAGTGCCCGCATACACGTCGCGCGAGCAGACGACGTGATCGCCTGCGCGAAGCATGGCCACAAGCGCCGAGATCGCGGCCATACCCGTCGTGAATGCGTGGCCGCTGGAACCGCCTTCGAGAGCGGCCACGGCCATCTCGAGCCGGTCGCGCGTGGGGTTCCCGGCACGCGAGTAGTCCCAGCCACGGTCGCTTCCGATGCCGGTAAGTTCGAATGTGGAAGAAAGGTAAATCGGCACATTCACAGCGCCCGTCTGGGGGTCGCAGTGCTGGCCGGCATGAACGGCAAGAGTCGAGTATTTGTACTGAGGCATGATTCAGCTCTGAACGATTAGCTCCTGCTTCTAGCTTATCGTGACGCACTCACCGGCCGTGGCCGGGGGCTTGAGAATGCGCTGGGGTGAACCCTTTGGTGAGTTGAATTGAAGGCGATCCGAGGATTGGGCGTAGGTCGGGCACAGGGAAGGGTCGCCGGTGATAGGCCAGGATGGAACCCTTCGGCTCCTGGTCTCGTCTAAGCTCATAGGGCTCTGGGGAGGAATCTCGATGAAATCAGCCGCCCTGCTCATACTCGCCTCGATAGTCTTCCGACCTGTTTGCTTCGCCCAAAACGCGGATTTGATCGCGGCAGCGGCCGCCAAGTCCCTGCACTCGCCCCAATACTAAAATTTGCGTATCTCCATCCGTGGAAATTCGGTCACCCTCAGCGGCAGCGTCGCCCTCTATGCCACACGCGAGGAGGCTGAAGAACAGGTCGGTCACATCCGCGGCATCGGCTTGGTCCACAATGAGATTCAGGTCGACACTCCTGCGATCCCTGATGCCAAACTCCAGAAGAACCTGGAGACTGCTATGGCTGCGAGGATTGATCGTCGGCTTGGCTTCGTTCCCGACTTCTCAGGCCTCATATCTGTTCATGTGCACTCTGGAGTCGTAATTCTCGAAGGCCATCTGCCCAGTGTGCAGTTAGAGCGCGATGTTTTCGACGCGGTCGCGCAAACGAAGGGCGTGCGCGAGATCATTGACCACATCCAGTCAGGATCTAACCCAGAACTTGATACTCTTCGGACCCCGGGTTTAGGTACCGACGCCGGCGCCGCTGCGGGTAATATGCAAGGACCGAGTGTTGGAACTGGCATTCACCGATGCGATCATGCTGTCAAGGATGACCGCGCTTAGGAATCCAGCACTTGATTCCTCATCGCCCAGGCAGAGCGTGAACGGAACAATGCGCTCTACTTCGTGACCTCGGCCGTTTGTTTGGCGGGGTGCACCGACGGGAAATAGCCCGTACGGGTGCGGACCGTGAGTTTGCCCGTACCCTTGGCCTCGGCAGTCACTTCGATTTTGCGAAAACCGGGCACGGTGGTGGGCTTGGTGGAGTGGTAGCCGATGGTGTACTGGCTGCGAATGTCGCGCGCGACTTCGGCGGCAATCTGATCGACCTCTTCGATTGATTTCGGAAAGAAGGCCATCCCGCCGGTTTCGCCGGAGAGCATTTCGAGCGCGCGCCGCGCGTGGCGCACCTCGGCGCGGCTCATTTCATCGCCAAAAAGCAGCCCAATGGAGTAGATCTCAGGACCGGAAAGCTCCTGCACCCGATGAATCGTCTGCTCCAGGTTCAGGCTCGATGCATTGTCTTCTCCATCCGTAATGAGGATTATGACCTGCTTGGGCCGCTTGGCGTCGGCCGCGAGCTTGTCTGCGGAGGCGACTACGGCATCGTAAAGAGCCGTGCCCCCTCGCGAGTCGATATGCGACAAGCCATCGCGCAGCTTGTTGATGTTCGATGTGAATTCGCAATCGATAAAGGCCTCATCTGAGAAGTTCACCACGAAAGCCTCATCCTCCGGATTCGAAGCCAGAACCAGATCGAGAGCACTCTTGTTCACCGACGGCCGTTTGCGGTACATCGAGCCGGAATTGTCGATAACCAGCCCCATGGAGACGGGAAGGTCGGTGTGCTGGAAACTGATGATGTTCTGCTTGACACCGTCTTCGAAGACCTGAAAGTCGTCTTCGGTCAGGTTCTGCACCAATTGTTGGTTGCCATCGAGAACAGTGGCATTCAGCACCACCTCTTCCACGTCGGTGCGTAGCAGGTAGCCCTGGCCTTCCTTGCGGAGCGGGCCGTTAGTTGGAGCTCGCGCAAGCGCGTCCGGCGAGCGGACCGGATCCGTGTCGACGCTGAGCGGCGCAGCGGGATTCGCTAGCGCCGCGCCGGCTGGGGCGGGGGTCGATTGCGCCTGAAGCAGAAGTCCAGACGCTGTAAACAGCGCGGCGATTGCCGCTTTATTGAAGTGGTGCATAATACCCGGTGCGAGCATAAACCGTAAGCGGAGGCAGTCCCGGAGGAGGATCAACCTTTACCCTCACTTTACGCCACTTGCCGTCTCGGGTCAGATCCTTGGGTTTGTAGCCGATCACATATTGGTTGCGCAGCTCGGTTGAAATCTTTTCTGCGATGTCACTCAATTCGTCCACATCGTCGACGCGGAAGAGACGACCGCCGGTCGATGAACTGATGTCGTCGAGAAGTTGCGGGCCGGTGCGCTCCTCGGGCGTGGGTGCGTAGGGATCGAAGATCCCGATGGAATAGATTTCCACGTCGGCCTCCCGTACCGCAGCCCGAACCTCTCCCTCGGTGAATCGCGAACGGTTGTCTCCGCCATCGGAAACTACCAGCAGCGCCTTGCGTTCGTGATGAGCGTCTTTCATTTTGGCGACGCCGTAGTAGATAGCGTCGAGCAATGCGGTGCGATGGCCGGCCTGCACATTGGCCAGGCGCGCCTCAATATCCTCGACGGAACTGGTGAAGTCCTCGATCAGTTCCGGACGGTCGTTAAATCCGATGACGAAGAACTCATCCTGCGGATTCGCGGTTTTAATGAACTGCAGGATCGCATCTTTGGCGCGCACTAACTTCGAACTCATGGATCCGGAGAGGTCGAAGATGATCCCGATGGAAACCGGGGCGTCTTCGCTGGCAAAGCTAGTGATGTTTTGAGAAGCGTTGTTCTCGTAAATCTGAAAGTCTTCTTTTTCGAGACCCGTGACCAGACGGTTCAGCGGATCTGTGACCGTAACCGGGACCAGCACCATGTCCACATTCATGCGCAGAAACGATCCCGGATGGATCCGAAGCGAAGTCGGACCGGTGTCGGGAGGCGCTTCGGCGCCCGCGGGCTCAGTAGCCGGAGTCTCGGTCCCCCCGGGAGGTTGCACATGAACCTTATTGAGCGGATCTTCCTGGGCGCGGGCATAAACGAAGCAAAAGAGCAGGACCAGAGCGCAGACCCACATCCGTCGCAAAAGCATCACGCCTTTGCCGTCACCCTCTTGGATCAAACGCTGATGGGGAAGCGTCATCATGCTGCACCATGGTTTAGAACGCGATAGTAACACGCTTCGTCCGGCTCTGGCGCCGGGAGCGCACCCCTAACCTTCCCGCATCACGGTATCCGAAACGCTGCGCCGGGGCGTGTCTGCACCCTGAGATAAAATCAAGCCTAGCATCCCGTTGCCTCACCGTCTGTGACGGTGGACGGGGCGCTTAATCCCACCGTTTCAACGGAGAGTACGACCTTCCTGATGGCTCGCATTTATCCCTTTCGCGCCTGGCGCTACAATCCCTCCGCAGTCAGCCTGCAAGACGTGGTGACACAGCCCTACGATAAGATTTCGCCGGCCATGCAGCAGGCCTATTACCAGCGTAGCCCTTTTAACCTGGTCCGCATCATTCTCGGACTGCCTGAATTATTTGACGCCGATGACGGCGAAAACGTCTATACGCGTGCAGCGCGCGATTTTCGAGCCTGGCGCGAGCAAGGCATGCTGATTCAGGAACATGAGCCGTGCGTTTTTGCCTACGCACAACGCTTCAAGGTGCCCGGAACTGAGACGATCAAGGAGCGGCGGGGATTTATCGCGCTGGGCAAGCTGCACGACTACTCCGAGCAAGTCGTCTTCCGGCACGAGCAAACGCTCTCGAAACCCAAAAGTGACCGGCTAAACCTGCTCAAAGCAACTCGAGCTCATTTCGGCCAGATATTTATGCTTTATTCCGACCCGGCGGGTAGCGTGGAAAAGATTCTCTACGAAGGCAACGGTTCGGCGGACGCCGAGGTGACAGATGAGTACGGAGTGGTGCACCGCATGTGGCGCATCAACAGCGTGCCGGTAATCAGTCTGCTGACCACCGCCATGGCCGACAAGAAGCTCATCATCGCCGACGGACATCACCGCTACGAAACGGCGCTGAATTACGCAAAAGGGCACGCGAGCGGAGGACCGACAAAAGGTGAGTTCCGGAGCCAGCAAGTGCCTCAGCCCGAGATGCCCGAGGCAGCCGCCATGATGACCTTCGTGAATATGGATTCCGATGGTCTGGTAATTTTGCCAACGCATCGCGTGGTGCACAGCATCGAAAGCTTCGATCCGGCCAAGTTTATAGCCGCCGCCGGAGAATACTTCACAGTGGAGTCGCTTCCGCAGTGCGAAGTCGGCGAGCTCATCGATACTTTGCGCCGACAGAAGGGCACTGCGTTTGTCGCGGCAACTCGCGGCGGCGATTTTCTGCTGCGCGCGAGGCCGGAGGCGATGGCGGCGGCGTTAGCCGGCCTGCCGGAGCGCCAGAAGCCGCTCGACCTGACCCAATTGCACTCCGTCGTGCTGGATCGCCTGCTCGGGCTGGACGCCGAAAAAGTGCGCGAGCAAACCAACTTGCACTACCTGCGCGATGCCCAGGAGGCAGTGGAACAGGTGCGCAAGCGCGAAGCCGAGGTTGCTTTTCTGACCAATCCCGTGACCATGGAGCAGCTCAAAGAGGTGGCTTTCGCCAGCGAAGTGATGCCGCAAAAATCTACTGACTTCTATCCCAAGCTGCTGAGCGGCCTGGCCATTTATGCGCTGGAGTAAGTGGACGCGGGAACGGGTGCGCATTCCAGTGACGCACCTGATTGTGTCTCTGAAGGGAAAGATGGGAATAACCAGAGGCATCACCGCCGCGCTGGCCGCTGCATTTCTGGTTGGTGTTCCGGCTCTAATCGCGCAATCGCAACCGGCGGCCCGTTACGCGGTGGTTTTGGATGCTGCCCACGGAGGCGACGACACAGGCGCCCGTCTTGGCAGCGAACCGGAGAAGACGTATACGCTGGCGATGAGCGTGAGGCTGCGCTCGCTCCTGATGGCGCGCGGAATCACGGTGGTGACTACGCGGGATTCCGACACAACGGTCGATCCCAACCAGCGTGCGGAGATCGCCAACCGCGCCAACGCCCAGGCCTGCCTGAGTTTGCACGCTTCTGAAAGCGGATCTGGCGTCCATGTTTTTGTTTCTTCACTTGCGCCCGTTGAGCCAGCGCCGTTCCTTCCGTGGAAGACTGCGCAGTCCGCGTGGGTTCCGAGCAGCCTGTCTCTCGCCGGAACGATCAATTCGGCGCTGACACACGCCGGTGTATCCGTCACACTGGGACGCATCGCGTTGCCTGGGATCGATAGCATGACCTGCTCCGCAGTAGCTGTTGAGATTGCGCCGGAGCGGTCATCCGATCAGCCTGGAGATCAGGCCGGAAAAGGCAACCTGGAAGACTTCGATTACCAGGCTCGTGTGGCCGATGCGCTCGCCGCGGCGCTGGTCGAGTGGCGGCCAGAGGACCGGGGAGGATCAAAGCCGTGATTCCCCGCCATCAAACGATTCTTTTCGTTTTTCTGCTGATCGTGTCGATCACGCTAGGCGCAGTGCTGTGGACCACTCTGGATCGCGCCCACAAACGGCTATTGGAGAGCCAGGCGTCCACGCCGACGCAAGCACCACAAGTGGCGCCCGCCGAGCAGGTCACGCTGATGATAGCCAATGACGCGGACAACTCTGTGACAGCGCGAGACCTTTTGCTTCCCTTGCCGCAGAATCCCGAGGCTCGTGCGCGCGCCGTGCTGGGCAAGCTGCTCGATCTTTACGCCGCTCCTGGCTCGCCCCATCCTGTACCTGGCGGCGCCAGGTCCATCGCGCAGGTGTTTCTCATGCCCATTGCGGCGAACGGCGTAAGCCATGCCAACACCCCCGGCAGTCTCCACCCTCCAATAGCGAGTTCGAGCGGCATGGCGCGAAGCAATTCGGCGTCAGGCAGCGAACTCGCGGTCGTCGACCTCACCAGCGCCTTTGCCGCAAGCCATCCCTCCGGACTTGAAACCGAGACGCTCACAATTCTCTCGATTTGCACAACGCTTCATGGCAACTTTCCCGAAATTGCCGAGGTGCGATTTCTAGTCGATGGCCGGCAACGATCCACGCTCGCCGGTCATGCCGACTTCACACGCACATACCTCACTGCCGAAACGACGCCAACCGAGGAGATTCGCCCATGACAACATTAAAAACGGCCAGCGCTCCCACTATCGGCGTCTTCGATTCCGGCTTTGGCGGATTGACAGTGCTGCGCGCGTTGATCGAGCGGCTGCCCGGTGCGCGTTTTGCTTTTTTAGGTGACACCGCGCGACTGCCGTATGGCTCGAAATCCCGGCGCACGATCGCACGATATGCCGCGCAGAGCGCGCAGTTTCTGGTCCGCGAACAAGGTGCGGAATTTCTGGTTATCGCCTGCAACACGGCCAGCGCGCTGGCGCTCGACGCAATTCAGGAGGCCGTGACGATTCCCGTTCTCGGCGTAATTGAGCCGGGCGCCGCCGCTGCCCGCGCAGCGTCGCGCACCGGCGACGTCCTGGTGATCGCAACCGAGGCGACGGTTCATAGCCGCGCTTACACGGCCGCCTGCCAGGCCCTCGGACTGCGCGTCATTGAAAAAGCTTGCCCCCTCCTTGTTCCATTAGTCGAAGAGGGTTGGACTGACCATCCCGTCACTGCCGAGGTTATCGATGTATACCTGAATGAACTTCGCGCCGAGGCCGCTGCACACGGCATGGTTCCGGACACTCTCGTCCTCGGCTGCACGCACTACCCTTTGCTGCGCTCGCTATTCGAGGGCGCGGTTCGGCCGGGCGCCCGGGTCATCGATTCGGCTGAATCGGCCGCACAGGCTGCCGTCGATCTCTTCAACCACCCTGCCGGGTGGCCCATTCCACCGGAATCCGCGGCAGTGGGTTCCGGTAGAGTGGGAGAGCTCCCGAGCCCCGCTCCGCAAACTGAGATCTGTTGCTTTGCTACCGATTCGGTGGAGAAGTTCGAGCGGCTCGGCTCGCGATTCCTCGGGCGTCCCGTTGGGCGCGTCGATTTGGTCGACCTGGGTGGATGAATTCCCGCCGATAGCACACAGAAAACGTGGACTGGATCGAAAACCGCTCTGGTATTCTGAACAACGGCGGCTCCGCCGCTTCCCCCTTTTGGATAAGAGGTCTGGAGGATCTGAAAACAGCATGATCAATTTGTCAGGCAAAACGGCCGTGGTCTTCGGGCTGGCCAACAAACGGTCGATCGCCTGGGGCATCGCGCAAAAACTGCACGAGGCCGGAGCAACCCTTGCCATCTGTTACCAGAACGAGCGAATGAGGGCCGAAGCCGAGGACCTGATCAACGAACTCTCCGGCGCAGGCGGCTTTCAGTGCGATGTCTCCAACGACCAGCAAATCGAAGCCTTGTTTGCCGCGCTCAAGGAAAAATACGGAAAGATCGACATCCTGGTGCACGCGGTCGCATACGCGCCGGCTGAAGAGCTGAAGGGTGAGTTCATCAACACCAGCCGCGACGGATTCCGCATTGCGCACGATGTGAGCGTCTACTCGCTCATTGCCGTGGCCCGCGGCGCCGTGCCCTTGATGACCGAGGGCGGCAGCATGATCACGCTCACCTACTACGCCGCCGAAAAAGTGGTTCCCCACTATAACGTGATGGCACTTGCCAAAGCTTCGCTCGAGGCCGCCGTTCGTTATTTGGCGTATGAGCTTGGGCCCAAGAATATCCGCGTAAACGCCATCTCCGCAGGCCCTATCAAGACGCTGGCTGCGCGAGGCGTGGGCGCGCTCGGCGACATGTTGAAATCGCATGCTGAGCGCTCACCGCTGCACCGCAACGTGGATCAAAGCGAAGTAGGCGGCACGGCACTCTACCTGGCCAGTGACCTGGCAAGCGCGGTGACGGGCGAGACGTTGTACGTCGATTGCGGCTACAACATCATGGGATATTGACTGTCGCGTATCGATTTTCGAGCCCCGGGCACACCTTGCCGGCCGGGCGGCACTGTCCGGACTTCCCATCGTTCGCTCTCACGCTGTGGGAGCCAGCGTGCTAGAAGCGGACATCAGCCGTTTGCGCAGGCGCTCTTTCGCAGGCTTATCGGTAAAGGCAGCCTCCAATCCCATCAGATTCGTGCGAAGAAATTCCGATGCGCCCCAACCGAACACCCGCTGCATCCCCCCGTATTCGCCGGTCAGCGTCGCGGGATTCAGCATGCGCGTGTCGGTATTCAGATTGAGCGAAACCCCGGCCTTGTAAAGACGATCGATCGGATGGTCCTCCCAGCTCACAATCGACGGAATAATCTGCAGGTTCGACGAAGGACACAACTCAAGATGAATCTTTTCCCGCCGCAGATGTTCCACCAGCAGCGCGTCCTCAATGCTGCGCGTGCCGTGCCCAATCCGCTGCGGATCGAGCAGCCGTAGTGTCTCCCATACGCTTTCCGCTCCCCGCGCCTCGCCGGCGTGCGCGGTGCGCGGCAACCCCTGTTCGCGGGCATACAAATACGCAGCCACATGCGCATCCAGCGGAAATCCGGCCTCATCGCCCGCGATATCCAATGCCGCCACGCGGCTGCCGCGGAACTGCTCCACCAGCCGCACCGTTTGCATGCTCTGCTCCGCATTGAAATGACGCAGCGTACACAGGATCAGACGCGCCTCCACTCCAGTCGCACGCACCAGTTCCTCCGTTGCCCGTTCCACCACAGCGACCACGCGCTCCGCGCTCAATCCACGCTCCAGGTGCAACAGTGGCGCGAAACGGAGTTCGGCATAGATCACGCCGTCCTCTGCAAGCTGTTCGAAGAGATCCTCCGTGACCAGGCGAAGAGCGTCTTCAGTCTGCATCAGCCGGAAGCCCATGGGGGCGCGCGAAAGAAAATCGGCGAGGTTGGTGCAGCGAGCCGGAGCAACATAATCGCGCAGGTATTCTTCATGGCTCACAGCCGGAGCCAGCCTCGTCACCGCCTTGTAACTCAGTGAGCAATCGAGATGCAGATGCAACTCGACCTTGGGAAGCCGGCGGAGTTCCATGCGCTCAGCATAGCGCACGCGATCCCACGAGTTCAATGGAAGCACAACAGGGCGCTACATTTTCAGAATCTCGTCCCAGACGGCCGGCTCAACCGGCAGGCCGAGCTTCGTGTTTTCCGCCCGCAGATGCAGCGTCTGCTCACCCGGATAGCGTACCGCGGCGTGATGCGCAGCGGTCGGGCAATTCTTAAGTGAGGCAACAACGCCGTCGGCGATCTGCGCAGGCCGCAGCGTCGGGCCGAATGCCTCGGGGTTCATTGTCACAAACATCTGCGAAACAGCGGTCTCGAGCAGAGGGTCCGCTGGAATCTGGTGTGTCGCCTGGCCAAGCGACATCATGGCAGCCACCACGTCGAGCATGACGGAGAGCCCTGAGCCCTTCCAGTAACCAATTGGCAGTGGGCGCCAGGATTGTTCGATCGCGGCGGGATCGCGCGTGAGATTCCCTTCCGTGTCGAACCCACCGTCGAACGGCAACAATTCGCCGCGTCTCTTATAGCTCTCCAGCGTCCCATAGGAGAACTGCGACATGGCGATATCAAGAACCACATGGCCGGCTGGCCGCGGCACCGCGATGACCAGCGGATTGTTGCCGATAACCCGCTCGGCTCCGCCCCACGGTGGCAGGTTGGCCATGGTGTTCGTCCAGCAGATCCCGATCAGGCCGGCATCGGCGGCTTGCCAGCCGTAAGTTCCGGCGCGCATCCAATGGTTCGTGTTGGCTAGCGCGACGCAGCCGATCCCGTGTTCGCGGCCGAGTGCAGTGGCGCGCTCCATAGCGGCGAGGGCGTTCAGGTTGCCCGGGCCGCTGTGACCGTCCCAGCGCTCCAATGCGCCAAATCGCGCGATGACTTCCGGCTCGGCCTTGGGATCGACGCGGCCATTGCGGATGGTGGCCACGAATCGCGGAAAGCGGTTGATGCCATGCGTATAGACGCCGTCGCGTGTCGTCTCGGCAAAAAGCCGCGCACAGATACCGGCACGATCGGGCGAGAAGCCAAGCTTGCTTAGAACGGCGGTAAGGGTTTGCTGCACTTCGTCAAATGGAATGCGGTTCATGGCTTTCCTGATGAACTTGTATCAAGCCATGCGAGCGGAAAAGAAGCACTCAAAGAACCACTTCCAAAACGCAGTGCCGGCTACAGCAGCAGCGAACCGCTAGCTTGCGGGATCTTTCAGCGTCACGGTGATTTTGCGCGCGTCGCCGCCCGCCGATTCGATCACAATTTCACCCGTGGCCCGCTTACGGATACTCTTGAACTTTTCGCCCCACTCCACCACAACCAGCGCGTCGGGCGTGAGCAGATCGTCGAGGCCGAGGGTCTCAAGCTGCCGCTCGCTTTCGAGGCGATAAACATCCAGGTGATAGAGCTTGACTGGCTTTCCGTCGCGCGTCCCGTCATATTCGTGAATCAGCGTGAACGTGGGGCTGGTGACTTCGTCGGGTTCGGCTGCGTCGAGGGCCTGCGCAATTCCTTTCACCAGGGTGGTTTTGCCTGTGCCCAACTCGCCACGCAGCAGCAGAAGCTGCGGCGGCTTGAGCAAAGCGGCGAGTTTGCGGCCGACGGAGATGGTGTCGGCGCCGCTCTGCGTTGTGAACTCGTGAACTCTTCCTTCCGCAGTCGCCGCGGCGTTGGTCATTGCTGAGCCCTCGTTGCGATTTGATGATTGCAGTTTGAGTCTACTGCATCCTGTTTGCGCCCGCCGATCCCGGCGATTCATCCGCCGCGTGCGCCTTTAGTCTGCTGCACGCGCTCTTAGTCTGCTGCATGCGCTTTTAGGCTGCTGCATGCAATGCCCCCCTGCAACCAAACATAACCTTTCTTGCCGATCGCATCAATTCGATGTGCACGGGATTGGAACGCCTGCGCGAGGTGCGCGAGCGAGTCCGTCGCCAGCAAAGTGTGTTCGTCGCCTTCGCTCACGGCCAGATCCGCGGCCATCCCGTGCAGATAAACTGCCGCTTCGACAGCGCGCGATACATCATGAGGATATTGCGCAAGCAGCCCGGCGATGAGGCCCGTTAGCAGGTCGCCGCTGCCGCCCTTCGCCATTCCCGGATTGCCGGTGGTGTTCACGGCGACGCGGCCATCAGGATGCGCGATGAGAGTTCGCGCGCCTTTGAGCACAAGCGTTACCGAGTGGCGCCGGGCAAAACTACGCGCCGTTTCGAGCCGGTTGGCCTGAACTTCGGCGACGGTGGTTTCCGCAAGCCGGGCCATTTCTCCGGGATGCGGCGTGAGCACGAGAGCTCGCTTGCCTTTACGCGAGAGTTTGCTCAAGAGAGCCGGTTTGGCGGCGAGAATGTTCAGGGCGTCGGCATCGATGACGGCGGGAAGATGAGTAGAGGAGAGAAATCCGGCAGTGAACTCGGCAGTGTCTGGACTTTGTCCGATGCCAGGGCCGATCGCGAGGACGGTTTTGCCTTCGGTCAATGCCGCGATTTGTTTCGCCGCCAGATTTTTTGCCGAGATTTCACCGTTGGTAGTGACAGCGAGGGGCCAGGTCATGAGCTCCGAAACGAAGGACGCGACAACGGGCAACGCGGACGACGGGACGGCAGCCGTAACAAGTCCTGCTCCCGAGCGCAATGCGCCAAGAGCAACCATGGCCGGCGCGCCGGCTTTGCCGCCCGCAGATCCGAACGCTCCGCCCACCACGAGCACATGGCCAAAGTTGCCCTTGTTTGCCGCGTCTGCGCGCGGGCTTTGCGCCAGATCGAGAGACGAGCCGGCCCAATCGATGCCCAGGTCCGAAATGATCGCTTCGTCCGGCGAGCCGATCGGAGCAACGACAATGGGCTGATCCCAGCGGCGAGTGAGTTGCCCAAATACATGCGCGGGCTTAGGCGCGGTGAACGTGACGACGGCATCGGCCGGAAAAACAGGATCGGTGACGCTGGCGCTGGTTTCGTCGGCCGGCCAGCCGGAGGGCAGATCGACAGCCAGAACCGGCGCGTGACTCTGGCGCAACCACTCCAGCACTCCCAGAGCCAGCCCTTTCATCGGCGGCTTGAAGCCCGTACCCAGCACTGCATCGACGATGAGATCGACGTCGAGCGCAGCCCGGTGCCGTTCGAGATCGGGCGTTGCGTTAACGGTCGCGACCGTTCCACGCAATCCGGTGTTGAGTTCGCGCCAGGCTTCGGCCGCGTCGCCCTTGAGCCCTTCAGGAGCGCCGAGCAGCAGAGTCGTCACATCCCAACCTGCTTCGCCCAGCAGGCGCGCCGTCATCAAGCCGTCGCCGCCATTGTTGCCGCGGCCGCAGAGCACCGTGACGCGGTGCGCACTGGGGAAATACTGGCGCGCGAACTTGGCAACAGCGGAAGAAGCCGCGCGCATCAGCTCGATCGAGGGAACTCCGAACCGCTCGGTGGTCGCGCGGTCGCAGGCCTGCATCTCGGCTGCGGAGAGGACGTGCATCGCCTACATGGTACTAGACGGCGCGGGGATAGGAACCAGAGGAATGTAAGCGGAAACCGTGAACCCGATTCCGCTCTATTGCACCAGGCGCGCCTGCAGCATGGTGCGTGAGCTCAACCGAGTGAGCACGCAAACACCCGTTTTTTCGCACCGGTAGTGAATGGCGGAAGGAAAGATCTGCCACTCTGACGAAAGAGAATGCGATCCACCGGCTCCAAGCAAAAACTCATGCCCGCTGCTGGTGTCGACGGTTCCGCGCGTGGGGTTGTCGCCCACGATCACGTCGTCACCCTCAATGGTAGAGGGCAGGCGCTGGAAATGCACGGGAGTCAATCGCCAGCCGGCGGCGGAATGCGATCTCCTCCAGTTTGGTTCTGCGCTCTTGGCGTCTTGGCGCTTTAACTGATCTTCCTGGCTGGGAATGGTGGGGAAATTGGCGACGAAATCCCATGCGGCGATGCCTTCATATGCGCTCAGCGAACAGGGCAAAGGCCCGGTGGTCGTCATCTCGGCAACTTGCCCGTCGGGGCCGGCCAGATCGCGTATCGTGTCTCCTGCAGCAGTGGTCTTTGGCAAAAACGCTTGTGTCGGATCGGGTGCCGCGCCCGGCTGCGCGGGAGCCGGGACGTCGATCTCCTTTTGGCAAGCGACCATGCCCGAGGCATCGAGCATCCTAACTACGACAACCAGCGGATTGGTAGAATTCTGCGCCACGGTTTGAAATCCCGCTGCATGTTGCTGATCGACGGGATCGAGGTAAAGCTCGTAGGTGGGTTTTCCTTCCCAGCGTACGATCAGCCGGCCTGACAGTCCGGCAGGATCGAACCTGCGGTTTCCGAGATCGATGTAAAGGGCCGGCGGTTTCGCTCCGCTCAAAGAGTTCGTGAGAGAGGGGAACCGGAGAAAGGCAACCACAAAGAGTAATATGAGCGCCACACCGATGGCGCCGTAGACAAGGAGACGCATCACGGGAGGGGGCGTCTTTGCCGGTTGGGCACTGGGCTGCGGTTCAGCCGCCGCCATGGTGGCGCGAAAAGCATAGAGTTCATCGGTTCGGGCCTGCGCAGCGGCGGCGTTCGACACGAACTTATAGCCGCTAACGGGTGCGCCCGCCTGCGGTTGCGGACTTCCCGACGCTCCCACGTCGTTGGAATCGAGTTGGATTGCTTCGCTCGCCAAATAGGTCCCCGGTCCCGAGGCTATAGAGGGTAAGCCCGAGGAAATCAACAACATTGGATCATGGGGGGCAGGGTACTGCAATAACCAAAATGTGTGATTTGGTAACCGGTTACCCATCCGGGGAAGGTGCTCCGCCGAATGGTTTCAGCCGGACTCCAAGTGATTGTCTACCAGTATCTTATTTCACTCACTCAAAACTCAACTCTACCCTGAAAGGCGATCATGCGCGGCGAGCTGTCGCCTCCTAAGCCCACGCCAAGAAGTCCAGTCGGCGGCGAGATCGTGCTCTGGAGGGTGCCGAATCTGGGCGGGATGTATTTGCCGGGGACGCCGGCTTGGACGCTGCTGGGCAAAGCGAAGTTGGGATGATTGAAGACATTGAAGAGCTGGATGTCGAAGCGGAACGAGGCATTCTCACGGAGCGGAAACCGGCGCGAAATGTAAATGTCAGAGTCAGTGAAGTGCGGGCCGCGTAGAGTATTGCGCGCTGCATCGCCGAATTGGCAGGTCGCGGCAGAATCTCCCCCCGTGCAGGCACCGGTGGTGGGATCGACGACGGACACAAAGGCCTCTGGATTCAGCCATTGCCGCGTCCCTGCAATGGTTACGCCCGGGATTGCCGATTTGCGGTAGAGTGGCTCACCCGGTGCGCGGCGCGCAAACTGGGGACCCTCGGATTGAAAGATGCCGTTGCCCGCGGCCGTGTAGGGCTGGCTGAGCACACTGAATGGCAGGCCAATATGAACGAACGCAGTTTGCGAGAACGACCAGTTTTGAAAGAGAGAGCGCAATGAAACGTGGCTAGAGTTGAACGGAATTGTATAAGTGCCGAAGGCGGAGAGATTCTGCCGCACGTCGTAGTCGCAGTCGCCGTATTCCCGACTGAGCTCGCCCGGCGGGGGCGAGAGAATCCCCAGCGTTGAAAACGAGAGCAGGCCGCCGTTCGAGACCTCGTCGAGGCAATGGCTCAGGGTGTAATTGGCGCGCAGCGTGAAACTGCGAAGCTGTTCGGTGACGCTCACCTGCAAGCCGGAGTAGCTGCTGTTGGCATCGGTGCGAAACTCGTTCACGCTGCCGAATCGCTGGTCGAGCGGTTGCTCGTAGGGGTATGGCGCGAAGCAGCCGGCGCAAACCGTCTGGTAGCCGTTCAGGCCCACCTGAAATGGTTCATGCAGTCCGCGCGTGCCCACATAATCGATGCGCAGCGCGCC
Source organism: uncultured Acidobacteriaceae bacterium (assembly GCA_963802955.1). Taxonomy (GTDB): domain Bacteria; phylum Acidobacteriota; class Terriglobia; order Terriglobales; family Acidobacteriaceae; genus Telmatobacter. The sequence goes on from CAWDKT010000007.1 coordinate 503,597, forward strand.
ATGCGCTCCCAATTCCCGCTCGACGCCGAGGTTGAACTGGTAGTAATACGGCGTCTTGAGCGTTCCCGTCGGAAACGAGTTCAGGCTTACGGCCAAGGGACACGTGGGCGCGCCGGCGGACATCCCCGAACAGGGCGCGGCACTAGCGCTGAAGGCCGTCTGAAACAGCCGGTTGGCGTTCGCGGCCGCGTCCGCCGCGCTCCCCGGCACTCCGGCAGCGATAGCCACTCCGCCCACCTGGCCTCCGATACCGCCGACAAAGGTGGGCGCATAAGGCGCGTTGGTGGCGGCAAGATCGGCGATCTGTGCGGGAATGATGTCATTGAAAACGCCGAAGCCGGCATGGACGACGACTCCCTGCGCAACCTGATACGCCACCGACGCGCGAGGCTGCCAGACAATGAGCGGCGTGGACGGGAACAGGCTGTGCACATTGGTTTGAATTGCCTGATCGAGCGGCTGATTGACGTTATGCGAGAGATCGAGAAACGATCCCCCGGGCCGCGCAAAGAGTCGCTGCTGATTCACGGGATCGGTGTTCCGCGTGGCGCGCAATCCGACCACAAGCGTGGCGCGCGTGGTAGGTTTCCACGTGTCCATTGCATAGGCGTCGAGATTTCCCGCCGCGATGCGCTCGTTTAGAGAGATGGGGAAGGTCGCGCTCTCTGTATAGGCCGCGCCGTAGGTGAACTCGGCGAGATCGTTGTAGACAGCAGTTGGGACAGTTCCCTCGCCCAGGTCGTAGTCGCTCACGTCGATGCGCCGGGTGTTGATGCCGAATCGGTAGGAGTGCTTGCCCCGCGACCAGTCCAGGTTGTCGTTGATCTGCCATTGCGTCACTTTACGGCCCTGGGGATACGTGTTGTCGTTGCCGCCGACGCTGGTGAACGGCGCGGCGTTAGTCCCCGCCATAAGTACGATAGGGAAGGTTTGCCGCACCTGCGCGAAATTGTTTGGCTCGAAGATGCTCGAGTACCAACTTGCGCCGGGATTGAACTGGTTGACGAGATTCGCGCGGAAAACGCGCGTGTAACCGACGACAACGGTGCGCTGCGGCTGCGGAGAATAGGAATTGAAGATCGGATTGATCGGATCGGTGTAAGCGGCCTGCAGGCCCGTGTCCTGCTGAAAGCGATACCAAACGGTGTCATTGGCGTTCAGGTTCTCATCGATCTTGGCGACGATCAGATTTTCGCTGTCGTCGTTGGTGAGCGATCTCTGGCTCTGGTTGGCACACCCCTCGCCGTCGAAGAGGTTTCCGCTGGATTGCGCGCCGGAGAGCAGTGCGCCGGACGCGTCGAGCGGGCAGGAACTGAGCGGAACCGGTGTGCCCGCAGTGTCGTGATAAAGATTGAACATCGACCGATAAAACGGAGCCTCCGCGGGCTCCGGCGGCAGCGTGGTACCGGTGATCGGATCGGCGCCGCCGAGCGGAAGTTGGTCGAGCACAAATTTCTGGTATGCCGGCGAAGGCACAACCACCTGCGAAACCAGAGGAAGCGCGATGCGGACTCCCTCGTAATGCCCAAAGAAGAAGAGTTTGTTTTTGCGGATGGGTCCGCCCATGCTTACGCCAAACTCGTTCACGTTCGAGCGCGGCTTTTTTGCCACGTTGCCGGGTGTGTCGTTGGCGTGGAGGAAATAATCTTCCGCGTTAAAGAGCGACCCGTTCCAGATCTCGTAGAAATCGCCGTGAAATTGGTTGGTTCCCGACTTGGTGAAATAGTTCACCTGCGATGCGCCGTATCGCCCTTGATCGACGGAGTAGGAGTTGGTATTCACCGTCGCCTGTTCGACGGCGTCGAGTCCGATCACAAGGTTGGTGGAGAGGCCGATATTCAAACCCAGCCACGGATCGTTGGTGTCGTATCCGTCGAGGATGTAGCCGTTCGAGGTTGCCGGCAGGCCGTTGAATTCGACATTGCCGTAACCGCCCGCAGCCTTGGCATCGTTTGACGAGCCAGCCGTGTTCATCAGCGCGCCGGGGGCGAACTGCGCGATGAAAGTCAAATCCTGGCCGGGATTTGGCAGCTTGGAGATGGTCTTCGATTCCAGCGTCGTCGAGGTGTTCGGGTTGTTGAGGCTCAAAAGTGCCTGCTGTGCAGTTACCTCCACAGTCTGCTCCGCCGCCGAGACGGCGAGCTTGAAGTTGAGCGAAACTGTCCGTCCCACCTCGACCGCGATTGGCCGCGAGGTTTGAGTCGCGAAGCCAATGGCCCGAACAGTCAACATATAAGTTCCGGGATTGACCTCGGCGAAGACGAATCGGCCATCGGCGCCGGTTTTCTCGGTGCGGAGAGCCTTGGTGTCAACCTCCATTGCGGAGACTTCAACATTGGGCAGCGCAGCACCCGAAGTGTCGACTACAGTGCCCGAAATCGCGCTCGACGTTCCGCTCTGCGCAGCGATACCGCTGCAGTTAACCGTAGTTAACAGAACCAAAAACACCAGTAGAATGCGGGTTGTCTTGCTGCGTTTCGTATTGGCCTCCGGGGAAATGGGGGAAGGTTGCAGAGAATCAAGCGCCCATGAACGTTTCCACGAGCAGCCACGCGTTCAAGCCGGCGATCAGCACCGCAGTTACCCACGCCAGCGCCTGCAGGGCGCGGCCATTCACAAATTCGCCCATCTTTTTGCGGTTGCCTGTAAACATCACCAGCGGGATCACGGCAAAGCTGAGCTGAAAAGAGAGAATCACCTGGCTCAGGATGAGCAGTTTCTCGGTTCCCTGCTCGCCCATGACCGCGACCACGATGATGGTGGGAATAATGGCCAGCGATCGCGTGATCAGCCGCCGCAGCCACGGCGAGACGCGGATGTGAATGAAGCCTTCCATGACGACCTGGCCGGCCAACGTGCCGGTGATGGAAGAGTTTTGGCCGCTGGCAAGAAGAGCGATGGCGAAGATCGTGCTTGCCCAGGTAGCGCCAAGCAGAGGACTCAGTAGCTTGTAGGCGTCCTGGATGGCGGCCACTTCAAAGTGTCCGCTGCGATAAAACACCGCAGCTGCAACGATGAGAATAGCCGCATTCACGAACAGCGCGATCATCAGCGCGAGGCCCGAGTCCATGTTGGCCATGTGGATGGCTTCGCGCTTGCCCCTGGGCGTACGCTCGTAGCGGCGACTCTGCACGATCGACGAATGCAGATAAAGATTGTGCGGCATCACCGTCGCGCCCAGGATGCCGATGGCAATGTAAAGCATGGCGCTGTTGGTGATGATGGAAGGCGATGGCACCACGAGACTGCGGAAGATGGGAAGATAATCCGGCCGCGAGAGAAACATCTGCAAGCCGAAGAGCACAATGATCGTCCCGATGAGCGTGATGACCAGCGCTTCAACGTAGCGGAAGCCCCAGCGCTGCAGGAAAAGAATGATCAGCACGTCGAGGCCCGTGATCAGCACGCCATAAAACAGCGGAATGTGAAACAGGAGTTCGAGGGCGATGGCCGATCCGATCACTTCGGCCAGATCGCATGCCGCAATGCCGATCTCGGCGAGTACCCACAGCACAAAGCTCGTTGTGCGTCCGTAGCTCTCATTGCAAAGCTGCGCAAGATCGCGCTCTGTGGCCACACCCAGCTTGAGCGAGAGACTCTGCAGCAGAATCGCCATCAGGTTTGAAAGCATGATGACAAACAGCAGCGTGTAGCCGAAGCGCGCGCCTCCGGCGATATCGGTAGCCCAGTTTCCGGGGTCCATGTAGCCCACCGAGATCAGAAATCCCGGCCCCAAAAACGCGAGCAATCGGCGCCAGTACAACGGCGACCGCGAGATGCCCACGCTGGAATGCACCTCGGGCAACGAGGGCTCGGCAGCTACGGTTCGAGTTACGACTTCAGTGGCCACAGTTTTCCCGGGTAAAAGAGACTGGGATTTCTCTCAACTCCAGTATGCCACAGGTTATTAATTATGGTTAACGAGAATTTTTATATTACATTGCGGTGAACATCTTGGCCTGCCTTACGGTAGGGCAACCCTGGCTATACTCCCAGCTCCGCGCCCTATCTCTCCTGCCGTAGCCAGACTGCCTCGGCGGCCGGGCGGCCGAGAATGGAGTTTCCGGTAGGCAGCTCAATCAAAACGGTTTGGTCGTAATTCTGGCTCACGACGCGCAGGCTCTTCCCGGGCCCGATGCCAGCGCCGTGCAGAAACTTGAGCAGCTTGGGATCTCGCTCCTGCAGGCTGATTACGGTATAGCGCTTGCCCTCTCCGGCCTGGGAGAGCTGCAGTTCGCCGCGGCGCTTCCGGTCTGTGGGACTCACCGGCAGCACTGCGTTGCCGTGAGGGCAGGCGCCGCCTTCGCCCAGCTTCTCGCGCAGCTTGGCTTCGAAAGCCGGCGTGACGGCGTGCTCCAGCCGCTCCGCCTCTTCGTGGATCTCGTGCCACTCCATGCCAAACACTTCGCTCAACATGCGCTCAATCAGGTGATGGCGCAGCGCGGTATGATAAGCCGTTTCGCGCCCAGCAGGGGTGAGGCGGACAATGCCGTCTTCGCCGGCTTTGACCAGGCCGTCTCGCTTCAGCCGCTTCAGGGCCATGGTCACCGCCGGGGCCGACACCTCAAGCCAGTGCGCCAGCGTCGCAGGAATCACCTGGCGCCCTTCGGCCTCGGCTTCAAGAATGGCCTTGAGGTAGTTCTCTTTCGAAACGTTGATGGAGTCTTTCATGGGAGTGCCGGAATTAAGTCTAAATGGAGACGGCGGATCAGGCTGGAGCAGGCGGAGACGAGCGCACCGTTAGTTGTTCGGAGCTCACCGTACGCAGGTCACAGTTCGCGTTTGGCGGGGTCCGATTTCCCTTCGATCTACCGCCAAAGTTGACCTCTTCAGGACTGGACGCCACTTAATTGCCGGGAGGCGTCTCGAAGGCAATAGGAAGTCGAGTGAGCCCGCGCAAGCCTGCGTTATTTCGCCACGCCAGGTGCGAATCAATCAAGCGTGGATTCACCAGCCTTCGGAACAAGATCGGGAACGCAATTTGCGCTTCCATCCGTGCGATCGCGGCGCCGAAGCAAAAATGCGGGCCCCAGCCGAACGCCACGTGCCGATTTTCAGCACGCTCGAGGTCGAGCGTATCCGGATCAGCAAACTTCGTAGGGTCCCGGTTGGCGGCAGCCAGCACAACGACGACTCGATCTCCCTTTGCGATCTTCTTCCCGTTCAGTTCGAGATCGCACGGCGCGATGCGAGCCGTGTGCTGAACCGGAGATTCATACCGCAGGAGCTCCTCCACAGCAGTGTGAATCAACTCAGGGTGACACCGCAGCTGCTCGAAAGCGTCCCGATTTTCCATCAGGGTCAGAAATCCACTGGCAATGAGATTGGTCGTTGTTTCATGTCCTCCGACGAGCGTGATCATGATGTTTGCGATGATCTCATCGGTAGAAAGCGGGGAGCCATCCACGCGCCCAGTTGCGAGTGCTTGAATCATGCCGGCCAATGCATGCTCCTGAGGGCCCCGCAAGATGCCGTCCAGATACAACTTCAGGCTCTGCAAACTCTGTAAGAGAGTTTCCAGGCGTTCTGGATCGTGTTGAAAGTTGCCGAAGAGCTCGGACAGGTCGCGGATCCAGATATGCACCTGCGCTCGATCTTCGAGCGGTATGCCCATGCGGCGAGCTGTAACGATCGACGGCAGTGGATCGGCGAAGTCTGCGATCAGATCCAATTGACCATGTGCGGCAACGGCATCGAGCAAACCATTTGCAGTCGATTCGATTTCTTCTCCCAACTTATCGACTCGGTTGGGCATGAATGCCGCGGAGCAGATGTTTCGGAGTTGTTTATGCTTCGGCCCATCCATAAACATCATTTGCGTGCGCATCATGTCACTAAATGGGCTCATAACCTTTAAGCCGAGCTTGTCGAGATAGGCAGCCGACGGTATTCGTTCAGACGAGAACTCGGACACTACCTGGACTACCTCTCGATAGGAGGTAACTACCCAGGCGTGCGTATACGGGTCCCAATGGACAGGGTCATACTCGCGAAGCGCCCTATAAAGTTCATACGGGCGCTCTAAAACCTCCGGAGAAAGGAGGCGAAGGAGGCTGAGATCCTTGTCTATCGCTGTTGGCATAATCGAATTGACGCGTGCGTGGCACCGTTTGTACTTCTCAAATGGCCGCGCACCCAGGATTCGACTGCACCTCGGGTGAGCAGGTAAGGCCGCAAAGCGGAAAGGAAAAGTTTCGACCAGGAGCGAATCAGATTCACCTCAGTTGTACTCCAGGGTGAGGGAGTCGTCCGATGCCACCTTTTTCACTTTTGCCGACGCCGATCCAAGATGGGAACGGATTGCCTCCGCGACTTGAACTACCGTTGGTGGCTGCGACAGTTCGCTGTGGTGACCATTGACCGTCAGGGTTGTGAACGAGCCGTCTACGAGGCCGCGCCATCCTTCTTCCGGATGTTGGTGTGGAGGAGAATCGGATGCCAGCACCAGGAGTACCCGGCCGCCATAACGTTGGGGACAATACGAGCGCCCGGCCGAATCAACGATTTCCTGTGTCTTCTCCACCTGAGTTTTTGCTAAGGCGAGAAGCAGGCTCCTGGGCAACTGCCGTGAGAAATCTTTGCAGGCGAATTGCATGGTCTTCTGCGCCCCCAGCTTACGAGCCCGATGAACTAGGTATTTTGTATGTGCCAGAATGTCGCGGAAGGATCGATATCCGGGGCGATAACGAGGATTGGCTGCATCCACCATGATGAGAAGAGACACCTCGTGGCCCGCTTCCCGGAGCTGAGAGGCAATTTCGTACGCAAGGATTCCTCCCAAGCACATTCCTCCAATCACGAAGGGGCCAGCAGACTGAACCTGCAAGATTTTCTTTACCATGCAACGAGCGATGGCTTGTGCTGAAGGCCACCGCCCCAATTCCGCAAGATCCTCCAAAGTCAGGCGGATCGCGAAGAAACCATATTCGCGACCGATCGCCCTCGCGACATTTCCGTGCACGTAATGAATCCAGAAGATAATCCCCCGGTGGGTAGTCGACTGGAGAATAGCAATTCCCGCTCGAAGCCCGTTCATCCGGGAGAGGGATGTAAACTTTGACGCGCCGGCTAAACTCGACGATGGCGTTGTTAGAAACGCCCGCTCGCGAAGCTGAGTTTCTCCATTCGCCGCACTAAGTCCGCTATGAGCGGCTTGAACATGAGCGTCGTGAGCCGGCGCGGGTTCTGTGGCTTTGCGCGCGGGGTCGAGTGCCCATTCAATTTCAGCGCTAAGCTGATTGACAGTGGGGTACTCAAGAATCTGCTGTAAGGAAAGTTCCGCGCCAAACTCTTCCTCGATTCTGAGAATGAGTTGCATGCCGAGGAGCGAGTGTCCGCCCGCCAGGAAGAAATTGTCTTCTTTTGAGAGGAAAGGATCGTTGAGCAGTTCCCGCATAAGTGTCAACAATCGATCCCCGAGTTGCGACTGCCATCCTGTCATCAATCTGGCGCCAAGGTCGAATGCAGAACCCATCTCGAGCGCCTTTTGATCTAGCTTTCCGTTCGTGAGCAGCGGGACCGAAGGCAACCTTACAAAGTGCGCAGGCACCATGTAGGATGGCAGCGTCTCAGAGAGATGTTTTCGTAACTCATCCGCCGAGAGCGCCACGTTGTCACCCTTGGCGACAACGTAGGCAATGAGACGAGTCTCACCTCGCGAACCAACCCGAGCCTGCGTTGTCGCAAACGAAATATCCTTGTGACGAGCAAGAATGCTGTCGATTTCGTTCAGTTCGACGCGCTTTCCGTATATTTTCACCTGGCGATCAATGCGACCTCGGAACTCGATTTCACCATTGCGACGGCGTACACCCAAGTCTCCCGTCTTGTACATACGGGCGCCCGGAAAAGTAGAAAATGGGTCCGAAAGAAACGCGAATTGGGTCTCGTCCGGAAGACCTCGATACCCGCGCCCGACGCCTCCTCCGCCGATATAAATCTCTCCGAGTTCGCCATCTGGAACCGGTTCGCCATCTACGTCGAGCAGGTAAATCCCCGCGCCGCGGATCGGCTTTCCAATCGTCGGAATGCTGTCTGACCCGGCCATCACCGGGCCGGAAGTTGCAACGACAGTGCATTCCGTTGGGCCATAGTTATTTACCAGAACAAAGGGAATGCGCTTGCTGGGGCCTCGTGGAAGGACATCCGCTCCCGTTAGCATGAATCGCAAGGCGCATCGCGAAGGCCAATCCCTATCGATCAATGCCGTCGCCTGAATCGTTGGAACAAAGGAAATGGTGATTTGCTCTTTGATGAGCCACTGCTGCAGTAGATCGGTCGAAAGCCGGACGGGGTCGCTCGCAATGCAGAGAGTCGCGCCCGCGCAAAGCGTAGGCCATATTTCCCACACTGCGGCATCGAAGCCCAGACTCGCCAGATGGCTAGTTCGGTCTTTGTGGGTGAGACGAAAACCCCCCAAATGCCAATCGATGAGATGGGAAAGATTGGCGTGCGTAATGTCTACACCCTTCGGATCTCCGGTGGAACCGGATGTGTAAATGACATAGGCAAGATCGCTCGGCTGAACCGGGTCGAAAGAGGGGGGCTCACCCGGAACGAGCCGCCAAGCATCGTCGAGACTATCGATCTCTTCAATTCCGCAGCGGAGACGGTCTAGTAAAGAGTTCTCGGCGACCACGGCCTTTGCGCCGGAATTTTGGAGAGCAAAGCGTAGCCGTGCATCGGGCCAGGAAGTGTCCAGCGGCATGTAGGCGGCACCAAGCCGCAAAATGCCGAGAGCCGCCACCACCCAGTCGACAGAACGGGTCATGCAAAGTGCGACAACGTCGCCGTGCTGAACTCCGCGAGAGAGCAGGTAGCGAGCAAAGCGATCCGCCAGGCAATCAAGGTCCCGATAATTGAGAAGCCGCTGGCTTTCCCGGAGTGCAATGCGGGAAGGATAGAGCTGTGCAATTGTATGAATCCGCGTAGGTACTTGCTCAGTCGTTGTCTGAGCGTGCATTGATCTCCTCCAAAACGACGCAAAAAACGAACGTATTTGGGTAGGGAGTGAATCGAACCGCGAAGCCGACTCCCCCTTAAAGGGGAAACGGCGTTCTTACAAAGAAAGAGATGCATTCCGCGGCGTTCGTGATGGCCGGCCAGACCGAGGTCCGTCGAGGCCGCCGGATAAGTGCCTGAAACAACAGAACAACGGCGAAAATTGCAACTGACCGACTTGCTCATTGGATTTTTTTGCTTCGCAACGATTTCAATTCTTCTGAGTATGGCTGGCACGATAACCCCAGGCGCGTGCCACGGGGTTGTCGTCTTTTGCCCGCAGAAGCGGACGATATCCCGCCTAAGCAAAGCTTGAATAGGGCACTCGGGGTTTGGGCGCGACTGATAATCTGTCTCTTCGCCCGCAAGGCGATCTGCGGAGGACAGATGAAGGTTCTTTTTATAGGCGGGACGGGAATCATCAGTACGGCGTGCACGAAGCTGGCGGTGGAACGCGGCATCGACCTGACACTGGTGCGGCGCGGTCAACGCGCTGCAAGCGTTCCCGAATCTGTTCGTACCATTGTGGCCGACATTGGTGACGAGGCGGCGCGACGGGTGCTCGACGGCGAAAAGTTCGACGCAGTGGTCGACTGGATTGCCTTCACTCCTGATCAGGTGGAGCGGGACATTCGCCTCTTCCGCGATCGCACAGAGCAGTACATCTTCATCAGCTCGGCGAGCGCGTATCAGAAGCCGGTGAGCCACTACCTGATTACGGAGTCAACGCCGCTGGCCAACCCTTATTGGCAATACTCGCGCGACAAAATCGCCTGCGAAGAACAGCTCATGCAGGAGTATCGCGAAACGGGCTTTCCCATCACGATCGTGCGGCCCTCGCTCACTTACGGAGACACGCAGATCGTTCTCGCGATCAATAGCTGGCAGAAGTCGTATACGTCGGTGGACCGCATGCGGCGCGGGAAAAAGGTGATCGTTCCCGGCGACGGCTCGTCGTTGTGGGTGGTGACGCATAACAGCGATTTCGCGCAGGGACTGGTGGGCCTACTGGGTCATCGTCAGGCCATCGGCCATGCTTTTCATATCACCAGCGACGAAGTGCTGACCTGGGATCAGATCTATACGATCACGGCACGGGCCGCGGGCGTCGAGCCGCAGATCGTTCACATCGCTTCGGATTATCTCGGCGCGTGCAAGCCCGAACTCGTCGGCAGCCTCAGGGGGGACAAAGCCGCGAGCGTGGTCTTCGATAACAGCAAGATCAAGCGCTTTGTTCCCGGATACTGCGCCAGGACTCCATTTGCCGAAGGCATCGAGCGCACCATCGCATGGTTTGATGCCGAGCCCGGGCACCGCGTTGTGGATGAAGAAGCAAACGCGGCGTGGGACAAGATCATAGCCGAATACGAGAAGGGGCTGGAAGACGCGGTACGGGGAATGTAACGAGGGGTCAGGGCCGGCGCGACTCGCGCCGAAAGCCGGCGGGGTTCACGCTGCGATGGGGCGGATCTTGATGCCCAGGGCCTTCATCACTCCGACGAATGTGGACAGTCGCGGATCGCCGTTGGGTGAAAGCGCCTTGTAGAGCGCCTCGCGCGTTACGCCGGCTTGGCTGGCAAGCTTAGACATGCCCTGCGCGCGCGCCACATCGCCAAGAGCGGCTGCGATCAGCGCAGGATCACCGTCATCGAACGCCGCTCCAAGATAGGCAGCAATCGACCTGGGACTGGAGAGATACTCAGTCGGATCCCACGCTGTGGTCTTAAGCACTTTCTTCCCACTCTTTCGCGAGAGTTTTTGCTTTGGCAATGTCGGCCTCCTGCGTCTTCTTTGTTCCGGCGGCAAGCAGCAAAACCAGAACCTCTCCGTACCGCCGTATGTAGACCCTGTAGCCCGGCCCGTATTCGATACGCAACTCACTCACGCCTCGGCCAACCGGTTTCACGTCTCCGAAGTTACCCAGCGACAGGCGACGGATTCGAATCTGAATGCGGGCCCGTGCGTTTTCATCGCGCAACCTGCGAAGCCATTCCGAGAAGGCCTCGGTCTGACGGACTTCGATCAATTGTTAACTATAGTTCACAATTGAGTTCGGCGCCAGCGGGTGAGGCAGCGATCAGTGAGCCTACGCAATCGCAAAAAAGCGCGAAAGAATGGGGGAACTACGAGGCGCCGGTGGGCAGGCAACCCACCCTTTCGCAGGTTCCAAAAAGCAGATCCTGCTACTGCGCCCCGCTCAGGACGAAGGATGGGGCAATCGGCAGGTTCAGGTGTGAGAGATCGGGGATCAGGGGTCGGGAATCATAAAGCCCACCCTAAGCGCACAAGGCGCGCTCAGAGTGGGGCACCCAAAAAACTCCTCAGTCTGGGCTAATTCTTGTTTTGAGTTTCGGGGAGAGCGAAGGCCATATAGCCTTTCCAGTCCATCTCGTTCATGTGGCCGCCGGGCGGCATGTAGGCTGACTCGGGATAGGGAGTGCCTCCGCCGCTTACGGAAAGCAAAATGTATTCCCTGCCGTTGACCTCGTAGACCGCGGGCACACCCTGCGATCCGTTGGGCAGATCCTTGGTGAAGATGATCTTGCCGGTTGCGCTATCCAGCGCGTAGAGCTTGGAGTCGTTGCCGGCAAAGAGGATCAGCCCTCCGGCGGTGATGACCGGACCGCTCTTCGGATAGGCATTGCCTTTCATCTGGTCCTCTGGGGGCGCCTGCGGAATGCCGCCGTAGGGTGTCTGCCATTTGATTTTGCCGGTATTGAGATCGTAGGCGGTGAGAACGCTCCATGGCGGATCGATCACATAAGGTTCATTGCCATAGCCCGTCTTATAGCGCTCTTTGGGAGTCTCGACGTCATCTGGATAAGGAGGCTCGGCCATTGACCGGAACATCGCCTGCATGGCGGAGGAAGGCGCGGAACCGGGCGGGGCCAGGTTAGGATTCTTGAGGAACGCCATCAGAAAGTCAACGGAACCCTCGGGCAGCGAGGCGAACGCCGGCATCATGCCGCGGCCCTTCTGAATGGTATCGAGGGTCTGCTGCGCGCCGATGCTGCTGACAACTGTACTGAGAGCGGGACCGCGATCTCCCTGCAAATCTGCGCCATGGCAGACCTGGCAGTTCTGCTCATAGACTGCGCGACCCATCTCCTCAGGCGTGGGAAAGCCGGAACGGCGCCGTTGCCCGGCGGCGTTAGGCGGGCGGCTGGGAATCAAACCGCCGGCATTCGGGATGGTCGACTGCCCTTCCGGTACGAGCTTGACGATCGAAGGCATGTTTCTGGCGAGAACGTATACCGTGCCGTTGGTTGGATCTGCGCCGGTGCCGAAAAACAGAGCGCCGCCGTTCACGCTGGGAAGGTTGATGGTATCGATGTTGAGCGAAGGCGGCTGATAGAAGCCGGTTCTAGCATTCGACAGTCGGTTTTTCCACCAGGGGACTTCGTCGGGTCGCATGAACCCGGTATACATATCGGCGACGGTCATGCCCTGGCGCGCAAACGGGGGCGGTGCGGTGGGAAAGGGCTGCGTTTTCGAGGTCACTTCACCGGGTACGTCGGTCTGCGGAACGGGGCGCTCAACGATTGGCCACAGCGGCTTTCCGGTGACCCGGTCGAACACAAAGAGGAAACCATTCTTCGACGCGGCGGCTACCGCGTCGACCATCTTGCCGTCGTGCTTCACTGTGACGAGTTGCGGGGCGGCGTTCAGGTCAAAGTCCCAGAGATCGTGGTGAACGGTCTGGAAATGCCAGAGCTGCTTCCCGGTGCGTGCATCGAGGGCCATCAGACAATCTGCATAAAGATTGTTGCCCGGGCGGTCGCCGCCATAGAGCTCGTACTTGGCTGAGGCCAGAGGAACAAAGACGATTCCGTGCTTCTCATCGACGGTGATTTCGCCCCAGGAGTCCACGCCGCCCATGTACATGTAGGCATCTTTGGGCCAGGTATCGTAATAGGGCTCACCCGGACGCGGCACCGTATGGAAGACCCAGACAAGCTTTCCGGTCACAACGTTGAAGGCGCGAATATCCCCGGGAGGAGCGAGATATCCTTCGCCGGTTGCGCTGCCGAGGATGATGATGTCCTGATAAACGCGGCCCGGGGTCCTGGAGGCGAGTGGCCTCGTGGCGCGATCGATGCCCTCTTTCAGGTCGAGCTTGCCGTGATCCGCGAATGACTCGACCGGATCGCCGGTGTGCGCGTCGAGTTCCTGCAGGAAGCCTCCCGCCTCGACGATCAGGCGTTGGTCCTTTTCGTCTTTGCTCTGCCAAAACGTGATGCCGCGCAGGCCGGCGATGCCGCCAAAGCGCGAAGGCGTTGAACCCGGGGTAAGGAAAGGATGAACCCACAGTTGCTTGCCTGTCGTCGCATCTACGGCCACCAACGCGCCTTGCTCCGCCGCGAAATAAGCTACATTCCCCACCACCAGTGGGCTAAACGTGTAGGTCATGTCATCCCCGGTGGGGAATTTCCACGCAAGATCCAACTTGTCCACGTTGCCGGTGTTGATCTGCTTCAAGGATGAGTAGTGCGCGCTCTCCGGACTCCCAAGATAATCGTGCCAGGTGGTCCAGTTCTGCTGCGCGGATGCGATTCCGCCAGAGACGAGCGAGACCAGTGCAGCACATAGCAACAGCTGGAGCTTCCTCATTATGATTCCCCCGTATTACAGAGTGACGTCCGACCCGCTTGCGCAGACGCATAATTGTGATTTCCGGGCTCTGGTCCGGATGGGTATACTGCAAGGCCTTGTTCGCATTACGCAACACGGGCAAGGCTGATTTTTGTTCAGAAGGCACTTTATCACAGCCGAGCAAGCGAGTGCGAAGGGCTCGGAGGCCGGGGACACACCGATCGCCGATCCGGCCACAATTCCTCAGAAAAGGCAGCGATTCGCGGAATTCGGAAATTTCTCTTTTTGAACCAGTGATTGCGCTGGCCGAAACGCCAGGTATTCCCTGCTCCGGACAAGGTGAGCCCGAGAGGGTCCGGGCAATCATGCTCTCTGAGACGGGTAGAGACCCCCAGGGCCGGGTCCTATTCTTCAATGAGACACTCATCCGAGAGGGCGCCGATGAAGAGACAGTCTACGAGAGAGCGAAAGCCGCTCGATAGCGCGTTGAAGCTCTATCTTGACGCGATGGCCAAGGCTGCAGCGACAACGCGGCTGCCCGGCGACGAAGAGTGTGTCCGGCTTCGCCGAGCCTGGATACTGCAGGCGCGGAAAGGGCGCGGAGCGATTGGGGGTTTGCCGAATGACGTTGCGACACGGGATGTGGCGATTTGCGCGGGGCCGGGCGGCCGACTCTATACTCCTGCCGGCGCAACTGCGCCGCTGCCGGTGTTGGTGTATGCGCACGGCGGCGGATGGGTGGTGGGCTCGGTTGAAACACACGATCCGTTTTGCCGCTTGTTGAGTGAAGCAGCGGATGTCATGGTGCTGTCGGTTGAATACCGCCTAGCGCCGGAGCATCGGTTTCCGGCCGGGCTGGACGATCTGCTGGCCGCGTACGAATGGGTTGCGGCTCATGCAGGAAGCTTGGGCGCGAATGCGAACCGGCTAATGCTGGGCGGAGATAGTGCCGGCGCGAATCTTGCAGCGGTGGCCGCCAATCGCATCTGCACGACAGGAGATGCGGCGATGCCGTCGGCCCTGATGCTGCTTTATCCGGTGACCGATCACCCCAGCGCAGGGCACGCCTCCTATGCAGAAATCAGCCCGGAGTACGGACTGGATGGAAGCCTGATGCTGTGGTTCTGGGGACAGTATGCTCCGGGGATTCCGCCTGATGACCCGAATATTTCTCCGTTACGGCTCGCGAAGTTGCCCACCCTGCCGCCGACGCTGGTGGCCACGGCCGAGTACGATCCGCTTCGTGATGAGGGCATTGCCTACGCAGAGAAGTTGAAGGCAGCAGGAGTTACGACGACTCACTTTCATGGACCGGACATGCATCATAACTTTCCTGTTCATCCGGGAACCGTGGCCCTGTTTCCCCAGTCGCGTACCGCCCTGAACCAGTTTGCGATCTGGTTGCGAGCGATGGTCTGAAGATTGCGAGGAATAGGTTCAGACCCACCCTCGTCGCAAAAACAATAGGGCGACAAGGATGGGCAACTAATGGCGTGGCTGAAGGCGCGTCAGTTTTTTACGCGGACCTTGGGCTCGACGGAGAGGCCGGGGCGGAGCTGCAGGTTCGGATCCTCTTTGGCGAGGTTGGTGAAGTCGATGCGTACGGGGATGCGCTGCACGACTTTGACGTAGTTGCCGGTGGCATTTTCCGGCGGGAAGAGCGAAAGCACGGAGCCCGTCGCGCCGCCGATCTGCGTGACGCGTCCCGAGTAGTCTTTGCCGGTGGCGTCGACGTGAATGTCAACGGACTGGCCAGCCTGCATGTGACGCAGTTGCGTCTCTTTGAAGTTGGCAGTCACCCAGAGGCCCTCAAGAGAGACTAGGGTCATTAAGTTCTGCCCGGAGGAGACGTTTTGATCGATCTCCACGCTTTTGCGGGTGACAATGCCGTCCTCGGGCGCGACGATCTTGGTGTAGCTCAAGTTGAGTTTGGCTTGATCGAGCTGGGCCTGTGCCTGCTGGACCTGGGCTTCAGCTTGCTTGGCCTTGGCGTCCTGCGCGGCGACTTGCTGCGGAGCGGTCTCAGCATATTTCTGCAATGCCTGCGCCTGCGTCACGCGCTCGTGAGCCACGCGGATGGCATCCTGAGCGGCTTGCTGGCTGGCGAGTGAATCGGCGAGCGCGGCCTTTGAGGCATCGGCCGCTGCCACGGCTGCGTCGAATTGCTGCTTGCTGATCACGTCTTTGGCTACCAGCGGCTTGTAACGCTCCAGATCCGACTGCGCCTTGAAGTTATTGGCCTGAGCCTGCGCCACCATCGCTTTGGCCGCATCCAGTTGCTCCTCGGCCTGCTCCACGGTAGCCTGTGCGCCGGTGACATCGGCATTGGCCGAACGCAGATTGCTCCCGGTGTTGGCCGTGGTGATGGGCACATTTACCCGAGCAGCGGCAGCGTTAGCTTTGGCGCTGGCCAAAGCGGCCTCGGCATTCTCGACGGCGACCTGGTAATCGCTGGGATCGAGATCGACGATCGGGTCACCCCTCTTCACCACTTGGTTCTCTTCCACGTACACCTTGGTGACGTGGCCGGCGATGCGCGAACTGATCTGGATGAGGTGACCATTGACCTGCGCGTCATCGGTGTCTTCGGTGTATGTGGAGCGCCACCAGATGCCGAGGGCGATGAGTACCACGACAACGAAAGCGACGACGACAATACCCCTGCGGCGGGACCGCGGCGCTTCGATCTCGGTCTCTGCAGCCGATTCATTTGGTTCGGGTGTTGGGTTTGGATCCGCCACGTTCACTTCCCTCCTAGGTACTTCCTGTAATTCTGCCCATCACCCAGCGCGCGGGCGAGGCTCAATTTGGCAAGGTTGTCGCGGTAGAGGCTGGCCACGTATTGACTGTCAGCCTGGGCGACGGATTGCTGCGCCTGACTCACGGCCAGATTGTCGCTAACACCGTTGGCATAGCGCTCCTGGGCCTCTTTGAGAGCTTCGCTGGCAAGCTCCTTGCTGGACTGCGCGACCTCTACTTGCTTTTGTGCCGAGGCGATATCGAGCAGCGCGTCGCGCACGTCGGCTTCGATCTGCGCCTGTTCGTCGCTCAACTGCGCCTTTGAGGTATCAAGCTGCGCCTGTGCCTGTTGCGCCAATCCGCGCAGCGCGAACTCGGCGAAAACAGGAACAGTCACCGAACCTGTGGCATCGACAGTTCCATGGGAATGGCCCAGGGTTGGTCCGATGTCTCCGTAATCGGCGTTGGCCTGGAGGACAGGCAGGCGCGCAGCCCTGGCCGCCTCCCGCTGCTCGGTGGCTGCGGCTGTTTCTTCCACCAGCGCGGCCAAGTCTTTGCGATTGACTTCGGCCTGCTTGATCAGCGCATTGGGGTCAAGATTGTCAAAGGGCTCATATGGAACGCTGTCGGACAGGTTAAAGCTCTGGGCCAGCGGCAGGCCGATGGTGCGCGCTAATGCGAGCTTGTCTTTTTCAAGCGCGTCCTGGGCTGCGATCAACTGCTGCTCGAGCGATTGGTAATCCACACGTGCGCGAAGCTCGTCGAGCAACGGCGCGGTGCCCGCCTGGTGATTGGCGACAGCTTGATCGAGGGAGACCTTCGACGTGGCCACCTGCGCTTCGGCGCTGCTCACTTCAGTCTGGTCAGCGAGCACAAGCAGATACGCATTGCCGACTGTCAGCACGACGAGGTCCCGCGCATCCTGGGCAGAAAGCTGCGCAGCGGCAAAGTCGTGCCGGGCAGCCAGATAGTTGCGCAGCGAAGACACGTTGACCACCGACCAATCGAGGGAAGCGCGGAGATCGGTGTAGCTGAACGGGCCGATAATGACCGGAAACCCGGGGATACGCAGCCCCTCGGCGGGCAGGTCTGTTTGCATCACGGTTTCCTTGGCAGAGAAGTCCACCGAAGGCAGCAGCGATTGCAACTGGCTCAGCCGCTGGGCACGCGCTCCGGCGGTCTGCGTGCTGCTAAGGATGATTCCCAGATTCGCCTGCAAGCCGCGCAAGATGGCGTCGTCGAGCGTAAGACCGATCGGCTGCCGCGATGCTTCACCTTTGGTAACGCTGCCTTGAAAACTGGAGGCGGAGGGGGGTGGCGGCGCCGGCGGCGGCGGTATAGCGGCAGTCTGCCCCGCTGCCGCCACAGAGGCCGAAAGGGCTAAACCCAGCAGGAAGCCGACGGTACGGAAACAGTTCGTGCTTTTTGTGGAATGACTTGGCAAATTGAACCTGGCTCAACAACGGCGAATGCGGCCGCACCAAAATGGCTTTACCAGAAATGGATGCTCTTAAAGCCCAGTGCGGTTCTTAAATGTAGTGTATCGAATCAGTCCCAGCTCTGGTATGCCGTTTGTTGCGGCCAACTTGGATATGCGAGCGGGGTGGGAGATCCAGAATTTCTCTGACTCAAATTAACCGAACCGAAACGCGATCCAAACGCCCCGTGGCTGCGGGTAAGGAGTGAACCCTCCGTGTCACCCGTCGCCACGCGGGTCGATCTCCAGCTTGCCGCCATGACATCCGCACGACAACACAGAGCTCTCCCGTCATAGTGAGGACAATCATTGGCTTTCGGAATCCCGCGCCCTCTATCGGACCCAAAGCACCGAGCAGCCACGCGTGGGCGATTCAAATGCTTTTCTTCGGCATTTAACAACTCCTGAGGGCCGTATCTTGTATGCATGGCATGTTGGGAGAATGCCGAGCAGCGGACGGCAACTGCTGGTTGGATCTGGGAAGAATGCGGAGGAACATCGATAACCGGAACGATGTAGCTCGGGATGGCGAGGCTGGAGTATCGTGGGACAGCCAAAACGGCGTAGACTTCGAAAACAGCGGTTGAGAAGGGCGAATGGCCAGAAATACACAGAAAACAAAGCTTTTCAACGGACGGGACTACTCCTGGATGCAGTTCAATCGCCGTGTGCTTGAGGAGGCGGAGGATGCGACAAACCCGTTGTTGGAGCGCGTCAAGTTTCTGGCGATCACAGGCTCGAATTTGGATGAGTATGTCGAGATCCGGCAGGCCGGCCTGATGCAACGAATTGAGGACGGCTACCGCGAGCCGGGCTACGACGGCCTGCGGCCAGACGAATCGCTTGAGGCCCTGACCGCCGAGATTCACAGCTTTGTGGCCGCGCAATATCGCTGCTGGAACAAGCAGTTGCTGCCGGAGTTGCGCAAGCAGGGCATTCGCCTTCTGGAGTGGGACGAACTGACCGACGACGCCCGCGAGTTTGCTCGCGGCTACTTTCAGCGCGAAGTAGATCCGCTGCTGACGCCGATTTCGATCGATCCTGCACACCCGTTTCCGCGCGTGCTGAACAAGGCGCTGTGCCTGGCTCTGCTGCTGCGGGCCAAGCGGCGCAGCTCCGGCCCGCAGGTGCTGGGCGTGGTCACGGTGCCGCGTGCGCTGCCCCGGTTTGTTCGCCTGCCCACCAGCCAGGGCCACCACGATTACTTGCTGCTGCAGGACCTGATTGAGCAGCATCTTGCAGCCATGTACCGGGGATATGCAGTGCTGGCCTCCGCGTCATTTCGCGTAACGCGCAACTCGAACCTCTACTTCGAGGAGGAAGAGGCGCGGTCGCTGCTGGAAACGATTCGCGTGGAACTGCACAACCGGCGCAAAGGCGATGCGGTGCGGTTGGAGATAGAAGCGGGCGCGGACCTGGAAATTGTGGAGCGGCTGCGCGTGAATTTCGAGTTGGATGAGAACCAGGTTTTTCGCTGCGAAGGCCCGGTGAATCTTTCGCGCCTGATGTTCTTCTACGGCGACGTGCAGCGGCCGGAGCTGAAGTTCGAGCCGTTTACTCCGAAGCCGCTGATCCTGAGCCGCAAGTCAACAGGAATCTTCGATGAGCTTCGCCATCGCGACGTTCTGCTGCACCACCCCTACGATTCGTACGATCCAGTGGTCGAGTTCGTCCAGCAGGGCGCACAGGATCCGGCCGTCGTGACCGTGAAGCAGACGCTCTACCGCACCAGCCATGACTCGCCGATGTTCCAGGCGCTGACCGAAGCGGGTGCGACCAAAGAAGCGGTGGTGGTGGTGGAGCTGATGGCGCGCTTCGACGAGGCCTCGAACATTCGCTGGGCGCGCAGCATGGAAGATGCCGGCGTGCAGGTGTTTCACGGCGTGGTGGGATTGAAGACACACTGCAAGCTGGCCATGCTGGTGCGCCGTGATGAGGATGGGGTGACGCGCCGGTATTGCCACCTTGGCACGGGGAATTACAACCCGGATACCGCACGCTTTTATACGGATTTGAGCCTGCTTACGAGCGACCCGAAGATCGGCGAGCGCGTGCACATGGTCTTCAATTACTTGACTGCGCACGCGGAGCTCGACGACTACAGTCCATTGCTGGTTGCTCCGCTGACCATGGCGGAGAGTTTTCTGCGTCTCATCCGGCGCGAGCAGGAGCATGCGCAGGCCGGGCGGCCGGCACACATCGTGGCCAAAATGAATGCGCTGCTTGAACCTTCGATCATCCAGGCGCTTTATCAGGCTTCGCAGGCGGGCGTGGAGATCGACCTGATTATTCGCGGGCTGTGCATCCTGCGGCCTGGAGTGAAAGGGTTGTCGGACAGGATTCGCGTGCGCTCAATCGTGGGGCGTTTCCTCGAGCATTCGCGGATCTTCCATTTTGCCAATGGAGGCAATGACGAGATCTACCTTGGCTCGGCGGACTGGATGCCGCGCAACCTGTTCGAACGGTGCGAGGTTGTCTTCCCTGTTCGCGATCCGGCAGTCATGGCCCGCATTCACGGCGAGATTCTGCCTACGTACATGGCCGATACCGTGAAAGCCCGCATCCAGCAGTCCGATGGCAGCTACGTTCGCGCCGGCAAGCTGATGAAGGACGCGGCAGATTTCTCAAGCCAGGAATTCCTGATGCGTCTGGCGGAAGGAAAGACGGACCTGGATGCGATTCCCGCGCCGGAAGGGAAGCGCGGGGGCAGAGCCAAAGAACGAACGGAGACGGCGGCGGACTGAGGCAGTAAATCCCACCTTCTCGTGGGAGGCGCTATGCCCAGAGGATGCCAAGCTGGGACGCTCCCCCATGGTCTGATCTTGCTTCAGCGTAAGTGTCGTGGAGTGAAGTGCCGCGGCTACGGCGTAGTCTCTTCGGCACTCACGGCGACTCCGCTTTGCTTGAAATCAAAATGCAGGATCCAGGCGCTCGCGACTGCCTGACCGGCGACCTCATCAGGTTGGAAGGCGAATTGGCGGGCGGCTTCGAGCGCTTTGTTGGCGAAGTATTTGCTCGGCCCCGCGGAATCGAAATCGGCGTTCGTCACATGACCGGTCGCATCGACGGAAACCCGAATCGCAACTTTCACCGTACCCGAAATGGTCTTCATGGCGCTGGCCGGAATGTCGAGTTGAACCTGGTGGGAAACGTCCCCTTTCACAATTGCCCTGCCGGACGAGGGCGTGGCAATGAGTGACTGCTGAGCTTGAGGAGCAGGCGGCGTCGAAGGCTCTACCGGAGCCGCGGATGAAGAAGGCGCCGGTGCGACGGCGGGAGTAGCTTCGGGCGCGGCAGACGGAACGGCCGCGGAAGATGAAGACGGAGGAAGCGGAGCTGGGGGCGAAGTTGGCGACGCGGACGCTATTTCTGTCTGAGTCTCAGTCGAAGCAGCCGGCGTCGTCGCCGGCGGAATTGCCGCTGGGGCCGGCGATGCGACAAAGACACTTTGCTCGTCGGCTGTGGGCGATGATGGCTCGTGATGGAACTCGTAAGCCGCCCAGATGGTGATGGTCACGAGCACAACTGCGGCTGCGCCGATGGAGACGCCCAGGCGGCGCCTGGCGATCGTCTTCTTGTCAACCTGTTCTGGGGTGACCGGGTGCGTTGACGGCGGCTCTAAACGAGAATTGATTTGCTCAATCGTGCAACGGCGCGCGGGATCGATGCGAAGACATTGTCGAGCGATCACAGCGAAGGGTTGAGGAACCGACTCCGGAACAACCGGGATCTGGGCTGGATTATTATCCCAGGCGGGAGGCCGCTGCGCGAACGCTTCGACGAGCGTTGCGCCAAGCGACCACAGGTCCGCGGCGATCCCGATCGGACCCTGCGTGGTTTCCGGCGCGTCATACACTGTTCGTTCGGAGACGGTTCGTCCCAGTGATAGATTTTCGGCATTCCCTTCGAAGACGAGGCGATCTGCTGAAAGCTTCAGCTTGTCGCCAACGGCCATGATGTTCGACGGCTTCAAATGGCTGTGAACAAACCTTTTTTCATGTAAATAGGAGAGTGCACTGAGCGCCGGGCCCAGCATCTCACGGGCCTCCTGCGGGGTCAATGCGCGATCCGGCAGAATTCCGGCGAGCACTTCGTCGGCGAACTCTGACACGATGTAGAGCATCGGTTCGGAATCGAGTTGGCACCGGCCGCTGGCAAAGACTTGCACCAAGTTCGGATGGGAGAGTTCTTGAGCCGCCTCCCAGGCGGACAGGCGACCCCCAGCGCCCTCAAAATCGGCCGGAATGAGCTTGATGCTGGCTTTCTTCTGTGAATCGCCAAATTCGGTCAGAAAGACGCTTGCTCCCCTGGAGCTGCCCAGCCAACGGAGGAGGGGATACTGGCCGTCGATGACGAGTCCGACGAGGTCCTCGCGAATTAACGTTGCGTTCATGGCACAGGTGTCCAATCGCAATATAAGAGACATCTTAGCCCCGAAAGCGCAGAAAGTAACCATGCTTATCGAACTTTGGTAAGTGGCTGGGCACCTGCAAATCCTCGCTGAACCCTTGCTTGCTGGATCAATATGCCCCAAAGGTAACCAAGCTGGCGATTGGGCGTGCGCCGGCGAGCTGGGCCGCCAGCCAGTCTAGCTCAGTGCGAGCGAGCCCTCGATTGCCGGAAGGGAAGAAAGAGCAAAAGAAACAAAACGAGGGCTACACCCTCAGTGAAGACGATGTACCAGGGCCACGGACCGAGAAGGTCGAGCAGAGACGCATGAGCGGGCTTGGCGCGCAGGTACATGTAGTTGGTCTTGAAGAGCCAGTCGAAGGCGCCGTCGAATGCTGCCCACACATTGAGAGCAAGCATTGCCCGGATCACCGATCCGCGGCGAGGCCGAGCCAGCTGCGACCATACAAGATAGAGAACCGCGGCGACCACCAGGCCATGTGCGGCGAAGAACTGCACAGTCGAAACTGATGGGAAGGGCTCCCAAAGATCGGGAGTGAGCAGCGCCATGGCGGTTCCGGCGAGCGCAAAGTAGTAGGCAAGTTCGAAGACCGCGGGGCTGAGCGTGAACAGCGCGATCAAGGTGAGGTAAAGCGTAAGATCGCAAAGTTCGATGGGGAGATGAGATGGAAACGTGAGCTGGCGATGCCAGGCGAGGTACTCGTCCCACCATAAAGTATCGGCGAGAAGCGCCCAGGCAAAACCAAGGCGCAGAGCCTTTGTCCCCGCTAGCAGGCTCCGCTGGAGCAGCGCAAGGACGGCGGCAAGCAGCAGGACGGCGCAAAGAATGGCGAAATGCGGAAATCCAAAAAGCTGGAAATTGGAATTCATTTCCGTGGCCTGCACCTTGGCTTAGCAGGGGCGATTGGTTGTGCCGCCGACTGAGTCGCCGCCTTCAACGCCAGTCGCCCAGGATATATGCACCGGGCCGGTTGAAGGTCTTGCCGGGGGGATTGTGCATTGCGACGCCCAGCGTGATCATGCGAAAGCCGTGCGAACGCATGCGGCGGAAAGCATCTTCGCAGGCGAAGCTCACGCCGGTTTCGACATCCGCGTTTCGCGCGGAGGCAAATGCATCAATGGCGTGCAGCAAACAATCGAATCGCTCTCCGCTACCGTGGCCGTCGCGCGCCGCCGCGAACTTGACATAACAGGTTCGCGCGCCGCCTTCAGAGCCGGCGCCATTCATGCAGACGGCGAAAGCATCGAGGGTGCGCGGGCCATAGATCAGGAGAACATCGCCGAGTCGCTGTACGAGGACGAAACGGATTTCGCCGCTGAGGTCGAGACCTTTTTCGATCCCATCTGCCAGTATCGCGCAGCGGCCGATCGCCTCCCTTTTGTCGCGTTGACTTAGCGTGGATAGCAAGACCGGCATCCGGCCCTCTTTTCCAAGTGCCGATGAAGTTGCCTGCGGCACGTATTTCATGAGAGCCGTAAGAGCGCCGGGCCAGTACCCGAATTTCTGATAAAGCCCGATGTGCCTGGGGCTGTTCGGGAAGGTAAACAGGCCATTCTGCCGGACGCCCCAACGGCCGAAAACCTTCATCGTGGCCGACAGAAGCAGTTGAGCGACCCCATGGTTCCAATAATCAGGCGAAACGGTAAGCGGTCCGAAAAAGCCGAACGATCCCCAGCGCGTGACGACGTTCGAACCGAGGAGGGTTCCGTGTTGGCGCGCCACCAGGACCACGGTGTTGCGCGAGCGCCAGCGTGGCGTGAGGAAATCGCGATCACCCATGAATTCCAATGGATTGGGGAGACCCAAAAAAGTACCGAATGCAACTCGCAAAATTCTGCCCGCTTCTTCAAGCTCGCTCTCGCGGAGCAGGCCGACTCTGATTGATTGGTGCGGTCGTCTCATCTTCGACTCCATCGCATTCTGTGGGCCGCGTTTTGAGGGGAGATTCATCAGCTGGATTTCGGGCCGACCTAGTGTATCTCATTACCGCGCGGTCCAAAATGCCGGCCGCAAGCCGATTGTTTCAGGGAGCAGCCGCGCCGGAATCACCTTACCACCGAAGTGCGCTATCGATGGAAACTCGCCTTCCAGAGTCGGCCGTTGGAACCAGAGAAACTCTGCTACTCCTCTCTTCTGCGACCGATCTGTGTCGGCGCCGCGCCTGTTTTCGCAGATCGACGCGGAGCCCGCATCTCTCGCAGCGTGGTCCCGTCCCATTCACGCACCGCCGTCGTGTATCTTGACGATGGGTCGATTTTCACGTCACGGAGCGCTTCGTAATCCCTCATGCCGACTTTCGCTGCCATCGACATCGGTTCCAACTCGTGCAGGCTGAAAATCGCCCGCGTGCAGGCGCATCAGCTCAAAACGCTCGCCGAAGATCGCGAAGTCACTCGTCTCGGCGGAAGCGTCTTCGACACGGGACTCATCTCACCGGAGGCTATGGCCGCAACGCTGCGCACACTCAAGCGATTCCTGCGCACCGTGCAGGCGCACGGCGTCGACCGTATTCGCGTGGTTGCCACCGCAGCCTTGCGCGACGCCCGCAATGCCGTCGCTTTTCAGGCATGGGTCAAAGCGGAGACCGGCTGGAACATGGAGATCATCTCCGGCTTGGAAGAAGGCCGCCTCATTCACCTTGGCGTCACCGGCGCAGAACCGGGCGCAGGCGGCCGCGTCCTGCTTCTCGATCTTGGCGGCGGAAGCTGCGAACTCACGCTCTCTGAGCACAAACGCATCAAGGAAACGGTGAGCCTTCCGCTCGGCGCCGTCCGGCTCACCGAGCAATTCCTCGCCACTGATCCGCCGCCTGCCGATGGCCTGACGCGCATGTTTCGGTTGGTCTCCAGCGAACTCCGCCGTGCCCAGCGCAAACTTCAGCCCGGCCGCACGCCGCTGGTCATCGCCACCTCCGGCACCGCCGCCGCACTCTCCGCGGCCTGCCTGGCCGGCGCGAAAAACGGCAAAGGCGGCAATAGAAAATCCGCCAAAACGACATCCAGCCGCAACCACGCGGAGAATCGCTCCGCGATTCTTGCCGGAATGGTTTCCGCGCGCGCGGTGCGCAAGCTCGCCAGCAAGCTCGCAAAAATGTCGCTGCCAGAACGCGAAGCTGTTCCCGGTATCGGCCCGCGCCGCGCTGAGATTATCGTTGCCGGCGCGCTCGTTTATGCCGAGATCCTCGAAACCTTCGGCTTGCCGGGCTTCCGCTACTCGCCGCTCGGCTTGCGTGACGGCATTCTGGCACAAATGCTTGCCCAGCAGGACGCCCGCGCCAAGGCTCATCGCGAATTCGAGCACGAGCGCTGGGAGAGTGTCCTCGGGACCGCGCGCCGCTACGGCGTCGATACCCGTCATGCCGAGCCAGTGCGCGCCCACGCCCTTCAGCTCTTTCACGAACTCAAGGCCTTGCACGAACTGCCGCCGGAATACGAAAGCTGGCTTGCTGCAGCCGCCGTGCTGCGCGATACCGGCAAGTTCATTAATCACCAGGGCCATCACCGGCACGCGCAGTACATTATTTCCAGCTCTGAAATATACGGCTATACGCAACTGCAGCGCACGCTGGTCTCGGCCATCGCCCGCTATCTGGGTAAAAGCCGCCCCCAGCCCGGCGATCGGGCCCTGCGCAACATTCCCACCGAGGAGCACAAGAATGTGCACCTCGCCGTGGTCCTTTTGCGTTTGGCTGTCGCGCTCAACCAGGATCGCGCCTCGGACGTTCTCCGTGTGGGAACCAGGATCTACCCGAAGCGGCTTTATCTGGAGCTGCATCCGGGGCGCACCGGCGCGGAGCTGGAGTTATGGTCGCTCCGCAAAGAGGCAGGCTACTTCCGCGAGGTCTTCGGCCGGGAGCTCTTCGTCACGCTCGTGTAAATGGCTCGCGCACTGCGTGGATCGAGAACCCACTGCAGGCGCGGAGGATGACTGTCGGCGCGAACGCAGGCGATCGAACCTTTTCTCATACGGATCGCCGCGCCGCCGTTGCCCGTGATCAGGCGGCCAATAAACTGGAACAGATTGGGATTGTGGCCAACGATGAGAACTCCGTCGCGGTCCGTATATTTCGCCAGCATCTGTTGAAATTCCGCATAGCTCGCATTTATTCCCAGCGCCGGGCTGACTTCGACCTGGGCGTCAAATCCCAGCTCCGTTCCCACCAACTGCGCCGTCTGCCTGGCGCGCTTCAAAGGGCTCGACACGATCACATCAATCGGCGCCTTCACGGCCCCCAGCACCCGCGCCATCAAGATGCACTGCTCCTTGCCTTCCTTAATCAGGCCCCGTCTGGCGTCGAGGGCAGGATTCTCACGGAAAGTTCCGGCATTGGCATGGCGCATGAGGTAGAGGATCATGGGGATTGCTTCGGCGGGGACTCGCGCAGTAGAGCCGAACTCCTTGCAGTTTCGATTTTAACAAATCTGTAACATTCATCTGACGGGCAGTCGAGGTGGTACGCTCCAGATTTCGTTGATCAGCAACCCGTTCAGCCAGGAGCGGCGTTCCTTGGGCCTGAACCCGGCCTTCCGCAAGGCCGCATGATGATCGGGCAGGGTGCGAACCCCTAGCCCGGTGAGGCAACCGAAAGCCCGATACAGCATCCAGACCAGCGGCCCAGCTACATACCGCCCAAACCAACCCTCCGGGATTGCAAACTCCGAGACCACCCATCGCGCCGCCGGGGAAACTGCGCTACGAACACGCTCTGCCAAAGCTTCGATCTCCTCCGAGTCGAGGCAATCGAGAAAGAAGTGCGTGACCACCAGGTCAAAGCCCGCCTCCCGCGGTTCCCAATCGCGGACATCTATGCAATTAGTGTGCACACGATCGGCATCTCGCCCGGCGCGACGGAGAAGAGCGTGCAACATGGCTCTGCTCGAGTCCACTGCATCGATTTCAATTATCCGATTTGTGCGTAGC
The DNA here is from genome assembly GCA_963802955.1 of uncultured Acidobacteriaceae bacterium. Taxonomy (GTDB): domain Bacteria; phylum Acidobacteriota; class Terriglobia; order Terriglobales; family Acidobacteriaceae; genus Telmatobacter. The sequence goes on from CAWDKT010000007.1 coordinate 530,737, forward strand.
AATTTCGCCGTAAAGCGGCCGTCACCGTCGCCGAACACAAGGCCGCGCCGGCACCCGCCAAGTTCTTTGAGGCAGGCGCAGCGGCAACGTTGGAGCCACGGCCCGAAGGTCAAGTACTCCATCCAGCGGTAAGCGCGCGCCAGACGATCGAAGTTCGGGGCCGGCTCACGCATCTCGGTGGCAGGTTGAAATGAGATCGCGTGATTCATCGCAACAGGAGAACCAGAGGTGTCAGCATCGCCAGATCCGCCGCAGCTCGCAATGCCAGTGCCGTCATGCGCGGCCGCGCGCAATCCAGCAGCCCGAGCAGTAGAGCGCTCACCGCACCCGCGGAAAGTAACGCGCCGGACCGGAACTCGGATCCGGGAGCGAGGACCGCGAGCAACAAGCCGGCACACGCCACCAGACCTGCTGCGGCAACGATCGCAAAAGGCGCCCGATCTCTGGATACTGCACTCTGCGGGGTTCCGAACTGGGCGGTGGTTGATTCCCATCCCGCAATGCACGAGCAGTTCAGCCACACCAGGATTCCGAAGTAGATGCCCGGGATCCAAAGCTGCCACAGCGAAGATTCCGCTGTCGCGGCGCCAGGGAAGCGCGACCATGCCGGCAGAATGCAGCCTGAGGCGAACAATACGCCGACGAGGAACTCCTTACTGAGGAGCGGCGGCGGAAACAATGCGGAAATCCCCGGCGCCTCATGTCGGGCGTGAACGCCGGAAAAATAGGCGAATGAAGCTACAGCCAGGATCGAACCCCGTTCGCGCACCAACGGAGGCAGAAAAACGAACGCAATCGTCGCGCAAGCGCATCCAGCGGCCACGGCCAAAGGCGCCAAAACGCGACGATGCCGCCAATGAAAGTAGTGGCGCTCCTGGAGTCTTGCCGAATCACGCAGGCGCAGGCCCGTGCGCGCATCCAGCAGGCGATCGCTCGCGTAAATCCACCACGTTGTCAGCGCCAAAACTACTGCGACCTGCCAGGAATATTGAATGCGGGCAACCCACGCAAATCCCAGCGACCATGCAACTGCAACTGATGGGGCGTCGAAGCTCGCCAGATGCCAGAGTGCAATCAATCGTGGGGCATCGAAAACTCGGTCGGCACTCTCAATCTGAAGCGCGGCTCGATCTTCAATCTGCGGCTGGGCGACGGGAAGCGGCACTGTCTAGATTCTAACGAATGCGGGTTGCCCCACCCTTTCGTGCCTTTGGCAAATCCGATCGGGGAACCTTGCAGGGAATTGCCCGGTGTCTCGCCTACTTCCCGAACAACCCCTTCAACTTCGAAACCGGATTGTTGTCTTGCTGGTTCTGTTGGCTGGAGGGTTTTCCAGGTTGTCCCCCCATCTGTTCCTTTAAAAAGGCGCCAACGTTTGCCCGGATCGATGGACTCGACGCAGTTCCGGTGATTGTGAGCGGAATGCCGTTGTTCGATGCATTCCCGGAGCGATTGCCGAGCAGGCCGCCGATCAAGCCGATGGCGCTGTTGGCAACCGCACCCACTGCCGATGCGTTGTTGAACTTGGCGACCAGTTGAAAGTTCAGCGCTTCTAAAGGAGAAATGGTACCGCTCCCGGTTGCCGTTCCGATGGCGGGAACCGACGCATCGATGTTGTCGAAGCTGGTCGTCTGCGGCGAAGATTTCACATCCGCGCTCAACTTCTCAATCTGCGTTCCGCCGCCGGTTCCTCCCAACGAATTCAGGCCTTTGATTCTGGATCCAAGATCGAAGCCCGCCAGTTGGGTGTCGTCGATCTCAACTGGTCCCGCAATGGTGAGCGCATTGGCTGGGCCGGTAATTGCAAGATTGGCCGTGAGCGTGCCGCCTTTCAGCTGAGAGCCGCTCGGTAGAGTGATGCCGGCTGCAGGCAACAACTGCTCCAGTTGATCGATGGGAAGCTTCGGCGCCGACAGCCGCAGGTCCAGCGTGACCCCTTGTGCAGCGGTCTGATAGCCGCCGTTGATCTGGACGGCGGCCGTTCCCGTGTGAAGGGTCAGAGCCGATACCCTTCCCGCGCGTGTGGCGAGGTTGTCGGAAATTGCGTACTCGATATTCACCGGCTGGGCAGCAGGTGTTCCGTTTCGCGCCAGCTTCAGATGCGAGGCCGTTATGTTTCCCGTGCTCGACAGGTTCGTGCCGTCCGATGTAATTTTCGCGTTAAAGTCGGCCACCATCGAGACCCCGTCTGCCGGGGCAATCGCGTTCGCTACCACAGGATCGAAGCGCTTGACCTCGAGCGTCGCCTGAAAAGGTGTGTCGGAAGCATCCTTCTGCGAAATCGGTCCGGCCTCGCCGTTCAGCTTGAGCGATCCGTCTCCCGGTACCTTCAGAGATAGATCGAAGGGAAAAGGCCCAGCGAACGAGAAATGCTCCACATCGAGAGTGATATCGCTGCATTTGAACGGATTACCGGCTTGGGGCAGCGAGGAAACCGAGGCGCTTCCATCCTTGATCTTGAGCGAGCCGACGGTGAGGACGGGCATGGCAGTCTCCTGCTGTGCCGCTGGCTTTGCCGCACTGGTCCCCATGCTGGAAAAGTTCCATGTCCCGTTTTGTGCGTGAATAAGGTGAATCGATGGCGATTCCACTGTGAGCTTTGTGATCTGTACGGAATGATGGAACAGAAATTGGCCAACCGCAACACCGATGCTTAGCTTCTTGGCCACGAGAAAAGGTGTCGAGGAAAAGGCGGGGTCGTCGCTCACTGCCAGGTCGTTCGCAACAAGACTGCCGGTAATCAATGAAAAGCTCAAGTGACCCAACGCAACCTGTCGTTCGAGCGATCCGGATAACTCCCTCTCGATCGCAGGCCTGAAGGCGTCGGCATTGACGAAGAACGGGACAGCCACAACAACGACAACCAAGAAGGCAGCCAACGCGATCGCGACCTTGCCCCAGCGTTTCTTCATTGGAGTTCTCCTTCCTGACGATCGACTCGATGGCATCGAGTCAGTAAACGTCGATTGCTTCAATCGCAACGCCAGGTTCACAGCAATCGGCAAAGTGGAGCGTGTTGGCGGTTCCTTGTTGATCAAGACGTGCCTGGACCCAGACTGAGCCCGCATCAGAACCGGTGGTAGGAAATGCAACTCGCGTCGTTCCCTGCCCGTTCACCGTCAAATCCACCAGCCGAGACGCTGCGCCAGGATTCTTGTAGATGATCCGCACCGGCGCCCACACTGTGCCTCGTGAAGCGATGCCGGTGAATCGCGTCTCGACCTCGCGGATTGCTTTGTCTGGCCCGGTTTCCTTCGCTGCCGGAACGTAGTTTTGCGGGTTCCCTTGGGTTCCCCTGACGAGCAGCAAAACGCCGCCCTGCGCCGGTACCGTTGTTTCGTAGGCATGGCTCATGCTCCCCAGGTCCTTTGCCGTCCATACCTCCCGCACCGTCGCGACCACGCCAGACAAACCCAAGTCAGCCAATTGCACGCTCATCGGAGCTGGAAAGTAGGTGCGGTTGAGCAGCAACACCGCCCGCTCGCCCGGCGTACTGAGGAACTTCGACCAGACCTCCAGGCCTGGACTCAGTTCCCGCACCTTCACCGCCTGCAGTCCGAGCGGGTCCTGATCGATGCGGATCGCGTCGGGATTCGTCAACGTCGCGAGCGACTCGGCATCGAGGCGAGTGAGATCGGCTCCGACAAGCAACGGAGCCCCCGAGATCGCCCAAAGGGCCATATGCAGCCGATCGCGGTCCGCATTCATCCCGGGCATTCCCAGAACCATCATGTCGGGATCGTTATAGAAGCCGGTATGCTCGGCTTCCGGGTGAATCCCCTGGTCGAAGTTGGACAACATCTTGTCGAAGGCCACTTTTCGCCCCGCGTGCTCGCCACTTGCAACAACGGGCGCTACGATGTCTCCGCTGGTCCGCCATATGACCTGCGTTGCGCCGCCCACTCCCGGCGCCCAGGTCCAGGGGCTCTGCTTGCCCCAGTTACATATCGAGAAGTAGAGCTGCCGGCCCGTGATCTGCTCGGCCCGCGCGATGGCTCGGGCAATCTCGCCGTATTGCTGCTGCGGATCGAGGTTCTCCGTGTTGCCGCCGCACCAATCCACCTTCACGTAGTCGAAGCCCCAGCGGGCAAATTGGAGAAAATCCTGTTCGTAATGGCCTTCGCTACCGGTGTTGAAGTAGGCCGGGCCAAGATCCGGAAACATGGAGCAGCCATCCTTGCCTGCGTCTGTATAGATTCCCGCCTTCAACCCCAGGCTGTGGATGAATCGGACGATGTTGCTCATGTCACCGGCACTCTCCCCGGCCTGCAGCGCGGGCCAGGCCTTGGGATGGACCACAATGTTGCCTTGCGCGTCGCGCTCACCCAGCCACCAGCCTTCGTCGATGTTCACGTATTCATATCCGGCCTTCTTGAGGCCGGTTTTGAGCATGGCTTCGGCCTGCGCCCTGGCTACGTCGGAATTAATGGTGTTCGAGAACGAGTTCCACGATGACCACCCCATCGGGGGCAGCGCGATCTTCGCCGCAGGAGGGGTCGGCTGCGCAAAGGCGTTCGATGTTCCCATCGCCAGCACCAACCCCGCCACGAGGCAAGTCTGGAAGATTTTGTATGTAAAGCTTTGTGCCATCGCCGTTCTCATCGACATAACCCTTTCGTTTCTTGTTTTCGATTGGCTCGAACCCGCGGAAATTATAGTCCCCGGGATATCGATGACTGCATCGCTGACTAGACCGTCGATCCGACTCCTCAGTTACGCTCCTGTTTTGAAGACGGCACGGGCGGCGTCTCATGCGCCGCGACACTGTGAAAAGCCGCACGAATCCGACTGGTATTCTGAATCTGAGAGTCAAGATCAGGATGAGCCCAGGCAAGAACATCACCACGAACATGGCTTCGGGGACGGGTATCACCCTCGACCGGCCGCGGCGGGCGCCCTCGACGCGCGCGGTGTGGCTGCTTTTTGCGGCCATTTTCATCGCCGTTTATTTTGCCTCGTTGTTTTCGCCTCCATTGCTGGACGATGTAGACGCCGCGCATGCCCAGGCGGCGCAAGGCATGGCCGAAACGGGCAATCTGATCACTTCGAAGATCGACGGAATCCGCTATATTGAAAAGCCCCCGCTGCCTTATTGGATTGTGGCCGGAATGTACAAAATCTTCGGACAGAATACGTTTGCCACGCATTTGCCGAATGCACTGGCAATTCTCGGACTGACTTGGTTGTCGTGGCTATGGGCGCGACGGGCGTGGGGTGACCGAGCCGGGTTTTATGCGGGGCTCGGTATGCTCACATCGATCGGCCCGTTTCTGTTTACGCGCTTCGTTATTCCGGAATCGATTCTGGCGCTGCTTTTGCTGATCGCGCTCTATGCGCTGATCACGAGTCTCGAAGACAACAGACCGCTCCGCATCTACTGGGCATGGGCTTGTGTGGCGCTGGCACTCTTAACCAAGGGGCTGATCGCCCCCGTGTTCTTTGCGGGAGCTGCCATTCCTTACCTGCTTCTGACCGGGCAATGGCGGCGCTGGCGGCTCTTGAAGCCGGTCAGCGGACTGCTTGTCTTCCTTGCGATCGGTGCGCCGTGGCACATACTATGCGGATTGGCGAATCCGGACCAGGGTCATCCCGTGGGCAATCATCCGACACTTGGCAATGTTCACGGATTCTTCTACTTCTATTTCATCAACGAGCACGTGCTGCGCTTCTTTGGCCTCCGCTATCCGCACGATTACAACAAAATGCCGGCGACCTCGTACTGGCTGGCTAACCTGGTGTGGATCTTCCCCTGGAGCATCTTTCTGCCCGCGGTTGTGGCGGTGGCATGGAAGACGCGCCGCACGTGGCTCAAGCATCTGCGCCACGATGCCGGCCAGACGGTGGACTTTTATCTGGATCACGCGATGCGCGAAGATGTGGCGACTTATGTGCTGCGAGTAAAGTTCCGCGCACGTACCATCTGGCTCCTGAGTTTGTTCTCGGCGTTCACGCTGCTTTTCTTTTCAATTTCGACCAACCAGGAGTACTACACGTTTCCCGTGTGGCCGCCGCTTCTGATGTTGATCGCTGGAGTCATAGCGGAGATTGAGGAGGGGCGAGGGGCGGGAAATGGCGGGCCCAAGCTCATCACGGGCTGGCTGACGGGCGCGCAAGGAGTATTCGCGGCAATTGGCTTGCTTTCGGCCGCGGCACTCGGCTGGGGGTTGTGGACCTCGCGGAATCTGCCGTTCGAACCGGACATTGGGGCATTGCTGGCGCATCGCGGCGTGGGAGATTACACGCTGTCGATGTCGCATCTCTTCGATTTGACCGGCCGTTCATTTGCGGCGCTGCGCCTGCCCGCCATCATGGCCGCGATCGTTTTGCTGATCGGACCCGTGACGGCGTGGCTGTTGCGCCTCGCAAAGAAGCATCTGGCATCAACCATCAGCATGGCGCTGACCATGGCGGTTTTCCTGATGGCCGCGCACATTGCCTTTGCGCGCTTTGAGCCCATGCTGAGCTCGAAGCAGTTGGCCGATACGATCGTGAAGGACGGAACGCCGAACGACACCTTCATCATCTACGGCGATCAGTCGTCGGGGTCATCGATCATTTTTTACACGCACAATTACTTCCATTGGAGGCCGGCGCTGCTGGTTGAGCCGCGCTGCGGACAGCATGGTGAAGGATCGACGCTGCTGTGGGGATCATGCTATCCCGATGCGCCCGATATCTTCCTGAGCAACGAAAAGCTTAAAGCGATCTGGGGCACGGGCGAGCGCAAGTGGATTTTCGCAGAGGACCCGGACCGGGACAAGGTGGAACAGATGCTGGCCGGGCGGCTGTATCCCGTGCAAACGATCGCCGACAAAACGCTGTGGACCGATCGGCCGCTGTAGCGCCGGTTGGACAGCACTTTGAGAGCGGTTCCTTGAACTGGTCTCATCGATGGTTTGTATCAGGGCACGACCTCAGTCGTGCCGATGGAGGCTTCTAAAATCGAGGGCTTGAGCCCCCGAGAGAGCTTGCGTCGGATTCTGCCGCCATTGATGAAAGCGCTTCCAGTGTTCCATCCCTGAATTCATTGCAAAAGACAGGGTCGTCAACATGCTGTCCTTCGACTTCGGTCGCCGTGGCGACCTTCATTCAGGGCGACATTCCGATTTTTTGACGCGAACCTCAGTTCCAAGACACTACCGCGCGTACGATGCGGTCAGCGAAATCTCTTCGCGGGAGCCAGGGGTTGCCTTGACCATGGCAGGAGCGGGGCTGCGCAGATAGATGCCAAGATAAAAAGCGCCCAGCGCGAGCAGCGCAATCGGCGCAGGGATCATCGCCAAGGTCAGTGAAGTTCCCGAGTAGTGCGTGATCTGAAAGACGCAGATCCACAAGAGATCGCCCGTAAGCACAATGCCCGCGAGGTTGAGCGACATGGCCCACCTGCGCAGTGAACCGGTTTCAGACCAAAGCACTGCGCAAGCGGGTATGGAAATCACGAGAAGGCGTGCATCGTATGTCCTGTGATAGACGGGCAGCATAGTGAGCGCCGAAATGGACGCCAGCGCCAGCCAGGCCATGCGAGGCGAGAATCCCGACCGCACCGTTTTGGCGGCCCAGAGGACAACGAAAGCTCCGCAGACGAGATACGACGCGAGAGTGTAGAACGTGGCGTTGTTCCAAACAAGCGTCAGCAGAGCTTGCAAACTGATGATCATGCCCATGCCACGTCCGCCAAGCGTTCCCGGTCCGGGATTGTTGAGGCCGCCCGGCGCAAGGCCAGCGGCCAAGTTGGACTCGAGCTCAGGCAGCCAGTGAGGCGATGCATGCGATATCCACAGTAGAGCGGGTACGGTAATCGCGGCGGCCAGGGCGAGACTGTACAGAGCGCGTTTACGCTGGTTGCCGCCCACCAGAAGGAAATAGAGCCAAACCGGGCCCACATCATGCGGCTTAATGACAAGAGCGACGGCAAGGCAGCAGATTCCGAGTACGACCAATTCGCCTTCGATGAAACACGAAACAGCAATCGCCGTGAGGCTGATAACGAGGCCTGCCGAATTACCGGAACTCAACAGAAGTCCGCTATTGACGAGAAGGAGTGCGACCAGAACCGCGGAAAATCGCGGCGCTGACGCGGTGCAGCAGATCCATATGCGAACGCAGGCGAAGATGAAACAACCTTCGATGAGCAGCATCCAGATGAAAGCGGCCAATTTCAACGAAAGTGCTGCGAGGGGAGCGACAAGAAAGAGCGTCGTTGGCAGGTTGGGGGTAATGAAAACAATCTCGCGAAACGTTTGTGAAACCACGCTGTTGTCAGGCGGAAGCGAGCCTGTATCGGCGCGGTAGAAGGCCATCATCTCATCGGAGTTATAGGGATCGTAATGGTGGGCCGCGGATCGCGCGCCGAAATAGATCTGCTGGAAGTCTGTCATGGCGAGCGGATTGGTGTACTCCATGAGCGTGCCAATCGCGACAAAAAACATGCAGCCCAACAGGAGAATCTGCGAGCCCTTCAACCGTGCCATTTGCATCTCTACTGCCTCCGGGGGAATGGCCGAACCCTTGATGCGTTCTGCCAATTACACTGCGATGCGGCGAGGGGACCTGAAAATCGAAGCGGCGTCGCGATAAGCCAGATAGTACCGTCGTTGCGATTCTCATTGAATAACCCGCGCCGGAATTCGCAAGTCCCAAGTAACTGAAAATGGACCCAATGGTGTTATCCCGGTTGTTCTGAGCGGGAAGATGGCTACGTTTCGCCTGCAATCGAAGCGCTGCTCGACTTTTGGTGCGACCTCTATTACCACGGTGTATCGCCGATCGGTTACTTCGCCTTACGCATCTTTCCGCCTGGCAACAACTCAAAGACACGCCCGCGCCAGAGAATGCGGCTGCCGGCGTAGCTGGCGGCCCAGAAACAAAATCCCATGAGATCGCGAATCGGGTAGAGAACAAGCAGGCTGAACCAGCTTGGATCCTGCACGACGAGGCGGCCAACAGCGATCGAGAGCGCGAGCCGCGTGGCGATGGCGAAGGCGAAAAGCGCAAAGCCCCAGACCGGATGGCCGAGCCATGCGCATGCAGCGAGGCCAAGCAAGCCGAAGGGAACACTGAAGGTGAGTGCGGTGCCGAAGTGGCCCTTAGGCCGCGAAAAGCGCGTGGACTTCATCCAGCGCACCTGGTGGTTGAGTGAGGAGATAAAGCTGGAGTTGAGCACGATGTGGTCGATCGCATGATGGCTAAGGACGACGGTCTGGCCAAGCTTGTGGGTTTCGTTGCCCAGCACGAAATCGTCGGCGCAATATTCGGCGGTGACCTTGAAACCGCCCATGCTGCGGATGGTTTCGCGACGAAAGGCCATGGTGGGGCCAAGGGTGAATTGCATGCCTTCCATGGCTCGGGCGGCGAGGACCCCGGCAGACATTTCAACCGACATGCCGACGGCCTCAAGCCGCGCCCAGAGACCGCCCTGGGCAGCTACTCCGCGGTAGAGGCAGCACATGCCGCCGGTTTGTACGTCGGCAAAAGGAAGCGCTACGGCGCGCAGATAGTTCGGCGAAACTCGGACGTCGCTGTCGCTGATCACGAAGATTGAGTGCGCGGCCTCAGCCTCAATTCTCTCCATGGAAATTACTTTGTCGTTGATGTAATCGGGCTGGCCGTTAGTGAAAAGGAATTTTACGCGGACACCGGGGTAGCGTCCGGCAACACGGCGCGCTGTGGCCAGACCGGGATCTTCAGGCGAGCGGGCGCAGAAAAGAATCTCGTAGTCGGGGTAGTCCTGCGTGAAAAATGTTTCGAGGTAGGACTCGAGGCCGGGGTCGGCGCCGCTCAGAGGCTTGAATACAGAGAGCGGTGGCGTGAATCCCGGACGCGCGGCGAGAGCTTGCAGCGCGGACTGGCGTGCGCGTAAGTACCCTGGAACCGCCCACAGCACAATGCCGGCAAAGACCGTGGAAGTGATAAGGCCGAAAGCGGCCAGGCCAAGCAGGACGTAGGGCATGCTGATAACAGAATATCCGCAGGACGGCAAGCAAGCCCGTCGGCAGTTCAGCGGAGTAACTTATGCACCCGAGTCGCGCCTGGCGGCCAGGAGCGGCATGGGAAGATGCGGACAGCGCAATCAGGAATGTGGTTTAAGAGCCTGTACCAGCAATGCCAGCCCGATAGCCGCGAGAGCTCCGTAGATGTACTTGAAAAATGCTGCTGTGGAAAGCCGGCGGTTTATGGCCCGGCCCAGAAACACTGCCGGGATGGCTGCCGGCAGGCAAAGCAGATAGTCTCGGGTCACTTCAGAGGTCCACAATCCGGCGCTCCAAAAACCGCACATTCCCAGGATGCCGGCGGGCAGAAAATACGCCTGCAAGGTGGCGCGAAAGTGCTGTGCCGGCCAGCGGCGCAGAGAGCCGTAGATCGCTAGCGGCGGTCCGTTGATCCCATAGGCGCCCCCGAGGACGCCTGCGACGAAGCCGCATATGAGCAACCAGAATCGGCTGTCGCGATGGAGATAGAGTCGCGCACTCCCTGCGAGACAGAAGAGTGCGAAAAACAGAATCAGGATGCCCAATCCCGCTTTGATCATGCGCTCCGGACCGTGGATGAGGAGAAGAAGGCCAAACGGAAGCCCAAACAGAGTGGCAAGAAGCAGCCAGCCTGCACTGCGAAGGTGGATGTGCCGCCAGTCCTGCGCGACAATGACGGCTGCAATCGTGATCGAGACCAGCACTGCCAAGGGAGCCGCCACGCGCACAGAAACGAAGAATGCCAGCATTGGAACGGCGATGAGCGCTTCGCCGAAGCCGATCGCGGAACGGATCACTGTTGCTGCAAAAATGACGACGAGGATAAAGATTGTGGCCGCGTGGATGGGAATCTCCCCCGCTACTGCCTTTTAGGAACGGCCGGCTTGACGACCGGCGGCTTGCGAATGGGAACGATGGCGCCTGGCTGGCCGGGCGCGGCCTGCTGGAAGCGCGTGAGCATCTCGCTGCGCACGTACTCGACAAAGCTCTGCATCTGGCGGTTCATCTCTTCCATGCGCTCGCGCATCTGCAAAATGATGCCAATGCCGGCGATGTTAACGCCGAGGTCGCGGGCAAGGTTGAGGATGAATTCGAGGCGTTCGAGATCCTCGTCTGTATAGAGACGGGTATTGCCTTCGGTGCGCGAGGGCTTGAGCAGCCCTTCGCGCTCATAGAGGCGCAAAGTTTGCGGATGGATTTCGTACATCTCGGCGACCGCCGAGATCATGTATGCGCCTTTGGATTTGCGTTTTGTCGCCATGGCTGTATCCCGGGATCAGCGTAACCCAAACTCATTCAAGATCATCGTCGCGGCCGCGGACCTTTCGCTTCTCTTGGTCTCTCGTTCCCTCGGTCCCCGCTCTTCACAGCTTGTCGAACAGCGCCTTGCGCGGGTCGTCGGGATTGAGTCTGGCAAGTTCGCGCATGATTTCGCGGCTGCGCTCGTCGTTCAAGTGCGGCACGGCAACTTCGACAGTGACAATTTCATCGCCGCGCTGGCTGGGGTGCGACGCGCTCTCCACGCCGCGCTCACGCATGCGCAACTTCTGGCCGCTCTGCGTGCCCGGCGGAATCTTGAGCTGAGCGCGGCCGTCGATGGTGGGCACTTCAACCTTAGCTCCCAGCGAAGCTTCGGCTACGGTGACCGGCACGGTGATCTGAATATCGTCGCCCTGGCGCGTAAAGACCGGATGCGTGCCGGTGCGCACGATGAGAAAGAGATCGCCGGGAGGGCCGCCATTGATGCCCGCATTGCCTTTGCCCTGCAGGCGAATGCGCTGGCCGTCGCGCGTGCCGGCTTTGATACGAAAGTCGACGCTCTCGGTGCGCATGACAGTCCCCTCGCCGTGGCAGGTAGGACAGTCACTGGAGATCTTTCCCGTTCCGTTGCAGCGCGGGCAGGTGATGTTGAACTTCATGCGTCCGCCCATCTGCGTCACCTTGCCTGTCCCATGGCACTCAGGACATTGCATTTCGCCGCCCATGTGCGCCTGGCCGTGGCACGCGGGACATGTCTCCTGGCGATTGATCTGGATACGCGCCTGGCCGCCGCGGATTGCCGTCCAGAAATCGACCGTGGCCTGGTATTCGAGGTCGGTGCCGGGCTGCGGGCCGTGCTGCTGCGGATGTTGCGCACCGGTGAAGATTCCGGAAAAAATGTCTTTGAAGCTGCCCCAGGCCGAGCCACCGGCGCCTTCCTGCTGCCCGGGATAGCCGCCGCCGGAGAAGCCGTTGAAGTCGAAGCCGCCAAAGTCGATGGGAGGCTGCTGCTGGCCTCCGGCGTGCTGCTGGCGCGCGTAGGCTTCGGCCGTTGCCGGATCGATCTGGTCGGAGTAGAAGCCGACCTGGTCGTAGATCTTGCGCTTCTTCTCGTCGCTCAGAATGTCGTTGGCCTCGGAGATCTCCTTGAATTTCTCTTCGGCGCGCTTGTCCCCGGGATTCACGTCGGGGTGGTATTTGCGCGCAGCTTTTCTGAAGGCCTTGCGGATCTCCTCCGGCGTGGCCGTCTTCTTCACGCCGAGCGTGGCGTAGTAGTCCTTATTGGTGGTTGTCGCCATTTGCGTTTTCTTATCTTAGATCAGACTAAACCGCGCAGAACTTTTGAACGTGCACGAGACCTGCCAACGGAGGTGGGCCTTCTTCGGCAAAGGCTCACTCGGGCACACAATATTCCCCCACGATTTCAGCCATCGAACGTTGGGGTGGACGACGCGATCGCCCACCCCGGATCTTCCAGCCTGTGCTATCCCAGATCCCCAAATGCGAGGGACCTGGAGCACCCACTTGTGTAGAGGCGCATTACTTCTTGTCGTCGACGTCGACGTATTCAGCGTCGATCACGCCTTCGTCCTTCTTCTGCTCTCCGCCGGGAGCTGCTCCTGTCGGACCGCCCGTCGCCGGCCCCGCTCCCGATTGCGGCGTGCTGGCCTTGTACATGGCCTCGGCCAGCTTGTGGCTGGCGAGGGTCAGCCGCTCGTGCGCGGACTTCAACTCGGCGGTGGCCGGCGAGCCTTCGAGCGTCTTCTTGGCGTCTGCCAGCGCCGCTTCCACGTCGGTTTTGTCGGCCGCAGCCACTTTGTCGCCGGAGTCCTTGAGCATCTTCTCGATGTTGTAGACGAGGCTGTCGAGCGCGTTGTGCGCCTCAATCTGCTCGCGCTGCTCCTTGTCCTCTGTGGCATGCGCATCGGCTTCCCTCGCCATCTTCTCCACCTCTTCCTTGCTCAAGCCGGAGCTGGAGGTGATAGTGATGCGCGTATCCTTGCCCGTGGCGTTGTCCTTCGCAGTTACGTTGAGGATGCCGTTGGCATCGATGTCGAAGGTGACCTCGATCTGCGGCACGCCGCGCGGCGCCGGAGGAATTCCGCCCAGCTTGAACTTGCCCAGGGTGCGATTCTGTCCCGCCATGGGCCGCTCACCCTGCAGGACGTGCACTTCAACCTCGGTCTGCGAGTCGGCAGCCGTCGAAAAGGTCTCGGTCTTCTTGGTTGGAATCGTGGTGTTGCGCGGAATCATCGATGTCGCTACGCCGCCCAGCGTCTCGATCGAGAGGGTCAGCGGGGTCACGTCCAGAAGCAGCAGATCTTTCACGTCGCCGGAGAGCACGCCCGCCTGAACTGCAGCGCCGACCGCAACCACTTCGTCGGGATTCACGCCCCGATGCGGCTCCTTGCCAAAAAGGTTCTTCACGAGCTCCTGAATCTTGGGCATGCGAGTCTGCCCGCCTACCAGCACGACTTCGTCGATCTGACTGGCGCTGACACCGGCGTCGGCCATGCACCGCTTGCACGGTTCGATGGAGCGGTCAATCAATTCCTCAACCAACTGCTCGAGCTTGGCGCGGGTGAGTTTGCGGACCAGATGCTTCGGACCCGAGGCGTCCGCCGTGATAAAGGGCAGGTTGATCTCGGTTTCGATGGTTGTCGAAAGCTCGATCTTGGCCTTTTCCGCAGCATCTTTCAGGCGCTGCAGGGCCATCTCGTTGCCCTTCGAAGTGAGGTCAAGCCCGTTTTCCTGCTTGAATTCCGCGATAAGCCAATCGACAATTCGCTGGTCGAGATTGTCGCCGCCAAGGTGCGTGTCGCCGTTGGTCGCCTTGACTTCAATAACGCCCTCTCCGACTTCGAGGATCGATATATCGAACGTGCCGCCGCCAAAGTCGTATACGGCGATGGTCTCGTCCTTCTTCTTGTCGAGACCGTAGGCCAACGCGGCCGCCGTGGGCTCGTTGACGATGCGCTTGACGTCGAGGCCGGCGATCTTGCCCGCATCCTTTGTGGCTTGGCGCTGGGCATCGTTGAAGTAGGCCGGGACGGTGATCACAGCCTCGGTGACCGTGGTGCCAAGATAGGCTTCAGCGCTGGCCTTAAGCTTTTGCAGGATCATGGCGGAGATTTCCGGCGGGGTGTATTCCCTGCCCTGGGCCACGACGGCCACGTGATCGCCCTGCTTGACGACCCTGTAGGGAACCATCTTCATTTCATCGTTGACTTCGTCGTAACGGCGCCCCATGAATCGCTTGATGGAGAAGATGGTGTTCTCTGGGTTGGTGATGGCCTGGCGCTTGGCGACCTGACCCACCAGCCGCTCTCCGTTCTTTGCGAAGGCGACGATCGAGGGGGTAGTGCGCGCGCCCTCCTCATTTGGAATTACTTTCGGCTCACCGCCCTCCAGGACGGCCACGCACGAGTTGGTGGTGCCGAGGTCAATGCCAATCATTTTTGCCATGGTTAAATACCCTGCCTGTTCAGAATGTGCTCAAGGAGGCAGAATGCCAGATTGAGCGAACTACTGTCAACTTCTTTGATGCAAAAAGCATAAAGAGGGTGCAGATTTGATCCGAGACCTGGCGATTCGGCCGAAATGGGATTATGTCTTGAAAGATGAGCTACTTGCAGGCCGCCAGCGCAGCCGCAAGCGCTTCCTCTGGTTCGGGCCGAACGCGGAAGTCTGCAAAGGCTTGGGCATAAAGGACCTTCCGGTCCTGGCCGAGGACGTAGGTGGCTGGCAGGATCAGCCGCCAGGAGTCGTCCCCGTTGAGGAAAGGGATATTCACGAGGATTGACCGGAAGTAGTCCCGCTGGTAGTGAGGGATCGAATAAGCCAGGCCGAATTTGCCAGCGAAAACGCAGCCGGGGTCGCTGAGAACGGGGAACGGGAGCGAGTGCTGGCCCACCATGAAGTCGCTCTGGCGGGTGGTTTGGGGACTGATCGCGGCGAGAAGTATGCCGGCCTCCCGCAGGCGGGGAAAGAGTTCGCGCCAAGCTTCGATCTCGGTCACGCAATAGGGATCCCAGCGGCCCCGGAAGAAGTTGAGAACGAGCGGCCCCAGAGCGAGCAGATCGGCCGAGCAGACTGGGCGGCCCGACGCGTCAGGGAGGGTGAATTCGAGCGCGGTGGCGCCGACGGGGAGGATCTTTTGCTCGATGCCGGAGGCGAATAGTTCCTGGACGGCGCGCTCGCTCAAGGCCATACGCTCCGGCTGGACGAGGTGGCGCGTATTCGAGGTGATCTCATCGAGCTGGTCCTGGAGAGCGGTCACTTCATTGCTACCTTCCGAAGCGTTGGCGGCCGCTCATGCCAGCCAGCCCGCCGCGCATCATGCTTTTAGCCAGGCCGCCTTTGCCCACCTGCTTAAACATCTTGGCCATCTGCGCGTACTGGCGCAGGAGCTGGTTCACGTCCTGCACGCTCGTCCCGCTGCCGGCAGCGATGCGCTTGCGGCGCGAGCCCGAAATGATCTCGTGGTTGCGGCGCTCTCGCGGCGTCATGGAGTTGATGATGGCCTCGAGGCGCACGAACTGCTTTTCGTCTACCTTGCCCGCGGCCTGCTGCATGCCGGCGAAGGGACCGACCGAGGGCAGCATCTTCAAAATTGACTCCATCGACCCGAGTTTTTTGATCTGCTTCAACTGCTCGCGGAAATCTTCGAGCGTGAAGTTGTCGCCGAGCAACGCTTTTTTGGCGAGTTCTTCGGATTTGCGGCGGTCGAGGTTGTCCTGGGCCTTTTCAATGAGCGAAAGCATGTCGCCCATGCCGAGGATCCGTCCGACGATGCGGTCGGGGTGAAACGGCTCGAAAGCATCGGGCCTTTCGCCCACGCCGATGAACTTGATGGGCTGACCGGTTACGTGGCGAATCGACAGTGCCGCACCGCCGCGCGCGTCGCCGTCCATTTTCGTCAGGACCACGCCAGTCAGTCCAAGGCGAGTATGAAAATCCTGCGCGGAGTTGACGGCGTCCTGGCCGGTCATCGAGTCGGCGATGAAAAGAATTTCCTGCGGCGAGAGGATCTTTTTGAGGGTCTCCATCTCGGCCATCAGCTCTTCGTCCACGTGCAGGCGGCCGGCGGTATCGACAATGAGCGTGTCGCAGCCCATGATGACGGCTTCGCGGCGAGCCTCTTTGGCAAGGCGCTCGACCAGCGCGGAGCCGGCGGGCTCACCTTTCTGGTCGCCTTCGTAGAGGCGCGCTTCCACCTGCTTGGCGACGATCTTGAGCTGCTCGCGCGCGGCGGGGCGGTAGACGTCGACGGAAACGAGCATGGGCCGGTGACCGCCTTTTTTGAGCCAGGCGGCCAATTTGCCGGAGGTCGTCGTTTTGCCGGAGCCCTGCAGCCCGGCCATCAGAATCACTGTCGGCGGCTTGGAGGCGAAGTTGAAGCGGGCCGTGTCTTTGCCGAGCAGAGCCACGAGTTCGTCGTTGACGATTTTGACCACCTGCTCCGAAGGCGAAAGCGCGGTGAGAACTTCAGTGCCGATGGCCTTTTCGCGAATGTGCTCGACGAGCTCGTTCACGACCTTGAGATTGACGTCGGCTTCGAGCAGTGCGACGCGGATTTCGCGCAGAGCTTCCGCGATGTTTTCCTCGGTGAGTGTTCCCTGGCCGCGAAGGTTCTTAAAGACGCGCTGCAGCTTGTCGGTGAGGTTCTCAAACATGGGTTCGATCCAGTTCCAGTGTACCGGAGCCTCGATCGCTCGAGCGACACCAATCAACGTGGCGAAAGAACCCCGCTCAAGAACGCAGCAGTCTACTGCACGACGTGAGAGATTACCGGACCCCAGAACGACAGCTCGGGCTTGCGAAATGGCTGATTGTGCCCCGTGCCTGGAACCACCACGAGTGTCGCTTGGCCCCCGCAGAGCGCGGCAAGTTCTGAAGCCATTGAAACCGGAAAGAGACTATCTTCGGCCCCGTGAACCACCAGCACAGGCAACCCGCAATTCGGAAGAGACTCCTCGGCACGCCAGATGGGGGGGACCATGAAGGAGAGCCTTTCGGGAATCCCCGCGGCGCGCGCGGCGGCACGAAACGAGGTAAACGCGGCACAGAGGACAAGCCGTTCCGCGGCGAGCTGGTTGATGGTGGCGGCAGCGATGCCGCTGCCCAGCGAGAATCCTACAACCGATTTGGGCAACGCGGGCTCAAGCTGCTCAAGGTAACGAAAAGCAGCGACCGCGTCATTCTCGAACTGGGTCCAATCCGGGGTCCCGGAGCTTTTCCCGTACCCGGAGTAGTCGAAGAGGAGCGACGCGACACCGTGCGCCGCGAAGAGCTGCTGCACCGGCAGCCAGCTTTCGACCCTTTCACCGATGCCGTGACAAATCAGTACCGCGGCGCGCGCAGACCCATCCGTCGGACAGACGAAATGTGCGTCAAGTACGCTTCCCGCGCCTGGAATCGAATGCCGCGAGACCGAAGCATCCGGATGCCGGGTGTAGCGGAAGATTCCAAGGGCATAAAAGACCTGGTCTCGAAAAATGAGTATCCCGCTGATAAAGCGAATGGCGACCGTGAATGCGTGCCTGTGCATTCGCATGGCTGCCTCTCAAGCGATGGTAAAGCAACGGCGTGGGCGCCAGACAGTGTCCACCATTCCCGCAACCTGCGATCGGCCAGTGGACGCGGGGATTGCCAAAGACAATCTCGACAATCGCGGAAAACCGATTTACCATGGCCGCACTGGAAAAATGCCATTGTCGGAAGGCGTGGAAGCTTGAAGTCTTGCCGGGCGGGAGGCTGTCTTTTGAAGCGAATATTGATTTGCCTGAGTTTGCTTTGCTTTGCCACTGCTGCAGGATGGGCTTCGAATTCAACGCTGCCTGACGGCACGGAGTTTCCCATGTGGGAGAAGCCGCTGCATTTCACCAAAACCTACTACGTTGACTGCAACGCGAAGAACGCCGACGACAATGGGCCGGGAACCGAGGATCATCCCTTCAAGACCATCAACCATGCGGCGCAGGTGCTCCAGCCGGGCGAACGCGTGGTGATTGCCGAAGGCGTCTACCGCGAGTTCATTCAGCCGGCGCGCGGCGGCACGGGGCCTGACGCGATGATCAGCTACGAGGCGGCGCCGGGAGCCAAGGTGGTAGTGAAGGGTTCGCGCGTGGTCACGGACTGGAAGCCCAGCGAGGGGTGGAATTTCGGATTCGATCCGGCGACCCATCAGCCCGTAAAGGCATGGGAGCTCAAGCTCGATCCCTCCTGGTTCCCCACCGGCTACAACCCATTTGAAGTGGATAACGTTCTCGGAAACAAGACCTGGCTGCGCTACGCCCAGGACAATATGAGCACCTATTTTCGCCGCCGCGGGCTGGTCTTCGTTGATGGCCATCCGCTGGAGCCGGTGGAGACGCCGCAGGAGTTGGCGGGGCCTTCGCCACGCTCGATGAACTACTTCACCGATATCCATTGGACGCCCCTTTTCAAGGAGTTCCAGCCGGAAGCGGGCAAGGTATGGATCGAAATGAACGGCATGACGCTGCACATCCGGCTGGCCAACGACGACGACCCGTCGAAGCACATCATCGAGATCACGACGCAGGAGCAGATCTTCTCGCCCGCCGAGCGGTATCAATCGTACATTCGTGTCAAAGGCATCGCGTTCGAGGACGCGGGCAACGGATTCCCGGTTCCGCAGCGGGGAATGGTCTCAGTGAACCGCGGCAACCACTTCATTTTCGAAGATGACACGTTTGAGTGGGCGAACAGCGTGGGCCTCGACGTTGGCAACGAGGATTGGGGTGCCTCGCGGCCGCCGCAGCCAGTGGGCTTCGATGTTGTGCGCGGCAACACCTTTCGCTACTGCGGTATCGAGGGGCTGGGAGGAACCGGCGGCCCGCAGAATATGCTCGTCGAAAAGAACCTTTTCGAATGGGTCGGCTGGCAGAGCGCGGCGATGATGTCGGAGTCGGGCGGCACCAAGATGCACACCGCGCACAATCTGCTCTTCCGCAACAATGTGGTGCGGCATATCCGGCACGCAAACGGCATCTGGCTCGACATTGGCAACGCCAACGACCGGCTCACCGGGAATGTGTTTGCGGATATTCCCGGCGATGTGAATCCCCATGCGATCCATATCGAAGGGAGCGAAGTCCTGAACGAAATCGACAATAATATTTTTGGGGATTTGACCGGCGGGATTCTCATCCGCGACACCAACAATGTAATCATCGCCTACAACCTGTTTCTCAACTGTCACGAGGTGTGCGTCGATACCGTTTCGGGCATTAACGGCCCGAGGCCCATCGGCGGGCACACCAACGACGTGCACAACCTTCAGGTGCACGACAATGTGTTCTTTGGAATCGGTCGTTCGGCGATCGAGTTCAACAACGGGAAGAACGATGCAGATGGCAATGTCTATCCGAGTCCGGCGGGTTTTGGAGGGAGGGGCGGCTTCGGGCAGCCGATCCTGCGTGTAAAGTTTCCTGAGCCGGCCGAGTGGGACGACCTGCAGTCGTGGCGCGAGCAGCGCGGCTGGGATATGAACGGGGCAATGGCAAATATCACGGCGTCGCTCGATCCCGATACGCTGGAACTTACGCTGACGGTGAAAGGCGACGTAAAGGCGTTGCCCGCGTTCAAGGGAATCGATTCGGACTTCTTTGGCAAGCCCGTGGATGGCGACCGCGTCGCGGGACCGTTCGCAGACATGATGACCCTGTCGGGACCGCTGCACGTCGATCCGCGATAAGAATGGAATGAGGAGCAAGTATAGAGGGCAACGCTGACCGAGAGGATCCGCGGGCCTTGCCCTTTTCTTGTGCGACAGATCAATTCTGCAGGGTGCCGCGCTCTTTGAGGAGCGCCATAATGTCATCGCCGGCGAGGTAGAGGATGATTTTGAAAGCCTCGGTACCGGTATCGACGACAAAAGCCGAGTCAACAAGAAGTTCGATCCGGCTGCTATCGGCGGCTGCGAAGTTCATGCGCCACTCGGTGAGCAGCAGTGCGTAGCGAGCGCTGAGCGGGATTGAGTGAACATCGACAAGGGACGAGGATTTCCATCCCATGCGATCGAAGAGTTGTTTGCGCGCCGGCAGTGCCTCGGCAAAGTCAGCGGCGGTCACGATTTTCGCACCCTGAGGCGTTGCGGCCAGAAACGGATTGGCAAACAGACCGAGAAGGGCGGGCATATTTCCGGCGGCGATGTTTCGTTCGTAATCCCGAATGAATGTCTCGATGGCGCTGAGTGAGTTCTCCATAATGAATTCTCCTAAGTGCGGGCGCACAGGCGCCCTAAATGATGATTGATACTTTAGTATTATATCAGATATTAGTAAGAATGTCAATAGATTTCACGCAGCGCGAACTTCAACTGAATTGACGGCCCTAAAACGAGCTATTCGTCCGGCGTAATCAGGTACTGCTCGAGCTTGCCGTCGGGATAGGTATAGGTAGTGAGCTCGAGGCGCTTGCCGGGATAAACAATGTCAAAGGTACGGAAGGTCATGCCGCCGCGCAGCGCCTGGCGAGTTTGGCGCAGGCTGAGAGGCTCACCCAGCGGCGCCAGGCTCGATTGAAAATCGGCGATCGCCTGGGGCGTGAAGTAGTCGTTCAGGTTGGGCGCGAGCAGGCTGCGATCGATATGGCCCTGCTGCAGGCCGCGATAGATGTCGAGGGCCTGCTGCTCGGCGGGGGCAAGCGCGAAGCCCACCACCAGAGGTGCGGCAAGACGGGCGATGGTGCTGGCTGCGTTTACGGCATCCTGGTTGGTAAGGACGGCGACGGCTGCACCGTCGTCGATGAATACTTCATTTTCTGAGACGAAACCGGAGACTTCGCCGCTGTGCTCGATGGAGAGATGGCCGTTGCGGTCGTGGACGTCGACGCCAAGGCCGTAATGCGTCCCTTCGCCGTTTTTGAGTTTGATCTCGGTGAACATTCCTTTGTAGCTCTCGTAGGAGAGCAGTGATTGTGCGAGCAAGCTTTCGTCCCAAATAGCCAGATCGTGCGCGGTCATGGCCAGTTCGCCCGCAGCAAACATCCAACCCGCACCTTCCTCGGGAGCAGGACGCAAAGGACCGAGCGCGTGGCGATAGTAGCCTGTGGCGTCGGCCCGTGTGAGTGGATGCTGATCGGAGTTCCAGACCGAGTTCATGCCCAGCGGACGGAAGATGTGTTGGGTGAGGAAATCCCAATATGGCTCGCCAGAGACAACTTCGACGATGCGCCCGGCGATAACGTAGTTGGTATTCGAATACTGCCATTGCGTCCCAGGATCGAAGTCGAGCGGCTTTTTGGCCCAGGCATCCAGGATCTGCTGCGCGGTGGTGGGCTTGAGCATGGGAGTCATCACGTAATCTTCGGGCCAGAAATCCTGATAGCCAGAGGTGTGCGACAAAATCTCGCGAATGGTCACTTCGTTGCCGCGCGTCAGGCCTGGAATATACCTACCAACTGGATCGTCGAGGGAGAGTTTGCCCTCTTGTTGCAGCATAAGGATTGCGGCTGCGGAAAATTGTTTCGAGATCGACCCGATGGAGTAGCGCATGTCCGGCGTGGCTGGAAGTGCGGGGGCCGAGTCTGTGGCCAGGCGCGCCATTCCGTAAGCGTGCGTGTAGACGAGTTTCCCGTGCTCGACTATGGCGATCGATGCAGATGGGACTCCGGTCGCCTCAAGAACCTGTACGGCGATGCGATCGACTTGGCTGCGGAGCTCGGGCGACAGATTGTCAACGGATTGCGCGGCGACCGGAAGAGCTGTCAAAAGGAGAACTAATAAAACTGCCGGGCACGAATATCTTTGGAAGCGGTACATGGGAGTGGTTTCCCTTCGATTTGGATTGTCGCATTCTCGACAGGCGGCACGATGGATTGGGCGGCGTGAGTTAGGCTGTCGATGTGCGAGCCGCGCGTAAACGCGACATGCAAAAGGATCGTCGGAGTCGAATTGGAGACGTTGGGCGAGAATGAAACGACTGATTGAGGGGCACAAGCGATTTTTAGCCGAGGTGTTCCCGGCAAAGAAGAGCCATTTTCATCTTCTGGCGGAGGGCCAGTCGCCGGAGTGGCTGTTCATTACTTGCGCGGATTCGCGCGTGCTACCCGATCTGATTCTGGGCACCGAGCCCGGAGATCTGTTCATTGCGCGCAGCATCGGGAACGTGGTGCCTGTGAATAGTCACGATGTGGACGGGGTAACGGCGACGATTGAGTACGCAGTGGATGTGTTGAAGGTGAGGCATGCAATCGTTTGCGGGCACTCCGACTGCGGTGCACTTAAGGCCGCGTTGGATCGTAGGAGTCTGGAGAATCTGCCCAAAGCGCGGCGCTGGCTCGATCACGTGGAGGCGGCGTTCGAGCACAAGCAACCGCTGAATGCGGCAGATGGCGGGAACGCAGAACTGGCCGCCGTGATTCGCGGCAATGTGGTGGCGCAGATGGAGAATTTGCGAGCCCAACCAGCCGTCGAGCGCGCCCTAGCCGAGGGGAGGCTCACGGTGCATGGCTGGTATTACGACATCCTTACGGGGCAAATCGAGGAGTACGACGAAAGGAGCATGAAGTTTGCGGCGTTGCTGGATTGAATGTATTTCCCGCCCCGCTCGGCGATACAGGCAGGGTCCGGCGGCTGCCATTGCGATTCTCCTTCGCCGCCGGCAAGGGAGGGAAATCGCGAAAACCTCCCGCCCCCGCCTGAAAATGAAGCCACAGAATGGGCGCGGCTTCAGAAGGGGATAGAGGCGACAAGGGGACGGCGGGTTGCCCTAACGCGTCGGGCGATTCTTCTCGCACTTGTTTGCCAATCGCCGACGTTTTTCAGGTCGGCTTTATATTCCGCTTACTGCACACGTTCGAGCGCAGCCTTCATAAAGTCGTGAGATTCCTGGATGTGCGCTGCCTGCGAGGTGAGCAGTTGGCGTATTGGCAGGGGCATCGAGCTGCTGATCGCGTTGTCGTAGGCTTCTCTGGCCGCGTCCTCGCCTTCTTCAGCAGTGACCAGCAATGTATGGTCGCCGCCGCCGAGTCTGGACTTCAGGTTGGCCCAGGCGCGGTGCGTCGCTCCCGCGGTGGTCCCGCTCTCACGGAGGCCGCTCACGCCTTCCTGGTTCAGCACCGTTTCCAACTCGCCGCGGAACTGGGCACGCTTGAGCGATTCCGTAAGGAAGTAGCGCTTGAGGTTTCGATCTTCGAGTTTTTCGCCAATTTCAACGAGAGCTTCCTGGCTGTCGATCAGGCTTTCAATCACGCTGTGGATGGCCGATTCAACTTTCTTTAATTCACGAGTTGGGTGTGACATGAAAAATCCCCGCAGATTAGAAATTCTTGATTTAATCGCGCGCACAAACCGAGCCTTCGGCAGTGGATCACTGCCTTTCAAAGATTTGAGGCCGGATGCAGGCGGGTGGTTGCTTGGTGCCAAAAGCCGCCGCTAAGGAGAAGAATTTAGCTTGCAACTCCAACACATCTGCGGCGCCGCCTGAGATTGGCAAGCTGCGAAGAGGAGCAACGATTGAGAGCTTTTCGATCCTGCGGTCCCGCTGCAGATCACCGGGCCCGAACGCGCGTGCGAGGAATCGCGGGTCGCCTGGCTTTGTTTTCAGTGGCCGCCGGGTGGCGGTGCAGAATGCGGCGCCGGCTTTTTGAACATCCAGGTGCAGGCGGCGCAGACCAGCGCTAGAACCGCGGTCCAGCGGAAGACGTCGACATAAGCGAGCAGGGCAGCTTGCTGCTGCATGAGCCCATAGATGAGGCCGAAGGAGCCGGGCCGCGCCTGGGCGAGGCCGACATGGCGGGTCAGATAAGCAGCGATAGCGCCGGATTTCTGCTGAAGCATGACGGTCGATGAGGTGAGGTTTGCGCCGATCTCATTCTGATGGAGGGCGGAGCGGCGGATCAGCGCGGTAGTGGCCATGGCAATGCCGATGGATCCGCCAATGTTGCGCAGCATGTTGAAGAGTCCTGTGGCGTTGCCCATGTCGTTTCGCGAGATCGTTGATGTGGTTAAAGTGGCCATCGGTACGAAGACGAAGCTCAGGGCGAAGCCGGTGAGCGTGATAGGAATAAGCAGTGTATAGGGGCCGATATCGAGATTCACCGTGCCGAAGATGAAGGCGCAGGCGGCAAATCCGAGGAAGCCGAGGCAGAGCAGCTTACGAGGATCGATGCGGGAATTGAGAAAACCGATGATGGGCGACCCGACAAAAGAGCCAATGCCGCGCGGACCCACGACCAGCCCGGCGGAGAATGCTGTGTAACCCAGGATCTCCTGATAATAGAGCGGCAGAATGGCGATGGTGATGTAGATGCACATGCCCAGCATGGCGATCATGAACAAACCGGTGCGGAAATTGCGGTCTTTCAGGACGTGGAGATCGACGAGGCCTTTGGGGTTGGTCCAGGAGCGCCAAATCCAACCGACGAGAGCGATAATGAGCGCCGCGACCGCCCAACGCACCCAGATCGCACCAAACCAATCGTCTTCCTGACCTTTGTCGAGCACGATCTGCAGGCAGCCGGTCCAGACGACGAGCAGGCCGAAGCCGATGTTGTCAAAGGCGCTCACCTTTGCGTTCTTGATGTAAGGCGGATCGTGGACAAAACGACTGATCATGATCACAGCGAGAATGCCGACCGGGATGTTGATGTAGAAGGCGTAGCGCCAGCTAAACGTGTCGGTAAGCCAGCCGCCGAGTGTGGGGCCGAGCACGGGCGCGACCACGATGCCGAGGCCATAAGCGGCCATGGCCTTGGAACGGTCTTTAAGCGAAAAGCTCTCGAGCAGGATGGATTGTGAAAGAGGTTGCAGGGCGCCTCCGCCGGCGCCTTGCATTACTCGCGCCAGCAGAATCACGGTAAGCGATGGGGCCGCGCCGCAGAAGAACGACGCGACGGTGAAGATGATGACGCATGTGAGCAGGAAGCGCTTGCGGCCAAAGCGGCGGGCAAACCAGTTGGAGGCGGGCAAAATGACCGCATTGGCAACTAAATAGCTGGTAAGTACCCAGGTGGCTTCGGAGTTTGAGGCAGAGAGTGAGCCGGCGATGTAGGGCAGCGCCACCGAGGCAATGGCGGTGTCGAGCACCTCCATAAACGTGGGAAGCATCACGGAAAGCGTGACGAGCCAGGGGTTGACACCCTGCGTTAGCGGATAACGGGCATGCGCTGCATCGGTCGTCATTTAGGATGGCTCATTTGAGGGTAAACGATTGGCAGCATCAAAGCCTGTGGCCTGGGCCACACCTCTGTCCGGCTCAAGGCACGAGGCTCCCGGGCGCTTTGACCGGGGCCGACCTTGACACAATGGGCCGATCCCTTGATGCTTAACAGTTCCGGTTGTTTAGCTTTCAGGCTCAGGAGGATCCCCGGTTTTGCGGGTTCGCGTCTTCTATCACGACAAATGCTTCGACGGAGCCTGCTCGGCTTCGCTGTTTACGCGATTTCATCGCGAGCGCATCGCGGCGGATGCGAGTTACGAGTACCTCGGGCTGGTGCACCGTGCCGGCGCTTTATTTGACGAGCGCGAATTCAGTGGCGATGAGAACGCCATCGTGGATTTCAAGTATTCGGCGTCGCCCCGAATAACATGGTGGTTCGATCATCACCAATCGGCCTTCCTTACTCCCGAGGATCAGGCGCACTTCCTCGCTTGCCAGCAGGATCCGCAGTGCGCCGCGCGCAAGTTTTTCGATCCGAACTACACTTCGTGCACCAGTTTTCTGGCCCACATTGCCAAAACGCGCTACAACTTCGACACTGCGCCGGTGGCGGAGCTGATTCACTGGGCCGATATTGTGGATGGAGCGAAGTACGAAAGCCCCGAGGCCGCCGTGGAGATGGCCGCGCCGGCCATGAAGCTGACGCTGATCATTGAATCCACGCAGGACCCGGGATTTATTCCGCGGCTGATTCCATTGCTCACCGAGTTGCCGCTCGCCGAAATTCTACGCCAGCCGTTTGTGGCGCCCTTGCTGTCTCCGCTGCTCGAGCGGCACCGCCAGGCGCTCGAACTGATCCGCGGCCGCGCGGAAGAGCGCGCGGGCACGATCTTCTTCGACATTACCGACCATCCCCTGGAAGGGTTCAACAAATTCATCCCATATTATCTGTATCCGAACGCAACTTATTCGATCGGTTTGTCGAAGTCGAGTTTCCGCACCAAGGTCGCCGTCGGATCGAATCCGTGGACAAAGATCGATCCCGCAAAAATGGTGAACCTGGCGCAGATTTGCGAGCGCTACGGCGGGGGCGGGCACGCGCGCGTGGGAGCCATCAGCTTTCCGCCGGACAAGGAAGCCGACGCGCGGAAGGCAGCGCAGGAGATTGTTGCCGAACTGCGTGCGACGCAGCAAGTCAGCGAGTAAGCCGATCGTGCGATGATCCAATATCTCTTCGCCTACGGAACGCTGCAGCCAGGCTGCGCGCCAAAGAAAGTTGCGGCGCTGGCGGCAAAACTGCGGCCGGTGGGTGAGGGATTCGTGCGCGGCGCGCTATACGATCTGGGGAGCTATCCCGGCGCCGTGCCCCATGCGAGAGCTGCGAGCAACATCTCCGGCACGGTGATGGAGTTATCTGAGGACATGAGCATTCTTCCTCAACTGGACGATTACGAAGGCTTTGATCCTCAAGCGCCAGAAACGAGTGAGTTCGTTCGCGAGCGGCAGATGGTGGAGATGAGCGATGGACGCAAAATAGAGTGCTGGTTTTATCGCTACAACGGCGAGTTGGATGGAGTCCGCGCGATTGCCAGCGGCGTGTGGGGCAAATAACAGCGGTCAGGAATCAGGGTCCGCAAAGAAGGCTACGTGAGACCGAGAGACCAAAAGAGCAGAGTGAACAAGAAAAATAGCGCCGATGGTGCGCAAAGTTCACAGCCCCAGCTCTCCCGCACGCTTTTTCATCGCCTCAATGCAGAAGGCAATGTGGGCCTCGAGACCAACGGCGAGTTCCTGCGCGCCCTGCGCGATGTCTTCGCGGTGAATGGCGCGGGCGAAGGCTTTGTCCTTCATCTTCCTCTTCACGCTGGCCACTTCCACCTCCGCAATTGACTTCGAGGGCTTGACCAAGGCGCAGGCGGTGAGGAAGCCGGCTAATTCGTCGCAGGCAAAGAGAGCCCTGGCAAGGTGCGAGACACGCGGAACGCCGGAGTACTGCGCGTGGCCAAGGATCGCAGTACGCATCTCCTCGGGCCATCCGAGCCGCTCCAGTTCACGAACACCGACGAAGGGGTGCTCCTCTGCGTTGGGATGGCGCTCGTAGTCAAAGTCGTGGAGCAGGGCGGTGGTGGAATAGAGGTTCAGCAGGGCCGCACGCGCATCGCCCACGAAGTCCATCCGATCAGCCTCTTGTTCACCATAAGCGGCCACGCAGGCCTCCACTGCAAGTGCATGCTTGCGCAGGCTCTCGCTTTGCGTCCAATCCGTGAGCAATTTCATGGCCTGTTCGCGCCCAAACTGCATCTGAGTTTCGTTCATCGCCATCTCCTGTTAATCAACATGGTTCGCGATTTGCCGGGTATTTTATGGTCTGATCGGGGATTTTTCCATTTGTCTCCAAATTTCTACTTGACAATTATGGTTCGCTTCATCGAGAGTAGCACCATATGTGGTGCAATCAAGCACCCCGGGGTCCAAGCTCTGGCGCTCCGCACATCCAGATGGTGACTACTTTAGTGAGCGTGGATACACGCGAAGTGGTGCGGTGTGAGTACTGCAGACTAATGCAGTACAGAACCAGTAACTCCCTTTGCAGAAGGTGCCGCCGGCCCCTCGACATTGAGGAGCCGGCACCGTTGGCGCCGCAACTGGTGAGCAGGCAGCCGACGCCGGATGCTGACAACCCGGGTCTGCAGGTTGCAATCCAGGTTCGTGAAATGCGTCGGGCGCGCCACTTGAGCCAGCGTCAATTGGCAGGGCGGATGCAAGTGCCGCGAACCTACATCTCCAAAATCGAAAACGGCAAGGCGGTCCCCACGTTGGGGTCGCTGGAGCGGCTGGCCACGGCACTTGGAGTGGAATTGCGCCAACTGGTTCGCGATGCCCGCAGCCGTCGCGACGAAGAAGTCTCTTCGATCCTGGGCGACGAATTTCTTGCCGAGGTTGCGGCGTTAATGCCGCATCTGGATTCGCTGCACCGAACGCTCTTTTTGGGCGCGGTGAGGGATGCCGCGATGGGCCGCCGGCGTACCGCATAGGCCGGCGATCGCAGACGCTCGGTTCGGGTATGCCGGCTACTGCCGCAGTGGGATTGCCGGCATACTCCTTATGAATTGATCCGGCGACGCTGAAGGCAATTGCGGCGGGTGGTTGCTTGTGCTACGGTCGATGGTGTGACTCCTCGGATCCGGTCGCAGGCAAGTTTCAATCCGGCCGGAAATTCTGTTCACGCGGTCCGCAATGCCATTCTCCTATCGCGCGTGAACGCCGTCGGCGCCACTTTGAGACGCCTTGGAAGCGCCCGCGTGGAAACCGTAAATGCAACCTAGAGGCGAGTCCTTATCTCCATCTCCCATGAAGCGCATCGATGAGCTGAACGCGGAGGAGCGCGCCGTATACGTCGCGCTGAAGCCCGAGTGTTTGCCCCAGCATGTGGCCATCATCATGGACGGGAACGGCCGCTGGGCGGGGCGCCGGTCTTTGAAGCGCTTCGTGGGCCACCAGCAGGGCGCCAAGGCTGTACAGTTGGTCACTGAAACGGCGGCACGGATCGGTTTGCCGTGGTTGACGCTATACGCATTTTCATTGGAGAACAATCTGCGGCGGCCTCGCGCCGAGGTCAGCTTCCTGATGCGTCTTCTCAAGACCTATCTGGATCACAATCTGGAGCGCATGAAAGCCAACGACATCCGCATTCGCTACATCGGACGAACGCGCGAATTGCCACCCGAAGTTCAGGACAAGATGCAATGGGCGGAGGAAGCCACGGCGCGCAACACCGGTACTACGCTGACATTGGCCCTGAATTACGGCGGGCGTTCGGAACTGGTGGACGCGTTTCGCGGGCTTGCAGACGAAATCAAGCACAAGCGCCTCGACCCCAATCACATCGGCGAAAAGGACATTCACCGGCATCTGTACACAGCGCAGATGCCCGATCCCGACCTGTTGATTCGCACCTCAGGGGAGCTGCGCCTTTCCAACTTCCTGCTTTGGCAAATCGCGTATACAGAGATATTCGTTACAGAGCGTTACTGGCCCGATTTCCGTGGCGTGCATCTGCTGGAGGCGATTGCGGACTTCCAGCGCCGCGAGCGCCGCTACGGCGGAATTGGCGAAGATGGAGGCGAAGTGGAACAGGATTTTGAAAGCATTAAGATTGCGGCGAGCTAGGGAGTGTCCCCGGAAATCCTGCTGCAATCGCAGATCCTATGCCCAAAACTGCGGATTCAACTGAAGGAAATCATCCGTTCCGCTGCAGAGCGCTTTGCGCAGGATGGAATGGAGAGTTGATGACCTACTGTCGATGGCATCCGGACATCGACGTCTACCTGTTCATGGCGATCGACGATCAACTTGACTTCTGTCATTGCAGCGTGGGACTTCCTGGAAAACGCGCGGACTTTGTCGTGAGAGACCATCGCGACATGCTCAGCCATCTTGGGATGCACCTGGAAGTAGGCCACCGGATCCCCGTCGAGGCCATTGGAACGCTCAAAAGTCAGACTGAAGGGGCTGGCTCCAGGGAGAGCGCAACGTCCGAAACGTTCTTGACGTCGGGCACTAGCCCGCTTTGGGATTGGCCGGCAAAGCAGTCAAGCCTTTCGTAACTTCGGCCGTCCGGCCCGGCAGTGTATTCTCAACCCTGAATGAAACGTGTACTTACCGCCGCGGTCCTGATTCCTGCAGTCCTGATTCTTGTGTTTTTGGGACCAAGGTGGCAGTGGCTGTTCTCGCTGGCCGTGGCCGCTGTTGCCGTGCTTGCCGCGTGGGAATACATGAGCCTGACGCGGCGCTGTGGAGCCAATCCTCCCCGGGCTGCGACGCTGGTGGCTCTGGTGGCGCTGTTTATCGTCAATTTCCAGTGGCCTGATATGGTCCCCGGACTCTTCGGCGTTCTGGGGCTCGGGCTGCTGGTTTATTGCACGTTCGCCAAGCCGGTCGAGGAAGTTATGGCCGATGCGGCGGCAGCGATTTTCTGCCTGCTCTACACCGGCCTGGCGCTGCTTGCCTTGCCGACTCTGCGCGAGCAGGCCAATGGCCCTTCGCTCGTAGTGCTGCTGCTGTTCGCGGTGTGGGCCGGCGATACGTCTGCATATTATGTCGGCGGCGCCTGGGGCCGGCACAAGATGGCGCCCAAACTGAGCCCCGGAAAGACCTGGGAAGGCGCTATTGCATCGGTCGCTGGAAGCGTGCTGATGGCCTTCGTGCTCATCGGGGTTGCCAACCTGATGCAGGCGCCGTGGAACTCAGACGTTCTGGCGTGGATGGAGCGTGCATGCCCGTCCGCGGTAATCTCCTATCCCGACGAGCTGTGGTATTGGGTGACGCTCGCCGTGCTGATCAACCTGGCCGGCCAGGTGGGCGATCTGGCGGAATCGGCGTTGAAGCGTTCGGCAGGAGTGAAGGACTCGGGCGACCTTTTGCCCGGCCATGGGGGAGTGCTGGATCGCATCGACGCTCTGCTGCTCGCGACTCCGGTGTTGTGGTACGCGCAAGTGATTCACCAGCGGCTATAGAACTTGCCGTCAGCGGTCTGATTTCAGTTCCCGAGCCTGCAGATTTGAAGAGATCGCGATGGAAAAATGGCGATCGGCTCAACTCGGCGAAAGCCTCAACTTCGTTGTTACCCGGTTTTCAGCACAAATCACCGGCTGACAGCTGAACGCTGTCTTTCTGCGACGCCTCGCTAGTCGAAGAAGTCCCGGTCCTCTTCCGAAAGGTGCGTTTTGGCTGCGCGTTCGTTAAACGTAATCCCGAGTCCCGGCTTGTCCCAAACGTCGATGAACCCGTTTTTGACAATCGGGTCAGGCAGACCCTCAACAATGTCGTACCACCATTCCGGCTGGCCAATCGGATACTCGAAGGCAATATAGTTCTGCGGCAGCGTCGCCCCCATATGCACTTCCGCGGCCAGTCCGAATAGCCCATCGAAAATTCCATGTGGCGCCACAAGAATGCCGTGGAGATTGGCGTACTCGGCAATCCACTTGAGTTCCGCCATCCCGCCCACATCCTCCGGATCCGGGCCGATCACATTCACGGCCTGTGTTTCGATGATGTCTTTGAAATTCTCCCTGAGATAAATCTCCTCGCCGGTGTGGATCGGCGTCGAAGTACTATCTGTCACCTGCTTGAAGACCTGCGCGTTCGGATAAGGCGCATAGTCGCCCGTAATCAGATCTTCCAGCCAGGTGATGTGGAGTGGTTCCAGCGCGCGCGCGAACCGGATCGCATCTTTGACAGTCCATCCCGGCCCGCAGTCGAGCGCCAAACCAACCTCATCGCCCAGGACCTTCTTGATGGCTTCGACGCAACTGACCATATAATTCAAGCCGCGTTCCGTCATCAGACCGGCATCCATGTGTGCCGGGCCCTGCCGCGGCTGGTCGTACCAGGCGTCCGGGATGGCCGTCATCACCGCGGGATTGTGGAAGCCGATTGGTTGCTTGATCAGCGTATAGCCCTCTTTGGCCTCCTTCACCTGCGCCGCGATTTCGGCATAGTCCTGTGGGGTGCGTGGCCTGATGGTGGTCACATTGTTAATGGAGTTTCCGTAGCAGCGCACTTGGTCGCGAATCTTTCCGCCAAGCAGCTTGTAAACGGGTAATCCGGCCGCCTGCCCGGCAACGTCCCACAGCGCAATTTCAATCGCGCTCACCGCTGCGCCCCAAGGCTTGAAGGCGCCCATCCGGCGAATCTTGAGCATGATTCTGGCGACGTCCGTCGGGTCCTCGCCCAATAGATATTGCTTGTAGAACAACACCATCGGCTTTAGATATGGCTTGGCCGTTTCCGCCTGCCCATATCCTGAAATCCCCTGGTTGGTAACGATGCGCACCGTCGGATTGCGCCCGATGACGGCGCACTTCAGATCGGTAATCTTGATCGACGCCTTGCCCGTCTGGCTCTCAGGAGGCATCATGGCGCCGCTTTGCTGCGCGCCGAGCGCCGCCGCGGCCGCCACACCGGAAAGCGATCCCACGAAACCCCTTCGCGTGAATTCCCCCATTCGTTCCTCCTCTCTCGAACTCAAAAAGCTGTCCCAGGGCGCTTCCGTTTCTTATCGGAAACGCGCGGCCGTCTTCAGTCCCGGCTCAATCAAAAAATTCGCGATCCTCCTCAGCGAGGTGCGTTTTGGCTGCGCGCTCGTTGAACGTGATTCCGAGACCCGGCTTATCCCACACGTCAATGAAGCCGTTCTTCACCACCGGGTCCGGCAGACCGTCGACAATCTGATACCACCAATCCGGCTGGCCCTTCGGATATTCGAAGCCAATAAAATTCTGCGGAAGGGTGCTTCCCATGTGAACATGTGCCGCCACCCCGAACAGCCCATCGAAAATTCCATGTGGAGCCACAAGTATGCCGTGGAGATTGGCGTACTCCGCTATCCACTTCAATTCCGCGATTCCACCCACGTCCTCAGGATCTGGGCCTATCACATCCACCGCCTGAGTTTCGATCAGGTCCTTGAAGTTCTCCCTGAGGTAAATCTCCTCGCCGGTATGAATGGGCGTGCTCGTCATTTCCTTCACCTGCTTGAAAACCTGCGCATTCGGGTACGGCGTGTAGTCGCCTGTAATCAGGTCTTCGAGCCAGGTCACGTGATATGGTTCGAGCGCACGTGCAAAGCGGATGGCATCCTTGGGAACCCAACCCGGCCCGCAGTCGAACGCGACGCCGATCTCATCGCCAAGCACCTTCTTCACGGCCTCAACGCAGGCAACAATATGATTGAGTCCCGGTTCTGTCAGCGGTCCCCGGTTCATGTACGGAGGCATCGGTCCTGTCCACTTTGGCCCGTACCAGGAATTCGGAACCTGCTCGACCATGGCAATGTTGTGATAGCCGACGGGCAACTTGACGAGCGTATACCCCTCTTTCGCCTCCTTCATGGCCGACGCAAGCTCTCCGTAATCCTGCGGCGTGCGGGGCAGGATGTCGGAATTATTTTCCGAGTTCCCGTAGGGGCGCACGCGGTCACGGATCTTCCCGCCAAGCAGTTTGTAAACCGGCAGCCCCGCCGCCTTTCCTGCAACATCCCACAGCGCGATCTCGATCGAGCTCACCCCTTTCCCCCATGGCTTGAACGCACCCATTCTGCGAATCTTCAGCATGATGCGCCCCACGTCCGTGGGGTCTTCTCCGATGAGGTATTGCTTGTAGAACAGCACTAAAGGCTTAAGATACGGCGCGGCCGTTTCTGCTTGCGAGTAGCCGGAAATGCCCTGATCGGTAACCACACGAATCACTGAGTTTCGGCCCATCGTGGCGCACTTCAAATCTGTAATCTTGATTTTCGCGTTACCCGTTCGTTCCTCTGCAAACAACGGGTCGCCGCTCCGCTGGGCGCCCAATGCCGCTGCAGCTGCAACACCGGAGAGCGACCCAACAAATCCCCTGCGCGTGAAGTTCTCCACTCGCTTTCCCTCCTGAGCAATCTTGGATTGGACTCTTTCGCGGAAGGACTTCGGGGCTCCGCAAGTCCGTCTGCTATCGTATTCGCCCTTTGCGCCCATCTGCAAACCCAGAGAGGTGAAAAAGAAATAGGTGGCCCTTTTCTTGTCAAACATTCACCGGTTCTCCCCAAACGCCCGCCCATTGAACGTATAAGCTCATGATCCGATGAGAACTGATGCCGTTGGCTGAGACGAATCGGCGCGGAATGTGAAATCCTTGTCCTTGTGCAATCCACAAAAACCGGCAGCTAGGAGCTCGAAGCTGTTTTGAAACGTCTCGCCATTCTCGGTTCCACCGGCTCCATCGGGCAAAGCACCCTCTCCATCGTCGAGCAATTTCCCGAGCGCTATTCGGTGGCCGCGCTGGCCGCGGGCCGTAACGTGGATGAGGCATTTGCGCAGGCAGTGCGCTGGCGTCCGCGCATCGTCTCAATGGCCACTGAAGAACTGGCAGGCCAGTTGGCCGGGCATCTGCGCCAAGCCGGCGTCTCAGCGATCGAAGTGGTGCATGGCAGCGCGGGCACGATTGCTTGCTCAACGCTGCCCGAGGCCGATTTTGTGGTTTCTGCCATCGTGGGCGTGGCCGGGTTGGAGGCGACGCATGCCGCCATCCTGGCGGGGAAGCCGGTGGGGCTGGCAAATAAAGAGTGCATGGTGGCGGCGGGTGAGATTTTGACGGCTGCCGCGCGCGAGCGCAAGGTGCCGATTCTGCCCATCGACAGCGAGCACAATGCGGTGCACCAGTGCCTTCGAGTGGGCACGCACAGCGAGGTGAAGTTCATCTGGCTCACGGCCTCCGGGGGACCATTTCGCCAGTTTCCACTGGATCAGTTTGAGAGCATTACCCCCGAGCAGGCGTTGAAGCATCCAACATGGGTGATGGGGCGCCGCATCACGATCGATTCAGCCACGATGCTGAACAAGGGACTCGAGGTGATCGAGGCCTGCCGATTGTTCGACGTCAGTCCGGCGCAGGTGCGGGTGACGATCCATCCGCAGTCTACGGTGCACTCGATGGTGGAGTACGTGGACGGATCTATTCTGGCGCAGATTTCGGTGACCGATATGCGGCTGCCAATTCTCTATGCGCTGGCGTGGCCGGAGCGTCCGCCGTCGACATTGACCTTCGATCTGGCGGCATTACGGCACCTGGAATTCGAGCAGCCTGACTTCGAGCGATTCCCCTGCCTGCGGCTGGCTTTTGAAGCTGCTGAAAAAGGAGGAGCGCACTGCATTGCTTTGAATGCCGCCGACGAAGTTGCCGTGGGAGCCTTCCTCGATCGCCGTATATCGTTCTCCGGCATCCCGCGTATAATTGAAAGAGTGCTCGCATCCACCCCGGAGGCACATCCCGCAACGATAGCGGACGTGCTTGCCGCCGACCGGGAGGCGCGAGAAAGGGCCCAGGCGAAGCTCGATTGAGCTAAACGAGCGCACGCCGCAGGGCCGCGCTTGACCGAGGTAAATACCGCACATTTATGCATACGTTTCTGGTTTCTGCCGCAGCTTTTATCGTCCTCGTCGGCGTGATGGTCATTGTGCACGAGGCGGGGCACTTCGTCGTGGCCAAGCTGTGCGGTGTACGTGTGGAGGCGTTCTCTTTCGGCTTTGGACCTCGCCTCTTCGGCTTCAAATACGGCGACACGGATTACAAGGTCTGCCTGCTGCCCCTGGGCGGATTTGTAAAGATGAGCGGCGAGGACCTGCCCGGCGAGAACATGTCCCTGGAAGGGGCGGATCAAAAGACAATCGATGCGCAAAAAGTGGACCCAGGCGCGCTGACCTCGCATCCTCGGTGGCAGAGGATGCTCATTGGCGTGGCTGGCCCGATGGCCAATTTCGCCCTGACGCTCTTCCTGATGACAATCTATTTCGGGTGGATCAACGAGGTTCCGGCGTCAACGCTCAAGTCCGCGACCATCGACTGGGTGACCCCGGACTCGGCGGCTTCAGCCGCGGGCTTCCAGTCCGGCGATGTGATCACGCGATTCGACAATGTCAGCAATCCTGACTGGGACCTCATCTATGACCATGCGCAGATCAATGCCAATCAGATGGTGCCAGTGACGGTCGAACGCGATGGAAGCCAGATCCAGCTCAGCTTGCGCATACCGAGTAGTGCTAAGAGCCCCAATTTTGACTTCAGCGATACGGGGATTTCCCCGGAGTACACCGACAGCCCGATCAAGGTAGCAGAAGTGGAGCCGGATACGCCTGCCGCGCGCGCCGGGTTGCAAGCTGGCGACAAGATCGAATCCGTGGACACTCACGCATTCCACTATGTAAGTACGTTGCTGGCCTATATGCAGTGGGAGCAGGGCAAGCCCATGACGCTCGGCGTGCTTCGGAAAGGCGCCACTCTGCACATTGAGGCGACGCCAACCAAGCTCGACACGATGTGGAAGCTGGGCTTTGCTGCTGTTCCGATTCCCATCCGCGAAGAGCCCCTGCACCTGTTGCCGGCGGTTCACAAGTCGCTCGGCTTCTTCAAGACCAATTCGTTGTTGGTGGGCGAAGTGCTGCAGCGGCTTTTTACGCACAGGCTTTCAGTTTCGCAGCTCATGGGTCCGGTGGGGATTGCCCAGGCAGCCGGAGAAGCGGCAGAAATGAATGGATGGTTGCCCAAGTTCGGGCTGGCTGCGGAAATTAGCCTTCAACTCGGTATGCTCAACCTGCTTCCATTCCCGATCCTCGACGGCGGCATGATCCTGCTGCTGCTGATCGAGAGCGCGCTGCGCCACGATATCAATGTCGTCATCAAAGAGCGAATCTACACAGCAGCTTTTGTGGTGCTGGTGGCCTTTTTTGCCCTTGTTCTTTTCAATGACGTCAGTAAGCTGTCTTTGTTCACACACGTCAAGCCGTGAAGAGCCGTAAACCGTGAATTTCGTGAACTGTGGACGATCACGCGGCGACTTAGGCTCAGAATTCTAAGCCGGCCTTATGGCTCCGACGGTTGCGGACCCCGGTCCACCAAGCTCGGCCCATGGCTAACGAAAGAGAGCACTTTTTGCCAGTGACCACCGAAATCCGTGTGCGCTACGCCGAGACCGACCAAATGGGTATTGTGTACTATGCCAACTACTTCATCTGGTTTGAGCTGGGGCGCGTGGAGCTGCTGCGTTCGATGGGTCTGGCTTACAGCCGGCTGGAAAGCGACCACGGCTGCATTCTGCCCGTGGTTTCAGCGAAGTGCCGCTACCGTGCGCCGGCGCGCTACGACGATGAGATTCTGATTGAGACAAGGCCTGCGATGCTGCGCGGATCGGTCTTGAAGTTCACCTATGAGGTTTTTCGCAAGCCCGACCAGGAGGGAAAAGAACGGGACCTCCTTGCTGAGGGCGAAACTGTACACGTTGTCTGCGACGACCAGCTGAACCGTACGCCGCTGCCGCTGAAATACGCTGCGGCGTTGCGCGCGCTGATGGCGAAGGAATAATTTGTAGTTCTCGTCATACGATCACTCACTCCTCTGTTCCTTCGATCGATCGGCCCCGATAACCCAGGGTGTAACAGGACTTGCCCGAGACCGAAAGCCAACAGATAGGCTGCCGATATATGATCAGCGCCAATATGAGATGATGCGGTAAGAGTAGCTACATTCAACTTAAGTAATCTATCTTGTACATCAAAAGTAATGTATCGTATTGTTACCTTTATCTAATTTCTTAACGGGAAGAATAATGAACAATTTGGGCTCCATCGCGCAAGCGCCAGCATTTGCAGTGCTTTCAGCTCCACAACCCAGGACAAGGCGGTTTTTAACAATCGGTCTAGCAGCGGTTTTCTTTCCCTTCTTTGCCTGGTCCATCCCCGGGCAAGCCCAGACGGCGACCTTAGATTGGACGAACGCGCATCAGGTCATCGATGGTTTCGGCGCTGAAAACGGTGGGCCGTGGTCACAGGGCAGTTCTCCATATAACTGGAATGCGATGGATTCGACAACTGCCGATGAATTGTTTTCGACGTCGACGGGTATTGGCGTGTCCATCTACCGCACAGACAGCGTGGACGGCCCCTCTTCAACAGCTTTTCCCGATTTGACGAGTATGCTCGAAGCGCAATCCCGCGGCGCACTGATCGAACTGGCGCTGCAGAGCCCACCGTCGTCGATGAAGTACAGCAGCACATGGGGAGATGGAACGGCAGGTGCAAGCGGAAGCTGCCTGTCAGCATCAAACTCGGCATATGCAACTTACGTGGTGGGTCTGCTTCAGAATTTATCGCAAAACGGAGTGACCGTTTCTTACCTTGATATTCAGAACGAACCCAACGTAGTTGGAAATCCTGGAAGCGGAGCAAATGACGGGTTCGCCGCTTGTAACTGGTCGGGCGCAGCCTTTGACGGTTTTCTGAAGGTTCTTGGGCCTGCGCTTGCGACGGCAGGATTCAGTCCGAAGGTCATCCTCGGCAGCGCGTATGATTACGCTAATTCGATAAGCTACTTTGACGCTTGCCTGGGCGATTCTTCCTGCAATCAGTATGTGACGGTCTATTCAGGCCACGGCTATGGGTATCCGGATTCGCCGGTATATTCAGGAACCGATTATGCCACGGCGGTCAGCGGCAGCAAGCACGTGTGGCTATCGGAGACGAGCCCAAACGAAGACGGCAGTTTCGATCCAAATATAGACTCTGCGCTAACGATGGCAGAGAATATCCACAACTTTCTCGTCACTGGTCAGGATTCGGCCTATGAATGGTGGGAACTAGGATGGCCACTTGATGAGACAGGCAGCGGCCCATGCTACGACTGCAATCTTATCGGGACAGTAACGCAGAGTGGCTCACCCTTTGGATCAATCGGCACCAACGTCATCACGAAGCGATACTACGCCTTTGGAAACTGGAGTAAATTCGTACGCCCTGGATGGGTGCGCATTGATGCCACCGCTAACCCGTCCGGCGGCGTTTACGTGAGTGCTTTCAAGAATGCCTCCAGCGGTGCCTTCGCCATCGTAGCTGTCAACTCCAACGCATCGGGTTCCAACCTGTCTTTTTCGCTGAGCGGGTTCCCCGCCGTGTCGTCGGTCACGCCTTATGTGACTTCCTCGACGCTGAATCTGGCTCAACAGTCGAGTGTGGGTGTGTCAAGCAGCACTTTCTCCTCTTCGCTGTCCGCCGAGAGTATTACTACATTCGTAGGCAGTTCTTCGGGTCCCGCGGCCCCTTCAAACCTGTCGACTCGGTTGACAGCGAAATAGCCGAGGCGAACGGTCACCCGCCTCGGTACGATGTGTGGGAAGCGCGATTTCTGCTGCCGCTGGTTGGGACCAGATACGTGCCTGCTCACCTGCACATCGCGCCAGGATAAGCCGCGCCTCATGCGGCGGGCGACCATCTGGGAACGCGGCGCGGACGGATGGGAGGATTGTCTGCAAGCAAGGGCCAATCGTACATGCCCTTTGGAGTGCGGATCAGCGCAGCACGACAGCCATCGCGAAACCGTCGAGGCCTTTGACCCCTACAGTTTGCAGCGCTACGGCGCTCAGTCGGGGTTCAGAGGCCATCAGCTTAAGGCACTGGCGCGTACCCGCAATGTCGGCCGCTTTGCTTTTGGCGTCGATCACAGTCCCGTGCCGCGCCACGTTGTCGACCACAATCACCGTGCCCGGGTGCGACAACTTGAGCGCCCACTTGAGATATTGCGGGTTGTTCTCTTTGTCGGCGTCGATGAAGATCAGGTCGAACGGAGCGGCGCCGGATTTCTTCAATACAGGCAGGCTGTCGAGAGCGGCGCCGACGCGAATGTCGACCTTGTTGAGCAGGCCCGCACAGCGCAGGTTAGCACGGGCAATCTCGGCATGGCGCGGCTCAAACTCCAGAGTCACGATGCGTCCGCCTTTCGGCAGGGCGCGCGCCATCCAGATGGTGGAGTAGCCGCCCAGGGTTCCGATCTCAAGGATGCGCTTCGCCTGCGCGATCTGCACCAGGACGTGAAGAAACTTACCCTGAAGCGGAGAAACATCGATCGCAGGAAGGCCCGCCTGCCGGTTCGCGCGATGGGTGGAGGCGAGATGCCCGTCGTTCGGGGCAAACAGATCGCCAAAGTAGCGATCGACGGCGGTCCACAGAGATTTGGAGTTTTTGGTCATTAATGTATTCGGCCTGTTGCTGGTAGCTTGTAGCCCGTAGCCAGTGCCTTCTGCAGCTTGCTGTTTGCTGTTTGCCTTTCGCTACCGGCTGCCGGGTGCCGGCTTAAGGCTCACTTCTCCCGCGCCACCACAAAGTCTGGAACCCACAGCATGGCGCGCTTGTAGTCCGTATCGGTCAGCGGGGCAAGGGCCTGCCGCGATTGATCTGCATAGCGGTCGGCGGCGGCCATGGCATATTCGACAGAGCCATTGCGCACCAGGATCTCGCGGATCTGCTGCCGGCTCACATTTTCAAAGCTGCGGTCGTCGAGAACGCGGTGAATGGCTTTGCGATCGGCGGCAGTGCCGTGGTCGGCGGCATGAATCACCGCCAGCGTGGCTTTGCCTTCGCGCAGATCGCTCGCGACAGGTTTGCCGAGCACTTCTTCGGTAGCCGTCAGGTCGAGCACGTCATCGACGATTTGAAATGCCAGGCCCACGGCCCGTCCGAAGGTGGCCATGCGCGTTTCCTCGGCCTCGGTGGCGCCGGCTAATACTGCGCCCAGCCGCATGGAAACCGAGAAAAGGCAGGCGGTCTTACGGAAAATCAGATCGTAATATTCGGCCTCGGAGACCAACTTGCCGAGCTTTTGAATCTGCAGCAATTCGCCTTCGACCATCTGCTGCGTAAGCCCGATGAGGAGATCGAGAACGCGCAGATTCCGCTCTTCAAGCGCAACTTTGAAGGCCTGCATGTAGAGCCAGTCGCCGGCCAGAACGCATTTCTCGTTACCCCAGGTGGTATTCGCCGAGGGCCGGCCGCGGCGCGTGTCGGCGCCGTCGATGATGTCATCGTGAACCAGCGTGGCAGTGTGCAACATCTCCACCACTGCGCCAAGCCGGATGATGCTCTGGCTGGAGAATCCAAACTGGTGCGCGGCAAGCAGCAACAAAGAGGGCCGAATGCGCTTGCCGCCGCCCTCCCGCA
Source organism: uncultured Acidobacteriaceae bacterium (assembly GCA_963802955.1). Lineage (GTDB taxonomy): Bacteria > Acidobacteriota > Terriglobia > Terriglobales > Acidobacteriaceae > Telmatobacter. Next base: position 571,612 of record CAWDKT010000007.1, read on the forward strand.
AATACTCGGCAATCTCGGTGATCGTGCTGACGCTCGACGCGGCGTCGCGGCCCAGTTCCTGCTCCACAGCGACAAGATCCTCGCGGAGCATCTCAAAAACCTCTCTGGCCGTCGCGATGGTGAATGTGCTCAAAGTTCTCCGATTCTAAAGCATTTACCGGTTGAAAGGCGAACCGCATGACCGCGCAAGGTGGTTTTCGATCGCCCTTGTTTTCCCTTTGCCCGCGGGGAAAAGTACCTTCTGCTCAATTGGTGCGATAATTCGTGAACTGCAACTCCAACCCCAGATCTTTGGCCCGCAGCATGGCAATGATCGCTTGTAACTCATCGCGGTCTTTGCTGGTGATTCTTACGGTGTCGCCCTGGATGCTGGCCTGAGCCTTCTTTTTCGAATCTTTTACGAGTCGTACGATCTCCTTCGCCTTCTCCACGGGAATGCCCTGCTGCAAACTGATCTTTTGCCGAACGCGCTGCCCAGCCGCGGGTTCGACCTTGTCGTAAGTCAGGTTTTTGAGCGAGACGCCACGCTTAACCAGCTTCTGACTGAGAATATCCTTCACGGCCTCGAGCTTGTATTCGTTGGATGAGGCCAATTGAATACTGTCCTGACCTTCCAGGTTGACCTCGGAGTGAGAGTCCTTGAGGTCGAAGCGCTGGCGAATCTCCTTGATCGCCTGGTCTATCGCGTTGCGGACCTCTTGGATGTCCACTTTGCTCACGATATCGAATGAATTATCCATTGCCATGGCATTCCGATCCTCGAACGGCCGTGGGGCAGCCGTCAGCAGTCCATCTATTAGTTTCCCACGTCTTGCCGGACGGGAAACAGCCGAAAGAAGTTTGCCGAGGTTGCGGCGGCAATTTCGTCCTTTGTGACGTGGAGCAATTGCGCGAGGGTCTGTGCGGTTTGGACCACGAAAGCGGGCTCGTTACGCTGGCCGCGATTGGGAGCTGGAGCCAGCCAGGGCGCATCCGTCTCGACTAAAAGCACATCGACCGGAATCTTCGCGGCGACTTCACGGAGCGGCTGGGCTTTGGGGTAAGTGAGATTGCCGGCAAACGAGATCAGGAATCCGAGTTCGAGCGAGCGGCGCGCGTGCTCCCATCCGCCGCCGAAGCAGTGGATGATGCCTCGCAGACCGGTTGAGCGCCAGTGTTCTTCGAGGACCGCAAAGAGATCGGCCCAGGCGTCCGTCGACTCGTTTGTACCGCGGCAGTGGATGACAATGGGCCGCTTGCGCCTCGCAGCAATTTCGAGCTGACAGATGAGCCCCTTACGCTGGACATCGTGCGGGGCGCCTTCGTGGTAGTAGTCAAGGCCAATTTCGCCGCAGGCAATCACCTCTGGTTCCGAGAGCAAGGCGTCGAGCCTGGTGAGCGCGACATCTGTCGCTTCGGTTGTGCTATGCGGATAGATGCCTGCGCTCGCATAGAGCCTGGGAACGTTGGGCCGCCCGTTGAATTCGCGGCAGATTTCGAGCGCCTGGTGCATCTCCGCCGGACCTTCACCAATGCCGATCGAGAGAATCGCGCCAACACCGGCCTCCCACGCGCGGTTGAGCATGGTCTCGCGGTCCGATGCATAGCGCGGGCTATCGAGGTGGGCGTGGGAATCGATCAGCAAACGAGCCTCGCAAGTTGTACGGGCGTCTGTGCGGCAACATGGTTAGTTTAGAGCAGCCGGATGGCGAGGATGCGGCGCGCAGCTCGTTCCGTGTCCGTTTCCACTGGTCTACCATCGGGTACAGCGGTTTCGGAAATAGCGTATCCGCATTCTGGGCAGCCAAGCCGTCACGACCCCCAAGGAGCGACGACCCTGGATTTCGTTCGACCGGACGGAGAATTTACGAAACCGCTCTCGATCATGCCAAACAAACCGAAGCTCGGACAAACCTTTCTAATTGACGCGCACGCCGCGGACCAGATTGTTGCAGCGCTTGGCGATCTTTCCGGCCGCACCGTGGTGGAGATCGGCCCAGGGGGCGGAGCCATCACCGACGCGTTGGCAGAGCGGGCCGGACATGTGGTGGCCATTGAATTGGATCGCGATCTGGCCGCGGATTTGCGTGAGCGATTCAGCGCAGACCGGGTCACAATCGTTGAACAGGATGTTTTGCAATTCGATTTCGCCGCGGCGGCGGAGCGGGCGGGTCAAAGGCTGCGGGTCGCGGGCAATCTGCCGTACTACATTACGTCGCCGATTCTGCTCAAACTGGCTCAAAGTCATGCGGCGCTCGAACTGGCCGTGCTGATGGTGCAACGGGAGGTGGCGGAGCGCGTCACTGCCACACCGGGCTCACACGATTACGGCCTGCTCTCGGTAACGGTGCAGATGTACGGATCGGTCGAACACCTGTTCACCCTGACGCCATCGGCTTTTTCTCCTCCGCCAAAGGTTCATTCTTCGGTTTTTCGCTGGCGGTTTGCGCCGCGTTTCGCCGAGCTCGGCGTGGCTGAGGACGGTTTTCTGCGCTTTGTTCGGCAGGCATTTGCGCAAAAACGCAAGACACTGGTGAACAACTTGCGCGCGGCCGGAATCGCCACCGGATCGGCTGAAGCAGCACTGGCCGAAGCGGGAATCGACCGGAAAGCGCGTGCCGAAGCCGTGCCGTTGGAGGAGTTGGCAGCGCTTTGGCGCGGCCTTCAATCAAGGAACACGGTCTGACACGCCGTGCTGGAGCATCGAGCCGCGGGGCAGCCTGCGATTTGGCTCGCGCGAATGGAGGCCGGTGCGAGTTGAAACCATCTTCCACCGGCCTGAATCCGTTCAGTAACGGGTTCAAATAGCGGCGTGATGCGCGTAATCTATGAGCGGGGACGGCTCCCGTCCCGTCTCGACCGGGCGCGGTTCAGGAATTTCAGAACCCGCCCTTCGTATTCGGGAGTCTAATCCTCTTGAGAAGCGATGAATCCCGTCACCGTACAGGCCCGATCCCGCGCGTTTGAGCAGACGCTTTTGAGCGCCCGCCAAACCATGATGATGAGCGAGATTCTGAAGATGTCGATGGACAGCTTTCGTGCCAGCAAGATGCGCTTTCTGCTGACGGCGCTGGGAATGGTGATCGGCACGGCGTCCGTGATCCTTGTCGTCACCATCGGCATGACCGGCAAGCAGTACATTTTGCAACTGCTGGAGAAGATCGGCACCAATCAGGTGGAAGTGGAGTATGCCGGCGGAGGAGCCTCCCCTGGGGAGCGCGCCCGATACAACGACTACCTGACGATCGAAGACGAAAGGACTGTCGAACGGCAAGTGCCCGGAGTGATCTATTCCTCGCCCGTCCTGGACATGCACAATCGCCTCAGCTTTCCGGGCGGAATCGTGAAGGAAACCACGGTGCTGGGCGTCAGCCCGCAGTATCAGCAGATCCGCAACCTGATCGTCATCGACGGCCGTTTTTTTGACGACATCGACGACTCCACCCACTCCCGGGCTGCGGTGGTGAACTATCCGTTTGCCAAGGAGCGCTACGGCAGCTACGACGCGGCTGTGGGCCAAACTTTTGAAATTCTCGGCCTGCCGTTCAAGATCATCGGAGTCTTCAAAGAGAGCACACCCGATTTCGGACAATCGGAGATCACGGACGACACAGTTTTAATTCCCTACACCGTGGCGCGCTTCTTTACGGGAACCGATCGCGTGAACCAGATTTACTTCTCTATGCAGAACATGAATGAGGTGCCCGATGCCTCCAAGCAGATTGTGCAGGTGATCAAGTCGCGGCACCGGCCAAACTCGGACTATAAGCCCCAGACGCTCACTGCGCTGCTGACGACCGCGGCAGAGGTTTCCGACGCGTTGACGGCAGTGCTGGTATTAGTGGCGGCCGTGACCCTGGCAGTGGGCGGCGTGGGCATTATGAACATCATGCTGGCTAACGTGCGCGCCCGCATTCGCGAGATTGGAATCCGCAAAGCTTTGGGCGCGACCTATCGGGAGATCAAGCTGCAATTCCTCACCGAAGCGGTGCTCATTTCGCTCACGGGGGGGATTGTGGGCAGTATCATAGGCCTTGCACTTCCCTTTTCGATTCGCTTGTTCACCGACTACAAATTTCCGTTCTCCTGGTTGTCCGTTTTGATCGCCATGACGGCGGCGACGCTGGTGGGTATTGTGTTTGGCACGGTTCCCGCCACCCGGGCCGCGCAGATGGACCCCGTGGAGTCGCTGAAGTATGAGTGACCCGGAGATTCTAGAGCCGGAGAAGAAGGAAGGTTCCGACGAGGAGCCGTCGAAGGGACCGAGCCTGACGCTGCTTTACAGCATCATCGCTTTCGCCCTGGCAGCGGCGATCGCCCTGGCCGCGATGATTGTGTGGCCGTTCTACAAGAGCCGATAGGCTGTTGCATCTCGGCCTCGGAGCGTTTGGGTTCTCACAATTCTTGGGGAGCCGGATTTTTCTGTACGCTTTGATCGGCAGGCATTTCCGCGCGTTCGATGATCAGCACCGGAATGCCGTCGATGATAGGGTAGGCGCGGCGGCAGGTGGTGCAGACGAGGCGCCCGTCTTCCGAACGCAAGTCGCGATGGCAGGCCGGGCAGGCAAGCTGGCCGAGTGTGGCGCGGACCAACAAAGGCGGTTGTAAAGAATGGTCGGGCATGCTGATATTGCGGCGCCGATCACTGAATCGTGGCATCGGGCTCTACGCCGTGATCGGTGCGATGTTTCGGCCGGCCGGCGAAAGCCTGCTCGATGCGCTCGTTGGTACCGGAGCGAGAGAATTCATGTGCGACGCGGATGCCGTTATAAATAGCCACTTCGTTTGAAGAGCCGTGACCAATGATGCAGACACCGCGCACGCCAAGCAGGGGCGCGCCACCGTACTCGGTGTAGTCGAGGCGGCGGCGAAAATCGTTGAAGGCGCGCCGCGAAAGCAAGGCGCCCACCTGCGCAGTCACAGTGCGGGTAAGGGACTCGCGGAGCACGTCGCGGACAAAGCGGCCAATGCCTTCGCTGGTTTTGAGGGCCACGTTACCGACAAAGCCGTCGCAGACGATCACGTCGGCGCGGCCGTTAAAAATATCGCGGCCTTCCACGTTGCCGATGAAATGAATCGGCAATGCCTTGAGCAGCGGCAGCGCCTCGCGGGTTAGCTCGTTGCCCTTGCTTTCTTCCTCTCCGATGGAGAGCAGGCCAACGCGGGGCCGGACGATCTTGAGCACGCTGCGGGCATACATTTCGCCCATCACCGCAAACTGCTCCAGATTCTGCGCCTTGCAATCGACGTTCGCGCCTACATCGAGCAGGACACAGGGATTGCCTTTCGACGTGGGCATGGGAGTAGCCAAGGCTGGCCGGTCGACGCCGGGCAGGCCGCCCAGCACCATCTTGGCCGTAGCCATGGCTGCTCCAGTGTTGCCCGCAGTCACAAAACCTGCGCACTTGCCTTCGCGCACCAGCTTGAGACCCACACGTATCGAGCTGTCGCGCTTGGAGCGGACAGCGTGAGCCGCCTTTTCCTCCATGCCGATGCGCTCCGAGGCGTGGTGGATGAGGATGGGCAGATCTTCTTCTTCAAGATGCTCGTCAAGCAGGTCGCGAAGCTCATGCTCGGGCCCGATGAGATGAACTCGCACCGGCAATGCGCGGCAGGCGAGGATAGCCCCGCGAATCTCCGGCTCGGGAGCTTTGTCGGACCCGACGGCGTCAAGCGCGATGTCAGTGAGCATCGGAATGAGGTGTTACTTTTCTTCCTTCACTTCCAAAACGGCGCGGCCCTTATAGGCCCCGCACTTGGGGCAGGCGCGATGGGGAAGCTTCTTTTCGTGACAGCTAGGGCATTCCGAGAGCCCCACGGCGGTGAGAAAATCGTGGGAACGTCGGAGAGCAGTTCGGCGCGTAGAATGGCGCCTCTTCGGATTCGGCATGTTGCAATTCCTTTCAATTCTTGCTCCCGGCCAGCCTGACGCCGCGGAGCGCCTTCTCTTCCCCGCCGTTGAACAATGACCAGGCGAAGGCGGGGAACCCGTATCAACGGGCTGATACTTCAGGACTTGATCCGGCCGCGCAGCCCAGTCAGCGCCTCCCAGCGTGGATCGGTTGGACCCTCATCGCAGGAGCACTGCTGAGTGTTACGATTTGCTCCGCAGCGGGGGCAAAGTCCCTTGCAGTCGAGCTTGCATAGCGTCCTGACGGGCATGGACAAAAGCACCTGCTCACGCAGCACATCTTCAAGCAACAGACTGTCCTTTTGATAATAACCGATCTCGGTCTCTGACACCGTAATGGAACGCTCAGGAGCCCCGGCATCGACCCCCAGCGGCCGAAAAATGAGGTCGAACTCGGCGGAGAGCGGGACTTCAACCAGCTCAATGCAGCGCGCGCATGGAATCTCGAACGCCCCGGCAAAGCGCCCCCTGAGCCGGATATCGGGGACGATTTCCCTGGGGCCGCGATGCTCGTGAATTACCTCGGCCCGGCCCGAAGTGGCTAGCTCGCCCTTCTGTTCGGCCTCACCGCCAAAATCGATCGCGCCAGGCTTCAGTTCCAGATCGAAATCGACCGGCTCGCGCTCCAGTTCGCTAACTTTGAACTCCATGTTACGAGGGTAGAACAGGCGGCAGGGAATGGGAAATAGCGGCAAGCAGCGGGAACTTTTTCGCCGACCGCGCCAGCCTTGAAGGGTGCAAACTGACAGCCGTTGCCGGCTGGGCCCCGTCTGGTCGCGCTGCTAGCAGATCGGCGACGACAAGCCCATCTTCGGCGACCTCGACAAGACGACCCACGACGACGTAAACGAGATCAGACGTGAACGCCGCAATGGTTACTCGGGGTTCAATACGAAAGGCATCGCGGTGCCGAATGAATATAAGACGTGAGCGCAGGTGCACCGACTTCAGAAGTGAACTGCGGTCGTTGCGAGGGCTCAAGAGTTGGTGAGCCGCCCCCTTGTTTCTCGGCCCCTCCATTGGGCCCCCCTTTCTGGAATAGATTTTCACCACATCGCCGAAGTCAGCGCCTAGACAGTCGGGCAACTCTCGCAGATCTGAGAGCTGATTCAAATCCAGGCTTTATCGAGTAAGTAATCCCCGCCGTGATCTCCTGCCTCGGTGTGCCCGCCGTATAGGCACGGGTGCAGGCGGCATCCAATACTTGCCACGGATGCAAAGCCCACGTTCCGTCGCTCAACACCGCGCCATATTTATCCGGCGTGCCCGGCTGGGGTCCCCCGTAATTGTCCAGAACCCAGGTGAGCCTCTTGGTCAAAGGCAGAGAGAGCGCCAACCCGTACTGCGCGGCGCCATCGTGCCCATAGGGTTCATCGGCGATGGTTCCCACTACACTGAAATCGAAGTGTGCCCGTCCGAAATCTCGACTGGTAATGAAGGTCAATTGGTGGTCCGTATATCCCGTGCCGAGCCCTTTCGTGGGATTCGCCGTAGGAATCTTGACTACGTAGTTCAGAGCCATTGCCGGCATTCGCCTGCTCTGCTCATAGAATGGGTAAAGCACGCTGGCACCCTGATCGCTCGCCCCCTTTATAGGCGCTGTGCCCCCACGCTCTGCGAAATGTGTGCGGGCAATCCCCATTGCAGCTCCAATCGCGAAGTTAACCCGTAGCGCACGCTCGAAGGCAAAACCAACTGTCCAACTCTTGATCCCATGGACTGCCATTGCCGGCCAAAATCGGTCTCTATCTCTCCGCGATCAGAGGTCGAAGCCCCGCCCGTCCAGGTTGGGCGCGATGGACTGGCTGCGGTCTCCTGTCTCATGGCTTGCTCCGATGTCCGAATCACCGCGCCCAAGCCGATGGTCGGTTCTGATCTGGCAAAACCAATCCGAACCGGGGCAGCTTCCTCTGGCTGCGATGGCCCTTCGGCGGTTGCCCCGCGGTCGATTCCTAGGTTCGCGAGCGTAACTATCAAAGCAAGTTTCCATAAACTCATGTGCACGATCCTGATTGGCGGCTGTTCGAACCGATCCAACAGAGAAACATCGACGCACATTAGAGTTTCTTGATCATTTGGAGCAAAGTATGAGCGGCGAAATATGACACAAGTAACGCAATCGTGTGAGAAATGCGCAGCGAGCCGCTGTGCTCCTCATAAGAGGCTCTCCGGAACCCAGCAGCCGACTGTCTTCAAGTTTCTTTACCATGCGCCGATGACGCATTTGTCTGCGCGACTTACCGCAGCCACGTCCTGCGCGTACATGGGCGCGGGCCGGATGCGGCAAGCCGGGTTTGGAAAGGAACCTCGACTATGTCAGTCATTCGCAACACCCCAACCGCTCGCAAATTTGCAGGTGCCTTCGGTTTGGTCTGTACTCTCTGTCTCGGTCTGGGTACATATTCGCTTGTCAATTTTCGAAGCCTTGCAGAAAGTAATGGTGACGTAAGCGAGAGTACCTTTCCTAGCGTCGTCGATCTGACTAACGCTCAAAAAGGGCTGGACGCGTTGCGCCGCTACGACCTCGCTCTCAGCCTTTGCCACACGCAGGAATGCACCGCTTCGCACCTGGAGGGGAGGCAAACCGCATTGGCCAACTTTCAGGATGGTCTCAAGCGATACGAAGCTTTAATCGACAGCCCTGAAGAAAGACAGAACTATCAGGTATTGACCGCGAAATTCGCACAGTATCTTGAAATAAGCAACCGCAACGTTTCATTACGTGCAGCAGGCAAGAACGGCGATGCGTCAGATCTGATCACGTCCGGCTCAACCGTGGAGATATTCAACGAGACTCAGGCCGCTACAAACGCGGATCTCAATATTAACGTCAAGCAAGGCATGGATAGCGCCAGAAGTGCGACCTCGTCCAGTACCCGAGCCACGTGGATCAATCTGATAGTTATGCTGATCATCATCGCGTTATGTGCGGTGATCGGACTGATCCTCAATCGCGAGATCGTACCGCGGATCGAGAGCCTCAAAATAGCCGTCGAAGCCATGGCAGCGAAGGACCTTACGACAAGCGTTCAGGTCACAGGAACCGATGAGCTGGGCCGGTTGGGCGAAGCATTCAACACCAGCATGGCAACTGTTCGCGAGGTACTGGTTTCCGTGGCTCAAGGAGCCGAGACGCTCTCAGCGGCAACGACGGAGATCAGCACGCGCGCCGTCGAGAGCGCCGGCAACTCGCGCTCCGAGTCGGGCAAGATCAACCAGATTGCCGCCGCTTCACAAGAAATGACAGCGACCATCGGGGAGATCAGTCACAACGCGGAGAACGCGGCGGCAGCCAGCCGCGAGTCGGCGCAAACGGCGGAACAAGGCGGAGCCGTTATGCAGGCCGCGGCCGTCACCATGGAGAAGATCGCCGCCGCCACCCAAACGGTGTCAGACAAGATGACATCACTGGCCGACCGGTCACAGGAGATCGGCAAAGTCGTCAACGTCATCCAGGAGATCAGCGAGCAGACCAACCTGCTGGCCCTGAATGCGGCCATCGAAGCAGCACGTGCCGGCGAGCACGGGCGCGGCTTCGCCGTGGTTGCGGGCGAAGTAAGGCGGCTGGCGGAGCGCACCAAGAGCGCTACCGAAGAGATTGCCGGGACCATCCGCAGCATTCAAGAGGAAACGCGCGCGACGCTCGACGTCATGTCGGAAAGCCGTTCAGCCGTCGAAAAGGGCATGAAAGAGACATCCAACGCACGCCAGAGCCTTGAGGCAACCATCGAAGCATCGAAGCGGGTGGAACAGCAGATCGATTTGATTGCCACTGCGGCTACCGAACAGACCTCGGCTGCGGGCGAGATTTCGGAGTCGGCGGGGCACATTTCACAATTATCCGCCGAGAGCTTGCAGGGAGCCGAAGAGGTTGTTGAGGCACTAAAGAGCCTGAGCGCTCTGGCTGCGGAACTGGACGGCATGATTCGCCAATTCAAATTGGATGGCGAGCCGCAGAGAGGCGGAAGATTGACCGGAAAGAGAGTGCCTTCTCAGCCGGCATTGCGTGCTGCACACACCTGATCTCGCAGCGGATGCAGACCGATGAACTCGAGTTGGCGGGAACCCAGACTGCAGCTCTGGCAGGCAAACCCAAATCGCCTGCCGGAGCAACCCGCCTGTTACTCCGAGCTTGCGGCACATATCGCGGCCGGGGCCTCCCGCCCCGTCTTAACCAAACCTTAAGCCTTCCACTCTCCGGTGCATGCCCCGGTACAGTTATTCTTAAGTTGCGGCCCACCCATCCGGGAGGATCCGGTCCTTTTTTGCGGTAGATTCTGAAAACTCCACCCAACCCGAAAGAGAGACACGCATGAGCGCAGTAGAGTACGACCTGGTCGTCATCGGTTCTGGGCCTGCGGGGCAGCGCGCGGCGGTGGCGGCGGCCAAGATGGGCAAGCGTGTTGCCGTCGTCGAAGCCCGCCAGGTGGTTGGCGGCGTTTGCATCAACACGGGCACCATCCCTTCAAAGACAATGCGCGAAGCCGTGTTGCATCTTTCCGGCTACAACTACCGCAATATCTATGGCGTGAACTACCGCGTGAAAGAACGGATCACGATGGCCGACCTGGCTTTTCGCGTACAGGCCGTCATCAAGACCGAGGTAGACGTAACCGAGGCTCAGCTTTCTCGCAACGGGATCGACATTGTCCATGGGGTCGCGCACTTTGTCGATCCACACAAAATACACGTGGAAGGCCTGCAGACCGACACCACGCTGGATGCCGGCCAGATCATCATAGCTGTGGGCACAAAACCCGCAGCTTCAGACAAAGTGCCGGTCAACGGCAAGACCATCGTTAACAGCGACCAGATTCTGGGCCTGGAGGCGCTGCCCAAGTCACTCATCGTGGTCGGCGGAGGTGTCATTGGGGTCGAATACGTCTGCATGTTCGCGGTCCTGGGCGTGCGCGTGACGCTGATCGAGAAGCGTAATCGGCTCCTCGAGTTCGCCGATCAGGAGATCATCGAGGCGTTGAGCTATCACCTTCGAGACAGCCGCGTGACCATGCGCCTGGGCGAAGAAGTGGAATGCGTGGAGGAACCGTCTCCTGGGACTGTGGTAGCCAACTTGATGAGCAAAAAAAAGGTGTCAGGTGACGCCCTGCTTTACGCGGTGGGCCGCCAGGGCAGCGTGGACGAGCTGAACCTTGCTGCCGCGGGTTTGGAGGCCGACAAGCGCGGACGCATCGCCGTGGACGAACACTTCCAGACGAAGGTCGAGCACATTTATGCCGCCGGCGATGTGGTGGGCTTTCCTTCGCTGGCCTCGGTCTCAATGGAGCAGGGACGGATTGCAGCAGTGCGCGCCTTTGGCGATGAGGCATCCAGCTCGAATCCAAGCCTTTACCCTTACGGAATCTATACGATCCCGGAGATCAGCTTCATCGGCAAAACCGAGGAGCAACTTACCGGCGAGGACGTTCCCTATGAAGTGGGCATGGCTTACTATCGCGAGGTGGCGCGCGGCCAGATCCGAGGCGATACGACTGGCAGGCTAAAGCTCATCTTTCACCGCGACACGCGCAAGGTGCTGGGGGTGCACATCATTGGCGAGGGTGCGAGCGAGCTTGTGCATGTTGGCCAGGCCGTGATGACCCTGGATGGGACGGTAGACTACTTTATCAACACCGTCTTCAATTACCCGACGCTGGCCGAGTGCTACAAAGTGGCTGCCTTCAATGGCCTGGGGCGTCTGCACCGCTACCAGGCCGGGTAACAAGCCAGCCTCGCCGCCGGAAAGAGTTCTCTCTGAGGCGGCATTATTAAACGAAAGATCTCTCCCATCCCAAGGAGGGGGCAATGACCACGGCGATCGGCGTTGTCATCACCGAGCATGTTGTGAGCGGCAGGCTGGAGAATCAGAAGTTGACCGGTAAGCTACTCCGTTATCCGAGTGACCCGGAGTCTCAGGATGCGCTTGCCGCGATGCCCGCGAGCGAACTGGTCGACATCGTCGCACAGCACATCGGCGCGCTCGCCGGGGAGGCAAGGAGCGGGGGCGCGACAGCAGTGAATGCGATTGGCGTGGCGGTTCCCGGGATTGTACGACACGGGGTGGTGGAGGAGTCTCCAAACCTAAAGCAAATAAAAGGGTTACCCTTTGCCGCCGAGCTGGCCGCGGCGCTAGCGGTTCGCGGAATTGAGGCGCCAGTCCATTTAGCCAACGATGCCGACGCCATTGCTGCCGGAGTGGCCGCAAGGCGGGGCCGGCTCGACAAACTCACTCGCGTGTGGACCATCGGAAACGGCATCGGGTACGGCCGTTGGCCGTACGTGGATGGAGTTTGGGAAGGTGGGCATATCACGGTCACACTCGACCCGAAAGAGCGCTATTGCGGGTGCGGAGGAGTTGGCCATCTCGAAGGCATCGTAGGCCACCGCGCCATGCGCATGCGCTTCTTGGATTTGGAGCCGGATGAAGTGTTTGCCAATGCCAGGAGTGGCGATACGCGGTGCCGCGAGTTCGTCGACCTTTGGCATCGTGCGCTGGCTGCGGCAACCGCCTCGTTCATTCATCTTGCCGGCCCCGGGCGTTTCTATTTCACCGGGTACAACGTGCGCTTTCTGGATTTGCCTTTGCTGCGAAGCTACCTGGAAACTATGGTACGTATGAGCCCGCTGCAGAGCTTCTCGCTGGAAATCCTGGCTCCGGACGACGAGACAGCGCTGATTGGCGCTGGCGTCAGCGCATTGAGGGCGCTGGCGGGATGAAGTTGAAAATCAGACCTCTCCAACTGAGTTAGGGATCTCCACGCCTCTGCCTCTCGCCCGTCAACCCGCCCCTGCGTTCCATTTGTTTCTTAGAGCTTTCGCAGATAGGTCTCGGAAAGGCGGTCGTGCCATGTAAGAAAGTCGCTGTCCAGGAGAGCCCATAGCAACCCCAGGCCGAGCGGCAGCACTGAGAGAGGCATCGCCAGCAGGCGTCGGGAGCGTTGCTCACGGTTCGGTGAGCGGCCTTCGAAGGTGCTGAGAGCTATGCCGGCGTACTTCATGCCCGGTGTAGCCTTGGCCAAAGTGAAGAAGAGCGTTTCATAAGCGGCGCCGATTGCCAGCACGGCCAGCACTGCGCACACTTCAAACGCGTGAAGACGAATGGGAACCGTTAGCTTGGCTGCCACGAGCCTGACGATCGCGAGAAATGTCAGAACGACCAGGCTTGAATCCACTATGAGAGCCATCAAATGTAAGCTCAGAGGCGCTGGATTCACCAAGGCTGGAATCGCTACGGGCAGTTCAGATTCTTCGACGATGGCCCTCTGCGGTTGATCTTTCAGTTCAATTTCAGCCCAGTCCGCACGCATCCAGTCGGGAGCAGCTCGTTCGGTTGCGGGAGTCAACGCCGCCTCCGTTGAAATCGAGCTCGGGTCCACCTCGAAGATGCTTAACTGCATACCCGCAGTGGCGTCAGCGAATGGGCCCTCGGCCCGGCGCGGGCGCAGTTTGCGCGTGGCGACGACTTCGCGTGGAAAATGAATGAGGTTGGCGTAAATGGGCTCTGCGGTGGCGGCCCCTCCGCCGACGTAGACAGCAGCCTGAGAAGCAGCGCGCGGAGCGTCAATGTGGGCTTCTTCGGCGTGGGCCTCTTCGGCGCTTCGGCGCCGTCCGCTGGATTCAGATCGCTGCTGCGCTGGTTCCGCATTTCCATCAAGGCGATCCGGCTCATCGGCATCGGCGGTGAAGGCGTCATTTTGAATAAGCATGATTCCATCTGATTCAGGCGGCGCCTGGTCCAGGGCTCCATTGGCGCCGATCTCAGCAGAGACCTCTGACGCGCCTTGTGATTCCCAATCGCGATCATCCGCAGAGGCGCCCTCAAGGCTGGCTAGAACAGATTGTGCTGCGGCGTGCGCCTCCTGCGCTGCCATTGAAGCGGCCTCAGCGGCGCGTGCGGCGGCGCGCGCCTCCCGGGTGAGCACTTCGTTATAGCTGGGGGCACTGGCAAAACGCGCGGCAACCCGCTGCGCAGCTTGTGCGGCGCGGCTGGTCGAGGTCCGCCGGGCTTCAGACAACACGGTTGGTTGGGGCGTTGAAGGCGCTTTCTGGCCAACGTGGGCCGCGATTCGCCGATTGACTTCTTGTTTCCACGAAGGAGAAAAACTTACCGTACTCGCCGATGTGCTCAAAGCTCCTCAAGTCCCTTCTGCTGCAGCAGCGCATCCAGCGCGCCTGCATGCGCCGCAAAGATTACCCGCGACGTACTTCAATGTGCGAGTGGCGCAACGCAAATTCTGACGTTGAACCAAGGAACGACGTTCGCGGAGAAATACGGGCTTGGCCAGGGGATCGTGACCCATGAGCCTGCAGTCAACCCGAGTTTTACGAGATACCAGATCAACTTGGTGCGCGTCCTAATGCATGCAGGCTGCTTTGCTATGCTGAGCCTTACAGCTTAATGGTTCCCGGATGCGTCCTCGCTATCTAGTGTTTATCACGGTGCTGGCCGTCTGTCACGCGCCACTGGGCGCGCAGACCTCAGGGGTATTAACCAATCAGGTACCCGCGGCGCAACGTGAGACGAGCAGCGCTCAGGAGAATCAGACCGCGCCGAATTCCGAAGCGCTGCCTGACGATCCCGGGCAGGAACTGGTACCCGTTGCAGCGCCGGAACCGCCGCCTTCCACCGGAACGCCACTGGAGTGGGAAGCACTGCGCCAGGATTGGGCGAACGATACTGTCACACTGACCGGCAACGTCGTCTTCCACTACCGAGATTATGTGATTCGGGCCGACACGGTATCCTACAACCGCGCCACCACCGAACTCGAAGCGGACGGACATCTGCTGGTCACCGGAGGACCCAACGACGTGCTCATCACGGCCACTCACGGCGACATGCGGCTGAACATGCACACGGCGCGCTTTTACAACGTAAGCGGATCGCAAGGCGTGCGGACGATCGGGCACACAATTGTGTATTCCACGCCCACCCCGCTTCTCTTCTCCGGCCGCGTGCTCCTCGAGAATGGCGAGGGCAGGTACAAGGTGATCGACGGTTCGATTACCAACTGCCGCCTGCCTCATCCGGATTGGCAGATCATCGCGCGTGCCATCAGCCTCGACAATAAAAACGCATCGACATCGAATGCGTACTTCAAGTTCCTCGGAATTCCGGTCTTTTACTTTCCTTACCTGCACCACCCGACGAGTGAAACCGGGCGCGTGAGCGGCTTGCTGACGCCCGTGATCAGCACTGGATCTTCGATTCGTGGCTATACGTTCGGCGAGCAGGTATATTGGGCAATCAATCGCAGCACGGATGCAGTGGTTGGCTCGGAGTACTACAGCAAGCGCGGCTGGGCGCCGAATGGCGACTTCCGTTATAGAGGCCCGGGGCTCGATCACTTGAATGCCCGCTGGAATGCGCTGCTCGACCGCGGCGTCGAAGAGCCCACCTCCAACGCGCAGGGCCAGGTGACAAATCAGTTGGTCAATCAGGGCGGCGTTGATGCGACCGTTCAGGGGCGCAAGGATATCTCTCCCCGAACACGGATCGCCGGTTCAATGGAGTATTTGTCGAGCTACGTATACCGGCTGGTCTTCAACGACAACTATGCGCAGGCCATCAGCTCCGAGGTGGCGAGCGACGTTGTGTTTATGCATAATCGCAACGGGATCCTTCCCTCGGTCTGGCTGGATCGTTTTCAGTCTTTTGCCAACACCTCGAACGGCAACGAAGTGAAGATCCTGCGTCTGCCGCTCATCCGCTACGACGTGATTGATCGCCCATTGGGAAGGTCGCCTCTTTACTGGGGCTTGGGATCGTCGATCGGGTACCTCAATCGGTCTGAGCCGCTCTTCCACGTCCGCAACGTGGCCCGGCTGGATTTCTATCCGCATCTTTCCATGCCGTTCTCAGTCGGAGGTTGGAGCTTTTTTCCCGAGGCTGCAGTGCGGGCAACGGGATACACGATCAGCCAGGTACCGACTCTGACCGGGACAAACATCGTATCCACCATCAGCCACGATCCGCTGGACCGGAAGGACATTGAAGGATCAATCGACATTCGTCCACCGGCGCTGGAGCGCGATTTCGAGCTGCCCCGCTGGCACCGCGAGTTGCGCCACGTCATCGAATCGGAGTTCAACTACCGGTACGTAACGGGAATCGGAGCCCAGGCTCGGAACGTGCTCCAGTTCGATACCACGGATGTTGCCACGAACGTGAATGAAGCCGGCTTTTCGCTTACGCAGCGTTTTTACCTTCGACCCACGGACGAGCATTCTTGCAACCAGCAGGACGAGACGGGAACGCAGGCGGACAAGGTCGATGTGGACACGAATTCCTGCCCGGAGAGCCCGCGTGAGTGGGCGAGCTGGCGAATTGCGCAGGAGTACTTCATCGATCCCAAGTTCGGGGGGGCGCTGATTCCGGGCCGGCGCAACGTTTTTGACGCGACACTGGACCTGATGTCGCCTACCTTTTTAACCTCGCCAAGAAACATTGCGCCCATCGATTCGCGCATGAGATTCGAAGCCATCCCCAACCTCCGCGTCGAATGGGATCTGGACTACGACACCATCGCCGGGAACTTTGCCGCAAACAATATGTTCGCGGGTTACAGCTTTGGCCGCACCACCCTGGGGATCGGCCACGCCCTGCTGAACGCGGTCGATGAGACCCCGGGCACAACCAGTACACCGACAACCATCAAAAGCCAGCAATTGCAGCCCTTCCTGGAAATCGGAAAGTCGAGCGGGAATGGGTTCAACCTGGCGGTGAATGGCGGCTACGACTTCGTCGAGCACCAGGTGCAATACGCAGGCGTCCAGGCAGTCTACAACTGGAACTGTTGCGGCTTGACCGTTGGCTATCGGCGATTTGAGCTCGGAACCATTGGCTCGACGAGCCGCGATGAAACGCAATGGCTTTACAGTTTCACGCTGGCCAACTTCGGCGCTGTAGGCGACATCCGGCGCGCAAATTCTGTATTCCGCGATTCGTCGTTGCCGCCTGCGTATTAGGTTGTACCGTCATATAGGGGTGCGCGTCGTTGCCAGCGAAAATCGTGGCAGGCGAAGCGGAGGACGATCTGCCGGGGCGGATGGCGGGCTCACAGCCTCGGACGACGACGAAGTATGGTGCGATTTGCCCCGTAACCCGAACAGCCGGGGCCGGTCTTCCCGATTCTGTTGTCGCTCCTCGCGAGGAGACACCCGGTATTTCTACCCCGGTGTATCCGTCACTCGTCGCGCCTGGAGCTCAGAAAAATCGGCTCCCGGCGACACGCGCCCCTAAATGTCTACACAACCTTGGGCGCGTTGCGGCTGGTTGCCTTTTCGAACGGCGCGCGTCAATCGGATACGTGCGGCCGCCAAAACAGACGCATACAGAGCGCGGAATACGGCCGCTTGGAGTATCCTTTCGTAAGAGGAAATCAACTTGCAGCGTATGCGAATTCTGGCCGCGATGTCCTTAATTCTCGGCCTGACTGCGGGCTGTAAAGCCCAAAGTACTGCATCACCCGGAATCGACCCTGAGCTAACCCGCCGCATCGAAGTGTTGGTCCGCTCGCAATACGAACTGCCGCCGGATTACAACATCAGCATCGGGACTCGCAAGCCGAGCCAGTTTCCAGGCTATGAATCCCTGCCCGTCACGTTCTCGAAGGGGACGAAGTCGCAGGTGATTGACTTCCTGATCTCATCCGACAACAAAACGCTCGCACATTTAAGCACTTTCGATCTCACCAAGGATCCGGCCGACGAAATTCCCATTACCGGACGGCCGATTCGCGGGAACCCCGCAGCCAAGGTAACGGTCATCAATTTCGACGACCTGGAGTGTCCCTATTGCGCAGCCATGCACAAGGAGCTCTTTCCAGCGACGATGGAGCGCTACAAGAACCTGGTGCGGTTTGTCTACAAGGACGACCCACTGACCGAGTTGCACCCGTGGGCGATGCACGCCGCCGTGAATGCCAACTGCCTGGCCGCGCAGAGCGGAGAAGTCTATTGGACCTACGTGGACTACCTGCACGCTCACGCAGAGGAGATCACGGGGCAGGATCGGGATTTGACAAAGAGCTTCGCCGCGCTAGATCGCATCGCTCGCCAGGAAGGCACCCTGGGTAAACTCGATCAGACTCGGCTGGACGCCTGCATTACGAAACAGGACGAAACCCAGGAGCTGGCCTCGAGGAAAGAGGCGGATAGTTTGGGAATTGATGGGACTCCCGTGTTGTTCGTGAACGGTGAGCGGATCAGCGGCGCATTGCCACAGGATCAGGTTTGGATGGTGATTGACCGGGCGCTGCGTGCGACCGGCGAACAGCCACCAGCACCTCCGGCGCAGACCACTTCGGGGACAGATAAGGATTCAGACGCTTCGACCGTTGCCGGCAAATAGCGCTTTGGGGGCTTTCCGCGCTTTTGTTGCGCGATATATTCTTGAATGCCAGGGGTTTTGCCGCACCCCGGAGGAGAAATCCGCTTGCAAGTCGTATCGTTTTTGCGCGCGCGCTTCCGTAGTTGCCGCCCTGATTTTCAGCGGCGGCGCATCGTTCTGCATTTTGTCGGGATGCCACCGTCCGCCTTCTGCGGACGTGGTGGCCACCGTGAATGGCAAGGAGATCCTGCGTTCCGATCTCGAGCGAAATTACCAGATCAGCCTGGGAGACAACCCACAGAAACCGTCACCGCAGGAGACTCAGATCGGGCGTCTCAACGTTCTGCACCAGATGATCCAGGATGAGATTCTGCAACAGCGCGCTGCCAAGTTGAATTTGACGGCCAGCGATGAGGACGTGAACGCGCGGCTCACGGAGATCAAGGAGCCCTACACCCCGGAACAGTTCGAAAACATGCTTAAGCAACGGAATCTGACTCTGGATGAATTCAAGCGCGACCTTCGCCGCCAGTTGACCGACACCAAGCTGATCAACCGGGAAATTGAGTCGAAGATCAACATTACCGACGCACAGATCACGGCCTTTTACGAGCAGCACAAATCGGATTTCAACGTGGTCGAGCCGCAATATCATCTTGCCCAAATCGTAGTGACAACCGCGCCCGCGCAGCAGGCCGGAAACCTGCAAGACAACAAAGCCACGGGCGATGCAGACGCGAAGAAGAAAATTGAAGCACTATACAGCAGGCTGGAGAGCGGGCAGGATTTCGCGACGGTGGCGATGAACTTCTCAGAGGATCCACGCACCGCCTCGAGCGGCGGCGACATGGGATTCGCGCCTGAGTCTGTGCTGCGCTCGGACCCGGAAGTTTATAGCGCGGTGAGCCAGCTCAAGCCCGATCAATTCACCGATGTGCTTCCCGTTTACGACAATGGCGCAGCGCACAAGGTTGCGGGATACGCCATTTACAAGCTGATCGCGCGTGAACCGGCGGGGCAAAGACTATTGACCGACCCCAACGTACGGCAGACCATCCACCAGTCTTTGCATGATGCAGAGAAGCAAATGCTCCAAACAGCGTACATTGAGGTGCTGCAGGACGATGCCCGGGTGCGCAATTACTATGCCGAGCAGGTTTTGAAACAGGGGGAGCAATAGAACCGGCCCTCCCTGCGCGGGTTCTCAGAATTTCGCCGCGACATTCGCGCCGGAATATTGAATTGTTTTGTCGGGAGAGGAGGTTGCTTCGCCTCCTACCCCATGATCTGGCGACACAATCACCACATTGAAAGTATGCCCCGATGGCATGCCTGGATAGCTGCCCTGACGTGCGCCCAAAGTGAGCATTCGCGTGACATCGTCCCAATGAACGGGGATCGTCGCGTGCGCTCCCGACTCGTAGCTGTAATTGTCATCCTGGTCTTCATAAAGAGTGAAGTCGGCATTGGCGCCGGGATAGACGCGCAGCTCAATCGGATCCGTGGCTTGGCCGCTGTATTCAATGACCGGACCGAGGGGCAGGATCGACCCCGCTCTTACATCCAGGGGAACGCGATCGAGCGGGGCCGGGACCGTGATGCTTTTGCCGCCAGTGGTTCGCTCTCCGGTCCAGAAGTCGTACCAATTGGCCCCGGAGGGCAGGTAGACTGCACGCGACGTAGCATGTTCCTCAAGTACCGGGCTTACCAGCAAATCGGGACCGAAGAGAAACTCATCCCCGATATTCCATGTGGCGGGATCCTGACGGAAATCCATCAGGAGTGGGCGCTGGATGGTGTAGTCGTCGCTCGTAACCTTCCACGCCAGCGAGTAGACATAAGGGAGCAGCCTGTACCGCAGGCGATCGACCGCCAGCAGCGCGGGAAAGACTTGAGGGAAGGTCCACATCTCATTGTGGTCGCGATGTCCGTGGGTGCGGAAGATGGGGCAGAATGCGCCGTATTCGAACCAGCGGGCGTAGAGTTCCTGATATTCAGGAGTGTCGTCCTGGCCAGGCGATAGGGGGTGGTAGCCGCCGATGTCGGTGGTCCAATAAGGGTAGCCTGAGAGCGCAAAGTTGAGGCCCGCGGGAACCTGGCGGCGCAACGCCCACCAGCTGCTGTAAACGTCGCCGGACCAGACCGCGGCGCCGATACGCTGCTGGCCTGCGAAGGCCGAACGCGTGAGTATGAAGACGCGTTTCTGCTTCGTCGCCTCTTGCCAGTGTTGCGCCACGCCGCGGGTGTGCTCAAAGGGATAGATGTTGGTAAATTCCAGGCCGCTGCCGATGTGCAGCATCTTATAACGAAGAATCGCGTCTCCGATATGAGGCCACGCCTCTTCGGGCTCCGAGCTGTCGAGCCAGAATGCATCCCAGCCTTGTGCGAAGAGTTTACCCACAAAATCGTTCCAGAAGAAGTCTCGCGCCGCCGAATTGGTCGCGTCGTAGACATGCGTGCCGGGAATTTCGAAGCCCTTCTCGGCCATCGTTTTGTAGTTTTCGGCACTTGTGTCCATCATGGCCCACGCCGAGATCATGGCGTGAACGTGCTCGTCATGGAGCGTGTTCAGCTCGGCGGGAACATCGGTGTATCCGGAATTGAAGACGGGATCGCCTTTGCCGCCCGGTTTCCACCAGAACCAGTCCTGCACAATCCCGTCGAGAGGGATGTGGCGGGAACGATAGCCTTCAGCGACTGAGAGAATCTCGGCCTGCGTTTTGTAACGATCCTTGGATTGGAAGAATCCGTAGGCCCACTCCGGAAATAGCGGTACATGACCGGTCATCGACCGGTATTGATGGATGATGCTGTCCATCTGCGGGCCGTAAAGGACGTAGTAGTCGATATCGGGCGCTGCCATCGATTCCAGATTGAGCTCGAGGGGGAAGCGATTATCGACATAATCGAAGGAGGCAGTGTTCCAGAAAATGGCGTATCCCTTGCTCGATACCAGCAAGGGGATCGCAACGTCGGTGTTGTTCTGGCCAAGCTCGACCACGCCGCCGCGATAGTTAAACATGCCGTCCTGATGTTGACCGAGACCATACAAGGCCTCCGTCGCGTCCGGGCCAAAGCGGTCTTCGATGTCGAAGAGTCCCGGCGCATTGGATGGAAGATAAGTCCGCGGCAGATTTGGTCGTTCGTGAATCAGGGTTTCGCCTTGAACGGTCTTGACGATCAGGTTGCCGTCGCGCTCCGGCAGGGAAACAACCAATCGCGTAGTCGTGAGCGTTGCAGTTCCGTTTGAGTCTTTGAACTGAAAAGCCGCGCCGGAGCAGGCTTCCGTTTGCGAAAGCATCCAGGGCTGGAACTCCGCCGGCGCAGGCGCGTTCAAGGGCCTTGCCGTAACGTGAATGAGCGCATCGCCGCAGACCGTAACTGCAAGCTCTTCCCGATCGTCACGAGCAGTGAAGCCGTTGAGCGATTGCTGAACCTGCATCGCCGTGGGATGAGACACGATCCCGGTAACGGATGAGTCTTGCGCGAAGAGAGCGGAGAAAGGGAAGCAGAAAAACAGAGATACAACGATGCGAGCGAGACAATCTGAATCAATCACGATACACCTCAGAAAAAGCGGTTTGATACAAAGAAAAACGGCCCCCACTTGGAGCGGAGGCCGTTTGGTGCAGATAGAAACAAATAAGCCCGATGTTACTCGTTACCTGAACCCATCGTGATGCCACCTGGCCCGGCATTTTTCTTCTGTTCGTTAATCTTGCGCGCTCCCATGGCCTTCGAAGACCAGTCCTGAGCCTGCGCCAGGTCGTCGTTGACTGCAGATGTGTTGCCGAAGTCAACATCGGCCTTGGCACGGTACGCCAGATTCATGTAGACCATAGCGTCATCGTAATTCGGGCGATTGTCCACAGCCATATTGAGGTATTTCAAGCTCTCGTCGACAAGCGGTGCGTTTTCAGAGACCAGCGGGTCCATCACTTTCTTAGGCACCTTTACATTCCCTTTGCCGTCGTCATTGAAACCGGCCGTCTGCAGAGCCGCGAGAAGATTCTTATGGGCTTCAGTCCAATCGATCACGCCGATCGTGTAAGCGGCCTCGGGATCCTTGGGATCGATATCCAACACCTTCTTCTGCCAGGTCTTGGCATCTTCCAGCTTATTCACGCTGAAGTAAATGCCAGCGATCTGCTTCATGCTGTTCACATCATTCGGATTGGTCGACAGAACCTGTTCAAAGATGCCGATCGCCTGATCGGCCGTTTTTAGATTTTCAGGCGTCGTCATTCCAGGCACTACGTCTTGCGCCAGAGCAGTAGCCAAGTAGGTCTTCGCCATCGGAAGGTTGGGATCGAGTTGGGTCGCCTTCTGGAAGTGCTCAATGGCTTCGTCGTAGTGTGCGCTCTTATAAGAGTCCACACCTTTGTTCAACTGATCGCGGGCCAGAAGCTGGTTGCACCCGCTCATAAGAACCACCATGCCGGACAGACTTACCGCGAACACCCAGAATCTTGCGGGTCCATTCATGTTCGTATCCTTCTCCTTCAGGCGTAGCCCCGCGGGCAGTGCCCGGAATCTCTTGCAACTGGCCGCGCGCGGGAGGTCCCGCACTAACGGCCAAAAATTCTTTTACCTGCGTCCCTGGCAAGAAGCCGCCGGAGACAGCCGGACTATTGGCCCTGCTGGATCTTGGGCGTCATCAACCCGATATGATCCACGTTGGCAGCCTTGCCGATGTCGATTACATCCGCGATTGCGGCAAAATTTACATCATCGTCGCCCCTGACAAACATCACTCGTTCAGCTCGATTGGCAAAGATCTCGGTCAGCCTGGGCAGCAATTCGGCGTGCGTCACATCGGTATCGTTGATCTTATACGCGGGCGGTTGTCCAGCGTGATACAGCACCTGAACCACGATGGTGCGATCGTTCGGCTGCTGCTGCTGTTGCGGATTCTTGGGGGGCTGGGGTACCAGCGCATCAAGACCATGCGGCGTTGTCGGCACGATGACCATAAAGATGATCAGCAGCACCAGCAAGATATCGATCATGGGCGTAACGTTGATCTCGGACATGCTGCCGCCCGCCGATCCCATAGACATTGCCATGGCTTAAACTCCTCGTTTCCTCAATTTCGTTAAAACGACCGCTGCTCCGCGTTATTCTCCGCCGCCTGCCAGATTGCCCTCGCGCCTTTGCGTCAACAAACCAACCTCTTCCACACCAGCCGTGCGCACGTCGTCGATTGCGTCTTCGACGGCTTTGTACTGTGCACGTGAATCCGCGCGGACAAAGATTGTCTTGTCGGTCTTGTCCTGAAGCCTCTCCTGCACCTGGGTGCCGAGTTGACTCGGATCGACCCTGTCCTGCCCAAGGAATATCGCTCCATCGCGCGTGACCGCGACGACGATGGCGTCACTCTTGTCGGCGTCGGGCATAGCAATGGCATTGTCCACCGTAACCATGTCGATGGCCACCTTGTTCATGAGCATCGGGGTGATCACCATAAAGATGATCAACAGCACCAGCATCACGTCGACCATGGGAGTGACGTTGATGTTGGAATTAATCTTCGAACCCTCGTTGCGAACTGCAATTCCCATTTTTGGGGCTCCGTGCGTGTTAATTTTGTTCCGGATCTTCTCCGGTCTTTCAGTTAAACCAAGCGCCCCGCGCGAATCTCAAATCGCGGGGCGGAAGAGATCGGCTCCTCCCGCCCTACGCAGTGTCTCGCCCGAGCCAAGCCGCTTCGCTCTTAGCGCTTGTGGCTCTGCTTGATAAAGTAGTCGATCAGTTCGCTTGAGGAGTTGTCCATCTCCACGTCGAAAGCTTCGACACGTCCGGTGAAATAGTTGAAGGCCATGACGGCAGGGATGGCCACGAGCAGGCCGAACGCCGTGGTGACCAGGGCCTCCGAGATACCGCCGGCGACTGCGCCGATGCCGGAGGTCTTCTGGGTCGCGATCTGCTGGAAGGCGTGCAGAATTCCGACGACGGTGCCGAACAGTCCGACGAACGGAGCCGTGGAGCCGATGGTTGCCAGGACCGAGAGTCCCCTCTTGAGCTTGGCGTGAACAATGGCCTCGGCCCGCTCCAACGCGCGGCTCGAACTCTCAATCGTCTCAGGAGTGGCCGCACCGGATGAGATGCGGAACTCCTGGAGACCCGCGGTGACAACCTCGGCGAGGTGCGATTTCTTGCTGCGGTCGGCGATCTTGATGGCTTCCTCGAGCTTGTTCTCTTTCAGGGCTCCGGCCACCTTGGGCGCGAACTCCCGCGATTGCTTGCGCGCTGCAGAGAAGTAGAGGTAACGGTCGATCATGACTGCCAGAGACCAGACAGACTCAATGAAAAGAAGGATAGCCACGGATCGGGCCATCCATGCCATGTGACTCCACAGTCCGATGGGGCTGAAGCTGACCGTTTGGTCTTCCTGAAATAGCGCCAGGCTGTTGACGGTGTGCGAAGCGAAGTGTACGAGCTGAGCGAGAATCACTGAATCGTTCCTCCTAAGGAGATTGTCATGAACTGAGTTGAACCCGCCGCGGCGGGTGGTTCAGCGGAGCACGTTTCCGCGGGGATTCGCGTTCCGGTCAAAAGCAATGCTCCCTGCAAAAAATGCCGCAGGGAGCCACAAACACCATTACCCACCAAGGGTGAAGATCACGTTAATCGTCGTCTCAACCTCAACCGGCTCGTTATTGAGCAGGTAAGGCCGGTAGCGCCATTGTCTCACGGCATCAAGAGCCGCCTGTTGCAGCATAGCAGGCCCGTTCACCACCTTAAGATCCTGAATGGTCCCCTGTTTAGAGATCTGCGCCTGCAGCACAACCGTGCCCTGTACGCGAGCAGCCTTGGCGATCGGCGGATAGACAGGTATGGTTTTTTGAATCAGCATACCCACAGCCACACCGGCCGAGATATTCACCTTCTTGGGAGGCGCTGCCTTAACTTTGGGTCCGTTCCCTTCGCCAAACAGGCTGCCCATCACACCTGAGCCGCTGCCGCCCATGCCTTCCATGCCGGCCACACCAAAGCTCGACGGCGGCGCTTCTTTCTGCGAAACCATCTCGATGTTTTTGGGAATCTTTGTAGGCGCAGTGAGCTGATTGTTCATCATCTCCGACTGCACGTGAACGATGTGCACTTCTGGTGGCGGCGGTGGCGGAGGGGGTGGAGGGGGAGGAGGCGGCAACGTCAACACTGTTGCCATCAACTCCGTCGGAAGCGCCTCAGGATAGATCAACGGAATCAGGATCAAGAGAATGAGCACCGCGGCGTTGATCGCGCCGGTAAACAGCATCCATCGGCCGCTCTTGGTTTTGATCCTTCTCCCGGATTCGAATGTTGAGTCTTCAAACATGGCCAGCCTCGGAGATCGGGTTTGTTACTCCTATTTTAGACACCGCGGGATGGGGAATTGTTCCCGGCGGCAAAATCGCGCCCATTAGGAGCGAGACAACCTTAGCAGAACTACGTTGCCGCTGCAAAGGGCATCGAAATGAGTGCTGCAAAACTGGTGCAATTTTGGTGTCTCCGCCGACTAAGCCCGAGAGGTTTCTCCTGCCGCGATCGCCTCCAAAGCCTTTGATGGCGCGGAATCCCGGAAATTTGCTTCTGCCCGCAACTGTTCTATCGCCGTTCATAACCGCAAAGCCTCACGCCTTGGCGCGTTTTGCGGCTGGCAGCGAGACGGTTCTGCCTTTGCCTGAGCGCCATTGCTGCCAGGCCACGAGCATGGGAGAAGCCACGGCAATCGACGAATAAGTACCGATAAGAATACCCACGACCAGCGCGAACGAAAAGCCGTTCAGCACCTGGCCGCCGAAAATGAACAGCGAAAGCACAGTAAGGAAGGTCAGGCCCGAAGTAAGCACTGTCCGGCTCAGTGTCTGATTGATGCTGCGGTTCACCAGGTCGGGCAACGGCTCGCGGCGGCTGATGCGCAGGTTTTCGCGGATGCGGTCGAAGACGACGATCGTATCGTTCATCGAGTATCCGACCAGGGTGAGGATGGCTGCGATAACCGTCAAGCTTAGTTCCCGTCCCGTGAGCGCGAACGCTCCGACGGTAATCAGCGTGTCGTGAAAGCAAGCCACAACCGCAGCCACGCCATAAATCAATTGGAAGCGGAACCACAGATAGACGAGCATGCCGGCCATGGAGTAGAGCGTGGCCAGGGTCGCCTGTTTCTCGAGTTGATGACCCACCGTGGGCCCCACCACGTCGACTTTCACTCCGGTGTTGGAGTTGAAGTGATTGTTGTAGTGGGATTGCAGCGCCGACTCAATCTCCTGGCGGCCCTGGTCTAGCGCAGCTTCGTTGGTCTGTTCCGGCAAGCTGATCAGCACCTCGTGGTTTGCCGCGTCGCCGAAAATCTGAATCGTTGCGCCCTTCACGCCGGCTTCGACCATGGCATGACGGATCGCTTCAATGTCGGGCGGATTCGAAAACTTCACGTCGACCTGAGTGCCGCCTTGAAAATCAACGCCCAGTTTCACGGGGCTGCCAATGTGCGTCCAATTCAAGCTCATCTTCACAATGCCGGCCACGCTAAAGATCATTGAAAAGGCAAGGAAATACCACTTCCACCCTAACCAGTTCACCCTCGGGTTGTGAAAAAATTCCACTGCTTCGCTTCCCTTCTCTTCGCGGCTGAATGCTCTTGGCCCTCAGCCTCTCATCCCTGATCCCTGACTAGATCGATACCATCTCGCCAGGCTTCAGATTGTTCAAATGCGCTTCAAAAATCACTCGCGAGACAAATACGGCCGTGAACAGGTTCGCCGCCAGGCCGACAGTCAGCGTGGTCGCAAAGCCCTTGACCGGGCCCGTGCCGAACATGAAAAGGATCGCTGCCGAAACGATGGTCGTCACGTGAGTGTCGAGAATTGTCACCCAAGCATGTGCGAAGCCCTGGTCGACGGCAGCCGAGGCAGCCTTGCCGGCGCGAATCTCTTCGCGGATGCGCTCGAAGATCAGCACGTTCGAGTCCACGCCCATGCCGATGGTGAGGATGACTCCGGCAATGCCCGGCAGCGTCAATGTGAGTACCAGCCCGCCTCCACCCCCAGCCGACGATATTGCGCTGGAAAGGCCCATGATACCCAGCAGAATGACCAGGTTCAAGATCAATGCCAGGTCGGCGTTGATGCCCGAGCCCTTGTAATAGACGAGCATGAAAACCATGACTAGAGCGAAGCCTACAGCGGCGGCCGTAACGCCTTCGTGGATGGAATCGGCGCCCAGTGTGGCGCCGACCGTGCTCGCCTCAATGTAGTTGAGCGAGGCGGGCAGCGCGCCGGTGCGCAGCAACTTTGAGAGCTCCATCACTTCGCTCTGGCTGAAGCTGCCCTCGATCACGCCGCTGTCGCGAATCGCGCCCTTGATGACCGCTACTTCACGCACCGTCCCGCCCATCATCACGGCCATGTTGCGGCCGATATTGGCGCTGGTAAAGTTCCAGAACTTGTCCCCGGCTTCGTCGGTCAGGGTGAAATCCACCTGTCTCTGACCTGTGTTCTGGTTCACGCCGGGCTCAGCGGATCGGAAATCGGTGCCCGACACAATCGGGGCGCGATCCAGGATGTAGTAGGACGTGCCGCTCGAACCGGCCAATTCACCGGAACTCGGCAGAATCTCCTGTTCGGGCGGAAGCGCTCCGTTCACGCTGGCAAGAGCCGCATCTTCGGTGGGAAAGGGTCCGCCGTCGACGGCATGAATCTCAAGCCGCGCCGTGGACTTGATGATGTTTTTCACCTGGTCCAGATCGCTGATGCCGGGCAGCTCGACGAGAATCTGGTTTGCCCCCAAGCCATACTCCTGAATCAGAGGCTCGCTGACGCCCAACGCATTGACCCGGTCGCCAATGGTCTCGATCGCCTGGTCGACGGTTCTCTTATCCAGATCGTTCTCGAAGGTCGGCTTCATGGTCAGCGTCCAGTTATTGTCAGAACCGCCGGAAAGGTCGTATTCGTTCGAATACTTGTTGCCCTGCAGCAGCGAGCTTACGGCATCGGATTGTGCGGGTGCGGTGCCCTCGATGCGGATTACATCTGGCTTCTTTGGGTCGGGCTTATAAACCTGAGAAAAGCTCAGGTTCGCTTTCTTCATGGTTTGCTGAATGTCCTGCATGGTGTTGTCGGTTTCGTCGTTGATGGCGTCGGAAACCTGCACCTGCAGGATGAGGTGCGCGCCTCCCTGAAGGTCCAAACCCAGGTGAATCCGGTTGGATATGGCCTTGAGCAAGGCGCTTCCACTAATGCCCGACGGGATTCCGAAGATACCGTACAAACAGAGGACAAGAACTCCAATAATTAGGGCAATCTTGTTTTTGAGATTCTTCTTCATAGTTCCAATTCACTCCACCAAAGGCCCACAGGCCGCAGGGCCCTTAAGAGTTCGCAGAGCCCTCCTGCGTGGTGACCGAAGCGATCGCAGTCTTTGAGATTTCGAGCTTCAGGTTATCGGGCGCTGCGCGAATTACGATTGAGTCGTCCTTGATGGAAATAATGGTGCCGCGGATGCCTCCGGCCGTGGTGATTCGGTCGCCGGACTTAATTCCGGACAGCATCTGCTGCCATTGTTTTTGCCGCTTTTGCTGCGGACGAATCATAAGTAAATACATCAGCGGGATCAACAGGAGAATGGGAAGAAGCATGGAAAAGCCGCTGGCCCCTCCTGGGGCGGGGGCCGCCCACAATGCAAAACCTGTCGCTACGTTCATGCTTCGCTCGCGTCCTTCGCTCGCCTTCGCGTCAGCCGGTGGCCGACCATGAGCACAGGCGTACCCGGCCATTCTGCCGGCGCCTGACACCTGAATTTGTCTCCGGGAAAGGTCCCCTGGCCAAAGTCATCCTTAGCCCGGGATCTGGAAGGAGGGTGTTGGCTGCACAGGCGGGTAATGTGAAAACGAACCCAATCCCGACGCGCCGCCGAACCCCACTGCCGCCAACTTCCTGTTCGACACAGCATCCCTTTCCAATCCAGGCTGGAAGAAACCGGTTCACGCCGTGCCCGTCTCGCCCGGGTTGCCCAAAAAGAATGCCTAGGAAGATAAGAAATGTGCGGCCGGTTCGGTGTCAAGGTGCGGCCGGTTCGGGCTCCGCCTTTCAACCCCTTTATGGAGCCTTTATGAATTGGCTACCCCACCTTTATTGCCCCAGGCGTCGACTGGATACATCGAGCTTTCTCGTGCGCATGGATAGGCGCTGTTTGCGGGAAAGCAAAGAGAGGTGTCGCACCCTTGGTGGTGGAATTCAAACCCGATTCGCTCTTGCTGGTTCCGGCCGGCACTGCGATTTGGTTCATGATCTGGGTTCTCTGGAACTGGTGGAAAGAAGAGAAACGCTGAAACTCCGGAGATCGCTCGGTCTTCCAACTTTCGTGAATTCTCCCGCCTGGAACTCAAGATCAAGCAAGTTTGGCGACGTGCCGAATCGCCATCCCGTTGCTGCGCTACTTCGCCGGGTTCGTATCGGGCGTCTCTCCTTCGTCATCCGAGTCTTCCACCAGCACCGCTGAGCCGGGAACGAAGTTGTAACTCACTGCATCCTTGCCTGCGGGATGAAAGGTAATGCGAAGTGGATCGCGCTGCCAATCGGGAGGGGCGCATGCGGGATTGGGATGATCTTCAGCATCGAAGGCGGCCAGTTTTTTAGCCAGCGCAGGCTTTCGGGCGGCAATTTGCCAAACAACCGCATAAAGGCTCTTGCCGCTCGAAGTTACGCCGCAGTAAGCGCCATAGTCGCGGAACCAGCTCACCTGGCTGACCCCGGAGTCGTAGTCGGCCAGTTTCAGCGCTATTATGTGCCCGGTGGCGCGATCAATGAGGAGCCAGGGACCGCGCTGCCATACCCAATGCTCTTGCCTCTCACCGGGCAGGGCGTCGTTGAGCCGGATCGCCCGCCTCACCACAAAACTTCTGTCCGTCACATCGTGTGCTTCGCCCGTGGTCCATTCCTTCAGCACTCCGTCAACCAGCAACGCGCGAATCTTGAGCTCGTTTTCGCCTGCAGCGGCGCCGGCGGGATCACCGGCTTTCGAGTAAGGTACCTGCTTGGCCGCCCCCAGAACGGGCCTGTGCGTTTTGCGCTCCGCAGCACGCGCTGACTGTGTGATTAAGATCAGAACGGTCAAAAAAATCATCGATCCCGCGCGCCATTTCATCCTTGCTGCTCCCGTCGCTCCATTTGAAATTGAGGCGAGATACGGCGCTGTGAGGCGAATCACACGGATAGAAACATGCGCCGTTATGCAACGCCGGTCTCCTGACCAGCTGTACCGACGGTCTCCCGGCCCTCAGACATACCCGGCAAACGCCAGACGGCGACCATCACAGAGGTCTGATTAGGAGGGATCGAGCTGGCGGCCTTCTGATTCGGCCCACAACCAACTGGTAATGGCTTCCCGAATCATGTCCAAAAGCTAATTCTGCGCGTCTTCCACGGCGCGCGCCGCGCGGAATGCCGTTCCCTCGCACAGGTGGCTTGCTAGAACTTGCATGCCGACCGGGAGGCCTGCCTCGGTCTTGCCGCATGGCACAGAGACTCCGCAGATGCCCGCCAGGCTTGCCGTGACGGTATAAATATCGGCCAGATACATGGCGAGCGGATCGTCTGCCTTTTCGCCGAGTTTGAAAGCGGGGAAGGGCGATGTGGGGGTCACGATTGCGTCCACCTCAACGAATGCCCGCAGAAACTCCTCCGCCAAAATGCGGCGGACCTGCTGCGCCTTCAGATAGTACGCGTCGTAGTAGCCCGCAGAAAGCGCGTAAGTGCCGAGAAAGATGCGGCGCTTGACCTCGGCGCCGAATCCCTCTTCGCGCGAGTGACTGTACATGTCGGACAACGTCGCAGATTGGGGCGAACGATAGCCGTACCGCACGCCATCGAAGCGGGCCAGGTTGGCGCTGGCTTCCGCTGTTGCAACCAGGTAGTAGGTGGGAACAGCGTACCTGGTGTGCGGCAGGTTGATGGGTTTCACCTGGCAGCCGGCAGCCTTAAGAGCATCAATCCCCTTCTCAATGGCGGCGCCCACTTCAGGATCGAGTCCCTCGCCGAAATATTCAGCAGGAACGCCAATGCGCATTCCGGCAACGGGCTTTTCGCTCTCGGCAGCGTAGTCAGCGACAGGAACTCGCGAGCTGGTCGCATCTTTGGGATCGTGCCCGGCGATGACGCCCAGCACTGTAGCGGCGTCATGCACATTGGCGGCGAGCGGCCCGATGCGATCGAGCGAGGAGGCAAAGGCTATGAGACCATAGCGCGAAACACGGCCGTAAGTGGGCAGCACACCCA
The DNA here is from genome assembly GCA_963802955.1 of uncultured Acidobacteriaceae bacterium. Lineage (GTDB taxonomy): Bacteria > Acidobacteriota > Terriglobia > Terriglobales > Acidobacteriaceae > Telmatobacter. Next base: position 603,086 of record CAWDKT010000007.1, read on the forward strand.
CAACACCGCAAAAGCTCGCAGGCTGGCGAACAGAGCCGCCGGTATCGGTTCCCAGAGTGGCCACTGCGATATTGGCCGCGACAGCGGCAGCCGAGCCACCGCTCGATCCGCCGGGAACGCGTTCCGGATCGACTGGATTACGTACCGGTCCGTATGCCGAGTTTTCGTTCGATGAACCCATCGCAAACTCGTCGCAATTGAGTTTGCCCAGCAAAACTGCGCCCGCCTTTTCGAGCTTTGCCACCGCCGTGCAATCGTAGGGAGGCCGGTAGCCTTGAAGGATTTTGGAGCCCGCTGTAGACGGCGCTCCCTGCATCACGAGCACATCTTTAATGGCGACCGGAATGCCGGCAAGCAGCGGCAAGGGATCACCCTTCGCGGCCATCGCATCGATTCGCTCAGCCTGCGCAAGGGCACGAGCCTTGGTCAGGCTCAAGTAGACATTCAGGTAGGGATTAAGTTTCTCGATCCGTTCGTAATAGCTGGCGGCCAGATCGGCAGCCTTCGTGCGGCCCGCGGCAATCTCCACGCGCAGAGCGGCGACCGTTTTCGGCTTTGCAACCAGATCTCCAGCGATCTTCACTCCGCTTTCCAATCCACTCCCCTCGAATCCTCTCTTCCCTAGTCCCTATCTCTCAATCACCTTCGGCACCTTGAAGAAGATGCCGTCCGATTCGGGTGCCTGGGGCATCACCGCGTCGCGCTGCAGTGAAGGCTCAATCTGGTCTGGCCGTGAGGCGCTCGCGCCCGCAAGATTGCGTAGCTCGCTCACCTGTTCCAGCGGCGCCACGCCCGTCGTGTCCAATTCGCTTAGCTCGGCAACGTAGTCGAGAATCGCGTTGAGGTCGCGCAGCATGCGGCCCGTTTCCTCAGGCGCCAGTTCCAGGTGCGCCAATTCGGCGACGCGCTCGACGTCCTTTTGAGTGACTTTAGCGGTCATTCTCCGATTCTCTCCGCGGCAACTCGGCGCATCTTTCGCGACAAATTCCGCCGTCGATTCCCGAAGCTCAAGTATAGCTGGTCGACAATTTCTTCTCTGCCCGCGCAGGCGTTAGGGCTCCGCTTTTTAATCGACCGTCAGGGTCAGGTTGGTGGACTGCGTAATCCCCAACGAAGTCACGTTCACTGGGATCGTGTAGGTTCCTGCCGGCGTGCCCGAACCGCCGCTCTGCCCGCTGGAACCGTTGCCTGACCCGCCGCCGGAGCTGGTGCAACTGGTAACACTTCCCGTCAGAATCGCGGCCAGCAAAGCCAGCCAAAAGATTTTGCGCCGTCTGCGAGCGGCGAGCGGCAGGAGGAGCAATCCGCAGGCCAGCGGGAGCGCATGCCAGAAAACCGGTCTCTCCAGGCGAGTCTGAGACCCGTTGCCTGTCGAGATTTCCACCTCGACATTGCCTTGAATGCCGGCGCTCAGCGATTCCGTCACCGGATTGAAGAGGCAAAGCGCATTCGCGGGCAACGTTCCACAGGAGAAAGTGAAAGCGCCGCTCGAGCCGCTGGGCGAGATCACCAGCGTGTAGTTGGCTTGCTGGCCGCGCGCCACTGTCACACCGGCAGGGCCTGAGATGGAAACGGCAAAGGTAAATCCGGTGCCTGAGAGCGCAACGGTGGCCGGCGACGCCACGGCAGCAGAGCTCACGGTGAGCGCTCCAGATGCCGAGCCACCAGCGTTGGGTTCGAAAACGATTGAGGCGGTGCAATTCGAGCCCGCTGCGAGACTCGCGATGCAAGTGTTTTGCGTGACAATGAACGGCGCGCCCGCACTCAGCGCAATCGAACCAATCGCATAGTTCGACGAGTTGCTGACAGTGATTGCCTGCGCGCTGCTGGATTGGCCCGCAGCAACCACGGGAAACGTAATCTGCGTAGGGTTGGTCGCAAGACCGGCCGCAAGTTGCCCCGCCCCATTCAACGGAACTGGAATTGCGGCGACACCCTGCGTGGAAGTTGAGACGGCGAGCGTGGCAGCGATCGCGCCCGTCCCAGTGGGCGTGAAAACTACTTGTACCGAACAACTGCTTCCGCTCGCGAGCAGCGAGCCGCATGTGGTTGCAGTAAGCGAATAACTGGCCGCGGCAGCGCCGGTGATCTCGAAGCCGATGTTGGCCATCGGCGCACCCCCGGTGTTTGCGACGGTCAACGTTTTCGGCGCGCTAGGCACGCCCGGCTGCTGATTGGTGAAGGTCAAGCCTTTCGGCGTCACGCTGATAGCGGGCGGCGTCAGTCCCGTTCCACTCAACCCAACTGTTTGCGTGCGCAGGGCGTCGGAGATTGTCAGCGCGCCTGCCACTGCGCCCACCTGCGCCGGAACAAATTGCACGCTGACCGTGCAAACTGCGCCTCCTGCAAGCTGGGTAACGCAGTTGCTCGCTTCCTGAAACTGCGCGCTCGCCGATATCGCGATCGATGTCAACGGCATGCCGCCAATATTTGTGATGGTTACCGTCAGCGCGGCGGAGAGCTGGCCCTCGGCGGTTCCGGGAAAAGCGAGCGAGGGAGGATTCAGAATGTCGGTTGGAGCCGCTTCGCCCGTGCCGTTTAGTTCTGCGGTCTGCGTTCCTGCCGCGTCGGTGAAGGTAAGCAAGCCGGCTGCTGGTCCGGCCTCGGTGGGAACAAATTCCACCTGCAACTGGCAAGCGGTGTTTGCTGCGAGACTGTTTGTCCCGCAGGAATTGCTCGCCAAGACAAACGGCGGAGTAATGGAAATATTGCTGACAGGTACCGCCGACGCGCTGCCGTTTGCGACTGTCACCTGCAGCGGCGCGGATGAGCTTCCTACCTGGACCGGACCGAAGCTCACGCTCGCAGGGGTCAGACTAACGATACCTTGAGGAGCTCCTGTTCCGGTCAGATCCACGGTGATCTGACCACCGTAAACGTTGCCGAAGATCGTCATTTGGCCGGAGAGCGGACCGGTTGCCTGCGGCACAAATGTGACCTGAACGGTGCAGCTCGCCCCCACTGCAATGGCGGAATTCGCACAGTTATCCGTCTCGGTAAAGTTTCCGCTCATCGAAATCGATGAGGGAGTCAGAGCGAGGCTGCCGGTATTTTCGAGCGTCACCGCAAGCGGATTGCCGGCGGTGCCGAAGACCTGAGTTGGAAATGCGAGCGAAGCCGGGCTCGGCGAGGCCGTGGTTAGAGCCGTTCCCGCGCTCCACAACGGAGCTTGCCAGATGCCGCGGCCGTAGGTGCCGGCTACCAATACTTGAGAGGACGCGCCATCCGGCGCGGCATTCAAGGCAACCACCGGTGCGCGAGGCAATCCAGCCCCGAACGCTGACCAGCAATTCGACAGGATTTGCGTGCAACTCGCAACTTCAGTGGTGAAGTAGACTCCCGCATCCGTAGCGACGTAAACCGTATTGGCGTTTTGTGGGTCGATGGCCAGACTGTTGGCCGGTGCGATCGGCAAATTGGTCGTAATATCGGTCCAGTTTGCCCCTCCATTTGTCGAGCGATAGACGGCCTGAATCTCCTGCAAAGGGTTCTCCATGCCCTCCACGGTCACATAGACGGTATTGCCGGTGGCATCATGCGGGTCAATGGTCACGCTGGAGACGTCTAAGCCGAAGTAGTTCAGCGCGTGGGCGTCGTTGGCAACAGGATTCAAAGTGAGATCGGTCCACGTCGGCCCGGTGCTCGACGATGGATCGAAAACTGCGCTCAAAACGTGCCCTGGCAAATTTGCTCCATAACTCGCGGCGCCGTACATGCCCAGGTAGATGACTTCCCTGCCGGATGCAAGGGGCATCGCGGCCATGGAACGGACGAGCGCGTCGCCGTTGCACGGCTCTCCTGTCGCGCCGCTGTCGAGAATCGGACTGATGGCATTGCTTGCGCTCCATACGCCGCTCGAGTTCGCGGGACCGCGCCAGACCCGGCAGGTTCCGATCAGCAATTGAGTCGTGTCGAGCGGATCCACGAGGAAGGGCGCTGGTGTTGGCATAGCGTCACCGTCGCCGCCTACATCCGCATCCGTAACCACTGGACCTGAGCCAAATGCGGCTGGCGTGCAGGGAGCCGTTTGCGAACACCGATAAATTGCGACACCGGGCTCGTTATTCACGTACCAGTTGTTGATGTGAATGGGATCGATGGCCACGGGACCGCCGAAGCCCGAGAGAATCTGGGGCCAATCTGCGGTTGCGGATGTGCTCTTCACTCCGGCGATTCCATTCACCCCGAGCCCCGCCATGAGGCTGTAAGGCGAAGTCACCAGCGGAGACATGCTGACGACTTCAGCCAGCGAGCCGAGGCTGCCGTTCAGGTTCTGGAAGTGCGCGGAGTCCGTCGCAGAGCAGGCCGATCCGGTTTCGCCGATGGCATCCGTTGAGCGCCAGAGCCCGCTGTCGTTGCCAATGAAAATCTCCTCGGGATTGCCGGGATTCCACGCGAGTGCGTGCTGAAATTCGCCTACCTGCGCACTCATGCAGGTCGTGGAGTTGGTGGTATTCCGCCAGGCGCAGCCCATGGCCAGGCTGCATTTCCATAAGTCGTTCGCGCCCGCCAGCACCAGCGTGTCCTGCTGTGACGGGACCGCGGCGAGCGTGAGGTTGTAGTCTCCGTTGGCGATGGTCGCGGCGCCTTCAAGAGTGTTGGTTTCAAGCGCCGCGGTTTTCCACTGCTTGGCAAACGTGATGGCTCCGCTGGTGCAATTGCCGCTAGCGATCGCGCACTGATCCTGCCACAATCCCTGGTCCTGGTTGTTCAGGTCCACCGTCCAGGCATACGTGTCGCCGGTTTGTGGATTCACAGCCAGCGCACCGCGGTAGATGGGACAGGCGATGGAGCCGTTGGTCCCTGAGTTTGTAGGGCACTTCATTTTGGTGAGGCCGGTGCCGGGCTGTGCTGTCATTCGCGTCCAGGTGATGCCGTCGGCCGATTGGTAGTACCCGTGATAGCGAACTGCTGCAATGAAAAGCTGCCTGATCGGATTCCAAACGACAGCGGTAGCAGCGCTGCCATTCGGCGACAGATTGGTATTCAGCGGGCCCTGCACCACACTGCCGGCGCCGTCGCCGATTGTCGCAAGGTGCCATGTGGCGCCGCTGTCTGATGAATAAAAAAGGCCTTCGTAGCTCACATTCACCCGAATTGCATCCACCAGCGTGCTTTCATAGGCCTGCGAAACCGCAGCCACTGCCACCTGCGGATTGACCGTGCTCCAGGCAAAGTCTGCAAACCCGTTACCCACAAAGCTCACATCCACTGCGCTGAGGCCATCCTCCTCGTCGCTCGTCATCTGGATCAGGCTCCAGGAGTTTCCGCCATCGGTGGAGCGCAGGATGCCTGCGCCATAGTAGGAATCGAGCACGTCGTTGGGATCGCCGGTGCCGGCAAGGATGACGCCTGTTCCACCGGGCTGCACGGTGAGCGCGCCAATGCTGATTGAGGCGTCGACCGCTCCGCCAAGAGCCGCCACGTTGTCAGTGAGCGGCGTAAAGACAATGGAGGAAGGCGTAGCAGCTGCGTTATTCGCCACCCACGCGCCGCCGCCGGTGGTCCCCATGTAGAGGCGATTACCCGTGGAATCGGAAGGATCGAGAGCCAGCGCGGTCACGCGGCCCGTGACGAGGCCGAAGTTTGCGGTTTGGACGGCAGAAGGACCGAGAGGTTGCCAAGTGGCGCTCGATGCAGAACCTCCGGCGGCCAGAGCCGGTGCTGCAGGATTGACTGGGATCCCGGGAAGCAGAGAGCCGCGAAGAGCGTTCGCTCGCGGAGTGACGGGACGGCCCGGTGCGAATCCTCGCTCAAGAAGAAAGCGTTCCGCCTCAGTGACCCGCGGCGGCAGACCCTGAGAGCGCGACACGCGCGACGGCGCAGGTCGAGTTGGTGCCTGAGGTTGAGTTTGTTGCGCGCCGGCCGCCGGACTGAGTTGCAATTGGGCTACAAGGCACGCAATCAGCGCCAGAGACGAACCGGCGCGGCGATATCTTCGCCCAAGCGCAGAAAGAAAGTGGCGGCCTGCGCCGTCGCTACGAAGAGAGCCCTTGTCGTTCCGATCGAGCATTGGATTCGTCACGCGTATCCGCCAACAAATTCCGGCTTCCCCATTCGTAAGAATCTTCCATTGGGGATGAGCGCGAAATCTAAGGGATAACGCTCAACGAAACACGCAACTTCCGGGAATGAGACTGCGGCCCATTATAGGACCACCCGGAATGGGCCGAAGTGTGATGCCGGATACAGGGCGTGGGCGGGTTTGCCGCGTTGGTAGAGTCAGCAGTTCTTGTTGTTCTGGCGGATGTAAGCCTCGGCGTCGAACTTCCGCGCGAACGACTTGCCGGTCATGGTGCGCAACAGTCCGAAAACCGGGCGACTGAACCAGGGGCGGTCGAGCTTGCCCACGATAGCCCACGCAATCCCCGCGTAGCCATTGGGATCGCGGCCATCAAGCTCGTACCGGTCGTTGAGGATGACGGCCCAATCGAATGCGGTCGCCGGGTCGGGCGCCCATTCCAGAATCTTCTTGGCCCAGTACATGCGCATGAAGTTGTGCATCCATCCGGTCGCCACCATTTGGCGTTGCGCTGCGTTCCACAGGTCGTCGTGTGTCTCGCCACGATCGAGTTGATCGAAGGAGTAACGATGGGGGCGGGCGTCGGCAGCGTGTTCGACGAGCGTCTTCCGAGCCCAAGGAGCAGCGCATTCCCAGTTGTCGTAATTCGGCTCGTGCCGGACAAACAAGACTGCAAGCTCGCGCCAGCCGATCAGTTGCTCAAGAAATCTCTCACTTTGCTCGGGCGAGATTTTGCCGGACTTCGCGGCCTTCTCGACCGCCAGCGCAATCGTCAGCGGGCCGATGTTGCCGAAGTGAAGATAGGGAGACAGACGGCTTGTGCCTGCTCTTTCGGGATGGTTCCGATTCTCGTCATAACCGGCCAGATCGGTGCGGATGAACTCGCTGAGCCGCTTGAGCGCAGCGTGCGATCCGCCGGTAAAGCTGTCGACGGGCTTGACGGAGCTGTCAAGCTTGCTGAAACCAGCGGTAATGTCCTGCGAAAGCAGGAAGCCGGTAAAGTTTTTGGGCGGCTTCCATTGATAAATCGGTTCAATCTTTCTTGGCGCGACGAGAAACTTCGGGAGCTCGGCCTTGAGGTGCGGCCGGAAATGATGCAGCAGAGCAAAGCTGCGGTTGAAGATCCGCGACGGGACGACCACATCGGCGTCGACGGTCCAGTATGGGATTTTGAGGCGGCGGGCAAGCGCACGGCGCCAGCGCTCGGGCTCGCGGAAGGGATTCTCGTCGCCGATGAGAAGCGCCGCCTGCACCTCCTCGAGAAAAGCTTCGAGGCTATTTGGAGCACTGCGGACAATGAAGCCGATTCCGCGCTGGGTCGCATCCTCTGCTACGTCGCGCAACCCCTGCTGCAGGAAGTGATAGTGGCGCAGATTGACGTTGGGGTAATTCGGAATGACGCCGAAGTAAACCACGACAGGCAGGCCGAGCAGATTGCCGGCTTCAATCGCCACACTCAGCGCAGGATTATCCATCACGCGCATTGTCCGCTGCATCCAGTAGACGACTGAGCGGGCGCACTTGCGCGGAGGACCGGAGCGGCGAACAAAGACGCGGGAACTGGCAGCTATCGCGGCGAGATCTTCAGGCAATTGCGGCATGCGTGTTGCGGCGATCACGTGCGGCCCCTGACCCCATTTTCAACCTGCCGCTCGCCATTCTGGATGATTATGTTGCGCTTAAACAAGGCGCATGTCCCATGGATTGCGTCACGTCAATTTCGCAGCCGAATCTTGCATGAGACATACCCTGATATCACCTCTGCTCGTTTGCGACGATCTCACTCCCAAATGCGCTTCGGGCCGCCCTCAGGCGGCCCTCCAAGCTAATGGCTAGGAGCTAATCGCTAAAAGCTGCTTCTCTACCACCGCCCCCACGCCCGGCTCATGTAATCAGTAAGTGTCATCCCGATCAGCGTCAAAAAGATGAACAGGCCAGAGAGCACGGTGAGCTTGGTGAGCTTGCGGCTGTACTTGATGTGCATGAAGAAGAGCACCACCAGGGTCATTTTGGTGCAGGCGATGGCCAGCGCCACCACCGGATTCCAGAAAAGTGTGACACCCGGAGCGACGTGCCATTCGCCCAGGTCGATGTAAGACATCCCGCAGGTTGTCGCCGTGAGTATGAGGAGCGCCACAAGAATCGCCGCATAGAGTGCTGGGCTCACAATGTGATGCTGCTCCGTGTATTCGCCTTGTCCGTTCTGTCCGCTGTGTTCGCTCATGACGTCATTCCCTCAATATCTGCTGATCAGATAGAGCAATGGGTAGAGAAAAATCCAGATGATATCGACAAAGTGCCAGTAGAGTCCGAAGTTTTCAATGAACGTATAATGCCCGTTCGTATAAGCGCCGGTTCGCGCGCGGAAGAAAATGAATACCAGAATTCCGATGCCGATCACCATATGCAGCGCATGCATGCCGGTCATGGCAAAGTAGAGGAAGAAGTACTCTTCCGTTTTTTGGGCCATAGCCGGCGACAACGGCTTATCGTGATATTCCTTGTAGACTTCAGGATCGGAAGCAGGGTTCAAGAACGCTTCATCGCTGTAGTTGTGAATGCCGGGGACATGGTGCTTTTCCCACTTTTCGTGCCACTCGATGCCCTTGATGCCGAGAAAACCGATGCCGAGAATGAAGGTGAGCCCCAGGAAAATGAGCAACTCCTTTTGGCGGTGCATCTGCGCCGACCAGACGGCCATGGCCATGGTGAAGCTGGAGATAATAAGAACCGTCGTATTCGCCGTGCCCCATAGGATGCTCAACTGGTGCGAAGCATCGACAAAGGGCTGGTAGTACCAGTTGCGCATCAGCAGGTAAGCCATGAACAGGCCGCCGAAGAACATGACTTCGGTGAGCAGGAAGAGCCACATGGCAAAGTTGGTGGCATCGAACTGCTGGTCCACCGTCTCAAAATGGTGGCGCTGGTACGACGGATGCTCGTGATGCTCTTCCGCCAGCGCGCCGCCGGCACCTGCGGTCCTATCCGACACTGGCTACCTCTTTCTGCTGCTGGCGCTCGAGCCACTCGTAGTCGTAGGCCTCGTGATCCATGATGGGAATCTCGACAAAGTTTTCCGTGAGCGGCGGCGACTGCGTCTGCCACTCCAGTCCCGTCGCTTGCCATGGGTTGTCACCGGCGATGGCGCCGTACTTCAGCGACCAGGTTAGGTAAAGAATCGGCAGCAGGTAACCGACGCCGAGAACGGTTGCGCCTGCGGTTGAAAAGACGTTCAGCACCTGGAACTCGGGCGGATAGGCTGCGTAGCGCCGCGGCATGCCCAGCGTGCCCAGGATGAACTGCGGGAAGAACGTGAGATTGAAGCCGATGAAGGTGGTCAACGCCGCCAGTTGCGAGATCTTCTCCGGATACATGCGCCCCGTCCATTTCGGCCACCAGAAGTGGATGCCGGAAAGGAAGGCCATCAACATTCCCCCCACCATGACGAAATGGAAGTGGGCCACCACAAAGTAAGTTTCGGTGAGGTGAATATCGGTGCCGGTTGAGGCCAGAAAGACGCCCGTCATGCCGCCGATGGTGAACAGGCCCATGAATCCGATGGAGTACAGCATGGGCGTCTCGAAAGTGATGGAGCCCTTGTAGAGCGTGAATGCCCAGTTGAAAATCTTGATGGCCGAAGGGACCGCAACCAACATGGTGAGCAGCGAAAAGACCAGCGCCGCGTAGTTTGAGATGCCCATGATGAACATGTGGTGAGCCCAGACAAAAAAGGCGAAGACCGCAATCGCCACCGAAGAAAAGGCGACCGCCGTATAGCCGAAGACGCGTTTGCGGCTGAAGGTGGAAATCACTTCGGAGATCACGCCCATTCCGGGCAGAATCATGATGTAAACCGCGGGATGGGAATAGAACCAGAACAAATGTTGGAACAGGAGCGGGTCGCCGCCATACTGCGGATCGAAGACGCCGATGTGGACCGTGCGCTCCAGCACAACCAGCACCAGGGTGATGGCCAGCACCGGCGTACCCAGCACCATCAAAATGCTGGCAGCGTAGTTCGACCAGATGAACAGCGGCAGCCGGAACCACGTCATGCCGGGACAGCGCATCTTGTGAATGGTGACGATGAAGTTCAGCCCCGTGAAGATGGAACTGAATCCGGCCACAAAGACCGCCAGACCGGCGGAGACGACGTGCGTGTTCAGGTAGTGGGTCGAGAGCGGCGTGGTGAAGGTCCAGCCGGTATCGACGCCGCCAACCATCATCGTGTAGAGCATCATGCCGCCCGCGAGGATATATAAATACCAGCTCAGCAGGTTGATCTTGGGCAGCGCCAGATCCTTGGCGCCCACCATCATGGGAACTACGAAATTGCCGATCGTGGCAGGTACTGACGGAACCAGGAACAGGAAGACCATGATGAGCCCGTGCATCGAGAACACCTTGTTATAGGTGTCGGCGGCCATCAGGTCGCTTTGCGGCGTCAGCAGTTCCAGGCGGATCAGTCCTGCTAGGGCCCCGCCGATGAAGAAGAAAAACGTAATTGAGATCAAGTACAACGTGGCGATCCGCTTGTGGTCGCCCGTGAGAAGCCAGCTCAACAGGCCGTTCTCCTTGGTCAGGAAGTTCATCTTCGGAATCCTGGCCGTTGACTGATCGGGAAGAGTGACGATGGTGGCAGCGCTCATGGCTTGGCCTCCTTCTGCGCAGCGGGTGGTTGGCCCATAACCGGCGACTTTTGCTGATTCGGCGCTATATCTGTGGTGTTAAGAGTCTCCGCAACACGGTAGTCGGTGTGCAGATTCTTGATGAATTCGACCAACGCGATCACACCTTCCTCGCTGACCTGTCCCTGATAAGTGGGCATAATCGGCGTATATCCCTGGGTGATGTGGGTTGAGGGGTCCAGAATCGCCTGGCGCAGGTACGCATCGTCGGCGGTCACCGTTTGCCCGTTAGCCAGCGCCAGTTGGGACCCGTAAACGCCCACCAGGTTCGGACCGCGCGCATCGGGGCGCGAGTTATGGCACGCGTTGCAGCTCAAGCTGGCGAATAACCGCTCACCATCCATCGCCAGGGAATTGCCGCTCGTAGATCCTGCCAGCCATTGCTTGAAGTCGTCGGGTGTCATCACCACCACGTCGCCGATCATCTGCGAGTGGTTGGTGCCGCAGTATTGGGTGCAGAAAAGGTGATAAGTGCCCGGCTTGGTGGCCTCAAACCACACCGTGGTGTACCGCCCCGGAATCGCCTCGCGTTTCACCCGGAACGCCGGAATCGAAAAGCTGTGAAAGACGTCCTGCGAGATGATCGTCAACTGAATGGCGCGGCCGGTAGGAACGTGAAGCATGTTGATCTCGTGCTGGCCGCCGGGATGCTCGATCTTCCACATCCACTGCTTGCCCACTACGTAGATATTCATGGCGTTGGCCGGCGGCGTGTAGATTCGGAAATACAAGAGCGCGCCCCAAACGAACATGACCAGGAACAGGCCCAGCGGGATGATGGTCCAAGTGGCTTCCAGGATGGTTGAACCTTCAATCTGGATCGCCTGGGGATGGCGCTTCTTGTTGTACAGGATCGCGAAAGCGACGATTAGCAGCACGACCAGCGTGAGCCCCACGAGGCTCACAAGAACCATGAAGAAATAGAGCGCGTCGCTCTCCGCGGCGATCTTCGAAGCCTCGGGTGGAAAGAGCGAGAAGTGCTCTAACCATTTGTCGAGGAATTGCCAAAGTACTGGGCTGATATGGTCCATTCCTTTATCCGTTCACCTTCTTTGGTGTCCCATGCGGGCCCATCCCAATTGCATCTGGATGCCGGTAGTCGCGGCGAAACATGACCAACATGAAGCCGCCCAATATCAGGATCGTAAACAGCCCGCCAATCTGCACTACGCGCGAGATGATGAGATCGTGAGTATTGGTCGTGGGATCGTAGTGATAGCAGTAGGTCAGGATGTTGTCGACCGGCGATCCGATCTGGTTAGACGAAGCCTCGTCCAACCCCAGCAGCATGTCCTTGGGCGAATACTCGACTCCCATGTAGTACTGCGCCACTTTGCCTTTCGGCGTCACAATCTCCAGAGCACTGGCGTGCGCGAACTGGGTAACATTCGATCCCGGCACCTTCAGCTTCACATACCTGAAACCGACCGCCGAGGTGATCTGGTCGATGTTCGCTTGCGTCCCGGTCATGAAGTGCCAACCATCAGCGGTTTCCGGGTGCCCGTACATCTTCAGGTACTCAGCTTTCTTGGCCGCGGCCATCGCAGTGGTCTCGTCCGGGTCGATACTTATCACCACGATGTTGAAGTCCTTGCCCGGCCGGAAGCTGATCATCTTCAGCGCGCTCGTTAATCCCTCCAGCTCTTCGGAACACAGCATCGGGCAGCGGTAATAAACCAGCAGAAAGATAGCGGGAACCTTGCCGAAGTACGTGCTGAGTGGAACCAGCTTGCCCGTGTCGTCGGTAAACGCGAGGTCGAGCGGAAGTTGATAGTTGAGGTGCTGGTCGATCCCCACGCTCTTCAGGATCGCCGGAGGGTTGTCCACCTGCCCCCCTTGACTACTCATCGCCGAAGTCATCGCAGGCAGGCCCTTCGGACCGTACGACCCGATCTGCGCCGTAACCTGCTGCGCGCCCATCATGAGCACAATCGCGCCTGCTGAGGCCATCGCCGCGGCGCGCCAGCTTTTCCGGATTGTGCTGCTCAACTTCATGATCGTTGCTCCCCTTTTCCCTCTTCTTGCTTTCATTCAAGAAACTTCATTTCGTTTGCTGCAATGCGTTTCCGGCAGAGGACCCGAAAACGCGAGATTTCGCGTTCTACTTCTGTTCTGCCTGCTCCGTCTTGACGGCCTCGGACTGCGCCTGTTCCTGCTCAAAGCCGGTGGGTGCAAATCCATCGGTCAGCGGCATGGTCACCGTTGGTTTACTGTCGCCGGTCATCAGCGGTTGTGTTTGCACGGGCGCCGCCACCGGCAAGCCGTGTTGAGCAACCAATTCCATGGCGCGCTCGATCGGGATTCTCACCGTCCCTTTTGATTGATCGATCCAGGTGTAGTTGTTCAGCAGCAGGTCCTCGCGCGCATGCAGATCGGCGATGTCCTGATCGCCGTTGTCCACCTGCACTCGCGGCGTGGGAAAGGTCTGCATCAGTTGCGCAACCTTGTTTTGCATCTCGGGATTCGATGGCAGATTGCCGAGCTGGCGAATATCCACCGTCTTGGTCCACTTGCTGTTGGGCCCATACTGCTGCAAATCGTCCTTCGTGAGGTATGCGTTGATCACCTTGCCGATCCCGTAGGAGAGTATCGCGGTAACCACCGCAAAAATCCCCAGCGCCGTGATGAACACAACAATTCCCTTTACGTTCGCGTCGCTGCGCTCGTACCCCGACGAAATATCGATCTTTTCCGGCTCGTGCCCGTGCGGCACGTGTTCGTCATGCGTGGGCATGTTCAGGCTCCAGAATCTCCGCCAGGTGCGGATCGTTCACCTGCACCAGCGGTCTGCTCTTCAGGCTCGTGCAGAAATAGGCAATCCAGAAAGCCGTCATCGCGATTGGCACGGCAATGTACTCGAGAATTCCCCAGCTGAAATGCAAGTTGCGCGCGGCATCTTTGAAATTGGGCTCGATGAGCCAGAACTGGTTGATTGCCACGGCGAAGATCATGATTTGACATACCAGGATGAGGCGCTTCTTGTTGCGCTTCAGATCGCGCGAAAGCAACAACGTGAACGGAACCAGCCAGTGGAAAATGAAATCGAGGGTGATGATCACGCCCCACCCGCCACGAATGCGATCGAGGTACCAGTTGATCTCGTTCGGTAAATTGCCCGACCAGATGATCAGGAATTGCCCGAACGCCAGGTAAATGTTCAGCATGACGAATGCAAACGTGAACTTGCCCAGGTCGTGCTGCTCGGTCTGCCGCAGGATGGTTTTGAACGGTTCGGCCTTGGATAGCGACAGAGCAACGATGATGCCGAACGCGAGCACTTGAAATCCCTGCTCAACCAGAAATAGAAGGCCGTAAACCGTCGAGAACCAGGTCACGTCCATCGACATCACCCAGTAGATCGCCGCCGCCGTCATTGTGACGGAATAGATCAGGATGCCGGGACCACTTATATTCTCAAACTTCTTGATCCAATAGGGTGTAGTCTCGGGGCCCTCGCTGTCGCGCTTGAGGGCAAGCGCGTTCAACCGAATGGCATAAAAGGCCCAGATGGCGAAGCACAGCAGGCTCACCCACCAGAAGGAAATCGGATTCAGCATCGGCTTCTTGAAACTGATGCAATGCTCGATCGCCTCAAGCTGCGACGGCGTGATCAGCCCTTTCTTCACCTGGTCGGCGACCATCTGCGGATTCGCCCAGAGGTAAAGCCGCTTCATGAACACCGCCATGACCAGCCAATAAAGAACAATCAGCGGCCAAGTCCGGCTCATGGCCTCGAATGGCCGCCGCAATAGCAGGCCCCACTTGCCACCCGAGCAGTACTGCACCATCAGCATGGTGAGCCCGCCGATCGCAAATCCCCAAGTGATCATCGTGCCCATGGTCCAGGCGCGGAGAAAATGATCCCAGCCCAAACCATCCTGGGACTGGCCGAGAAACGCCAGAATCACGGCAATGATCGAGAAGATTGCCCCCGTCATCAGCGCACGGTTCCTCCATCCGTCAACGAAGGCGGGCGCGCCGAGCTCCGCGGGCAGTTGCCGGGCATGCGACGATGCGTGCGATTCGTTAGCCATTCCTGGGCGTCCTCACTTCTGGGCCGCGGGGGCCGCTTTGGTTACCGGAATCGTAATCACCGGATTTGCCGGGTAAGCCGGAGCCATTCCGGGCATTCCCTCGCTGGCAATGGGCGGAGTTGCCTGGATCGCCGTCGATGGCATGGGCCATGGCTGAGCGTACTCGGGATGACCTTCCGCCGCAGCCAGATCTTTCAGGCTCTGGACCTGCACTCCTGCCGGAACATCGTTAACGGGAGCTGCCTGACTGAGCTGCAGCGCGCGAATATATGCCGCTACGGCCCAACGGTCAGCAGGCGTCAGTTGCGCAGAATAGTCAGGCATGGCGCCGTAGCCATGGGTCATCACATAAAAGTAATGCGATATGGGCTGTGACATGTGGACCTGGTCATGAAAATTGGCGGCAGGCTTAAAGCCGCGCTCGACAATCTCGCCGAAACCGTTGCCCACCCGTGAGTGGCAAGGGGTGCAGTAAATGTTGAACCGCTCTTGACCGCGCTTAAGAACTTCCATTGTGACCGGGAACGGCATCGCATCCAGTTCCTTCTTGTAGCCGTTTGGTCCCTGTACCACTCCGGTGTAAAAGTAGCTGTCCTGTTGCAACTCCCCGCGCGCCACCGTGTCCAGAACCTGAGGGCGCGCTCCGCGATGATCGGCAAAGAAGTCGGAACCACGCTGGGGAATCATTTTTGGTTCGTTCTGCATATCCTGGCGGCAGCCAGCCGTGAAAAGGAGAGAGGCGAGTGCGGAGAAGGCGAGACCGCGATTCAACAGGCGCGGTGCTTTCCCACCTTTGCGACAGGACGCAGTCGCAAGGGCGGGGCACGGAGTTCCTTGCTCCCTGGTTCCCTTGTTTCCTTGTTCCCTGTCTTTCATCAGTACTCCACCTCCACCACAGAACTGGGTCCGAAATTTGCCAGATATGCCTTGGTCTCAGCCAGGTCGAACTTGGGATCGAGCGCCTCAAGGCACAGGAAGAACTTATCGGTCGTCGCGCCATCACGGAAGTTTGGCGCGTTGAACAGCGGATGATAAAGCGAGGGGAGTCCGCAGAGCGCCAGCATCCCGAAAGCTGCGGAGAGCCCCGCCCATAAAATGGTCCACTCGTACGCGGGTATGAGGAAGGCCGGCCATGAGTAGGTAGGGCGGCCCGCAATGTTTAATGGATAGGCCAGCACGGAGATCCAGGTTTCCAGGCCAAACATGGCCGCGCCACCCAGCAAACCACCGAGGAGAGTGAGGAGTGGCACTTTGTTGCGATGGAATCCGATCGCCTCCGCCGCTTCTTCCAGCGGATAAGGAGTGTAGCAGTCCATGCGCCGCCAACCGTCATGGTGCGCCCGCTGCGCGGCCCGCACCAGATCGCCAGCCGTTTCGAATTCGGCCAACAGGCCGTAAGTTCCCTCGCGAGCAGGCATCTTAGTCTCCAGCCTCCACCGCAGTTTTGGGCCTGACCTTGGCCCCGGGCAGTAACATCCGGATTTCGTTCATGGGAATCATGGGCAGAAAACGAACGAACAGCATGAACAGGAACGTAAACAGCCCCAGCGTGCCGAAGAAGGTCATGTAGTCCCACTTCGTTGCCCGGTAGGTACCCCACGATGAGGGCAGGAAGTCGCGCGTAAGGCTTGTCACGATGATGACGAAGCGTTCGAACCACATGCCGGTGTTCACGACGATGGAGAGGATGAACATGTACAGGATGTTGGTGCGGAGCTTGCGAGACCAAAGCGTCGTGAGCGGAATCACCAGGTTGAAGGTAATCAGCAGCCAGTAAGACCACCCCATCGGTCCGAAAGCGCGATTCCAGAAGGTGAACGCTTCCCAGTGGTCGGCCGAGTACCACGACATGAAGGCTTCCATGCCGTAGCCGTAGCAAACAATGAATCCCGTGACCAGCATGACCTTTCCGCAGTTGTCGATGTGTCGCTCCGTCACCAGCGATTCCAGGTGATAGAACTTGCGCAGAGGAATGGCCAGCGTGAGCACCATCGCGAATCCTGAGTAAATGGCGCCGGCGACAAAGTAGGGTGGAAAGATCGTGGTATGCCAGCCCGGCAAAACCGCTACGGCGAAGTCGAAGCTGATGACCGTGTGTACAGAAAGAACCAATGGCGTCGCCAAACCAGCCAGCAACAAACATGCTGTCTCATAGCGCATCCAGTGGCGAGCCGAACCACGCCAGCCTACGCTGAGAATGCCGTAGAAGTATTTCGCCACTTTCGATTGGGCACGATCGCGAAATGTGCCCAGATCCGGCACCATGCCGATGTACCAGAAGACCAGCGAAATGGTTGCGTAAGTCGAAACCGCGAAGGTATCCCACATGAGCGGCGAGCGGAACTGCGGCCACACCGTCATGGTGAGGGGCAGGGGTAGCAACCAATATCCCAACCAGGGACGGCCCACGTGAATGACCGGAAACATCGCCGCACAAATAACGGCGAAGATGGTCATGGCTTCGGCAAAGCGGCTGATGGAGTTGCGCCAGCCTTGCTTGAAGAGCAGCAGAATCGCTGAAATCAGCGTGCCGGCGTGGCCGATTCCAATCCACCAGACAAAGTTGATGATGGCGAATCCCCAGGCTACCGGCTGCGTAATAGCCCAGATGCCTACACCCTTCAGGAAGAGCCACGTCAGAGCCACCATGAGCATCGTGGCACCGCCGCCAGCGATGGCGAAAACGGCAAACCACCCCATCGGCGTATGTGGCGTGAGCACAATGTGCGCGATCTTGAGGGTGATCGACCGGAAGGTCTGCCCCGGGAAAATGACCCGGTATTCTCCGGTTGCCGGGTCGATTTCGGGATCGTTGGGTTTTACTTCCCTGGTTGCCATCGTGAATTCAACCCTTTGCCGGCTCGTGCGTCACCGGCGTCTCTTCAAGTTCCTGGTTTGGATTCAAAACTTCAGCGATATAGGTAGTCCGCGGACGGGTGTTAATGTCGGCAATCACCTGGTAGTTGCGTTCCTGCGCGCGCAGCTTTGAAACATGGCTGTTGGGATCGTTCTTGTTGCCGAAGACGATGGCATGCGCCGGGCAGGCTTGCTGGCACGCAGTCACGATTTCGCCGTCGCGAATGTTGCGGTTTTCCTTGTCTGCATTGATCTTGGCTTCCTGAATGCGCTGCACGCAGTAGCTGCACTTTTCCATCACGCCGCGAGAACGCACGGTCACGTCGGGGTTGCGCATTAGCTTCAGGCTTTCGGTTTCGTAATCGGAGTAAAGCAGGAAGTTGAAGCGGCGCACCTTGTAAGGACAGTTGTTCGAGCAGTAGCGCGTGCCCACGCAGCGGTTGTAAATCATCATGTTCAGGCCTTCCGGCGAATGCACCGTGGCGCCCACCGGGCAGACTTGCTCGCATGGCGCGTTTTCGCACTGCTGGCAGTTCATGGGCTGGAAGTGAGCGCGCGGAGCAGCCAGATCGCCCTCGAAGTAGGTGTCGATCCTGATCCACTGCATGTCGCGGCCGATGCGCACCTGCTGCTTGCCCACGACGGCAATGTTGTTCTCGGCATAACAGCTCACGATGCACGCGTTGCAGCCCGTGCAACTGTTCATGTCGATCGCCATGGCCCAGGCATTGGCCTCGTTGTACGGCCAGTTAGGAAAGAGCGACGTGTCGTATTTAGGCGTTTCGTGATTGTCGCCTTCGTGGGCGAAGTTCGGATTCGCCTTAAACTCATCGAGAGTGGCGTAGCGAATGATTCCGCGAGGCCCCAGAGCCTCATCGCCCTCAAGGGAATTGTCTCCACTCCCTTGCTGGCCGAAAGTCCCGCCGCGATGGTCCTGGTAGTGGCTCTTGGTAATTGCAATGCCCCACTTGCCCGGCACCTGCCGAATCGATCCGATGGCATAGAGAGGTGCCCAGGTGTTGCGAACGAGATATGCGTTGAACCCCTGCCCCGAACCCACGCGGCCAGCGAATTCGCGGCCGTATCCCATGTACACCGTCACCGAGTTGTCGGGGTGGCCAGGCGCTACGATGACCGGCGCCTTCACCTTGCCGTTACCCACGCAGAGCTCGACGATGTCATCTTCGTCCAGCCCCAGCTTCTCCAGCGTGGCGCCGGAAACGATCGCGGCGTTATCCCAGCTCAGGTTCGTGATGGGCTTGGGCAGCTCCTGGAGCCAGCCCACGTTATTCCAGCGGCCATCGTAGACCGACGGATCGGGCCGGAAAATGATTTCGAGCGAATCCTTCGGTGTCGGCGTGGGCACAGTGTAACTTTCAGCCTTCTTGCCCGGCGCGGCATTGGCCGTCTTGTCGTATGCCGTGTCCGCGATCCAGCCATCGTGCAGCGCCTTGCGCCACTCAGCCTCGAAGTCACCCTTCTTTTCGAGCACAGGCCGCCAGGTTTCGCGTACGGCCGCGTATGCGCTCAGCAGCGGCTCGTTCAGCAGCATCTGGAAAACATCGTGCGCCGTATGCCCCCCGTACAGCGGATCGATCATGGGTTGCACGATCGACACTGTTCCGTCGTAGGCACGCACGTCCGACCAATATTCCAGATAGTGCGCGGCAGGCGCATGCCAGTGCGACTGATGGCCTGTCTCGTCGTAGTGCGAGCCCAGATGCGCCACGATCTTCGCTTTATTGAATGCGGTCGCGAAATCCATATCGGCGGGCGCGTCGTAGATAGGATTCGCGTTCAAGATGACCAGCCAATCCACTTTGCCCGCATTGAGATCGGCCGCCAGCTCCTTAAAGTCGCCTAACTGATCGCTGGGCAGCGGGATCGCCGGATCGGATACGGCAAACACGGTTTTGCCCGCGTTGCCGAGAGTGTTGTTGATGGCCAGGGCCAGTGCCGCAACCGATGGATCCTGATAAAGCCCGGGAATTACCGCACTCTTGCCGCCATTGGCCTTTAGATCCTTCGCCAGCGCCGCAAGGAATTTCTGCTGATTTTCAGTCCATGGATAAGCAGGCGGGTTCACGCCGGCAACGCCCACAGCCTGCGCCAATGCCGCCGTAAAAGCCGGAATTTCGCTGGCGCGAAGTCCGAGCCGGTGCTCGGCCTTCATGCCGGTCGTGGTTGGCGTACTCTCAACCGAATAGAGGCGGTTCATCCCATTTTCCGGTTGCCTGCGCCGGTCGGCGTAGTCGCGAACCAGACGATGAAACCCGGGATAGGCTGCGCTGGAAATGAAATCCGCATCGAGCGAAACGATCACGTCTGCGACGGTCAGGTCATACCGGACGTTCGTCCCGCTCGCGAGAAACGTTCCGGCCAGCGCGGGGTCGTACTGCACCAGCTTGGCCTTCGGATATGCCTTCTGGACTTCCTGCCACTGCCTTGCCAGTGTCGGCGAAGTAATGGTGGCGCTAAGGAAGTAGATACCTGTGCCGTCCTTGCTCGCGGCAACTTTTTCGCGAAGTGCCTCCGCAAACTCACCCCATTCGCGCGCCTCGCCTTCATATGTCACATGCTGTGAACGGTCGGGATCGTAAAGATCGAGGAGCGTGCCCTGGGAGTATGGATCGGACCCGCCCTGGTTGTACGGGTGTTCGGGATTGCCGTCGATCTTGATGGGCCGGAACTCGTCGCTCTTTATCAACAGCGGAATGCCGCCGGTCGAGAACGGGTGCGCGGTGGCAAAGTACATCGGCTTGCCAAGAACCAGGTCTTCAGGCGCCTTGACGTAGGGGTAAATGATTTCGTCGGGCTGCTTGGTGCAACCAGCCATTCCCGCCAGCGCCAGCGAAGCGCCCATCAACTTCAAAAACCCGCGGCGCGAAACCGGGTCGACCCACTCCTGTGCAGCCGAAGGAAATTCACGCTCGACCGCTGCCTGAAACTCAGGAGTGTTGGCCAGCTCATCGAGCGACCGCCAGTACTTCTTGGCCTTGGCGCCCTTCAGCTCCTGGCGAACCGCTTCAAGCGTCATGGGCGCCGTATTCGCGGTATGCGTGGCTTCAGTCCTGCTCGCGTTCTGCTTCGCGTTATTCAATTCATTCCCCATCGGCTTCTCCACCGCCAGCGAATTCTTCCTGTTGGCGCTCATCGGTGGCACGTCTCGCAACTGGTCAAATCTTTCGGGGTGCGAATCTTGTAGTGATCCAGCAGGAAGTGGCCCAACTCGTCCTGGCTAGTGAATTCCCTGTACTGGGGTAACGCTGCAGGCGCCGCGGCAGGAACAACATCGTCCGCCACTCCGCTCACAGCTGCGGCGGGCAGTTGCAGAGCCGCCATCTCTGCGCGAGCTGTGCCCTGCGTTGTGCTCGGATTCCGGGTCATGCAAGAAACGCTTTGCGCGGTTGGCACGTCGGGGCGGTTTTCCGTCGCCGCGCACCACACTGGATGATCATCCGACGGGCTCTCCCACGCCATGTTGTAGATCTGGCTCGTGGGCCGCAGATTCTTTGCCGGATTGCGATGGCAATTGAGGCACCACTCCATCTGCAGCGTGTTCTGCTCGTACATAAGGGGCATCTCATCCACTCGCCCGTGGCAGGTCTCGCAGCCGATCCCCTTGTTCACGTGGATGGAATGGTTGAAGTAGACAAAATCAGGAAGGTCGTGCACCTTGATCCAGGGGATAGACTGGCCGGTATACCAACTCTGCCGCACCGGCTCAAGCAGCTGCGCATTCGTCCAGATCTGCGCATGGCAGTTCATGCACGTTCGCGTAGGAGGAATGCCGGCATAGCTCGATGTCTCCACAGTCGTGTGGCAGTACTGGCACTGCAGCCCCAGACCCTCCACGTGGTGCTTGTGGCTGAACGGAATCGGCTGGTCCGCGCGCTGGCCCTGCCGTGTAACCCAAGGCGAGCGCTGCAACTGATCCAACGTGACCCCCAGGGCAATCACAATCAACCCCGTCAGCACCAGGCTCATACGAGCCAGTGCATTGGAGCTACGGTCGAAGATTTGCGCCATGAACGAATCCCGGTTTGATTTTCTTTTTTGTATGCGCCGCTGTGCCCGCGGTCACATAGGTTATGTACAAGAAACGCTCTTCGGTAGAATTCGACGGAGGGGCAGGGAAGCCCGAAATTTCAATATAGCAGCCCACGTCGATCGCGCAATACGCGGCGAGCGCAAAATTTGAAAAAATCTGCGGGAAAACCGGTTTTGCAACCCTCTGAATACAAAAGCGAATGTGATAAGAGCGAATTTTGGGAAGCCTACACCGCGCCTCCAGAGGGTTGCTTACCAGAGGTTGGTGTGACGCAAAATAAAATACCACGTCCGAGCCACAATGCGCCAGAACTGCATTCAGATTTCCGGCCGGGTTTCGGTTATGGCAAGCTCAAAGGCATGCTAGCTTGGTGCCATGCTCGCAACCGAAGACCAGCAATTGCCCCGCCAGGAAGCAAGCACCGTCATGCAGCGTGCCGTCGTCCTGTCGCACGTCTTTCTCAAAGCGCGTGCAACCCCTCCCGCCGATCTGCTTGCGCGATTTACGAAGGAAGATGACAGGATAAAGCTCGCCAGCGGCCTCCAACAGCATTTTGACCAGCACGTCGAGAAAATCCGGGCGGCGGGCCTCTGGGACCTCTTCGAAGACACCGAGCGCGAGTTCATGCTGGCAGGCGTGTTTGAAACTACCATGCGCCAGCGCATCGATGCGAGTTGGCTGGCAGAGTCGATCATGTGCCTGCTGTGGGCTCTTGGGCACAGGGAGCAGATTCCCGCATACGACCAGGAAGTCGATCCCAACTCAAATCAATTCCCAAAAGGTGAAAAAGCCCGCGACCTGATTCAACGGGCGGCATTGCGGCCGAACGCTGAGATCGACGAGCAGCGCGATTGGGCCGAGCTGTGGCATTGGCGGTGTCGGACACAAATGCTGCTGGCTACGAAAAAGATCCCCGATGCTTTGCCCGACGGGACGACGATGCCAGAAGTCTTCCGCCTCACAGCGGTGAAGGCTGCGGAGGAAGGTGTTTTCGCTCAGGCGAATGGGAATGACTTTCCCGCCTTCGGGAAAGCGTTTTGCGACGTTTCTGAGGAAGAACTGAGCAAGCTCACATCGATTGCGATGGAGCGGCATAAGGCGTTCAACTGGCTCTGCGGATACGCTCCTGGCAATCGATGGTCTGAAACTCCGACGGATACCTAGCGCCTGCCGCGCTCGCCCTTTCCGGCACTCCACTACCAGACAGCCCATCGGGATCGGTCCAACTACATCCCTTTTTCGAATGGCACGCCTCGCGCCGACCCTTGTCCTTCTTCGTCTTTCGGCGCTGGAGACCAACCGGAGATCGCAAAGAACACGTCCAGCACAAAAAGCCCAATCGCAATGTCGTTGAATAGCCCCGCCTGCGGCCAATCCGGCCAGAACTGGTTTGCTGCCCAAAACAGAAATGCACCCGCCAGCAGGATCCCCTTCGCCATCTCCATCGGCGCCGGCCCGCGCGTCAACTGAAAGATCAGGCAGGCCAGTGCGATCGCAGTCAACGCAAAGGCGGCCAGAATACCGTGGCTGGCCCGAGGAAACAGGCTTGGTTCCACATCAAGGATGAGCAACAGAACCGCGCCGGCAAGCGCGACGACGCCGAGAATCAGCGCAAGAACCCTGCCACCGGCCATAAAGTGAAACCTCACATGCCATTATTCCTCGAGGTCCGAAAGGAATCCGTAAGGCTCAACCCGACGCTCCCACACTGTGAACCGACGCAGATCGCATCGGGTAACACCGCGCCTCTGAATCGAATGCATTAAAATTCCATGAAGGATTTTCGCTCGCTTTTTTGCTGTCTCAAAGCATCCCGCAATACGGGGCTTCTCCATCTGACTTCAAGACGGAGTAGGACTCTCCTTAAAATCCGAATTCCGAAAAGGAACGATGATGAAATACGCCGGACTGTTGGTGATGCCTGCCGGATTTGTTCTCACCCTCACTGCGCTGGTCCTGTTTCCCGATCCGGCGCGGCGGATCGTGTTCATTCTTTGCGGTCTGGCGGTGGAGGGTCTGGGACTTTGCGTTGCCATCCGCGGGCACATGCCGGCGCGGGGAGCCAGCCGCCCATGAATCCTCTCGCCACAATCCCTGTTCCCCCAACGTTCGCCATGAGCGAAGCCGTATTTGCGCTCACTCTCGCCTTGCTGATGCTGGCTCCGCTCGCAATCGCCGGTGTTGCGCTCATTAATACCGGCCTGGGGCGCTCGCGCTCGGCTGCGCAGGCCCTGCTCGGCAACCTCACCATTGCAGCGGTCGCCGTCATTGTCTTCGCACTGGTCGGCGCAACATTCACAGGCACTCTCGGCAACCTGGAAGTCATCCTTCATGCTGGAGGCAAGACCTGGAGCGTACTGGGGCTGGCTCCATTTCTTCTGCGCGGGCTTGGTTCGGCCGCGCCGCATGCGCAGCTTGCACTGCTCTTCGAGTTCCTCGCCATAGCCATGGCGGCAATTTTGCCCTGGGGTTCGGGAGCGGACCGCTGGCGTCTCGCGGCTGGCTGCACTTCTGCGGCGATTCTGGCCGCAATCGTCTTCCCGCTGGCCGCTCACTGGATCTGGGCGGGCGGATGGCTCGCCGCACTGGGCACGAACTTCTCGCTGGGCGACGGTTTTCTTGATGTCGGCGGCGCAGCTACTGTGCATGCGCTCGGCGGCCTGAGCGCGCTGGCCGTTGTCTGGATCGCCGGACCGCGCCGCGGCAAATTCCCCAAAGAGGGTCTATCGACTGCGATGCCCGGCCATAACGCCTCCTATGTATTGTTCGGCTGCCTGGTGGCGCTTGTGGGATGGCTGGCGTGGAACGCTGCCGGAGCGATCCTTTGGCTGAATGCACCGCTCGCCGCGCTGCCAGGCACGATAATCAATACCCTGCTCTCCGCCTCTGCGGCGATCATCGCCACTTTCGTTTTGACCCGCGTTCGCTTCGGCAGGCCCGATGCCAGCCTCTGCGCCAATGGATGGCTGGCTGGTCTTGTTGCCTCTAGCGCATGTGCCGCAATTGCCACTCCCGGCGAATCCATCTTTGTCGGGGCCTTTGCCGGCATCTTCACGCCGCTATTGGTTGAGCTGCTTGAACTGGCCGTCTCTATCGACGATCCCTCGGGGGCCATCACAGTTCACGGCGCAGCCGGCCTGTGGGGATTATTTGCGGCGGGCCTTTTCGCACCACAGCCGGGGCAGCTCGTGGCGCAGCTCGTCGGCATCGCAGCGCTGATCGGCGTTATTTTCCCGCTTGTTTATCTGCTCTTTGCAGTCCTTAACCGTTTCGTTCCATTCCGTGTCGACCCCGACGGCGAACGGATGGGCATGGACCTGCATGAACTTGGGGGCGGAGCTTATCCGGATTTTGTCATTCACCGCGACGAATCCTATCGCTAGAGCCTGTTATTGACTTCGCGCTTGCGGCGCCGCGGCCGAAAATTGATTTAGAACAGGCTCCGCGAAAAATGGCTGCCGGAGATCCGTGGCGTCCGGTAAGAATTGAAAGTGTATGGGATTGATTGGCTCTCTGTTCTACCCTTGGGGTCTGATCCTGCAGATTGCGGCGATCGTCCACTTCATTCGCCGCCGTCCCGATACCTACTGGATCTTCATCATCGTGTTTCTCGGGCCGCTGGGTGCCCTGATCTATCTCTTTGTCGAGGTTCTTCCCGATCTCGGACTGCTGCGGCAATCGTTTAAGAGATTCCCGCGCCGCAAGCGCATCAGCCAGCTCCTGATTGAGATTCACGACAACCCATCCGTAGGAAATTTCGAAGAGCTTGGCGACCTCTACATGGACGAGGGCAAGCTGCAGGCGGCGCGCGATACATACAACAAGGCCATCGCCGCCCATTCCGATACGCTCGACTGCTTTTACCGGCGTGGGGTCTGCGCGCTGCTCCTTGGCGACGCCGTCGGCGCGCTACCCGATCTTGAATTGACGGTGCAGAAGGAGCCGGACCATGATTTTTATCGTGCGGAGGGACTGCTGGCGCACACATACGCACAGACCGGGCAAAAACAGAAAGCCGAAGCGATGTTCGGCCAGGCGCTGGAGCGATCGACGATCTCCGAAACTTTTTTAAACTTCGCGGATTTTCTTGCCTCGGAAGGCCGCAACGCCGAAGCCAGTCGGTGGGCGCAGAAAGTGCTCGATAAAAAGCCGACCATGCCGGGCTACCTGCGCCGCCGCGAGCGGCCCTGGTTTCGCCGCGCCAGCGCACTCCTTAAGCGCATACCCGCGTGATCACGGTTTCGACGATTTGCTCGCGGTCTGGACCGGGTAATCGTGCTCTATTTCACTCTTCAATTGTTTGAAGAGAGGGACATCGGGATGGTCAAGGCCATCGGCTTCGGTGCGCTTCCAGAGAAGCATGCCGTGGGTGTCATTCGGGTTCCGCTGGTAGACCTCAAGCAGATCATCGGGAGAGCCCACCTGACCCTCGACCGTAACGCCATTACCTGGCATTGGTCCCCTCACAGGAACCGGCCCCCCGGCGCGCCCTCCCGGAGCAACCACCGGTCCGTTACCAGCTTGAACGCCCACGCCCGCTTCGGCGAGCCGCCCCGTCCGCACGACAAAGGTCAGGTCGGCCTGGTCGCGGCTCGCAACCACTATATAGCGCTTCCAGTCGTAAAGAGCCTTGTACACGTCGCCGATCGCCTGGCGATCCTCAGGAATGAGCCGCGGGTTAAACTCCTGGCCGTCCACCGCTTCCACCCAGACGAATTGTGCCATGTTGAACGCCGCGGGCAATTTGTAGGGTTCTTTTGTCTTGGCCTGCATCGTGGCAAACGCCGGCAGCAGCAGGAACAATGGGATGATTTTCTGCAGCTTCATCGGGCTCCCCCCGGAACGCGATTGCGCACCTCTTTGACAGGCGAATTGACCGAACGCAACCAGAGTATGCGCCATTATTCGAAGGGAGCCAATTTTTATTGGGAGATCAGCGCCGCGCCAGCAGCAGCATCACGATAAACAGCATCGCGGGCACCAGCGCCAGGCTGGCGTACATCAGAATCTTTCTGACGGGCAACTGCCTGCGCAACACCGGCCGCCGGCCTCCGCTGTCGACGCCCACCAGTTCCTGATGCTCCAGCTCCCAGGCCATCTCCGCAGCCGTCGAGTAGCGATGGCGCGGGTCTCGCTCCAGGGCTCGAAAGAGAACCTCCTCAAGCTCGGGTGAGATCTCCGGGTTCAACTCGCGCGCCGGCTTAGGGTCGATCAGTAAGCGCTCGTTCATCACGGCCAACGGGTTCGATCCCACAAACGGCGGTTGCCCGGTGAGCATCTCATAGAGCATGGCGCCCAGCGCGTATACGTCGCTGCGCTGGTCGCCGTGCTGGCCCTTCACCTGTTCGGGCGAAATGTAATCGGGGGTTCCGAGCGCAGGCGTGATGGTTGCATGAGTGATGCGCCGCGCGTCTTCCTTCAAAGCAATGCCGAAATCGATGATCTTGATGCGGTCTTGGCGCAAGACCATGATGTTTTCCGGTTTCAGGTCGCGATGGACTACGCCGTGCTTGTGCAGGGTGTCAAGTGCGTCGCAAATTGCCAGCGTGAGCCCGACCGCCCGCTCCACGGGCAGCTTCCCGTGTTCATTCAGAATCGACCGTAACAGCTGGCCCTCGACCCACTCGATGACCATGTAACGCCGGCTGCGTTCTTCGCCGTCGTAGGTTTTCACAATGCCAGGGTGCTCGATCTCCTGGCCGATCTGTTCCTCGCGCCGGAAGCGTTCGATAAGAACGGGATCGGCCTCCATCTCCGGGTGTGGGACCTTTACGGCCACTTGCCGCCCGTTGCGCAGATCCGTGGCCCGGAAAAGCGTGGACATGCCGCTACGCGCGACCTCCGCATCAAGGCGGTAGTGGTCCAGCGTCTCTCCGGCCGCAAGTTTGGTCATCAATGGAGCCTGCATCGCAATTTAGATTGTTTCATGCAAATCGTAAGAATTCCGCAAGGAATTGGGGTTGGGAACCGCGGGCGCCCCATTCTAAACGCGTGTGTTGCGTTTAGGGTGGGATACTAACCCCGCTAACTCCCCGACTCCGCTGATACTCAAGCTTCATGGAACCTTCCTTCCCCACCCTGCGTATCCTTGTTCCGAAGCTAAGGAGGCGCCATGTTTTGCAGCGGATGTGGTCAAGTCCTCGAACCGGGACAGGGATTCTGCCCCCGATGCGGGCGTCCGGTCGCGCCCGTCGTGCCCCCCGGATTCGACCCCCGGTTTGTTTTGTCGAGCTATGCCGGCAAGATCAGAGTGCTCGGCATCCTGTGGCTGGTTTGGGCCGGATTATCCCTGATGTTTGGCTTCGCAGGGCTGGCCTTCGCGCATGCATTCCTGTCCGGAGCTTTCGGCTCCTGGATGCACGGGCCCATGCCGCCGACCTGGGTCTTTCCGGTTGCGCTGCATTTCGCCTGGCTCTTTCTCGCCGCACGTGTGGTTTTGTGCGGTGTCGCCGGATGGGGTCTGCTGGAGCACACCGAGTGGGGGCGCATCGTGGCGATCATTGCCGCCATCCTCAGCCTGATCAAAATCCCCTTCGGCACGGCGCTTGGGATTGCGACGCTGATTATCCTGCTCGGCTATCGGAACTCGACGCTCTACGAGCAGCTGTGAATGGTAGGGAACAGGGCTCGGGGTTCAGGGTTCAGTGTCATGTTTGGAAATGTTGACGAACACGGATAGGCAGAGCTAAGGGCTAGACGCTTCAGGCTGACCTCTGTACTTCTGATCACTGAACACTGACCCCTGTCTTACAATCGAACCATGACCTTCCCAGCCAATCGTATGCGGCGGCTGCGCCGCAGTGAGCCGCTGCGCGCGCTCGTGCGCGAGACCACGCTGGAGCCCAGCGATCTGATTTACCCGCTCTTTATCTGCCCCGGCAAGGGCGTCCGTAACCCCATCAGCTCGATGCCGGGCGTCTTCAATCTCTCGGTGGATGAGGCCGTTCGCGAGGCTGAAGAAGCCGCGAAACTTGGGATCGCGGGATTGCTTCTCTTCGGCCTGCCTGAATCGAAGGACGAACCAGGTACCGGCGCTTGGGAAGACGACGGGATCGTGCAGCAGGCGCTGCACGCGCTCAAGAAATCCGAAGCTTCGAAGAAGCTCGTTCTCATCGCCGACGTTTGCCTCTGCGAGTACACCAGCCACGGCCACTGCGGTGTGGTTGTCAAGTCCGGCGACGGCCCCGATGCGAGCTTCGACGTCGACAACGACCCTACCCTCGAACTGCTTGCCCGCACCGCCGTCAGCCAGGCCAGGGCAGGTGCAGACGTGGTGGCTCCCAGCGATATGATGGACGGCCGGGTGGCCGCGATTCGTAGCGCGCTCGACGGAGCAGGCTTTGCACTAACGCCCATCCTCAGCTACGCCTCAAAGTTCGCGTCGGCGTTTTACGGGCCATTCCGCGAGGCTGCCGACTCCGCCCCGCAGTTCGGCGATCGCAGAAGCTATCAAATGGATGGGGCGAATCTAAGAGAGGCGATGCACGAGATCGACCTCGATCTCGAAGAAGGCGCCGACATGATCCTGATGAAGCCTGCCATGCCGTATCTCGACGTGGTGCGCGCGGCCCGCGAGCGTTTTGGCGTGCCCATCGGCGCTTACCAGGTCTCGGGCGAATACTCCATGCTCCATGCCGCTTTTCAAAAGGGCTGGCTCGATCAGAATCGCGCCATGCTCGAGTCGCTCGTCGGCATTCGCCGCGCCGGCGCCGACTTCATCGTCACCTACTTCGCCAAAGACGCTGCGAAGCTGCTGGGCTAGCCCAGCTTCTCAAAAGGGCTGCGCGGGCCGTGGAATTCGATTTCGCGCAGGTATGCGCTCTTCTTTCGTTACCATGGGCCTATCAGCGTCAAGGCTGCTCCCAGGCTGATCCAATGACCGCTCTCGAAGTCCTCAGCGTGCTATTTGCCATCGCGGCCCTTTTCGGGTTGATCAGTGTCCGCATGCTCAAGCTGCCCATCACAGTTGGAACCATGCTTCTGACCGTGCTGGCTTCGGCCGCCTTGATGGGCGCCAGCCAGTTTGCCCCGCATTTTCATCGCTGGGCGCTTGACCTCGTTCACCAGATCGATTTCGAGAGCGTCATGCTGCACGGCATGTTGCCGCTGCTGCTCTTTGCGGGAGCATTTCTGCTCGATCTGGATCAACTGGCACGGGAGAAGCTGGCAGTTTCGCTGCTTTCAGTTGTAGGAACGGTTCTTTCAGTATTTCTGGTTGCGGGCCTGATGTTTCTCATGTCGGGCCTCCGCATTCCGTGGATGCAATGCCTTATTTTTGGCGCGCTCATCTCGCCGACCGACCCCATTGCCGTGCTGGAGATGCTGCGCCGCTCTGGTGCCGCCAAGCAGATTCAAGCTCAACTTGCAGGCGAATCGCTCTTCAATGACGGCATTGGCGCGGTGCTTTTCCTCACCATGCTCGATGTGGCTCGCGGCGCGGCACCCACTCCGCTGCACGTTGCGGGGTTCTTGCTTCTCGAAGGCGGCGGCGGAATCGCCGCGGGCCTGATTACCGCCTGGATCGCCTCGCGCCTCATGCGCCGCGTGAACTCGTACCAGGTCGACATTCTTTTCACTATTGCCCTTGCCCTGGGCGGGTATGCCCTTGCCGAGACCCTCCATCTCTCCGCCCCGCTCGAAGCTGTGGTAGCCGGCATCTCCCTTCGTTACTTCATCGGGGGTGAGCCTGCCGAGCGCATCGCACATAAAAACATCGGTGACTTTTGGGAATTGATCGACGAAGTGCAGAACTCGGTTCTTTTTGTCCTGCTCGGCCTTGAAGTCATGGCTATCAACATCGATTTGCCCGCACTCTGGGCCGGGCTTACCGCCATACTTTCGGTGAATGCCGTGCGTCTTGCCGCGGTCGCTGCTTTGCTCGCGCTCATTCGCCTGCTTCAGCGGGATCACACCAGTTCCACCCTGGTGCTCACCTGGGGAGGCCTGCGCGGCGGCCTCTCGATCGCTCTCGCGCTCTCCGTCCCAGACGCTCTCGGCCACTCCTGGATTCTCGGCGCAACCTACCTTGTCGTCGTCTTTTCGATCCTGGTTCAGGGCGCCTCGATGAACAAGCTGCTGCACTGGCGCAATAGAAAACATGCTGCAGCTTAATTGCCGCCGCTCAAACCGGCATCGCACACAAATCGCTTTGCATTCAGCCGGGATTATGTTTTCCTAACAGGAACCGCTCGCTAGAACCCACTCATGCTCAAGCGAATCGAAGCCTACTTTGAATTCAAAGAACTCGGCACCAACTGGCGCACCGAGATCCTTGCCGGCGTGACCACGTTCTTGACGATGGCATACATCGTTCTGGTCAACCCCGCCATCCTGGCCGATGCGGGCCTTCCGCTGCCTGCGGTCACCGCGGCCACCTGCCTCTCCGCGGCCTTCGGCTCCATTTTGATGGGCATCATTGCGCGCTACCCCATTGCGCTGGCCCCGGGCATGGGCTTGAACGCCTACTTCACCTACACCGTCTGTCTCAAAATGCACATCCCCTGGCAGACGGCGCTGGGCGCGGTCTTTATTTCCGGCGTCATCTTTCTCGCCATCACCGCCATTGGCATCCGGCAGATGATTCTGCGCGCCATTCCCCATCAGCTTTACGCAGCAGTCGCGGGCGGTATCGGCCTCTTTATCGCATTCATCGGCTTTCAGCATGCCGGCCTTGTGGTGCGTGACCCCAATACGCTCGTGGGAATGGGCAACATTCGCAACCCCACCGCCTATCTCGCGCTCCTCGGCCTCATCCTGATGGTTGCTTTGGAAGTGAAAAAGGTGAAAGGCTCTATTCTCATTGGGGTGCTCACGGTCACCGGCATTGCCTGGGCGATGCATCTTGTCCACTGGACGCCATCGAACGGTGGAATCCACGCACTCGCCGCAACCGCATTCAAGCTGAACATCGCAGGCGCGCTCCACAAGGGGCTGCTCGAAATCATCTTCGTCTTCTTCTTCGTCGATCTCTTCGATAACCTGGGCACTCTGGTCGCCGTCACCAAGCGTGCCGGGCTCATCGGCGCCGACCACTCCATTCCCCGGCTGAATCACATTCTCTTTGCGGATGCAACGGCCACAGTCTTCGGCTCGTTCATCGGAACTTCTACAGTGACCAGTTATGTGGAGTCCACGGCGGGCGTGGCAGCCGGCGGCCGCTCGGGTGTGACCGCCATAGTCACGGGCCTGCTGTTTCTGGGCGCCATTGTCGCCGCCCCATTTATCGGAGTTGTGCCTTCAGCTGCCACCGCACCGGCGCTCATCCTGGTGGGCTCGCTCATGCTGGCCACAGTCACTGAAATTCAATGGCACGATCCGCTCGTCGCAGTTCCCGCATTCCTCACCCTCGTGCTCATTCCTTTTACCTATTCCATTGCCAACGGCCTGGGCTTCGGCATCATCGCGTGGGCGGTTCTACACCTTTTTGCGCTTAAAGTTCGTCGCCAGGACTGGCTGCTCTACGTGATCGCCGCGCTCTTTCTCGCGCGTTTTATCTATCTCGGCGCCAGCTAGAGCCTGCTAGCATGTCGCTGGTTCATTGGAAAGAGAGCAACCATGCACTGGTACGATTACCTGGCTTACTTCTTTGGCGGCGCATTCCTGGCCAATGCATTGCCCCATCTGACCAACGGCATCTCGGGGCGCGCGTTCCAATCGCCCTTCGCCAATCCGCCCGGCAAGGGATTGTCGTCCTCGACCGTGAATGTTCTATGGGGCTTCTTCAATCTCATCGTTGCTTACCTGCTGGTTCTTCGCGTGGGCAGCTTCAGCCTGCATAACGTCGTCCACGTCGCCGTCCTGGGATCGGGCATGCTCTTCATTTCCGTGAGCATGGCCCGCCACTTCGGCCAGTTCCACGGCGGCCTGCGCAAAGAATGACTCGGCAGTGCCATCGGCCGCTCACCGGCGGCGAGGTTCGAACGATGCTGATCACGGATACCAAACTAACCGGCAATCCGCCCGTCCAAGTTGCTGTAGCCGATGACGCCGGGCCCGCGGATTAGCTTTCATTCTTTCTCTATGCGCATTTCCTTCGTTTATCGCTGCATTATCGGTCTGACCTTCGCTGTGCCGGCTCTTTTGCCTGCGCAGGCGCCGGTTGATACCTATCGCATTGTTCACACCTACCCACACGATGCCCAGGCATACACGCAGGGCCTCGTCTATGTGGACGGGCATCTCTACGAAAGCACCGGCCTGAATGGCCGGTCGTCGTTGCGCATGGATGACCTGGAAACCGGACGGGTGCTGCAAATTGTACATTTGCCCGCAAAGTATTTTGGCGAAGGACTCGCCTCCTGGGGCAGTACTCTCGTGCAGCTTACGTGGCAAGCGCATATCGGCTTCGTTTACGACCGGTTCAGCTTCCGCCAGCAGCGCACTTTTCACTACGACGGCGAAGGCTGGGGGCTGACGGACGATGCTAGAGATTTGATCCTGAGCGACGGCACTTCGACCCTGCGTTTTCTCGATCCGCGAACCTTCCGCGAGGTCCGGCACATCGTGGTCGAAGATCAAGGGACTCCGGTGGACCAACTCAATGAGCTTGAGGATGTTCGCGGTGAGATTTATGCCAACGTCTGGCACACCGACCGCATCGCCCGTATTTCGCCGGCCACCGGCCGCGTCCTCGGTTGGATCGACCTCAGCGGACTCCTGAAGCCCGGCGATGTTACCAATCCCGAAGCAGTGCTCAACGGCATCGCGTATGACCCCGCGCACGACCGGCTGTTTGTGACCGGCAAGCTCTGGCCGAAGCTGTTTGAGATCAAAGTCGTTCCCGAAACGGCAAAACTCGTTCCCGCACACAAGCCGCGATAGCAGGCATCCAGAACGCCGCCGCGGATCAAGCTAAACTCGTATCATGGCGCCGCACCCACCATGGAACGAGAGTTACGCCTCGGGACAACTCCCCTGGGATACCGGACAACCAGAGCCATTGCTCGTCGAGTTCGTCAATTCGGGCGCGGTAAACCCAAGCCGGGCGCTTGAGATTGGAGCTGGTACCGGGACGAATTCAATCTGGATGGCGGAGCGCGGTTTCGACGTACTGGGAGTCGATATCTCGCCGCTCGCCGTCGAAAGGGCCGGCGCCAAAATGGCGGGACGCGCTCTGCGCTGCCGTTTCGCCGCGTTGGATTTCCTCGAAGCTCCGCCGCCCGATGGCACCTTTCAGTTCGTTTTCGACCGCGGGTGCTTTCACGTTTTCGATGAACCAGGCGAGAGACAGCGATTCGCGGCACAGGTCGCTGCCGTGCTGGCGCCGGGCGGCCTCTGGTTGAGCCTCATCGGCAGCACGGAAGGACCGCCGCGCGAGATCGGTCCACCGCGGCGTACTGCACGTGAGGTCGCCCTCGCCATCGAGCCTGCACTGGAGATCGTCGATTTGCGATCGGTCGAGTTCCATAGTCACGGCGCAAAGGCGTGGTTGTGCTTGTCACGCCAGCGCACAATGCCGGCACAGCCCGGCACGCGGCACGATTGAGGTTGGGGCCTCGCCGACCGACGCCCCTCTTCCCTGCTGCCCTCGTTCCCTTGCTTCCCGTCACTGCCCTTCCCGCCTCCACCCGCGTATACTTCGGGCAAAGTTGCCAATCAACCTATGGATACCTTGGATCCCTCGGCTTTTCTGAGCACCAACACCCTGCAAAACGCGGCCGTGCTCACCATCATCCTGGCCTTCGCCGGCTATCTGGTCACATTCATGAGCAACCGCATGATGGCACGCCGTGCTGACCGGCTGCGCCTGGTAAACCAACGCCTGAACCAGTTTTATGGCCCACTTTACGTGGCCACTGTCGCAGGTAATATCTCTTACAAATCGCTGCTCGCCAAACAGGGCAAGACGCAGTGCCATCCCATCCGCGACGAAGACCTGAAGGAATGGACGCTGTGGATGACCACAATCTTCATGCCCCTCAACGACGTTCGCGAGAAGATCATCATTGAGAATGCTCACCTCATCGTCGAAGAGCAGATGCCGCAGTGCCTGCTCGACTTTGTGACCCACGTGGTGGGCTATAAGGCGCTGCTTTCAAACTGGGCCGAGGGCGATTACACCGAGCGCCGTTCGACAATCGGGTGGCCACCGGATTTCGACATCTATGTCGAGCGGTCGTACAGGGCGCTCAAGGCGGAGCAGACCCGGCTGCTGCACAATGCGTTGTGGCGGATGTGGCATCACGCGAACGGGCACAAGTAGGTTTCGTTGAGGCGTCCTCTTTCCAGATCTCACGCCGTTATTGCAGGGTTCAGGGAGGTTACCTGCGCAACGGCTTTGGTGAGGCGCGCTTCCTGCGGCCGGCAGCCCCTGTACTCGGCGCGCGTGTAGAAATGCTCCACCTTCTCGACCAGGTAGGCGCCGGCCAGGAACTCGCCATCGATCCCTTTCCCATCGCCGGGCAATAGAATTACATCGCCCGCGCGCGGGAGCGAGTGCAATGTCACGAGCGGCACCAGGTTGATGCAACTCCCATCGCCGGCGACAAACTCCAGGCAGTTCAGGCTGTAGAGTCCCTCGCGTGCATGCCGTGCCTCCTGCCGCGCTTTGAGCGACTCGTAGTAGGTTCCCGCCAAGACCGGAAGTCCGATCATGAAACCAACGACGCTCGAGTACTGCGAAATGAGAGAAAACCAGTGGTGGGACATATCGCCGAACGCCTCCAGAACAGAGTCAAGTTAACTGCCGAATGACTCAAGAGTAACCGGAAAGCGTGCGCGCCGGGCCGTTCAGAGCTCAGCTATTGCCCAATCGATCCGTTGTCATGCACCCGTCCGCCGGAGAAGAAACGGTGCTGCACCATGCTGTCGCCGAGCAGGAAAAGCAGGATGAAAAAAATGGCAACGAAAACGAACTTCCAGATTCCGAGCCAATGCGGCTTTGACTCCCCTTGGGGCGCAGAATTTGAGTGAATTTCCATCGGATTCGCCTCTCCTCGAATTTCCCGCCACTGAACTCGATGCCGGAGAACGCACTGTGGTTTTCTGGCACCCGCCCAGCCCGGACGTTCACGAAGGTTCCCGTACTTACGTACCTCGTACCGGTCTTTCTTACGAAAGAAGCCAACGAATGAAAAGGTTTCAGCGCAGGGAAGTTGCAGGCGCCATCGCCGCCACGATCATACCGCTTATCCCGTAGTCGTGTTTGTTTTTTCGCCAGAGGACGGTGCACAGGTCGGCACCTCTTACGCCGGAACGCTCAACGCCAGGCTCTTCCAAAGCCGCAGCGTGGGTCCGGCCTGGTTGATCGTATAGAAGTGCAGTCCCGGCGCGCCGCCGCGCAGCAGCGTTTCGCACAAACGCGCTACCACGGTGAGGCCGAAATCAAGAAGCGCCGGCTTGTCGTCCTGCAGCTCTTCCAGCCGCAGGCGAATCCAGCGCGGCATGTCGGCGCCGCAGCCGTTGCAGAACCGCAGCGAGTTGGCGTAGCCGGTAATGGGCATAATGCCCGGCACGATGGGAATCTTGATCCCCGCCTTCGCGCAGCGCTCCATGAAGTCGAAGTACGCGTGTGCGTTGTAAAAGAGCTGCGTCAGCGCGGAGTCCGCGCCTGCCTCGACCTTGCGG
The DNA here is from genome assembly GCA_963802955.1 of uncultured Acidobacteriaceae bacterium. Lineage (GTDB taxonomy): Bacteria > Acidobacteriota > Terriglobia > Terriglobales > Acidobacteriaceae > Telmatobacter. The sequence goes on from CAWDKT010000007.1 coordinate 639,302, forward strand.
CAGAAATTGTCGAAGTCCGCGCCGGGCCCCGATGCCTGCGGATGCATCTCAGGATACGCCGCGACCTCAATCTTGAACCAGTCGCCGTGGTTTTGGCGAATAAAAGTTACCAATTCGCTAGCGTAGTGGAATTCGCCCGGAGCTGAAGCACTCAACGCCGTGGCCGGCAAATCTCCGCGCAGCGCCACAATGCGCTTCACGCCGCTCGCCCGATAGCGATCGAGCTGCGCCGCCACATGCGCACGCGTCGAGCCAACGCAGGTGAGGTGCGGCGCCGCGTCAATGCCGGTCAGTCCAATGACCGACATGATGGTGTCGTAGGTCCCCTCCTGCGTAGAACCTCCGGCCCCGTAGGTGACTGAGAAATAGTCCGGCTTGAGTTCGGCAAGCCGAGCAATCACTGCAGGCAACTTATCTGCAGCCTCGGGCGTGCGCGGCGGACCTAACTCGAACGAAAAACTAAGCGATGAGTTCATAAGTTCGTACTCGAAAAACGATGTTGCGTGCACAACTGCCGGCTGCCCCACTCAAGCGACAACCGGCACCTGCTAACTATTCCCTGTTCCCTGTGTTCCCTTGTTCTTTGCTCTTAGTACCGATAGTTCTCCGCCTTGTACGGACCCTCAAGCGGCACGCCGATGTAATCGGCCTGCTTCTTGCTGAGCTTGGTCAGCTTCACGCCGATCTTCTCAAGATGCAGCCGCGCCACTTCTTCGTCCAGCTTCTTGGGCAGCGTGTATACGTTCACCTTGTAGCTGTCCTTGTTCTTCCACAGATCGATCTGCGCCAGCGTCTGGTTGGCAAAGCTGTTGCTCATCACAAAGCTCGGATGCCCCGTTGCGCACCCCAGATTCACCAACCGTCCTTCGGCCAGGATGAAAATGCTGTGTCCGTCGGGGAATGTGTATTTGTCCACCTGCGGCTTGATGTTGATCTTCGTCACGCCCTTTGCCTCATTCAGCCGATCGATCTGAATCTCGTTGTCGAAGTGGCCGATGTTGCAGACGATTGCCTGGTCCTTCATCTTCTCCATCTGCTCCAGCGTGATGATGTCGGTGTTGCCCGTGCACGAAACATAGATATCGCCGCGGCCCAGTGTGTCCTCGACCGTGGTCACCTCGAAGCCTTCCATTGCTGCCTGCAACGCATTGATGGGATCAATCTCCGTAACCACCACTCGCGCGCCCATGCCGCGCAGCGAGTGCGACGAGCCCTTGCCCACGTCGCCGTAGCCGCAGATAACCGCGACCTTGCCCGCCACCATTACGTCCGTCGCGCGCTTGATTCCATCTGCCAGGGATTCGCGGCAGCCGTAGAGATTGTCGAACTTGCTTTTGGTCACCGAGTCGTTGACGTTGACCGCCGGAACCAGCAGCTTGCCCTGCTCCATCATCTTGTAGAGCCGGTGAACACCGGTCGTGGTCTCTTCCGAAACACCGCGCCAGTCGGCTACGACCTTGTGCCAGTGCTGCTGGTCCTCGGCGTAGACCTTCTTCAACAGGTCCTTGATTACCTGCTCCTCGTGGTTGCCGCTTGGCGTCTCAACCCACTTGTCGCCGTTTTCCAGTTCATAGCCTTTGTGGATGAGCAGCGTCGCGTCACCCCCGTCGTCGACGATCAGTTCGGGACCTTTGCCGCCCTTGTGCGTGAGCGCACGATACGTACACTCCCAATAGTCCTCCAGTGACTCGCCCTTCCACGCAAACACCGGAACGCCCGCCGCCGCAATGGCAGCCGCTGCGTGATCCTGCGTCGAGAAGATGTTGCAACTCGCCCAGCGCACTTCAGCGCCCAGGCTCACCAGCGTCTCAATCAGCACTGCTGTCTGAATGGTCATGTGCAGCGAGCCGGTAATGCGCACTCCGGCCAGCGACTTCTCGGCAGCGTACTTGTTCCGGATCGCCATCAATCCCGGCATCTCCTGCTCGGCGATGACGATCTCTTTGCGGCCCCAGTCGGCCAGGCCCAGATCGGCCACTTTGAATTCGGTTTTGACATTTTCCAGTGTTGCGGTTGCCATGCAATCTCCTCATATCGACGTATCGTGATATAATGATATGTAGCAGAATTCCTGAATGGCGTCAATCACCAAAACGTTAAGAGTGTTGGCGGATCCCAACCGTCTACGTATCTTATTGCTTCTAAAAGGTGAAGAGCTTTCCGTGGCGGAGTTGCAGGAGATCCTGGCAATGGGCCAGAGTACGATTTCCACGCATCTGTCGCAGCTCAGGCAGGCGGAACTGGTCGAAGACCGCCGCATCGGCAAGAACAGTTTGTACCGCCTGGGCGCCTCTAGCGCGGGCGCGCTTTTGGACGAGTTGCTCGCCACGGCCCACGCCGAGATCTCTGACGTCGCCGCCGACCAGGCTGCCATGCGCCGCGTGGTGAAAAAGCGGCAGGACAGGACCCGAGCGTTCTTCGATTCCGTTGCCGGCCGCCTGGGTAAGGATTACGTTCCCGGCAAATCGTGGAAGAGCCTTGCTGAAGCCCTTCTGCGCCTGTTGCCGCCGCTAGCCGTCGCCGATCTGGGCGCAGGCGAGGGGGCATTTGCGCTCCTGCTGGCGAAGCGCGCAACGAAAGTGATCGCCGTCGATTCTTCCGCCAGGATGATCGAAGTGGGCCGCGAGCAGGCTCAGCGTCATGGCGTAAAGAACGTTGACTACCGGCTGGGCGACATGGAAGAGATCCCAATCACCAACGGCGAAGTCGATCTCGTTTTCTTTTCGCAGTCGCTACACCATGCCCTGCATCCCGAGCGTGCTCTGGCCGAGGCGGCGCGCATCCTTGTGCCCGGAGGCCGTGTGGTGATCCTCGATCTGGCCAAACACCGCTTCGAAGAAGCGCGGGAAGTCTATGCCGACGAGTGGCTCGGTTTCAGCGAGTCGGACCTCGAAACGATGCTGCAAAACGCGGGTTTCTCCCAGGTCGAAGCCACCGTCGTCGATAAGGAGCCTGAAACGCCGCAGTTCCAGACGCTGCTCGCGGTGGCCCGTAAACCAGACTAGAGACGCATGGTTTATCTCAGCTTGGCCCCTTAGCTACCGCCGCAGGAAACGACGGGCGATGGTAATTCTTGACGAGGAAAATCCACAGAGATCTTGGCTCCCTCGGGTAATTCCTAGCTGTTACTTTCGTTTCAATCCGGCATGATTTGATTATTCGCACGACACATTCAGAGGTCACGTATTCCCGGGGAGGTTGCTATGGCGTCGTCTGCACATGATTTCGTACGCAGATTCAATCCAGACGGAACCACAGATTCCATCTGTACGAAATGCTTCTTTACTATTGCAACTGCGACCTGGGAGGCTGACTTGGATTCGGCCGAGCGGGACCATAAATGCGATCTGTGGAGGCTGGACGATCTGCGGAAGTCTGTCAATAAATTCGACGCGACCGGGGAATCCACGGGACAAGCTGCGCTGAAGCGCGCATTGGTCTCATAGTTTAGAGGGGCAGAGATCATGAAGAGCCCGCAGGCATTTCGCCCTTTGCATTTGCGAAAGATACGACCAAGCCCGCTCAGTACCAGAACTTAAGCTTTGTCCAATCGGCTGCGAACGGCCGCTTGCGACCGCGCAGCCAGAAGTAGTGCTTGTGCTCATAGTCCATGGTCCACGGAGCGTTGAACGCGCCCAGGTCGATCACCTCAGCATAATCGTTCGTGTACTCGTCGCGACTGTTGCCGAGGGTTAGCACCGACTCGCCGGTATAGCCGTGCCATCCCCAGTAGAAATAATTGTTGTGGCCGCTGATCGCGATCGGCAGACCGTATTTGCGGCCCAGAATGTTTACCGCGCTGGCTTCGCCGTAGTTGTCGCAGAAGATCGCAGTGCGCGCGCGGATGTCGGGCGGCAAAGCATCGTACCGGGCGGCAAATCCCTCGACCATCTGCGGCCAGCCGAAACGGTCGGAAAGAATCTGCGGCAGCGGGCTCGTGAACTTTTCCATCCTCACCGAATCGGGAGCGAAGGGCCCGGTATACACGTTGTACATGCTGGGCGGCAGAATCGTGAGGGTGACGGGACCCGTCAAGAAAACGAGCGTCAGGCCGAGGACGAGCGAATACGTATTCTCAACCCAGGGTCGACGGACGAGTTCTGCGAAGCCTACAGCGCCTGCCGCAAACAGAACCGGGTAAATCGGCGCGAGGTAATAGTGTTTCGCGTGCATTGCCATCATCATCGCGAGGAACACCAGGTAGGTGATCGCGACGAAACGCCACGCGCGAGCCCGTTTGGAGAATCCGAGCCAGACCAGCCCACCGATCCAAAGAGGCGCAGTGGAATAAAGCAGCACCTGAACCTGCTGGTAGAGAAAGACCAGCGGCGTGTGCCGCAGATTCTTGTCGGTGTGCTCGACGGCGTTGAGAAATTCATACGTGGGGAACTGATGGACCCACTCCCACAGAAAGTTTGGCAGCGCCACAAGAATAAGAACCGCGACGCCGGCGGCGCAGGCACCCGATCGCAGGATTCGGCGCTGCGGGCTGAGCAACAAGCCCGCCAGCAGTGCGACGAGAAAGAAGACCGTTGACTGTTTATTCTCAATGCCCAGCCCAGCCAGGAGCCCGAAGAACAACCATGCGCGGGGTTTGGCTGAGCCATCGGCCAAACGCAGAACAAAGAAAAGCGCGCCCATCCAGAAGCAGGGCTCAAAGGCATTCATGGATAGGTAGTTCGATGTTCCCAAAAAGACCGGCGCTGCCATCACGCAGGTCATGGCCAGGATTTGCGCAGGCCGCCGTCCGCCAAACTGCCATGTGAGCAAGCCAGCCAGGCCGACGGTCACTCCGGTGGCAAGAAAGCTGAAGAAGCGATCGCCGGTGGGCGAGATGCCGAACAGCAACTCCGCCAGTCGCGCCTGCAAAGCGACCATCGGCGCCTGATCAACGTAGCCCCAGGCCAGATGATGCCCGCAAACCAGAAAATACAGCTCATCGCGAAAAAATCCGTATCCGAGATGCCGGCCCCACAGCGAGCTTCCAAAATGAACGAGGAAGGTGAGCGCGGTAAAGATGCCGGCCAGCGCCAAAGCTGCCCGCATCGGCAATCGATCGGAAGCCTGCGTCCGGTTTTGCGCAAAAACGACTGCGTCTTCGGTTGTCGCCAACGGTTTGGCCCCCAAAGCTATATTTTATGGGTTCTTCGCACGCGTGTCGTGAACCGATCGTCAATTCGATCTGAACGCCAGACCCTATGAACTGGCAAAACTTCCGTCAAACCCCTATTCTGAACGGGCGACGTTGATGTTGCTAAACCACTGGCGCATGCCCTTCGCAATCCGAACTTAAAGGACTACAAGCAGCCGCATGGCTCCAACCCTCACGTTCACGGGATTTGTTTGGAAGAATCTGCTTCGGCGTCGGCTCAGGACGCTCTTGACGCTGTGCGGAATTGGCATGGCGGTCGGCGCATTTGTGGGACTGGTAGGCTTCTCCCGCGCCTTCGAGCAGCAATGGCTGCGTATTTACTCCTCGAGCGGAATTGACATTGCCGTGATCCGCGGCACCTTTGTGAATACCTCGCTGAATGAGTCCGCGGCAGCAAAGATCCGCAAGCTGCCCGATGTGGCTGAGGCCGCGCCCATGATTTTTAACGTCATGGACCTGACTCCCGATGTCACTGCGCTGGTTTACGGCTGGGAGGCCGACTCCTTCGAATTCAGTTCGCTGAAGATTCTCGCGGGGCAACGTTTTCAGGATAGCCGGCCCGAAGTGATGCTGGGCGACCTGCTGGCTCAGGATCTGAAAAAGAAGCCGGGCGACACGCTTGAGATTCAGGGAACCGAGTTTACGGTGTCGGGAATCTACCATGGCGCATCGACGCTGGAGGCCGACGCCCTCATCATGCCGCTCGACCAATTGCAGCAGCTGACAAGTTTGCAGGGCAAGGCATCAACGGTCCATGTGCGTCTGCGCCCTGCGCCTCGCGGAGAATCGTTGGATCAGTACATGAAGCATGCGGAGGCTGAGATCGACGCTGCCGTACCCGGGCTTAGCGCGGTGCCGGCGGCGGAGCGCGCCAGCGACAATCAGATTGTCAAAATGGCCCAGGCTTCGGCCTGGGGTACCTCTGCCCTCGCCATCATTATCGGTATTCTCGGTATTGCGAACACCATGGTGATGTCGGTCTTCGAGCGCACACGCGAGATCGGGATCTTACGCGCCATGGGCTGGAAGCGGTGGCACGTCCTGGCGCTCATCCAGTTGGAGGCGGCCGCGCTGGGACTGGGCGGAGGCCTGCTTGGCATCATCGTGGGATGGTGTGCCCTGCGCGTGCTTTCGGTTTTGCCGCAGACCGCAAGCATCATCTCGTCATCGGTGAGCTGGCCGCTGCTTTTAGAAGCGATGGGTGTCGCGATGCTCTCGGGACTGATTGCCGGGGCGGTTCCGGCCTGGCGCGCCGGGCGCCTTTCTCCGATGGAAGCCCTGCAGCATGACTAGGCGAACTCCATGACTAGACCCACTCGAAGCAGCGGCACACCTTCAGCACAGCCCAAATTACGCCGCGTCTCCCAGTCTCAGCGGGGCATGATCCTCAAGGCGCTCGCCGATCCGCACCGCTTTGAGCTCCTGGAGAGAATTGCCAAGGCCGGTTGCCCGCTGGCCTGTGCCCATGCGCTGGCTGCCCTCTCGATCTCGGCGCCGACGCTCTCGCACCATGTGAAAGAGTTGGAGACGGCCGGGCTCATCGAAGTCCGCCGCGAGGGTAAGTTCGCTTATCTTACCCTGCGGCCTGGAGTTCTGGAGTCTCTCGCCCGCACCCTCTCCGCGCTGGAACTGGCCGGCCGCCCTCGTCCCTGAAACTCCTTTCAAGCGATTTTCACATCCTCTCTGAATCCTTTCTACCGGCACGGCCATCAATTCGACAGTTGTCGAATTGTCGAATAGCGACAATTAGAACCCCGGAGGGACAGGATGAGCAGTCTTCAAGGCAAAGTGGCGCTGGTTACGGGCGCTTCAAAAGGAATCGGCGCGGGAATCGCCCGCGAACTGGCAGCGCGCGGCGCGGCAGTAGCGGTCAACTACTCGGGCAGCAAGGGCGCTGCCGAGAAGGTAGTGGCGGAGATCGAAGCCGAGGGTGGCAAGGCCATGGTGGTGCAGGCAAACCTCGGCGATCCCGATGCGATCGGCCCCATGGTCAAGAAAGTTGCCGCGCAGCTGGGTCCCATCGATATTCTCGTGAACAATGCCGGCGTCTACGAGTTCGGCGCGCTGGAGCAAATCACTCCCGGCCACTTCCACAAACAGTTCAATCTGAATGTCCTCGGCTTGCTGCTCACCACGCAGGCGGCGGTTGCGCACTTCAACCCGGCGGGCGGGAGTGTGATCAACATTGGCTCTGTCGTGGGCAAAATGGCTTTCCCAAATGCTGCGGTCTACAGCGCAACCAAGGGAGCCGTTGACTCCATTACTGTCTCGCTTTCAAAGGAACTTGGGCCCAAGGGCATCCGCGTGAACGCGCTAAACCCCGGCATGATCGAAACCGAAGGCACGCGCGGCGCGGGCATGATCGGCTCGGACTTTGAGAAGGGTGCGGCGAAGGAGACCCCGCTCGGTCGCATCGGCCAGCCTCAGGATGTGGCCACGGCCGCGGCGTTCCTCGCCTCCGCTGACGCGGGCTGGATTAACGGGCAGACTATCTATGCGTCAGGTGGTTTTACCCGGTAACTGCGATTCTCCTGGCTCCATCCCTTGCCAAGCCCGGACAGGGGGTGGGGTACCTGCTCAAACTCGTTCGGCGACCAGCAGTTTTCGTTTTCGCTCCACTCCCCATCGATAACCGGTGAGCGATCCGTTGGCGCCCACTACGCGATGGCATGGCACAAGCACTGCCACGCGGTTGACGGCACAGGCGCGAGCGACAGCCCGGGTCGCCCTGGGATTGCCCATCTCGCGCGCCAATTGGCTGTAGGTGCGCGTTTCGCCGCGCGGAATCTGCCGCAGCGCCTGCCACACCCGCAGTTGAAAAACGGTTCCGCGCAGATCGAACGATGCGGTAGAGCCGAGGCTCTTAGCCAGATCGTCGCCGTCGCGAACACTTCGCAGCGCAGCATCTACCCAGCGCAAAAGCGAAGAATCGCGCCGTAAATTTGCGGCGGGAAACTCGCTGCGCAGCGTTGCTTCCGCTTCGGATTTGGCGCCGGCAAGCGAGAGCCAGCAGAGGCCGCGCTCAGTCGCGCCTACCACGATCCATCCAAAGGGCGACCGTGCGGCGGCGTAGCCGATGCTTTCGCCGCGGCCACCCTGGGCGAAGCGAAACGGCGTCATGCCGAGTTGGTTCCCTTCATAGGCGCGGCTCGACGAGCCGAATCCTGCGTTGTAGATGGCTTCTGTCACCGGCTCTCCTTTTTTGAGTGCTGCACGCAACGAGCCTGCCCTGAGGGCGCGCTGATATTGGAGCGGGCTCACACCCATCTCGCGTTTGAAGAGCCGCTGCACGGTAAAAGGGCTCAGTCCGACGACGCGGCCCAGTTCATTCAGGTGCACGGGCCGGTCGAGGTGGCGCTCAACATAGCCGCGGATCTGTTCCAATGGGCTGCCGCACGCAGTGGCCGGACGGCACCGCGTGCAGGGGCGAAATCCGGCCGTCTGCGCCTCTGCCGCGGTCGCAAAAAAGCGCACGTTAATGCGCAGGGGCCGTCGGCTTGCGCAACCTGGCCGGCAAAAGACGCCGGTGGTCGCCACTCCATAAAAGAAGCGCGCATCAGGATCGCGGGCGGCGAGTTGCTTCCAGGCTGCTTCCGGGTCGATCATCGAAACATTCGTCGTGGGCTGATCCGGGTGCGAGATCATCGTGGTAGGAATGCTGCCGTTCGAAGTTGCAATTTGCGAATTGCTGCTCATGGAAATCATAATCACCCGTCCGCTCGCGCACCGCTATCCGAATCTTGCGCGCAATTCATGGATTTGGGATCGAAGGAAACCGATACGCGTAAAAAACAGCCGATTTCAGTGCGAAGGAAGGCGCGGAAAACGGTCCCAAACGGGCTGCAAAAACTGTGAGACTGTGAAACTGTGGACGCAAGCGGTTGATTCTAAAAGGCTCCACAGTTTCACAGCCGAAAATAAAAAAGAGGAAGGGTGGGACTGAGATCGGAAAAGCGGGGACGCGCATAGGGACGCAGGGGGCTGCGAGATTGCGCGCGAGTGGTTTTTTCTGCATGCCTCTATTGTGCGCCGGACGAGGGAAATTATCTGCAAACTTCAGGAAGTCCTCGAGAAGCAAGCAAGGGGTTAGGAATCAGCGAGTTAGGGAATGGCGGACTGAAGAAAAGCGAGCCTGGCGCCGAGCCGGGCATCAACGTGGAAGGAGGGGATATGCGAGTTTGCCTGCGCGCGGTTCCCGGCTCTCAAAATCGAGACCTGGGGCGCCCCCATTGGTACAAAACCAAGCGGTCAGAAACCTAGTGCGCTGAGCGGAAAGCGTACGCAGGAGATTGCGACTGCCGCAGAACAATTCGGCCAGGAAGATGACATCACAGTGCTCACCGTGGCGTTCTCGCCCCTGGCTGTTGGCGCGGCGTAGAAGTGTACCGTCGGACGATCTGCGCGGCAGCGAACTCTGTTCCCCGCTCGCAATTCCGAATTCAGTTCTCATCGTTCGAGCTTTTCCTGCCCTGGGCGAGTAAGTGCAAAATGCTTCGAGGCCTTTGATCGCTTCCCTCCACTAAAATTGAATGCAACATTCGCCGAGTTGCCTGCGTATCTGCGTTTGGGCTGCGATTACTTTCCCTGTCTCAGGCAGTCCATCGAACCAAAGGCGGTAGAGATCATGGGCGATTTTCGCAACGACCTCAAGTACTCCCTGCACATGTTGATCGCCAACCCCGCCTTCACATTTGCGGCCGTGGCAGCTCTTGCGCTGGGCATCGGAGCCAATACCGCCATCTTCAGCGTGGTCGATACGGTGCTGCTCAAGCCGCTCACTTACCCCGATGCCGATCGCATCGTGCGCTTCATGAACACCTCGCCGAACGGCTCAGGCACATCGTCTTCGCCCGTGAACTTCAATACATGGAGAGCACAAACCGGCGTCTTCCAGGATGTTGCAGCCTACGATTTCGGAGGGCCGGGCTTCAATCTCACCGGCGAAGTTCCGGAGCAGGTGCATGGCATCCATGTTTCGGCGGACTATTTCCGGCTGTTTGGCGCGCCGGTGCTGCTTGGCCGGACTTTCACTCCGCAGGAAGACAGCCCAAACGGCGGAAACGTTGTCGTGATCAGCTACGGGTTCTGGCAGCGCAAATTTGGCGGCAATCCCAAAATCGTGGGGACAACGGTCTCCCTCAGCAACGAGTCCTATACGATCGTCGGGGTTCTGGGGAAATCGTTTTTCACTGACCCGCAGGCCGACCTGTGGGTGCCGTTTCAAATTGATCCGGACAGCACCAACAAGGGCCACTACTTCTTTGCCGCCGGCCGTCTGAAACCCGGGGTGACCGTCGCCCAGGCCAATGCCGATCTCAAGCTTGCCGCCGATCAATACCGGCGCCATTACCCAGACGACATGGGCCCAAAAGACAGCTTCAAGGTTGAGCCACTGCGCGACTCGATCGTCGCCGGCGCGCGCTCGTCGCTGCTAGTGCTGCTGGGAGCCGTCAGCTTCGTGCTGCTCATTGCCTGCGCCAACGTTGCCAATCTGCTGCTGGCGCGGGCGGCGGGGCGCAGGCGGGAATTCGCGATACGCGCGGCAATGGGTGCGAGCCGCGTGCGCATCATCCGCCAATTGCTTACGGAAAGCGTGGTACTGGCGCTCGCTGGCGGCCTTCTCGGGCTCGGCCTCGGCTACGTGGGCGTGCGCGCGCTGCTGGCCGTGAGCCCCGCCGATCTGCCGCGCATCGGCGAACACGGCGCCGCCGTGGGTGTTGACTGGCGCGTTCTTGCTTTCACTCTTTCGATCTCGCTGATCACCGGTGTGCTTTTTGGGCTTTTCCCGGCCATTGGGGCGTCGCGTCTTGACCTGAATACAGCGCTGAAAGAGAGCAGCAACCGGTCAGGTACCGGATTCCGCCAGGGAAAGGCACGCTCTCTGCTCGTCATCAGCGAGGTTTCGCTCGCTCTTGTGCTGCTGATCGGCGCGGCACTCCTCATTCGAACTTATGTCGCACTGCGCAACGTGGATCCCGGCTTTGACGCCCGCAACGTGCTGACTCTCGAAATGTCCTTGACCGGCGATCGCTTTATGAAGACCGCCGGCGTCGCCCAGGTTTCTCGCGATGGCCGCGAACGCATCGATGCGATCCCGGGCGTGGAAGCCTCGGCGTTTAGCTGCTGTCTGCCGCTTGCAGTGGGTTACGGCCTGCCCTTCAACATCATTGGGCGCGCTACGGGCAAGAGTCCATGGACCGGTGGGGCGAGTTGGATGAGCGCTTCCCCGGGATACTTTTCTGTCTTCAAGATTCCCATTCTACGCGGGCGCGACTTCACTGTGCAGGATGACGGATCTGCCCCCGGCGTTGCGATCATCAATGAGGCGATGGCCAAAGAATATTGGCCGAAGCAGAATCCTCTCGGTCAGCAGATCCTGATCGGAAAAGGCGTCGGTCCTCAGTTCACCGAGTCACCGCGTCAGATTGTCGGCATAGCGGCTGACGTCCACGATGGTGGCCTCAATCGCAATCCGTTTCCGCTGATGATCGTTCCTTCCGCACAGGTGACAGACGGCATGACCGCGCTGAACGCGAACATCCAGCCCATGATCTGGATGGTGCGCACGCACGGAGATCCGCACCAGTACATCGCAGCGATCACCAAGCAGCTTCGACTGGCAACGGGCGGCTTTCCTGTCGCGCGCGTCCGTCCCATGACGGAGATCGTAGTAGAGTCCACTGCGCGCCAGGACTTCAACATGCTTCTTCTTACAATCTTCGGAGCAACGGCGCTTATCCTCGCTGCCATTGGCATTTACGGGTTGATGGCGTACTCGGTCCAGCAGCGCACCCAGGAAATGGGTATTCGCATGGCGCTTGGCGCCGACCGCTCCCGCATCCGCGATCTCGTGGTATGGCAAGGGATGCGCCTGGCAATCATAGGCGTACTGCTTGGCGTAGCGGCGGCTTTCGGACTCACCCGATTTCTCGCCGGATTTTTGTACGGCGTCAAATCCTGGGACCCGCTGGCATTTGTCATCGTGCCCGTAGTCTTGAGTGCAGTGGCGCTGGTTGCCGTTTGGTTTCCCGCGACTCGTGCGTCACGTCTCGATCCTCAGCAGGCGCTCCGCATCGAGTAAAGTAGGGCGAAGCAGCGATGACGCGGCTTTCCGAACCGCAGGCTGTTCAAAGACTCCCGGACCGGCATGACGACCCCGGTCAAGATGAATGCCGCCGGGCTGCCGCCGTGTATGCTTACTTTGCGAAGAAAGTGCCGATTGCCGTCGCGCCCGAACAGCCGCGATCACTTGCACGCAATAAGACGCACTGAGGAGGTTTCAAGATGAGATTGAGTTCGCTTGCCGTTGCGGCAGTTGCCGCCTCGTTTTTGCTTGCGGGCCTGGGACGCGCGCAGGAGAGCGGACCCTATAAGGTCCTCAAGATCCAGCTCGTGGGCGGGGAGGGCGGCTTCGACTACGTGACAGCCGACCCGGTCGGCCGCAACCTGTTCGTGGCGCGCTCCGGTGCTGCCGGCCACATCGGCGTCTTCAACCTCGACACCCTCGCGCAAGTTGGCGATATTCCGGACACAAGTGCGCACGGTGGAGCAGTGGATACGGCGACGGGCCACGGATTTGCCACGTCGAAGCCGGTAACGATGTTCGATGCGAAGACCTTCGCGATCATCAAGAAGATCGATGTTGATGGCAATCCCGACGGGTATTTGAACGACGCCTACAATCACCGTTTCTACGTCCTTAGCCACTCCGAACCGAATATCACAGTGATCGACGATAAGGACGGCTCGATTCTGGGCACCATCGACATCGGCGGGGCGCCGGAAGAGGCGGCGACCGACGGCCACGGAAAAATCTACGTTGACATTGTGGACAAAGCCGCCATCGCTGTGATCGATGCGAACACAATGAAGATGGTGGGCAAGTATGACGTTTCAAGTCGCGGAAGCGGCTGCGCGGGCCTGGCGCTCGACGCCAAAAACAACATCCTGTTCGCCGCTTGCCGCGAGAAGAGCAACATGGTCATTCTCTCGGCCACCGATGGGCATATCATCACCGAAGTGCCCACCGGAGTGGGCTGCGACGGCGTCACCTTCAATCCCGAAACGATGGAGGCCTTCAGCTCGCAGGGCGACGGCACCATCACGGTGGTAAAGGAGAATTCGCCCACGGACTTTGCCGTGGAGCAGACGGTGTTCACTCCGGCTCGGGCCAAGACCATCACGCTCGATACCAAGACCGGCAATCTTTACCTGATCACAGCCGAGTACGGACCGACACCGCCAGCGCCTCCGCCGCCTCCGGCAGGTGCTCCTCCTGACAATCGCCCTGCATTCATGCGCGGCCCAAGGCCACCCATGATTCCGCATTCGTTCCAGATTCTCGAAGTGGGCAAGGATGGCGGCGCGGCTTAATGGCAAGCTGAAGATTGTCCCCAATCAAATGACAATGGGGCGGGCGTTATCGAAGCTGCATCTGCCTCAGCAAGACCTCAGCCCGCGCCAGATCTTCTTCTGTATCCACGCCAATCGTGTCGCTCGGAGCTTCGGCCACATAGAGCTGGATCCCGTTTTCGAGGAAGCGTAATTGTTCTAGCCGTTCCAGCTTTTCGAGAGGCGACGGCGGAAGAGCAGCAAACCGTTCCAGCGCATCTTTGCGGTAAGCATAGATGCCAAGATGCTTACGGTAGCCGGTGAAGCCGGCGGCATCGCGGTCCACTGGAATGGTGGCACGCGAGAAGTACAGCGCCCGGCCATCGAGCGCGGTGACGACTTTGACGGCGTTGGGATTGGTGATTTCCTCAGGCGGGCACGGGACGGCGAGGGTTGCGACTTCGACACTCGGCTCGCCGAAAAGCCTGAGCAGGGGCGGGAAAAAGTCAGGCGTAAGCGTGGGCTCATCGCCCTGGATGTTGACGTAAATGTCGGCGTCGATCTGGCGGGCCGCTTCCTTCACTCGGTCGCCGCCGCTCGGGCATGACGATGAAGTCATGACCACCGGGATCGAAGCGGCCCGGCAGGCTTCGGCGACTTCATCCGCATCGGTCGCAACAACAACGGGATCCATGAGACCGCTCGCGTGCGCAGCGCGCCACACCCACTCCACCATGGGCCGGCCGGCGATGGACCGCAGCACTTTGCGCGCCATGCGCGTGGAATGAAGCCGCGCAGGAATGACGGCCGCGATGCGCAGTGAACTCATGCAGTCGAGTTTAAATGGATGGGGCAGGCACGTCCTGCGACGTACTCACGCCGCGATGGAATCCAATAATCTTTGCGCAACGGCGAGGCCTTCAGCGGCAGCCTCGGGTCCTTCGCTCTGATGCTCGGCGTGGATGAACTCGATGTCAGTGAGGCCAACGACGTTGAGAATGGCACGCAGGTAGGGCTCCTGATGGTCGAGCGAGTGAAAGGGCGAGCCCACGGGATAAGCGCCGCCGCGCGCTGTGAACACGTAAACTTTCTTGCCCGGCGGCACCAGCGGGACGACACCGTGGGTAGAAAACGCGAAGGTGCGCCCTTCGCGAACGACCATGTCAATCCAGGCTTTGAGCGAAGCGGGAATCGAAAGGTTCCACATGGGCGCACCGAGCACGATCACATCGGCCGCGAGCAGTTCGTCGACAAACTTGTCGGAGCGGGCAAGGGTCCGCTTTTGCATCGGCGTGAACGCAGCAGGCGGCGTGAAGTAGGCATCGATTATGGCATCGTCCAGGTAGGGGATGTTTTCGCGCGTGGTGTTGTGGTGGATGACCATGCCGAGGGGGTTCTGTTTCTGCCATTTGCGCACGAAGGCGGCCGCCAGGCGGCTGGAGACAGATTCGGTGCAAGGGCTGGAATCGATGTGAAGAAGGTTAAGCATGGAACCCTCCGGAAGTTTGTTGGTGTTCTGAAGGAATTGTCGCAAGAAACGCGCATCTGGCGCAGTTTGACCTGCCTTCGTCACCCCCTTATCATCAAAATTGGCTCTTGAGCGCGATTGTGCCGCCGGAGCCTTCACCCGGCGGAGTAGCTCAGATGGTTAGAGCGTGGGATTCATAACCCCAAGGTCGGCAGTTCGATCCTGCCCTCCGCCACCAATAAACCAAAAATTCCAAAGGAGTTGTGAGAAGCGGTGCACCTGCACTGCTGCGATCTCGGTGCAGGCTGTCCGTGTTCTGTCCGTGTTCCAGGCGGCCTAGAGCACAAGTCTAGGAGTCGGCGCACTCGGGAAGGATGCGGCGCTTGGGCCTTGGCAATACGAGGACCACGAGCGTTTTGCGAACACTTGCCGACTTCTGGGTATCGATGGTTCAACTGTCGGCCAGAATGCAGTCCCAACTAGCAGAACCGCGAGAAGACGCCCACATCCTCGCCCTGACGATAGGGGGCTTTGAGGAATCCCTCCATTTGGAATTGCGACTCCCTGAGGGCAGTGACGACGGGCGAGTCCAGGAGGGGGTGAAGGAAATAAACCTTGCGCGACTCCCAACTGCAACCTTGTCGCACGGCCTCCTCGATAAGCTTAATAAGAGTGGCCTTGTCATCCGTCGCGGAGCACAGAAGCGCCTTTACAGCCCCGCCTCTCTTCGGCAAAAGAATCGCGATCGCAGAAACTTTCCCACCAGCGCCTACACAGACAACACGCTTTGCCTTTTCTCGCGCATCCGGCTTTCCCTTGCCCGTTGCGCCCGTCAAGATGCGGTCGGCGAACGTGGTATCTGTTGGAATCCAGTCTTGGCTGAAGAGCTTTACAAGTGCATCGCGCATCCGAGCTTGCTCGATTGACCGCGGGTCGAGAAGATCGCCACGGCGGTGGTCCCTTTGAGGAGTCTCCCTCCCCAAGTATTCGTCCGCCATCAGGAATTTTCCGAACACTAATTCGCCGTGATCTCCCGCGTATTGCCGATCGAGGTGCGCCTCAACCTTCATTCCCGAGTCGAGCAAATAGCCGATCACGTCGTAGGCGTTGTCTGCACAGGTACAGTAGATTTTCCTGTATCCTGCTGCGCGAACTCGAGCTTCGATCGCCCTCCTCGTCGCACGTCCTAGTGTCCTGAGTCTAAAGTTCGTGCACAGAAGCGTGCGACGGAATCGAGGATTTGGTCGGCGGTCTTGTGCCAGACGAAAGGTTTGGGGTCGCGGTTGTTGCGACCGATATATTCGTGGATTGCGTTTTCCAGTTCGCGTGTGGAGCGATGGACCCCGCGTCGGAGTTGCTTGTCGGTCAGCAGGGCAAACCAGCGTTCCACCAGGTTGAGCCAACTGGCCGAAGTGGGCGTGAAGTGCAGGTGGAATCGCGGCCGCTTCACCAGCCAATCGCGGATCAGTTGCGTTTTGTGAGTGCCGTAGTTGTCCAGGATCAGGTGGATGTCCAGTCCCACCGGGACGTTCTTTTCGATGGTGTCGAGGAAGTTGCGGAACTCCACCGAGCGATGACGGCGCTGCGTTTGGCCGATCAGTTTGCCGCTCTTGGTATTCAACGCGGCGAACAACGTCGTGGTGCCGTGGCGGGCGTAGTCGTGGGTGCGGCGTTCGATCTGTCCAGGACGCATGGGTAACAGCGGCGCGGTTCTGTCCAAGGCCTGTATCTGGCTCTTTTCATCCACGCATAAGACCAGCGCGCGTTCCGGCGGAGCCAGATACAGGCCCACGATATCGCGCACCTTCTCGATGAACAACGGATCCTTAGATAACTTAAACGTCTCGGAGCGATGCGGGGCCAGAGAAAAGGCTCTCCAGATGCGGCTGATCGACGACTGGCTCAATCTACACGCCTTGGCCATGTCGCGGGTCGACCAATGCGTGGCTGTCTCCGGCTGGCTCTCCAAAGTTCGCGCCAAAACACGCTCCACTTGTTCGTCACTTAATTTGCGCGACGTGCCCGGGCGGGGCTCATCCAGCAACCCATCCAGGCCTAGGTCCAGATAGCGCTGGCGCCATTTGCCCACCGTCCTCAGGGTTACAGGCAACTGGCGGGCAATATCGCTGTTGCTCACGCCCCGGCTGGCTAACAGCACAATGCGAGCGCGCACCGCGAGTCCTTGCGCGGTCTTGGGACGCCGACTCCAGGCAGTGAGTTGCACCTGATCCTGGGGATCGACCGTGAGTGGCTTCAAATGCGGGCCTGGCAGCATCGGATTCCTCCTACTCTATCCGATGCTGCAAAGTTGCATATCTATGTATTTATTTCAGACTCAGGACACTAGAGCTGGTTGCATAAATCCCCGGGGTCGGCTGTAAGGGGTTCCTCAGGGGCTAAAGCCCCGCGTTTTATGCGCCTTTTGCGGCCCGACTGAACAGCTTGGTGAAAAAGTCCCAAGGGAGCCACTTTTTCTCCACAGGGAGTTGATTTAAGAAGTTGTTATGCGCGGCGACGACAAGCAGCAGGCATCGATGTTTAGTTACGTAACGATGGAACAGCGGATAGCGGCCAACCACCCGATGCGTCGGATACGGGCGATGGCGGACCGTGCGCTTGAGACGATGGATGCGGTTTTCGATGATCTCTATTCGGCGACTGGCCGTCCGTCGATTGCGCCGGAGCGTTTGTTGCGGGCGCAGCTGCTGATGATTTTGTATTCGATCCGCTCGGAGCGCCAGTTGATGGAGCAGATCCACTTCAACATTTTGTATCGCTGGTTTGTGGGCCTGGAGATGGACGAGGCGGTATGGGATGCGAAGGTATTCAGCAAGAACCGCGAGCGTCTTATTGCCGGAGAGGCGAGCCGGCAGTTGTTGCTGGCGGTGGTCGATCAGGCGCGCGGCCAGCAGCTGCTGAGCGAGGAGCACTTCACGGTGGATGGAACGCTGTTGCAGGCCTGGGCCAACCGGCGCAGCTTCAAGGAGAAGTCCGATCCGCCGGATCGGGGCACGGGGGCGGGTGGCCGCAAGCTGCTGCGCGATACGCACGAGTCGACTACAGACCCGGAGGCGCGGCTGTACCGGAAGAGCGGATCAGCCGCAGTGGTGCCGAGCTATCTGGGCCACGTGATTACGGAGAACCGCAACGGCCTGGTGGTTGCGGCCATGGCCACCGAGGCCGGCAACGCGGCCGAACGACAGGCGGCGCTGAAGATGCTATCGCGCCTCAAGCGCGGCAAGCGCATGACGCTGGGAGCTGACAAGAGCTATCAGGAAGAGAGATTCGTGGGCGCGCTGCGTAGCCAGCGGGTAACACCGCACGTAGCCGAGTACGAGCCCAACCCGAAGTGGCGCAACTGGCTCACCGAGGCCGAGCGCAACGATCCGGGCCTGGCCGTGAGCCAGAAGAAACGCAAGCTGGTGGAGAAGGTGTTCGGCTGGATGAAGCAGGACAAGATACGCCAGATCAAATTGCGCGGACTCGGTCGCGTGGACTGGCTGTTTCAGTTGGCCGCAGCAGCGCATAATCTGCTGCGCATGAGCAAGCTCATCCCGATTCCGGCGCAAGCCTGAGCAGGGAGACGTGTGTCTTCTGGCCGCACAAGCGGCCAGAAGAGATAAACATCAACCCCAATAACCCTCCTATTCGGCGGTCAAACCCACGGCACGGAAAAATAGCGACGGGAACAAAGAGTTTTTCACCAAGCTGTGAAGTCGTGCCCTTGTTACAAAGCCATTTATGCAACCGGTTCTAGACCCCTGCGCCGATGTTTGCTCTCTAGGATCGTCGGCCCGGTCTTTGCACAGCCGTTGTTTTTCCAAGTGATCGTTGTGAAGCCGACCCGCTCGCCCCCCTTCATGATGGAAAGGACCTCCTTCCGTTCGGTGAAGAAACCCGCTGGGTCATGCCCTAGTGTCCTGAGTCTGAAATAAATACATAGATATGCAACTTTGCAGCATCGGATAGAGTAGGAGGAATCCGATGCTGCCAGGCCCGCATTTGAAGCCACTCACGGTCGATCCCCAGGATCAGGTGCAACTCACTGCCTGGAGTCGGCGTCCCAAGACCGCGCAAGGACTCGCGGTGCGCGCTCGCATTGTGCTGTTAGCCAGCCGGGGCGTGAGCAACAGCGATATTGCCCGCCAGTTGCCTGTAACCCTGAGGACGGTGGGCAAATGGCGCCAGCGCTATCTGGACCTAGGCCTGGATGGGTTGCTGGATGAGCCCCGCCCGGGCACGTCGCGCAAATTAAGTGACGAACAAGTGGAGCGTGTTTTGGCGCGAACTTTGGAGAGCCAGCCGGAGGCAGCCACGCATTGGTCGACCCGCGACATGGCCAAGGCGTGTAGATTGAGCCAGTCGTCGATCAGCCGCATCTGGAGAGCCTTTTCTCTGGCCCCGCATCGCTCCGAGACGTTTAAGTTATCTAAGGATCCGTTGTTCATCGAGAAGGTGCGCGATATCGTGGGCCTGTATCTGGCTCCGCCGGAACGCGCGCTGGTCTTATGCGTGGATGAAAAGAGCCAGATACAGGCCTTGGACAGAACCGCGCCGCTGTTACCCATGCGTCCTGGACAGATCGAACGTCGCACCCACGACTACGCCCGCCACGGCACCACGACGTTGTTCGCCGCGTTGAATACCAAGAGCGGCAAACTGATCGGCCAAACGCAGCGCCGTCATCGCTCGGTGGAGTTCCGCAACTTCCTCGACACCATCGAAAAGAACGTCCCGGTGGGACTGGACATCCACCTGATCCTGGACAACTACGGCACTCACAAAACGCAACTGATCCGCGATTGGCTGGTGAAGCGGCCGCGATTCCACCTGCACTTCACGCCCACTTCGGCCAGTTGGCTCAACCTGGTGGAACGCTGGTTTGCCCTGCTGACCGACAAGCAACTCCGACGCGGGGTCCATCGCTCCACACGCGAACTGGAAAACGCAATCCACGAATATATCGGTCGCAACAACCGCGACCCCAAACCTTTCGTCTGGCACAAGACCGCCGACCAAATCCTCGATTCCGTCGCACGCTTCTGTGCACGAACTTTAGACTCAGGACACTAGAACTGGTTGCATAAATGGTTCGGCCTCAAGATAGGGACTTATGTCTGAGGCGGGTTAGTTGTTGAGCTGCTTCTATGAAGAAGCGGCTGGAGTTGCTAAGCGAGGAGCAGTGGAGAATTTTGGAGCCGTTGTTTCCTGCACGCAAGCGTCGTAAGGATGGTCGGGGAAGGCCCTGGGCTGCCAACCGCGAGTGCTTAGAAGGCATTCTGTGGGTTCTGCGTACGGGAGCACGATGGCGCGACATGCCCGAGCAGTACCCGGATGGCTCGACCTGTTGGCGTCGATTGCGTAGCTGGGAGGAACAAGGCGTATGGCAAATGGCGTGGCGAAAGCTGTTGTCGATGTTGGACCAGCGCCGGCTGCTGGATTGGGAAGAAGCCTTTCTGGACGCCACCTTTGTCACGGCCAAAAAGGGGGCTCGGCAGTCGGCAAAACCCGTCGTGGGAAAGGTACGAAGTGCATGGTGGTGGTCGACGGCAACGGCATACCTGTCGGAGCGCAACTTGCGTCCGCGCAACTGGCCGAGTGCCGCTTGGCCGAAAGCACGCTCGCGGCGGTGAGGGTTCCGCGTCGAGGACGAGGACGGCCGCGCTCCCATCTCAAACGGGTTATTGCCGACCGCGGATACGATTCCGACGCCCTGCGCAAACGATTTCATCAGCGTGGAACGGAGTTGATTGTCCCCTACCGCAAGAACATCCGCAACCGGCGCTTTGAGGATAAACGCAAGCTGCGACGCTACCGGAAACGTTGGAAAATCGAACGCACCAACGCCTGGCTGCAGAATTTCCGTCGCATCCAGGTCCGATATGACCGCATTCTTACGGTGTTTCAGGGCTTTTTTCATTGCGCTTGCCTGATCATCGCCTTGAGGCATTTATGCAACCAGTTCTAGTGTCCTGAGTCTGAAATAAATACATAGATATGCAACTTTGCAGCATCGGATAGAGTAGGAGGAATCCGATGCTGCCAGGCCCGCATTTGAAGCCACTCACGGTCGATCCCCAGGATCAGGTGCAACTCACTGCCTGGAGTCGGCGTCCCAAGACCGCGCAAGGACTCGCGGTGCGCGCTCGCATTGTGCTGTTAGCCAGCCGGGGCGTGAGCAACAGCGATATTGCCCGCCAGTTGCCTGTAACCCTGAGGACGGTGGGCAAATGGCGCCAGCGCTATCTGGACCTAGGCCTGGATGGGTTGCTGGATGAGCCCCGCCCGGGCACGTCGCGCAAATTAAGTGACGAACAAGTGGAGCGTGTTTTGGCGCGAACTTTGGAGAGCCAGCCGGAGACAGCCACGCATTGGTCGACCCGCGACATGGCCAAGGCGTGTAGATTGAGCCAGTCGTCGATCAGCCGCATCTGGAGAGCCTTTTCTCTGGCCCCGCATCGCTCCGAGACGTTTAAGTTATCTAAGGATCCGTTGTTCATCGAGAAGGTGCGCGATATCGTGGGCCTGTATCTGGCTCCGCCGGAACGCGCGCTGGTCTTATGCGTGGATGAAAAGAGCCAGATACAGGCCTTGGACAGAACCGCGCCGCTGTTACCCATGCGTCCTGGACAGATCGAACGCCGCACCCACGACTACGCCCGCCACGGCACCACGACGTTGTTCGCCGCGTTGAATACCAAGAGCGGCAAACTGATCGGCCAAACGCAGCGCCGTCATCGCTCGGTGGAGTTCCGCAACTTCCTCGACACCATCGAAAAGAACGTCCCGGTGGGACTGGACATCCACCTGATCCTGGACAACTACGGCACTCACAAAACGCAACTGATCCGCGATTGGCTGGTGAAGCGGCCGCGATTCCACCTGCACTTCACGCCCACTTCGGCCAGTTGGCTCAACCTGGTGGAACGCTGGTTTGCCCTGCTGACCGACAAGCAACTCCGACGCGGGGTCCATCGCTCCACACGCGAACTGGAAAACGCAATCCACGAATATATCGGTCGCAACAACCGCGACCCCAAACCTTTCGTCTGGCACAAGACCGCCGACCAAATCCTCGATTCCGTCGCACGCTTCTGTGCACGAACTTTAGACTCAGGACACTAGGTCGTGGACATTTAGATTTCTATCCGCGAACGTTTCGTCGATGCCTTCGTACCGTTCGCCTACGTGCTGAAGGACCCACTGCTTGTAGGCCGATCTGTCATTCTTAGCGATCGGGTCCAAATTCACCTCGGGGCCCAGCTTGCGCCGGTAATAAATCCTCTTACGTTCCAGATATAGTCCGAGGGGGGAATCAAGCGCCACCGCGATCGCGCTCATCGGGGGACGAAACGAGGGGGCCAGTTCCCTTAGGGCACGCAGCGGTATCGCCGATCCGAAGCGAACCGGATTTGCGACCTCGATTGCGCACCCTGAAGACCAATTCTCAAAATAGCGATTGAATCGGTATTGGGTCGTGGCTCTATGGCTAACTGCGCTCCAAAGCGCATCCTTCTCGTCGCGAATGATCCGAACTGGATCGAAGCATCCAATCATTCCGGCGCCGCCGGACTCGTACAGATAAACGCGACGGATCTTCAAGGTCGGCAGCGATTTTCGCAGCTCAAACTGCTTAGATCCCTCGAAGATCCGTGCTGCGTGTTCGCTCCGGATCGACAGAATTAGTCCATTGCTTTCCCTAGCCATCATTCTTCCTCAAAGATCAACTTGTGCGCATGGTGAACCTGAGCCGCTGCCCTGCCCGTAGCTGCGCCCACCAAGCCCGGCTGAACGTCGCTCAATGCCCCATACTCGCTTGCCCACAACTCCCGCGCTTCATCGTCGCGCTTCATTTCGTGATCGCCCATCTGCCGCGTCCACGCTGTGACAACTTTTAGCCGCTGAGCGATTTCAGCAAACTCATCCTCCGGAACGCTTCCTCCCTCTGGCAGCAATTTACTGCGTTTCACGCAAACCCACAGCACACGGTTGGCAAATCCGTTGTGCGCCTCAACGTCGGAGAAATAGCGGTGCAATTCCGACTGCGTAATGTGGCCGATCATGCTGATGTGTGCGTCGGTCGCCTTCAGCGGACTGTTCTTGACCAAGGTACGTAGGATTCCGCCGTCCCATGCAACCCTCAGAATCTGGGAAAGCGTGTTGCCAGTGCGTTGCATCATTTTCAGTACACTCGCGAATTCCGATTGCACAACGAGCAGGCGGCGAGTTCTGCGCGGTTCAACATCCCGCACTTCGGCAATGAGGCCCTCAGCGCTTGAAAGACCACTGGTCACGCGCTGCTTGGTCCAATTCGGGTACACATTTGAGCAGAGCCGCCTAATGTGGCCCCACGACGTGCCCTTCCTCGCCGTGCTCGTGTCCCCCACCAAGCATGCGAAAAGGTTGAGGTCATGCCGGGTGGACTCAACCTTGCAGTGAATCTTGCGCCCGATCATATTTCCTACCGCAACTAGGAGCTGGATCAGGATCGCAACAGGATCCGCTTCGGAGCGCGGTTCGATGGTTCTCACCACGTCACCCGCCAAGCCATACAGTGCCTCTTTGGGAAGGACCGGCCACTCATTTTCGCCTGCGACATAAGCGACCGAAGCGACCGAAGTCCCCTGGCCGTAGGAAATGCCCCTCGAGGCTTTCTTGCGCCTCGGATTCGGTCTGGAAACCGTGCGCCGCCGCGGTGGACGACTGACCAGATTGCTCATACTCCGTTTCACTGCCTCCTCATTGCACAAAAATTTGGTTCGCCAGACCGCCGGCACTGAATGCCCATCGTTCGCGCGACGTCCAGCTGGGAGCGCCTTTTGGAGAGTTCGGGCAGACTCGGCCCGAAGACTGCCTTCTCGGCAAACTGAACGAAATTCTGCTCTGTCGCCCCTAAACTCGCCGTTTGACCTCAACACCGGGCCTAAATTGCCCCTTCGTTGCCCTCGTGTTGCCCTACGTGAGGCTTCTGACCCGTGAGTGGACCGGAATCCCCAGCATGCGATGCATGACGCCCGTACTGGCAGCCCCACGAATTGTCACTAAACCGCGTTTCTGAGATGCGCCTGAACACGCTGCATGGCATCCCGAAGGTCAGCCACGTCTACGATGTTGTACCTGTCAAAAACTGACCGAGTCTTATGCCCAGAAACGGCCATTGCAATTCGCTCACGAACACCAGCCCTGACCATGTTCCGCACGGCGGTCCTGCGAAGGTCGTGGAATATGCGCCCGACGTAGCTACTCTCCGCGCCACATGCCCTGCAGCGGTGACCACTGGCAGGATGCTGACACCGCGAGCAATAGAACTTTCCCAGTCCTGATGCCATACAGGCGGTAGCCCATGCTTTGCGGAAATCGCCAACCGGCGCACCATTCTGGTGAAAGACGTGGGCAGAGAGTCGCACCTGCTGCCCCTTCTTCACTATCCGCTGAGATTGCCGCCTCGCGATCAGTTCGGCCAGTTCACCGCAAAGTGATACTGACCGCGTTTCGCCGTTCTTCGCGTTCTCGCCGCGCTGCCGGATCAAATCACCCTCGACATCCTCCCAGCGGAGCGAGACAACTTCTCCTTTGCGCCAGCCAGTCAGATAGGCGAATAGTGTGAAATCCTTCAAGTAGTCGGGGAGGTTCTGGAGAAGCGCTCGAAATTCGGCGTCCGAGAAAAATCCATGCCGCTCGTTGCCCTTTTCTGAAAGATGGCGAATATGCGGGGCCGCAGAAAAGTGCTCGCGCTGGACCGCCAATCTGAAGGCTTGCGCGAGAAGTTGCGTGTGGCGATTTATTGTCGCCGCCGCGGTGCCCCTCCTTTGGTGCTCCACAACGTAACGGTCCACCGCCTCGGCGGTGACTTCAACTGCCCGCCACGCACCAAAATGGCTTCGAATATGCTTCAGTCGGGATTTGAATTGCGGGCTGATTTTGCCGCGCAGCTGGTAGTCAGCCTCCAGTGCGTCGAGCAGCTCATTGACTTTTATTCGCTCCTGCTGCGGACCGACAAACTTGGCTTTGCCAATTAGATCGGCGCCAACCTCTTTAAGCCGTCTCCTCAGGAATTTCTCCGCCTTTTGCGGGCCCGTTTCACCGGTGGTCTCGCGATACTCCTTTCCACGCAAAAAATATGCGCAGTGATAGTTCTTGCTCCCTTTGTTCCTGAAAATGCGCCCTTCTCCCCTGCGTTTCATTTCGATCTCAGCTCCTCCAATTCCTGACGCCGGCATTTCCTGAAACTCGTATTCAGCATTCGCTGGCTGTCTGGCAGTGGGTGGATGTTACCGTCATCTGCGGCGCATCGCCAGTCTGCCGTCTTCGCGGATGTACCGATCGATCCCCGCGCTGGAAAAGAGGAGCCTGCGGCCAATCTGTCTGGCAAACGGCAAATCGCGCCAGTTGCGGTAGAGATAGTCTTTGCTCATGCCGAGCACCTGACTCGCCTGGGCAATGTTGAGCATTCGAGCATCCCTGGACTGAGCGGCATCTGGGCGCATCAGGCGTGCCATGGCCGTGTAGCGAACCACCTCAAGTTCACCCAAGAAATTGGGCAGATCTGCAGGCGGCAATTCCTGAGCGAACTTCATCACGAATTGGAGTTCGTCCCGCACAGCCTCTGCTCACTCCCTCTATTCGCCGTTCAACAACCGCCTCTAGCCTGAGACCCGCTTCAATTGCCCCTCGCCGCGAGTTTTCTGAAACGCGGCAAGAGGTGCCGGTCGTGCAGGTCGCCGTCAAAATCGTAGTCGTCGGAGCGCAGACTCTTCATCGCGTAGTCGATGCCTCGAGGTTCATCGGTCGTGGCCATCGGGTTCCGCCCTGGATGGTGAGAATCGTAAGTCAGCAGATGACAATGGCCCGCGAGAGAGTTCCACATCCGCACGTGCCGGTTTACTCGGCTGTGAATACCCGCAATCAAAACATGTAAGTGGAGATTGTCAGACTTACCGCGCTCCGGCATCGCCAGCCAAGATAGCTGTCGGCCTTCAGCAAGCTCTACTGCATGGATCCATTCTTTGAATAGTCGGCGACCGCTCTTCATATGCAAACCGCGACGGAAAGTGAAGACGCCGATCAGCCGCCAGCGATATTGCGAAAGCCACTTCACATACTCACGTCGATCAACAGCCTTCATAGCGTCCTCCATTGCCTGCTGCTCTGCTTCACGCCATTTATAACGCCCGTTCTTCGAGCTGTAGGGCACTGCCGTCGCATTTCTAGGTCCCTGATGCGGTACCCCACCCTTGAATCATTTCCAACGCCTTAAATCGCCTACGCCGGAATGTCTATTTTCTCAGTCGCCTTTCCATCTTTTTTTCTATCCATTTTTGTAATCATTTTCTGTTCACTATTTGTCTTTCTACAAATTCAAAAATCACTCATCAATCAAGACTTGAATCAACTAATCTGTTGAGCATAATTCTCATAAATTCTCAAAATTCAGGCTTCAAGAGAACTCGTCTTCGCTCTTGGCCTCAGATACTCCTGAGGCCCTTGGCCAATGCGAGGCGAATTCGTCCCGCGACTTAGACTCCTATATTCCAGAAGCACTGGACAAGAGGGTAGGGAACGCAAAAAAGGCCAAATTCCAGAACGGAATTCAGCCATAATTCATAGGGCTGTGGTGCCTTTAGAGTGAATTTGTCGTCGGACTGTGTCGCGCGGAGTATATACCAGGGAATCGCATGAATTTACCGGGGCACAAAACGGCACGGAATTCTGGCTTAATTCTTCGGCGGGCGTTTCGCAACGACTTCGAACGATTAGTTCACGCTTTTGCAGAGCGTTTCCGAAAGGGCCTTGTCGACTTTGCGACAGTCGACGTCATTCGTCGCATTCGCTCTTGGGTCGCTCGCCAAGTTTTTCCATCTCCGCCTTGATTCTCTAGTTCATTCGCGGTCGCCTTTACGTTGTCACGGTTCCTGAGGATGTGAGGGACTGCTTGAACGAATCTTCGGCGATCGGGCCTCCTCCCTCTCGTGCTAACGTCATAGAGCCTGGAAATCATTTCTGTCCGAACGGACGCGGCGCTCCGCCAATCCTTTACATCAGTCAGTTCTCCCACTAGGCACATCAAATAGCTTTGCTTGTGCGCGCGGGAAATCCACTTTTGAATCTCAACAAAATTGAGAGCCAAGGGATCATAGAAAGCCTCCACGATCCTCATAAGTTCTGATTCGCCTTCAACGGCGAGCCGCATGAATCGTTGTGAATATTGGTCGACAGCGGGATATCCTACGGCCTCTGGATCGCTGAGACGAGCCCTGTAATCTTCTACGTGCTCTCCCGGGTCCAACTTGGGAGACTTCGACTTTTTGCCGATCGCCACTTGAAGGGGTAGAAGCCCACCCTTTGCTAACCTCCCCACCAGGAATCGATCACTAATCGGCTCGTAGACGGGTCTTACCTTGACGCCGCCCTCGGGTGTTAAATTTGCGTGCATCCGCACCCTGAACCGGAACGCAAAAGAAACATAGTGGTCGAGCGTAGCCTCTGACGCCTTCTCACAATCCCTAATACGTTGCGTAACCACGTGCGGGGAGCTGCGATCCGGGCGAAACCATCGTAGAAACTTGAAGATGTCTCTGGCGGCTCTGCCGGAATAACTCTCTAATTCACTCTGTACGATCATGAGTTCTTTGGTGAAGACGTTGGATCGTTGATATCGGGCGGCGCGCTTGGAACTGAGACTGGAAGTGGGCACATATGTATTGAGCTCCGCATACGGCCGTCTTGCTGAAATCTCAGAGACCCGCTGGATTGTTTTGTCGACTGTCATGTTTACATATTGTCAGAAACTGGAGGCGCGCGAAAAGCGCGGTGACACGATCATCGCGCATCGGAAGCGTTACCGTCATCAGCTTAGACCCGTCTTCGAGTGCCCTTCCATTGTTGCTGAAATATGCCATTTTCTACTCAGGGTCCCCACAAAAGTCCCCACAGTCGTAACTGAGTTTATCCGACGCTGAATATGCCTTTGCGCGCGTTGTTCTGACCCAATCCATGGTAAAACTCACCGGACAATACCAGCAGATCATCAAGAAAACAGCCTCAAACTGACCCGGTACCGGCACGTAGGCACCGAAGCCCCGTTCCCTGACGCCCCAGATACCCATTTGTTGCCCTAATTTTGACCTGTGTGCCACTTCTGACCATCGGACCGACAGATCCCCCCCACAACCCGACCGCAGGCCCCAGCGTCACAAGCCGTTCGAGATGTTCGGCCTAAGGGGCCAGCTTTAGGGCTAAGCAAGTGACCAAACCATGCAAAAACCGCTGGGGACTGAAGCCTTAATACGAGCGGTCGCGCCCACTGAAGTCCGAGTAGTCATAAGTGACCGCGACCGATCCGAAGGATTTTCGTGTTTGGTCGATGGCGATGAACGAGGTGATGGCGATTCCCTGGCCCTGCTAGAACTGGTTGCATAAATGCCTCAAGGCGATGATCAGGCAAGCGCAATGAAAAAAGCCCTGAAACACCGTAAGAATGCGGTCATATCGGACCTGGATGCGACGGAAATTCTGCAGCCAGGCGTTGGTGCGTTCGATTTTCCAACGTTTCCGGTAGCGTCGCAGCTTGCGTTTATCCTCAAAGCGCCGGTTGCGGATGTTCTTGCGGTAGGGGACAATCAACTCCGTTCCACGCTGATGAAATCGTTTGCGCAGGGCGTCGGAATCGTATCCGCGGTCGGCAATAACCCGTTTGAGATGGGAGCGCGGCCGTCCTCGTCCTCGACGCGGAACCCTCACCGCCGCGAGCGTGCTTTCGGCCAAGCGGCACTCGGCCAGTTGCGCGGACGCAAGTTGCGCTCCGACAGGTATGCCGTTGCCGTCGACCACCACCATGCACTTCGTACCTTTGCCGCCCATACCAACGACCCTTTCTTGCGGTACCACTCGAGGGCGCTGCGAGTCCGTTCGTCCGGCAGAACGAACTCCTTTCCTTTCCCCGTCTGGATGGGCCTGCCGCTGACCAGGTCGGCGATCAGGGAGTCGAGAGTATGAAGATGGAGGGGACGTGGTTCGGATTCGGTCATGCTGCCTCCTTTCGGAGGTACTTGAAGTGAGCTCCGGGGCGCAGATACGGCATCCACTCAAAGTCTATGCGAATGTTGTGGATGCCGTCGAAAGAAAATGCTACTCAACGTCCATTGCTAAGTTGGCGCGCGCCCGACACGAAGCGGCTGCCACTCGAAACAGATGCACTCCCCCGATTAGTAATCTTAAGTCGGCTTCTCGCTACCGATCCACGATGCACTTGAATGTAGGTCGCAGCCACTGAGTCGTCGATCAAGAACCCCCTCTTGGACCCCGGTAACCCCGATCTCATCTTCCCAGTTGCCGGTCGTGCCGACTGCGGGCCAACCCGCTGACCTTCGGTGAAGCAGCAGCTACTGAACCCCCGTCAGTCTCCCCTTTCCTGATTCACCCATAAAGATTAATCCTAGGTGGCGGCACGTGTGCCGCAAGTGTGCCGCATTTTGCGCCTTAGGAGGAAATATGGCCCGCAAGGCTGGCCAGATTATTCGCCGCGGATCCAATACATGGCTGGTCCGCATCTGCGTCGGCCGCGATTCGGAAACCAGAAGACGCAAGTAGATCGGCAAATTCATCCATGGCGGGCTGCGGGCCCGCATTGGCTATTCCGCCGCCGCTAACTTGCCCATGTGAACCGCTCTGACCACTTGCGGCGTTCACCGGGTTCAATGCGAAGTGCAGTGCCAGAATCTTACTTGTGAACGGGGCGCAAACAACTGTAACGACAAGGAGGAACAGAAACCAAGCCTTGCTAAAGTGTTTCCCAATCTAGTTGCAAAGCGCAACCGGTGATTCTGCAGGCGATCGATTCGCGACGCCCTCTACCTCTTCCGGGATGATATAGTATGCCGGCGTCCGCCGAAGCCCCTGATAATAGCAATCGAAACTGCTAGAGCTGCGGTTGACACCCGTCCGTTGGGACTCGTCTTAGGTGAACCGGCAGCTTGAAATCGATCGCGTTTAGCAAATGGCCGGACGGCGATGGGATTGCAGCATTGAGCAAGGCAAGAATAGTAGATTGTTTGTCAGTTAAAGTAACCCAGGATCTGCTTCAACGTTGCAACGTTTGTTGAAACGGTGGCCTTTGGCAAGCCGGGACCGATAGCAATCGCTTCTCGATGTGCTTCGCTCCAGGCAACGAAGCAAGATTGGTCGGCCCCGGTGAGGCGCTGTTGGTTGATCCAGGTATAGAAAGCACCCATATCAGCATCAATCAACGATCCCTCAGGATCGAGAGAGTTGCGATCGCCAGTATCGGAGAGGAGTTCGTTCATAGGAAGCTGTCTCTGACGTGGCGCGTAACGTATCACGAAAGTATAAGGTTGGGCACGCCGAAGGATTTCACGCGCAGCCCACTGGACAAACGTAGTACTGAAGATTTGTGTCCCCGAGCCTTCAGTAAGAACACTTATCTTGAAACGTCCAAGAACATCGTCTCCGCGGGTTGTTGGAAAGCCCACTTCTTCAGGGGTGGTCTCGATCATCAACGTACGCAGTTCCTCCGGACCACCGTGGCCGCTTTCAATAACCGATCGCATGCGAGTCAAGATAGCTGCTCGTACAGACTTGAGATCCGACCAGGAAAGACAGGAGAGGTTCGGATCGGGAGGTGAATCGAAAGAGCCTCCATCAAGGTACCAGTGGCCAAAGTCGGACGGTAACTGCTTCGCTCGGGACGTTGCCGCGGCAAGGGCAGAAGGAAGTGAGTTATCGGAATTGATCGACGGGAAGAAAACACCATAAGGCCGCAGTTTGCGGAAGAGTTGGTAGTTAGTCGCCTTGAGGTCTTCGCCAAGCACCACGATGATAAGACGCGGAACTGTAGGCACAGGTTCAGGTATTGCTTTGCGCCAAGCTTCCTGATATTCGTCGGCAGCATTACGAAACGAGCCGATCTGATGTGCCGACCAAAGGTAGGCCGTGAATTCGTCAATGAAATCCTGAGAGTGTGCCAACCAATCGATTTGAGCAATCGTCGGCGGTAATGTTGACAAAGAAAAGCCGTGGAGGATCCGATCGCGCGCTGCAGGTGAAAGGGAGCGAAGGTAAGTAAACTGATCGTCGATCATACGGCGTTCGGCTGGAAATCGCCAATCGTAACCACTTACTTCGTGCAGTAGCAAAGCAGCAAAAACCAGAGGGAATTGCTGAATGAGATCAAGGTTAGCCTGAGCAAGGCTGCGCGCCTCCGCAGGATAACTGGCAAAAGATTCAGGCGTAAGCTGCGCAGGTAACACTAGGTCACCTCCGCAAGCGGTTTGCCTTGCGAGAGCGGGGTGGAAAAGCCAAGCAGCGAACCCAGTGTGGGTACCAAGTCAAGAGATTCGACAGGATGATCGACCACCACGCCCTCCCGAATGCCGTGTCCGAGAGCCATGATCCAAGTGGTGCGAGACTGCACGTCGCCCGTGCGGTGATGCTGGAAGCCGTTGCCGCCCGAATCCATGTCGGAGTCACGTCCGAAGTCGGGCAAGATGAACATGGTTGTGTTTCCGGCATATTCTGGTTCAGTTTGGATGGTGCTCCAAATTTCTCCACAGAGCCGATCGGTACGGCGGATTCCTTCAATGTAAAGTGAATAAGCCCCGGAATGTGCAATGTCGATATCGTGCAGCGTAATCCAGAGCAGGCTTGGTGCGAGCTGGTGCATAAGCTGACGCGCAATGTAAACAGAGAGTTCGTCGGGGCTGCTTAGAGTAAGGGCCTTGCGTGTGAATTCACCGACGGAGAGACGGAGTATTTCGTCAAGCTGCTGTAATTCGATCTCGCTGCCGGCAATCGGAGGGACGTAGAAGGGATCCTCGTAGTTGTCTCGCAGCAGGTCTGTGTAGTCAGCTGAGTGCGCCTTGGGAAGGGCAGCCCGAAGGAGATGCTTCGGTAAGATGACGCCCGCTCCCAAGCCGAGGCCATATCCGCGATGATCGCTTTCACCGATATGATTGAAGCCGTTGCTCGGCGCAACTACCCAAGCATCTCTGGCCGGACGTGAGAGCCCTTTACGAAAGTATTCAAAGACAGTGGGATCATGCGGTGGGATTTCGGCAAAGTTATCAAATGTCTCGTAAACTCCCGTTGCGAGGCTTGCCGTCGCAACATAGTGCCCAAGGATTCCGCGATTAATTGCCTGCGTGAAGAATGTCGACTGAGGTGCAAGGCTGTGGAGCAGATTGGGGATGTTTTCCTGACCATCGGGTGCAAAGGTTTCTTCGTCGCGTGCACCTCCGCCAAAGGTGACAACGACGACCTTCTTTTTGCGCGGAGCCGCGAGCAACCGGCATGGCGAAAGCGCGAAGAGGGCGCTCTGCATCCCGAGACCCGCCGCTGCATGTAGAAAGTTCCGGCGGTTCCAGCTGATTGCCTGGGCAGCGTCGCGCAGACCACTCGATAGTGGCGCTTGGGGCTTCAATTCGATTCCATTCTGGGGCGGGAAGCCGACATATCCAATATATCTCAAGAACTAGCAGATTTGCGCGCCCTTTCGCAGGTTGACTGTGGTTCGCGGCACCAAGATCAAATCCGCGCAACTCGGAGCGGTTCCTGGCAGCCTATGCAGTCGGGGAAAGACCCATCATTGCGAACCCCATCATTGCGAAATCCAGCAGGTATTGATCGAACGCGGCTAGCGCCAAGCGGAATGATCGGGAGCCAGCGGGGCGGAAGAAAAGGGAGCCAGTAAGAGGAACGATCAAGCAGAATAAAGAGAAGGCCCAACAACCGGGCCGTGAATAGATTATACCAAAGAAAACACAGTGGAAATCTCGCCGAATCAATCTCCGCCCAGTTCAGATTGAAACGGGCTCCCTCGACTGCCTTAAGGGTTACGAATCGCTCCAGAGCCGTGCGGATTTAATCTTGTCGTGGGACAAAGCGTATTCTGTAAACAGATTCTCCACGTTCCATTCCGCTGCGCGTACTCACCGGGAATCGCGACGAGTATTTGCAGGAGTGTTGGGCCAAACATGGGAGATTAATCCAATGAAGACGGTTTATCTGGATCTAAGACGGAATTACACGTCGCACAGGTTGACGACACTGATCGCACTTGCCTTTGTTTCTTGCTCTCTGCCATGCCTTCGCGCGTCCACGCCGGGAGCCTATGACGACAATGTGAGCTTCGACGTGCACAAGATTCCTTTTTCGTGCAACGGATCTTACCTTACTTTTCAGCATGTACGAGGCTCGGCACACGTCGCGCCGCCCGATGGCCTGTTCTTGCGTACGGTTCATGGCAACGCCGTCGAACATGAAATGTTCCGCGTGGAGCTTCTTAGAGACGGAAGACCTGTTCCATTTGAAGAACATGCCACACCGACGTTGCTCACTTTGGAATCTGATGGTGGCGTCGCTCAAATCTACTTCGAGAGCGCAAATCGCATTCGATTTAAGACAACCGGTGTGGCCATTCGCTTCAGCACGCCTTTCCTTCCCGATACAACGACGTCGACCTATGCAATGCCGGTCGATCGCCCGAATGACTCTGCGCACATATGGGATTACGACTCGGGATACGAAGAAGACATCTTGCTCCGCTTTGCATCTCTTCAAGGAAAGCTCGACGTCGATAACCCATGGAATGGAATCAAGTCAGAACATGTATCGTTTACTTTCATACCTTCAGCAACGTCGCCGAGCGAAGGTTCCATTGAGGAATTTGCCAGCAGCTATCACCCCGATGGTCCAGCCAAATACATTTGGCCTGATTACCTTTATGAAGCGAAACTACGCCAGTTCCCAAGCGCCGAGCCATTTGCCCCTGCGCCGGCGGAAACATTTGACGAAGGGCTGCGGCGCACCCGGGACGAATACAGAAAGTGGCTAATCGGCCTGCCTGCGGTTCCACCGGAGTATCAGAAGGTTGCCAATGTTGCGGCCTATGCGGATTGGTCAGCAGTCGTTGAACCGCGTGGTTTTCTGACACGACCCTCGATGCTCATGTCAAAAGCCACCATGATCAATCTCTGGAGCTGGGATAACTGCTTCAACACGATGGCGATTGTCGGTGCTCATCCCGACTTGGCTTGGGGACAGTTCCTCTGGGTTTTTGACTCGGCGAATAAAGACGGGATTTCCCCGGACTTTGAAAATGACCGTGGCCTTGAGTGGAATTTCTCGAAGGTGCCCATGCAGGGGTTCACTCTTAAATTCTTGAAAAAATACGATCCGAGTTTCTACAACGACAGGGCAAGAATGGCGGGGATCTACGAAAAGCTTGCTCGCAGGACAGAGTGGTATGTCAATTATCGAGACTGGGACAAGGACGGCTTGGCGCAATACAACCACGGCTACGACTCCGGGTGGGATAACGCCACGGTGTTTCTCACGCTCCCGCCGATCGAATCCCCTGATCTTGCGGCCTTCCTGATCCTGCAGTACGAAGCACTTAGCGATATTGCGAAGATGCTGGGCAAGGCCCAGGAAAGCCATCAATGGCAGTTGAAGGCCGATCGCATGCTGCACGCGATGATCGAGAAGATGTGGAAAGGAGATCACTTTGTGGCTCTCCATGATGGAGACCACAAGGTCATTGAGACACAGTCGCTCTTAATGTTTCTTCCGCTGGTTCTTGGAAAACAACTTCCTGAAGAAATTCGTTCCACGCTCATCCGTCAATTGAAAGAACAGGGTGATTTTCTGGGCACTTACGGGCTCGCTTCGGAAAGCATGCGCAGCCCTCACTACACGAGGGACGGATATTGGCTCGGTCCGATGTGGGCTCCCTCAACGATGCTGCTCATTGAGGCAATCGAGGAAGACGGGGATCATGCTTTTGCCGACGATCTTCGTATGCGGTTCCTGAATGCTGTATTGAAGAGCGGATTTGCTGAGAACTTTGATCCCCAAACTGGTGAAGGCTTCCGCGATCCGACTTACACGTGGACAAGCAGCGTGTATCTGATTCTGGCGCATGAGTTGGAGATGGAACGAGAGCGGGATGGCGACCGATAGGCCGAGCACGAAGATCTTTCTTGGGGTGGTGAAAGTCGGCGGTCGGAAGTCTACCCTGGGGCTTTTCCTGGCTGTCTCAGCCGGCGTTCCCGCTCTTGTCATACAGTTCAGCCGGCGACCTCCGCCACGCCGGCTTGTGGGGTTTCTGGAGAAAATCCAATAAGAGCCTTCGCGATACTGATGCCGCAGCGCTGAGTCACTGCGCGAAATTCCATTCACCGAGCTCACTCATCGGCCGAGCGTCGAAGGCGAAGCCGACTCGCGGATCGCACCAACCAAGGCGTCGACCACAATTCAATGCACGCGATACGCGTTGGTTAAAGTATTCTGTTGTGAGAGAATTCCTGTTGGTGACAGGCTGAATGGGCTTGAAAAGCATCAATTCAATCAACAATGCTGCCCCAATCTGTCAGAGTGATCCGGCAGCGCAGGCAGCAGCGTCTTCTGCGCTAAGGCGCCAGAAGCCGAAGCCGGAGAGTGCTCGATGAAGATCCCACGGCGCAGGTTTTTCGCGATGACGGCGGCGATCGGAGCATTTCCTAACACGTTGTTTGCTCAGATGGCGTCGCATACGAGCAGGGCGCAAAACCGACTCGCTCCTTCGGGCAAACCATTTCATAGCCGCTTAACAGACGTTGCTACTCAGGCAGGACTCACGTTCCCGGTCATTTGCGGTGAAGACGGCCGCTCCGATTACATCCTGGAAACCAATGGCTGCGGCTGTGCGTTTATTGATTACGACAACGACGGATGGATGGATTTGTTCGTGCTTTCGGGAACTCGCCGGAGCGGCGCTCCGCCAGGAACTACAAACAGGCTTTATAAAAATAACCGGGACGGCACATTTACCGATGTTACGGATATCGCGGGATTGCGCCACGAAGGATGGGCATGCGCCGTTTGTGTAGGGGACTACAACAACGATGGATTTGAAGATCTCTTCTGCACTTATTACGGACAGAACGTTTTGTACCGCAACAATGGCAACGGGACATTTACGGATGTAACTCGGGAGGCTGGCCTGACAAACGATCCCCATCGATGGGGGTCAGGGTGCAGTTTTGTCGACTATGACAGAGATGGCAATTTGGATCTCTTCGTTTCCAACTATCTGCAATTCGATTTCGAGACAGTCAAGGGACCGGGTAGCAGCTCCGCATGTACCTGGAAGAACATTCCTGTAATGTGTGGGCCGCGCGGTTTGCCCCCCTCCTATCACTCGCTTTATCACAACAACGGCAACGGTACTTTCACTGATGTCAGTGAGAAGGCGGGGATCTCTACAGCCCGCGGAAGTTATGGTTTGACTGTGGTGAGCGCAGACTTCAATGACGATGGCTGGCCCGATATTCTTGTGGCGTGCGACGCAACACCCAGCCTGCTATTCATGAACGACAAAAACGGGACGTTCAGCGAAGAGGGTCTTTATCGAGGTATATCGCTCGATGAAGACGGCATGGAGCAGGCGGGGATGGGCGTGGCCGTAGGAGACTACGACCTGCGAGGGCGCCTTGACGTTTTCATTACACATTTCACCGACGACACGAGTAATCTCTACATCAATGATGGCAAAGGGTACTTTGAGGACGGCACACTCGCAGCCCACCTTGGCGTGGATAACCGATATGTCTGCTGGGGAACGGGAATAGTGGATCTGGACAACGACGGCTGGCCCGACATTTTCGTTGTTGCGGGCAATGTGTTTCCAAACGTGGAGAAGGTCTTGCCGCAATACCCGTACAAATGTCCGCGATTGGTGTACCGTAATCTGGGCAACGGAACCTTCGAAGAACTAATCGAAGAAGCGGGGCCGGGCGTGGCCGAACGACATTCAAGCCGTGGCTGTGCATTTGGGGATTTCGATAACGACGGCGACCTCGATATTCTCATCATGAACATGAATGAGCCGCCCTCACTATTGCGGAATGATGTTCAAGGCGGCTACCACTGGCTGAAGGTGAAGTTGATCGGCTCAAAATCGAATCGCAGCGCGATTGGAAGCCGCGTAACGGTTTCTTATGGCGCTCACAAACAAAGTCAGGCCGTTCTAAGCCAGTCGAGCTATTACTCAGCGAATGATTCCAGGCTGCACTTTGGCCTCGGTAACGAAAAGTCAGCAAATATCGAGATTCGTTGGCCAAACGGCCTGACGGAAACGCTTAAAGCGGTCCAGGTGGACCAATTAGTGACGGTACTTGAAGGCACAGGAATTGTGCCTTCAAAAGGGTGGTCGAAGTAACACGGACTGGAAAACTCAAGTTCGCTCAACGCAATCCGGGGACGAAAAGGGCCGCTTGGCGCAAACCAAGCGGCCCAAAACGAACTAGGAGTCAGAACAATATCAATCAGTAATAGAACTTCAGCGCAAACTGAATTTCGCGTTGATCGGAAGCGGCATCGCGTGTACCCAGAATCTCGCCGAAATTATTGGATTGGAAGTTCAAGGCCCCGGGAGCCGAGGCGATGCCGGGAGCAGAGAATCCCGGATTGCCGAAGTTCGGGTGGTTGGGCAGGTTAAAGAACTCTGACCGGAATTCAAACCGCTTGTCCTCAGTGATCGGGAACATCTTGAACACCGAGAAATCAAAGCGATTCCAGCCCGGACCATAGACTTGCGTCGGAGGCCCTCCCAGAATCGAGAAATCGGTCTGGCCATTGGCTGTTGCAACGGTAGGATTGGCGAAGGCCGCTGAGTTCAGCCAGTGTTGGATGTTATGCGGCCCATAGAGGCTCACGCTCTTGTTGACGTTGGCGTTGCAACCATAGTTAGCCGAAGTGGCAATCGTGCAGCCTACGGTGAAAGGCTGACCGGTTTGATCCGACAGGATGAAGTTCGTCTTCCATCCTCCAAGGACGGCGTCGGTCAATGCCGAGCTGTTTTTGAGGAGCGCCTGGCCTCTGCCGATGGGGAGATCGTATTCACCGCTGAGGTGGAACATGTTTTTGACATCATAGTCGCAGAGCCCATAATCGCCCCTGACGCCAAATCCCGGCAAGTTCGATGCCCGGTAACCACCAATATCGCCGATCAAGATGTCGCGAGCGTCTGTACGGCATTGCGACCAGGTGTAGTTGGCCATCATATCCAGGCCGTAGGCCAAGCGGTGCTGATAGATCAGCTGCATGGCGTTGTAATGGGTATTTGTGGACGCGGTGTTTTGCGTAAAGCCGCGAGCAAAGTTGGGATACTGAACAAAGTTCTGGACAGACGCCCCCGGAACGAGGATCTCTGTCGGCTCATTGACCCCCAGGTGGACTTGCGAGTGGCGCCCCAGGGTTCCGACGTAGCCAGCGCTGATGGACTGATTTGGCGACAGCAGATACTGCAATGTGAAGTTGTATTCCTCGGTATAGGGGCTCCGGAAGTTATAGTCAGTGCCGGTGAAGCCAAGGCCTGCAGCCGGAACAATGGTGGGCGTAAAGGTCATGGCGGCCAGTCCGTTCTCAAAGGTGGCGACACTGCCATTCAGGGAAAGTTACCGGGTGCCCTGGATCAGGAATATTGTAGCCTTCCGTATAAGAGAACGGGTAGTTGATCGCGTCGACGAGGTTGTCACCGTTCACGGTCGTTCCGTAAAACAACCCAAAGGCCGATCGCATAACGAACTTCGGCGTGATCTCGTAGGCGAAGCCGATTCTGGGTGCGAAGTCCGCCTTATCGGATTCGACAAGCGCGTTGTTTCCAGTACATGTGATCGCAATGTTATCGGTAGCCAAGGTGGCCATGACCGTCGGAGAAAGCAGATTTCCGGATTGTGCCTGTTTACAGGTGTTGTTCGGAAAGAGCATTTCCGCGCCATGGCTGGACGTGGGCCACAGGAAGTTCATTGCTGCTCCTCCTGGCGCGATTCCATGTCCGAAGAACTCGTAGCGAACGCCGAGATTCACTGTGAGTTTGGAACTGATTTTCCAATCGTCCTGCCCGTACCCGGCGAAATATTTCCGCGCAATGCTCGGCGTCGCCTGGTTTGAGCCATCCACTGAATCGGCGCCTCCGACGTTATTGAGTCCTCCATCGCCCGCGGGTAGGGTTGTTGGAATCGGAGTGAGAATCAGCTGGGCCATTCCTGTGTTGCCACTGGTGTCAGACGGAACTTCAGTGTAAGAGCCGTTGTAATCGAAGTCGCCGCGACCATATGCCGGCTGATAGAAGTGAAGATTTACATGCTGAAACTCAAAGCCGCCCTTTAGCGTTTCTCTACCAAGGGTCTTAGTCAGATTTTCGGTTATCTGATAGTTGTTATCGCCTTCGTGCGATGGCTCCCAGGGAGAACCGCCGATCTCGACGAGGCCAGATAGCGTGTATGTGGGCAACCCGCCGTCACCCGGGACTTGTGGAATG
The DNA here is from genome assembly GCA_963802955.1 of uncultured Acidobacteriaceae bacterium. Lineage (GTDB taxonomy): Bacteria > Acidobacteriota > Terriglobia > Terriglobales > Acidobacteriaceae > Telmatobacter. The sequence continues at coordinate 678,569 of CAWDKT010000007.1, forward strand.
CCCTGGATTCCGAATTGGCCGGGAACGGTCAGATCGTTGGAATACGTCTGAATCAATCTAGTATTCACCGCGGCAAACCCGAAACGCGCCTCATTCACCAGGGTAGGGGAGAAGATATGCGTCTCACTCACCACCATGTTTTCTGAGATGTTGGGTACGTCGCCGGTATCGAATCCGCCGCCATTGATGATCGTCGAAATTGGTCCAGGATAGAATCTTTGGTCATTTGCGTAACTGTACCGGGCGAAAGCCGAGTCTTTGTCGCCGAATGTCTGGTCAATTCGAAAATCGCCTTGATTCAGGTTATCGGTTGCTAGTGGATCACTCGCGTAATTGCTAAACAGATTGGAATTGGTCGGTGCCGGAAAGGCCTCGAGCATCTTAACGGCATTGCTGTCGACCCGGCTCACCGGCAGTTGGTTCGGCTTTCCACTCACCAGTGGGAAAGGATCTCGCACATAACCAGTACCCGTTGCTGGTTTTCCTGTAACTGGATCCACATTTCCTTTTGTTACGGGGCGTGTCGTTGCCGGATCAAGGATGGTCCCTGCAGCGAAGGATCTACCAACCAGGTCTGTCTGCGTTCCCCCCTGCGTAGTGAGCTGCGATAAATCGATATAGCCACTGAATTGTTTGAAGCTGGCTTGTTCCTGAGCGGTCGGCACGGATGAAACATAAGGCGTGGCCTGGTTGTAGCGAAGTCCTTCATAGTCAACAAAGAAGAACGACTTTTTGTTGCCGTGGCCAAGCAAAGGCCCGCCAATATCAGCCCCGAACTGGTTCTGCTGGAAGCGACCCTTAGACGTCTCGAAGTAATTCTCCGCGTCCAATCCATCATTACGGAAGAACTCCCACAGGGCTCCGTGGAAATGATCTCCGCCGGATTTGATGGTTGCGTTCAGCACAGCGCCGGCTGCTCGCCCGAATTCGGCGCTGAAGTCACTGGTTTGGACCTTGAATTCGGATAGGGCGTCGACTGACGGACGGAAAACATAAGAGTTGCCGTTCAGAAAGTCGACAAGGTTCGAATTGTTGTCGATTCCATCGAGGAGGTAATTATTCTGGTTATAAGCGGTTCCATTCGCGACAAAGCTACCCGAAGAGCCCAAGCCTCGCGAATCCTGTTGGTTCTGGTTGACGCCCGCGTCGAGTTGAGCAAGGAACGTGTAGTTGCGTCCATTCAGCGGCAGGTCGTTAATAGTCTGTTCTTCTACGACGCTACCCACGGAGGCATCTTCGGTTTGCAATTGTGGCGGGGCGGTAGTGACTGTTATCTGCTGAGTGACGTTTCCAGGTTTCAACGTAAAGTCGACCACGAGATTTTGTTGAATCGCCAGGGCAGCGTTTTCCTGGGTGACTTTGGCAAATCCCTGTGCCTCAGCGGAAATCGTGTAGTTGCCGATGCGCGCGGCCGAGAATTGATAGAGTCCATCCGAGTTTGAGGTCGTCCTGAGGGTGAGATTGGTGGCTTTGTTCGTCAGCGTGATCACAGTGGACGGCACAACAGCACCGCTTTGGTCCTTGACCACTCCGCTAATTGTCCCTGTGTCCACTTGAGCGAGCAACGCCATGGGTGTTGCGAAGAACGACAAAAGCAGAATCGCAAACATCCATGCGCTTTTCCTCCCACGGAATGCTGATTCGGCAATCATGAAAGCCTCCTTCTGGCAAGTTTGTGACGCAAAATGCAAACGCTTGCATGCGACTCAAAATTTTGCACTTGTCGCCCTTGGCCTGTCAAGCAGGGAATGCGTTTTCCATTGCGAGTATTGTGCAAATTTGTCAGTATATCGATTTTCTTCTAGAAAGCGATTTCCGGTCGACGGAGTTTGAGTGTGTCTGGATGGTCAATCCTCTGGCGGCGCATCGCGCTTAATTTGCCTTGTTGCATTTGAATTAAGCTATGATTCAGGTCCATGAGTGGTCGAGAATTCAGGCTGGTGCTGTTCATCTCGCTTCTCTGCATATCTGCTCGGAACGTGACAGAAGCGCAGTCGCAGGCAGTTCGGGATAAACCGGGTACTCTCGCCTACGCACAAGAAGCTTATGATCAAGGCGACCCCGAAAAAGCTGTTACAGCTCTGTCGGATTACCTCAGAGATCATCCCGATAGCTTCGATGCTAACGAACTGATGGGGTTGAGTTTAGTTGCTGAGCAGCACTTCGGCGATGCGAAGCGTTTTCTGGCAGCGGCGGCGAAGGAAAATCCAAATTCTGCATTAGCGTGCGCCAACCTGGCAACCGACCTTGCTGAATTGAATGAGGCTGATGCGGCGGAGACTCAGTTCAAGAAAGCACTCGCTCTGGATCCCAGCGGTGTTGAACTCAATCACAACTTTGGGGAGTTCTATTCGGCCCGTGGAAAGATGAAGGAAGCGATTCCCCTGTTGCAGAAGGCGCAGCAACTCCACCCAACCTACAACAACGGCTACGATCTTGCAGTTGTCGAGATGGACGTAGGAGAGCTAGATGCGGCTGAGAACGAAGTGAAGGCTCTCCTGCGGGAGCAAAAGTCCGCCGAGCTTCACACTCTATTGGGGACGATTCTCGAAAAGAAGCGCGACTACCTGGCTGCCGCGCAAGAAATGCAGCAGGCTTCGTTGATGGATCCTTCTGAGGCCAACCTCTTCGCATGGGGAACTGAGTTGCTGCGTCACCAGACGCTGCCGCCCGCCGCAGAGGTCTTCGGAAACGGTGTGAAACAGTACCCAAATTCCACAAGGATGTTGGTTGGACTTGGAGCTTCGGAATATCTGATGGGTCACAACAGTGCCGCCATTGAAGCCTTTTGCGCAGCGATCGATTTGAATCCCAAAGATGCCGAACTCTATTTCTTTCTGTCCCGCGTCCACGGCGTTCCTGAAGCACAACGAGCAGCAGTTTCACAGCGTTTTGAACAGTTCGTGCGGGAATCACCGAACGATGCCAAGGCGCGCTATTACTATGCGATGAATCTGTTGGACTCCAATAACGAAGGGGCGGACGGCACCGACGCTCAGAAAGCAAAATCGCTTTTGCAAGAATCAATTACGCTCGATCCGAAGTTTGCCGATGCGCATTTGCAACTCGGTATTCTCTATAGCCAAGATGGGAACGACGACGCAGCGATCAAGGAATTCGAGCAGTGCATTAGCTTAGAACCATCGCTGAACGTGGCTCATTATCGTCTGGGGCAAGCGCTCATCCGAAAGGGTGAGATGGAACGTGGCCGCAAAGAACTTGATCAGTGGAAGGTGCTCAAAGGGCAAGAACAGGCCGAATCCCAGAAGAGGCAAAAAGAGATTCTGAAGTTCTTGTACAGCCCCGCCAGGCCGTAAGAAAATCGCTTTATGCAAGCGCTTGCAGAGCGCTGTCTTACGAGACTACAATGCTTTCCTACAAAGGCTTTCTCCCAAATAGCAGCACTGGAGTTCTGCACTTTCTGCAAACTCCAGATCGCTCAATAACGGCCTTTGAGCGGAGATTTCTCAATGAGCGGCAAGACGGGAATCGTGGATCGACGAACCTTCTTGAAACAGAGTGCGGCGCTGGGTGCTGCCGCGACGAGTCCACTCCCGTTACGGTTTTGGGCCGAACCCGGTCCTGCACGACCGGACTACGCCCTGACATCGGTACCCCTGATGGATGTGGAGGTGACCGATGAATTCTGGTCGCCTCGGATTGAAACCGTGCGCACGGTTTCGCTTCCCATCCTGCTGGACCGCGAAGCGAGGGGGAACCGATATATCGACAGCCGGGTCATTGAAGCTGCAGCTTATTTCATTGCCAAGCGGCCCGACAAACAACTCCAGGAGAGAGCGGAGTCGCTTTTCGCTCTTCAAGACGCTATGGTCCGCTCGCAACTCGGAAAATGGAGTAATCGAGGCGATGGACCATTTCTTGGGATCGGGCACTTTTTCGAAGCGGCAATTGCCTATCAGCAGGCGACCGGAGATTCACAACTCCTGAATCTGGCAATTGAAGCGGCCGACGATTTGAGCCGCCAGTACGGGCCGGGAAAGCGGACAGACATCTCTAACCACGAAGGCATCGAGCTTGCTCTGGTAAAGCTCTATCGCGCAACCGGAGATGCGAAGTATCTGCGCCTGGCAAAGTTCATTTTCGACGTGCGGGGAACCACCCAGGGCGGCCGCACCAAGACGGGCACTTACGCGCAGGACTACGAACCGGTAATCGATCAGCCAAGGGCGATCGGCCATTGTGTAAGGGCGACTTACCTGTACTGCGCGCTTACCGACCTGGCGGCCCTGACACAGCAAACTGCGTATCGTAGTGCAGCCCTCCGTATCTGGGAAGATGCCGCGAGCAGACGTACTTATGTGACCGGCGGCATCGGCAGCTATCGCCGAATGGAGGACTACGGAGACGACTACGATTTGCCGAATGCGAGCTGCTGGAACGAAATCTGCGCCGCGGTGGGAAATACTCTGTGGAACGATCGCATGCTCTTGCTCGACAGGGACAGCCGTTACGCCGACATGATGGAGAAGGTGCTATATAACGGTCTGCTGGCCGGAGTCTCTCAAGATGGCGATACATTCCTGTATCAGACGCCGCTTAAGGCATTTACAGGTTTTACCCGTCAGGCAGCATTTGGTCCCAACTGCTGCCCTCCGAATATCACCCGGCTCTTGGCACAGCTAGGCACATTGATCTACGCACGGGACAAGAACAGTCTTTATGTCAACCTCTTTGTGGGCAGCAAAGCGCGCTTTGAGTTCGACGGAAGGCAGGTTTTGGTCGAGCAAACCACGAAATATCCCTGGGAAGGACTGATCCGAGTTCAAATCAATCCTTCCGCTCCGGTGCACTTCGCGCTGAATGTGCGCGTTCCCGGGTGGGCGCGTAACGAGGCTGCTCCCGGGAACCTCTACCATTTCGATGGAAGCGAGCGGCAGGAATGGACCCTGACGGTGAATGGCAAAAACGTGCCCGCCGAGATGAAGCAAGGATTCGCATGCATAGAACGTCAGTGGTCGAAGAACGATGTTGTCGAGTTTGTGTTGCCCATGAAGGTTCAGAAAGTGCGGGCGGATGACCGCGTAGCTGACGACCGGGGCATGGTAGCGCTGCAGCAAGGCCCGATCATGTTTTGCGGCGAGGCTCTCGACAATGATCGGGGCGTATTCAATCTCGTCGTGCCGGAAGAGGCAAATCTGCAGTTTGCCTATCAACCGAGTCTGCTCGGCGGACTCGGGACGGTGCGCGGCCAGGTTCTGAGCCTGAATCGCGACCAGGCGACAGCGGAAATTCGGAAAAGTGACGCGTCACTAATGGCCATCCCCTACTTTGCGCTTGCCAATCGGGGCACAACCGAGATGGCAGTCTGGCTGGCGCGCGATGAGCGACGCGCTACGGTTCCGCCCGCAACTACGATCGGATCCGCCAGCATCGCCAGCTCTTCTTGCGGAGAAGGAACGGTGGCGGACAACTACCCAGGACACAAGCCACCTACACCTGCGGAGCGATGGTATCCCAACTCCCAGGATGGAAGTGGTCACATCCGCGTTATCTCTGACCAGCAGGTGCCGGTGAGTTCCGCTGACGGTTCGGCGCAGTTCCTGCGTCTTCGGCCACAATCGGGAGACACCGCCTGGGTCCAGTACGACTTTGCCAACCCGTCGGTAGTTACTGCGGCAAGTGTCTATTGGAAGGACGACAAGCAGTTCTGCCTCCTGCCCGAAAGATGGCGTCTTTACTCCCGGGACGGGGAAGCATGGAAGCCGGTCGATGCAAAGGGCGATTTTGGCATCGAACGAGACGCGCCTAATAGAGTCCAGTTTTCTCCGGTTCGAACCGATGGCTTACGGCTTGAGATTACCTTGCGCGAAGCTGTCTACAAGAAGGGTGAACTCGGACCCCCTGACGCGAATTATCTAGGCGAGGACGTGACGTGGTACGAGGCCGGCATCATCAGGTGGGCTGTCGAGAGCGATTCTCCGGAATCCGCCAACGTATTCCTCAGCCATGAAGCCGCGCAGGATCATGCGCTGAATCCAGACCCCGATTCCGACTTCTGGAAGCCGGCGCAAAGTATCATCCTGGACCGGAATATCCTCGACGAGCCGGACCCAGACGTGCGTTCCCAGGCTCGTTCTCGATGGACTAAAGACAACCTTTACTTTCTCTTCTGGGGTCCTTACCAAACATTGCATCTCAAGCCCGATCCAGATACAGTGCACGAAACATTCAAACTTTGGTTTTATGACGATTTTGAGCTGTATCTCGGATCAAACTTCGACAACATCAACTTGTATGGGGAATTTCAAATCTCGCCCCAGAGCGAGTTTCTTGACCAAGCTATCGATGCGTCAGTGGAGAAACCCGGGTGGGGTAACGAGCATTTGTGGGACTCCGGCATGACGGTAAAATCTCGCATCGATGCGGAGCAGAAGATCTGGTACGGAGAGATGTGTATTCCAATCCAGGCAATCGACAAACGGCCCACCGCAGTTGGGAATGAGTTTCGCGTCAACGTATATCGGCTCCAGTCTGCAGGGGAGGGGAAAAGAATTCATTTCCTCGCCTGGCAGCCAACCGGGGAATGGAATCCACATAAGCCCAAAAAGTTTGGGACCCTGCGGCTTGCAGGTCAGTCCTAAATCGGCGCAACTCGAAAGAGAAGGGTTCGAAACATGAGTGCCAAGATATCCAGACGTAAGGTGCTGCTGGGCGCGGGCGCTGCCGGCGCCGCGAGCGTGCTGCTCAACGGAACCGGAACCGCATCGCTGATGAGCGTTCGTGCACAGGAACCGCAAAGCGAAACTGAAGTTCCCCAATCCTCTCTCGATCTGCTCAGGGAACATGAAGACCACACAATTGTGATGGTAGCAGGAGACATGGTGGTCCACTTCGATCGGCGCTATGGCTCTATTTCAAGCATCACGCGAAAGAATGACCCTTTCGCAACCAATTACATCGGCAATGAGCTGAATACCCCTGGCGTCGATCCTTCGGATTCCCGCTGGACCGGAGATGTCGTTGCAACAGTATGGCAATTGACGACGGATAATTGGCAGGACTTTCGACTCGGGCAGAATGACGTGTTTCGGATGTCGGGCCGCTGGAAACGGGAACTCACAGGCAGATCAGCAGATATTCGTCGCGTCAACGCCAACCAAGGCATCGTCAACGTGACATATGACGGCGTTTCCTCCGATGAGGAAGGTATCCATAGCTACTCTCTGTCGATGAGCTTCAAACCAGGCGGCGGAAACAGCTTGCTCTGGGATACTGAGATCACGAATACAAGCGGGAAAGTGCTGGAAATCGGAGAATTCGGGTTTCCACTGATGGTGAATGACGACTACTCAGAGTTATACATCGAGAATGGAGCCGAAACCAAGCTCAGCACCGTCAATAATGTGGATTTTGGCAAGACACCCATTCGCCAAAAGTTGATTCATGAGCAGAAGATTCTATCGCATGCCTTCATTGCAGGGCACAGTTCCTATGTGCTTTTGCAGCGACCACTCGGCGATTCGCCGTTCCTGCTGGTCCACCCAACAATGGACACGAGCTTCGAGTGTATTTATAAGGAACCCCAAACTGCCATTTGCCGAACATGTTCGGGATTGGCAGGGACCGGACATTCTTGCCGTTTCATCACGCGCAACCAAAGATCTGCTCGGATGGCGGTCGAATCCCTGGGTCAACGGGCACTCATCCCTCATTCTTCAGCCAGGCGAGAAAAGACAGTTTCAGCTCCGTATCGTATTCATTCCCAGGCTTATCAGGCGATCAGGGATGAGATCTATCAGGCAGGGAACCTCGGAATCCGCATATTGCCGTCGATGGTAGTGCAGGAAGGCTCCGATGTCTATGTCGAACTGCTGTCCAAGTCGGATATCGACCTTATCAGCCTGCTTTCAGACAATATCCAAATTAAAGACAAGAAACGTGTCGATGACAAGACCTTACTGACCTTGTCGTTCAAAGGTAGAGGTCAAAAGAGCATGAAGCTGCACTATGCAGGCAACCGCTGGACAAATCTGCATTTCTATTGCATTGAAGACATCGAGCAGCTACTGAAAGCGCGAGGACAATTTGTTGTGGACCGCCAGTTCTACAAGAATCCCGACGACCCATACCACCGTTACCACTGTTTTCTCCCTTTTGATCATCGAATCGGCAGCATCTTTCTCGACTCTGACGAAGTCTGGGAAGTGGGTGGAAGCGACGAGTCGGGATTCTCCGAACCCCTCTTTCTTTCAGAGAAGAATGTTTATCTGCCTTCAAGAGAAGAAGTGGATGCTCTCGAAGCGTATGTCGCGGACTGCCTTTTCAAGTACATCCAGAATCCAGAAACGTATGAGGTTCGGGCGTCTCTATACTGGAAAGATCGTTACCCGTCGGACGGCTGGGGCGCCTGGACAAAGCAGCGATCCGAAGCAACTTTCCGCTCCTATAACTATGTACATCCGGCTAACATCTACTACGCGCTATACAGGATTGGCAAGAGCTACGGCTTGCTTACGAAAAAGACGCACGATGACTATCTCAGAATGTCGTACAAAACCTGCCTGAAATGGTTCACGACCGGACCCTGGAAGCACGTAGGTCTAATGGAAGGCTCAAACGCAGTTCATATTCTGGATGCCGTACGTCAGGAAGGCTGGATGGATGAGTACAACGAAACTTCGCCAACTAATGCAAGATTGCGACGATGAGTTTCTCCGCGATCCCTATCCCTATAGCTCTGAACTCGTGATTGATCAAACTGCTCACGAGCAGGTGTACTTCTTTACACGATTTTTCGATAACAAAGCAAAGAACGAAAAGACGGTTCAGGTATTTAAAGCGCTCCGCGGCGGCAACCAGCCGGTTTGGTTCCGCTACGGCAACGACAAGCGGCGGGATGTTTGCTGTTGGTACAACGCGTCATTGAATGGCATGGCGCTACTGCAGGCCTATGAAGACAAGGGCGACCCTGACGTCCTTCTGAAGGGATACGCGGGAGTCATGAGTGTTATGGCCAACGTTCTCCCTGACGGAATGGGTTATAACTTCTTCATTTGTACGCCCGGTATTTACGATCATCAGCCTCCGAGAACATTTGAAAGCGGATCTGGTCTGTGGGGATTTCTCAAGTCCGCTAAATCCTATGTAGTGAAGGATCCCTCATTTGGAGAAGTCGGATTCGGATGTCAGGTAGAAGCGACGGCGAGTTCCACGACTGCCTATCCCAAAGACGGAGTGCGAAAGCGCATTCGATTCAGTGAATCGGGGATTGACGTCACGGTGGCGCAGGGGCAGATCAAAAGTTTAGCTCTCAATCGGGACAAACACGTAGCTTCAACTGGAAATGGTTGACGGAACTGGATTTGCGAAGAAAACGAGATGTCACGATCAAAGGGCTTTCTGCCGGCGAGCTACAGGATCAAATACGCCGAGTTCCACATCGCACGATGGCTTCCAGAACCGAGCCTGGACTTCACAGTCCCCATGCAAGCTGCGGGGCAGATCGAGATCGAGAGGGTTTAGTGTGTCTTCGACTTATGCGAGCTCAAACGGCGATAGCAATTCTTGCCTGTGCAGCGATTGCAATCGCTGTGGCATCGAGCGGCGGGTGCACCGGGGATGGGCCTGACGAGCGAGGTCAGACTCCAGAATGGCTTACCGGCTCTATATGTAAATGGAAGCCTGACGAGCCAGGTCCTGGCAGCTCCATATCGGCCTGGCCCTGACGACTTTCTGGATTTCACCAAAGCGGGGACCTCGATCTTCGACATCTATCTTCGTTCGATTGGAACGGACCTGAGGAATATGACTTTAAGAAGATTGACAGGACGATGGATGAGTATCTCGCCCTTAGACCAGATGCTTTGTTCATTGCCCGCGTGCTTCTTACTCCAGGGGACTGGTGGTGCACACGATTACCCGCAGGACATTACGATGCGCGACGATGGCAGCCCGGCGGGCATGTTCGGACGGCGTTGTCATCCATCCTTAGCGTCGGCCCGCTATCGCGAACTCTCGCATAAGGCGATGATCGCCTTTCATCCATCACGTGGAGCGGCAAGTACGGCAAGAATATTGTTGGATACCAAGTGGGCAACGGATTTGGCGGTGAATGGTTGATGTTCAATTCTTTTTGGGAGATTCGCCCAGGACAAAAGCCGCCCGCCAAGTTTGGCGTGGAAGACTATTCACCACCCGCACGACGGGAGTTTCGTGTGTGGCTGAGACAGAAATATCACACGAATTCCAATTTACAGGCCGCGTGGCACGATCCGCAGGCGACATTTGACAACGCTGAACCACCAAATGAAAAGGAACGGTATTCTACTACGCACGGCATTTTCTTTGACCCCGCAATAAGCATGCGTGTGCCCGACTACTTCGAGTTCTTCAATGATATGGTGGGCAATGTATTACTCGAAAATGCCGCATGGGTGAAAGAGGCGACGGATCGGAAGAAAATCGTGGGAGCGTTCTATGGGTATTTATGGCTGAATTTCCCAAACCTGAGCGTTGTCCATACCGGTCATCTGGACCTGGCAAATGTTCTTCGGTCCCGCGACGTAGACTTCATTGCAAGCCCGTATCAATATGACAACAAACAAATTGGAGGACCTGACTATTCGCAGACGTTACCCGCGGAAGTCCAGTTGCATGGAAAGCTCTACTTTAACGAAGTGGACACTGAGACATACCTTCATCAACGTCAGTGGCGTTGGGGAGACTCTTTGCATAATCCGCAGAACTTCAATGAAACCAAGGCCCTTCTGGTTAGAGATTACGCCTATGCACTAACAAACGGGTTCGGCATGTGGTGGACGGATCTGTTCGGAGGGACATACCATGACGAGAAGATCATCAGGCTACTTAGAAGGCTGAAAGAGATCGACGAGCGATACTTGACGGCGGACCGGCAATCGAACGCAGAGATCGCGGTGGTGCTGGACGAATCGAGCTTCACATACTTCGGCGACGGAGAGCCATTCCTCAGTCCGCTACTTACCGTGCAAAAGCAATGGCAATTTGCATTCATCGGGGCCCCATGGGAGCCCTATTTATTGTCGGACATCGGCAATCCTAAGATGCGGGACTACAAACTATACATATTCCTCAATACCTTTCATGTGACTCCGCTCGAGCGAGGTGAAATTCATGACAAACTTGCAAAGAATGGCGCCACGGCGATCTGGGTGTATGCCCCGGGATATATCGATCGTGATCTTTCTGTGAAGAACATCGAGGCCCTTACGGGGATAAATGTTGAAGAAACGGATACTCCAGGCGAATTGCATGTAAATATCACTTCGTTCGACTCGCCATACACGAAGGACCTTGCACAACCGGTGGCGTACGGGACGGATGTCGATGTAAGCAATATCAGACGCTGGTACGATCATCAACTCTATCTCAAGGACCCGCGCGATCCATCGTTGCAGCGTGACTTACCAGGATTCAGCATCAATCCGCGATTCTGGAGTGACGACCCCAAAGCCAAGGTTCTGGGAATGCTTGCTGGCGTGAATCAGCCAGGCTTGGTCGTCAAGAAAGTTGGGAATTGGACATCGATTTACTCGAGCGCTCCAATCCTGCCAGCAGCGCTATTGCGAAACATCGCCCAGGCGGCGGGATGCCATATTTACAGCGACGGAGGAGACGTAGTCTATGCCGGTGGGGATTTCCTGGGAATCTATTCGCCTCAAGGCGGAAGACGAACGTTTCGGTTGCCGAATCACTCTGACGTGTTCGATCTGCTTGACAGCCGAATCCTCGCAAAGAATAGGGATAAATTTGATGTAACGATGGAGCCCAATACCACGCTGCTGTTGCAGATCAGACGGGCAGCTCTGCCGTGAGTTTGCAAATGGCAGTGACTCAGGAGAGAAAGGGCAGATAGGCGACAATGCAACCAAGAGGATGCGCGTTGCAGGAGCTGTGCTGGTATCCTGTCGATACTGCATCTCAAACATCGATTAATGGTAAACACCGACATGAGCATCGACGAGCGGCTAACGCGACAGGTAGTGACGTTAGAGGAAGTAGCGCAGCGAGCGCATGTCTCGGCTTCGACAGTATCCCGGGTTTTGAATAAACCAACCGTCGTAAAGAACTCAACTCGCACTCGGGTGCTGAAAGTCGTTGAGGAACTCGGCTATCACCCTGATCTTCATGCCCGAACATTAGCGGGAGGTCTAAATCGCGTAATAGGCGTGGTTGTTTCCAATATGGAGAATCCCTTCTACTTCGACATTTATAAAGTCGTGGAGGCGGAGGCGCGCCAGAACGGCTATGAAGTTGTCATTGCAAATACGAACTACCGGCCAAACCAACTGGTCAACAGCATTCGAACCATGATCGGGAGAAGGGTTGCCGGTCTCGCGATAGTCGTTTCCGAGATGGACGCGGCGCTCATGGAAAGCCTTGCCAATGGTCCAATCCCTATCGTGTTTTACGATGTAGGCAAGCCCAGCCTCAGAATCACGAATATTCGTGTTGACTATGCGCGCGGAGTAACGACGCTTCTTCAATACCTGTGGAGTCTTGGACACCGCCGTTTTGGAGTCGTGGGTCATCACAATGCCCTCAATCCTGTCGACACCCGCATCCGGACCGTGTTCGAAGTCGGAAATGCGCAAGGCAGTGAATTTGAAGCGCATACCGTTTCAGGCGATGATGGCCTTGAGGGAGGGCGACAGGCTCTCCGTGACTTACTAGCAACGGGATTTGCCCCGACCGCCGTCATCTGCGTCAACGACATTATAGCTTTAGGGGTACTTCGCGAATTGCGCGAGAGAGGCTATGACGTTCCAGGACGTATTTCGGTAACCGGATTTGACAATATTGCTCTGTCTGAATTCTGTTATCCACCTCTCACCACAGTGCATATTCCCCGTGACCGAATCGGCCGGATTATCTGTGAGTGTCTGATGCCGGGTGCCTCAAAGACATCGCAAAAGGGCAAGGAGGTTATCATCGACCCGCAGTTGGTGGTCCGAGAGTCCACAGGCCCTGTTGCTTCCGACCGGACCGATTAACGCGACTTGAGATCAGCTCGTGAACCATTCGCTGACTGCGGAATACAGAGTGGCAGGAGAAACAGATCCGCTAAGGTCCGCGATCTTCGATCCGGGCGGCGCAATTGCCCACACAGAATTCAAGTGCTCTGAAATGCACAGGCAGGCCGCATCTTCGTATTCAGGATAACGATTTGCCGCCAGCCAGACGTAAAACGCGAGGATGGCGGCGTCAATCGAGCTGTTTTCAGGGTCGGGAGCATCTTCTACTGTGCTTACTTGTTCCTGATTTTCAAAGATGGCGATGCTCGTAAACGGCTTGGGCTTGTTCCGCATTCCAAATCTAGCCACGACGAGTTGTGGCCGGGCTCGCCGGATCGCTTCCGATGCGGACCACTCGACAAACGGATTGGAGAAAATAAGTGCGCCATTGCCGCTCAAGAAGACATCGATCACAAATTTCTGCAACAGTGTGTTCCCGGCCATATCGGCCGGAAACGATTGCGTCCAATCCATCTTGCGGAGAGAAGCCAGCATCCTGTCCGCGGCAGTAATGCTCTTGGGCATCGTGTTGAGTTGCGCGAGGAATTTATCGCGGAACGGCTTAAGGCACGAGTAGCTGAGGGATGCAGCCGGGAAGTTGTTTGGAACCATGCCGCTCAACTTTTCACCAGCGTCGATGAACCAAAGATCAGCAATATCCCATTTGCTCCGTCCCAAAATGCCTGCGCCCGTGCCGCCGTTCCCATTCATAACCAAAGTCGTCAAATCTTCGGCGTTGCCGGTTATGTTTAGCTGGCGTCCTCGATTTTGCCAGTTGCCCCATGCGGTGTGCTCATCGAGCGGCAGTTCCCGGGGATGGACAAGAAGGATGAGCCTCTTCCGGTTGTCTTCTCGGCCCGCAGAGCGCTGACAGCGGTCATTGATTGCTTCGGTAAAGCGTTGGATTTCGCGGCGCCACGCACCATAGTAAGCAGACCTGGCCAATGTCGCTGCGTTTTCGACGGTATTGGATGCTTCATTGAAATCCCAGTGACGCACATCCATTTTGGATTCAAGGTCCAGTAGTGGCGCAGCGAGATCTGCCAGTTCCTGGGGACTCAATGAGTCGAGTGCCTGTAAGAATACCTGAAGCTGAGCCTGCTCAAAGGGAAACAGCATCTCCCATTGGGAGATCTGCTCATTGAGAATCGGGCGGAGGGTCAGCGGCAGTCTTGCAACTGTCTTCTTCCACGCCGTGAGATCTGGTCTCTGCTCCACGGTTTCAGGCATTTGCTATCGACACCCATCTACACGTTTCATACGGAAATCTCAGGAAGGGCTTGACCCTGCCCGATTGCAACGTTCATCTCGAGAATCTTCGCGATGGTCGGGCCAACATCAACGTGCTGAATCTGGCGTTCGATGACCTCCCCGCTCTTCACTCCGGCTCCCAAACACATCAACCAAGCCAGCCGCGTGGAATCGTTGTCGAGACGATGATTGAAGAATCCGTTCGTGACTGAGCCATCCAAATCCCGGCCGAACTCCGGAAGCACAAAGAGCGTAGTTTTCTGCTTGTACGACGGATTTGCCTCCAGCTCGTTCCAAAGCTCATAGACAAGGCGGTCGAAGGTACGGATGCCGGCAAGATGGAGAGAGAATGAGCCGAAGTGAGCCACCTCCATGTCGGAGAAGGTGATTACCATCAGCGAAGGGGTAAAACGGCGAATGACCTCAAGGGCGACAAGGTAAGTGAACTCGTCTCCCGTTGCCGGCGCGGCGGTATGAACCAGATCCTCAATTGCGCTCGTCACCGATGCAAGAGTTGAATTGTCGAGTTCGGACGATTCTCCGAAAACAGACCAACCAAGACCTTCGAAGTTATTGGCTTGGAGCATTGCCTCCAACTCAGGCTGCATTGAGGTACGATCGGCGCTGTTTCCCGCGCGCCCGTGTGAGGCAGCATTCACCACAGCACTGACTAGCAGCTGCTTGGGAAAAAGCACATTTGCTCCGTAAGAGGGACCGTAGTCCTGATCGGTACTGGCGCCTATCTGGGCCGTCAAAGCCTTATTGCTCGAGATGAACCAGGCGCGAGATTGAGGGGTGCCCAACTGTTTGCGCGCAATTTCAAAGATGGTGGGGCTTTGCGGACGGTCTTTCCCCCAATCATCCAATCTTTGCCAATTCCCGGTCAGAATGCTGGAGATGCTGTTGTAGTGTGAAGTCACTCCCAAGTTTCGGGCATAGGGATAAAACAAGCTCTGCGGTAGCAAATCGCCGAAAAGGTGAGGAATATTTTGAAGACCGGATGTGTGAAAGGTCTCGGCGCGGCGCATCCCGCCACATGTGGCTACGATGATCTTGCGATCACTCTCTGCCCCATCGTGTCTCAAAGCCGGAGACAGGGCGCCAGCTCGCGAGCATGCCCACTCGTTAACAAGCAAAGCTGCAGCAGCCTTTAAAAGATCTCGGCGCGTAGTGTTCATGCCCCTACCCAACGGCAGAAATTTTACTCTTCGCCTGAAAGTTGATTAAGTGATATGCATCACATGCGCAGGAAGAATGGCCAGTGAGATGAATTTGGAGAAGATCTTCCGTTCGCCGAGGTCCCTCTTTTTCAAGGCAAGCCGTTGAAGTCAACATCAGTCGAGCGCCCTAAAGACGTGATAACGGAGTATCGAACCATAACTTGGGGCTCAAGTGATTACCTCAATACGCACTTATAACCGGCGAGGTTGTAAGGTCCCATTGAGATTTCAGCTGAGAGTTGCTGCGCGAAGCCAGCGACGCACCATCAGCAGGCTGCTGATCCGGCATCAGCCAGCCCGGCCCGTCTGATCGCGAGCTTCAGAATGTCATGCGCCTGCAGGTGTGCTAAGAGTGTGCCGACAAATCGGAGATACCCAGAGTTCATGCGATCACATTTCGCGCAGCCAAGCGCCCTGCTCCACTTCGTCTTTCCAGCGATAGTAAAGATTCGGCGCGATCTCATACTTCCTGCAGGTCTCGGCGATGTTGCCGCTCTTCAGACCTTCCAGCACGATCTGCCACTTCTCTTCAGGCGTCCTTTGTACCCGTGCCTTGCGTCCCATCATGCCTCCTCGGCGGAGGCCTCAACCTTATCTAATTCACGCGTCCAGTTCTAGCAGGGTGCACTACACTCTTGATCTATTGAAGAATCAAATGCTGTACGTTCGCAATCTTCACGATGCTTTCGGAGCGCTCGAAGACGCTGTAGCGCGGGTTGATCCGAAGGTGAAAAGTACGTTCAAGAAGAAATGAAGGTGATCCGATTAAATCCCGCGCAACAAGAGCAGATTGACGCGCTCGACGCGCTGCTTCAACGATTGGCGTAGACATACCTTCTCCAGTGCGGTAACATCCGCCTAGAGAGTGGTTTCTCAAAAAACCTGAACCCCGCCCTGGCCGGTGGGGTTTCTATTTGTCTGAAAATATAACGCAGGGTTAAGAAATGCGCCACACGTTAATGGGAGAGCATCATAAAAAAGAACATTCCAAGCGGAGCAGCAATCCCAATAAACCATAGCGTTTTGAGTTGTTTCGGAACGAAGATTTTAGCCGTCAGAAATGCTAGAACGAGCGAAAGATTCGCAGACCCAAACAGTGCAGATTCGGTTAATTTCTCTATGTCTACGCCTTGGCTTGGGATCAGGATTACTGCGATAACCAAGCACACTACGTCACAGACAAAGAAGATGCTAAAGTTGCGGAAAAATCTCCTCGCAGTGCCATTGGATTTCGGTTGGGTCTCCTTCTCAACTTGGGGCTGAACCGCCCAAGCGACGGTATCAGTCGGAATCTGGCGGCGCTCCATCTCCAACCGCAGAGCTATTCTCGCTTCAGGTGTCAGGGATTGTACGTCGAGTGATAGACGCTTAAGGTCTTAATCGGGCAATGAAGCGTAGTGTTCGGCAAAGGCGTTCATTTGCCCTTCTTGGTTCCCCATCGGGCTTTTGTTGCCTTGGCAGCGACCTTCCGGCGTTGTTCCGTTGTCATGGTAACGAGACGGCGTTTGCCGCCGATCTGACCTCCTTTGCGGCCCATAGCGGCCATGTAAGCCGAAAGGTCAGTCGGAGCCGCAGGAGTGGGCGAAGCCGCAGGGGATTCGGAGGTAGACCGATCAACGATCCATTTGGCGAGTTGGTTAGCGTCTCGCGGTCGTTTTCCCTTGCCGATGGTCATGGAAGAATTATCGCGCACAATGCGATTCTTATGGCAGCGGCGTTTAGAGGTTTGGATAATTCGGCAACACATCGATGAATCTCAGCGCGCTGATGATCATCGCCACGTCACGCGCCTTGCTTATTTTCCCTTTAGCAATTTTTACTCAAGCGCAACGGTCATTTCGCCATGCCATCTGCCTCAGAATCGATACAATTGCCTGGAACCGTTGTCGAAGAAGGAGATTCTGGTTGAAGGGAAAGTTGCACCCGGGCAGATGGCTGCGTGTTGCGGCGTGGTGCGCACTGGCAGTGCTCTTCTTCAACACATTCGGCATCCTTCGGCCCGGCATGCCCAATCCCACTCTCGATGGATCGTGGATTTACGCCGTCAATCAAGCTGAGGCGCAAGGGCTGGCGTTTGGCCGCGATGTCATCTTCACCGTTGGTCCCTACGCTGCGGTCTATACCCACGCCTACCATCCGGGAACCGTGTGGATCATGGTGGTCGGCTGCCTGTTGCTCGATCTCTGCTACGCGTCCTGCTTCATCTGGCTTGTGCGCCGCGCGCATTGGTCCTGGCCGCCGATCCTTGCCGCTCTGCTCGTCACGCTCTTGATCCGGTCTGACGCGTTTTTCTTCTCCTTTTTGCTTCTCCTCGCACTCGTGCTTTTCCGTCTCCACGACGAAGCCATGGACAATCCCGCGAAGCCCTTGACCTTGTGCTGGTTGGCCATCCTGTTTGGCTGCTCGGGTATGCTGCCGTTCGTCAAAATCTCTTATGCAATAGCGGAGTTGGGCGTCTCTGTGCTCATTCTGTGCTTCCTGGCGTTGCATCGTCGATGGACGATGGCTCTCGTCTGTTCTTTGTCGCTGTTCATGGGCATATTGGTGTTTTGGGTCGCCGCCGGCCAAAAGCTGGCAGACCTGCCCGCCTTCTTCTCCGCGTCTTTGCCCATCGTCTCTGGTTACACACAGGCGATGTCGGTACCAGGACCGCCTCGGGAACTGTTGCTCTTTCTGCTTGGCGCGCTGGGCATCCTTCTTCTAATCCTCTTCGCACGCCAGTCTCAGCGGCAGCAGAAGCACTTTTTGCTCCTGGTCTACGCTTTCTATATCTTTGTCACCTTCAAGGAAGGATTTGATCGCCACGACGACGGCCATATTGCCGTTGCGCAGGGCAGTTTGGCGGTGGCAGCCTTGTCGCTCACGCTGTTGCAGACACCGCAACGCCGGCGCTTCGGCACCGCGTCATGCCTCGCTGTCTTTGTCATCGCGCTGCTGCCCATGGGATTCATGTGGCATAGTCACTTCGAAATTGAGTCCGGTGTCAGCGGTCAGGCACCTCAACCGGAGAACGGTCGACAGCCGTCGGTTCTTTTCGCCCGCACCGGCACCGATCTCGGCGCCAGAATCCTTCGCAAGCTGGGTCTCCTCTCCCTCCCCTCCACTTCAATGTTGGGTCCCTGGAACGCCGAGCCCTGGACATGGCATCGCCGCTTCGATGAGGCCAGGCAGGCAATCAACGCCGCCTCTCAGCTGAATTTTTCTATGCTCGGCAGCGTGGATATCTACTCCAACGAGCAGTCCGCGTTGCTGTCTCGCGGCTACTCCTGGGACCCTCGCCTGGTCTTTCAAGGTTACTCGGCCTACACGCCGAGCCTGATCCGGCGCAACGAGCAGCATTTGCGCGGCTCTGCGGCGCCCGATCACATCGTTTTTGATCTGGACCCGATCGATGATCGTTTTCCCACGCTGGATGATGGTCTCAGTTGGCCGGCAATGCTCGACAACTACCGTGTCGCCGAAGTTGCCAACGGCCGGGTGCACCTGGTCCGCAACCCCGAACCCTTGCGAACACAAAGCCGTTTCACGCCGCTGGAGACTTTCTCGGCACAACTCGGCCAGGAAGTAGCCTTGCCCTCGAGCACGGGCCCCATCTTTGCCCAAATCGACGTCGATCCTACCCTCTACGGGCGTCTCATCCAGACCGCCTATAAGTTGCCCCAGCTCACCTTGATCCTTGTCACCATCGACGGTCGAAGAGTCGCCTATGAGGTCGTCGCAAACATGATGAAGACCGGATTCTTCATCTCGCCGCTGATCGTGGACAACGATGGCTTCGTGCGTCTCTTCAACTCCGCGCGACCTCTGCGGGAAAATGACAAAGTTCGCAGCGTGCGGCTCGACGCTGACGGCCCCGGCTGGCGCAACACCTTCACCATCGCGTTTCGCGAATACCAATACTGATCCCAACTAATATGCATTAAAACTCGGTTTTCCTTTACTGCAATTCCGCGCATGTATAAGAAACATTCCAGCTGAAGTGCTATTCCCCGCCAGCTGGAATCGCGTGATGGTATAAACGGGGCATCGGGCCCCTGGAGCGAAGGCCGTGAAGCGGTCGGCCGCCATCGTTGTTGCGGTGCTGGTTGTGCTGGCTCTGGCATTTGTGTGCGTGCCCTTTTTCGTTCACACCCGCCATCAGGCCTATGAACGCTCTCCGCAAAGGAGCACCCCTCCCGCCGAAGAAACGACGCCGTCAAAATTGGAACAACAGGCTCCGGCGCCCGCGGCACCTCCAACGTTGGCCGAGGGCACGCGGCAACAGGAGCGAGCCAGCGCCGCCGCACCGCCCGCACCCCCAAAGTCAAAAAATGGCGTCTCCGTTACCAAGCCCGGCAAACCTCATTTCGGCCAGCGCACGAAAACCACGGTCTACGAATTTGAAGAAGACCAGATCGCGGGCAACCATGAGCGTCCTGATGCCCAGACCGCCGGGCAATCAGCTTCGTCCCAAAACAAGCCACTCATCATTCATGAAACCTACATCGTAGGGGATGAGACCATCGAGCGCTACCCCAACATTGAAGCGCCTGACACCGTCGCTGCTGGACAGGAAATCGCAGTGCAGGTTTCACTGACTACGGAGCAGATCGCACCAGAGACGAAAATTCTCAGCGGCGCGCAGCGCGAGGGCAAGCTTCAGCTCAAGGCGGCCGCCGGCGAGGATCGCTGGACCCTTACCGTAAACCTGACCGCGCCGGGAATGGAGTTCACGCGCGGCGGCAACACTGCCGACATCACCATCACCCGCGACGGCGACTCCACTCTCGCGATCTTCTACCTGCGCCCCGCGGTGACCGCCGAGCCTCGCCGCGAAACGCGGATTCTCGCCACTCTGATCTGCAACGGCGCATTCATCGCACGTCTCAGCCGCCCGCTCACGATCGTTGCCTCCATGGTCCAGCCCATGGCCCCGGCTGTCGCCTCTTCGCTGGGGACCGGCCATCCGACTGCCACGGTGCAGCCAGCCGCGGCTACGTCCACTGTCGCGCTTGCCACTAAGCCCGAAATCCGGATCGACCCCGATGTCTACGGGCCTCATCTCAACATCGTCGAGAACCGCGTGGGCAATACGCTGCGCCTGATATTCTTCTCGCCTGACATCGCGCCAGTCGAGGCCGACATCTCCGATCCCGATGCCTTGCATGCGTGGATTGAAGCGCATTACGCTCAGATGGCCATGCACGGGCGGGGCTTCACCGTCGAGAACGGCGCGCAGCAAAACAGCGCCCAGCATGCAACCGATTTCATCAACGGATTCGGCGATGAGCTCTACGACCGGGTCGCCCCGCAGGCCTTCAAGAATCTCTTCTGGAAGTTGATGGACAATTCGTCCAACCACTCGCAAGGAAACAAGCACGCGAATGGGCGCTTCGAGTACATCCAGGTGCTCAGTGACGATCCGGCGATCCCCTGGGAACTGATGCGCCCCGTCCGCGCCGACGGCTCTGGCCGCCTCGATTTTCTCAGCCTTCATTTCTCGATCGCGCGCTGGCCACTCGGGACTCGCGGAGCGGCCCGCCCGCCGCACTCGCTCGCGCTTAGCCGATCTGTGGTCATCGCGCCTGTCTATCGCGGTGCGCAGCAGCTCGCATCGGCAGGCGACGAATTGACAACGCTGAAAACGATGCAGGGTTTCACGCAGGTGGCCGGAGACTATGCCGCGGTGCGCAACCTTGCCATGCATCCACCCCAGGGAATCGTGCACTTCGCCGGCCATGGCGCGGTCACTGACGAAGGCGGCGTGCCCGAGTTCGCGATTCTGCTCGAAGACAGCCAGATGGACCCCGTCACGTGGCAGTCTCTAGAGCCGCCCTCCACGGCAACTCACCCACTGTTCTTCTTCAACGCTTGTGATGTCGGCGAGTCACGCCGATTCTTGAATGACGTCGACGGCTGGGCTCCAATCTTGCTCGCAAACGGCGCCAGCGGGTACATTGGCGCACTGTGGCCGGTGAATGACACCACTGCCGAGGCGGTCGCCGACAGCTTTTACCGGCAGCTTTCCAGGGGTATCTCTGGTTATGGAGCCAACGTGGCCGAGGACCTCGCCAAAAGCACGTGCTGACGTCTTCTCCCGGACCGGAGACCCAACTGCGCTGGCCTACGTCTTTTATGGCGATCCGGACCTCATTGTCACGAGTGCGGCGAGTTCTGCTGACAAAGGCTTTGGGAATGGCTTTTAACCATCTGAAGATTGACCAGGGCGATCAGCAGAATTGCCGATTTGATGCGTTGATCAGAAACTATGATGGTGCAGGCCGAGATTTACTCATTGAAGCGAAACCCGATCCTACCAGGGGTTCAATGCGCATCGCCATCGGCCAGTTGCTGGATTATCGGCGGTTCCTGCCGAATCAAGCCGGAACGGATTTAGCCGTTCTCACCATTTCCTGCCCCACACAAGAGTATCTAGAATTGTTAGAGGAGTTGCAGGTCAGCGCGATCTGGTTTGCCAGCGAGAATTGCACCAAACTTAGCGGGAAAGGTTCTGCTTGGGATGCTCTTTCTTAGCTCCATCCAAAGTAA
>CAWDKT010000008.1:0-663143 GCA_963802955.1 uncultured Acidobacteriaceae bacterium
TTTTCATTGATGGGTCAAGTCTGCCTGGGCGCCGAACGCGGCCGGTTTGGTTGCGGGTGAAGATACGCGCAGCAGGAGCCCGGTTCCGCTGCCCAGTTTCAACTTGCCGTTGGTTGATGTGAGGACGATCGTTCCCCACGGATCGCTGCGCCCTGCATGTTCAATGCGAATGTTGGCGAACCCATACACGCCGCATGCGTCGCTCGAAAACAGCCACATTGCCTGCGCCCCGTTATTGGCCCCAATGGCTCCCCGGCAAGGCATTCCGGGCTGGGTGCGAGGCAGATCCAGTGCTCCCCACTGAGTGGTCTTGCCCACCGTGGTCATGCCGCTCGACACGGGACCTCCTCTGTAGAACTGCTCGCCGCCGATCTGCTGAGTGGTCCAGTTTGCCGGCGTCATGCCCCTGGACGCCATCTCCTCAGGAATCTGCGCTTCGTCCACCGCGAGCAAAGATGCAATTGCGCGGAGATTTGTCTTCATCGGCACCAACTGCCCATGAGCGTAGACGCCATCGAACCGGATCTCAAGTTGCGTCCGGCCGTTCTTTACCGCACTTGCCTCCACCACTTCCCCTGCCACCTTGGCGCGGCGGCGGATCGTTGTGCCGGGAACGTCCTGCATCACCGTCGCTTTGATCGTCTCGCCGGGATGAGCCTTTGCGGCATTCAAGGTCGTGTCCAGGCTGACCGGAAGAATGGTTCCGGACGGGAGCGCAGCTTGTGCCAGGATCCCGACCGGAAACGAAAGAAGCAGAGCCGCAATCCAATGCCACCACATGGCAACCTCATTTCTCAAACGCAAGGCGAAAAACCTTTCGTTTAAGTTCGAATCGTCATCGCTGGTTCGAGATGGCCTGCTCTTGACCGGTTGCTCCAGTCTGACGAAAAGGAGACTTTAAATGGAATGCAAAAAGGCCCGGGGTTCGCCCCCAGGCCTTCAAAATTCAACGCTCAAACGCATCGATCGCTATTCGGCGGCTTCGACGGACTTGGTCTGGGCGACGGTCCACTCGGGCGCGCCTACCTTGAAGCGGGCAAAGCGGCGCACGGTGATGTTCTCGCCGAGCTTGCCTACCTTTTGCCCGATCAGCTCTTTGATGCTAATGGCCTGATCCTTGATGAAAGGCTGCTCCAGCAGGCAAACCTCCTCGTAGAACTTGGCCATCTTGCCGTCGACAATCTTCTCAATTACCGCAGCGGGCTTGCCGGTGGCGGCAGCCTGGGCGCGATAGATTTCCTTTTCTCGCTCGAGATCGCCGGATGTCACGTCTTCGGGTTTTACGTAGCGGGGATCGCTGGCAGCGATGTGCATCGCGACGTCCTTCAGCAGTTCCTGGAAATCCTCGGTCCGCGCCACAAAGTCGCTCTCGCAGTTCAATTCGACGATCACGCCGATCTTGCCCCCGGCGTGAATATAGGAGCCCACTGCGCCCTCATTGGTGGTGCGGGCAGCCTTCTTCTGCGCCGAAGCCACGCCGCGCTTGCGCAGCACCACGAAGGCCTCTTCCATGTTTCCCTTCGTCTCCTGCAGAGCTTTCAGGCAGTCGCCCATGGGCGCGCCGGATTTCTCGCGAAGCTCCTTTACCAATTTGGCATCTATCTTTTCGCTCACTGTCGTCATCTCTCATTTTCCTGGCCGTAGCGGGCCTCGCGAACGAATCGCGGCTATGAATTCAAGATCAAAGTTTATGCGGGTCACATTTACGGCATAAGAAAAGCGTGACCACTCGGTTGAGGCGGCCACGCTCATCTGATTCAGTGCATGGAACCGCGCCCCAAAGGCTATTTGCCGCTTTCGGCGACTTCAGCCTCTTCCAGGATGGCGGCCACCGCGGCAGGCGCCTTGCGAATGCCGCTGCCGAGCGCCGCTTCCAGGTCGATATCGTCGCCGGTTGAACTCTCCAGAGCTTCCGGTGCAGCTTCGCCCTCCGGCGATGCGGTCTCCTCGGGAACTTCCTCCTGCAGAGCCTTGTCGCCCAGCAGGTTCACGCCCTCGGCGGCAGAGTCGGCAATCTTCGAAGTGAAGAGGCGAATGGCGCGCAATGCGTCGTCGTTACCCGGAATCACGTAATCCACCATGGTGGGATCGCAGTTGGTGTCAACCACCGCGACCACGGGAATACCCAGCTTGCGCGCTTCCTTTACGGCAATCGTCTCGTTGTTCGAGTCGACGACAAAGAGCGCATCGGGCAGCCGCTTCATGTTCTTGATGCCGGCCAGGTTGGCCTGAAGGTGCTTGCGCTCGCGCTCCAGCCGAATCACTTCTTTCTTGGTCAGCAGGTCGTACCGGCCGTCCACGGCCATCTCATCGAGTTCCTGAAGGCGTTTCACCGACTTCTGCACCGTGATCCAGTTGGTGAGCAGGCCGCCCAGCCATCGCTGGTTGATGTAGGGCATGCCCGCGCGCGTGGCCTCTTCGGCGACCGCATCCTGCGCCTGGCGCTTGGTCCCGACGAAGAGAATGGTCTTGCCGCTGCCGCACAACTCGGTCACGAATTTCGACGCGTCCTTGAAGAGCTTGAGCGTCTTTTGCAGGTCGATGATATAGATCCCGTTGCGCTCGCCGAAGATGTATTCCTTCATCCGCGGATTCCAGCGCTTGGTCTGATGCCCGAAGTGAACACCCGCTTCGAGCAATTCCTTCATGGTGATGGTGGCCAATTGTCCTCCTTTGTGGACTGCATCCGGGTGGGCTCTGCCCCGGCCCGGATTTATTCCCCTCGCGGGGAGATTTGAAAAACAGCCGGTTGCTTGTAGCCATTAGCCGCTAGCTTGTTCGTGCCACCGTCGCCGTATCGGGAACCCGATGCATCCAACAGGGCCGGGAAAAGCTACCGGCTAAGAGCCACAAGCTCGCAAGCGCGTTACCGCTTGCTGAACTGGAACCGCTTCCTTGCGCCCTTCTGCCCGTACTTCTTGCGTTCCTTTTGGCGCGCGTCGCGGGTCAGCAGTCCTTCACCCTTGAGCATCTTGCGCAGCTCCGGGTTGAACTCGACCAGTGCACGGGCGATGCCCATCTTCACCGCATCGGCCTGCGCGGCAACGCCGCCGCCGCTCACCGTGGTCACAACGTCGAAGCTGGCGGACATGTCGGCCACAACCAGAGTCCGCTTGGCCGAAACGCGCTGCTGCTCGGTGACGAAATGCTCATCGAACTTCTTGCCGTTGACCTTCCACTCGCCTGTGCCGGGACGCAGGAAAACCCGCGCGACCGCCGACTTGCGCCGCCCCGTCCCGTAATACTGAACCAGATCCTCTGCCATTCGTTTCCTCTCAGCCGGTAGCCAGTAGCCTTTAACTCGTAACTTCACCGTGCTTCAAATCTGCTGCTCGTTTCTTCCCTCAGCGTTTCGCTCCACCCTCGCCAACCCGCAGGCTAATGGCTGCGAGCTACTAGCTGCCTCTACGCAATCTTCAGTTCCACCGGCTTCTGCGCCGTGTGGGGATGCTTGTCGCCGCGATAAACCTTCAACTTTGAACCCATGGCGCGGCCCAGCTTGGTCTTGGGCAACATGCCCTTGATCGCTTCCTCAAGTACCTTTTCCGGCCTGCGATTGATCAGGCGCGTGAACGACTCCTCGCGAAGTCCACCTGGAAATCCCGTGTACCGCCGGTAGAGCTTCTTCTGATCCTTCAACCCCGTTAGTCGGACCTTCTCGGCATTGATGACGATCACATGATCGCCGGTGTCGAGAAAAGGCACGTACTGGGGATTCAACTTGCCGCTCAACACACTGGCAGCTTTGGTAGCCAGGCGGCCAAGCGTCTGGCCACTGGCATCTACCACATACCATTTGCGGCTCATGTCCTTGCCGCTGGGAATAAAGGTCGACATGTCGCTCCTACTCTCAAATAACCGGCCGCCCGAGAAGGAAAACCACCGGAGGGCGCGGCAAATCCACCAAAAACGTTTGCGCACAGCGCGCATGCCCGCGCAAAACGCACGGGCCTCAAATTCTACCCACTGCCAAACAAACCTGTTCGGGTGAGAGATGCGGGAGTTCGCCCCATCAGGGCCTTGGCTCACTGGACCAATTCTGAATTCCAGCCGCCGATCACCTGCTCCGGCTAACCCCAGCAAAATGAATGCAGGACATCAATCGGATCGATCCGGGTGAAGACACACAGACCCCAGGCGCAACACCGCGCAAGACCTACAGAATACCCTGGAAAACAGGCCGGAGTCAATGAAAAGGCGGCAAAAGCGCGGCTCGGGCGAAATTGGAAGGGCAGGCGAATCTGCAAAATGCGGTATTCTGGTAGGGCGCGCCCGTAGCTCAGCTGGATAGAGCCAATTGCCCTCCGGAGCAATAGGTCGGGAGTTCGAATCTCTCCGGGCGCACCATTTCCGTTCTATTCCACCCCAGTAGGTTCCCGCGTCTTTTCTCTATTTCCTAAGCGCTTAATTTCCGCACAGTCCCGCCACTTTTTGTGCCACCCATGAGAGGAAAGGCCTTAACCGTTGCTTCTTCGGGCGGGCGTCGACCACTCAATACGGCGGATGGACGCTGCCGTTTGACGGCCCCGTCGCAGGAAAAGCGGTCCTCGCCTGAGCGCGAAGTCATCAGACTGGCCGCAATCCGAGGCACGGCACAAGACCGCGACCAAAAATAATGAGCAATTGAAAGGGGGTAATTGCCAACCCAACTCGCTCAGAGGTCGAGCGTTGGTCACCAGATTCTGGGTGTCGTGCCGAATTCGAGTGCAAGACCCAGACCCGACCTAATGTCGTCCAGAGTCGAAGCGTCCCTGAACCAGTTTCTGTGCTTGAACGCCTCGCCGAGGCTCTTCTCCCGACTCTCGTATTGCTGAACAATCACCTTCGAAGCAATTTCGAACGCCTTTGCAAGCGCTGCGCAGGGGTCGCTCTCCAGGTTCGTCATCCAATTGTTTGGCTTGGCTAGTTTGGATAGGTCGTGATTCAGATCGAGCTTCTGTTTTGCATAAGACATCCGCTCAAGTTCGCCCACAGTGAAGAAGATGATCCCCTTCCGTTCAAGGGCGGGGTGCATCGTCTTTTTCTCGGAACGCAGCGAGGAACGGTGTTTCTCCCATTGCCCCTTGAGATAAACGCAAGAAAAATAAGTTCCGGCGATCAGGCCAAAGCTCGAGTCAGACAGGGGGTCCTCGGGCGATTCAAAAATCTTCCTGTAAAGTCCAGTTGTCGACGCGTCAAACATTTTGCTAGTTCCGCCAAACATGTCATCGGGGCCAAAGCGGAACGCGTAGACGGCTTTGGTAAGCTTCCTCGAGGGTGATCGGGATCGAGTTGCGTTTCTTAACGCTTCTCTTATTCTTGTACTCAAAGTTTCCGACGCTTGAGGTTGGGGCCGAATCTGTGCGCCAAGTCTTTTTGCACCCTGTCGTTGCTTCTGAAGTCCGCAATCTTGACCGCATTCTGAGTGTTGTTGTATTTCGTTACCTCACGAACGAACGATACTTCGGCGGGATATTTGAACGACATCAGCCTCATTACCACACGGACCGAACTTACTGTCTTATAGTGGACCTGACTCTTCTTCTTCGTGGCGGCTAAGAGCGATCGGACAGTTTGAGCACCGTTTATTATCGACAGCTTCTCACAATTGAGCGGCCGCTTTTCTCATCCGGAGTAATCTTGCCGGCTACCGCTGTGACACCGTTGTTGAAATATTCAAAATTCAATGGCTCATCGAGCGCAGTCTTGATTATTCGCTGGTTTGTTTTTGTGTCGCCTAATAGTCCGAATATTCATCGTGAACAAACTTGCCTTGTGCTCCTGGAGTATCGATGCCAAGGTGCCGCCGCTGATCTCTCCGATGTAAAGGTCACGATCTTCTCCTTGGAAGTAACACCAAGGTCGACCTTGCGCGTCGGGATCATTGGAATTGGAATCAGTTTGTCCGAAAAATCTGCCGATGAGATCGCTTCGCGGAGCTCTTGGTTCAGGCAGAGTTGTCGAGGTAGCGAAATTCGCTCCGCTCCTCGATGAGGTCGGGGAACTGCTGACAGGGCTCATGCCTTGAGCGACTCGGTCCGCGACGGCGACGCTGCTTTTTTGCTGTCGTTATGAAATAGAATCGGAACGAGTCTTCGGCCCAATCAATCTGGCTCGCGAGTTCAACGATCTCCTTGTGAAGGCCTTGCACCTTTCCTTCCGTGGCGAGGAGCAGGCGCTCTGGGAGGTCGCAAAGGCGCCCGACAGCCTCTGCGGATTCGACGGTGTCTTTTCCACGGCATTTCCCTTGAATAATCAGAACCTGACCTTCGTCAGTCCGATAGAGAAAATCAGCCCCTCCATCTCCAGAGCCGTCAACGATACAACCCTCTAGTTCCCCTTCGTCGTCCGGGACGAGGCCAGGGTATAGCTTCTCAAGTACCTCTAGAACAAAAAATTTGATCATCTGGCGAGACTGCTGGATGTTGTTCAAGGTGCTGAATTTTGCTCCGAGCGCGGCATCCGACCAATCAATCAGTTTGTCCTTGAATTGCACCTTCGGGTTAGTCGTTTCTTCATTGGGTTCCTCTGGTGCCCGGACGGGTCCAGAAATTGATGCTCGCGTCAGATGCTAGCCGATCAGTGGACCTTTGGCCAACATATGCGTGCCGAGGCCATTGCGTCGATCGCTGGAGCCATCAGCTACGACCGGGCACTGGCCGGGGCGAATCAGGTTGAAGAATACGCAGTTATTTTTGTTTCTTGGGGGCTACTGGATGTTCCGGGGAGAGGAACTGGTGGACGCGGAAGGAATCGAACTTGAGCCGTTATGCGGGCGTCAGAGCCCGCAGGCGAAATCCTGACCCCGAGCGAAGCGGCACGGGAAGGACCCGACCCTGGATTTCGTCTGAGGGACTGGTGGACGCGGAAGGAATCGAACCTTCAACCTGTCGGTTAAGAGCCGAATGCTCTGCCAGTTGAGCTACGCGTCCAGAGGGTAGGACAGCCGCACTTGAGGCGATCGAGCGCGGCTTGCGGACAGCAGAAAATGCCTTCCGCACCTTGAAAATATATCACAGGCGCAGTGCAGCTCCCAAGCGCTGCGGCGGCGCTGCGCAGGCACGGCGCCTCAGTCGCGCTTGGCCACGCGAATGTGCAACTCCTTCAACTGTTGCTCCGAAACGGTGGTGGGCGCTTCGGCCATCAGGTCAATCGCCTTGGCCGTCTTGGGGAAAGCGATGACTTCGCGCAGGTTGCTCGCTCCGGCCAGCAGCATGACAATGCGATCGAGGCCCAGCGCAATGCCCCCGTGCGGGGGCGTGCCGTACTCGAGCGCGTCCAGAAAGAATCCGAATCGAGCGCGGGCTTCTTCGTCGCTGATACCCAGTGCGCGAAAGATCACCTGCTGCACGTCCTTGCGGTGAATGCGGATCGATCCGGAGCCAAGCTCAAGGCCGTTCATGGCCAGGTCGTAGCAATCGGCGCGCACGCTCGCAGGATCGCTGACCAGGTTGGCCATGTCGGCTTCGTAGGGCGCGGTGAAAGGATGGTGCGCAGGTACCCACTTGCCTGAGGCCAGGTCGTACTCGAACATCGGGAAATCAGTGAGCCACATGGGGCGGAAGGCCTGCGAGCCGTCAACCAGCTCGTTCGGTGCGCTGCGCGTGCTCGCGTTCAGCACGACTTCATCCGTGATGCGAAACGCGCCGTGCCGCTCGGCGTACTTCTTCGCCAGCTCGGAGCGGAAGTTGCCGGCGGCCGCGTAAACGTTGATCTCGCGCTCGGAGAGGCGGCCGGGAAACTTGGTGTCGCTGGCCTTGATGTGGTGTGCGGGGTCGCCGGCGACGACGATGACGAAATCGGCGTCGGCCGCGCCCGCCAGCTCGCGCACCCTTGCGGCGGCTTCAGGGAAACTCTTCGCCAGGCGCTTGAAATCGTCAATAAACTTGGCGCCTTTCTTTTGGTCGAAGAGCGGGTGATTCTCTTCGCGTTCCTTGCGGCTGAGTTCGCCCACGTTGGGAATGCGCAGCGCAACGATGGGCAGCGCGGGATCGATCTGCAGCGTGGCCAGCGCGTCGTGAGTGAATGCCGGGCGCACGTCGGCGAGGCCAGGCAGGCGCAGATCGGGCTTGTCGGTGCCGTACTGGCGCAGCGACTCATCGTAGCTGATACGAGGAAACGGAATCGGCAGATCGACGCCGGCCGCGGCAAAGCCGGCTTTCATAAACTGCTCGACGACGGTAAAGACCGAATCGCGCCGCGGAAAGCTCATCTCCAGGTCGACCTGTGTGAACTCAAGCTGGCGATCGGCGCGCAGATCTTCATCGCGGAAGCAGCGGGCGATTTGAAAGTAGCGATCGAAGCCGGAGATCATGAGGATCTGTTTGAAGATCTGCGGCGACTGCGGCAGTGCGTAGAATTCGCCGGGATGAACGCGGCTGGGAACCAGAAAGTCGCGCGCACCTTCGGGCGTGGACTTGGTCAGAATCGGCGTTTCGATCTCGAGAAAACCCTGTTTGCTGAGGCTTTCGCGGATGGCAAGCGTGATCTCGTGGCGCAGCCGAAAGTTGTGCTGCATCTCGGGGCGGCGCAAGTCAACGTAGCGATACTTGAGGCGAACCTCCTCGTTCTGGATGGCCTCTTCGGACGGCGAAAACGGCGCCAGGCGCGTGTCGTTCAAAACGCGCAGCTCGGTGGCTTCGATCTCGATTTCGCCGGTCTCCATCTTGGGATTGATGGCGTCCTGGTCACGCAGGCGCACTTTGCCCACAGCGGCAACGACA
Source organism: uncultured Acidobacteriaceae bacterium (assembly GCA_963802955.1). Taxonomy (GTDB): domain Bacteria; phylum Acidobacteriota; class Terriglobia; order Terriglobales; family Acidobacteriaceae; genus Telmatobacter. The sequence continues at coordinate 8,703 of CAWDKT010000008.1, forward strand.
TACTCGGGGCGTACTTGTTCGCCTTTCAGGTGGCCGTCGGGTGTGAGTTCCTTGTCGAGAACGATCTGGGCGATGCCGGAGCGGTCGCGAAGGTCGAGGAAGATGAGGTTGCCGTGATCGCGGCGGCGGTTGACCCATCCCATCAAAACTACTTGCTGGCCGGCATCGGCGGCGCGCAGCGTGCCGCACATGTTCGTTCGTTCGAGGTTGCCTAAAAAGTCGAGCACTCTATCTTCCCTTTGCTCGCTCAGCGGTGACCCGCAGCTTCGGATTCAAAGCTGTCATCCTGAGCGGAGGTCGCCGTGGCGACCGGAGTCGAAGGATCTGTGGTTGTCTTCCGCGCGCTCGTCCCTTCGGTCCTGCGCCCATTCCTTGCGGTTTCTACATCGCAAGGGTGAGGAATCGTAAACCAATGGGACGGTCACCTCACCAGCAGCGCGCGCAGTTCGTCACGCGAGACCTTCGATTGCACGCCAGTGGAGAAATCCTTCACCGTCAGGATACCGGATCGAAGCTCGTCTTCGCCCAAGATGACAATGTGGCGGGCGACCTTATCGGCGGCCTCAAACGACTTCTTCAGGCGGAAACTGCCGTCGCCAAGTTCGACGCGAAGGCCAGCGCGGCGCAGTTCGCGCGCGAGGACGAGAGCCGCTGCGTTGAGCGCCTCTCCGATCGGCGCAATATAAGCATGGATCTTTTCCGGAGGGGCGTCGCCGGCCTTTTGCGCATCCGCCGAGGCAGCCTGCGCTTGCAGGGTAAGCACCAACCTATCGAGGCCCATGGCGAAGCCGATGCCGGGGGCTTTGGGTCCGCCGATGGCTTCACTGAGGCCGTCGTAGCGGCCGCCGCCGAGCAATGCGTTTTGGGCGCCTAGACCGCCGTGCGTGAATTCGAACGTGGTGCGCGTGTAGTAGTCGAGGCCGCGGACGAGGCGGGCATTGAGCTTGTAAGGGACGCCGGTTGCGTCGAGCGCGGCGGTGACTGCGTCGAAATGCTTCTTGGACTCTTCATCGAGAGAATCGCCGATTTTGGGCAGCGATTCGATGATGGGCTGGTCTTCGGGGACTTTGCAGTCGAGCACGCGCAATGGATTGGTGACGGCGCGGCGCTGGCAATCGACGCACATTTTAGGCGCGAGGGGTACGAGCGCGGCGCGAAGGACTTCGTTGTATTTCGCGCGGTCCGCGGAGGAGCCAACGGAGTTCAGCTCCAGCGTCCAACCGGTGATCTTGAGCTCGGCGAGCAACGTGGCCAGCATTTCGAGAACCTCGGCGTCGCGCAGCGGCGATTCGCTGCCGGAGGAGGGAGGGCCGATGACCTCGGCGCCGATCTGCCAGAACTGGCGGTAGCGGCCTTTCTGCGGCCTCTCGCGGCGAAACTGCGGGCCGATGTAGTAGAGCTTCTGTAGCTGGCCTGTTTCACCGAGCTTGTGCTCGATATAGGCGCGGACCACGCCGGCGGTGTTTTCGGGACGAAGGGTGAGCGATTGCGGCTTCTCCGACTGCGCGCGGGCGCGATCTTCCCACGTGTACATCTCCTTCGAAACGATGTCGGTTTCCTCGCCGACGCTGCGCGCAAAAAGGGCCGTGTCTTCGAAGATGGGGGTACGAATCTCGCCGAAGCTGTAGCGGGCAAAGACTTGGCGCGCCGTCGCCTCGATGCGGTTCCACAGCTCCGTCTCGGGCGGCAAAAGGTCGCGCGTGCCGCGCACGGCTTTGAGGGTGGTCATAACTTGTCTAGTTTAAATGCGATTCTCGGCACGCTCTTCTGAATCGAACCAAAGTGCTCGTGAATGTGTGGTGACCTCGCGGGTATCGCGCGGTATAACTATGTATACGCGCCTGCTGCGCCGGAGTACGTCCATGATGTTCCATGTGGTCTTGAAAAAGGATGAAGAGGGCTGGATCGTGGCGGAGTGCCCTGCTCTGCCCGGTTGCTTTTCTCAGGGAAAGACGGAACAGGAGGCTCTGGCCAACATCAAGGAAGCTATCACCGCGTGGCTCTGGGCCGAGGATCAGAAAGCTGCCGATGCGCTTCCGGATGACCAGACTCCTCTCGTTGTTGCAGTGTGACTTATTTAGACTCCGACTTTTCTCAGTGTTATTCCCCGTTCCACACAATCCCACATTTTTCAACCCGACTTGCATAAGATTGAAGGCATGAGGATCGTGCGTGGGTAAGCTAGGAAACATCTCCGGCAAGGAAGCGGCGAAAGCCTTCCAGAAAGCCGGATGGCAAGTTCGGGGCCAGGTCGGCAGTCATCTCGTCTTGACGAAGCCGGGCGTCCGCGCAAACCTGACCGTTCCCCAGCACTCCGAACTGGCCCCAGGGACCCTGCGAGCACTCATCAGAACGGCTGGGCTCACGGTGGACGAATTTCTCGACCTTTGTTGAGTGCGCAGCCGCCTCCACAATACGTGCAATCTTGTCACTGACGTGCGAGCTTCTCCCGCAAGACCGACACCAGCGTGCGCCCGTTCAGTTCTTCCGGAGAAATCGCAATCTCTGTCGTTCTGAGGGCATCAAGCAGTTCATGCTCGACCCGGGCGCGCCGCTGCTCTTTATCCTGGCGGATCAAGCTGCGAACGAATTCGCTTGGCGTGCCAAAGTCACCGGAGGCTACGCGCTCCTCGACATAGGCCTTTAATGGGTCAGGAAGCGAAATGTTCATAGACGTCATGGCAACGGATATATGCCAGTTTTTGGCATTTATTGGGAAGTCACCCCAGAATCCTGTCCGCGATCCTCACCCACCAGCCGGATGCGCTGGTCTCGGTGTGAACAATGAAAGTGTGGACGGCGATGAGCACCGGCAGCGCCACCAAATAGACCTGGTGGACGCGCCGGTTCACGATGAGGTCGCGGGTGACGCCGAGAAGGATCAGGAAGTCTACGCAATAGTAGGAAAGATTGTGATCGTTCACCCAGGCCACCCGGCCGAAGGCGGCGACCACCAGCCCGCAAGTGGCGATGAAGATGAAGCGGCGATGGAATTCCGGCTTTTTGCGCCAGAGAATGGCGAGTGAAAAGAAGGTGGTGAAGGCAACCATGTCGAAGAGCGGAACGATGAGGAACGCATCGCTCCCCGGCTCGTGCAGCGTGTGGGTGTCGAAGCGTCCCATCACGATTGCGATCATTACGCCCAGGAAGATCATTACGGCGCCGAGGCCCGCGCCGAACCAGCCGAAGAGGCGGTGCCATTTGACGTTGCGCGTGCGCACCAGCGCCGATTGGAAGATGTAGAAGAGCACCCATGCCGAGAACGCGGCGCCATGGAACCATAGCAGCAACGGCCGCGGCGGAGAGGCATGAAACAGGTTTTGGTTGACGGTGTGGCCGAAGCCCCAGACCACGATGGCGGCGAGAAGCAGCGACATCGAGAAATAGAAATACCTGTCGAGCCATCCGCCGCGCCCCGCGAATCGGAACCCGGGCCGGGCAATGGCGGCCTGCGATAGGGAAGCCATGGTCGGAGCCTCAGTGCTCATGCCGTTCAGAGGAATTTGTTTGGAGCCCCGCCGGGGAAACGGTGCGAGAAGTCTAGCAGAAATTCAAGGCGCAATGAGAAGATTCCGACGACAGCGAGACAGGCGGCGGTAGACAAGTCTCGCGGCGATAGAAACGAGCAAGGAGAATTCGAATCGATGCGCGGGGCGTCGTTAGCCCTGTTCGTATCGTATTCAGGTAGATTTTCGGCCCATGGAAGACTCGATCGTGATTCCGATCACGGTCAGCGCCAAGCCAGAATGGCTAGCCTCAGAATTGAGGGCGAGAGCCAGAACTTGCCCCGATCGAGGAGCGAGCTTCCATGGCCTATGTTGTGACCGATGCCTGCATCAAGGACTTCATCTGCGTAGCGGAATGCGCTACCGCCGCCATTGCGCCTGTTCAGGGCGATCCCGCCGCCGGAACAGTAGCCCAGGTGTACATCAATCCCGATGAGTGCATCGATTGCGGTAACTGCGCATCGGTATGCGAGCAGAACGCGATCTTCTCGCTCGACGAACTGCCGCCCAACAAAGCGCACTTTGCCGAGAAGAACAAGGCATACTTCAATTGACCTTGGCGGCATGAGCCGGGCCGTGTCGATAGAAGCATTCGAATCCATTTGCTAATTCGGTGGCTGCGATGGCGTTTGGGATTGCGAGCCCTGACTGGACTGCCCCTGCGCGGCCTTTGCAGCAGGCGGAACCGACTGCGTCGACGGCTCAGTAGTTGCGGGCGCGGGATTGCCGGCGGGACTCGCCTTCGCAGGCGAAGCGGTCTGACGCGCATTCTGGGATCCGGGCGGCGTCGATTGCTCAGTCACGGCCGATCCCGGCTTGGTAGCGGGATTCGACTGTGCGGGCTGCGTTGCTTCCGGCGTAGTGGGTGGAGCAGCCGGATTCGCCGGCTCAGTTGCTCCCGGTCCCGGCTTGGCAACGGGAACTGTCTCCCCGGGCGACGGCTGCGGATGGCGTGCCGGCAGGCATTGCCGGAGCCTGCGGTGGGGTCACGGGCTGCGGTTTCAAAACGGGAGCTTCTGAAGCGAGCACCGAAATTGGCGTGATGGGTAATGTGAGGGCCTGGACCGTCGCAGGGTCATCCAGCAGTTTGATATAGAGGACGCCGTTCACCGGGTGGGGGACGACGAGTTGCGTTCCGGTGAAGGCGGCCGGCACATCAGTCGGGTTATCGAACGATGAGGCGGATGCAAAAGACGCTGCCAGGAAGAGGTCAGATCCATTCAGGATGCAGGGTTTTGATGTGTATCGCGGGCAGCGCAGCTCCTTGAATCCGGGCAGGCGGACGAATGTGCCCAGAGGCACCCAATCGCCGACCACGCCGTCCGCGGCGATCGCGCGCACGCGCACCGGCCCGAACGCCGACGCACCGAAGCGCTCGAGCGGTTCCAGCCTGGCTACAGCGGTGTTGGCATTCTCGAGCATCAGCCCGCCGTCACTCATCGCCAGCGTCGTTTGAAAACTCATGTCATTTGAGGCGACTTCGATCTTCTCGTCTCGGGGAAAAGTCGCCGGAACGACCGACCTGAGGAAGAAAACCAGGCGCCCCTCGACAGGTAAATCGTCAGGGCTGCCCAGTTGCACAGGCAGAGACTCTGCGCTGCCATCCTCCTGGACCCCCTTGCTCAAGAGTGCGATCTCAGGCCGCGGAGGTTCAACGGTCACTGGCGCTTTGAGCATTCGTGAGTCCTTGAGTTCCACGTGGGCGACATACGGCTTGAGAGGCTCAAGGTTCGTCGTGGGCCCGGAGGCGTTCAACATCAGCTGATCGAGGTTATCGACGCGCTTCAGGGTGGAAGGAGTGAAGGTGATGCCGTCGACCTGGGCGTTTGCGACTTCGTCGAGCCGCGTGCCCTTCAGCAAAGCTGTTTTGTCGCCGGAGCTGAGAGTCAGGCTGTCCAGTGATGCTTCTGCATCATAAGCCTGCAAAGCCAGGTGGTCCGGCTTGGTCAGCCCGTATTCGTACACGGCCACCGTAACTGGCCCGGGCTCCGCATCCTTGAGCGGCACGGTAACCGCCATTGAGTCGGGCGTGGATGATTTCCATGTGATCGGCGACATATGGCCGCCGTTGGTCTGCGCTTCGACTTTTTCCACACACACCGAGCTTTGACCTTCGAAGTGGAGAGTATCGTCGCGGCCCACGACCAGCGCGGTTTGATCCGTCGGAGTCATGCTCCACATACCGGGCTGGGCCGAGAACAGACGATATTCAGGTCCCTCCCAGTCGTCGAATCCCCACTTGCCGCGAACCACGCCAACCAGCGCTCCAGCCGGAAGCTTGGGGAGAGTTTCTGTGGGGACCAGCCCGCCACGAGCCGGATCGGCCATCAATGGCACATCGACGGCGGGGCCCTTCTGGCTGCCGGCGGTTTCCACCTGCAGGAAAAGATCGTGAGCCATTTCGGTGGCAAACACCAGCGGCGCTCCCTCGGCGGGCAGAATGAGCCTCGGTTTCAACGCGCATAAACTCTCTTCCCCGGCGTCAACTGGATGGAGCGGTTCCGGAAACGCCGAACCAATCGGGGGCAACGCCACCACGACCACAGACTTGGGATTACGGAAGGAGGGCGGCATGTTCAGCCGCAGGTTCAGGCTGTCGGCTTTGGGCAGCGCCAACGCCGGAATGTACTGGAAATGTGCGGTGTGCAGCGAAGAAAGGATTCTGGCGGTGTCGACGATCGCGCCAACGTAGGGGCTGTACATTCCGCCGCCGGCCATGGTGGTGGAGCTCAATGCGTTCACCAGGTCCAGAGCCGATCCCGTCGTCAATTGATTCAGAAGCGATTGCGCATTCGCGTCGTCCAGCACCATGCCCTCGGAGTTCTGCGACAAGCAGGAGGCCTGCTGGTCAGAGGGCTTTACGAAACAACTTTCATTGATCTTGATTCCCAGGCTGCGTGCCGCCAACTCAGCCCGCTTCTTCAGCGATGCGGGGTCGTACTGCGAGGTGACCTTAACGTCGGACAGGTAGGTTTCCAGCCGCATCCGTTCCCAACTGGCTGCCTGTAGATCCTGGGCGGCACGGACAAAGGAACCGGGCTCGTCCTGCACTGCTTTGCGCAGCGTGTTGAAGTCGCCGCCTGTCTCCGGCGCTAAAAACAATAGCGCCTGCTGCGCCCCAGGGGGCACATTGACGAATACTCCCTCGTCGTGAGCCTCCCGCGTCCAGGTTTCCACCCGAGTGAACCAATCGGGGGGAGGGGGATTGGTGGACCCGCGGAGGAAGGCGACCACAAGCACAAAATGCGTAGCCTGACTCTCCGGGAGGTCGGGATGAACCCACAGACGGTCCCCAGGCAGAAGATTAGGAACTTCTGAAACCGGCAGCGTGACGTCTCCGCGCTTCACATGGACATCCACTTTTGGTCCGGAGAGATCGAAGGGCGGACCGTCGGCGTGCGTCAGGGTAGATACAAGACAGAAACACAGCAGGTACGGTAACCAACGGCGCATACTGTCCATTTTACGAATTTCCGGGGGAAGGGTTAGCGCATTAAAGTTAATTGCCGGGAAATCCACATTCCTTGGCACAAAAATCCCCTGAAACTCGGAGTTATCGCAGCGGGAGTGAGCTAGAATCATTTCTCAAACCCAGGGAAAAATAGCTGTTGTCAGGTTGCTCCCTCGTGCATATGATGGATCATTAACCGTAGCTCTTCGAAACAGAATGGGTCCCCTAACTCGACGGCTGGATAGATGAATGAGTATACGGAGCCAGCCGAAGAAACACTGATAACGCATTCTTTATTGCAAAGAGCGGACGAAATGAAGCCGGTCTCCCCCAATCCCAAGAGCTTTTGAACGGGTTCATAACGACGAAGTCTGCTACCGGATGTATGCGTGCACTTTCCCGGCCTGGGCATTCTGCGGGCCGCGTTGGTGGCTGCACGGCTGCGGAGGGTATCAGAGGGAGAAGACGAGATGAAATCGGCGAGAGCTGCACATCAAAATGTTGAAAACGGCAGCCTGAGCATCCCCGCGGCCGAAGAGATTATTGAAGAAGCATTAAATGAGCTTGCCTATTCGCAGGACCCCGGGCTGGTGCGCGCGCTCCGGTTCCTCGCGCCTCCGGGGTATCAAGCTATTGTGGAACTCTGCAGTGAAAACGGCCGGAGCAAGCGTCGCAATGCCCCGGCGGAAAGCTGGTCGCCCGAGGAAGACGAAGTCCGCATCTATTTCGAGCGCATTGACGGCGAGGAGTCGATTCCCAGGTTGAATGGGGTTGGGCGGGCTTCAATCCCTCATGCCCTGGAAGAAGGCATCGAGGAGGGTGAGGCGGTCGTCGTCGCAGACATGGACGCGCGCGTGAAGGAACTGTGCGCCGCCCTGGCTGAAGCTGAGCGCGGAGGTCACGCGTTCATCGCGCTCAAATGGTTTCGCGATTCCTTCCTGCCGCGTAAGGCCTTCCGCTGGAATCAGCATCCCGAGACCCGGCAGGCCGTATTGGCTGAGGCCATCCAGCGCGGAACCGTGGTGACCAGCAAGATTGCCAATCCGAAGACTCCGGCGTATCCCACCACCACGATTCGCCTCAACCGCGCTGAAGCTGGAATTCCCGAGGAGGCACAGCGGTTCCATCCGATCGAGATACAAGGTGAGCCGGTGGCCGTGGCGATTGACGAGGAACGAGGAGGCGAGTGAGCTTTTACTTCCTTGAAGCGACGGCATTTGCCAAGCTGTTCGTGCGCGAAACCGGAACCAGCGCGCTGATCTGCCTGATGGAAAGCGCAGAGGACAACCGCAAGTTGATCTCGGCCGCGACTCCGCTTGAGATTTACGCGGCCATCCGGCGACGCGAACGTGCCGGACAGATCGCGCCCGAAGCTGCAAGGGGCGCACTCGAATTGCTGCGGCTTGAAGCGGCCAGGATGGTTCAACAACCGCTGAATCCCGGGGTTCTTGAAGCAGCTCGACAACTGTTGGATCGGACAACGCTGCGCTGGCCGGAAGCATTGCAATTGGGCGCAGCCGTCACTGCGCGCGAAATGTTCCCCGACACGGAGATCGTCTTCGTTTCCGCTTCCGCGACGCTGCTGGAAGCGGCGAAATCGGAAAGATTTGAAACGATTGATCCGGCACACCTGCCGCCGGGGGGCCCGGCTTCCGACAAAGAACTGGAAGCGGCGACAGAGGCAAACTAAAGCAGTCTTCCTGCAATTCACATCAGAGTTCGTCAGGCGCTATATCCAGCAGAACCGCAATCGGTCTCGCTACTGTCCTCCCTGGCCCACATCCACGATCATGAAGGTGTCCGGCTTGGGGCGCGGCCGGCGTTGCCCCGGCGCAGGCGGCTCCATCTCCGCCGTCGGCAGATAGAGCATATGCGTGGAAGGGTCGACAGCCATGGTTCGCGCACCATCCTCCGTCTTTACCACCTGTTCCACTTCGTACTTCCCGTTCTTCTTGCCGACGACCGTCAATGTTCCGTCGCCGCAGCTCGCGAAAGCCTGGGCCCCGTCGATCTTCGTCGCATCGACGCCCGCGCCAATCGGCAAATCGGCTACGACCTTGCCGTCTTCGGTGCTCATCACGATCATCTTCTGCGGGTTCCTGCAGCCGATAAAGAGCAGGTGATCCCGGTTGTCGATCGCCATTCCCACCGGATGGCCTCCTGGCGCAACAGGCCAGCGCGCAATCACCTTCCTCGTCTTCAGATCGACCACGGCGACGAGATCTTTGTCTTCCAGGTTGACGTACGCCTTGCCGTCGCGGTCGGCGGCGAGAAACTCCGGCGAGCCACCCAGATCGATTGGCGCGTCGATCTTGCCGCTGCCGGGGTCAATGTCCGGCTTAAATGTCATCAGCTTTTGCCCATCGCCGGATACGGCGAGAACAAGATTCATCGCAGGGTCATAAATAATGCCGTCCGAGTCCGGCATGGTGGCCAGCTTGCCTAGTACCGCGTAGGTCTTCAGGTCGAAGACCAGGATGGCGCCGCTTCCGCCGCCGTCGGTGATGAAGCCGCGATTCAAAGCGGGCACAAGTGCCGTGCCATGGGACCGGATCTGCCCAGGGATGTCGCCCACTACCTTGCCGGTAGAGGTATCGATTGCCTGGGTGTGGGTGGAGCGCGTCACAAACAGCCGGTGCGTCTGAGGATCGACGATGGCATAATCCCAAGCGCCCTCGCCACCGATGTGCACCGTCTTCATGACTTCCCATTTGGGCTGCGCCAAAATCGGCAAAGCGCCTGCCAGCAGCAACGCCGGCAGAGCCAGAACGACCATCCGCAATGTTCGCATTCCATTCCTCCAGGCCGGATCCGATCGCCGGAGCCTTCGCTCCGATTCATTTGACCGACAGCGTAAAGTTAGCATACGAAACCTCACTGAATCCTGAATGCACAATGAAGGTTGGGCATTTGCCGGATCCCGCCCGCCGGAATCAGGGGTTTGAAACCCCCGCGCATACCGGCAGTCAAATATGCTGTACGCAACAGAACAATATGCATTTCCCCCACTCTCGCACTGTCTTTTGCTCTTGCGTTGTCTTTCGTCCGGTTTCACTCGCCATTGCCGCCGCCTCGCTGATGCCGGTGCTGGCTCTGAGCGCGCCCAATGGCTCTCTGTCGTCGCCGGTAGGCAGTTGGAAGACCTTCGACGACGCTACCGGCAAGGCGAAATCAATCGTTGCCATTCGCGAAGAGAACGGAAAGTTCTACGGGACGATTGAGAAGATCTTCGATCCTCCGGTTCCGAAGCCCACATGTTATCTCTGCAGCGGCGCAAAGAAAGATCGTCCCCTCGTGGGTCTCCAAGTTCTTTGGGACTTCAAGTGGGACGGCAGCAAGTGGTCGGGGGGACAGGTGCTCGACCCGGAGACAGGCAAGATCTATCGCGCCTCGCTGGCGCTCGAAAGTGGAGGCAGGAAGCTCCGTCTGCACGGCTACATCGGCATTCCTCTTTTTGGCCGCACGCAATATTGGCAGCGCGTGGAGTGAAAGACGGCCGGTAGCCCGTAGCCATTAGCCTATAGCCATTACTACTTCACTTGCGATAATCGCTTCCGATCGCTTTGTACGCGGGCTCTCACATAGAGCGCCAGAAGCTACCGGCTACAAGCTACAGGCTACGTCGTCCATTATGATTTCCACATACATGCCTCATTTCAAACATAACCCCAGGTGAATCCATGACGATTCCGGCGCCTCCAGCGCGCGATCCGAAATCGCAGTTGCGCAAAACCATGGGCTTCTGGGATGTGCTGCTGTTCAACATTGCCGCGGTGCTCGGGCCGCGTTGGATCGCCGCCGCAGGACACAACGGAACATCGTCCATAAGCCTGTGGGTGTTGGCCGCGGTCTTCTTCTTCGTGCCGGGCGCGCTGGTCATCAACGAGCTCTCCTCGCGATTCCCCGAGGAGGGCGGCATTTACGCCTGGGCGCGCGACGCGTTCGGACCATTCCACGGCTTTATCGCCGGCTGGACCTACTGGATCTATACCGTCTTCTATTTTCCGGGACTGCTGCTGGCAAGCGCGTCGATGGCTGCCTATGCGGTGCCCGGCCGCGGCGCTGATCTGGCCGATAACCGCCCGTTTCTGCTGTGGGTGTCGCTGGCCATGCTGTTTGCCGCGGTGGCGCTGAACATCATCGGATTGAACATCGGCAAGTGGCTGCAGAACGCGGGAGGCGTCGGGACTTATCTGCCGCTGCTGATTCTCGCAGGCGTGGCCGTTCTGGTGGTTGTGCGCCATGGCTCGGTGACTCATTTCACGCTTGCCAACATGTGGCCCACCTGGGATTGGAACACGGTGAACTTCTGGTCGCAGATCGCGTTTGCCTTCACCGGACTCGAACTCGTTTCCTGCATGGCCGAGGAAGTGCACGATCCGCGCAAGACGCTGCCGCGTGCGGTCTTCGGAGCCGGCGCACTGATCGCGCTGATGTATATCGGGGGCACCTTCGCCGTGCTCGCGCTGGCTCCGGCTGGCGGCATCGATCCCAAGAGCGGCGTGTTTCAGGCCATCGCTGTCGGTTCGGCGACGCTGAAGATCGGATTCATCGGAGTGATCGCGGCCCTTCTTGTGACCGCGGGCAATGCGGGCGGCGTGGGGACAACTGTTGCTGGGGTCGCGCGCGTGCCCTTTCAGGTGGGCATCGATCGTTACCTGCCGCAGGCGTTCGGCAAGATTCATCCGCGGTGGAGAACGCCATATATTTCCATCCTCGTGCAGGCCGTGCTCTCCGGCGGCATTTTGCTGGTGAGCCAGATCAACGAAACCACGCGCGGGGCCTATCAATTCCTGATTGATGCGGCGATCATTCTCTACTTCATCCCATTCCTGTATATGTTTGCGGCGGTGATCAAACTGGCAGGCCGCGCAGATCGCAAGGAGAATCCGCATGCGGTACTGGTGCCGGGAGGCAGGGCCGGCACGTGGATCTGCGGCGGGCTGGGATTCGTGGTGGTTCTGCTGGGCATCTTCGTATCGCTCATTCCGCCCGGCGATTCGTCTGACAAGTTTGGATTTGAAATCAAGTTAGTCGCCGGCACCTTAATCTCGGTCGTGATCGGACTGGTTTTGTATTGGCGCGGAGCCAGAACGAAAGAGAGCCAGGCGTAAGTTGCCGGCAATCCGTCCGCTGGGCCCGCGTACACTGATCGAACATGAGCATGGCTCTCATCGCTTTCGCGCCCATGCCGATGCCGGCCCACCTGCTTGCCGAATCACAGGTTGCCGCGGCAGCCATCATCTTCGCCGTCAGTTACCTGGTCTTCGCGTTGGGCAAACTGCCCGGCATGAAGATCGACCGCCCCGGCATGGCGATCATCGGCGCTGTACTGATGGTGGCCTTCGGCATCGTGCATGCCGATCAGGCTCTGCAGTTCATCGATTTCGGCACGCTCGTACTTTTGTTCTCGATGATGCTCGTTGTGGGCTGCCTGCGCCTGGCGGGCTTCTTCGACTGGATTACCGGGCAAATTGTGACGCGCCTGAAGCCGCGGCACCTATTGCCGACCGTCATCTTCATCACCGGCACGCTGTCGGCATTCTTCGTCAACGACATCATCTGCCTGGTGATGGTTCCGTTTGTTCTCACGGCGACAAAGCGCATGGGCTTGAAGCCGCTGCCCTATCTGCTGGCCGTGGCCACCGCGTCGAATATCGGCAGCGTAGCCACCATCACCGGCAATCCGCAAAATATGCTCATCGGCTCGTTCTCAGGTCTCAGCTACCGCTACTTTCTGTGGCGTCTCGGGCCGGTCGCGCTCATCGGCCTGCTGCTGGATTGGATTTTGATTCGCTGGCTCTTCGGCGACGAGCGCATACCCGAAGAAGCCGATGGCATCTCTGCGGCGGCAACCCACATTGAGCTCCGTTCGCTGCGCAAACCAGCAATCGTTGTCGTGCTTGTGCTGGCCGGATTCCTCGGCGGCGTTCCACCGCCGATGATGGCGGCCATCGGCGCGGCACTCATGCTCATCACACGCACGCGCAATCCGCGGCAGGTCTACGACGAAGTTGATTGGGGGCTTCTCATCTTTTTTGTGGGCCTTTTCGTGATCGTGGGTGGAGCGGAAAATGCCGGCCTCATCAACCACCTCTTCGCCGCTGCCGACCGCCTGAACCTGCAGAACGCGGGCGTCTTCACCGCGATCACCGCGCTGCTGTCGAACATTGTCAGCAATGTGCCGGCCGTCATGGTGCTCAAATCGCTGGTGCCGTCGTTTCATGATCCGCAGACAGGCTGGCTGGTGCTGGCCATGGCGAGCACTCTGGCCGGCAACCTGACGATCACCGGCTCCGTGGCAAACCTGATCGTGGTGGAACGCTCTCACGATGAAGCCCACATCGGCTTCTGGGACTACTCGCGCGTGGGAATCCCGGTCACGCTGTTGACGCTGGCCGTGGGATGGGCCTGGCTGAGTTTCGTGCGATGAGACGAGGTGCTGGCCCTAATCCCGCCGGAACTTGTTGGCTTGCTCGAATTCATCGCGCAGCACGTGTGTGCGCAAGTTTTCGCGGAGATGGGCGAGGCGTTGTTCGAGAGCCAGCAACGCGCGCTCCACGGCTTCCGTGTTCGTATGGGCGATGTCGCGCCACATGGAATACGGGCTGGCGCCAAGGCGCGTCATCTCGCGCAAGGCGCGGCCGCCGACGTCCTTAAGTTCAGGCGCATCGCCCACTTCCTCTTCAAGCAGCGCACTGAGTGCCGTGGCCGTGAACTGCGGCAGATGGCTGACCCAGGCGACGAGTTCATCGTGGCGGACAGGACCGAGATCGAGCGTCTTTGCGCCCATCTTCGCCACCCACTCGCGCCAGTCGCGCATCAATGCTGCAGCAACCGCGGAAACGCCCTCAGGGGCTAAAGCCCCGGATTCTTTTTGGGACGCTTGCGGCACGACTGAAGTCGTGCCCTGATACAAACGGGTCGCAGAGCCAGAATCTCGAGACGGTGGTGCGCCGTTCACTTTGGCGGAATGGGCAGCGGGCGTGAACAGCCATACCGCGCCGCGAAACAAATTGGCGTCGGCGAGCGCTGCGCCCCCACGCTCCTTGCCTGCCATCGGATGCCCGGGCAGAAACGCCGCGCGTTCTGGCGTGTTGTAGAGCCGCGCAGCAGTTTCGGAGATGAGCCGCTTGGTGCTGCCCACATCGGTGACAAGTTGATCGGGCCCCAGCACCGGAGCGAGCTTTTCCATGAAATCGATGGTGGCGTAGATGGGGACGGCGAGCAGCGTAACCTGGCTCGTGCGCGCCGCCTCGATCGGGTCCGCGGCGACGGAATCAATCGCGCCCATCTTCAGAGCGAGCTGGGCTTGCTCGGGGCTGCGGTTCCAGCCCACGATCGCGCCCTTGAATCCCGCGGCGCGCAGGGCGAGGCCCGCTGAAGTGCCCAACAGGCCCGTGCCGAGGATGGAGATGCGGTCGAACATGATTAGCAAGAAAGCGGAGCCAGCGGTGTTAGCGGAGCTTGAGGCTGCTGCATTTCAGATTAATGCACGAAGCCTGACGGCGATTGAGTTGGGAGTGGGGATTACTCGCCGGGAGCGATATGATTCTCGTCCGGCAGGTCGTCGGACTTGCTTCTCCCCTTTTCGTCCGCGGTATCGGAATCGTCTTCGCGTTTGCTCCCGCGAATCACTATTGCGATGACTGCGCAGGCCAGCACGTAAAGAGGCAAGCTAATAGCGATCGTGGGTATGCCGATGCGATAGGCGTGGGCGCTTGCTGCGACGAAGTCTTCAAGCCGGGAGTTCGAGTACGGCTCGTATGAGTAGTACACAAGTACAGGCCCGTGGTTCTTGCATGCGCCGGGCGCGAGTGGAGTGCGGCAGACGTCGCTGTAATCGTCCATCTTCACCCCATTCACTGAGAACTGATAAAAGAAGGTCGTTCCCTTCGTCGAAACGTGAACTCGCTCGATGTGGCCAACAGTCGTAGCTTCGTGCTGCGCGGCTACAGAGTAATTGTGTCCCATTACGCACTGGTAACCGCCAATAATGATGGGGATGAATAAGAAGGGAATATGGCGTGCATAGAAAACATTCACTTACGATCTCCTGATGGCCAAGCAAAGGTCGCCGGGCGGCACGAACGGCTGCCCACTCCGCTCACAGGAAACTCTATACCAGGCAAGAAACTTCGCACCCAAGGATCGCTCGCCGAGAACAATCTAAATAACATCTGGGCCGGATTCGCGCGGAGATATTCGACCTTTCGCAGGTCCCCGGAGCGATATCTCAACCCAAAGAATACAAACACTCGTTGGGCGCCCCGGACCGAGGCACCCATTATCGCGCGCGGGTTACGTTTCGTTCCGCTCCATCTTACAGCGTGCGGCCCACCGCCTCCGCCAGCACGCGCAGCTCCGCGACCAGCTTTTCAAACTGGTCGAGATAGAGCGTCTGCGCCGCGTCGGAGACGGCTTTGTCGGCGTTGGGGTGGGTCTCAATGAGCACCGCGTCGGCGCCCGCAGCCACTGCGGCCTTGGCCATGGCCGGAACCATGTCGCGGCGGCCCGTGCCATGCGAGGGGTCGCCGACCACCGGCAGATGCGAGAGCTTCTTGATCACCGGGATCGCCGCAATGTCCATCGTGTTGCGCGTCGAGGTTTCGTAGGTGCGGATGCCGCGTTCGCAGAGGATCACGTCGTAATTGCCGCCGGAGAGAATGTACTCGCTCGAAAGCAGCAATTCCTCCACCGTCGCCGCGATGCCGCGCTTGAGCAAGATGGGCTTGCGCACCTGGCCGAGCTCGCGCAGCAGGTTGAAGTTCTGCATGTTGCGCGCACCCACCTGGAAGCAGTCGACGTAAGGCAGCATGGGCTCGATCTGCGCAATCTCCATCACCTCGCTGACAACAGCCAGGCCATTTGCGTTTGCTGCCTCGCGCATCAGTTCGAGGCCGGGAATGCCGAGGCCCTGAAACGAGTACGGCGAACTGCGCGGCTTGTAAGCGCCTCCGCGCAGAAATGCGCCGCCCGTCTTCTTGACGCACTGCGCAATTTCGAAGATCTGTTCGCGGCTCTCAATGGCGCACGGCCCGGCAATGATGGCGACCTGCTGCCCGCCAATCTTCGCGCCGTTGGGGAACTCGACTACTGTGCCCTCCGGCCTCCAGGCGCGGCCCGCCAGTTTATAGGGCGCGCTGATGCGGTGCACGTTCAGCACGCCCGGCAGCATTTCGAACTTGGTGAGGTCGAGGCCGGCAGTGGGTCCTACACCGGCCAGGATGGTCTGGAACTCTCCGGTGGTGCGATGCACATCCACGCCGGCCTCTTCCATGGCGTTGATCACGGCATCGATTTGTTCTTCGGTAGCACCAGCCTGCATTGCGACAATCATTTTTCTTTTCCTGTCTCGGGCGTGTGCGTGCCCGCGGCATGGCCAGCCGTGCTCTCGAGTGAGGCAGCCTGGGCGTTCCTCTGGGAAGCCAGCTCGTTCCGTTGCAATGCCCGCATCACGTCGATGATGCGCTCGTAGATATGCGTCAGCTCGATGTCGGGAAGCGGTCCATTGTTGGCCGCGCGCACATTCGCGTAGACGAGCCTTTCGCGATCCGGCTCGTACACCGGAAGTGAAGTGGCCGCCTTCATACGGCCGATCATCTGCGCAGCGCGTGCCCGCTCGCTGAGCAGCTCAACGAGCCGGCGGTCCAGTTCATCGATTCGGAGTCGCAGTTCTTCGATGGTCATTGCATCCTCTAACGGCTAGCTACTAAGCTCCTGGCTTCTAGCCGCTAGCTCCGTCCCGCTGGCGCAAGCCTCTGCGGCCTGGTCCTCCACAGGACACGCCAGGAGCTAGAAGCTAAAAGCTAGAAGCTGCATTCTTCACCGGGCCAGCGTCGCGTAGGGCAGGCGCAGGCCCTTGATAAATCGTGAGACTGCACCTGGCGCCTGTTCCGGTGTCGAGCGCTCCACAAGCTCGACGATCGCGCTGCCAATCACCGCGGCATCGGCAAACTCACCCACTTGTGCAAAGTGTTCTGCGTTGGAGATGCCGAATCCCACGGCCACGGGCAGCTTCGTCCATCGGCGAATGCGGGCAACGAGCGCTCGAGCATCGGCGGCAACACTCTGCTGCGTGCCGGTAATGCCGACCCGCGAGATGGCGTACACAAAACCTTTGGAGTATTTCGCAATGGCCTCGATCCGCTCCTCGGGGCTGGTCGGCGCGGCAAGAAAGATTGGCGCGAGACCCACGCGATCCATTTCGGCCAGGTATTGGGCGGATTCTTCGATAATCATGTCGGTCGCAAGCACGCCGTCTACCCCGGCTGCCTTGGCATCGTCGGCAAAGCGAGCGAGCCCGTAGCGCAAAACAGGGTTTAAATAGCTGAAGATCACGAGACCCGCATCGAGGCGCGCGCCGCGAATTTCCTGCGCCACGGCGAGAACGCCTTTGAGGCATGCACCGTGAGCCAGAGCGCGTTCGCTGGCGCGCTGGATGATGGGACCGTCGGCAAGCGGATCGCTGAAGGGTACACCGAGTTCGATCACGTCGGCGCCTGCGTCGATCGCGGCAATGGCGATTTCGCGCGTGGCCTCCAGACTTGGATCGCCGGCCGTCAAATAAACAACAAGACCCGGCTTGTGATCGAAACGAATCGGCATTGGAAAGCAACCGCAGATCCTTCGGCTACGCCTCAGGATGACAAATTCAAAATAAGGCGAACTTGGAGTCAGAACGCAATGCCCTGTCGCCGCTCGCTACTGCAACTTCAACTCGTGCGCCAGGATGCCCATATCCTTATCGCCGCGTCCTGAGAGGTTCACCACCAGTATTTCATGCGCCGAAAGCGCAGGCGCAATGCGGATCGCTTCCGCTACAGCATGTGCGCTTTCAAGCGCCGGCAGGATGCCCTCGGTGCGTGCCAGCCTGACCACCGCGTCGAGCGCGGTGGCGTCATCGCACGAGACATACTCGGCGCGCCCTGAGTCATGCAGCGCGGCGTGCTCGGGGCCGATCGAAGCATAATCGAGCCCCGCGGATACGGAATGCGTGAGCGCGATTTGTCCATCATCGTCCTGCAGCACATAAGAGTAGGTGCCCTGCAAAACTCCTGGAGCGCCGCCGCGAAAGCGAGCCGCGTGTTCGCCAAGCTCCGTGCCGCGGCCGCCGGCCTCGACGCCGATGAGCCGGACTTGCCGGTCAGGAATGAACTCGTAGAACGCGCCGATGGCGTTCGATCCCCCGCCAACGCAAGCGACCACGGCCAAGGGCAGCCTACCCTCTTTTTCGAGGATCTGAGCCTTGATCTCCTTGCCGATGACGCGCTGGAAGTCGCGCACCATGGTCGGGTATGGATGCGCGCCGAGGGCGCTGCCCAGCAGGTAATAAGTGGTGCGAACGTTGGTGACCCAATCGCGCATGGCTTCGCTGATGGCGTCTTTCAGCGTCTTCGATCCTGAAGAAACGCCGCGCACCTCCGCGCCCAGCAGGCGCATGCGCTGCACATTCAGGCCCTGGCGCTCCATATCCACATCGCCCATGTAGACCACGCACTCAAGGCCCAGCAGCGCGCAGACCGTGGCCGTCGCAACACCGTGTTGGCCCGCGCCGGTTTCGGCGATCACACGCTTCTTGCCCATACGTCTCGCAAGCAGCCCCTGGCCAAGCGCGTTGTTGATCTTGTGCGCACCGGTGTGTAGCAGGTCTTCGCGCTTGAAGTAGATCTTTGCGCCACGCAGCGACTCCGTCAGCCGCTCGGCAAAATAGAGCGGCGTTGGCCGGCCCGCGTAATCGGCGAGCAGCGCATTGAGCTCCACGTGAAATGCGGTGTCGGCTTTGGCCGCTTCGTAAGCCTGCTCAAGCTCGTCAAGCGCGGCTACCAGAGTTTCCGGCACGTAGCGGCCGCCGTACACGCCGAAGCGCCCGGGCCGCGACTCCGAGGGATTTGCCGGAAGAATGACCGATGCCATGAGGGGCTCCTGCTTGTACACCCAGGAAGATGGGGAACTTTTTAGTGTACTAGGAGGCGGCTTCCGGCGACGGGCGGGTCTAAACGTACCTTCTCACTCGGTCAGCGTAGTCGGAATACTCCCGGCCGTAATGCTGGCTCATAAATTCTTCTTCACGCAATACCTGACGATGAATAAGCCATGCCGCCGCAGCCATATACACCAAGAGAATCCAATCCGGGAAGACCAGGAACTGACCGAACAGGACAAACCCGAACGCCACGTAGATCGGATTGCGAGTGAGAGCAAAAGGTCCAGTGGTTACGAGCTTATCCGGGTGCTCTTGGTCAATGCCTACACGGAAACTCCTGCCAAAAGAAATCATGCTTAAGAGAAATAGGGTCAATCCCGCCAGGCAAAGAATGACTCCGGCCCACGAGACGACTTCAGAGTGAAAGAATTCCTGCCTGCTCACGG
Source organism: uncultured Acidobacteriaceae bacterium (assembly GCA_963802955.1). GTDB lineage: Bacteria > Acidobacteriota > Terriglobia > Terriglobales > Acidobacteriaceae > Telmatobacter. The sequence continues at coordinate 28,032 of CAWDKT010000008.1, forward strand.
CGGGGAGATCGAAGGCGGCGGCAAACACCGTATAGAAATAAAAAAGAGCGAACGGCGGAATCAGGAAGTCCTTCTTATCGATCTTGCCGAAGTTTATCGCTCTTATCCCATGCCTCCTCATCAGGAGCGCCCGGCCCCAAACCAACGCAACCAGCAATGGAAGTGTCAGCGCAGCGAAATATCGTTGCATCTGCTTTCTCGTCTTTCTCGTCCGGAGCCGCGTTGATCGAGCTATGAAGCTACTTTCTTCCGGCTTATATCGCACAACATATCCGAATGAATGTTGAGGCCGATGTTGCTCATGTTGTACATATGCTCGCTGGCAACCAGCCACACGATTTCGCAGATGGAGCGCTCCGAGTAATACTTTGCCAGCCGCGCGAAGGTTTCGGGATTCACCTTTTTGTCGCGGGTCAATTCGGTCACGTAATCGAGCAGAGCGCGCTCCGCATCGCTATAGAGCGGGCTGGTCGCGTAATCCTCCATCGCGTCGAACTTGGCTTCGTTCATCCGCGACTGAATCGCAAACGCGCGTCCAATATCGATGCAGAAAAGGCAAATGTTGAGGCGCGCGACACGTTCGCGAACGAGCATTACGGTTTCCCGCGGCAATTGGAGCTTCTTGTCCAGCTTGCCGATCTTTCCAACGAACATTCCAAAGGCGAGCGGCATGCGGGCAACAAACACCTTCAGCGGAGTCATCACCTTGCCGAACTGGCGGCGTGACATTGCGTACACCAGTTTCAGCATCATGCTCTGCGGATGTTCGATGGGGGGAAGAAAAGTAGTAGCCATGGACGAACCTCCTGTTCTTCGGTTGAGTGGCTTCGGGAAAGCCCTGATCCCGGGGAAGTCGCACCCTCCTGAATCGATGACGAGCGGAGAGCGAGAGATGTGACGCCCGATCCTGATTTGAATTACGTTTCATGCCCTTCGCCGGTTACATGCTCTCACGGGAGCTGGTCGGAAAGCCGCATCGCTTCGTGGGCCGCCCACTGAATCATCCCTTTTGTTCTTAAGTGGATGCCGGAAACCGCCGTTCGGCGCGCGCTTCTAAACTTGTGTCGCTGCGCGCGCGCTGTTGATGAAGGCGCGAACTTTGGCGGCGTCTTTGCGGCCGGGCGCGGCTTCAACGCCGGAAACAACATCGACGCCCCAGGGATGAAGAATAGAGATCGACCTGGCGACGTTTTCAGGGTTAAGCCCGCCGGCGGCCACCAGCTTGCGATCTTTTGAGAATTGATCGAAGATGGCGCGCGCCGCGGTCCAGTCGAAGGGGATACCGGTACCGCCGGGCGCGTAGGTGGTATGCGAGTCAATTAGAATGGCGTCGACGCTGGACGCCGATTTCGGGTTAAACGCGGCGGTGGCGCCGCCCCCGTCAAAATACACTACGCGCAGAATGCGAACGCGCGGCCCAAAACGGGCGCGGAGCCGGATGGGAAGTTCGCGCGGCGCGTCAAAGTGCAATTGCACGCCGGTGAGACCGCAGTTCTCCACAGTGTACGTAACCTCGTTGAACGTGGCATCCACGAAGACGCCGATCTTTTCGAGTGCGGGCGGCAGGTGGGGCACAATGGCGGCCACCTGCTCCTGAGTTACGCAACGGGGGCTGGGCGCGAAGACAAATCCAACAGCATCCGCGCCGGCCTCTGCGGCCAGTTTTGCGTCCTCGATCGAGGTGTTTCCGCAGATCTTGATCCAAAGGCTCATCTTGCGGCCGCGGCTCCGGCGATCAGTTCGGCCAGCGCGACGCCGGGATCGGGCTGGCGCATCAGGCTCTCGCCGATCAGGAAGGCATCAAACCCTGCACGGTTCAGCCGGACTATATCTTCTGACGTTGAAATACCGCTTTCCGTCACCCTTACCACGCTCGAAGGAATGCGATCGACAAGAGCGAGCGAGGTCTGGGGACTCACCTCAAAGGTCTTAAGGTCGCGATTATTGACGCCGATAGCATCGGCGCCCGATTCACCGAGAGCATCGAGAACCAGGGCTAGCTCATCCGCGCAATGCACTTCGACCAGCACATCGAGCGAGAGCGAATGCGCGGCTCCAGCCAGTTGCTTGAGCTCAGCGCCGTTAAGTGCGGCAGCAATCAGCAGGATCGCGTCGGCGCGGTGGGCGCGAGCCTCGACGATCTGGTACTCGTCGACGATGAAGTCTTTGCGCAGGCACGGCAGCGGCGCAGCAGACGAGGCAAGCTCAAGATTGCGCAAGCTGCCTTGAAAGTAGGGCTCGTCCGTCAGCACCGATAGCGCTGCTGCTCCGCCGATGCGGTAACGGCGGGCAAGCCATGCCGGGTCGAATGCTGGGCGAATCACGCCCTTGGAGGGAGAGGCCTTCTTGATTTCGGCGATGACTGCCGGGCCAATCGCAGCTTGGTGTCGCAGCGCTGCAGCCCATCCCCGCGGATGGTGCTCGGCGGCGCGATGCTCCAGCTCCGGCAGCGGAACATCGGCTTTCGACGCAGCCAGAGTGGCGCGGGTGGAAGCAAGAATCGTCGCGAGAAACGTATCGGTGTGCGTGGACATGAGCCTGGCTCAAGTATACGAGGAATGCAGTGGGCGCCGCGCCTACCGCCTTGCTACGGGAACGGATGCGGGATTGGCTTCGTTGGCCGCCGCCAGTTCTCGCGCAGCCTGGCGGCCAAGGCGAATGCAATCGGGTACGCCAATCCCGTCGTAGGCGTTGCCCACAAGGCGCAGCCCGGGAAGAGCTGCAACTCGATCCTTGACACGCTGCATGCGCTCGCGGTGACCCACGGCATATTGCGCCATGGCCCGGCTCCATCGCGAAACCTGCGCATACTCGGGTGCAACGGTGGCGGGAATCGTCTTTGCGCCGAGAATTTCGCTCATCTCGCGGCGCACAGTGGCGATAAGGGCCTCGTCGGACTCAGCCATCAGCTCGTCGCGTTTCATGCCGCCCAGGAAGGCGCGAAAGACTGCCTTGCCGGGCGGCGTGCGTCCCAGGAACTTGCGGTGCGCGAAGGTGCAGGCCAGCATCGAGCGGCCTTCGCTGACTGGAACCAGAAATCCGAAACCTTCGGGTAGCTGCCCGATCCTTGCTTCGTCATAGATAAGGTTGACGGTGATCGATGAAGAGTAAGGAATGCTGCCGAGTTCGGCGCTGAGCACGGGGTCAACCTGCTCAAGCAGATTGCCCGCGGCCCAGGCGGGCACCGCCATAATGAGCGCGTCAAACTCCAGCCGCGCTCCGGCAGCCTCGATGCTCCAGCCGTCGCCGGTTTTCTCAATTGCTGCCACCGGCGTGGCAGTGCGCACGCAGTCCGGATCGAGGTACGCAATGAGTGCATCGACCAACTGCTGCATTCCGCAACGCAATGCAGTGAAAATCGCCGCTCCACGGTTTGATCCTTTGGTGGAGTTTTTTGCAACTGCTCTCATCTTTTTGTGTGCCGCGAGCATTCCGCGCGTGAGCGAGCCGTACTTCGTTTCCATATCGACGAGGCGCGGCAGCACGGTTTGCGCGCTGAGTTCGGCAGCGTCGCCGCCGTAAATGCCGCTCAGCAGCGGATCGGCAAGCCGGTCGACGGCCTCCTGGCCAAAGTGCCGCTCAACCAGCGCCGCAACTGACTCATCGTGCCCGTTGGTCGTGGGAGGGTGAAGCAGCTCAAGCGCCATTCGCACCTTGGTGCGGAGGGTGAAGAGACGGGTAAGCGCCGTCGGAACGAGTTTGGTCGGCACCAGGAACATGAGCCCGTCGGGCAGAGGAACGAGCCGATTGTGGACCACGATGTAGGTCTTGCGGGCCGCGTCGTTTGAGGGGATCAGATCTGCCCCGAGACCGAGCTCGCGGCAGAGTTCCGCCGCTGCAGGCTTTTCCGTCAGAAACGAATCGGGCCCCCGTTCCAGCACCGCTCCGTTCACGATCTCCGAGGCCAGGGATCCACCCAGCCGCGGCCGCGCTTCAAAAAGCATGTATTCAACAGAGCTGCCGCTCTTGCGCGCCTTTTCGAGCTCAAAGGCTGCGGCCAGCCCCGCGATGCCGCCGCCAATGATCGCAATCCGCATGCCTCGACCTCACTCTATGTTTACAACAATTAATGGCACGTGCGTGTGCGGCAGGGAACGAGCAGCCTCGCCGGCGATACCCTTACATCAGAATGAGGCCTGGGTTGGTCGTGGCAAGTGATTTAAGTCACTGGAAGATCTACAATCGCGAGTTAAGTTCGGGACAATCGATTTTGGTCTGCTCTGTCGGGCCACGCATGTCCTTTCCTGATCATTAACCCAGATTGCCTGCTCACTCGCCGTGCATTTCTTGCGGCAGGAGACACCAAAATGACCGCCGAGCTGATTCACCGGCTGCACTTTGCTTTCACCATCACCTTCCATTATCTTTTCCCGCAGCTCACCATGGGCCTCGGCCTGCTGATTGTGGTGCTCAAAACGGTCGCACTCCGCACCGGAAACGAGACCTGGGATCGCGCGGCACGCTTTTGGGGCCGCATCTTCGCCATCAACTTTGTCTTCGGCGTGGTCACCGGCATTCCCATGGAGTTCGAGTTCGGCACCAACTGGGCGCGCTTCTCGCGGCTTTCTGGCGGCGTCATCGGCCAGCCGCTAGCCATGGAAGGCGTCTTCAGCTTCTTCCTCGAGTCGGCCTTTCTAGGCCTGTTCCTCTATGGCGAAAAACGAATCTCGCGAAACATGCATTGGTTCTCGGCAGTGATGGTGTGGCTTGGTTCCTGGATCTCGGGGTTCTTCATCATCGTCACCGACGCGTGGATGCAGCACCCTGTGGCATACGACCGCCTGCCCGACGGCCGTTTTGAGGTGCTGAGCTTCTGGCAGTTGCTCTTAAATCCGTGGGGCATCCTGCAATACATGCACAACATGACCGGCGCAGTGGTCACAGGCGCATTCGTCATGAGCGCGGTAGGCGCTTTTTATCTGCTCGAAAACCGGCGCGAAGAGTACGGCCGCGTGTTTCTTAAGGTGGGCGTGATCGCCGGCGTCATTTCATCGATCCTTATCATTTTTCCCACGGGCGATCTTGCCGGAAAATACGTCGCACGCAACCAGCCGGCGGCGATTGCCGCGATGGAGGGCCTGTTTAAGTCAAGTACCGGCGCGCCCATCGTACTGATCGGCCAACCGAACGAGGAGACGGGTGAGATCGACAATCCCATTGCCGTCAATGACGTATTGAGCTACTTGATCTATGGAACAACGAAGGCCGAAGTGAAGGGACTCGATCAGATTCCACACGACCAATGGCCGACGGCGCTGCCGCTGCTCTTTTACAGCTATCACATCATGGCGGGGCTTGGGACCTGGTTCGTGCTGCTCATGGTTGTTGCTGCCTTTCTGCTTTGGCGCAACCAGCTTCATCGCGCACGATGGGCTTTGTGGGCGCTTCTGCTCAGTTTTCCGCTGCCTTACATTGCCAACACCGCAGGCTGGATGACCGCGGAACTGGGCCGCCAGCCCTGGCTCATTTACGGCCTGATGCGAACCAGCGAGGGCTACTCCGATACGGTTTCGGCGGCCAACGGGTTATTCACACTGATTGGCTTCATGGGACTTTACGCACTGCTGGGCCTGTTGTTCACGGTGCTCATCTATCGCGAGATCAGTGATGGTCCGGAAGCGAAAGAGACTGCGGTCGAACCTGTGGCCGCGGGCTGAGACCGTCAGAACGGGGTACGAAAGTGCTCGTCGCGCCGCGTCGTCCTGAAGGAATGGGAGTTTTGCAATGATGGGTTTCATTTGGTTTTGGCTCGTCGCAATCATGATCGTCGGCTACGTGGTGCTCGACGGATTCGATCTCGGCGTCGGCGTGCTGCATCTGTTCCTGGTGCGAAACGAAGCCGAGCGCAAAGCCACGCTTGCGAGCATTGGGCCGGTGTGGGACGGGAACGAGGTGTGGCTGCTGGCCGGCGGCGGCACGCTCTATTTTGCTTTTCCGCTGCTTTACGCATCGGCCTTCAGCGGCTTTTACCTGCCGCTGATGATCGTGCTTTGGCTGCTGATACTGCGCGGCATAAGCCTCGAGCTGCGCAACCATATCGACGTGGGCGTATGGCGCTCGCTGCTTGACGGAATCTTCGGATTGGCAAGTACTTTGCTCTGCATTTTTTACGGAGCCGCGCTGGCCAACGTGCTGCGCGGTGTACCGCTGAACCCGGACGGCTACTTCTTTTTGCCGCTCTGGACGAACTGGCAGCCCGGCCCGGCGCCCGGCATTCTGGACTGGTACACGGTGATCGGCGGCCTCGTGGCGCTCGTAGCTCTTACGATGCACGGGGCCCTCTGGATCACCATAAAAACGTCAGGCGAGTTGGAGCAGCGTGCGCGCAAGTTGGTTACGCCGCTCTGGGGACTGCTTGTGGCGCTCACCGTCGTCAGCCTTATCGCCACCATCGCTGTCCGTCCCGCAAGCCTCGACAATTATTTCCATTACCCAGTCACGTTTGTGGTGCCGGTTGGCGTCATCGCCGCGCTGTTCGCAATCTGGTTCTGGAACCGAAGCGGGAAGGCTCTGTATGCCTTTCTGGCTTCGTGCGCCTACCTCTTCTTTATGCTGGCCGGGGCCTGCTGGGGCGTTTATCCGGTGCTGCTGCCTGCAACGACGGGCGCAACCAACGACATCACGCTGAGCCGCGCCATCTCCGGCCCGCACACATTGGCCGTGGGATTGGCGTGGTGGATCTTCGGGATGACGCTCGCCGTCGCCTATGTGGTCTTCGTCTACTCGCGCTTCAAAGGCAAAGCCGATGCGCACGCGGAAGGACATTGAGGGGCCACTTTGCAATCCTAATTGTCAGAAGAATCCCGCTTCCCGCTCGGGCGTGGTGCAAGAATCGTGATACGAGCTGGGCGTTAGAGGGCATCGGAACTTAAGGCTTGAGGCGTCCCTCAACGCAAGCCTATGGAGCATTGGTCAATGAAAGGCGCCATCCAAAAGGCTCTCGACAGGCTATACAGACTTCCGTCGAGTGAAGTAGCAAACAGTTTGACTGCGTTCGGCGTATGCATCAACATTCTCCTCTTGGCCGCGACCACCGTCCTCGCCATTTTTTCATACCTTCAGTGGAGAGAGACCAATGAGACCTTACAAGAGATCAAGAGGCAGACTCCGGCTGTCTTGCAGACCGGAAAGGCAGCCGAACTGTCCGCCCAAACTGCAGTAAATGAGGCGAGATCCTCTGATGCAAGCACCGAAGTTGCGCTTGCAGAGATGAGAAAGCAATCCAGGGCTGCGCAAACGTTAGCGGGCGCCACTCAGCAAACAGCTTCAACAGCGATGAGGCAGCTCGATTTGTCCGAACGACCGTCGCTAGTCATCACCGGCACGAAGCTTCCCGCCGTTGGAGTGAATAGCTTCGGTAACGTGTCCTACAGCGTTGACGTTCTGGTCGACAACACGGGGCGCAGCCCGGCGACAAACGTCGCCCTGATCCCTCAGTTGGCAGTGTCCCCCGGCTTCACTGGTTCGATTCCCGCGACATTGGCGGGGGTCTGTCATAGTCAAGACAAATTTGGACCCCTGTCAGGTGAAATGGTCCCGCAGGGAGAGAAGGCATACCGGATCAGCCGACAGCCAAATCTCGCAAGAGGGGGACCGCTTAGTAACGCTTTAAGGGCCGCGTCCGTTGACCCGCAGACGGGAAACCGAACAGTTCAAGCGGGCCTCGTAGTGTGCGTACTCTACCGGAGCCCGATATCGCCTGCGGTTCATCACACTGCTCTGATGTATGACGTGGGAATCGTTTTTTCTCCGAACGAGGTGGCCGAGATCGAAAGCGGTGCGATGCCCCAATCCCATCCTATTGTGGTTTGGTCTGAGCGCATCACCCTCCACAAGCAGGAAGTAATGAACGGGTTAGCGGACTAAGTGGGGCGCCGTTACCGAGGGCGCGCACACTGCCGAGTCAATGCCTACAGCGTCACCAACGTCCCCGCTTGCGTCATATGCCGATAGGCTTCAGCCTGGTGGTCCAGCTCACGGTCCCAGTTTTTCGGCTGGTAGATGCAGCAGGGTTCCTGCGCCAGCGGATCGCCTGTGAGCGCATACGCCCGCGCCCGCGATCCGCCGCAGATCTCCTTGAACTCGCATGCGCCGCACTTGCCCTCGAGACGGCCGGTGTCGCGCAGGGCCTTGAAGATGGGCGCATTGCGATAGATCTCGGCCAGTGGACTCTCGCGGATGTTGCCCGCATGGATGGGCAGAAAACCGCTGGGATAGACGTTGCCCACGTGCGAGATGAACATGAAGCCCTTGCCATCGTTCACGCGCCGCGTGGCCCAACTCCGATTGCGTATCGCAGCGTTGGCCGTAGGCGTTCCTGCTTCATAGGCCGCACCGGGATGACCGTGGCCGTGTCCCATGCGCCGCTCTTCCAGATTGTGCTGCAACAGGTAGCGGCGGTAGTGCATTGCCTCGGTCGTCTTGATCTGGAAATTCGCGCGGCGCGAGAGCTCGTAAATTTTGCCGAAGACCTGTTCGAACTCCTCGCCGCTAAGCAGATCGTCAAGCTGTCCGCGCCCCACGGGAACCAGGAAGAAGACATTCCACATCACGATGGCAAGCTTTTCGAAGAGATTGCAGAGATTGTCGAGATCGTTCACGTTATGCCGGCTCACCGTGGTATGCACCTGGATCGGAATGCCGGCTTCATTGGCCCACTCGATCGCCTGAATGGTGCGCGCCCAGGCGCCGGGCAGGCCGCGGAAAGCGTCGTGAATCTCTGGGCTCGAGCCGTCGAGCGAGATGCCAAGCCGAACCAGGCCTGCCTCTTTCATCTTGAAGATGGCTTCGCGCGTCAACAGCGGCGTCGCACTGGGTGTGACTGCCACGCTCACATTCTTGCCGGCCGCATAGCGGATTAACTCGAAGAGATCCTTGCGCTTGAGCGGATCGCCGCCGGTAAACACGAAGATGGGAATATGCATCGCGGCAATCTGGTCGATAAGCGCTTTGCCTTCTTCGTGTGTCAATTCGTCGGGATGCGCAATAGGCTGCGCAGCCGCCCGGCAATGCTTACAGGCCAGGTCACAGGACTGCGTGATTTCCCAGATAGCCAGGAACGGCGATTCGTCGTAGTCGATCGCGCCGCGTGCGGGAATGTTTTGCATCGGTTGCATCTGCATGGGGCCTCCTCAGGGAAGGGTTCGCGCGGGCCACTGGTAAAGCGATTTGAATCCGCAGCGATTCCAATACAAGGAAAGCAGGGAAACAGGGATTGGTTCTGTGATCTGAATCACTTCAGACGCGATGCGCCCGGGAGGATGATGGGATAGAAGAGGCAGATGGGCCAGCTTGGAATGGGGCTTTGCTGACAACGGGATCGGGAAAACACAGGGTTTCTCTTCCGCGACTTCGCGCCTCTGCCGCAGTTCACTCGCAGAGGGCAGCAGCCGCACTGGACAAAACACCGAATCGGGGACACAATCTGATCACGCGTTCACGATTCTGCGTGGACCCGCCCGCAGCAAACGCCGAATCGAGTTGACGGAGCGCCGATTCTGAGCCTGCGGTGAGCGATAAGGTGAGATAAATCACCGCCTTATGTGCGACGTAACACCGCAACAACTGGTCCGGATCTGCAATCGTTCTGAACGCAGCTGAAGGAGACTTCCATGGCCGCCTTATTGAAGCCAGGCTGGAGCAAGCCCTCCACAATTCTCTTCGCGTCGGAAATCCCGGTTAACCAAAAAGCCTTCTCGTTCGCACTCGCGCAAGCCAGGGAATTCGGTTCCGATCTCATTCTCTTTCACGCTTACGACACGCTCGTAGTCGCCGCATCGGAGACCTCGGGCATTCGTTACTACGACTACGCCGCTGCCGCGCGGACTGAGAAGCAGCATCTCGAGCCCCTGGCTCAGCGCGTCCGGGAATCGGGCCTCAACTGTGAAGTTGTCGTGCGGCCGGGATTGCCAGCCGACGAAATTCTCGCCTACACGCGAGAACGTGCAATCGAGCGGATCGTGATGGGTACACACTCTCCCGGCCCCATCGGCAAGCTGCTGGTGGGCTCGGTCGCCGAAGCGGTGTTGCGCACCGCAACTTCGCCGGTATTTATCATTGGTCCCGAGGTCCTGGACGGCAGCTATCGCAACTTTGCCACACGGAAGATTCTGTGCGCTGTCAGCCTTCATGAGGCCAGCGCTGTGGTAACGGCGTTTGCTGCAGAACTTGCCGCTCATCACGGAGCGCACCTGATCCTGCAGCACGTGATCCGGCCCCAGGAACGTGTGGAGTTCCTGGCCGGAAAATCTCTTGACGAAGTAGAAGCAGTGATCCTGAGTCTCATTCCCAAGAGACTGCAGGGACAGGTTGCGATTCAGACCATCGTGGTCCCCGGCGACCCGACCGAAGAGCTGCTCTATCAAAGCCGAGCGCAACAGGCGGACCTGGTTGTTCTTGGCGCACAAGGCGCGTCGGCCTTCGCAGCGATTACGCGGCATGGGGTCGTCTACAAGATTCTGGCCCATACCCAATGCCCGGTCATCACTCTGTCGCCGGTGGTACTAGCGGAGTGCGGGTCGAAATCGGAGAATTTACATCCGGCAGAGGCCTACATGGCCGGCGTGTTCTAACTGCCGCGCGCCCGATTTGTAGATTGAAAATATTCGAGCAGAGAAAGAGTGAGCGATTCCCTCCGCCTTCTCTGCCCATTCGCAATCGAACCTGCGTCAAACCTGCTGCCCGCGGATTCGCGCGCATTCATGCTCCCGCCTGTATTCCTTCGCGCCTGACTATACGTCCGTTGAGCTACGGCTGCTCTGCACCGGATTTTCTCAGATGACTCTCAGCAAGAGAAGAATCAAAACGATGGTGAGCAGAAGGCTGATTGTTCCTCCGCCGTAGTAGCCCCATCCGGGTCCCACGCGATAGCCGCCGTATCCAAACCCGAAAATCAGCAATATGAGAATGATCAACAAAAGCATCTTGCCTCCTTTGCCCAGCCGTTCCTACCGAACATCCTCGCGAACTCTTGCTCTGATGCCGGGCCGGCGTTCGGGGCTGCTCCGCAATTTGCAATCTGTCCACAAATCAAAAGCTGGTCGCTCTGGGCCAGCCAGGCGCTGCGGGATGCAGAACACCCGCCGCCAGTTGCGCGGAAGTTTCTTTCCTTGCCCCGTCTCGAGCGGACAACCTGCACACGTTGCGCGACGTCAAAGGGTCTCTATGGACGGGCAAGAATTTGAACGGAGGTGAGTCATGCTTTGGACGATTTTTGTTATCCTCCTGGTCTTGTGGCTGGTGGGGGTAGTTTCGTCGTACACCCTTGGTGGATTCATTCACATTTTGCTGGTGATCGCCCTGGTGGTTTTGGTCATCCAACTGATCACCGGGCGGCGAAGCGTTTAAGCGCCGGCAATTGCATCGCGGCAGGATTCGTATTTCGCGCTGCGGAATCCAGAGGAACAAGAAGCCTGGCTCAAGGAACGATCGAGCTGCAAGAACCAACGAACCATCCAACGAACCATAAAGCCGTGCAGGAGATAAAACCATGGATAAAGATCGGGTAAAAGGTGCAGTGAACGACTCAGCGGGTCGAGCGAAGCGTCAGGTGGGTGAGTGGACAGGCGATACCAATGCTCAAGCGGAAGGATCGGCGCAACAAATTAAAGGCAAGGCCCAGAAGGCCTGGGGTACCGTCAAGGACGCAGCTCGCGATGCGCAAACTGAAGTCGAACACGAGAAAGCGCGCGAGGCTGAACAACAGCGCGAGCGCGATCGCCAGTACCAGCAGGAGCACGCGCATGCCCACGACAAACATTCGTAGAGCGTGTTGACGACAGATCACGAAGTCGAATAAAAATTGCCCCCAGGTAAGGACCAACGATGAAACTTGCCGGAGTGATCCTGATGCTCGCGGGAGTGGCCTCATTAATCTACGGCGGATTCTCCTATTCAACCCACAAGAAGGCCGTCAATATGGGGCCCATTCAAGTTGAGAGCACACACCATCATCATGTGCCGCTTCCGCCCATATTGGGAGTGGCTTTCATTGCAGGTGGGGCGCTCGTCTTTTTCGGCGCCAGGGGCAGGCCTTAATTCAATTGCACTGACAATTGAATAGGCCTGCTCTGGAGATCCGCTTTGCGAATACGCTATACTGGCCTCATCAAGTGGGAGCTGAACGGCTCCGCTTGCGAGCGAGGTGCGTCTTCCACAGAGATTTCGGCATCCGCAGTGGCAAGATTCCGGCATCGGAAACAAATCGGTGGCGCGCGGTGGTTCGCGTGCTCCGAAGTCCCTTAGACAGTTTAAGTTGCGCTTTGTTCCCCGCCTCCTGCGCGCTTTGCGGCTCTTCTCTGCCGCGCCTCTCTTTCGTGCCAATTTGTGATGCCTGCTGGACGGAATTTCCGCGCCAGGGAGGCTCCTTATGTGCGCGCTGCGGCGACGCACTTAACGCGCCGTCTGCGGCCAAGGCGTTGCCTTTGTGCCGCGCCTGCCGCCTGGCCCCGCCGGCATTTGTTCGCGCTGTTTCCTATGGCCTGTACCAGGGCCGTATGCGAGAGGCGATCCACGCGCTGAAGTACGACCGCCTTCATCCGGCGGCCCGGGTTCTTGGCCGAATGCTTGCTGAGGCAATCGAAGAGTTGGCGAGTGAGGCGCCGGCAGAGATGCTGGTGGTTCCGGTACCGCTGCACCGGTCAAAGTACGCGCAGCGGGGCTTCAACCAGTCACGCTCGCTGGCTGCCGAGGCTATGCGGTTTCTGCGCAAGGGGCATCCCGAATGGCAGCTAATGCTCGCCCCGAGCACGCTGATGCGGCTGCGTGCCACCAGCAGCCAGGCGGGGTTAACGCCGCGCCAGCGCCGTCTCAATGTCCGCGGAGCATTTTCTGTCTCCAATCCCTCGAGTGTGAAAGACCGGCACATTCTGGTGATTGACGACATTTTGACGACCGGGGCCACGGCGCGCGCCGCTGCGCAGGCGCTGGCGAGGGCCGGTGCAGCTTCAGTTTGGGTGGCGACGCTGGCCCGCGCACAGCGCTTCGCTGGATTTGGAGAAGGCTTCGGATACGAAGACGCGGACGACGGCCAGCCAATGAGTAGTTCTATAGCAGGCTCGGCGATTCATTCACCAGGGGCCGGCGAAGAGCCGTCGCCGCTGCGGGAGCAAGCATCTTTTTGACCGGGGGGAAGAGAGATGTCGTTGGGAAAAGCCATGATTCACGCACGCAAGCAAAAGGCGATTGCGAAGGCCGTGGTAATGACCGAACATGGACCCGCGCAACACGCCCACACTCACATCCTGCAGATGCCGGTGCTGGTGCTGAATGCATCGTATGAGCCCATCAATATCTGCGGCGCACGGCGCGCGCTGGTGCTGGTGCTCAAAGGCATTGCACGCACCGAGGAAGAACACGGTCTTTCGCTGCATGCGCAACGCACCATCGTCGCTATGCCGTCGGTGATCCGGCTGCTTGAATACCGCCGCATCCCCCACCAGACCCGCGCCCTCTCGCGCAAGAACATCCTGCTGCGCGACCGCAACACCTGCCAGTATTGCGGCGAAGCCTACCCGCCAGGCGATCTCACCCTCGACCATGTTGTGCCGCGTTCGCGCGGCGGCAATTCCACCTGGGAAAACCTGGTCGCCTGCTGCCACGAATGCAATCGCCAGAAAGGCAACCGCCTGCTCAGCGAGATCGAAGACATGATCCTCTTGCGCGAGCCGCGCCCGTTCTCGCTGCACACCAGCCGCCAGATCATGCGCATGCTCGGCCGCAGCGACGACCGTTGGCGGAAGTATCTGTTCTATTAATTGCCGACCTCGCGAGGGCCGACCCGAATGATTTCGCAGATCGCAGAAACTTGGCCGTCGAGTTCTGCCCGTGGCCGGTTCTTTTGGATACCAATCATTCTCTGTGCCATTGGCAGCAACTCGGCCTTGGCGAGACCTAACGGCGGCCAAGGTCCCAGCGCAATCGAAGGCTCCGGGCAGCATCTTGGCTTCGACGTCGCCTCAGTCCGGCAGAACACCGCGGGTCTCGATGCCACGGATTCAAATAAGCCGCATAGCAATTTCCCCATCGGATCGGACGATTCTTTCTACGCGACGGGTGGCGAGTTTTCGGCTACCAACCTTCCCCTGATCTCGTACCTCATCTTTGCTTACAAAATCACGAATAATAATCGCGACGTCTCTCATTGCTTCGGTCCCTGAATGGGTGTTGAACGATGGCTATAACATCGAAGCCCGCACGGACGTACAAGATGTGACGAAGGATCAGATGCGTCTCATGATGCAGTCACTCCTCGCCGACCGGTTCAAGCTCGATGTTCACCATGAAACACGCGCGGTCCCTGTATTCGCCGCGGTTCTGGAACGCCCCGGAATGCTGGGGCCCCGGCTTCGCAAGCACCAGCCGGATTCAGCGTGCTCGAAGTCCGACCCCGCTCCACACTCCGGCTTGTCTGTGCCGGCAACCGACGCAGCCGGCTTTCCCCTGGTTTGCGACGGCTTCGCAAACTCCCTGCCTTCCCCAGCTCCGCACCACAGAAGTTTTGGTGGAGATAATCTGACCCTGGCCAGAATCGCAAGCGGGCTTTCCGGGCCCGGACACCTGGGCCGCCCCGTCATCGATCAAACAGGCCTCACCGGCGGCTACGACTTTTTCCTCGACTATCTGCCCGATCAACCGCTCGACCAGGAACTCCCGGCCGATGCAACGGGTCCGAGTTTCGTCGAGGCCGTGAAGACCCAGCTTGGCATCAAGCTGATTCGGCAGACAGCAGCAGTCGATTTCGTGATCGTCGATCACGTTGAGCGGCCCTCCCCTAATTGAAGAGAAACGTCGGGAGTGAGATGGCAAAATCCTTTCCAGCCGGCGAGGTGTGTCCGCGGCAAGCGCGAGGCCGGAATACCACGAGCCCCAATCCGGCTTCTTCAACTCAATTTGGACGCCGTATTTCCCAAGACCCCCGCATTCAGGGAAGGTGAATCCGGCTTTTCACCCATACGCAACCAAACGGTTGCTTTTTCTTCCGCACGGTACTAATATGCAACCAGGAGGTTGCTTATGGCGGAAAACAGAATTAAAAAACGTATCGAGCTGAAGGCTCCCGTATCCCGCGTCTGGCGCGCCCTCACCGACCATCGCGAGTTTGGCGAGTGGTTTCGCGTCGCGCTCGAAGGGCCCTTCGTGCCCGGCCAGACCGCGCGCGGTCACATGACCTACCCCGGCTACGAGCACATTGTCTGGGAAGCGCTGATCGAGAAGATGGAGCCCGAACGGTTCTTCTCGTTTACCTGGGCTCAAGTGAGGTATCACGACAAGGACCGCTACTCCCCCGACTACTCGAATGCACCGCGAACGCTCGTTGAGTTTCGCCTGGAGAAGATCGCGAACGGTACACGACTCGTGCTCACCGAGTCGGGCTTCGAAAACGTTCCCGCCGAATGGCGCGCGGACGCTTTCAGAGGAAACGAGGGCGGCTGGGCACAGCAGATGAAGAATATCGAAAAGTATGTCGCCGAGGAACCCTAGCCGCGCCCGCGCCCACCGGCGGCAGCCGTCGATTCTCTTTGCTGCGCTGGGCGACAAAACGCGGTTGGCGCTTGTGGTCCGGCTGAGCGCGGGCCAGCCCGCGTCGATCGCGCAATTAACTGCGGGTACGCGTATCACGCGCCAGGCCGTGACCAAGCACCTTCGCGTGCTGCAGCGCGCCGGAATCGTGCACTCGGTTCGCGCTGGCCGCGAGAGCCTGTTTGAGCTCGATGCGCGCCCGTTCAAGGATATGGAGGAATACCTGAGCTTTGTCTCCGAGAAGTGGGACCAGGCCCTGGCACGGCTCAAGAACTTTGTTGAGGAATAGCGGCGAACTGGCTGCGCCTCATCACCGTTCGGGCAGCGCCACTCTGCGTGCGGAAGTCGGCTGAAGGGTTGCCTGCTCGGCCGAAGCTAGCTTTTATCTCATCGCAATTCCCCGAATCTCCTGATCTCTGGCTGCCACACGCGGCAGGCCTGCTCAGCGTCCTTGAGCCGAATCACCTTCTCTGCACATCAAAAGGCTGTGCGGCGTGTTGAACAGAGGGTAGGGTCGGAATTCGACCCCCGCAAAGGAGCAACAGAATGCAGTTTCGAAAACTTCAACTTTTTGCTTTGGTGACAGCCGGAACGTTGATCGCGGCTCCCGGGGTCATGTTCGCGGATGCCGGCCAATCGGCGCAGGGACAGGCGGTGATTACAGTCATGCCCGGCCAGGAAATTCCCGGGGGCATTCCGCAGGACGCCGTGCACGTGAAGATTGATGGCAAAGATTCAAGCGTCACCGGCTGGACCGCGCTGCACAGTCCGGCGAGCCAGCTCCAGGTGGTGATCCTGATCGACGACGGAGCGCGTACAAGCCTGGCTTTGCAGCTGAAAGATATTGCAAACTTCATCAACGGCTTGCCGCCGAATGCCGAGGCCGCCGTTGCCTACATGGAGTACGGACGCGCAGTTTTGGCGGGTCCTATGACCACCGATCACGCGGCTCTCGTCCGTGAACTGCACATACCCACCCAAGGCATGCCGGGCGTCAGCGCCAGCCCGTACTTCTGTCTCTCAGACCTTGCCAAGCACTGGCCGGCGGCAGTCGCCAGTGCGCGGCGCGAAGTTGTGATGGTGACGGACGGCGTGGATGATTACGAGCCGCACTACAATCCCGAGGACCCGTACGTGCAGGCGGCCATCGAAGATTCGGTCCGCGCTCACCTGATCGTCTACTCCATTTACTGGCGCGACCAGGGCCGTTTCGACCGCACAGGCTACTCGGCGATGGACGGCCAGAATCTGCTTGCCCAACTTACCCAGGCAACCGGAGGCAACAGCTACTGGGAGGGGTTCGGAAACCCAGTCACCCTCGTGCCTTATCTTGACAACATCGACCGGCGCATTCACAACCAGTACGAGCTCGACTTCATGGCGCCCGTCAACGGCAAGCCGCAGATCGCGAATCTGAAACTGAAGTTGAGCGCACCAGCCAAGGTGGATGCACCGCAGCAGGTTTACGTGCATCCCGGCGCGGAGTAACGCGTGTCCTTTGACCGCTGATTCTTGTAGGAAAGAGGGTGCCCCAGGTCCCGATTTTGGGACCTGGGATCGGCATCGCCAGGTTTTTCAATTCCAACGAGCAAAGGGTTAATACGCCAGCGCAACTGCGTCGCAGCGCATCTCGCTGCCCGCGGCGTAAACGCGGTGGTCGCCTTGATGGCGAAGCTCGATGCCTTCGTAGCGGCCGAAACCGCCGTCGCTTGCGCCCATCGGCCAGCCAAGGTCGATGAGCGCTTTGCGTGTTTCGGGCGGAATGCCGGCTTCAAGACGGAGCCGGCCGCGCGGCCCCAAGCCGGCCGCGTCTTCGCCCATCGATTGCGAGGACCCCTCATGGTGCCAGCGCGGACTGTCGGCTGCCGCCTGCACATCCAGGCCATAATCCACGCGATTGAGAATGATTTGCGTCTGCCCCTGCGGCTGCATGTCGCCGCCCATCACGCCGAATGAGATCCACGGCCTGCCTTCGCGCGCTGCAAACCCTGGAATGATGGTCTGGAAGGGTCGCTTGCCCGGCGCGTAGATGTTGGGGTGCCCATCCCGCAACGAAAAGAGCTGTCCTCGATCCTGGAACATGAATCCAAGATGATCGGCCACCAGGCCCGAGCCCATTCCGCGGAAATTCGACTGGATCATCGAGACCATCATGCCGTCCTTATCCGCGGTAGTGAAGTAGGTGGTGTCGCCCTGGCTCGGCGCCTGCCCCGGATCGGCATGCTCGTTGATCCGGTCCAGCCGGATCAGCTTCGCGCGTTCCTTCGCATACTCCTTTGAGTTCAGCCACTCAATCGGAATCTTCGCGAAGTGGGGATCGGCGTAATAGCGCGCACGGTCTTCATAGGCAAGGCGTTTTGCTTCAATCGCCACCTGCAGCGACTGCGGGCTCTGAAAACCGTAGCCGCGCATATCGAAGTTCTCGATGATGTTGAGCATCTGCAGCGTCGCAAGTCCCTGCGTATTGGCGGGCATGCCGTAGACACTCACGCCGCGATACGTCGTCACCAGCGGCTCAACCCACTCCGCGTGATGCTCGCGCAGATCTTCAGCTGAAAGCCAGCCGCCAATGCGCTTGAAATAGGCGTCGATGGTTTGCGCGATGGCGCCGTCGTAGAAAACATCGCGGCCGCCCTCGGCGATCATGCGATAGGTGTGAGCGAGGTCGGGATTGCGCCGCACATCGTATTCATTGGGCGCAACGCCGCCCGGCATGTACGTGGCGACTGCGTTGGCCGTCTCTTCGACGCCCGAGTTCGGCCGCAGAAATGCTGCCATGTTGCGCTTGATGTAGTAGCCGATGATCTGCGGCGTAGGATCGCCTGTCTCGCAGGCATGAATCGCGGGTTCGAAGAGTTCGGCCCATTTGAGCTTGCCGTAGCGCTGGTGCAGAGTCCACCACCCATCAAGCGCGCCGGGAACCGAGACGCTGACGGCGCCGAGTGCGGGAATGTGGCCGTCCACCGCGTGGGTGCGCACGGTTGCAAGCGAAAGCGCCTTGGGTGACCGGCCGGAACTCGCCATGCCCATCAGCTTGCCCGCTTTCGGATCCCAGACAAAGGCAAAGCAGTCGCCGCCCAAGCCCGAACTGACCGGCTCAACAAATCCGAGGACCGCATTGGCGGCTACTGCCGCATCTACGGCGGAGCCGCCGCGCTTGAGCATTTCGATTGCAGTTTGAGTGGCCAGCGGATGCGCGGTTCCCGCGGCGCCATTCAATCCCAATGCAGGCGAGCGTGTGGCGAAACTCGCGCCCGATGGCCGGTCGCCGGCATGAACATCGGGGCGAATGAAACGCTCGGCTTCGGCGGGCTGGAACTTCGGTAGTTCATCAGCCCGCCGCGACTTCGCCACTCTGCGCAATTTCGGTTGCGTTGCCCGTGACAGCCGCGGCAGAAGCTGCGGCCGCCATGGGTAATGTCTGTATAAAGGTGCGGCGGCGCATCTTGTTCTCCTCGGGTTCAACTCTCGGAAATGTAACGGCGCTGAGGTCGTATGCCGAGAAGTTTAACAGGCGTTGAGAGATGCAACTCCCGGCGGAACTGAGGCTTGCGGGAATTGGCACCGGCGGTCCGTTGCATTCGGGGCCGGGCCGGAAAATTCCGGCATCTCCATGAACCCGAAGCCCGGGCTTGCGAATCTAGATAAAAGAACGCACACTTTGTAAAACGCCAGGCGCTTTTGGAAGCAGGAGTGTTTGGCCCCGGTTACACCGTACTTCCCCGGTCAAAGCCTAAAAACAGCATGACCAAGAAGCAAGAGGAGAAGACTGTTGTCCGCGATCGACACCACACTGCCCGCGCCGGCTTCCGGCCGCTCGCCTACCGGTGGTAATGGCGCCGGTACTGCCGCGTCCGCGTCGATCAGTGTGCCTGATCCCCGTATCGACCTACAGGCGCAGTGGAAGCCCCGGGTCAATCCCTGGCTGATTGCCATGACCGTTGCGCTGGCAGCGTTCATGGAGGTGCTCGACACGTCCATCGCCAACGTCGCGCTGCCGCATATTGGCGGCGCACTGGGCGCAAGCACCGATGAAGCCACCTGGGTGCTCACCAGTTACCTGGTTTCGAACGCGATCGTGCTTCCGCTCGGCGGCTGGGCCTCATCGCTCATGGGCCGCCGCAACTTCTTCGTCTTTTGCATTACGGTCTTCACCGTTGCCAGTTTTCTCTGTGGTATCGCTCCCTCGCTGCCCATCCTCCTGCTTTGCCGCGTTCTTCAGGGTGCGGGCGGCGGCGGCATGCAACCCATGGCGCAGGCCATCATGGCCGACTCGTTTGAGCCGCATAAGCGCGGCCAGGCCTTCGCGCTCTACGGCCTTGTCGCCGTGCTCGCGCCGTCCATCGGCCCCACCCTGGGCGGCTGGATCACCGACAACTTCTCCTGGCGCTGGATCTTCTTCATCAATATCCCCGTCGGAATCGTCGCATTCATTCTTGTCACGCGTCTCGTTGAAGATCCGCCCTGGATCAAGGCCGATCGCTCGCGCCTGAAAAACATGGACTACATGGGCCTCGCCTTTTTGACGCTGGCCATGGGCGGCCTGCAGATCATGCTCGATAAGGGCGAAGAGAACGACTGGTTCTCCTCTTCCTTCATCTGTTTTTTTGGAATCCTGTTCGTCGTCGGCATTATCGGCTTGTTTGCCTGGGAGTGGAACAAGAAAGATCCGCTGATCAACCTGCACCTCTTCCGCTATAAGAACTTTGCGATTTGTTGCTTTCTCATGATGCTGGTGGGCGGCGTGCTCAACGCCAACACCGTTCTGCAGCCGGAGTTTACCCAGCAATTGCTGGGGTACACGGCGACCACTGCCGGCTTGGCGCTCACTGCCGGCGGCTTTGCACTTGTGGTCATGATGCCGCTTGCCGGCATTGCTACCGGCAGATTCTCTGCGCGCTATCTCGCTGCCCTGGGCTTCACCATGCTGGTCATCACCTTTCGCTACGCGGCCGATGTCACCAATCTGCAGATGAGCTTCGCCGAAGCATCGTGGTTGCGCGTCGTGCAAATGCTTCCCTTGCCGTTTTGCTTTATCTCCATTACCAACGCGGCTTATGTAGGAATGCCCAAGGAGCAGAGCAACCAGGTGGCCGGCCTCATTAATTTCGTCCGCAACATCGGCGGCTCGATCCTGATCGCCCTCACCAACGCCCAGGTCACCAGCCGTTCGATGTGGCATGAGCAGCATCTGCAGCAGGCCATGCAATCGGGCTCAATCGGGTTTGACCAGCACAGCCAGGCGCTCACCGGGTTGCTCAACGGATCGTTCGGCAGCGCGAACGGCAGTAGCATGGCCTTGGCCCAGATTTATCATCAGCTCATTGCGCAGGCGACCACCCAAGGCTATCAGGACGTTTATATGGAGCTCTCCTGGGCGTCCATCGTTCTCATACTTCTGGCCTTTATGCTCAGCAAGAGCCGGCCGGGCGAAGGCCCAAGCGGCGGAGCTATGCACTAAAGCTGTCCAGCAACGCGCTCTGTGATCTTCCTCATAGCTCTTTCCATTATTTGGGCCTATAATTCCTCCCAGAATTCAACCGACATAAAGATGCCCGCTCGCTGACATCTGCTCCGGGAGGCTGTGATGTTGAAGTCATTTCTGCTCGTTTTTGCAGTAGTTTTGGTGGCGTTTGCCTTCGTGCCGTTATTGAGCCTGGGAGCGCAGCAGGCGGCTCCGGCGCCCGCGATGGCTCCTGAGACGCCTGCCGCTCCGCCGGCGCAAGCAGGACCGGTCATGAAGAATCCGGTGAAGCCTACGGCTGAATCGCAGGCCAAAGCGAAGGGCCTCTACCAGATCGACTGCTCCATGTGCCACGGCGATAATGGCAACGGAAAATCCGATATTGCCACCAGCATGAGTCTGACCCTGGACGACTGGACGGCCCCACAGACCCTGGCCGGCAAGCAGGATGGAGAGCTATTCAATATCATCCGCAGCGGCAAAGACAAGATGCCGCCCGAGGCTGAAGGTCGCGCCACCGACACGGAAGTCTGGAACCTGATTATTTACATTCGGTCGTTCTCGAAGGCGCCTTCCTCGAAGCCGCCAGCCGCCGCCGCGAAGTAGATTCGGGAGCTAGTCCGCGAATCGCCACAAGGGCGCACAGGCCTCGTGCAGCAAAGGGGCCCCGGTCGATTAGCCGGTAATCGTCAGCACCGGGCAGGGTGCGTTCGCGATGATTTGAAATGCCCCGGACACGCGCGACTCCAGCCATAGGTGCGAACTCTTGCGAATCGAAAGCACGAGCAGGTCGTTCTTGAATTCGCTGAGGTGTTCCAGGATGCGCACGTGCGCCGAGCCCACCTCCACAATGCCCTTCGGATTGCACATTGCCTCGGCGCGCTGCGGCGCAATTGTTTCCAAAGTCGTTTGAAACTCCTTGTGGATTTCATTGAAACGGCGGGAATCGGCCCTGTCTTCAGGGCGCACCACGTGGAGCACGTCAAGCGATGCATCGAACGCATCCGCCATGGCGATGGCGAGGGGCACGCCTCGTGTTGAAGCGCGATAAAGGCCTGTGGCGCAGAGGATGCGGCGAAAAGGTGGGCAGTCCGGTTTGCATGCAGGAACCTGCGGGCCAACGGTCAATGCGGGTCCGCCCGTAGCGCGGAGGATCCTCTCCGCCACTGAACCGACAATGCCCCGGTCCACTCTGCCTCTGCCGTGCGTGCCCAATACGATCAGCGAGGGGGCGTTCTCCTGCGCGAGCCGTGGGATCTCTTCGCGCGGATCGCCCTCAAGCAGCACCGGGACTGCATGCTTAGCTCCGTTGCCGTGGTGCTTCGCAGCCTGCGCCAGGGCGTTCTCAAGATCCCTTCGCTGCTCGCTCTTGTTGATCCGGCCGTCTTCGGCTTCCACTTCCATCGCCGGATACGAAAGCACAAAGGCATGCGCTGCCAGCAGTTCGGCATCGAATTTCCCGGCGAGAAGCGACGCATATTTTCCCGCTTTCTCAGAACAAGCAGAGAAATCGGTCGCGAAAATGATGGTTTTCAACGGCAACAAGATGGTATTTGCGGGAACATCCATGCGGGGTAATTCTCCGGGGTCCTGACTTGTTGCGACAGGACCGGCTTGTAGATTCAGCAAGCGCCCCTTCGGATTCAGCCACGCGGTAAGTGCAGCACCAAGGTGTATTGCATCCGGCAAAAGAGGACGCCCTTCATCCTACTACGCCGTCATCCTGCCAAGTTTCACATCCCAGCTACCACAACCCGCTATGATGGTTCCGCAATGGCAAGTACAAGAGATTTTCAGGGTAAATGGGCGCTGGTCACCGGGGCCAGTGCTGGAATCGGCATGGCACTGGCGCGTGAGCTCGCCGCCCACGGCGCAAAACTCATCCTCACGGCGCGGCGGCGCGAGCGGCTTGATGCGCTTGCTGCCGATCTTGCTGCGAAAGGAACTGAGACGCGAATCGTGGTCGCGGATCTCTTTGATCCGGCCGCGCCGCAGCAGATTTACGACGCCACCGAGGGCGCCGGCATCCCCGTCGACATCCTCGTGAACAACGCCGGCCATGGCCATTACGGGCCCTTTCATCGCGGAGATGCCGAGAAGGAATTGAGCCAGGTACGCGTGAACTGCGAGGCCGTGGTGCGCGTGTCGCGGCTTTTTGTTCCCGGCATGATCGAACGGCGGCGGGGGTGGGTCATGATCGTCGCTTCAACGGCGAGTTTCCAGCCCATCCCCTACAACACAACTTATGCCGCCACCAAGGTTTTTGACCGGTTCTTCTCGCAGGGCTTGGCTGCCGAGGTCGAACAATATGGGATCAAGGTGACGGCGCTTTGCCCCGGCCCGACAGAGACGGAGTTCTTCGAGGTCGCAGGCGGTGCCGGAGTTTTTCGCCGCTTCGGCGTTCAATCGGCTGAAGACGTAGCGCGCAAAGGCGTCGCGGCGCTGGCTGCCGGCAAGCGCGTCATCGTTCCCAACTTTAAAGGCGCATTCACCGCATCTCTGGTTCGCTTCATTCCCACGAGCGTGATCACTGCCATTCTTGAGAAGGCCCTGCGGCCTCGAAGCGGCTCCAACGAAGGCTGAGTGATTTCGCGCCTGCGCGGAAACCATGTCTGCGCCCAAAGCCGCCGGCAAATGGAGCGGCTTCGCCGTCTTGCTTTTTCGGCCGAATTGGAAGCTTAATCGCCCGCCGACGCCGCGGTGAGCGTGAATGAATCGAAGAAGCGATTGACGTCTTCGTCGCGCCGCGCGCTGGCGGCAGGGAATGAGGCCATCAGCATATAAAGATGTGTGCCCGCCAGGATCAGGCGCGAATTCAGGATGCCACCCTGATCGTTGCGCGCCGAAAACTGGCACTCCGGATAACCATCGATCCTGCTGCGCGACTCCCCGGTGAGGACCGTCTGCGTTCGCATCAGTGCGCCATCCCGTGCCAGGTCCAGAGTCTTCTCAGCATTTGCGCTGCTCGCACGCTCCACGGGAGGATGGTCGGCCCAGGCGACGGCGAACGTGTCAGAGCCGGGCATCGCCATGATCATATTCACCTCTTCCACGCCGCCTTGCGCGTTGTAGGCCGGAATCAGCGTTTCGTTTGTGCCGGCTGGCATCTGGACTTTGAAGCCGTCGGGGCTGCGATCCACCTCTTGCCAGTCAATTTGCGCGGGCGCAGCACTCGAACTCGTTTGGCTTTTGGCCCCGTTGTCCGGAGTCCCGCCTGAGCCCCAGAGCCCCATCTTCCCCCGGTAGAGGAAGAGAAAGCACGCGATTGCACCCAGCCCAAGCAAACCAAGGACGAGTTTGGCTGGCCCCCTCACATTTCCCCTCACCATTCAAAGACTGCAGAATCGGGGTGTTGAGGAGCAAGCAAGTTGTGCGGTATCACTCACAAAGGGTGCCAGACAGGTAAAAATCGTCCGCATTCGCCTGGGCCGTCGTCTCGTTGTTGCACATTGCTGCCGGAGGCTTGCAACCTTTCCGCAGACCATGCATCCTAATAAGTAATTAGCAGAGGCTTCCCCATGATGTCCCGCCAAAGAAAGGAAACAACTCTCTCTCGAGGGTTCTTCGGAACCTCTTCCCAAAATACCCCCCTGGTTACCCTTCCATAATTGCCTCTCGAGCGGGCCTACCGGAAGGTAGGCCCACATGCTCTTCCCTCCAGCTGATTGAATCTCAAGAGATTAGAATCAAATGCGATGGGTTCTGACTCCTCTAAAAAGCCAGATCTTGCGACCCTGAAAAGGATCGATTCCGGCTTCTCCCGCGCGGGGCTTATCCGCAGCTCGCATGCCGGTGAGACTTCCCGCCAGCGAGTTCTCGGCCTGGAACGCGCGGAACCTGAAGATTTGTCCGTCGCAGCGCCCGTCCCAAAGCGCGATACGAACGGCGTAGAATGGCTGCCTGTTCCCGGTTGGCACGCCTCGTGGCTTTGGGCCGGATTCAGCACCCGCAAGGGAGGGCTAAGCAGACCCTATTGTTCTGAGGACGCGCCAGGCGAGTTGAACCTGGGATTCACAGATGCCGACAAACGTCAGGCGGTCACTGCAAATCGCCGCTTGCTGGCTGAGGCCATTTCGGGCGATGCAGGCACACCAATTGCTGCCATACGCCAATTCCATTCTGACCTGATCATCCAAGCTACACGGTCCGATGCAGACCGCGAGATCCCCCGGAAAGCAGACGGGCAGTTGACCGACGAACCAGGTTTTTTGCTCGCCGTGCAAACTGCCGATTGCATCCCCGTGCTTTTGGCTGACAGAAAGCGGCGCGCCGTGGCCGCTTTGCATGCAGGCTGGCGGGGAACTGTGAAGCGCATCGTCGAGAAGGGCGTTGGCCGCATGAGGCTAGCCTTTGGCTCGCTGCCTGAAGATCTTGTTGCCGCCGTCGGCCCCGGCATCGGCCTTTGTTGCTACTCGGTGGGCGAGGAGGTGCTCTCGGCCTTTGAGTCGCAGTTTTCCTATGCTCGCGAGCTCTTCCGCGAGGTTCCGGATACCGATCCGGTCAGGAAAAAGTATCCGATGCTCTTCTTGACGCAGCGCGCTCCGGGCCACTCTTCCATCGGCCCCAGCCTTCATGTGAACTTGATTGAAGCGAACCGCCAGCAGTTACTGGCGGCGGGGCTTCGCCCGCGATCGATTCATTCGCTGGGCGGCTGCACGCAGTGTCACTCAGATCTTTTCTTTTCGCACCGTGCCTCGCAAGGGCATGCCGGGCGCATGATGGCGCTCATCGGGATTTGCGACACAAAGGTGCGCCTGCTCCGAGCGCGAACGAAGTGAGCTCGCGCAATCAACCGCGGCTCCGGGAATTCCGGGTTCGCCTGCAATCCTAAATCGCCAGTTTTAGGGAAGAACCATCCGATGCCTGATCGCGATGCGCGATCAGGCACTAAGCAGAAGCCTTGGCGGCTTCGCCGGGGTTTACC
This sequence comes from uncultured Acidobacteriaceae bacterium, assembly GCA_963802955.1. Lineage (GTDB taxonomy): Bacteria > Acidobacteriota > Terriglobia > Terriglobales > Acidobacteriaceae > Telmatobacter. Next base: position 53,939 of record CAWDKT010000008.1, read on the forward strand.
AGGTCGCGCAGTTCCTTGGAAGGCTTGAAGTAAGGCACTTTCTTGGCGGGTACTTCCACCCGCGCGCCCGTCTTGGGGTTGCGGCCAATGCGAGGATTTCGCTGGCGGATGCGAAACGACCCGAAACCGCGGATCTCGATCTTATCGCCAGTTTGCAGGGCGCCGATTACCGAGCCGAAGATGGTTTCAACGATCACTTCTCCATCGCGCCGGGTCAAATCACCCAGTGCAGTTACCTTCTCCACCAAGTCCGCCTTTGTCATCGTCCTGGAACCTCCGCATCCAGCATAAACGGATTTTGCCGGGGTTAGCACGAAATTGCAAGTCCCTTCAAAGAATTTAGCCTTTGCGGATCAGCAAGTTGGCCCAAAGTCTCCCGGCACCGGGACGGTCCGGCGCGGTCTTCGCGGACAGGTCAATCGCCATTAAGAGTGCAGCACCGGGGAACGGTGGTAATGAAAATACCCCAAATGGGGATGGTGGCCCTGGGACCGCATTAGGGTAGAGTAATCCTTGAAACTCCGCAGTCCGGTGAGCTATCCGCGTTACAGTATCGTGATCCCCGCCTACAATGAGGCCGCGCGCATTATCGGTGCGCTCGAGTCCGTTGTCGCATGTGTGCGCGTGCGCGGTTGGTCCGCTGAGATTGTGGTGGTCGACGATGGCTCGCGCGACCGGACGGCAGAGTTGGTGGGCGCCTTCGCCGCCGGCGCCCCGGAAGTACGGCTGCTGCGGAACCAGGGCAACCACGGCAAGGGTTACAGTGTGCGAAACGGGCTTCTCCACTCCTTCGGGGAGATCGTCATGTTCACCGATGCCGATCTTTCAGCGCCCATCGAAGAGGCCGAGGGCTTGTTCGCTGCGATTGCCGGCGGCGCCGACATCGCCATCGGCTCGCGCTGGCTTGAGCGCACACGTCAGACCATTCGCCAGCCCTTTTACCGGCAGTTCTTTGGCCGCTGCTTTAACGCGGTTACGCGCCTCATCATGGGATTGCCTTACGCCGACACGCAGTGCGGCTTTAAAGCATTTACGCGCACCGCCGCGCAGACGGTCTTCCAGCTCCAGACCATCGAACGTTGGGGCTTTGATCCCGAGATTCTCTTCATCGCCCTCAAGCGCGGCTATCGCGTCGTCGAAGTGCCGGTAAGCTGGGCCCACGACGAGCGTACCCAGATCAGTTATCTCAAGGACGGAATTCGGATGCTCGAAGATATCGCTATGGTCCGCTGGAATGCACTGCTCGGCCGCTATAACAAGCAAGTTGAACGGATACATCGCGCCGGCCTGGTGAAGTAAGGGCTGGCGCTTGAATCGCCACGGTCGGGCGACATTTCCATGGCGCAAATCAGTGAGTCACTTCCTTCTTGATGCGAATGGTATCGCCTGTGTCCTCCACTTCATAAAGCTTCGCTTTCGATTCACGGCCGTTCATCGGATGGTGGAGCACCAGCATCAGGTGCCCATCGAAGCTGTGGAAGAGCATTCCGTGACCGCTATCGTCATCCACCAGGATCCCGTCCTGCTTCCAGGGGCCTTGCAGTTTGCCGGTGGTGGAGTGCGCGAGCGCTTCAACATAGCTTCCTTTGTCGTAGCTTGACCACAGCATCAGCAATTTGCCGGTTCGGGTTTTGTAGAGCTCCGGGCCGTCCGTTACGTATACCTGCGGTGTGTTTACCGTGGTTTGCCGGTCATCGAGCCACGGCGCATCCGATGCCTTGAAGAGAAAGAAAGGACTCCCGACAGAGCTTGTCAGGTCGGGAGTCATCTGGATGGCTTCCATATTGCCGTCAATCAATTGGATCCACTCGTGGGCATAGACCATGTATGGCGTCCCATTCTCGATATAGAACGTTCCATCCAGGCTCATTACGTCCTGTGGTGGAATGGCTTTATCGCTGATGGGCTTGAACGGGCCCGACGGTGAATCGCTCGCAAAAATCTGTGTTCCGCGCAGATGAGTTCCAGCGCCGCCGTAAGTTACTTCGATATGCGTCCTGCTATTGGAATTCGCGGCCTGTGGCGAAGAGGGAAGCGGAGCCTTGTAGTTGTTCAGCGTCGCAAACAGATAGTACCTTCCGTGATAGAAATGCACCTCCGGCGCCCATACTCCGGCGGCAGGGTCTGCCCATGAGCCGTCGGGAACCTCGAAGACAAGATACGGACCCGACCACGTTTCGAGATCCTTGCTCTTGTATGCGACCACACCACTGCGATGCTGACTGCTCGCCTGCGGTCCTGAAGCGGTGTAGAGAAAGTAAGTTTGCGATGGCCGGTCGGCCAGTATCCACGGATCATGAACCCGGAAATCATCGAGCTTCAAACCCTCTTGAACGGGAAGCTGAGCAAACGAATGTCCGGCGCAGGTGACAAAGCCAAAGAGCGCTACGATCAAGAAGCGAATGTGCCGCATGGAAACCCCCATCTGAGAACCTATCTACGCCGCGGTGACGCGGATCTCTGGAACTCTCGAACTATACAGAAGCCGCAAGACGAAGAACAAGATGGCGGGTTTGACCGATCGAAAACCTTGCAGGCTGAGACTTCGGGCCTCCATTCCGATCGCCGGTTCGACGCCAATGCATCTCCAGAGATTATTTGGGTCCCATCGCCATTCCGGTGAGACTTGTCCCGTCCGGGTAACGTCCCTCATGAACAGGCGCCGGGTGTAAGATCCGTCGTCGGAAAGAAATTGAACGCTGGGAGAGACTCGCATGATGAAGAAGCTTGGGATCGCAGTTCTTATGCTCGCGCTCGGCTCCGTTACTGCGCTGGCCGCAGACTTCAACGGCAAATGGACCGCTGATGTTCAGGGACGCATGGGCACGCAAACACTTACCTTCGACTTTCATGTCGACGGGACGACGCTTACGGGCAAGGTCACCACGCAACGCGGCGATATGGACATTACGAATGGCAAAGTGGATGGAGACAACATCTCCTTTGACCAGGTGATGAACTTCAACGGCAATTCAATGACCATCAACTATAAGGGAACGGCCGACGGCGCCGATTCCATCAAGTTTACGCGCACCCTTGGCGACCGTCCCCCGACAGATTTTGTAGCCAAGCGAGGTGCGGGAGCCGCTCCGGCCGCGCCTGCGCAATAGGCTCGAGCTTGGCATGTCGAGCAAAAGAGTCAGACTCGCCCTGCCATAACAAATTAAGTATGAACGGCTTTTGCGCCCGATGCGCAGTCGCGTATCGGGCGCAATCATTTTGCGGTCAGGCCGTCGCCGTCTTGGCTTCCGCGTGGAGATAGCCCCTTCCAAACAACTTCAAAACAAAACATGCCACGGCGTTTGCAGCACAAGTTGTGTAATTACATAATTGCCATTATTATATTGTTGTGTCTGGAATGCGATTCGAATGGGACGAGGCGAAAAACCGCTTCAACCAGCGCAAGCACGGCATCAGCTTCGAGGAAGCCAGCCAGGTATTTGTTGACCCGCTCGTCGTCTCCGTGAGAGATCGGATTGTCTATGGCGAGGAGCGCTGGCAAACGATCGGCGATGTCGGGGGCTGTGTACTTCTAATTGTGGCGCATACCGTCAGTGACGCAAATGAGCACGGTGAAATCATCGAGGTGATGCGCATCATCTCGGCCCGGCGCGCATCGCGAAAGGAGAGACAACGTTATGAAGAAGACGAAAACCGTTAGCTATACGCCGGAGACGCTGCCGCCCCTGACGGAGGCTCAGATTGCGAACCTGAAGAAACTCGCAGCGCGGCCCGATAGCGAAATCGATTTCAGCGGCATTTCTGAACTGACCGCGGAACAGTGGAAAAGGGGAATTCGCGGACGCTTCTATCGCCCGGTAAAGCGGCAGATTACGGCGCGTGTCGACGCCGATGTGCTGGATTGGCTGAAGTCTCACGGGAGGGGTTATCAGTCGCGCATCAATGCGATCCTCCGCCGGGAAATGCTGGCCGCGCACAAGGGCGTGAAGTAGGCTGCACTCCCGGGTCCGAGAATGGGAAATAGGGCACCTGGCGATTCAGGACCATGGGCCTCCTTCTGTCGGGCGCCGTCCAACGCTATTCAGCACCATTGGCTTCTCATAAATGTGATGACGGCAGAGTTTGCACTGTCGCCGGATTCCGAGATTCCAGTCTTCGGGTTCTGTCATAAATGCAATTCTCTGTGGCGTTTCTTGAAAGCATCTTGGACATAGCGGATGTTCGTTGTCTCCGGCTTGAAAATAGTAGCCATGTGGGAGAACGGGGCCAATATATTTGCCCTTTTCGTTCAAGGCAGCTCGCAGGGCGCGGTTCTCTTCGTCAAGATCGACCACGCGCTCCTTCACACTGAGCACATCGTCGTAGAGGTCACTTATAGCGGCTTTCAAGTCGTGGTTTGATGTATCCTTAGCAAGCTCACGAGCCGTCTTCGCGCTTGAAACCAGCCCCCCTACAAGCTGAGTGACCGTCAAGACTGCGGGTGGAATTATGCTCATTGGATCCTCCGAAGGATGCCCAACTGTCACATTCAGATTAGCGCAGTTCTTACGCCGTCGCCGTCCTGGCCACATCCTGCAACCCCCACGCTTCAATCTCGAACTCGCACATCTTGTACTTCTGAATCTTGCCCGACAATGTGGCCGGAAACTCCGTGACGAATCGCACGTGCTCCGGAATTTTGTAATATGCGATCTGGCCCTGGCAAAAAGTCTTGATTTCCTGCTCCGTCACGTCGACATCCGGCGTCAAGCCCGGCCGCAGGCGAATCCACGCCACTACAATCTCGCCCAGCCGCGCGTTGGGAAGCCCGATCACCTGCGCCTCGCCCACTTTTGGATGCGTGTACAGGAACTCCTCCACTTCGCGCGGATAAATGTTCTCGCCGCCGCGGATAATCACGTCGCGTGAGCGGCCGGTGATGTGGATGCACCCGTCCCCGCGCATCACGCCCAGATCCCCCGTGCGCAGCCAGCCGTCCGGTTGGATCACCTGCGCCGTTCCCTCCGGATCGCCGTCGTAGCCCTTCATCAGCGCATACCCGCGCACGCATACCTCGCCCTGCTGTCCGCAAGGCAGGGGTTCGCGCCCGTCGATTTGCGCATCGGGCAGCGTCTCGAGATTCGTCTTGGGCTCCGCCCAGGGCGGCGCAATCATGATCTCAGTCTGCGGCATGGCACGGCCTACCGTGTTGACGCGAACTTCAAGCGAGTCGGCGGCGTCGCTCATGGTTACCACCGGCGAGGTTTCCGTCTGTCCGTACGCGATTACCAGTTCGCGGCAGTGCATCTCTTCAAGCACTCGCTTCATCAGCTCCACCGGGCATGGCGCGCCGCTCATCATTCCGGTGCGTAGACTCGTTGTATCGTAGGCCGCAAAATCAGGCAGCGCAAACTCCGCAACATACATGGCCGGGACGCCGTAAACGCTCGTTGCGCGTTCGTCATGTACCGCCTTCAGCGTGGCGCGCGCATCGAAAGTCCAATTGGGCAGGATGATTGCGGCGCCGGAGTTCACCGCACTCATGGTGCCAATCACGCACCCGTAGCAGTGAAAGAGCGGCACCGGAACCACGATCTTGTCCTGCTCGGTGTAGTGAAATCCTGCCGCGAGAAACTGCCCGTTGTTCACCACATTGTGGTGGGTGAGCATCACGCCCTTGGGCAGGCCCGTCGTTCCGCTCGTGTATTGAATATTCGCGATATCGTCAACGGCGACATGATCCGGCAATTGTCCTTCAGCGTCGAGCAGCGCCGGCCACTCTGGCGAATCAAAATAGATCGTGTGCTCGAGCGCCAGGTCGAGCCCATGTCTTGCCCGCCCCAGGATCTCTTCGTAATCGGCGCGCCTGTCCTTATGCCACAGGAACAGCGCCTTCATTCGCGACCGCGTCAGCGTGAACCCGAGCTCGTGCGAACGGTAGGCGGGATTCACGTTCACCAGGGCCGCCCCCGCACGCGCGCAGCCCATGTGCATCACGATCCACTCAATGCAGTTGGTGGACCATACGCCCACCCGATCGCCTCTGCGAATGCCCAGCGCCCAAAGTCCGCGTGCCACACGATCCGCCTCGGCGCTTAATTCCGCCCAGCTCAGCCTCTCTTCCTGGTGGCGCGAAGCCACTGCGAGTCGTTCCGGAAACCGGTCTGCGGTGCGGTGCAACAGGTCGCCAATGGTCAGTTCCAGAAGAGGCCGTGCCGGCCCTCTCGCGTGGCTCTGGGTTAGGATTTGCTCTTGAACAGGCATATATCTGCCTCTTTTTCAGCGAATAAGGTGCAGTTTATCCCGCTCGTCTAACGCTCCCATGTGATCCAGCCCACATGGCAGAAGTGCCCTCAGCCCCGTGAGCGAAGTCACCCGAACTCCGGTATCATCAATGCATGGCCCCGACGGCCCCATTGGCGAGCGACACGCTGAAAATCCGAGAACAGGCGGCCTCTGCGGCACACCGCTTTCGCACCTACGACCCGCGTTTGGAGCCAATCGCGGCGAAGGTCCTGGCCCAGCAGCGCCTTTCCACCGCCGACGGTCTCGCTCTTTATGGATCGCACGACGTTCTGGCCGTGGGCTGGCTGGCCAACTACGTGCGCGAACGGATGCACGGCGAGGTGACCTACTTCAACGTCAATCGCCACATCAATCCCACCAACGTCTGCGTGGCAGCCTGCAAGCTCTGTGCGTTCGGCCGCAAAAAAGGCGACCCAGCCGGCTACACCATGGCCCTCGAAGAAGCGTGGCAAACCGCTGCTTCCGGTTATTCCGAGGCGGTTACGGAGTTCCATCTTGTTGGCGGCCTGCATCCCGATTTGCCCCTCGAATTCTTCCTCGACCTGATTCGCGGCCTGAAACAGCGCTTCCCCAAGGTGCACATCAAGGCCTTCACCATGGTCGAGATTGCGTTCCTCGCTCGCCGCGCCAAGCTCTCTGTCGAAGAGACGCTGATCAAGTTACGCGAAGCGGGCGTCGACTCCATGCCCGGCGGCGGCGCGGAAATCTTTGCGTCGCGCGTTCGCTCCATCATCTGCGACCACAAAATCGATGGTGAGGAATGGATCGAAACCGCACGCACGGTGCACAAGCTCGGATTCAAGTCGAATGCGACCATGCTTTACGGCCACATTGAGAATGACGAAGATCGCGTCGATCACCTGCTCAAACTGCGTGCTCTGCAGGACGAAACCGGCGGCTTCCAGACCTTCATTCCGCTGGCTTTTCACCCTGAAAACACAGTGCTCGATCACTTGCCTGTCACCACTGGACTCACCGACATCCGCCAGATCGCCGTCGGGCGCCTGATGCTCGACAACTTTCCCCACATTAAGGCCTACTGGCAGATGATGACGCCCAAGATCGCGCAAATCTCGCTGCGCTTCGGCGCAGATGACCTCGATGGCACGGTCATCGAAGAAAAGATCTATCACGATGCCGGAGCGAAAACGCCGCAGGGCCTTACCCGCAAGGAACTCTGTCGCCTCATTACGGAGGCCGGGCGTATCCCCGTTGAGCGCGACACGCTCTACCACGCCGTGACCCGCACCGAGGATAGCTTCGTCGTCGCTGTGTAGAGCGCGCTTTGAAGCCGCCTACGGCAGCTCGCGCACCCAGATGTTGCGGAAGCTGATTGGTTCGCTCTTGTCGCCGTGTGCCTGCAGCTTGATCGGCGCGCCATCGAACGCCTTGTAGAACGGCTTGCCGATATACAGGGTTTGCCCCTTCAGCTCAAAGTGGTTCTGCACCAGCACGCCGTTGAAGAAGACCGTCACGTACGCCGGCGTCTTCAGTGTCCCATCGGCGTTGAACAGCGGCGCCGTCCACGCCACGTCGTAGCTCTGCCACTCGCCCGGCTTTCGCGAGGCATTCACCAGCGGAATCGACTGCTTGTAGATGCTGCCCACCATCCCGTTTACGTACGTGGGATTGTTGTACCCGTCCAGCACCTGCAGCTCGTATCCGTCGTCCCCCGGTCCGGTTGAAGCCAGAAAGACGCCGCTGTTGCCGCGCGCCTGTCCGCTGCCCGTGATGTCCGCGGGAATCTTGAATTCGACATGCAGCTGGTAGTCGTGGAACTTTTGCCTGGTCTCGATGCTTCCGGCGCTCTTAACTACCGTCAGCTCCCCATCGGCCACCAACCACTTTGCCGGCGTGTGATCCTGCGCGGAAACCCACTCGTCCTCGTTCTTCCCGTCAAAGAGGACGATCGCATCTGAAGGCGCCGCGCCCACAGTTGCGCCCGGCGTCACTACGGCCGGCACCGGCTGCCAGATTTCAGTCTCTTCCGGCTTTGGCTTTTGTGCGTGCGCGAGCGCTCCGGCCATTACGCCCGCGGCCACAAATGCAATGAGGCAAATCTTGGTTCGAACCATGCACGCGAGTTTACACCGGGGGATGCCACGCCGGGCAATAGTTTTCAATTCTGCCGACAGATCGCGCCGTTCTTCATCACAAAGCGCACATGCTCCACCACGCTGATATCGTCCAGCGGATTGCCTGGCACGGCGACGATGTCGGCAAAATACCCAGGCTTCAGCTCGCCTATTTGACCGGCCCAGCCGAGCAGCTTCGCGCCGTTGATCATGTCGGCCTGCAGCACCGCCAGCGGCTTCATGCCGTATTTGACCATCAGAGTCAGCTCGTGCGCCTGGGTACCGTGCGGAAACGGCCCCACGTCCGAGCCCACCGCAAAGGGAATGCCGGTCGCAACCTGCTTCTTAAACTGCGCGATTTTGTAATCGAGCATCGCTGACTCGCTTGCGGCCTCGGTAGCGCCCGTGGCGTGGTGAGCAAAATAATCGAAGATGGTGAACGTGGGCACTGCGAAGATGCCCTTCTCCTTCATCAATCGCATGGTCTCATCGCTGAGCTGTGTTGCGTGGTCGATTGAGGTCACGCCCGCCTCGGCCGCATACAACGTCCCGGGCTCGCCCATGGCGTGCACTCCCACCGGCTCGCCCATCCGGTGCGCTTCTTCCACCGCCGCGGCCAGTTGCGCCTCGGTGTATTGATACGGCGTATGCAACACCCCATCGATCATGTTGTCCGGCCCGGTCTCGTAAATCTTGGTGAAGTCCGCGCCCTCCTTGTGCTGCTCTCGCATCACTTCGACAATCTGCTCCGCATCGTTTGCATAATCCGCATTCGAAAGCACATGCTGCGCAGGATTGAAGCCGTTGGCGTCCTCGTGGCCGCCCAGGATGTCGACCGCATTCGCGCACACGCGCAACCGCGGCCCCGGAATGATTCCCTGGTTGATGGCATCGCGCACCGCCGTACTCGCTGAACCCGCGCCCTCTGTGCCCATGTCGCGCTCGGCCGTGAAGCCGGCCATCAAGTCGGCCTTCGCCGCCTGCTCGGCAAGAATCGTGCGCCACGGCACGGATTCTTCTACCGTCTGCAAGTCCTCCGCGCCCGGATGCAGAAACAGGTGCACATGCGCATCAATGAGGCCCGGCAGCAGTGTGGCGTCCCCAAGGTCGATCATCTTTGCGCCCTGCGGATGATCCACTGTTGTGCCAACCGCCTTGATCCGCTCGCCCTCAACCAGAATCTCGCCCGGACTCAGTACATTCCCCGTGTCAACCTCAAGCAACCGCGCCGCGTGCAGCACAATAGGTGGTCCCGGCTGAGCGACCGCGACCGTCGCGGCGGCAAACAGCGCAAGAAATGGCAAGTGTCGAGTCATGCCATCAGGGTAAGGCGCGGAGGCGGCAATGTCGATGGAGATCTGGCGCAGAAACAAGCGTAGAGTGTGCGATTGGCGCGGCCCCATTGAACTCAGCGGTTGGTGAGGTGGACTGAGCGCAGAAGATCGTACTCATTGATGGGCTCGTCATCGCGAAGCGCGGGTACCTCCGGATCCTCGGCAACGAGTTTCGCGAGGTCGACTTGGCCAGACAGGATCGATTCGAATTGAGCCTGAGCAGTCGCATGAGGTCCCCACTCCACCAGGTCGGCGGCCGCCGCGGATGGCATGCGCGCCGCCAGGGCCGCACTCGAGGTGATGGGGATCGGCTGCATGCTGGCCAGAAAGTGGATGCCCGGCGGAGCCTCCGACTGAAAACCGCGAACATAGGGAAACGATTGCATCAGGGCCTTAGTGACCGAGGCCGTAGTCGCTGCATCGTCTTCGAGGTACCAGATCTGAAGAATTCCCCCGCTGCGCAAATGCCTCTTGATCACCTGGTAAAACTCTCGTGAGTACAACAGATCCATCGCCGCCTCCGGCCATCTACCGATGCTCGCTTGAATATTGTGAGTTTCCGCAGGCAACCTCTTGCCGCCGCTGGCACGGATGATGGATGATGCCGTAGCATCGGTTCGCAGCGCCCGATCTATTTGACATTCCGGCAATCCGCCCAAGAAGATGGCCTCCTGAAGCTCGCGGAGGTCGGATTGAAAGAAATTGCGTTTGCGCTCTCGCCGCTGCCTTGGGCTGCGGCCTCAGCCCAGACCGGCTCATTCCCCAAAGACGATGGTTACCGCGGCATCTGGTATCCCAACCAGGCCACCGGCGACGAGTACCACTGGAAATACTCAGGCGGGCTCGGGACCTACCCGCAACAGCAGCAGCCAATCGCGATTTATGTGCCCAAGGTGAACAAGACCTTCTTCTGTTATGGCGGCACAACCATCGACAGCGCAACGCATCTTCTCGAAATGGTCTCTTACTACGATCACACCACGGGCATGGTGCCGAAGCCGACCATCTTGATGGACAAAAACACCGACGACGCGCACGACAACTCGGCGATGAGCATCGACGACGACGGTTACATCTGGATTTTTTCGAGCGCCCACGGCACAGCGCGGCCCTCCTATATTCATCGCAGCCGCAGGCCGTACGACATCAGCGAGTTCGACCGCGTCGCCGAAACCAACTTCTCCTACTCGCAACCGTGGTATATCAGCGGGCAAGGATTCTTGTTCCTCCACACACGCTACGACAACGGGCGCCGCGATCTGTATTGGATGACCAGCAAGGACGGGCGCACCTGGACGGAACGAAAGCCTCTGGCGCGCATCGATATGGGCCACTACCAGATGAGTTTGCAGAAGGGCAATCGCGTCATCACTTTCTTCAACTACCATCCCTCACCGCTGGGGTTGAATGCGCGCACCAATCTCTACTACCTCGAAACCAGCGACATGGGCTAGACGTGGCGCAACGTCGAAGGCAATGCAGTCACTCTGCCGCTCACCACCGTCCACAACGACGCGCTCATTCACGACTACCGGGCGGAGCACTTGCTGGTGTTCCTCAAAGATCTGCAGATCGATGCTGAAAGGCATCCGGTGATTCTGTATCTGACCACCAAAGGTTGGGAGCCGGGGCCGAAAAGTGGACCGAGAACTTTTATGACCGCGCGCTGGACGGGAAAGACCTGGGAATTGCATCCGGTGACAACAACCGACCACAACTACGACTACGGTTGCTTTTACATCGAGGCCGATGGCACTTGGCGCATCTTCGCCACGAGCGATTCCGGCCCGTATCCATGGGGCACAGGCGGAGAGATTGTGATGTGGACGAGCCGCGACCAGGGAATCAATTGGCATCGGCACACGGTCACTTCGGGCAGCCGGCTGAATCAAAGCTATCCGCGGCGCCCGGTGAATGCCAATCCGGATTTCTACGCGCTATGGGCCGACGGTAATCCGCTGCAAGCCTCCGAGTCCGCGCTGTACTTCACAAACAAAGAAGGCACGGGCGTGTGGAAGCTGCCCACATTGATGACGCACGACTTCGAAAAGCCAGTGCGCATTCGCTAGTTCGGCGTGCCTCGATCAGTACGCGGCGACGCCTGTCAAATTTTGTCCCAGCACGAGCGTGTGAATGTCGTGCGTGCCTTCGTACGTCTTCACCGATTCCAGATTCATCATGTGTCGCATGATCGGGTAGTCTTCGGTCACGCCGTTTGCGCCCAGGATGTCGCGCGCCAGCCGCGCGCATTCAAGCGCCATCCACACATTGTTTCGCTTGGCCATCGAAATGTGCTGGTGCCCGGCAGCTCCCGCATCCTTCAACCGGCCCACTTGCAATGACAGTAGCTGCGCCTTCGAGATTTCGCTCGCCATCCACACCAGCTTCTCCTGTACAAGCTGATGGCTGGCGATGGGCTGATTGCGAAACTGCTTTCTCGTCTTTGCATAGTTGAGCGCCGTCGAATAGCAGTCCATCGCCGCGCCGATAGCGCCCCAACCGATGCCGTAGCGCGCCTGGTTCAGGCACATCAGCGCCGCCTTGAGTCCCGTCGCTCCGGGAAGTATGCTCTTCTCGAGCACGCGCACATCCTGAAGCGAGAGGCTGCTGGTGACCGACGCGCGCAGGGACCATTTGCCATGAATGTCGCTGGCGCTGAACCCCGGCCGGTCCGTCTCAACAAGGAAGCCGCGTACCGAGTCGCCGTCGTCCCCTTCGAGCTTGGCCCACACGACTGCCACATCGGCGATCGACCCCGATGTGATCCACATCTTTTCCCCGCTCAGGATGTACTCATCGCCCGATTTGCGGGCGCGGGTCGTCATGCCGGCGGGGTTCGATCCGAAGCCCGGCTCGGTGAGCCCAAAGCAGCCAAGCTTTTCTCCCGTGGCCAGCGCCGGCAGCCAAGTATTCTTTTGCTCGTCGGAACCGAAAGTGAAAATCGGGTACATCACCAAGGCCGATTGCACGCTGACAAAGCTGCGCAGCCCCGAGTCGCCGCGCTCCAGCTCCTGCATCACCAGGCCATACTCCACGTTCGACATGCCGGCGCAGCCATAACCCTCGATGGTGGCCCCGTAAAAGCCTAACTCGCCCATCAGCGGGACCAGTTCTCGCGGAAAGCGCCCCTCGCGAAAGCACTCCTCGATGATGGGAACTACATTCTGGTCGACAAAATCGCGCGCAGTTCGGCGGACCAGCCGCTCCTCCTCTGTGAAGCTCGCGTCGAGATGAAGAAAATCGAAGCCCTGAAATTTGAAGGCCATGGTCGTGCTCGCTTTCTTCCCGGTTCAGAGCAGTTTCGGAAATACCGTTGGGTGAATGCAGCTACTAAGGTCTTCGAACTTTTGTTCGCTCAGACTTTAGTTTGGTGAATGCTCGCACTCCATTTCCGAAACCGCTGCACCGGGACAGATGAGCGTAGCAGCCTGTGGCCTTCTTTTCAAACGCACGCAAGCTCTGCATTCGGTCTAGCTAGGTCTCTAACCGCATGAATTCGTACCATCAGTTTCATGGTTCCCAGGTCTCAAAACCGTGACCTGGGGCACCCCCGTTGGTACAAGACGAAGCGGTCTGATATCTAGCGCATCGGCTTCTCGTGAAGAATCATCCAGTTGATGCCGAACTTGTCGCGAAGCTGCGCGAAGCGATGCGCGAAGAACTGCTCGCCCATCTTCATGAAGATCTCGCCGCCCTCCGAGAGAGCTGCGTAAATGCGCTCGGCCTCCTCATTGCTGTCCACCGACAGAGACAGATAGGCGCTGCGCATCGGTTCAACCTTCGGCCCGTCGCTGGCCATGATCGCCGCGTCACCGAGAGTGAAGCGAGCGTGCATGATTCCATCAGGTTTGAGGCCGGGCGGCAGGTTTTGAGGCGCGCCGGTTGAACTCATCTCCGCGAACGTCATTTTAACAAGGATCTTTGCGCCCAGATGCTTTTCGTAGAAGTTCATCGCTTCCAGGCAATTGCCGGGGAAGTTCAAATACGTATGTACCTTCATCGTTTCAATTGTCCTTTCGGGGAATTGGATTTTGGTTGCGAACGAAACGGCGGTAGGATCGGCGTGGGATCGCGCTGCTCCCACCGGCGGTAAGTTTCTGCAAGGATGGCCGCGCGATTCCGCTCCATCTCTTCGATCACCGCCCGCGGGGCATCCGTCTCCTCATGTTGCGCGCCCCAGATTAAGATTTCGAGAAGGATGGGCGCCAGGGCAATGCCTTTCTCCGTCAATCGATAATGTGTACTTCGGCCGTCTTCCGCCGCTGGTTCCTGGAGAACGATTCCGCCCGCCTCAAGCTTCTGCAGGCGGTCGGCCAGAATGTTCGTGGCAATTCCCTCGCCGGAGCGTTGGAACTCACGAAACGTGCGGTAGCCGCGCACCATCATGTCGCGCACCAGCAGCAGCGACCAGCGGTCGCCGAACACGTCGAGCGAAATGCTCATTGGGCATCCGGAACGGTGTTTGGATTTGGAGCCCTGGGCCACGAAAGCATGGTATGTAATTAACTTGCAGTTTGCAACCTAAAAGTGATAGGAATATTCCGTCGGCCGCTCCCCATTTCGCGCGGCTGAACACGGAATCGCCGAGAGGTCCCCATGAGCACTCTCTCTGAATCGCATCGCATTACCCCCTTTCTCTGGTTCGACTCAAATGCCGAAGATGCGGTCGAATTCTACTGCAACATTTTCAAGAACTCGCGCAAACTGAGCGAGTTCCGGAGCTCGATTGAAACGCCGAGCGGCCCGAAAGGAATGGTGCTCACCATCTCCTTCGAATTGGACGGCCAGCATTTCACCGCCCTTAACGGCGGCGCGGCGCATAAGTTCAACGAGGCGGTTTCGTTCGTCGTGCAGTGCGACACGCAGGATGAAATTGATCACTACTGGTCGAAGCTCACCGCCGGCGGCAGCGAAATCGCTTGCGGCTGGCTCCGCGATAAGTTCGGTTTGTGCTGGCAAGTCACTCCCAGGCGGATCGTTGAGCTTCTCCGGCATCCGAATTCGATGCAGGCCATGATGAAGATGAAGAAGCTCGACATCGCAGAGTTGGAGCGCGCCGCGAAAAGCTGAATCCGTAGTTCTTTTTCATCGCGGTTCGTTGAAAAACGAGGCGGCGACAGCCGAATCCTTGGGAGTGTTTTGCATGAAATGCATGTTTGACGCTGCATGTGTTGAAGAAGTGGAGCAGCGCCTGTCGCGGCTGCGGCCCGATCAGCCGCGGCAGTGGGGCAAGATGAACCTGGCCCAGATGCTGGCGCACTGCTCGGCCGGAATAGAGATGGCTGCGGGTGAGATACGTCCTCCGCGAGCACTGATTGGGCGCATCATCGGACCGGCAGTGAAGCGTGTCGCCCTTCGCGAGGAAGAGCCGATGCGCAGGAATTCCCCGACCGCGAAAGAACTCCTGATCGACGGCAATCGAGACTTTGAATCCGAGCGCGAGCGATTGAGTCAGCTTATCGACCGTTTTGCCGCTGCAGGACCGGCCGGTTGCACCACCCACCCGCACGTATTTTTTGGCCCTCTCAACCCGGAAGAGTGGGCAGTGCTCATGTATAAACACCTGGATCATCACCTGCGTCAGTTCGGCGCATGACGCAGCGCGAAATCGATACCGGCGCGTGCTGCTCGTCCGATATGCCACCGTCGATTTCCATAAGGTGCCCCACCGTGGTTCAATGACAAGGTCACGGGAGGGCCCCAAAAATGAGCAGCCGCAGAGACTTTGTTAAAGGATCGGCATTCGCCGCAACCGCGTATCTCTTGCCCGCAAGCACAGCCACGAATCTTTTTTCCGCTGGCGCGGCCGCGGCCGAAGCTGCGTCAGCCGGGGCAGGGAGCTGGTACAGCCGGCCCATGCGCTGGGCGCAGCTTGCGTTTGTCGAGGACGATCCCGGCAACTACGACCGCCAGTTCTGGCTCGACTACTTCCGCAGCGTCCACGCCGATGCGGCCTGCCTGAGCGCAGGTGGAGTCGTTGCGTTCTACCCCACTGAACTTCCACTGCAAAAGCGCAGCGCATGGCTGGGCGATCGCGATTCCTTCGGTGAGTTGATGGCCGGCTGTCGCGCCATGGGCATGAACGTGATTGCGCGCACCGACTCGCATGCCTGCTGGCAAAAGGTCTACGATGCGCATCCTGACTGGATCAGAGTCGATGCGAGCGGAAACCCTGTCCGCCATCCCTCCGATCCGCAATACTGGGAAACCTGCGCTCTCGGCCCCTACAACTTCGAATTCATGACCAGCGTGCATGAGGAGATCATGCGCAAGTACAAGCCGGACGCGATCTTTACTAACCGTTGGGCAGGCAGCGGCATGTGCTATTGCCAGCACTGTCGCGAAAATTTCCACGCGGCCGCGGGACTCGACCTGCCGCGCACCAGCAATCCGCAAGACCCGGCAAGAAAGCAATACATCCTCTGGCGGCAGCAACGGCTGTTCGAGTTGTGGCGCTTGTGGAACGAAAAGATCCGCGCGATCAACCCCAACGCGTGTTATATGGCCAATGCCGGCGGCGGAGCGCTGAGCGATCTCGACATGAAGACCATCAACCAGCTTGCGCCCACCATGGTCGCCGACCGCCAGGGCCGCAACGGGTTGATGGCTCCCTGGGCCAACGGGAAGAATGGCAAAGAGTATCGCGCCACCATGGGCAGTAAACCCATTGCAGGCATGTTCAGCGTCGGCATCGAAGACGCCAATCGCTGGAAAGATTCCGTGCAGAATGGCGACGAGATCCGCATGTGGGTTGCCGATGGCATGGCGCAGGGCCTGCACCCCTGGTTTATCAAGTTCAATGCCAAGCCGGCCGACCGCCGCTGGCTACCCGTTGTCAAGGAAATCTTTGAGTGGCACTACGCCAACGAGAAGTATTTCAAGAATATTCGCCCCATCGCCCGCGTCGGGCTTGTCTACTCGCAGCAAAGCTCCTGGTTTTACGGCGGAACGCAAGCTCGCGAAAAGATCGAGGAACCTGCGCTGGGATTCTACGAAGCGCTGGTTGAGGCGCGCGTTCCTTTTGAGATGGTGCACGACCGTTGCCTTGACCAGGAACATCTTGCTCCGTTCCGCACGCTCATTCTGCCCAACATCGCGGCGCTATCCGACGACCAGTGCGCCAGCCTTCGCGCCTTCGTCGAGAAAGGCGGCGGCCTGGTTGCCACCTATGAGACTTCGCTCTACGACGAGTGGGGCGTGCAGAGAAAAGACTTCGCGCTGTCCTCGCTCTTCGGTGCATCCTATGCCAGCAAAGTCGAAGATCGCATGCGAAATTCGTATCTCAATGTCGAAAAAGATCCTGCAACCAACACATACCATCCGCTGCTCAGAGGGTTCGAAGACGCGGGCCGCATCATTAACGCGGTAAACCAGGTGGACGTAACGCCGGCCGACCAAAGCCAATTCTCACCCCTGCGCATTGTGCCGTCGTACCCCGATCTGCCCATGGAATCGGTGTATGTGCGCCCCGGTCCCCGGCCCCCCGGCATCTACTTGAAACAGTTGGGAGCGGGGCGCGTCGTCTATTTCCCGGGCGACATCGACCGTACATTCTGGGAGGTGCTCAACACCGATCACGGCAAGCTCTTGCAGAACGCAGTCGAGTGGGTCACAAATGAGGCTCCGCTTGTGAAGGTCGAAGGCAAAGGCGTTCTCGATGTGGCCGTCTGGGAGCAGCAGGATTCGATGACCCTCCATCTCGTCAATCTCACCAATCCCATGATGCTCAAAGGCCCGGTACGCGAGATCATTCCGATCAGCGCGCAGAAGATTTCGCTGAAGATTCCCGCAGGTCGTCGCATTAAGCGCGTTCACCTGTTGACCGCCGCGAGAGACATACCGTATCGCAGCGAAGGCGGCGCCATATTGCTCGAAGTGCCGTCAATTGCGCTGCATGAAGTGGTCGCGATAGATTTTTCGGCTTAGCCCATTGCGATAAGCCGCTCAACCGACACTCGTTAGTAGCGAGCCCGGTTCCTCCGTAGGCCTTTTCGCAAGCACTCTGATATCCTAAGGAGTTTATTTGCGAGGAGGAGCCATGCCGGAGCACCGGGCAAGAAAGCATCATCAGGATCGAATGGCGGAGGCTCTGCGCGTCGAGATTGGCGCCATGATCGAGGGCGAGCTCTCCGATCCTCGCATTGACTTCTGCTACGTGAGCGAGGTGGCTCTGAATCCCGGCGGTAAATCGGCGCGCGTTTACGTAGCGCTGGACAGCGCGACCAAAGACATCGTCCGATCCGAGGCGCAAACCATCGCCGGCCTCGATGCTGCGAAGGGATATGTCCGCCACGAACTTAAGGAACGGCTCGGGGTGCGACACATTCCCGAACTCACGTTCCTCGCCGATCGTTCCGGCCGGTTCCAGGCGCGCATTGATGAGCTTATGAGTCGGTCGCGCAACAAAGCCACTGCGGGAAAAACGGAAAAGGCTCGCGGCGGCGAAACGCAACAGGGCCCCGTACAGAGAAAGTCTCAGACGGAACAGGGTGCCTCAATCAACTAATTCAATGCGTCGCACTGCGGCCAAAATCGACCCGCAAACGTCGGCGGCTACGATGGCGTTGGCGCCAACCCCCGCTTCCGGCGCTGCGCAGGTGAGCTCGATGGCCGCCATCCTGCGAGTGCTGCGCCAGGGCGAGCGGTTTCTGGTCTGCTCACACTCGCGTCCCGACGGCGATGCGGTCGGATCGATGCTCGCTCTGGGAATGCTTCTTGAACAAATGGGAAAGAGTGCCGATCTCGTCTCCGCGGATCGCGTTCCCACCGTCTACCGCAAGCTTCCCCGTGCTCAGTTCATTCGCTCTGCGATGCGCGTTCATGGCCCCTACGACGCGGCGATTCTTCTGGAGTGCGATGGCATAAACCGCACCGGGCTGCGCGGTCTTGAAGATTTGTTCCTGATCAATATCGATCATCATGTTACCGGGCAAGAATTTGCGGCACTGAACTGGATTGACCTTCATGCAGTGAGTGTCGGTGCAATGGTTCACCAGCTGGCTCTGGCTGCCGGCGCGCAAATTACTCCGGAGATGGCCGCCTGCCTTTACACCACGCTGCTCACCGACACGGGAACGTTCTGTTTCGGGGCGGTGAATGAATCGACGTTCGCGTTGGCGGCCGAACTGGTTCATGCCGGGGCCGATCCCCTCGCCATCGCTCACGAAGTGTACTTTTCCGTGCCGGCTGCAAAGCTTTTGTTGCTGGGCGCGGCGCTGCGGCGGTTGAAGCGCGAAGGAAGATTGGCCTGGCTCTGGGTCACGCAGCGGGACATGGTGCAGAGTTGCGCCGCCGATGAAGATTGCGAAGGCATTGTCAACCTCGCTTTGGGCATTGCCGGTGTCGACATCGCAGTCTTCTTGCGTGAACTGCCGGAAGGGCTCATTCGCCTGAGCTTGCGCAGCCGGGGAAAAGTGCACGTTGCTGCTGTGGCAGCGCGGCTGGGCGGAGGCGGTCACGAGAATGCTGCGGGGTGCACACTCGAGGGGCCCATGCAGCGCGCGCTCGATGAAATCTTGATGGAATTGCGCCATGAAGCAGGCCAATTGATGGCCGCGCCTGCTTGAGCATGCTTGCCATCCTGCCTGAATCTGTTAGGCTTGAGCCTGTCGCAACGCGTCGGGATCTCCGGGCCAGATTGCGGCACGGAAGGCGAGAAGGCCCGCCTTGGTCCCTCATCCGTCCTGCGTGATACCGAGACTCTCGCTCTGCGCAAAAGCAGGCCGCACGCTTCTTGGAGAACTGCAAGGGATGGAAAATCCGCTGCAACCGTCGGGTCAGGCTATTAAGATGCGCCGGCGATGGCAAATGCCTCGCTGGCCGACCATCTCTGAGGCTGCGGTCTTTCTCATCTTTACTGTTTTCTTCCTTATCTACGGCGTAACGCCTCTTTTGGGGGGGACGGCCTGGGGCTGGTCGGCGCCGACGAGCCGCGTTATGCGCAGATTGCCCATGAGATGCTCGTCCGCTTTGACTCGGCTCACACGCTCAAAGGCCGCTTGACCGCCTGCGTCACCCCGTATCTCTACGGCCGGCCGTGGCTGGAAAAGCCCGCACTTTACTACTGGCGCGCCATGTTCGTTTTTCAGGACTTTGGCGTGCACGACTGGGCCGCTCGTTTGCCGTCGGCGAGTTTTGCTTTCATCATGGTCGGCCTCATCTACCTGCACATGCGACGATTCCGGCCCGGCGGCCATCTTGATGCGGCGCTCATCACCGTGGCCTGCGCAGGCATCATCGGCTTTGCGCGCGGAGCTTCCACCGACATGCAGATGGCCGCGCCGCTGTCTATTGGGCTGTTGGGGTGGTACGCCTGGTATGAAACCGACTCGAAGTTCTGGCTTTACGACATCTACTTTTTTACGGGACTGGCAACTCTTGCGAAGGGGCCCGTTGCGCCTTTTCTGGCCATACTGATTATTCTCGCGTTTGCCTTCCTCCGCAAAGAGTGGCGCATCGTGCCCCGATCGCTTTGGTGGCCGGGGATTGTTCTCTATTTTGCCATGGTGCTGCCCTGGTTCATTGCCGTGCAGCACCAGAATCCGACCTTTTTTCGCGAGTTCTTTCTCGAACACAACCTCGAGCGTTTTGCTACAGACCGGTATCAGCACGAGCAGCCTTTCTGGTACTACCTCGTCGTCGTGGTGCTGGCTCTTATGCCGTGGGCCGTGATCGCCATTCGCGCCTTGATTGACGGTGTCGCCACCTCGGTCGCAGAGTGGCGCTTGCGTCGCTCCCGGGTTGGCAAGCCGCTGCCGACTCGTCCAGGCGATGCGTTCCCGGAGTTCCTCGTGCTTTGGGCGCTCATCCCGATCGTCTTCTTCTCGTTCTCCAAATCAAAACTTCCCGGCTACATTCTTCCCGCGATTCCGCCCATCACCATCCTTACCGGCGACTATCTTTTCCGCCGGCGGAAGCCGGGTTTGAACCGATGGATACTTCTCGGGCATGCGGTGCTCTGCGGTGTCATGACGATGGTCGTCCTCCTGCTGCCGTGGTTTGTAGTGCACGGCGCGCAAATGCCGCCGGCTCACGCTCTCACCGCCGCCTCTCTAGCGGGCATCGGGGCAGCACTGCTGATCCTGGTCGTGACCAGGGGTTTTGGCGTGGCTCGGCTGCGCACGGCCACCTGCGCGATTCTGGTGGTGCTGCTCGTGTTCATTTACGGTGTTGGGCCGGTCTTCGGAATTCCCGGAGTTCCCGCCACCAAGCACGTCATTCATCTGCTCGATCGCACCTATTCCGCCCGGCCACTCGCCCAACAACTCGCATCGTTCGCGCCCTCGGACGAGAACGTGGCCGTCTTTCGTGTTCCCCGCGATATCGAATATGGTCTCTCGTTTTATCGCAATCGCGAAGTGGTGAATTACGAAGAAAGTGGAGTACCTGCAGAGCAGCATATTCTGGTAGCGCGCGTTCAAGGGCGCAACGGAGTCGATTTGCAAACCCAAGCCGCGCTCGAAGAATATCTGGAAGGCCGGCGCTACGAGCCTGTGTTTAGCTGGCCGGAGCGGGGACTCGAGATTTACCAGGTCGGCAGCCGATAAGCTGCTCCTGAACTTGCAGTTGGCGACAAACTCGTGGCAAAGTGTCCGAGAGGGCTTTCGCGGAGATTGAACTGCGGCAGCGGATCAGCAGCAGAGCATCTTCGCGATCTGAATTCAGACGATGACTCCGCTATTTCGCAATTCTCTCGCTGCAGCGAGAGAATTGACTCTCTCGTAGTTGGTTTTTTGCAGGCGAGATAAGCATTAAGGCTGCAATGCTCGTGAGGACTGAGGACCTTTTACCGAAGAAGAGATCGAAGAAGAGAGGGGAATGCAGGTATTGAGCACGTCCGCCGAGATTCTCGACCTGCGGCACTTTGCGGCCACAGTGCTGCGCCCTGTGCTTGACGCTGAGGGTGAGCAATGGGAGCAGCGGCTTCACTGGGATTACCACGCCTCGGCACGGCTGCTGATGCAGTATCTCGACAATCACATGCTGCCTGGCTTTGCCTCGCTCGAGTCGGGCCGGGTGACGGGCTACGTGTTCTGCGTCTACGAAGAAAACAAATCTGTGATCGGCGATGTCTTCGCGCTGCCCGGCGCCGCCGACGGCGCAGGGGGTGGATTGAGCCCTTCCCTTGCCACCGAACAGAAGCTGCTCCGTCATCTCTTTGAACTCCTGCTCAACTCGCCGCATGTTGACCGGATCGAATCGCAACTGCTCCTGCATCCCGCGGGCGCCTTCGGCGATATCTTTCGCGCCAACGGGTTCGAGGTCTTCCGCAGGCTCTTTCTGGTCCAGCCGCTTCAGGGGCGATGGAGTCCGCCTCCCGCGGATCTCCCGGCGAACCTTGAGCTGCGTCCATGGCGCGAAGCAGACCTGGCGGCGGCTGCGCGGCTCATCTGCGATGCTTACCGCGGTCATCCCGACAGCCTGATCAACGACCAATACCGCTCCGCGCACGGCTCCATGCGTTTCCTCAATAACATCGTCCACTATGCCGGATGCGGCGCCTTTTCTCCGCAGGCATCGTTCGTTGTGGTCGAGCGCGCGAATCGCGAATTGGTAGCCCTCGTCCTGGGCTCGCGCGTAAGCGGGCAGAGCGGGCACCTGACCCAGGTCTGCGTTCACCCCGCATTCCGCCGTCGAGGGCTGGCGCGCATGCTTCTGGCACAGGCGGCATTCAGCTTCATGCGGCTCGGCGTCGCGGAGATTTCTCTCACCGTAACGGAAGCCAACACTGACGCGACCCGCCTCTACTGCGAGGAAGGCTATGCCTGCACACACAGCTTCGATGCGGCGGTATGGCAGCGGCGATAGCGAATTAGTGTCGGCGTAATCGCCGGATCGTTGGCGCGGGCCCAGCCCGCTCAGGCGGCCGCTCGATGCTTTGAGTCGCCGGCAATCCTACCCGGATCGGTGCTTCAGTCTGCCAGGTCAATAGATAAACGGCGCCAGCTTACGCGTTCTTCGCGCGTACTCATCGAACGCGGAACCGTAGTGGTCGCGAAGATGAGCGTCGAGCACCGGTATATTGACGAAGACGAATCCGCACAGCATGAGTGCCGGAACAATTCCCGTGAACCATCGTCCCGTGAACAGGCACACGCCGGAAAACGAAAGCACGTCGCCGAGATAGTTCGGATGCCTGGAATACCGGAACAATCCCGCCGTGTACAGCTTCCCGCGGTTTTCCAGCCGCAGCTTCCACGCATGCCGCTGGAACTCGGCGTAGGAGTTCATCCACGATCCGAGAACGAAAAGGAATCCACCTGCAATCGCGGCGGCGCCGAATGCAGCCGCATTCGTTCCACCCGCGAACGCAAGCAGCACGAAGATGAACAACACCCACGGAGCGATGGTGAAGACCTCGGTCCAGCTCACGCCGCGCTTGAGGAAAACGAACTCCGTGAAGAGCACGCGGAAAAGGTAAATGGAAAATGCAACCGCAAGACTGACACGCCGCGCAAGATCGCCCTCCATCCATTTCCATCCGAACCGCGCGTCAACGACTCCAATCCCTCCACCTAAAAGCAGCCACCACGCCAGCGCGACACATGCGCCCAGCAGCACGGCCAGAGTCACGCGCTGCGCCATGGAGGGATCCGTCAGCCCATACATTTGCTGTTGAAGATTTCGTTTCGGCATCGCCGTTGTCATCCCAAAGAAGGATTATCGCTCGGGCGGCTCAATCGGCGACGAAGCTCCCACACCATGAATCGCAATCATGGGGCTCCACTTGGCGCCGGCTTGCGGGCAAGGGAGGCTGCGTGCCCACCCTTCCGCGGACAATTCACGGAAGGATGGGAGGGAGCATTGTCTCGGGACGGGCTTGCCTGAACTACGCCTTCGCGCTTGTCAGCGCGCCCAAATCGGCGGCCATCTTCTCCGTGCCGATGGCCTCCAGAACGTCGCCTTCCTTGATGTCGCTGAAGTTGGCAATGCCGATGCCGCACTCCATGCCGCTGGTCACCTCACGCGCATCGTCTTTGAAGCGCTTGAGCGAGCCGATCTTGCCTTTGAAGACCTGCAGGCCGTCGCGCATCACCTTCACTTCGGCGTCTCGCCGGATCACGCCGTCCTGTACGCGGCAGCCGGCGATGGTCCCCACCTTGGGAATCTTGAAGACGTTCAAGACTTCGGCGCGGCCCAGGTAGGTCTCCTTGAAGGTCGGCTCCAACAAACCCATCATCGCCAGGCGGATTTCGTCCTGGAGTTCGTAAATGATGGAATGCAGGCGAATCTCCACGCCCTCCTGCTGCGCCAATTCCCCAGCCTTGCGCTCAGGACGAACGTTAAAGCCGATGATGATGGCATTCGATGCGGTAGCCAGCAGCACGTCGCTCTCAGTGATTGAGCCCACGCCCGAGTGCAGCACCTTGACGCGCACTTTTTCCGTCGACATACGCACCAGCGAATCGGCCAGCACTTCGACCGATCCAGTAACGTCGCCCTTGATAATCAGTGGTAGATCCTTGATCCCGGCCTGGCGAATCTGTTCAGCCAATCCTTCCAGCGAGACGCGCGCGCTCTTGGCAAGCTGGGCTTCGCGGTCCTTCATCTTGCGGTATTGCGCAATGCCCTTGGCCTTGTCGCGGTCAGCGACCACCAGGAAGGTGTCGCCGGCATCGGGCAGAGCTTCAAGGCCGAGAACCTCGACCGGCGTGGACGGCCCCGCTTCTTCAAGGGCCCGCCCGCGATCGTCGAACAACGCGCGAACCTTGCCAAAGGTGTTTCCAACAATGTAGCTCTCGTTCAGCTTGAGTGTTCCGTCCTGCACAAGGACGGTGGCCACAGGTCCGCGGCCGCGATCGAGCTCGGCCTCGAGAACGCTGCCTACGGCTTTGCGTCCCGGCGTCGCCTTGGGCGCCTTAATGTCGCTCACCAGGCAGATCATCTCGAGGAGCAGATCGAGATGTATGCGCTTTTTGGCCGAAACCTCCACGAAGACAGTGCCTTCCTGGCCCGCGCCTGCCCACTCCTCGGGAATCAGTCCGCGATCAGCGAGTTGTTTCTTCACACGGTCAGGGTTGGCTTCAGGCTTGTCGATCTTGTTCACCGCTACGATGATCGGGACCTCGGCGGCTTTGGCGTGATCGATGGCTTCGAGCGTCTGCGGCATCACGCCATCGTCGGCTGCCACAACGATCACAACGATATCTGTTACCTTGGCGCCGCGCGCCCGCATGCGGGTAAACGCTTCGTGACCCGGCGTGTCCAGGAAGACGATCTCACGGCCTGATGCCGGCGAGCCTTCCTTCGCGAACTTCACCTTGTAAGCGCCGATATGTTGCGTGATTCCTCCCGCCTCACCGGCGGCGACATCGGTTTCGCGAATGGCGTCAAGAAGCGATGTCTTGCCGTGGTCCACATGACCCATGACGGTGACCACAGGTGCGCGCGGCACCTCCACCATCTCGGTCTTCTCTGTGTCGAGAACCTCTTCGATCGCCTCGTTCTCCAGTTCCTCTTCGTAGGTGATGACGTTGGCCGCGGCGCCGAACTTCGCCGCCACATCTTTCACCATCTCCGCGTCAAGCGACTGGTTCACGGTGACAAAGACGCCGCCCATGAGCAAGGTTGCGATCAGATCCTTGGCGCGGACTTCGAGCTTCTCCGCAAGATCTTTCACGCTGATGCCTTCGGTCACGGTGATCTCGCGCGTGATGGGCAAGGGCTCGGTGCTATATTGTGCCGGGCTGTACCGGGGCGGCGGCACAAAGCCCTTCATCGGGCCTTCTTTGGTCTTGGGATACTGTTGCTGTCCACGGCCGCGGCCACGCGAGCTTGCGCGCTGCGGGCGAGGAGGTCCTTCCGGCGCCGGAGCGCCGCCAGGTCCTGGCCGTGCGCCGCCAAAGCCTGGGCGAGCCCCAAATCCTGGGCGCGCGCCGAAGCCGGGCCGACCGCCGGGACTGGCCGCGCCGCCTCCGGGAGCAAACCCGCCTGTGGACCGTGTCGGGTGTTTCGGCCGGGGTCCGCCGGCAAACTGTCCGGGGCCGCCTGGACCGCTTGGACCACCTGGCGCGCGATTTGCGAATCCAGGTTGCCCGGTTGCCGGCCTCCGGTCGAAGATTGGCTTCCCCCGCACAATCCCCGTAGCGGGAGCAGGGGCGGCTGGTGGAACAAAAGATGCCTTATAAACCGGCCGCGGTCCTGTTTGCGGCATCACCATGCGGCGCGCTGGCGGTTCGGCCGGAGCTTGAATCCTGTTTGGCTTTGGAGCGGCAGGCGTTGACGCGGCGGCAATCCCAGGAACCGAAGATGGCGCCTGCGCCGTGGGTGCGGGTGCCTGGGGTGCGGCCGCCGCAGGCTCGGAGACAACCGCAGCATTTGCTTGCGGCTCGGGGATGGTTGGCGCCGCGATCACCGGCGTTTTGGCGACGGCCGGTCTTTCAACTGCGCGAGGCTGCTCCTCGCGCCCGGGGGATGCCACGGGCGGCTTCGCGACAACTGCGACCGGAGGTGGCGCGACCACAACCACGGGGCGTCCGGCGGGAACTGTGCTCACCGGGGGTTTGGCGACTACGGCGCCCACCGGCGGCCGGCTCGCAATAGCGGGTGTCGAAGGCGGAGGCGCAATAATGGGCGGCGCAGAACGTGGTTGTGGAACGATCCTTCGCGGCTCTGGGCGGGCGGCAGGGGCAGTGGCTGGTTTCGCGGCAACAGGAACGGCAGGTGTGGCAGCTGCGGGTGCTGCATGCACCACGGGCTGGGCGGGCTGCTGCGGAGCCGGACTCACCGGCACACGGACGTGGCGAGCCTCTTCTTCCTCTTCATGCTTCTTGGCGAGGACCGCCTTCAGCACATCGCCCGGTTTGGAGATGTGCGACAAGTCGATCTTCGGGACAAGGGTCTGTTCCCCATGGCGCGCGCCCGCGGAACCGCTCCCGTGCTGGGCCTGATGGGCCTGCTGAGCCAGCCGCGCGCGAACCTTTTCCGCCTCATCCCCTTCAAGCGAGCTGGAGTGAGTCTTCCCTCCGCCGATACCAAGCTCGGGTAGAACGTCGAGAATCGCGCGAGACTTGACCTCAAGCTCTTTCGCGAGATCGTTAATTCGAACCTTACTCATCCGCCTCTTTTCACTTCGGTGCTGCCAATCCGCCCTTAGTCGCTCATAGCTACCTCATGGCACTGGCTGCTCTTAAGAAATTCACCTTCATACGCGTGGCTTTCAGACGACGGACGCAACTTATGCGCCATCCTCTTTGGCCGCTTCATCTTCCTCGATCGTTCCCGTTTCAACCTGTTCCGCTTCGTCGGCCGGGGAGACATTCTCCACCGCCAGCTCGGCCGCGGTCAGATGCTCTCTTTCAGCCGATTCCTCTGCCAGGGCCTCGTGGGTGGCATCGGCGGCCGCAAGATCGTCGGTCTCAGCCTTGGCCGCGCGAAGGCTGTCTGCCTCTTCGAGCACCACAGCCGCATTCTCCGCTTCAGCCGCAGTCGTTTCCACAGCCGCATCCGCGACGGGGGCCTCTGCTGCGCCTTTCTGTGTCTCGCCCGTTTCCGCTGCGGCACCCTCTTCAGCCGCGACTTCGCCGCCTTCGGCTGCTGGTTCGGTCTCTTCTTCAAAATGCCCGAAATAGTGCCGCACCGCAACGCTGATCTTCTCCAGCGTCTTCTCGCCGATGCCCGGAATCTCCATGATCTGCTCGGGCGTCATGTCGGCCAGCGCCTCTGCCGTCGTTACGCCGGCAGCCACCAGTTTCTGGATGATGCTTTCACCCAGTTCGGATACCTGTTCGATCGGCGTCGTGGGCGCGCCTGCCAGGGCCTGCATCTGCTGCTCGACCTCCTGACGCTTCTCTTCCTCGCTCTTGATGTCGATCTTCCAGCCCAGCAGTTTGGCTGCGAGCCGCACGTTCTGACCCTTTTTGCCGATGGCCAGCGACAACTGCGTGTCGTCTACGATCACTTCAAGCTGCTTCTCGCTCAGGTCGGTAATTGAGACGCGGCTGACCTTGGCGGGCTGGAGCGCCTTCTCGGCAAACGTGGTGATTTCGTCGGAGTACTCGATGATGTCGATCTTTTCGCCGCGCAGCTCGCGAATGATCGACTGCACGCGCATGCCCTTCATGCCCACGCACGCGCCCACCGGGTCCACGTCCTTGTCGCGGCTCTGCACCGCAATCTTGGTGCGCTCGCCCGCCTCACGCGCGATCGCCCTGATTACGACTGTGTTGTCGTAGATCTCCGGAACCTCCGATTGGAACAGGTTCTGCACCAGTTCGGGCGCGGCTCGGCTCACGATCACCTGCGGACCTTTGGCCGCTCGATCGACCTTGAGCAGAACCACGCGCACGCGCTCGCCTACGCTGAACTGCTCAAGCCGCGACTGCTCGCGCCGGGGGCAGCGCGCCTCGGCCTTGCCGAGGTCAAAAATCACGTCCTGGCCCTCAATGCGCTTTACCGTAGCGTTCAGGACCTCTTTTTCGCGGTGCGCGTATTCCTGGAAGACCGTGTCGCGCTCCGCCTCGCGAACCTTCTGGAAGATGATCTGCTTGGCCAGTTGCGCGGCGATGCGGCCCAGCGGGCTGGTATCGCGATAGATGCGAATCTCGCTCCCCACTTCCGCGCCGGGCGCCATCTCGTTGGCTTCCTCCAGCGTGATCTGGTTCACTGGATCCTCGATCTCGTTCTCGCCGGAAACCACCGTCTTGTAGATATAGGCGGTAATCTCCCCGGTATCCTTGTTCAATTCCCCGCGCATGTTTTCCTGGGTTTTGTAATACTTGCGGGTGGCCAGAGCGATCGCCTCTTCCACGGCGCCCACAACAATCGCCGGGTCGATGCCTTTCTCCTGACTCAGGAGCTCGATACTTTGATACAAAGCGTTGGTGGCCATACTGCCGACTCTCTATTCTGTTTCCGGCTCGAAGGCCATTCGGTCTCGCGCCGGTATCGTTAAATCTCGTTGCAAGCTGCTCTCCAGCTTCCTTCTTCCGACCCTCTCACCCCGGAACCGAATCATCGTTCCGATCCCGTGAGCCGGGAAGCCGGCCGCTAGATTTCGGGTACCAGGTTCGCTCTCTCAATATTTGTGAGCGCGATCTCCACAGTGTCGACGCCCGCCTTGCGGCTCTTGCTGTTCTGCTTCACCGCGGACAGATCGAGCACGATCGTTCCGGTTTCAGACGGGGCCTTCGACTCCGCCACCAATCTTCCTTGCCAATGCCGGTTGTTACGAACCGGTTCAAACGTCCGCACCTTTACCAGGCAGCCTTGAAACCTTTCGAACTCCTCCGGCCGGCTCAACTTGCGGTCCAGGCCCGGCGAACTTGACTCCAGCGTGTACGCTGCTCCGGGAACCAGGTCCTCGACATCGATCAGAACACCAAAATCGCGGCTGAATTCAGCACAATCCTCGTGCGTCACTCCGGAAAGCTGCTCCACGGCAATCGCGCCATCCAGAAGCCTCTCCGGCAGGCCTTCCGCATGGGCCTCTGCCGCTGCTTTCAATCGCGCCCGGCCCTCGGCATTCTTTTCCAGGGTCACGCGCAGAATGCGATCCTTCGCCGACCCCGTAAACTCGATATCCACTACATCGAGCCCATGCGAGGCGGCCACTCGTTCCGCCGCCGTCCGGATTTCGTCCAACTTCACCGCCATCGTCGTTTTGCCCCGCAAACGCATTCGTTTGCCGGAGATCCCGAACGCTTGCCCTGTTCCGCAAAAACAGCTGCCGGGAATTCGTCGCTAAAACGCCGGCATCCTGCTGCTATAAAAAGAGTTAAAGCTGACCGAGCCCATGGTGCGCAGGCTCCGATTTGCTCCAAATAAAAAGTGGGCTGTAAGCCCACTCATCTCTCCGCCAGCCGGTGCGCACACGGCAAAAACCTGGCGGACAAACGCGTCTGCCTCTATAGAATACGGCGAAACGCCGGGAAATTCAACTACCCGCGCCAATGCGGCTGAGCGGCTCGACTTCATCCGCACGCACACCGGGCCAGCGCCGTGAATTCATACACTGTTGAAGGGGCCTTCCTTGCGATTCGAGCAGTCGGTAAATGTCACCAGGCACGACAGCGAAACGCTGCTGGCCGCCATTGCTGCGCGCACTACCGACCGCAACGCCGGTATCTTCGGTCCCGCGTCCATCAGTTGGCGGGTCGATCGCGAATCGGCGCTGTTTCTCGGCGCGGGCCGGGCGGCCCTGCTGCAACTGGCGCACCCCTGGGTTGTGGCCGCGCTCGCCGAGTACTCCACCGTCATGAACGACCCCATCAGGCGCTTCCACAACACGTTTCGCATCGTGTTTACCATGGTCTTCGGCACGCTCGACCAGGCGCTTGCCGCCGCCCGCCACCTTTACTCGATGCACACAACGATTCGCGGCGCTATGACCGAAGACGTTGCGCGCTGGAACCGCGGCTCGCGATACGAAGCCAATGAGATTGCAGCATTGCGCTGGGTCTTTGCCACGCTCGTAGAGAGTGCGGTGCTTGCCCACGATTGCGTTCTTCCGCCCCTCGCCGCCGATGAACGGGAGCAATACTACGGCGAGTGGAAGGTACTCGCCGCCCTCTTCGGCCTTCCCGCTTCGTCGCTGCCTGAAAGCTGGGAGGCATTCGCTGCCTACAACCGCGCCATGCACGCCTCCGATGAGTTGGGAGTAAGCGGCAGCGCACGCACCATGGCGCACAATTTGCTCGCCGGAGCCGGCTCAAGGATTCGTCCTCCATTCTGGTATCGCGCACTGAGCACGGAGTGGATGCCCGAGCGCTTCCGCAGCGAATTTGCGCTGCAATTTGGCGAGCGCGAACAGCAGGCCGCCGCTCGCGCGAAGCATCGCCTGCCGGGCATTTACCGGCGGCTACCGCCGGCAATCCGCTTCACCGGCCCCTGGCGCGAAGCACAATCTCGGCTCGCTGGACGGCGCGTAAGCGCGATCACCCGCTGGAGCAACCGATTTTGGATCGGCGAATCGCGTTTGCCCTTCGCAAAGAGCTGAGGATCGACCCTCCGTCAATTTGGCGGCAGGCAAACCGGAATTGCTTTGCGCCCGGGACAGCCCGGCGCGACAATAGCGGAATGAAGTCGCACGACGCCCTTTCTCTTGCCGTGCTCGTCTTATGCACGGCGCTGCCGCCGCTCCACGCTCTCGAAAAACAGCCGGCGAGCGCCTATCACTCTCGCCGCGTGGCTCTGGCGGCTGAGCTCCACGGCGGTGTCGCGGTGCTTTTCGCCGCGGAAGAACCGGTGCTGGACTTCATGCCCTACCGGCAAGACTCTGACTTCTACTATTTGACCGGCTGGACTGAGCCGGGAGCGGCGCTGATGATCGTCGGCGATTCTGCTCAGGCGGCTTCGCCCCGCCCCTACAAGGAGATTCTGTATCTTCCGGCGCGCGACCTGCGCATGGAAAAATACACCGGCGTGAAAATGGACGCGGCCACGCCTGGTGTCTCCGAGGCTTCCGGAGTGGACAACGTTGAACCCATGACCGAGTTGCCGGCGGATCTCACCCGTCTCTTCTCCTCCGACCGCGCGCTTGTCGCCAATTTGTGGACGCAGCCCGATGCGCCTGAGGCCTCAGCGCTGATTGGCTTCACGGCGGCAACACTGGGAACCAATGAAGTACCGCAGCCCCGCGACGTAACCACTCTCACGATGCCATTGCGCCAGATCAAAGACGATGGCGAGATCGAGCTCATCAAGAAGGCATCGGCCGCGTCGATGCTTGCCCAGCGCGTGATGATGAAGTGGTGGGTAAAGCCGGGCATGACCGAGCGCGCCGTCGCCGGAGCCATGACCGCCGTTTGGATGGAAAACGGATGCGAGCGGCCCAGCTACGCTCCGATTGTCGGCTCCGGGATTAATTCCACCATCCTGCATTACTCCGCGAACGACCGCACGATGCAGGACGGCGACATTCTGCTGGTCGACGCAGCCTGCGAGTACTCCATGTACGCCGCCGACATTACGCGCACTGTGCCCGTCAACGGCCACTTCACGCCGCGGCAGCGCGAGATTTATAACATTGTGCTGGGCGCGCAGCAGGCTGCCATCGACGCGTTTGTGCCCGGCAAATCCACCCTCAATGACCGCGACCGTCACGACCCGAACTCGCTCGATACCGTGGCCTACAACTACATCAATACGCACGGCAAGGATCTTCACGGCCAGCCGCTTGGCCAGTACTGGCTGCACGGCCTGGGACACCTCGTCGGCATTGACGTTCACGATCCGGCCATCTACCCGGTAGTGCTGAGGCCGGGAATGGTCTTCACCATCGAGCCCGGCATCTACATTCCCGAAGAAAAGCTTGGCGTGCGCATTGAGTGCGACTTCCTCGTGGCGCGCGATGGAAAGCTGATCGATCTCGACGCCGCTTTGCCCCACACCGCGGATGAAGTCGAAGCCGTGATGAAGGAAAAATGAAGATGGACCCCAGCGACGATCTGCCGTCCGAGCGATTCGATGCACTCAATCGCGCCTTCAGCGAGCAACTGCTCGCCTGCCTTGACGAGTGCGCGCGCGGCCGAAGCGGCTTGTTCGCCGAATCCATCGACGAAGAAGAACAAAGCTGGCCTGAGGCTATGCGTTTGCGGGAGCTGGCTGTCGCGCTGCAGAATGTTTTAGCGCAACACGAGCAGCGAAATGCGCTCTGCGACGAATTTCTCGATCTCTGCACTATCCACGGCGAGAGCCATCCCGGCGAACGCAGGCTGGCGCGAGCATTTCTTGAGCGCATCGAACGTGGCGAAGTGGGCACGCCCACTCAAGAGCAAAGGAAGTTGTGGTAGTTCCGCGTTCACTTTGATTGCAGCCATCGCGCCCTACCACTGCACGCCTGGATACAGGCTCGGCAATCGATATACGTGGTACTGATCCGCGCCCGGCGTCGCAGCCTGCCACACCACCTGCGAACCGTCAGGGCTCAGTTCCTGCACGATGGCTCCTGCGGCCGGCGCGCAAAGATCCACTTCCATATCGTTGTTATCCAGCAACTCCGCATTGCCGCCAAAGAAGCTGAAGTAGGTCGTCTGGCGGAACATAATGCGTGATCATCGTTGCCGTCATGGTGCTCTCATTGAGCTCGAGCACCGGCATCGTTGAGTAGCATTGCGCCGTCGCCGGCGAGTACGGCTTGCAATACACCGCGCCTGACGGAAACATCCGGTCGTTGCCGTTGTCCATTAACCCGATGCGAAACACGCCGGTGGTGTTGGGCGTGAAGTAATTCATTCCGTGCTGCGCGTAGAACCAGTCGGTCGGATCGGTCGCGTTCACCAGCTTGAAGTCGCCTCCCTCGCCCAGCCGCCACATCACCGCGCCCGAGCCGGTGCCGTCGAGAAAGTTGATCTTGATAATCCAGTTCTGATGCCGCATCGAGAGCAACAAATTATGATCGTCGCTCGAATAGAGCATCCCATTCGAGTGCGTCCAGTCAGGAAAGTTCATCGGCCGGCGGTTGATATCGAGATGATCGAAGGTGTTCCACACCCAGTCGGGATTGAAGTTCTGGTCCACATCCACGAGCGCGTCACCGATCACTTCTGTCGTCCCGGTCGTTTCGGCGAGATTCGTGAACGCCCGCTCATAGGTAGCAAGCAGAACCATGTGTCCGTTCGGCAACGGCAATACATCGTGGTGAAAGCTGCCGAGCTTGTACACATTGCCTTCCGCATCGTGGAAGTTTCCCGCCGCCAGTTTGTCGTTCAGCGTTCCCACGTTCAGGCTGTTCACCGTGTTTCCGGCGAGATCGGTTTCACGCACTTCGTTGATGACGCTCGGACTTACGCCAGTAGTGATGGAGGAAAGATACGAAATCACCATCAGCAGGTTGCCGTTCGGCAACAACTGAACGCCCTGAATGAAGTCGTTCGAACTGTGGGAATAACCGTAGGTCCAGATCACATTGCCACTCAGGTCGGTGGCAAACGCCTGGGTGTCGCCGGCGGGTTGGATCGTGTTCCACATTTCAATGCCCGGCTGAGGCGTCGCTCCGCTCGGCATCGTCACATTCACGGCCGAGGTCACGGGCGGCGCATCGGTGGTGCAGGTATGATCGGCGTCGTTGTAAGTCGCGCCATTGGCCAGCGTTACCTGCGCACGCATGTGATACTGCGTCTGGCCCCGCATCCCCGCCACATAGATTTGCGTTTCGCCACCGTTTGCTGTGGGCGCTGGCACCTGCCACGTGTTCAAGCCATAGTCAGTCGTCGCGCCAAATTGCACGCCCATTTTTCCCGGCGCGGGCAGATAAAGCGAGTACCGCGCCACCAGCGGACTGCCGAGTTCGAAAGGACAGGTGACTTGAGCGGGCGCGATAATCGCAACCACCGCGGTCGCGTAGTTCTGTTTTGGAGACCCGGCCAGCGCTACGGTTACGGTCAGGTTCTCGCTTTGTCCCACAGATGCCGGAGCGGTGTAGCTCCCGCTGCCAGTTACCGTGCCCGTAGCCGCATTGCCCCCTTGCACAGTGTTCACCAGCCACTCCGTTTGGCCGCCACCGGTCACCGTCGCGGTGAATTGGACTGTCTGTCCCGGCGCCAGCGCCACATATTGCGGAGAAATGGTGATTGACCCACCCTGACCGGCGGTCGGTGGGGGACTCGTGGGTGGCGGGGAATTCGGCCCTTGCGACTCTTGCGGAGTAGGGCGGAAGGATGCGCTGCAACCGGCCAGGAGCAAGAGCGATGCGAGCGAAAGAAACGCCGCATGGGGAAGATGTGCGCGCTTGTGCATGCTCTTGCCTGGAGAGAAACTCCCATTCCGTTGCCGTCCGGACGGCAACGAAATGGGAGTTTCAACCTGCCTTGTATTCGGCGCTAAAAGCGAATGCCGAAGGTGATGGGAAGCATCTCGGTGTCTTTATTGATCGTTACCGGAGGTAGACCGTTCGCCGATACCCCTACGATCGCGGGCGAGAGCACGTCGAGATAGCGAATCTCGGCAAAGAGCGTCGTATTACTGTCGCCATACATGCCACCCAGCCGGTGCTGGAATCCTCCGCCGACGTTAAAGCCGCCCTGGTTGCTTGAGAAATGGCCCACCGTACCGGGGACATAACCAGTCCCGCAATAGAAGTAGCTGCAGAATTCCTGCGCCATCGGAAATGTGAACGTGGTTACCTTGCGGTAGAACCCTCCGCCGCCCGTGACGTAGAAATCATTGGTGGCCTTGGGAAGGAAATCGTAGACGGGGTCGAGGGTGAACGACCAGATGTGCGAGTGCCCCCCGTTTGCCTCCCCGTTGGTCTCGGCAATGAGCGAACCCGGCAGCTTGTCGTCAATGAATTGGTACTCGATGAGCGTCGAGAAATGCGGATCGAACTTCACGCCGCCGCCGATGGTGAAATTGAACCCGTAGGTGATTGAACTGGAAATGGGCGCGTTGAATCCGAGACCGCCTTCCCAGGTGAGACGGTGCCAAATGCTCTGGCTCTGACCCCCTTTACCGCCGTACCCGCCGCCGTTTCCGTACTGCCCAGAACCAGACGCAGCCGACGCCGGCGCCGGAGCTTCGGGTAATGCCAGTTCAGCAAGCTGTGTCGTGCCCGATTGGCTCGACGAATAGGTTGTGGCGCTGGATGGATCGGAGCTCGGCTGATTCTGGGAAGAAGTAGACTGCGCGCTCGCAACATAGACCGAAAACAGAACCGCAACTGCAATCAGACCGGTGCGCCTCAACAGCGGCATCCAAAGCGAGGACGACATTGCTACACCTCAAACATTGAATTTTGTTCAACTTCAGGGGAAAGATACACCTACCAAAGTTAGACACAGAACTGCGCTAGAGGTTGCTCGTATTCAGTCATAACTTCCCGATTGATGGGATTCCTTCGAGCGGTGGATAGTTGCACTTCAGCGCAACTGCCCCGGGGGGCTCGCCGCTCGGAGCAGCAGCTGCGGGCGAGGTTCTGCCGCGGCTCGTGGCTTTTTACTCCGGACACGCCGCCCGCGCTAACCCAGCCAACCCCGCCTATCCCTGAATGTCGAACTGCTCCGGGTGCAGCGTGGCATCGCTCTTGACCAGCACGTTCTTGCCCACCAGCTCCTCGAATTCGTTCAGCCAGCGGTTGCCGTTCGACTTCAGCACCTTCACCGTCTCCGGATGAACGCGCAGCATCACATCGCTGTTCTCAAAGTGCTTCCGCATCTTGCGCATCTCGATGTAAATTTCGTTGCACACCGTGGCCGGGCTCTTCACCATGCCGGTAGCCTGGCAGGTCAGGCAAGGCACGCTCAGGGTCCGCTCCAGCGACTGCTTCACGCGCTTGCGCGTGATCGCCACTAAACCAAAATCGTTAAACTGCAGAACCTTGGTCGGAGCGCGGTCGCTCTTCAGCGCTTCTTCCAGCGCGGCCATCACCTTGAATCGGCTCTTGCGCTCATCCATGTCGATGAAATCGATCACGATGATTCCACCCAGGTCGCGCAACCGGATCTGGCGCACGATCTCGGGCACCGCGTCGAGATTGGTCTTCAGAATCGTGTCCTCAAGGCGCGCCGATTTTCCAACGTACTTCCCGGTGTTGATGTCGATCGCCACCAGTGCCTCGGTTTGATTGATCACGATGGAACCGCCGCTCTTGAGCCATACCTTCGACCGCAGCGCCTTCGATATCTCGTCCTGAATGCCGAAGTGCTCGAACAGCGGCGTCTCCTTGGTGTAGAGCTTCACGCGCCGCACCAGCGATGGAGAGAAGCGATTGAGGAAGCGAACGATGCGCTCGTAATCCTCCTGTGTATCCACCCAGATCGAAGCGAAATTGGAGCTCACCTGGTCGCGCAGGATGCGTTCGATGAGCGACAGGTCGTGATAAATAAGCGCCGGAGATTTGGAAGATTCGGAGCGCTGCTTGATATCGTTCCACAAGTTCATCAGGAAGCGCAGATCGGCGCGCAGTTCTTCCTCCGAAGCGCCTTCCGCCGCGGTGCGCACGATGAATCCACCCGCAGAGTCGCCGCGTTCGTGTGTCAGGATTCTCTTCAGGCGATGGCGTTCTTCATCGGCGGCGATTTTGCGGCTGACGCCTACGTGCGTCACCGTGGGCATGAACACCAGAAACCGGCCCGGCAACGCAATGTGGCTGGTGATCCGCGCGCCCTTCTTCGCGATCGGTTCCTTCGCGATCTGCACCAGGATCTCCTGCCCAGACTTCAACAGATCGGAGATGATCGGCAGGTCTGAAGTCTGCGCCGATCGCCGCGCTGGACCGCGCCGATGGATCTCTCGACCCCGGCCGCGCTGCACGCGTCCCCCGCGATCGCGGCGATCCCGGCCCGGCGCGGGCTGAGTTTCCGCCGGCGCTTCTTCCTCTGCGGCTTCGAATTCCTCTTCCTCGACGCCCTTTTCGTCGAAGTTCAGCTGGATCTTGTGGTCAAGATGCGCTTCCTGCAGCATCTCGCCAAGATCGCCCGTGCGCAGATGCGAAGGCAGTGTCTCCTCTTCGTAGTCGTCCAAGTCATGTGCATCGGGTTTGTGTCGGCGCCCGTGCGGAGCGGCTTCAAGCTCTTCGCCTTCGATCACCTCTTCCTCGATCAGCCCTTGTCCCGGAGCGTAAGTCGATGCCGGCACCGGCGATGAAGACGTTGTTTTGGCTGCCGCCGGCTCATCCTCCGTCTTCTTCTTGCCGCCAAACCCGAACAGCCTGAAACCGGTCGGAGCGGCCGGATCAACGTGGTGGGAGGCAGACGCGTCCGCTTCCTCTTCTGCCGGCGAGGACGTTTCTTTCGATCCAGTAAGTTCTTCTTCCGCGGCAGCAATTTCAGGAAGCGCCGAGAGATCGGACTCTTCGAACTCCGCATCGGCTTCGAAGCCCGGGCCTTCTCTTTCCAGCGTGGAAGGGGTTTCATCTTCGTCGGGTCGATTCGAATGTGAGAGGAAGTAATCTTCTTCAAACTCGCCTTCCGGTAACTGATCTTCGACCGCTTTAGATCCGTGAAGAGCAGGCGCTGCCCACTCCTCTACCTCCTCGATGACTTCCTCCCGGACAGACCCGGCTTCCGGCTCGGCTTCAACGGGCGACTCGGCTTCGTGGCGATGCTTCGACAAGGACTCGCCGGGCAGCAGCCCACTGCCATCCCAGCCAAGGGGAGCCTCAATCAACGTCGAAGGCCTGGAGGTGGATGCAGGGCGCGTCGGCGCTGCCGGTTCTCGCCCGGACTTTGCGGTATCGGCTGCAGGAGTGCCGCCGTACTTCGACAGCGACTCGCCCGGGAGCACGAACGCCGGTTTTGCCGGATGCCGGGGTTCTCCCTGTGGAGCTGCCGGGGCCTGCTCTGCCTGAAACTCGGGCGCATATTCCGGTCTGGCCGGCGCCTCTATCGTCCTCTCGTTCGCTGGTCCCTTCTCTGCTGCCTGTCCAATCGGGCCCCGGGGTTCCCGGCCGCCGCGCCGCCGCCGCCGGCCGCGCCATTTGCGTTCGCCCATCTCGCCCGGCGCTTCAGGTGTCGTCCCCTGACCGCCGTGCGTCCCCGATTCGGCAGAAGGCGAGATTGATGTCTCTTCCGCAGTCTCCTCGGTCGCGCCATATTCCTGGGGCATTTCCGGTCTTAGCTCGCCTCTATGCCCGGATCGCTGCGCGCGTTCCTCGTGCCGGCCTCCGTTGCGGTCGCCGCCATTCTGGTAACGCGGCTCGCGCAAAACCTGATCGCCGCCGCTCGCCGTCGCCCGCTCCAACTCGTCGGTTTCTTCCTGATCTTCGAGCTCAATAAAGTCGGTTACATAGAGGAACGCGTCCCGCTCCAGGCCCAGGTCGACAAATGCCGACTGCATGCCAGGCAGAACCCGTGTTACGCGGCCTTTGTAAACAGATCCGGCAAGCGTGTACTCGTTTTCGCGTTCGTAGTAGATTTCCGCGAGTTGATCGTCTTCCAGAATCGCAAGCCGCGTCTCATGCGGCGTGCTGGAAATACAAATTTCTTTTGCCATCGTACCTTTCCGTCGGGCAGCGCAATGCTGACCGTACCCACGGCAAGGCCGAATGGACACGCGCGAAAACGGCTGAGATTGGGAGGGTCGGAGATCCCAGAGGGCGATCGAACGAACGTCTCTGTATGGCGGCCTGCCCCAGGGGCGGCCGACCAAGGCGGAATGCGAAACAAACAAGCCAATGCGGCTGTCGGTTGCGGCGATCCATCCGCAGAGAGATTGTGGCCGCCAACGCCGGTGCTTCCAGCGGGGCCGTTTGACCGGCTGTGTTTGCATGGAGGGTTTCCACCCGAAATGTGGGAAATTCACTTCCCGAACACCCCAGGCGATCCTTGCATCTTGCAACACGCGAACGGTCTTCCCGTCTCTGCGTACTCATAAACCCAATCCTGCCAGGCGCGATCCATCGGGAACATGCCGGCGAAACACTTAGATCATCCTTCTCTTGCGGTCCCGGGCAATCGTTGATCGCTGCGGCGCCAAACAAGAGCCAAACTTTTCTGGACGACATCAGAGCCGATCGGCTCGAAATGCGTCAATTGACGAACCGGCGCATGCGGACATTCATTGCCACCCCCAGCGCCAGGAACGTGAACAGCACCGAAGATCCACCGTAACTCAATAAAGGTAAAGGGATTCCGGTGACGGGCATCAGCCCGATGACCATGCCCACATTGACCGCAATCTGAAAGGTCAACATCGCCACGATTCCCATAATAATGAGGGAACCGGACAGGTCTGCGGCTGTTTGAGCGTTTTGAATCAAACGCATCAATATTAGGAAGTATAGCAGCAGCACAAATACCGCGCCGACAAACCCGTGTTCTTCGCTGAATGCCGCAAAGATGAAGTCCGTGTAAGGAACCGGAAGGAAATAGCCTTGTGTCTGCGTGCCCTTTTCCAGGCCCTTCCCCCAAATGCCGCCCGAACCCACTGCGATCTCCGATTGCAGCACCTGGTAGCCGGATCCGCGGGGGTCATTTTGCGGATTCACAAACGCGGTCAGCCTGGCTTTCTGATACGGCTTGAGGAACTTGCCGCTTGACCACACCCCGCCCACTAGAACAGCCCCCGCCGTAATCAGAATCAGACTCTGGCGCAGGTTGATCCCTCCCAGAAAAAGCCCGGCGATCAGAATGGGAGTATAGGTCAACGTCGTTCCCAGATCCGGCTGCTTCAATACCAGCAGCATGGGAATCCCCACCAGAGCGAACGCCTTGAAGATGTCCCTCCAAGTCAGATTGCGGCCCCCAAGATTGGCAAAATAGCGCGCCACCATCAGCATCAGCACCAGCTTCAGGAACTCCGACGGCTGAAACATCAGGGGGCCGAGCTTTATCCATCGCCTGCCGCCGAGCGCGTTATGTCCCAGCGGCGTGAAAATTGCTGCCAGCGATACCAGGCCGAATCCGTAAGCCCAGGGAGTCCAGTCGAGCACGCGGTGGTAGTCGATCTTTGAGAAGACGAACATCGCCACAGTGCCGGCCACCACATAGACAATCTGCCTGCTCCCGAAGCTTGCGAACCTGGTGCGCACAGTCGTCGAGTGAACCTCGACACAGGAGACGGCGCACAACAGCAGCACCAGGCCCAGAAGCGCCCAGTCAAAATCGCGGAAGCTCATCATGCGTCGCATCGCGGTTATGGGTCCTTCCGGCGCACAGGCAATGCCGCGGCCAGCTGCGAAGCATTCACGACGGGATTACCCGTTGCCTTCGCGGCGGCAGCTTTGTGCACTGGCTTTGCAGACGGTTTTGCAGCTGGAGCACTCATCGCCAACTGGCCGTTGCCATCGACGAAGAAATGCCCGCCATGAATCCGGCTCGCGTTCCCAGCCGCCGGATCGGGCGTCGACCAAACGGCGCCAACTTCCACCGGCGATTTCGGCGCATTCGCCGGCAGATTGTTCGCCTCGCGGCGCTTCTTATCCACGAAGGCTTTTACCACCTGCGCGCCGATGCGGGCAGGGAACCAGCTCTTGTTGCCAGTCTGCCAAAGCACGGCGACCACCAATTCGGGGTTGCGGCGCGGCACCAACCCTACAAACCACACATTGGGAAATGTGCTTCGGCCCTGGTTTGTTTTTTCCAGGGCGGCGTGACTCATTTGCTGTGCGGTTCCGGTTTTGCCGGCGAAGTCGATGCCCTCCAGGTGCTCCCCGCCGGCCGTATGATACAGGCCCGGCTGCGTTACATCGGCCATGCCGTCGGTGATGATCGTCCAGTTCTGCGGATCGATTGGGACATACGCATCACCCGATCCCGGAAAGCTGTCGAGAAGCGACTTGTAAAACTCCGGCGGAAGCTCGTTGGGGAACACATCATGCGGCCGCACCATGTGGCCACCCGAGGCGATGCCTCCGATGATGCGCGCCAGTTGGATTGGCGTCGCCTCGATCGCGCCCTGCCCGATCGAGACGTCAAGTGTCTCGTCGGGATACCAGCGGTGGTGATAATTCCGGATCAGCCACTCCGGCGACGGCATCAGTCCGGACTGTTCTCCTGGCAGGTCGATCCCCGTCTTCTGCCCGTAGCCGAACTCGTCGGCGTACTTCACGATTTTGTTGATTCCGAGCTTGTCGCCGAGCATGTAGAAGAATGTGTCGCAGGAATAAGGGATGGCGTTGTAAATATCCACCGCGCCATGATGTTCGTCACAATGATGGTAGTACCCGTATGGTCCCCAGCCTCCATTGCAAACGATGTGCATGTTCTGCGCGATGCCTTCCTGTAAACCCGCAACCGACATCAGGATCTTGAACGTCGAGCCCGGCGCAAGCTGTGCCTGGATCGCCTTGTTCATCAGCGGATGGTCCGGATCCATGACCAGCTTGTTCCACTCGGCCCGGTCGATCTTCACGGCGAATGCATTGGGATCGAAGCTGGGCCGGGAAACCATGGCCAGAATCTCTCCGTTGCGCGGGTCCATGGCGACGATGGCGCCGGTGCGATCGCCGAGCGCCAGCTCCGCGGCGTGCTGCAGATCGTTGTCGATGGTCAGCTTCAGGTCCTGTCCCGGCACGGCGTGCTGGATGCCGAAATAGCCCACTTCGCGTCCGCGGCTGTCCACAATGACTTCCCGAGAACCGTCCTGCCCGCGGAGCAGTTCGTCGTAAGTCTCTTCCACACCCGCTTTGCCCACCACGTCGCCCGGCTCGTAATAGGCGAAGCGAGGATTGTTCAAATCGTCTTCGCTCACTTCGCCCACGTAGCCAATCAGGTGAGCGGCAAAGCCATCGCGCGGATAAAGCCTCCGCTCCACGTCAATGGTCTCCAATTCGGGCAGCTCGTTGCGGTGTGCCGCAATGAAAGCCTGTTCGTCGGCCGTCACATCCACCTTGATGGGAATCGGCTGATACCCCGGTTCCGTGCGGTAGCGATGCAGTGTCGCGCGCAAGTCGTCCACATTCAGATCGAGGCCCTTCGCGATCAACGGCAGATCGGCTTCCACATTCTTGCTCTGTTCGCGCACCAGGAAACACGTCACCGAAGGATAATCGTCAACGATAATTCGGTTATAGCGGTCGAAAAGCTTGCCGCGAGGAGCCAGGATGGGCTCTTTCCGGATGCGGTTCTGCTGTGCCAGCACGCGATAGTTCTGTACGTCAAGCACCTGCAGACGCCACAAGCCCGCGATCAATGCCAGCATCATAAACAGGACGCCGTACTGCACCATCGTCAACTTGATGGTGGAGAGCTTTTCGCCGCGATTGCCGCCTGAAACCATGTCCTATTCTCAAGAATACGCCGGGTTCGATTTTCCGTTACACCGTGCTCCTACTTCTGTCTTTCCTCTCTTGCTCCCGTGCCTGCGCCGTTCGCCCCTGAGAACTTAATGCGCGAACTGTCATCCGCCCGCTGTCAGCTACAAGCTACCGGCTACTAGCTCGCACCTCGGTCCCATGTTCCCGGTCTTTCTACTCCCTGATCTGCAGACGGTCCAGCATCGGAAACAGTACCAGCGCAATGACCGAGTTGCCGAGGGCGCGAAAGAGCTCCGTGAGCCAGCTCCATTCGATCGTGAGGCCCAGCATGAAGCGGCTCACAAACAGATAAACTGCGCTCGAGAGCAGAGAAAGCACGAAGATCAGCAGCACGCGCACGGCGTGATGATCCACGTCGATGCGAATGCCGACTGAAGCCGCGAGAAACCCGACCACGGTTTTGGCGATGCCGTTGATTCCGATCGCGTAATGGGAAAGCGCGTCCTCAAAGAGTCCCATCACCGCGCCGATCACGGTGCCCTGGATCGGATCGCGGCGGCCCAGTGCAAAGTAGACTGTGATCACCAGCGGAAGGTCGAACCAGTCGAAGCGGCCTACCAATCGCGGCAGCCAAGCCTGCAGCACAAGCGCAGTCAGCGGAACCAGCGCGTAAATCAGCAGCGGATAGCGGCGAATCTCGAAATCGCGTCGCGCGTCGGCGCCGAGCAGGGCCATGGCTATGGGTTCCCCTGCGGCGTTGCTTGCGGTTTCGCGTGCGT
This sequence comes from uncultured Acidobacteriaceae bacterium, assembly GCA_963802955.1. Taxonomy (GTDB): domain Bacteria; phylum Acidobacteriota; class Terriglobia; order Terriglobales; family Acidobacteriaceae; genus Telmatobacter. The sequence continues at coordinate 96,942 of CAWDKT010000008.1, forward strand.
TTCTGGCTTGGACTTGCCGGCCGCTTCCGGCACGGCGGGCGCAGCTGCCGCTCCTGTTCCGGCGGCCGCGGGATGTCCGGCTGCGCTCTTTGGGACCTCTACCCCGGCATTGGAGTTCGGATCCGGTTCAACGTTCGGCGGCGTATACGCAGCGCCCGGCGAAAATTCATCCTGGTGCAAGGGTTGCGGTGGCTGAGTCACGGGATTCGGGTTGCTCGAGTCGTAAAGCGGTTGCTGGTCCTGGGGCAAATTGGGTTCAACCAGCCCCGGCAATTTCTCGGCCATGATCTCTGACGCCTTGAGCTGATCGCTCATCGCCGATGCCTGGGTTCCCTTCTCATCCACGCTGGTGGTTATGTCCTGTTGCTCCTGTGGAGAGAAGCGCGGCTCAGTCGAAGTAATCACGAGAACTTCGTCCAGGCGGTCAAGATGTGCAGCCGGCTTCACGTAAATGATGATCAGCCCGTCGTTGTCCGGGTCGGGAACCACCTTTTCGACCACGCCCACCGGAAGGCCGCGAGGAAAAATCAAATCGCCGCCGCCAGTCAACACGATTTCGCCCGGCTTGATCCGCTGATCGGCCGTCACCCCCACAATCTCTAATCTGCCTGACACATCGCCTTTAAGAACCCCACGAATTCGCGTGGTTTCCAGGATTACACCCGCGCCGCTGGTGGCATCGTTCACCGCCAGCACCTGCGCCGAGTGTGGAAATACATCGCGCACCTTACCCACGATTCCGTCCGCGCTGATCACCGCCATATCCTGCTTCAAGCCGTTTCGCGAACCCTTGTCGATGTAAAAAACGTGCGAGTGGTCGCTTCCGCTCGATCCATAAACCTGCGCCGCGACCGTCGAGTAAATGTATTTCTCCTGAAAGCCCATTAAGGCCTGCAATCGCTGGCCCTGCCGCGCGTCTTCAAGTAAGGCGGCCTGCTCCAGGCGCAGACGATCGATGGTTTGTTCCAGGTCCTGATTCTGCCGGCGGACGTGGATCAAGTCGAAATACCCTGTCCAAAGGGTTGCCACTCCAGCCCGGGTCGAATGGATGAGCTTTTCCGGGGGCGAAACCACTGCATTGGCCCACATCCGGATCAACCGCACTTCGCTGGGGTCGCTGGCATCGAGCGTGCCGTGTCCGCTGCCGGTCCGGCGCACCTGCATGGCGAGCGCCGCAATCTGCGCCACCAGGATGGCCAGTAGCACCACAAGGTTTCGATAGCGAGTGAAGAGCGATTCCATAAAATCTCTTGAATCGTGGACCGAGAACCGCGGCCGGTACCGAAGGCTCCAATTGTCGCTCGATTAAGCTGTCTGACCGGCCGATTTCGCTTGCAGCACTGCGCCGGAGCGTCCCTTCATTATTTTCGGAGTCCAGCGTTTCCGTAGATCTCGCCGATCACGGTTCACCGTTCACGGTCCACGGCCTTTAATCGATTTTGATCTTGCGCAGCAGGCGAAAGTCCGAAAGCATTTTGCCCGTGCCCAGAACCACCGAGGCCAGCGGATCGTCGGCCACTGAAACCGGTAGCCCGGTCTCCTCGCGTATACGCTTGTCGAGATTCTTGATGAGCGCTCCGCCGCCGGTCAGCACAATGCCGCGGTCCGAGATATCGGCCGACAACTCGGGCGGCGTACGCTCCAGCGCCACGCGAATCGCATTCATGATCACGGCAATGCACTCGCCAAGCGCTTCGCGAATCTCGCTGTCGTCGATGGAGATCGTTTTGGGTACGCCCTCGATCAGGTTGCGCCCCTTGATCTCCATGGTCAGGGGCTTGTCCAGCGGATACGCCGATCCGATCTCGATCTTGATCTGCTCGGCCGTGCGCTCGCCGATCAGCAGGTTGTATTTCCGCTTCAGATAATTCGTGATGGCCTCGTCCATCTGGTTGCCGGCCATCCGCACTGAGCGCGAATAGACAATTCCGCTCAACGAAATCACGGCGATGTCCGTCGTTCCGCCGCCGATGTCGACCACCATATTGCCCGAGGGCTCGGTAATCGGCAGGCCTGCTCCGATCGCCGCCACCATCGCCTGTTCCACCAGATAAACTTCGCTTGCCTTGGCGCGGTAAGCCGAGTCCTCCACCGCACGCTTTTCTACTTGCGTAATCTCTGAAGGCACGCCGATCACAATCCGCGGATGCACAAGCATCTTGCGGTTGTGCGCCTTCTGGATGAAGTAGTTGAGCATCTTCTCGGTCACCTTGAAGTCGGCAATCACTCCGTCCTTCATCGGCTTGATGGCCACGATGTTGCCGGGTGTGCGCCCCAGCATCTCCTTGGCCTCCTTGCCCACTGCTTCCACTTCACCCGTGTTTTTGTTGATGGCTACGATGGACGGCTCGTTGACAACAATCCCTTTGCCGGCCGCGTAAACCAGGGTGTTGGCGGTTCCGAGATCTATGGCCAGGTCGCTCGAAAACATGCTGAAGAGCGACCGTAAACCATGCGACCGCGAAGAGCGAGAGTGGTAACCGTTCGATGACATGGAGAAACCGAATCTACCTCAAAAAGCTCAAAGTTGGGAGGTGCCTCAGTGCCTATTGTACGGCCAGTCGGCTTCGTACGGCGTCACACTGATTGGTCACTTGGAAACCGGCGTACCGTGAAGCGTACCGCCTTAGTCAACAGATGGCGGCGAAAGCTTGCAGCATTTTCCAAGCTGGCCCTGGAACCAGCAACCGGATTATGCTGTTCTCCGGACTGCGGCAGCATCTTAGGAAGTCGTGCCGCCGGCAGCGCCAATACCGCTCCCCGACTCCGATCATGGTCTACGGTCCACGGCTCACTACTTTTTCGAGGCTCTCATGACCTATCCCACTTACAACAACTTCATTGGCGGCCAGTGGGTCGCCGCGGCGACCGGCAATACCATCCTCAACCTCAATCCTGCCAACCGCTCCGACGTAATCGGTGCCTTTCCGTCCTCCCACGCCGAGGACGTCGCCCTCGCCGTTGCCACGGCAAAGAAGGCCTTCGCCACATGGCGTCTCGTTCCCGCTCCCAGGCGAGCCGAGATCCTGCTTCGCGCCCACGACATTCTCGTCCAAAACAAGGAGAAATTCGCCCGCGACATGACCCGCGAAATGGGCAAGGTGCTCGCCGAAACGCGCGGCGACGTGCAGGAAGCCATTGACGAAGCCTTCTATGTGGCAGGCGAGGGTCGTCGTCTTTTCGGCGTCACCACTCCCAGCGAACTCCCCAACAAGTTCTGCATGAGCGTGCGCATGCCCGTCGGCGTCGTCGGCCTCATCACGCCGTGGAACTTCCCCATGGCCATCCCCAGTTGGAAGCTCTTTCCCGCCCTCGTCGCCGGCAACACCTGCGTCATCAAGCCGGCAACTGATACGCCGCTCTCCACCTACAACCTGGTCCGGGCCCTGGTGGATGCCGGTTTGCCTCCCGGCGTCGTCAATATCGTCTGCGGCGCCGGTTCCACGGCAGGCACAGCTCTTGTCGAGCACCCTGACGTCCGCGCCATCAGCTTCACCGGGTCAAGTTCGGTAGGTTCGCAGGTCGCGCAGCGCGCCGCCGCCACCTTCAAGCAGGTTTCGCTCGAGATGGGCGGCAAAAACGCGCAAATCGTTCTCGACGACGCCAATCTCGATCTCGCCCTCGACGGCGCGCTCTGGGGAGCCTTCGGGACGACAGGGCAAAGATGCACGGCTACCAGCCGCATCCTGCTGCAAAAGGGAATCGCCGCCGAGTTCACCGCAAAGTTCGTCGCTCGCGCCAAGGCGCTCAAAATCGGCGACGGACTCGAGGAATCCGTCGAAGTCGGTCCGCAGGTCAACGCCGCCCAGATTGAAACTTCTCAGCGTTACGTCGAAATCGCGCAGCGCGAAGGCGCACAGCTTCTCTGCGGCGGCCACGCGCTCACCGCCGGCGCCTACGCCCACGGAACTTTCTTCGAGCCCACCGTCTTGGCCGGAGTCACACCCCAGATGCGCATCGCCCGCGAAGAGGTCTTCGGCCCTGTCGTGTCTCTTCTTGAGTTCTCTACATTTGAAGAAGCCGTCGCCATCTCCAACTCCATCGACTACGGCCTCTCCACCGCGCTCTACACCCGCGACGTCAACCGCGCCTTCGCTGCCATGCGCGACCTCGAAGCCGGCATCACGTACATCAACGCGCCCACCATCGGCGCTGAAGTTCATCTGCCTTTCGGCGGCGTCAAGCACACCGGCAACGGCCACCGCGAAGGCCTCGGCGCGCTCGACTTCTTCACCACCTGGAAAGCCGTCTACGTCGACTACTCCGACAAGCTGCAGCGGGCGCAGATCGACAACGCTGAATAAACCGGAATTCCTTTTCGCCCTGGCTGAAGGCAAACCGTGGGGAGATTTTACGCTGAGGGGTCGCCGCGGTTTTGGGCCGCGTTAGAAATCACGAGCCGCAAAAGGCGGGGCCAGCGGAGCTCTTTTCGGCCAACTGACCTGGATAAACTACCGGACTATCTGCTAGTCAACAAAGTAGCCGATGTCTGTCAGGACGCGCTCGCTCAGTTCCACACCCAGAAGCCGGGCACAGATGCGGCAGCGGAGGCTCTCTTCAAAGCGCTGCAGAACGGTAGCAGGCAGATCCGTCTCTTGCCGAAGCATTGACAGCAGTGCAGTGCTGTCCGTGGGGCAAAGGTAGTCGCCGGGTAGACCACAAGCCGGACGTATCGTGAGCGAGAGGGGAATCGTTCCGGCACCTGCTTCGAAGCGACCGGACGGCTGTGTGATGAGATTGACTCGCATGCCGGAATCCTGCCATTTGCGTTCGCAACCCTCAATGGCTCGGAAAGGCCATCCGAATCACACAAGGAGGGGAGGATTTCCTCCCGGGGAAATTCCTTCCAGGACTATCTCTCATTGGCCTACTCCATACTCCGCGACTTGGATCCGCACCCCAACAGACCAAAAGGCTGAAGGATTAACATGGGGGAGCGATGGAAAAGCAATTCGTTCCCGATCCCGCCCGCTACGATCACGCCACCTTTCGCCGCTGCGGCCGCTCCGGCCTGGTGCTGCCGGCCATCACCCTCGGCCTGTGGCAGAACTTCGGCGGCGCCGACGTCTTCGAGACTGGCCGCGCCATGGTTCGCCGCGCCTTCGACCGAGGCGTCACGCACTTCGACCTCGCCAACAACTACGGTCCTCCCTACGGATCAGCCGAAGAAAACTTCGGCACAATTCTGCGCAAGGACTTTGGCGTGCGCAAGCACGCAAGCGGGCTCCGCAACGAGCTACTCATTTCGACCAAGGCCGGATGGGATATGTGGCCCGGCCCCTACGGCATCGGAGCCTCGCGCAAATACCTGCTCGCCTCGCTCGATGATAGCCTCCGCCGCATGGGCCTGGAATACGTCGACATTTTCTACGCGCATCGCCCGTGGAAAAACTGCCCGCTTGAAGAAACCATGGGTGCGCTCGTCTCCGCCGTGCACCAGGGCAAGGCACTTTATGTCGGCATTTCCTCTTACAGTCCCGAGCGCACGCGCGAGGCCGGAAAGATCCTCAAACAGATGGGCGTCCCTCTGCTCATTCACCAGCCGTCGTATTCCATGCTCAACCGCTGGATTGAAGATGGTCTGCTCGCAACGCTCGACGAATTAGGCGCCGGCTGCATCGCTTTCTCGCCGCTCGCGCAGGGCCTGCTCACCGGCAAATATTTGAAAGGTATTCCGGCGGACTCGCGCGCCAAGCTCGAAGGCTCCTCGCTGCTCAAGGATTTCCTGACCGAGAAAAACCTCAAGCATGTTCGCGCGCTCAACGACATCGCAAAAGCCCGCGGCCAGTCGCTCGCGCAAATGGCCATTGCCTGGGTGCTGCGGGATAGCCGAGTCACTTCGGCTCTCATCGGCGCTCGCAACGTTGCGCAGCTCGACGATTCCCTCGACGCGCTCAAGAAGCTCAAGTTCACCGCAGCAGAACTCAAAGAAATCGATCGCCACGCCCAGGAGGGCGATCTCGATCTTTGGCGTCAGGCGCGGGAGAAGATGGAGTAAAGCGTGTTTCAAAAATGAGTCTTGTAACAAGGGTACGGATTTATCCGTGCCGAAGAGTTCCTGGAGAAACAAAGGGCTTTAGCCCCTGACGGAGATCTGAAAGCTGGTCAGAGATTCCTTAGCTCTTCTCGCCGAGCACATCCCGCAGCGCAAAGCTCGTCTCCAGGCGCGTCACGCCGGGCAGTCGCGATAGTTCGTTCTGGTGCAGGCGGTTGTAATCCTCAATGCCTGCGACGCGGGCTACGAGGATGTAGTCATGCTGCCCAGCCAGCAAGTGGCAGCTCACAATGTCGTGGCAGTGACGCACCGCTGCTTCAAATGCACCGAGCACAGCCGCCGATTGCCGCTCCAGCGTGACGCGGATGAAGACCGTCATATGCTTGCCCAGTAGCCGGTCATCAATCAGCGCACGGTACCCGCGAATTGCCCCCGACGTCTCCAGCGCCAAAATGCGCCGAGACGCCGCCGACGCCGACAGACCCACCGCCTCGCCCACATCGTAGTTTGTCGCTCGACCGTTCTGTGCCAGATAACGCAAAATGTGCGCGTCCAATTCGTCCAGCCCAGTGTTCGAGCCGGCGAACTGCTCGGTCTCCTTTGGATCATCGGGAGATTCGTGCGTCATGGCCCATATTTTCTCACGGATTATTCCTAAACTCCTCCGTTGTCGCAATAAATGCACACATCGGCACCTCGCCGCGCCGTAAAATCCCTTCCAGTTGTGGACTGGTCCCGCAATCGCGCCGGAATGCAGCCCTCCCCTTCACCGGCGCACGGCGCATCGGCTTCGTCCGCTGCGGCCCTCCCCAAAGGAGCGTCAAAGATGATGCGGGTCGAAGGAGAAACGGCTATGGTCGTTGGCGTTCCCAAAGAGATCAAGGATAACGAGGCCCGTGTAGGCGTAACCCCGGCCGGCGTTAAGGCGCTCACGGAAGAGGGTCACACTGTCCTGGTTGAGACGCAGGCCGGAGCCCTGTCCGGGTTCCCCGACGCCGACTATCAAAACTCAGGCGCCGAAATCGTCGGCGATGCCGGATTCGTGTGGGGCAAGTCCGAGATGGTCGTCAAGGTCAAAGAGCCTATCGAATCGGAGTATTGCTACTTCCGCGAAGGCCTCGTGCTCTTTACCTATCTGCACCTTGCTCCATTGCCCGAACTCACTGACAAGTTACTGGAATCCAAGGTCATCGGCATCGCCTATGAGACCGTCCGCGACCGCCAGGGAACGCTCCCGCTGCTGACGCCGATGAGTGAAGTCGCGGGCAGGATGAGCGTGCAGGTGGGTGCGAGCTACCTCGAAAAAGAGCGCGGCGGCCGCGGCATTCTCCTCGGCGGCGTTCCGGGCGTACCTCCGGCTCATGTCGCCATTTTGGGCGGCGGAGTTGTGGGCACGAATGCGGCGCGAATTGCGCTTGGCTTTGGCGCCAAAACCACGCTCATCGACGTGAATCTGAATCGCTTGCGTGAGCTTGACGACATCTTCGGCGGACGCCTCTACACTCTTGCCTCGAACAGCTACAACGTCGCCCAGGCCACACGCGAGGCTGATCTCGTCATTGGCGGCGTTCTGATCCCGGGTGCCACCGCGCCCAGGCTCGTTACCCGCGCCATGGTCTCTCAAATGAAGCAGGGGGCCGTGATCGTCGACGTTGCTATCGACCAGGGCGGTTGCGTGGAGACAGCGCGCCCCACATCCCACTCCAATCCCAGTTTCACTGTCGACGGCGTTGTGCACTACTGCGTCACCAACATGCCGGGCGCGGTGCCGCACACCTCCACTCTCGCACTCACCAATTCAACCTTCCCCTACGTGCTACGCCTTGCCCACCTCGGCGCGCGCGAAGCCCTCAGGCAAGATGCGGGATTGGCCGAAGGACTCAACACCTGGCTGGGTACGCTCACCCATCGCGGCGTGGCCGAGAGCCAGAAGCGCAGCTGGACGCCCGCGGCAAACATGCTTGCCTGATCTAGAAAGTTGTTGGTCCAGAAGCCCGTTGAACGCCGCAGTAGGCTCGAGGCTTCGCCTGGAGATCGAGGAGAGCCGAGACATCGCCCGTTTGTAAGAGTCCTCCAGCAAAGCAAGTCTGAGAGAAGTTCATCGCCCCGGCCCACTTCCTCGGAGGCGCTTGTGCGAACGTCCGCGCCGTTGCAAAGGGCATGCCTCTTGGGTGGATTTTCTTTTGCTGAGTTTTCACGAGATGTTGTTTGAGATTTAACAAGTATAGCCAACGATGGCATTGGATCGTAGCCCACGAGATTTCTACAGCATTTTCGAGCGTCTCGTGCCTTTCTCAGATCGTGCAGCCTCTTCGCGCGGTCTATCCTTGCGAGCGAAATCTGGTGGTCTGGGGCCTATCGCAAACCCAGAGTAGGTGAATCCCGAGGCTACTTAACCCAAATCGCCGTGACCAACAAGGAGTGGCGACCTTGAACACAGCAAACCAGTGCGCAGTGAATCTGGCTTTTCCGTAATTCCGCAATTCAATTTCATTTCCATGTTCAAGATTCAAGACGCCGTGATTTTGAAGGCGCGCTTTTCCTCTATATCGAAAAGACACATAACCGCAGTTGAAGCAACATCATGGGGAGGCAAAATGCAGTGCACACATCGACATGTTCAGCAGCAAAGGGAATTCACCAACCGGACAAAGCGCCTGATTCGCGGCTTCAGATGGACGATCTTAGCTAGCGCACTTCTTTTGTTCCTTCATTCTGGCCCGGCCTTCGCCCAATACGATACGGGCAGCATCGTGGGTGTCGTACAAGACTCCACAGGCGCTGTCATCGCGGGTGCGAAGGTCAATGCGGTCAATACAGCCACAGGCGTGGTCTATACCGCCTCATCGGGCAGTTCTGGCGAGTATGAGATCCCCAACCTGCATACGGGGACCTACAAGGTCACCGCCGAGCACGCCGGATTCAGCACTGCAGTCGCAGACAATGTCCTCGTTTCAGTCGGCGTGCGCCAGCACATCGATCTCACTCTCAAAGTTGGCCAAACCGCCACCACCGTGGAAGTCAGCGGCGTAGCCTTGCAAATCGATACGGAGAGCAGCGAGCGCGGGCAGACGGTTTCCGGATACCAGACTGAGGCATTACCGCTGGTCAGCCGCAACTTCTCCGATTTCCTTGCGGTTGTCACGGGTTCGCGCCAGGCTCCGACTCAGGCCACTACCAGTTCCATTTCGAGCCTGGTGCGCGAGGGCTCATACAACGTGAACGGCCAGCGCAGCATGTTCAATAACTATCTGCTCGACGGCATGGACAACAACGCGTACGGCGAGAGCAATCAGGGCTTTGATAATCAGATCATCGCCATCCCGCCCGATTCCGTTGCGCAACTCGATGTGGTCACAAATAACGAGAATGCCGAATACGGCCGATCGTCAGGAGCCACCATCAATGTGGCCTCGGCCAGCGGCACCAACAGGTTCCACGGCCTGCTCTACGATTTCATCCGCAACACCGACCTGAACGCCGAGGGCTTTTTCAAACCTCTGCTCGTCGGCAGCACAGGCGTCAACGTCCCCTTTCAGAAGCCCACTTTCAATCGCAACCAGTTCGGCATGAATTTCGGCGGGCCGATAATCCGGAACAAGCTTTTCTTGTTCCTTGACTACGAGGGTTTCCGGCAGACGCTTCGTCCGCTTTACGTGTACACTTTGCCAACCCAAAACGAGATCAACGGGATTCTGGTTGTGCCGGTCAAGAACCCGATTACCGGCATCACATACCCGGCCGGCACTGCGATCCCTTCGGCCGCCATCAACCCGCTTTCGGCGAAGATCATCAGCTATTACAAGCCGTACATGAGCACTCTGCCAATCTCCGGCGTGAGCAGCACCGGCCTGTACTCCGATGACTACGCCAAGGAGGTTCCGTTCACTGACAACTCCGACAAGGGCGACCTGCGCCTCGATTTTCAGCAGGACACCAATACCTCGTGGTTCCTCCGCGTCAGCGATCGTAAGGAGGATGCGGTCAATTATCCAGTGATTCCACTGCCGCTGGATAGCACCGCCAACGGCAATATCCGCATCCTCGACCAGCAAGTTGCGCTCGGCTACACGCACCTTTTCGGCGCCAATAAGGTACTGGACGCGCGCCTTGGCCTCTCTCGCACCAAGGCAGGAAAATTCACACTTTCGATCGGTCAGAATGTCTTCACGATTCCCGGCCTTCAAACCGTCCCTGCTGGAATCGCGGGCGGCTTGCCTCAAGTGTCCATCAGCAACTACACGACTTTCGGACGCCAGAGCACCAACCCGCAATGGCAGGATCCTGCACTGCTTGACCCCAAAGGGAACTTTACCTGGATCAAAGGCCGACACTCGCTCAAATTCGGCTATGAATACGAGCACGTCTGGATGGCAGTCAACGATAACAATCCGCTTTATGGCTCGTGGACCTACAGCGGTGGCTACAGCGCGATCGGCACCAAGGTAGCCGACGATTACTGGGCCGACTTCTTGTTCGGCCTCACCAGCAGCTATCAGTTAGCGAACTATTTTGTTGTGCATCTGCGCCAGACGATGGATAGTGCCTACGCACAAGACGACTGGAAGGTGACTCCCAAGCTCACGCTCAACTTGGGCTTGCGCTGGGAGTACGGCTCGCCCTTTTCGGAACAGCACAACTACATCTCCAACTTCGATCCTGTAAACCAGGTTGTGGACACCCTTGCGCCGGGAGCCGTTGGGGGTAACGGCATCATGCCGATCACCGGGAGTGGGGTTTACGGGAAGACGCTCGTGAATCCGGACCTGCACGACTTCATGCCGCGCGTCGGATTCGCTTTTGCGGTCACGCCCAATACAGTCATCCGGGCCGGCTTCGGCACCGGTTACGTCCACTACACGCGTGCCGGTTCGGGCGATATCACGGGTATCAATGCGCCGCAAGCCCAATTCGCGGCGGTCACACAGATTACTCCGAGTCCCACAAACCAGTGCAGCACTCCTCTTCCCGCGCAGGTTATCGCGGTTGGATCCACCACTCCAAGCTGCTATGCCACCTCTGACCAAGGATTCCCTACCGGACTGGTCACCACTTTCAATAAAGCCACCGACAACATCACTTGGGTTCCGAAGGACCGCCCCGACAGCTACGTTGAGAACTACTTCCTCAGCGTGCAGCGGCAGTTGACGAAGAACACGCTTGTCGACATCGCCTATGTCGGCAACCATGGACTCCATCTGGAGGGCTTTCTCAACGCCAACCAGAGGGTTCTCTCCACCCTTGGCACCGCCAACGTCCAGAGACAATATGCCAACTGGCCCAGCGACATTACCGAAGCTCTCAACGAGTTCTGGTCGAACTACAATTCGCTGCAGGCCCGTTATGAGCAGCGCTTTGTTCACGGGCTCACCCTCCTGAACTCCTTCACCTGGGAACATTCGCTCGACAACGCCTCGGCATCGCTCGAAGGCAACACGCCGTCGCCCCAGAATGGGCTCAATATCAACCCCGACTATGGGCAGTCCGATTACAACCTGCCCGTTGCCAACGTTACGACCTTGGTCTACGATCTTCCCTTCGGGCATGGCCGTACTTTCGCTTCGAACGCCAACGGAGTCCTCGACACCGTAATCGGAGGCTGGCAGATCAGTGGCATCAATACCACGCAGGCTGGAACGCCCTTCAACCTGGGCTATACTCCGAACGCAACCCAACAGGTATCGCAGCAGATCTCGGCAACCTACCGCGGCGCCAACGAATACCGGCCGGATTACGTTCCAGGGCAGAAAATCACCATGGGAAAGTCAAATCGCGCCGCCAACACCGGCTATGTGAACTACATCAACCTCAACGCCTTCGTGCTGCCACCCATCCAGGACGCCGCCAAGAATTATCTGAGTCCGTTCGGTAACGCCTCGCGCAATCCGGCCCGTACACCGCCGTTCAACGAGACCGACCTCGATATCAACAAGCGGTTCAACACGCCCATTGAGAGCCTCAAACTCGAGTTCCGCGCTGAAGCGTACAACGTTTTCAATCATACGAACCTCTTCATGCCCGGCAATATCAGCGGCACACAAGGCACCACGACAGCTACCTTGTCCACCGGCGCGACTCCGGCGCTTTCACAGATCACGGGCGGCGTTCCAACCTCCGGCGGACAGATCAGCTCCACCCTCGAACCGCGCATTCTGCAATTCGCGCTGAAGATCATTTACTAAATCCAGCCAAAAGAGAGAGCGCCAGCCCTTGTTCATGGCTGGCGTATTCCTTTTCCCAGCCGATTGCGTTTGAACCTGCGCTAAGATAGTCAACGGGCGTTTGTTTCCAGCGCCCACCCGGCGAAATCGGCATTTGGGAAAGCGCGTTGCTGCCCAGCAGATGCAGTTTGCGATTCAGTCCTCGGAAACACGCCCCTGGAGCAGAGATCGGGCGGAAAAACAACATCCTTTGAACCTTGATTCAAAGCGGCACTGTCGCCTGCGTGTGTTCTTCGTGCGTTCATCGCATGTCGAGCCGCGTCTAGAATCGCGTTGTTCTTCGTCTTCCAGTTATTCAGAAGGGAAGTGTCGGGCGTGAGCACAAGACAGGAAATTCTGCGTGAATTGGGCGCTGCTCGCGAACCATGGGATGTGCTTGTGATTGGCGGGGGAGCCACCGGCCTCGGCGCTGCCGTCGAATCCGCATCGAGGGGCTATCGCACTCTGCTCGTTGAGCGTTCCGATTTCGCCAAGGAAACCTCCAGCCGCAGCACCAAGCTTGTCCATGGCGGCGTACGCTATCTCGAACAAATGAACCTCACCCTCGTTCTCGATGCTTTGCGGGAGCGCGGCCACATGCTGCGCAACGCCCCACACCTCGTTCACGATCTCTCGTTCGTCGTTCCCGCATACGACTATTCTTCTCTTCCGTACTACGGCATGGGCCTCAAGCTCTACGAACGCCTCTCAGGCAAGCTGTCCCTCGGCCGTTCGGAACTGCTCTCCCGCAAGACAACGCTCGAAAAACTTCCCGGCATCATAGGGCAACACCTTCGCGGCGGCATTCTCTATCACGATGGTCAGTTTGACGATGCGCGCTACGCTATTACGCTGCTGCGCACCCTCCAGGATCTCGGCGGCGCCGCCGTCAACTACGTTGAAGTCATCGGCCTCATTGAGCGAGCAGGCAAAGTCGTTGGCACCCGTGCGCGCGATGTGGAAGGCGGCGCGGTCTTCGATTTGCAGGCCAAAGCCGTGATCAACGCGACCGGGGTCCACGCTGAAGACACGCTGGCTCTCGACGGCCGTCCCCACGGCTCGCTGCTCGCCATCAGCCAGGGATCGCATTTCGTTCTTCCGCGCACATTTCTTCCCGGCAAGACGGCTCTCATGATCCCCAAGACCTCCGACGGCCGCGTCCTTTTCGCCATCCCCTGGCTCGGTGCGCTCATCGTCGGAACCACCGATGTGCCCGTTGCTACCAGTTCGCCCGAGCCGCGCGCGCTTCCTGAAGAAAAGCAGTTCCTCAACGAGACCATCGCCCGTTACTTCGGTCGCGCGCCGCGTCCCGAGGAGATTCTCAGCGTCTGGTCGGGCCTGCGTCCCCTGGTTCGCAAAGGCGGAGTTAAGACATCAAAGCTCTCCCGCGACCACACGATTCTCGTCGCACCTTCCGGGCTCATCACCGTTACCGGCGGCAAGTGGACGACCTACCGCCGCATGGGCCAGGACACCGTCGACCGTGCCGCGCAGGTTGCAGCGCTTCCTCAACGCCCGTGCGTAACGCTCGATCTGAAGCTCCACGGCTGGACCGCGGGTCTCGCATCCGCAACCCCGTCATGGGAGTCCGAATATGGGTCCGATCTGCCCGCGCTTCGGGCTCTGTCTGACCAAGATCCTGCGCTGGATGCTCTGCTGCATCCTCGTCTCCCGTTCAAACTTCGCGAAGTTGTGTGGGCGGCACGCTACGAGATGGCGCGTACCGTCGAAGACGTCCTCGCCCGCCGCACGCGCGCTCTGTTCCTTGACGCCCGCGCCGCCATTGAAGCTGCGCCCGCCGTCGCCGGTCTGTTGGCAAGGGAACTGCAGCGCTGCGACGCCTGGAAGGAAGAGAGTCTGTCAAACTTCGTTAAGACCGCGAAGGGCTATCTCTACGAAGAATGAAGCTGGCTGTTCGGCGTCAGGGCTGCGCGCCGGGCGGAATCAGCAGAGTGAGAGAGTGCGGCACAACCTCAAGCCGTACCGGCAGAGAGCCCAGGACCTCTCCATCCGCTTCGACGAAGAGCGCATCGCGCGATCCGTTCCGCGGACGGCATTCGATCGAGGGCGTGTCCAGCAGTTCTACTGCACGCGTAAAGGTATGTCGCCCCGCGATTACGGCAAGCAGAAAGTTCATGTAGCTCAGCCGGCTCTGCGTCTTGAAGGCCAGAAGACTCAGGCTGCCGTTGCGCAAACTGGCTCCCGGTGCCAGCGTTCGCAGTACCCCTCCAAACGAGCGCACCCGCACCGCCAGCAACTGCGAAACATCCATCACGCGCTTATGGCCGTTCCCGTTCATCGGCAGAACCGCTTCGAACATTGGAAAAGACGATGTTGCCCAGATGCGGAACGCCTCGATCAGGTAAAGAACATAGCCGAGCCGTCGCTTGAGCCGAGCGTCCAGCCGCGACATCAGCAACGCGTCCGCGCCGATGCCCGCTGCCACAATGAAGTAACGTGAGCTGGGATTTCCCGTTGGATCGTTGAAGTGAATTCGCCCTACAGAAACCCGCGCCGGTGCAGCCTCCAGCAACTTTCGCGCCACCTTCGCAGGCGGCGCAACGAGTCCCAGGTCCGCCGCCAGCGCGTTCGCTGTTCCCAGCGGAATTACGCCCAGCGCCACATCGGTGCCGACCAGACTCTGCACAACCTCATGAACCGTGCCGTCGCCGCCGCAGGCCAAAATCGTGTCGCAGCCCTTATCCACGGCCTGCTTTGCCAGCGTCACTGCGCTACCGGGTGCGCCTGTTTCATAGGCTTCTGCCTCAACGCCGGCTTGGCGGAGAACTGCCATTGCATCCTCAACCGCCGATTTCCGCCGTGCGGAAATCTGGCCTGAAGCCGGGTTGTAAATGAGCGCCACGCGGCGCATTGCGGGTTTCACTCTGGCGGTGGTTCCTGTCTCTTGAATATGCCCGGCAGGCACATCACCCTATCATCGCAGATTAAAGAGTCAATTGCTGACTCCATCTGCACGATGTTGCCACAAAGGTGATGGATGGTCAGGCGGGAATCAAAGATGTCCGATCAAGTCGACGGGCTTCAAGTCGACCGACTTCTATTGGATCGATCATTGGATGATGGATGATGACGGCACTGCTCGGCCGGAGGGACCGCCGGAGTCCGCGCACCCGCCGGAATGAAGGATTACAGCAGGGAACGGAGGTGCCAAGCAAGAAAGATGCAAAGGGTTGCCGCGCCTTCAATCGCCAGTGCCCAGCACACGCCCTTTCCCAAACGCCGGACATCCACCACCGCCTCGTCAGGGCACTCCGCCTCGTGTCCGATCCGGCTGGCCTGAAGCATGCCCGGACGTATCAATGGTGCGGCATAAGTGCTCATCTGGAACGAGGGCGAGAGCAGCCTCCCCGCTGGCGCTCCGAAATTCGGGTTGTCGAATGGTCGAGTCGGCATTTTCGCACCCTCCTTCGACACATTGCGGCAATACTGTGGCCCAGATGAGTCGAGGCCGATCGCAACCCCGCTCGGCAACGAGCGTCAGGTTAGGATCGATGTTTCATTATGCTGTCGCTTCGTCCTGACTACGAGTGATTCAAATCACGCCGTTCAATATAGGTTCCAACTTGGTAATCGGACCTCCACTCCGTCCCGTTCTGACTGATCCGATGCCGCGCCTCGGGTTCCGGGTGCAACGCCAGCACGCATCGGAATTGATATCGCCAAAACGCGGCGCCCGGGTCTCAGAATCCCGCTATGATGCCTCTTGGAGCTGGAATCCAAATGAATCTCACTGGAAATACTGTTCTCATCACAGGCGGAGGCTCCGGCATCGGCCGCGGCCTCGCTCAAGCCCTTCATGCTCTTGGCAACCAGGTCGTCATCGCGAGCCGCCGGCAGAAAGTTCTCGATGAGGCCACCGCCGCAAATCCCGGGATGAAATCTTTCAGCGCCGACATGCAGGACCCGGCCTCGATCCGCGCTCTCGCCACCCGGGCGACCTCCGAATTCCCCTCGCTCAACGTGCTTATCAACAACGCCGGCATCATGCGCGCCGAAAATCTTCTCGACCAGCAATCCGATCTGGCCGACGCCGAGGCCATTGTCTCCACCAACCTCCTCGGCCCCATCCGCCTCACCGCTGCGCTGCTGCCCCATCTCCAAAAGCAGCCACGCGCCACTCTCATCAATGTCTCGTCTGGGCTGGGCTTCATGCCCATGGCGCGCACGCCGACTTATTGCGCCACGAAAGCCGCCCTCCACTCCTACACGCTCTCGCTGCGCGCACAACTGCGCGGCACCAGCGTTGAAGTTCTCGAACTCATCCCACCCTATGTCGCTACCGACCTGATGGGCGGCGCCGATAATCCGCGCGCCATGCCCCTTAACAAATTCATCGCCGAGGTGATGGAGATCCTCAAGACGCAGCCCACGCCACCTGAAATCTGCGTCGAGAATGTGAAGAACTTCCGCTATTCCGCCGAAAACGGCAACTTCAGCACCCTCTTTGCGCGGCTCAATGAGTCCGCAAGCTTCCACTAGCGCCATCCCGCGGCGCTGCGGCAACATGTCTGTCGTTTCTCATCGCCGGCAGGGCGGCGCCGCCAAACTACCCGTACCTAACCCCATTCGCCCCGCACCTTCCCGCTTCCATCCTTCATTTCGGTTGGCTACAATCCCCATACAATCCAAGCGAGGCTAAACCGATGATGAACCGCAGAGAATTCCTCGCAAGCGCCGCGGCCGCGCAGGTTTTTTGGGCCTCCAGGCTCACGGCCGACACCGCAGCCACCGGCTCCGTGCCCCAGGTCCCGCCTTTCGATCCCTCACGCCTTCATCCCTCCGATTTCGCCGACGCCGACCTCGACATGCCCTACAACCTCGCTTATCTGCCGCGCATTGCCAACAGCGTCCAGACCGATGGCCCCAACCGCGGCTTCATCAACATCTCCGTCGGGGGCGGAGCCGGCCAGCCCCAGCCCTACAACGCGCGCGTCATGGAAAACATCCTTACCCTGGCCTGGTTCTACGCGAGTCCACGTAAATGGAACCAGTTCTACGCCAACAAGGCTCTCCGTGCGCGCCTTGAACTTGCCCTCGAATACTGGTGCAATCTGCAAAGCCCCGACGGCAAGTTCAGTGAGGACGGGCCCCAGCAATGGAGCCTCGCCGCCACGGGATCCGCTGTGAAGTTCATCTCCGAGACATTGCGCCTGCTCAAGTCAGGCCCTCCTATCACGCCCGCGCTCCAGACCCGCGCCGTCGACTGCTGCCGCAAGGCCCTTCGCGCAACGCTTACCGATCCCGATCTGATTGCCCAGGGCAACGCCAATTCCAGCCAGTACAGTAGCGTCTTTGCCGGCGGCGGGGCGTTTCTCTCCATGTATCCCGATGCCGCGCTCTCCGCGAGCCTCAAAGAACAGGTGGAGTTTAGCCCCACAAATCTCCAAAGCCTTTGCGGCTACATGTACGAGGCGGACGGTCCAGACCTCGGTTCCACTCTCGGAACGCACCATGAAAACCTGCGCGTTGCCTACAATTACTGGCGCGGCACGCACCTCGGCGACATTCTCGTTCAGGAAGAAAGCCTCTTCGGCAAATGGCTCTCCTACAACCTTCTCCCCGAGCCGGGGCAGCCCATCTGGGTGGCCAATAGCAGTATTGATACCCGCCAGCGGCACCCCATCTTTGCCGCCGCCGACACGCCGCTTGCCGACCGCTCCGTGATCCTGCGCGCCTTTGCAACCACAGCTGGCCGCCGCGCGGAACTGATTCAAGTTGCCCGCGAGAAGATGGTGAAGACGTGGCCGCAGGTCGAAGCGCTCAACACCGGTCAGCCGGATGCGCTTTCTCGCGGCCGCTTCCTCAATCGCGCCGGCTACGACTGGCGTCCCACCGACGACCAGATCGCCGAAGCCCGCAAAATGCTGCGCCCGCTCAACGAATCCTCCTTTGTCGAGCAGATGCGGGACACGCGCCAGCCCATCGTTTTCACCTATCTTCGCCGTCCCAACTACTATGCGGCGTTTGCTTCGGCCCCCAGGGCCATCTCGGAGCAGGAGCGCCTCGGTCTCACCTTCGTTTGGTCGCCTCTGACCGGCGTCCTGCTGCAGTCGCAAACCGGTGGTACGGAAACTTCCTGGGGAACTTCAGTCGGCGACCCTCTCCCTTTCGAAGCATCCGGCATCGATGCGCATTTAGGCGACGACAACTCCACCATCACTTACCCGCTCCCCGCCGGCGGATCAAAGACCCTCAACTTCGCCGTCGACCGCATCCATGTCACCGTCGTGCGCGATGGCGATATCACCGAGTACTTGCCTGTCTTCGATCCCACTACCGTCTTCTCGCCTGCCGAGTATTCCATGCGCCCCGCTCCGGTCCAGATCAACGGTCCCAGACCCGCTGCTTGCCCGGACCCCGATGTCCCTTGCGCAGAGGTCGTAGGTCCAGTTCCCGGCAAGACTTTGTTCCAGGTCGAACTGAAGGCCAACGGGAGACTCGAATATGAGATCCGCCCCACCACATGACGACGGCCCCCGGACGATTCTGACCCTACGACGGGTGCCAGAATCATCCTTCCGGACGGGCGAGGGCGCAGATCCCGGATGGTGCGAGTGCAGGAGCAGTTTTTCCTGATTATTCAGATACGGCCTCGTTCACAACGCAGCCCTCAAAGTGGTTGTTCACTAGTCGGGGTAGCGCCCCGAGCCGCGATGCCAGAGACCCTTTGACGTCTTTTCCTCATTTCCTCTTCTTCGTCGAGATATCCGCCTTTTCGAGAACCGGCCCCCGTCCTACACTCTTTTCTATGGCCACCATCCCCGCCCTCACGATCGAATCCGGCCTGCCCGCAAACCTCGACGCCGAAAAGACCATTCTGGGCGCCATCCTGCTTGATACCGCCGCCCACGCCGAAGCTGCTGAAGCTCTCAAAGCAGACGACTTCTCTCTCGATTCACATCGCCGTATTTTCCTGCGCATGAGCGAACTAGTCGACACTGGCCACGCTGTCGACATCGTTACCCTGGCAAACGAGCTCGCCCGCTACAAAGAAATCGAGGCTGTGGGCGGAGTCGCATACCTCGCCTCACTTACCGAGGGTTTGCCGCGCCGCCCTGTGATCGAGGACTACATCCGCATCGTCAAGGACAAGAGCATGTTGCGCCGCCTCATGGGCATCTGCTCGGCCGCCATCGCCAGGGCCGCAGACCAGAGCGAAGACGCCCTCGGCGTTCTCGATGCAACCGAATCGCAACTGCTCGAAGTCAGCGATTCCGGCCTGACCCAGGGTCTGCAGCCGATTGATTTGATCGTCCGCGACTCCTTCGGCTCCATCGACAACCTCTACAAACATAGCCGCGACGTTACAGGCCTGGAGACACACTTCACCGATTTCGATCGGATGACCAGCGGCCTGCAAAAAGGCGAACTGATCATCATTGCGGCGCGGCCCTCCATGGGCAAGACGGCGCTGGCCATCAACATCGCAGAGAATGCGGCCGTGCGGGATGGTAAGGTCGTGGCCATATTCAGCCTGGAAATGAGCCGCGAGTCGTTGCTACGCCGCATGCTGGCGTCTCAGGCGAGCGTCGACCAGCAAAGGATTCAGAAGGGCTTCATTGGCCGCGAAGAGCAAGAGAGACTTCAATCTGCGCTGAGCCTGCTGGTCGATTCGCACATCTTCATCGACGACTCGGCGGGCGCCACCATCGCTGAGATGCGTGCCAAAGCGCGCCGCCTCAAACAAAACTCCGGCAGTCTCGACCTGGTTATGATCGACTATCTGCAACTCATGTCGGCTACGCCGCCGGGGGGCGGAAGGAAGGGCTACGAGAACCGCGTGCAGGAAGTCTCAGCCATCTCGCGCGGCCTGAAAGCCATGGCGAAGGAACTCGAGGTTCCTGTGATTGCGCTCTCCCAGCTCTCGCGCAGCAATGAGAAGCGCGACGACAAACGCCCCATGTTGAGCGACCTGCGCGAGTCGGGCTCTATCGAGCAGGATGCCGACGTCGTGGCCTTCATCCACCGCGAGTCCTACTATAACCGCGACGAAAATCAGGCTGACGCCGACAGGGCCAAAGCGGAGATCATTATCGCCAAACAGCGCAACGGACCCACCGGCATTGTGCAGATGCACTGGAATTCGTCCTTCACGCGTTTTGACGGTGTGGATACGACACACGAACAATAGCGCCGGAGGCGGAACGGCTCTCCTTGCGCCCACTTTGCCTCCGTCGCTATCGTTGTCGAAGCGCACTGAGTCACCTGCAGGCCGATTGTCATGGACGTTCTAAAACGCCTCTTCGAGCAGCATTTCCATTCGCCGCCGGAACACGTGCAGCCGCTGCAGGGGCAGCTTGGCGGCTCGGGGCGCGTCATCGCCCGTCTTAACGGCGGCGGCCACGACGCCATCGGCATTCTCTATTCTGTGCGCGAAGAGAATATCGCTTTTCTCGAGTTCTCTCGCCATTTTCGCCGCCACGGTTTGCCGGTGCCAGAGATTTATGCCGACAATCTGGACCAGGGCGCGTATCTCGAAGAAGACCTCGGCGACACCACTCTCTTTGAGTTCCTCAGCACTCATCGCTCGGGTGAAACGATCGCGCCGGAGGTCGTCGCAGCCTATCGCAAAGTGGTCGGCGTGCTGCCGCGTTTTCAGGTGGAGGCAGGCCGCGATCTGAACTACAAGGTCTGCTACCCGCGCGCAAGCTTCGATCGCCAGTCCATCGCGTGGGATCTGAATTACTTCAAGTATTATTTTTTGCGCCTGGCCGGGGTTCTCTTCAACGAACAGGATTTGGAGCGCGATTTCGGCCGCCTGACAAAGTTCCTGCTCGGCGCCGATCGCGATTACTTTCTCTATCGCGATTTTCAATCGCGCAACGTGATGCTCCGCGACGGCCAGCCATTTTTTCTCGACTACCAGGGCGGTCGCAAAGGCGCATTGCAATACGACATTGCCTCACTGCTCTACGACGGCAAAGCCGATCTGCCTCCAGCACTACGCCAGGAGCTGTTGGACCATTATCTCCACTGCCTCTCCGGATACGTCGATCTCGACCGCGACGGATTTATGGAGCACTATTACGCCTACGTCTACGTGCGTATTCTGCAGGCGCTGGGAGCCTATGGCTTTCGAGGATTTTATGAGCGCAAGGCTCATTTTCTTCAGAGCGTGCCCTATGCCCTTAAGAACCTCCGCTGGCTGCGAGAAAATGTCAAACTTCCCATCGCGCTTCCTGCGCTGCTTGAGGCTCTCGACGAGATTTCGAATTCAGAGAAGCTGCAGAGCTTCCCTGAAACTTCGGCAGGTCTAACGGTGCGAATCTTCAGCTTCTCGTTTCACGGCTCCGCACCCGCCGACGACTCCGGCAATGGGGGCGGATTTGTTTTCGATGCGCGCAGCCTTCCCAATCCGGGGCGCGAAGAACGGTTCCGCACGCAGACCGGCAAGGATGCCGCGGTGATCGCATATCTTGACCAGGAAGAAAGCGTCGCCCGGTTTCTTTCCCATGTCTATTCGCTTGTGGATGCGAGCGTCGTAACCTACCGGCAGCGGGGATTCTCAAGTCTGATGGTTTCATTCGGCTGCACCGGCGGCCAGCATCGTTCCGTCTACCTGGCAGAGCACCTTGCGGAGCATTTGCGCGGCGTCAAGGATGTTGAGGTGGTTGTCCGGCACATTGGGCTCGAGAGACTGGGCAAGTCAGGAGAATCAGCCTGAATGAAAGCCATGATCCTCGCAGCCGGATTGGGCACGCGTCTGCGCCCCCTCACCGATGAGCGGCCCAAAGCGCTGGTCACCGTTGCCGGCCGAACGCTTCTGGAGATCGCGCTCAGCCGACTGCGCACCTTCGGCGTAAGCGAGGTTATCGTCAACGTGCATCACTTCGCCGAGATGATCCTCGACTACCTGAAAGCGAACGGAAAATTTGGAATGAGAATCGAGATTTCGCGCGAGGAAACCCTGCTCGATACGGGGGGCGGGCTCAAGAAAGCCGCATGGTTTTTCCTCGAATCCGGAACCGGGAGGGACGAGCCATTCATTCTGCACAATGTGGACGTGATCAGCACCATCGATCTCGCGCGTATGGCGCAGTTTCATGTGGAACACAATGCGTTGGCCACGCTGGCCGTGCAGGAGCGCGAGACCTCCCGCTATCTCCTCTTTGACGCGCAGGATCAACTCTGCGGCCGCCGGGCCGGACAAGATGGCCCACTCGAGTTGGCTCGTCCCGCCGATCAATTCCAGGCGCTGGCGTTTTCAGGGATTCATGTCCTCTCTCCGCAAATCTTCGCAAAGATGCATGAGGAGGGCGCGTTCTCGATCGTCCAAACCTATCTCGATCTCGCGGCACGAGGAGAAAAGATCCTGGCCTTTCCTGCCGACGGATGCTATTGGCGCGATCTTGGCCGGCTGGACAATCTGAATGAAGCCGCCAAAGATCTTGCCCGCGGGGCATAGGAATTGGGGGGCGAAGCAGGTCTCAACAAGAACCGGGGTGCAAATGCAGTGCCCATGCAGCCGGAAGGGATGCTCACAATTCATTCAGAATCAGTGCGATTCTGCCAACCAGCAGATTTTCGGGCGACTCTTCCGGACCCACCTCAATGAGGTGTAAAGGAAACGCGTTGATATACGGGCGCAAAACCAGATGGCTTGACGCTAACTCCACGTAGCGCAGTGTCAAACGCGAACCCTGGTGGACGGCGTAGAGGTTCTGGCGGTGAGGGCGGTACGGCAGCAGCGAATTATAGTGCCGGTCAATGAGCGCGATGGCTTCAGGCAGCACCAGCGGATCCATCTGCGAAGCATCGGAAGGCGATACGTGAATCGCGACAAACCGCTCCCACTTGAGTCGGGTGCCCGAAGTCCGCGTATGGACCGATTGAAGGGCAGATTCCGGCAGGTGCAGCAAGGCCTGAATGGCTGCGGCACGGATGAGCGGCTCAAAGAGTGCTACCGCGTGCGAGACGACCGGTACAGCGATGCCGCCGCGGGAGTCGGGCCAAGGACCCGCTCGATCCGCTGCCGGCAGAAGATCGGCCGCTGTCATTCGCTGCGCCGCCAGAACGCGATCCATAGCTTCGAGCGAAAACTGGCGGCGCCGATGCAGAAAGTTAGAGACATGCGCCTGGGCGAAGCCGGTCTGCCGCGCCAGTAACGACACGCTGAGCGAACCCCGCTGTATCCTTCGCAGCATCTCGAGGCGGAGACGTTCGTGCATTTGTGTGAAGTTCATCTGTGAACAATTAGCCGCCAGCTATGAGTGCGAATGCACCTCCATTTCTCCTGGAAAGGCTATTAGGGCTAGTTGGCCTTAATTCTGCGCGAGTTGAAGAAGAATGAAAAGCCACACAACGGAATGTGCCCACCGGGTGTTGACCGAAGAGAAGTGCAATCCTAGATTGGGTTTACTAAATCACGATTGGTTTGCGGGAGACCTTAGTGGTAGGTTCGTTACCGCTTTTGTAACCAGAGGCGGACAACTGCCTCTTCTGGCGGCGAATGAACAATTGCCGGGGAGCCGGTTCGACCGGCTTTTCCCCTCCCTTGCTGTGACGCTTCCAATGGCGTCACGGACAAACCAATCGGGAAAGCTCCAGGATCTGCGCGCCAATGGTCATGACAAGAATCAAGAGAGTCCAGGCGGCAGTCCCCCATCAGGACACAAGAAACCTGAGTTGTTCAGCCTGGTTCTCTTCACCCCGAGGCACAAACAGCACGACGTTCCGCCGGGAGATGAAACAAACACGGAGAATCAGTCATGGAAGTGCGCGTGCAATTGAAAATTTGCGAGGGTTGCGGTTGCCTTTGGTATCGGGCCCAAACACAGGAGAGCGTCTATTGCAAGGAGTGTGAGACAAGACTAAGAAGTTTTCCGGCGCCTGAGAGCCGAAAGCGCCGCGGACGGCCCAGCCATAAGCCGATCGCCAGGATTTGGGCAGTGGCCGCAAAGGTAACCGGAGGTGCGCAATGAGCGCAGCGCTCCGATTGCCGATCGAATGCGAACCCCGCTCCACACAGGCAGCCTGGCAAATCGCACAGCGGGGACGGGAACAAAAGCCTGCTCCGCGAGTTGATCCAAAGCCGGCAAAAGTCCAGTCGAGGCCGGCAGTTAGCCTGGGTTTTTACAGGAAGCACACAGAAAGCCTGCTGAGGCGCTACCTTTATGCTTCCATGCAGGTGGGCAGGGCGCCGTCCATTCTGGGCGACCCAGTGGCGCGGGGTTGGGCGTCGAGCCGCCCGGTTCGCACCTTCGAGGATGCAGTCATATTCGTCCTCGATATTGAAAACTGCCTCAGCCAGCTGGGTTCGCTGGATCGCGAATTATTGAGCCGGGTCGTGCTGCAGGAATATACCCAGGTGGAGGCTGCCGCAATGCTAGGCATGAGCGTTCGCACAGTCTCCAATCGATTTCCGCTGGCGCTCGACCGTCTGACGGAAAAGCTATTGGAAGCAAGTCTGCTCGTTATACCGCATTAATACGGGCCAACCGCAATCATCCTGGCACGGGGAGCGCACATCGCGTCTCCCCGCACCAGATTGTTGGCGCCTCAAGAAGTCGGCTTTGGGTTCTTCTTGAATGAATTTGAAGCTTTCTAGCGCCGTTAATTCTCCTGCCTCTCTGTACCGCTTCTAAAAGCAGACGCATCTGTAGTAGACGGCCTGCGCCCGCGCGTGACAAAATGCGACTCTGACAATCAAATTGTCTTACGAGGAGCCGCATCCTTGCATCCCGCACTTCGTCCCTCCGCTGTCTTGATCCTCCTGGTATCTGCCGCTTTGGCAGCGCAGCAACCTGCCCCGACCACCGCTTCTGAGGCGCCCAATCGCGATACCAGCTATATCGATGCTCAGGGAACAGCGCACATCACTCGCGTCGTGCCTGTTCCGCAGACCATCAGCCCTGAAGCGCGAGAGTGGATCTCCCGCGCCGTTCCTGACGAGGCGCCGCCGGAGTCATTGGCTGAGCGCCGCGCTCGCAACGATGCGGGGGACGAAGCAGCCCGCGAGGCCTGGTCAAAGATCTGCCCCAATCAAATCACTGAGGACAAGATCGCCGGCATACCCGTGCGTATCATCACTCCTCCTGAAATACCAGCCGCGAACCGCGATAAAGTCTTCATCAATCTTCATGGCGGCAGCTTCAATGCCGATTCCGGCTCGTACTCCGAGTCGATTCCCATTGCAAGCTATGCCGGAGTCAAGGTCGTCGCCGTTCTTTATCGCCTCGCGCCGGAGCATCCGTTTCCTGCTGGAGTCGATGATGCGGTCGCCGTCTACAAAGAGCTCTTGAAGACTTACCAGCCAAAACACATCGTCATCTATGGAACGTCAGCGGGAGCCATCCTGACCGGCGAAGTGGCGGTCAAGCTGAAACAGCTGGGGCTACCCATGCCGGCTGCGCTCGGAATCTTCAGCGGCATGGGCGATTTTGCGCTCACCGGCGACTCCTGGGGATTGTTTTCTCTGCGTGGACTTTCCGGACACCTTGATCCGCCCACTTCCGAGCCGCATGATCCCTACTACGTAGGATCGGTGGATCCCAGGGATCCGGTTCTCTCACCCATTTATGCCGATCTGCACGGGCTGCCGCCTACGCTCTTCGTCACCGCCACGCGCGACGCGCTCCTCAGCGGCACGGTGAATCTGCACCGCGCGTTTCTGCGTGCCGGCGTTGACGCCAGGCTCGTAGTCTTCGATGCGCTTCCTCACGCGTTCTGGTACAACGCGAAATTGCCAGAATCGATCGAAGCAAGCCATATCATGGCCGCGTTTCTGCTGAAGCAAGCCAGTAGGCAGGAGTAGAACCGGCTGATCATGCTGCCGATGAGTCGAATTCGCAATTCTCAAACTCGAGGTCGCAGGACAGCACTCGGCTGCTCGATGAGTATTCACGCGAGCGCCGTTTTGTTGCTGGCCTTCGCTTCTTTGGCGCAGCGTCCCGCCCTTGCGCAAGCGGATGGCTCAGAGAACGGGGATCACACGACAGCCGCGATGGGCGGCGAAAAGCACACTCCGGAACAGGAGATCATCTTCGAAGGACAGGGTTCTTTCGGTAATTATAAGATCTTCGCGCAGGGCGAAGACAGTAAGCTTTTTACGTCGGGTCTGGAGTACGACCGCCATTCCTGGGGGCGTTTTCTGAATGCAAATGTGTATTACGTTGCGGAATTTCTGCCTTTCGTGCTTCTCGACGAACCCGCTGAACTCACATATTACGGCACCGCCATCCCTGCTACAAAAAAGAAGCTTGTGCCGGGTGTTGGGATTACGCCTGTGGGCTTTCGGTTGCTGTGGCGTGACGGCAAAACAATCAAACCCTACCTTATGGCCAAGGGTGGATTCCTGGTATTTACGCAAAAAGCGGAGTCACCCAATGCAAGCTACGAAAACATCAGCCTGCAGTCCGATCTTGGCGTGCAAATTCGATTAACTCCCCGGGTCGATCTACGCTTGGGCATGGGCGACTATCATTTTTCGAACGCGTTCGTGGTTCCGTCGAATCCGGGCCTGGACGTGATGTCGTGGACTTCCGGGATCAGCTACCATCTTCGAAAATGAGGCGAGCCCGATATTCAAACCGCCGGACTCCATCACCAAGGAAACCCTCGTCGATGCCACTTCCCGGGTTCTGCCTTGGCTCTGGCACGTACCATCGCCGTGATTCTGGTTTACGATGAACCTTGCAGCACGGAACTGCAATTCTGGTGCAGCGCGGATCGTGCTTGCCGACTGGCGCGTAGATTGCAGCGTGTAGAGGGTGCCATGAGTGACCTGGTGCGTGAAAAACTGCTTGAGAGTCTTAGCGTCTTTGATTCGTTGGCGCAGGACACGGCCTTGCACGCAACGTTGACATCTGCCGCGGAAGCTGCGGCCGAGGCACTCAAATCCGGCGGCAAGCTGATGGTCGCGGGCAACGGCGGCAGCGCAGCCGATGCGCAGCATCTTGTGGCGGAGTTCGTCAGCCGCCTGGTTCACGATCGCCCCGCGATGCGCGCCATTGCCCTCACTACCGATTCTTCCATTCTGACAGCGGTTGGCAACGACTACGGTTTTGACCGCATCTTCGCACGCCAGATTGAAGCCATCGGCCAGCCGGGAGATGTCTTCATGGGCATCTCGACTTCGGGCAAATCGCCCAATGTGCTCCGTGCCCTGGAACTTTGCCGCGAAATGGGGATTACAACGATTGGTCTCACCGGAAGAACGGGCGGCAAAATGTTGCCGCTTTGCGACTACTGCCTTCGCATACCGTCCGACACGACCATGTACATTCAGCAGGCGCATCTTGCTCTGGAGCACATCTTTTGCATGATCGTCGAGAGCAGGTTCTTCACCCCCGAACCAAGCGCGCCAGCCCCCGGCGTCGCAGCGGCAAAGGCTTGAATGCGCATGGAAGCGATCGTCCTTGCGGGCGGGTTCGGCACGCGTCTGGCATCGCGGCTTCACGGTGTTCCCAAGCCGATGGCTCCCGTTGCCGGCCGGCCATTTCTCGAGATTCTGCTCAATCAGTTGCGCCGTGCAGACTGCAACCGAGTCATTCTTTCAGTCGGGCATCTAAACCAAGTCATCCAGAACCACTTCGGGGCATCCTTCGGTGGCATGCCGATCGACTACGCGATTGAGGATGTTCCGCTCGGCACCGGCGGAGCCATTCGTCTTGCGCTCGCAAGGGCCACAGAAGATTCCGTTCTCGTGCTCAACGGCGACACCTTCCTCTCCGCCGATTACGCAGAGATGCTGCGCTTCCATTCAGCGCACACCGCCGCGGTCACCATCGCGGTCGTACACCAACGCGACATTGCCCGCTACGGCGGAGTCGTTGTCGAAGAAAATCAGATCGTCGGTTTTGATGAAAAAGGCCCCAAAGGCCCAGGATGGATCAATGGTGGCGCGTACGTGCTCAACAGAAATCTCGCTTGGCCCTCCGCGCTCGCTGAGAAATTCTCCATCGAAAAGGATTTCTTCGTTCCTGAGGTTGCACACCTCCGCCCCGCAGCATACAAGGTCGAGGGTTATTTTCTCGACATCGGCATCCCGGAAGATCTAGATCGCGCCCAAACTGAACTCGCGCGATTCACTCAATAATTCTGTGCGACGGGCTTCTTGCGAGCAAAAAAAGCCGCGCCAAAATGGCGCGGCTCGTCACGGCTGAATCGCAGCCGCTTCCTTACATCTCTTTCACGCCTTCCACAAACGCCTTCAGCTTGCGGCTGCGGCTCGGATGACGCAGCTTGCGCAGCGCCTTGGCTTCGATCTGCCGGATGCGTTCGCGCGTGACCTGGAAGCTCTGCCCTACTTCTTCGAGCGTGTGTTCGCTGCCGTCTTCGAGGCCGAAGCGCATCTTGATTACGCGCTCCTCGCGCGGCGTGAGGGTGCGCAGCACCTGCGAGGTGTACTCCTTCAGGTTCACACCGATCACAGCCTCGGAAGGCGAAACCGCCTGGCGATCTTCGATAAAGTCGCCCAGGTGCGAGTCTTCCTCTTCGCCAATCGGCGTTTCCAGTGAGATCGGCTCCTGTGCGATCTTCAGCACCTTGCGCACCTTGGCCACAGGAATATCCATGCGCCGCGCAATCTCTTCGCTCGACGGCTCGCGGCCCAGTTCCTGCACAAGCTGGCGGCTGGTGCGGATGAGCTTATTGATGGTTTCGATCATGTGCACCGGAATGCGGATGGTGCGCGCCTGGTCCGCAATCGCGCGCGTAATTGCCTGCCGGATCCACCACGTTGCATACGTGGAAAACTTGTAGCCGCGCCTGTACTCGAACTTATCTACCGCCTTCATCAGGCCGATATTGCCCTCCTGAATCAGGTCGAGGAATTGCAATCCGCGGTTCGTGTACTTTTTGGCGATCGAAACTACCAGCCTCAGGTTGGCCTCGATCAGCTCGCGCTTCGCCTGTTCGGCGTCCATGTCGCCCTGGATCATCTCGCGCTGCGTGCGCTTGAGTTCGGCGATCGAAACGCCGGCGTCGCCTTCGATCTTTTCCAGATCCGTCCGGCAGTTCTTCTGCTGGCGCCGGTACTCCTTCTTCATGTCCTCGCTCTTTGAAGCCTCGAATTTCTGCTCCAGCGAGCGAATCTGCCGCTCCAGCGTGCGCATGGTGTCCACGGTCTTGTTGACCTTGTCGAGCAGGCGCTTGCGCTCCAAGGCTGTATATTTCAGCTCCCGCACGATGCGCGAGATATACACTCTCTCGCGGCCCATTAACCAGCGAAGGCGTCGTGTTTCCTTCACCCTGGTTTTGCTGCCTGTTGCAATCGCGGCCTGCTTCTCTTCAAGCTGCGCCAGCTTCTTCTGGTGCTTAACCAACGTGTCGGTGCGGGCTACGGTAGCCCTTACCCGCGTCTGCACTACCTCTTCGGTGAGCTCTTCCTCGTCGAAGATCACAACTTCTTTTACGTTGCGCACACCGCGCTTCAGATCTTCGCCGAGCGCCGCAATCTCGCGAATGACGATGGGTGAACGCGAGATCGCCTTGAGCACGCGATTCTGGCCGCGCTCGATGCGCTTGGCAATCTCGACTTCGCCTTCGCGCGTCAGCAGCGGCACGGTTCCCATTTCGCGCAGGTACATGCGCACCGGGTCGTTGGTCTTCTCCAGCGTGCCCGGCGTCAGATCGAGCTCAACGTCTTCTCCCTCTTCCAGCTCAAAGTCCTTGTCGCCGGGAAACTTTGAAGCGTCGAGCAGGTCGATGCCCTGCGTGCCAATGGTAGTGATCAGATCGTCCAGATCGTCGGGCGAGCCAATCTCATCGGGCAACGCGTCGTTCACGTCGTTATAGGTGAGATAGCCCTTCTCTTTGCCAACCTCGATCAGGCTTTCCACTTCATCTCCGAATTTGTCTTCGATTGCCAAAATATCCCTGCTCTCTTCGGCAGCACATGCCCTGCCGATTCATCCCTGGCGCCGCACCAGTGGATTCGCCGGTCTCGCGCTCCGCGCACCAGCCTCGATCAAAATGTCCCAAGGCCCAGCGGCGCAATCGTCGCCGGACGCACCAAAATGAGACTTCTATTTAGAAGTCCCCGCGCGAATACAATTTCGCGCTCTCCGCTTACGCGGTCAATAGTTTTTCTCGGAACAGGATGACAGCGCTTCAGGTTTCGCCTGAGTCGCCCGCGAGCCGCAGCTCATGTGTGGGGCAAAGGGGCGCGCATCCTCACTGAGATCAACAGATTACCATACATGCGATTGCAAACGCCAGCACCAAATCGCCAGTCAATCAGCTCCGCGCATTCCGCTCTTGCTCAGGCCAGGTGCGAACCTCTCTTTCCATCCGCTCCTGCTCCCATTTGTTTAGACGCCGCTAACAGCCACTTTGACGCAACTTTCCCGCACTTCAGGCCTCGCGGAATCACGCCTCCAACCCCCACCGTTCCGGGGCTTCCCGGCTGTGCAATTGCCTCAATTTGCGGTCCAAATCCAGCTTTTGCTGCGTCAAGAGCGCTACCCCGCCATAGTCGCCTCTGTGTTCGGCGTCGGCAATCTCTGCACGCAGGCTTCTTTGCCGCCCCTCGATCGCCCGTTCCTGAACCTCTTGTAGTGCGCTGGCAACCTCGCCGGCTTCCGGTGGCCTGTTCTCCCCGAGCAACGCCTCAGCCAGCAGTGCGCGCTGTGCCGGCTCCTCCACCACGTCCATCGGATCTCGCGCCTCGCGAGCGGCCAGTGCTTTGATGGCTCCAAACGCGCCAAGATGCTCAAAGAAAACAGGTTGCTCCACAACCGAATCCACCGCCAGCCGCCGAGAAGGCTCCCCTTCGGGGTCGGTGATGGCAAGCGCGCGCAGCAGCACCCGCTCCACCTCCGTTAACTTCGTAGCTCGTTCCTGCACCCGGTCCCGGCGCTTCAATGCAGCCTGCCGCAGTTCTTCCCGCAAAACGGCCGAATCGATGCCCAGCTTCTGCGCCGCATCTGCGGCAAATTGCTCCCTCGCCAGCGTCTCCGGCATGCGCCGGATGTGGGGCAGAAGAAAATTCATCGCCTTTACTTTCTGATCTGCACTCGCTCCCGGAAACATCTGCCGCGCCCGTTCAATCAAGTAATCAGATTGCCGCCGCGCTCCGCGCAATGCTTCTTTGTACACCTCAACTCCCCGCTCCCGAACGAATCGGTCGGGGTCCAGGCCGCCCTCGAGGGTAACGATCTTGACCGCGAATCCCTCCTCGGTCAGCAGCGAAATCGACTTCTCAGCCGCATTGGACCCAGCCGCATCTGGATCGAAATTGACGATCACGTTCGAGGTATGCCGCTTCAGAATCGCCACCTGCTGCTCGGTGAACGCGGTACCGCTGGTGGCAATCACATTCTGAATGCCTGCCAGGTAAACGCTGATGCAGTCCATCTGGCCTTCAACCAGCAGGGCAAATTCAAGCGAGCGAATCGCTGCCTTCGCCTTGTCCAGGTTGAACAACACCTGGCCTTTGGAATAAAGCGGAGTCTCAGGAGAATTGATGTACTTGGCGCCGGCCTTCTCGCCCGTCTCGAGCGTTCGCGCTGTAAACGCGATCACCCTGCCGCCCTCATTTGAGATGGGAAAAACTACCCGCTTACGGAACCGGTCGTAGATCGGCCCCTGGCTCCCGTCACCCCGCTCTTTTGAGCTGAACAGGCCGCTCGCCCGCAGCGTCTCCTGATCCGCCATGGCGCTCAGCCGGTCGCGCAACGCGCCAAAGCTGTCCGGCGCGTAACCGATGCGGAACTTTCTGATTCCCTCGTCTGTCAGCCCGCGGCCGGCCAGGTACTCGCGTGCCAGCGCTCCCTCGGGACCGCGCAGCTGTTCTTCAAACCACGTCGCGGCGACTTCGTGCAACTCCAGCAGCCTGGTTCGCAGCCGCGCTCCCGCTGCCTCCTTGGGCGACGAAAACTCCCGCTTGGGCAGCGGAATGCCGCACTTCTGCGCCACAATCCGCACCGCCTCAGGAAAGCCTACGTTCTCGATCTTGCCCACAAACGAAAACACGTCGCCCGATGCCTGGCAACCGAAGCAGTAGAAGAACTGTTGCGCGCCCCCATTCACATTGAACGACGGCGTCTTTTCCTTGTGGAACGGGCACAAGCCTTTGAACCTCTGCGCCCCTGCGTTGCGCAGGCGGATGTATCCCTCGATCACCTTGACGATGTCGGCCTGCTGCTTCACGGATTGGGCAAAATCGCTCACTGGGTGATCTCTACTTGAGCATAAGGCCGCGGCAGCCACGCCGGTGTGGAAGCGGTGGATCGTACGCCGTTACTCTTCGACCCAGGGCTGAGACTGGCGATCGTATCAAATGCGCTTCGCCCTTCATTCTCTGCGTTCCCTTCGAGCAGTAAAATGCCAGAGTCCGCTCTTGTAGAGGAGTTGCAGCCCAGGATGATCCGCGACGCACGGCAAAACTCTCGTCCCTCCATCTCAAATCTTGACGCCGGTCTTCGACTGACCTCTTTGGCCGGCCTTGCAGTTTTCGCTTTAACTTGCGCCTGCCTCGACGTTCCGAGTCTCCGAGCGCAAGTGCCTGTTCAGTCCGCAAGTTCCTCGTCGGCGCATGGCATCGCCGTTGCCAACCTGGACCCCTCGATCAAGCCGGGCGACAACTTTTATCTCTATGCCAACGGCGCCTGGATCAATCGGACAAAGATCCCCGCGGATCGCTCCAGAATCAGCGTCTTCTCTGTTCTCGACGATTTGAGCCGCAAACGGACTGCCGACATCATCGACGATGCGGCAAAATCCGATGCGCTCGCTGGATCCAACCCCCGCAAAATCGCCGACCTCTACAACTCGTTCATGGATGAGTCTGCCATCGAGTCCAGGGGCCTTGACCCGCTAAAACCCCGCTTGGCGGAAATTGCGGCCATTCATGATCGGCGTGAGCTTTCCCTGGCTCTTGGCAAGACCCTTCGTGCCGATGTCGACATGCTCAACAACGCCATCTTTCAAACGCCGAATCTCTTCGGCCTGTGGGTCGCGCCCGGCTTCAGCGACTCAGGCCACTACTTTCCCTATCTGCTGCAGGGCGGCATTGAGATGCCCAGCCGTGACTACTACCTCAGCGAAACGGACCCCATGAGGGCGATTCGCGCTAAATATAGTGCTCATGTTGCTGCAATGTTCCGGCTCGCAGGTTTCGATGACGCCGATGCCCGGGCAGCGCTTGTCATCGCCCTCGAGCGCTCCATCGCTGAAACCCACATCGGCATGGAAAACATTGAAGACATAGCCAAAGCCAATAATCTTTGGAAACGCAGCGACTTTGCAGAGAAAGCTCCCGGCATCGATTGGGACGCATATTTCGACGCTGCAGGACTCGCCAATCAACCGGAATTTATGGTGTGGACACCCACCGCACTTACAGGGGAGGCGGCTCTTGTCGCTTCCACGCCCATCGAAACCTGGAAAGACTGGCTTCGCTTCCACCTCATCGAGGACAATGCACCGTTTCTGCCCACCGCTCTTGCCACTGAAGATTTCGACTTCTTCGGCAAAGTTCTCGGCGGCGTGGAGCAGCAGCGTCCCCGCGCGCAGCGCGCCGTCGATCTTGTGAATTCCGAACTCGGCGATGCAGTCGGGCAAATCTACGCACGCAAGTATTTTTCGCCGCGTGCAAAGGCCGAAGCGCAGCAGATGGTCGCCAATCTGATTGCCGCCTATCACAAGCGGCTGGCCGCAGTGCCATGGCTTGCGCCGTCCACGCGCGCTCAGGCCCAGGCCAAACTTGATTCGCTCTATATCGGCATCGGCTACCCGGAAACATGGCTGGACTACTCCGCATTCGAGGTCCGCTCCGGCGATGCTTTCGGTAATTCGTGGCGCTACGGCCTCTGGTACCTGCACCACGAAATTGCGCGCATCGGCAAGCCGGTCGACCGGCACCAGTGGTGCATGACGCCCCAAACCGTGAATGCCGTCAACCTGCCCCTTCAAAATGCGCTCGATTTTCCGGCTGCCATTTTGCAGTCCCCCTTCTTCGATCCCGATCGGCCGGCAGTCGTCAATTACGGAGCTATCGGCTCCATCATCGGCCATGAGATCAGCCACACGTTCGACCAGGAAGGCAGTGACTTCGACTCGAAAGGCCGCGTGCGCAACTGGTGGACTCCCGCCGATCGCAAACACTTTGACCAAGCCGCTCTGAATCTCGAAAAGGAATACGACGCCTACGAAATCTTTCCCGGCGTCCATGTGAACGGCAAGCAAACCGTCAACGAGAACATTGCCGATCTTGGCGGCATTGCGGCCGCCTACGACGCGTACCATGCGGCTTTGCACGGAGCTGCGGCTCCCGTCCAGGACGGCTTCACAGGAGATCAGCAGTTCTATATCGCCTTCGGTCAGAACTGGGGCTCGAAAGCACGGGAAGAAGCGCTTCGCAATCAGGTTCTAACCGATCCGCACGCCCCCGCAGAGTTTCGCGCCGACATTGTTCGCAACTCAGACGCCTGGTACAAGGCCTTCAACGTACAGCCGGGAGATAAGCTCTACCTCGCTCCCACCGAGCGCGTAAAGATATGGTGACAGCCTTCGGAGGCGAAGCCTCTCGCTTTACCGCGAAAACCTCGTCTGACGACTGCAGGCCATGCAACCTTCAGACGCTGGCTACCGGCTAACAAGTGCGGCCAATGAGCACCTATCAAGCAACTTCGTCCCTGCCGGTGTTCATCTTATAGAGCTTGAGGTAGTTGTTTCTCTTTCGCCCCACCGGCTCCGGATTCTGCAAGCGCCGATCGCGTGGCGATGGGCGTTCCGAATCGGGAGCGCGTAATTGGTTGCCCTGCTCGCTTCTCATCCCACGGAGGTTGTAATTCATGCGTTCTCGACGCTTGCAGCTTGCTGGTGCTTTGATGGCCGCTTTGATTGTTTTTGCATTTGCACTCCCAGAGAGCCTTGCCGCACAAACCACCCAGCATCTTGTCAGTCCTTCAGAACTGCAGAAGGCCGCTGTTGACGCCTCTCAAGCCCGCCAGCAGAACATTGAAGCGCTGAACCAATTCTTTTCCTCCCATCAGGCCCAAAAGGCGATCCAGTCGGCGCACATGAATCCGCGGGAAGTGAAGAATGCCGTTGCCGGCCTCAGCGATCAGGAGTTGGCGCAACTGGCTACGCGTGCACAAAAAGCACAGAGCGATTTTGCCGCC
Organism: uncultured Acidobacteriaceae bacterium; assembly: GCA_963802955.1. GTDB lineage: Bacteria > Acidobacteriota > Terriglobia > Terriglobales > Acidobacteriaceae > Telmatobacter. Next base: position 132,224 of record CAWDKT010000008.1, read on the forward strand.
GGAAGCATGAGCAATCACGATCTGCTGATTATCCTCATCCTGATCGCCGCGCTCATCCTCATCATTGTTGCGGTGCACTGAGGGACATCCGATGCTGCGCAGAACGATCGGCGCCGGCGCCATTCTCGCTGCGATGATTGCAACTTGTCTGCCCGCATTTGCGGCAGGACTCGTCAACCTCTGGCTCGACGTTCCCTTCGTCCAGCAACAGAAAGACGGCTGCGGCGCGGCCAGCATCGCCATGGTCATGCAGTATTGGGAAGGGCACCAAGGCCAGCCCGTCCAGCCCGTAGCCGAACCGGCGCGGATACTCGGCGCCTTATATTCCAACGAGGGCCACGGCATCTACGCAGCCACCATGGTGCGCTATTTTCAGCAGAATGGTTTTCGCACCTTTGCGCTTGCCGGCCAGCCGACAGATCTCGAACATGAATTGGCGCGCGGCCGTCCGCTCATCGTAGCGCTCAAACCGGAATCAGCCTCGTCGCTTCATTACGTCGTTGTCGTGGGTCTCGACCAGCCGGAGCGCGTCGTGCTCGTCAACGATCCCGCGCAGCGCAAACTGCTCAAAGAAGACCAATCGCAATTCGAACGCGAATGGAAGGCAACAGAGAACTGGACTTTGCTCGCTGTTCCGGAAACGAGCTCGCATTGAGCGCTTTGCGGCGCTTGGCGATTCCTCTTATCTTCGTAATCGGCGGCCTGCTTCTGACCGCGCAAACGTTGCAGCCTCAAGCTCCATCGGACAAGCAACTCCAGCAACTCACTGCGCAGCAGCGCTGGAGCGACATTGTCCTCCTCCTCGAACATCGCATGCAGCGCAGCGCCGAAACGGATTATGACCTCGGCATTGCTCTCGCGCATCTCGGCCGTCTTACTGATGCGCAAGCCGAGCTCGAAGCCGGGCAGCGCCTCGCACCCACCGACCCACGATTCCCCACCGAACTGGCAGGCATCGCCTTTCAGCGGAAAAATTATTCCGGAACGATCTACCGCCTGCATCAGGCCCTTCGACTTGCGCCCCGCGACGGCTACGCGAACGATTTTCTCGGCACCGCCTATTTTATTGAAGGCAATCTCGAAGCCTCACTCAAATACTGGAACCGCGTCAACAAACCGCAGATCGCGAATGTTCGCGAAGAGCCTCCGCTTCGCATTTCGCAGGCGCTGCTGGATCACGCTTTCGCTTTTTCTCCGGCTGCATTGCTGACGCTGCGTGAATTTGGCGACACTCGCACGCGGGTTAACGGCCTCGGCATCTTCCCGAAGTACCATTTCGATCTCGACGCTCGCAGCGATGGCAAATTCGACGTCGTCTTTCGCGCCCACGAACTCGACGGCTCCGGTAACAGCAAACTCGAAGCACTGGTCCTTTTCTTCCAGGGACTTCCGTTTCAGGAAGTGAATCCGCAGTTCTACAACCTGCATCGCGATGCCATTAACTTCGATTCCATCTTCCGCTGGGACGCGCAAAAACGCCGCGTCTTCGCGGAGTTCTCCGGACCTTTCGAGCGCAGTGCCAAATACCGCTGGGGATTGTCGACCGACCTGCGCAGTGAAAATTGGGGCATCCGCAACGGCTTCACCGGTCCAGCTCCGGTTCTTGCCAGCTTCAATATGCGGACTGAAGTGGGCACCCTCGATCTTGCTTCTTACGCCGGCGATCGGTTTCGATGGAGCGCTGGCGCCGAGCTTTCGCATCGCAACTTTCGCAGCGTTGCGCCTGGCAGCGTTCTCACATCGCAGATGCTCGCTTCGGGATACGAGCTATCACAGCAGGCGCAGGTCACCAGCACGCTTTGGCGCGTGCCAGGACACCGCTTCACCGTCACTGCCGGCGCTCAGTCCGATGCTGCTCGCCTCTGGTCACAACCGTCGCAATCGTTCGAGAAACTCACCGGCTCGCTCGGCTGGCACTGGTTTCCCCAGGTCAAGGGCGACGACTATGAAACCTCTCAGCAACTCCGTGCCGGCAAAACCTTCGGCCAGCCGCCCTTTGACGAGTTGTTCATTCTGGGACTCGAACGCGATAACGACTTGCCCCTTCGCGCCCACATTGGCACGCGCGACGGCCGCAAAGGCAGCGCGCCCCTGGGCCGCAATTACCTTCTCGAAAACTGGGAGATCGACAAAAGCGTCTACAGCAACGGCATCTCCAAGCTCCAAGTTGGACCTATGTTGGACATCGGCAAGATCACCGACCCCGGCACGCAGGTCGGCTCGCACATGTGGCTCTTCGACACCGGCGCACAACTGAAACTTCGCGTCTTCGGCTCCGGCCTCGTCTTTAGCGGCGGCAAGGATCTGCGCACCGGGAACAACGCCTTTTACGTGGACTTGCTTCAATAGAGTTCTTTTCGCCCCGCGCATCCCTTTGCATGTTGGGGAATCTCCATGTCACATGAAATCGCTTTCGTTCGTCAATCCCATGACGGATCACAATAGGAAGATGTGACTGCGCCGGATTTACAAACCGAAGAGGGAATCAACCATGGTTGAAGATCGTTGGCTGGCCGAACAATTCGAACAGAACCGTGGTCATCTCCGCGGCGTGGCTTACCGGATTCTGGGCTCGGTCGCTGAGGCCGACGACGCCGTCCAGGAAGCATGGTTGCGCCTCAGCCGCTCCGATGCCGGCGTCATCGACAATCTCGGTGGCTGGCTCACGACCGTTGTTGCGCGCGTCTGCCTCGCCGCGTTGCGCGCGCGAGATTTCGCATCGCTTGTGGCCGTACTCGACCCTGACCTCGTGGTTCACGCCGATCTTATCGGTCTCCCGCCAGGCGCTCCGTCTGAAATTCGCGGCGCAGAAGAAGCGGCTCGTGCGGCGCTCCAGTTTGCGCGCGGCGCCGCCTTTGCGCGCTCGGCCCTGGTCGACGGCGCGGTCGGAGTGGTCATTGCCCCCCGCGGACGGCTCTACCGGGTGCTAAAATTCAGCTTTGCCGGTGGAAAAATCGCTCAGATCGAAATCGTGAGCGATCGCGCGCGCCTCCAGTCGTTGGATCTTGCGGTTTTTAGCGAATGACGCGGTTCTCATTGCAGTAGAGGCACTTAGCCCGTCCCTTGTGCTCTTGCTTCGGACGCGATCTCTCCGATCCCCGACATCTCACCCTTGATCCTGCATTTAGTTGTTGCAACGAATATCTTCCTGGCGCATCCAAGGTTTCGAGAGGAGTAAAACACCATGACCCCATCCACCACCGTCGCGTCAACCACCGCCACCACCACCTGGAACATCGATCCGGCCCACTCTTCCGCCGAGTTCAAGGTCAAACACATGATGATCTCCTACGTAAGAGGCAAGTTCAGCGGAATCAGCGGCGTATTGAACCGTTACGAAGCCGACCACACTCGTTCCACCCTTGAAGTCTCAGTTGATGTCAGTACCGTCAACACTCAGGACGCGCAGCGCGACGGCCATCTCAAGAGCCCGGACTTCTTCCACGCAGAGAAATTCCCCGCCATGACTTTCAAGTCCACCCACATTGAGCACAAAGGCGACGGTTATGCCGTTACGGGCGACCTGACCATCCGTGACGTGACCAAGCCCGTGACTTTGACCGTCGAGGAAGTCAGTGAGCCCACGAAGGACCCCTGGGGCAATACGCGCATTGGCCTTACAGCCACCGCCAAAATCAACCGCAAGGACTTCGGACTGACCTGGAACACGGCCCTCGAAACCGGCGGCGTTCTCGTCGGCGAAGACGTAACCATCACTCTCGACGTCCAGTTCGTCAAGGCGGCGTAAGTCGGACGACCCATCGGTTGTGCGGGTGGTTAGGGAACAGCGTGCAGAATTTTGTTGATCCCTGACCTCTGATCTGCGATCGCTGAAGTGTCATTTACCTGTTGCAACGAATATCTCCCCCGCGCATCAAATGTTCAGTTGGCGATGCGGGTTTGAAGCAGCGTTTACGAGCGGACCGCCGCCGCGAAGGAGCCTTGCCCGACAGCATGTGCTGCCTTGGCGGGTGCGTGGGCGTTAAGCTTGCTTTCAGCCCGTTCCCCGGAGGTTCACCATGTCTCTCAGAGCTGTGAAAGAGATCTACCAAACGAAGCCCACGATTGAAGGCGCCGGCGTTAAACTGCAGCGCGCCTTCGGGTTTGGAAAGACGCACGAGTTCGACCCGTTTCTCCTGCTCGACGATTTTCGCAACGAGAACCCGGCCGACTACCTCGCCGGCTTTCCATGGCACCCGCATCGCGGCATCGAAACCATCACCTACGTGCTGGCGGGCGAAGTGCAGCACGGCGACTCGCTCGGCAACAAAGGCCGCATGACAGCGGGCGATGTGCAATGGATGACCGCCGGCAGCGGAATCCTTCATCAGGAGATGCCCAAGGGCGACGAACGAGGCCGCATGCACGGCTTTCAGCTATGGGCCAACCTTCCTGCCTCGCTCAAAATGACCGATCCGCGCTATCAGGACATTCCTTCGGCCGCTATTCCCGAGGTCACTGAGGACGACGGCACCCGGGCACGCATCATCTGCGGCGAATTCTGGGGTAAAACGGGCCCCGTCGAAGGCGTCGCAGCCGGGCAATATTCGGTGGACGCACGCTACGTCGATATCTCGGTACCGCCGCTTCGGCGCAGAACCATCAAAGTTGAGACGACGCGCAATGCTTTCGCTTATGTCTTTGCAGGTTCAGGCACCTTTCGCGATGCGTCGGCTCCGCAGGCCGTGCTCACAGAGTCGGCGATCGACCCGAATGCCCGTCCAGTCTACGACGCGAAGAACCATTCACTGGTGCTTTTCGACCGCGGCGACGAGATCGTAGTCCAGGCCGGGCCCGAAGGCATCCGCTTCCTGCTCGTCTCAGGCAAGCCACTCGAGGAACCGGTCGCGTGGTATGGGCCCATCGTGATGAACTCCCAGGAGGAGCTACGCCAGGCCTTCAGCGAACTCCAATCTGGCACCTTCATCCATCACAGGTAATTTCGGTCGAGGTTCCTGTTCGTCCGGGCACTCCCCATCCTCTGCGTGTCTTCTCTCGATGTGAGGGGATGGGGCTGTTGCAGATGTGACGGTCCTTTTTCGAGATCCGGCGTAGATTTCCCAGAGATCTCCTCAAACCGCAATCCTTACGAAACCAGAACCGAAGCTTGCTGCACAAGAGGCACCTATCGCCGCCGCCGCGCTCTTGATAAACTATCCGTTGTCGCAATATAGGCGCGTAGCTCAGTTGGTTAGAGCGCTTCCTTGACACGGAAGAGGTCGCTGGTTCGAATCCAGTCGTGCCTACCATATATTTTCAATAACTTAGCATGCATTCTCGATTCTCAGCTTTCCTCTTCCAACCTAAGGTCCAACCCAAGATTCTCCTAGTTGGCCATTCCTGCGACTTTGATGGCCTCTAGGAACTTGCCCTGCGCCGCGATCTGCGCAGAGTTGACACGGTGCGCGTAGATCGCCGCTTGAGCTAGCGAGCTGGGTCAACGCTTTGGTCATCTCGATCGCCCCAACAGAATCCCCATTTGCTCACGCCACCTCAAGAGAAGCGGACTAAGCGCTTCGCCAAGGTCGTACTGTCCTGGGATAATGGAATCCAACGCCCTGAAACCTAATCCCAGACGTTCACTAATTTGCCGGCGATCTTCACCCGGCCAACCGATTTCTTTGCCGGCTTGCCGTTCTGGACAGACTCGGTCTGCGCGCTTTTGGTGCTGCTGACCGCATAGAGAGCTAGCTCGACTCGCGAGGAAACGCCGAGCTTCTCGAAAACATGAAACATGTAGTTTCTAACTGTATGCTCGCTGAGCTCAAGTTCCTTGGCGATCTCGCTGTTTTGCATGCCCTCTGCCACGAGACGGACAACATCCTCTTCCCGCTTGGTCAACAACCGCATTCCGTCCGCGTTTACCGCGCGCATGGGAGCAAGCTGGGATAATGCCTCGTCGGCGCCGCCCAGATCAGAACGGAATACTCCATAACCATGCTCGATGAGCTCGCGGTTGATGTTGGTGTTACCGCCCGAAATGGCTGGAGCTTTGGCTGGCGCCTGTATGAGTACATACTCATGTCAAGCAAGAACAATCCCAGCCGGCCCGCAGTTGACGGGCCTGGCCAGACGCGACGGAGGCACGAGACTCTTAATGACTCACGAAATCGCCTTTGAAATGTCCGGGGCCAGTGTGCGGTACGGGGCTGGTGTTACGCGCGAGGTCGGAATGGACCTCGCGGACCTTGGAATGCATCACGCGCTGGTGATCACTGATCCGCTCCTGAGGCACCTGCATCCCGTCCAGATGGTGCTCGAATCGCTGGAAGCGAATCGCATTGCATACACACTTTATGACCGCGTGCGGGTCGAGCCTAGCGACGAATCATTTCTGGATGCGATCGTACTTTGCCAGGCAGTGCGACTTTGGCGCGATTATTGCAGTCGGCGGCGGTTCCACGATTGACACGGCCAAGGCGGTGAATCTTTACACCACCTATCCACCGGAAGACTTTCTCGATTACGTCAATCCGCCCATCGGAAAAGGTCTGCCGGTGCCGGGTCCTCTGAAGCCGTTGATCGCAATTCCCACCACTGCGGGCACGGGCAGCGAGACCACCGGCGTATCGATATTCGACTTCACCAGGATGCATGCCAAGACGGGCATTGCCAGCCGTCGACTCAAGCCCACCATCGGATTGCTCGATCCCGAGAACACTCGCACCTTGCCGGCGCAAGTGGCCGCTGCGACAGGTCTTGATGTTTTGAGCCACGCAATCGAGTCCTACACAGCATTGCCTTACTCGGATCGCCCCTTGCCGGATCGCCCTCTGGCGCGACCCGCGTATCAAGGATCGAATCCCATCAGTGATGTGTGGTCGCTCGAAGCCTTGCGCATGGTCGCGCGATACCTCGTGCGCGCGGTGGAAGACCCTTCCGATGACGAGGCCCGCGCCAATATGATCCTGGCTTCCAGTTATGCCGGAATCGGATTTGGCAACTCAGGCGTGCATTTGCCGCATGGAATGTCGTACCCCGTATCGGGAATGGTTAAAGACTATTTTGCCCCCGGATATCCCAGCGATCACTCATTGGTGCCGCACGGATATTCCGTTGTGCTGAACGCTCCGTCAGTGTTTCGTTTCACGGCCAGTGCCAATCCGCATCGACACCTGGAGGTCGCAGAAGCGCTCGGTGTTGACGTATCAGGCGTGATGCCTGCCGACGCGGGAAAGGTGCTCGCAGATCGCATTACCTGGTTCATTGAGCGATTGAAACTCCCCAATGGACTACGCGCGCTTGGCTACACTTCGTCCGATATCCCCGCGTTGGTCGAAGGTACTCTGCCTCAACACCGTGTTACCAAGCTCTCACCTCGCCCGGCCGGACCCGAAGAACTTGCTCGTCTGTTCGAAGACGCTCTTGTGGCATTTTGAATATCCTCTTTGGGATGCGAAAGCTACATTCGCACTTTGTCTCCCCCGACGCGAGTTAGGGCTATTTGGACCGGAAGTTTCTGGATGGTTCCTGAGGGCTCGCTCAGCAAGTAAGCCTTCGTTGTGTGAATTGCGCCACATCTGCTGCCAGCGTAGAATGGCTCCACTTCCTCAAGCCTTTTCGACCGGGCGGATAGCCCATCCATCGCAACCGGCTTTCCTACCCAGATAGGAGGTCAGCCGTGGTGTACCTTGACCGGGTCCTGACCTGCATCGACTGCGCAGCCGAGTTTGTGTTTTCAGCGGGTGAGCAGGAGTTCTTTGCGGGCAAGGAATTTAAGAACGATCCGAAGCACTGTAAGCCATGCAAGGCGCAACAGAAGAAGAAGCTTTACGGGTTGCGCCCGGAAACGAAGACGACGTGTGCTGAGTGCGGTAACGAAACCACGGTTCCGTTCAAACCGATTCGGGGCAGGCCGGTACTGTGTCACTCATGCTTTAAGAGGAGTAAGGAATAAGCGGCTCTGGGGTGAGGGAATTCGCACGCGGAATGAAGAACAGGCGGGGGTGCCGCTCTTTCGTTTTAGTGCGAGGATCGAGACGAGGGGGCAGAATTGAAATTCGATCTTTACTTTGCAAACGCGGAGCGTGGTAGTGGATACAAATATCTTTGTCGGATACAACTCAAACGTGATCCCGGAATGTTGCATCCTTCTGGAGACACCAAAATCGACAATGAAGATGAAATGCGCTTGAGGCTTAAAGGTATTCTGCTTCCGACGAGCATAGAACGGGCGATCCAGGTATTACAGTCTCACGAAATGCAGCAAGTGGAATATCGCAACATAGAGTTGAGCGACGACCAAGCCCGGCGCCTTGGTTGGCCGAAGTCGGCGCCCGTAATGTGAAGCACATTTAGTGCAATGTCATCTCAGTGCTCACCGCACCCGGAGCGCAGCGCATTGCTCGTAAGTGAGATTCAGGAATATCAAGTCTCTCCCCATTTCGATGTTCTGCTCACTTTGCTGGGCGCGGCGGGGGTCAACTATATTATCGGAGTTCCGGGCGCCGACGACGTGATGCTCAACTATCAGAGCACCAGCTTCCACGATGCGCTCTACCTGCGCCGTGTGCTGGGATCACGGCCGATCCGGAGTTCGAGCAGTGGCTGGCTGGCGACTGCTTTCATCGCCTGGCGTCGGAAGCGCAACATCCCGAGAGGCTGCTCGCATGAGCGAGAACCTGAATCGCAAGCAGAGGATACTCACTTTCCACCAGTCGAACAGGCACTCCCGAGATAGATACATCAATTCCGGGCTGGCGCTTCAGCGTGCCGCGCACCAGACAACGAGCGCGTATCAGTGCGTAAGCATAACGCAATGCGACCATAGTTGCCCCGTAGACGCAAAGAATTCCGACGTGCTCTTCGAGCAGGTTGGGCTCATTGCGGATATACTGCGGCGCGACGACTAGCCCAGCCAGCGCGAGGGCCGCGAAGTGAGGAGCGACCGCAGCGGCGAAAGAAGCGCGCTCCTGCCACCGCGCACTCAGACGCGACAGCAGGAGATCGAGCGCCGGGGCCTGGATGCGCAGTAATAATGAGAGCGCAATCTGCAGCGATCCGACACTGAAGAAAACCAGACAGACTAGTCGTAGCCATTATGAGAGCAGCATCTAAAGCTCTCCTCCGCTGTCAGGCTCGCTACCGCGAGTATTTTGCTGTTGGGCGATCCGTATTCGTTCTTCCAGCCGATGCAGCAGATCGCGATCGTAGGTCCTAACAGCGTCGACGAGGCAGGATAACAGAACATCGCTATTCATGACGGAATCCGAAAAGAATCCGTGCACCATCAGGCTGGCGCGGTCGCGCTCCCAGTCTCTCGGCGAAATCGCCGGACGGTAGACGAACGCGCGGTTGCGCTTTTCACGTGTTAGGACTCGCTTTTTGTAGAGTCGATCAAGGGTCGTCATCACCGTGGTGTAGGCCAGCGTTGTCTTCAGGCACTCGGCGACCCGCTGCACGGTCGCGCTTCCCTCTGACCACAGGACCTCGAGCACCTCGCGCTCCCGCTCACCCAGCCGCATAGCGGCCTGCCGGGGAAGAAGCGGCTTAAGGAGACGGGGACGCCGATCGTCGCTCGAAGCAGGGAACTTCATGCCGGTAGGTTCACTATACGTCGTTCCGGGCATCGAAACTTCCGTTTTGCGATGGAATGCCGATCGCGATCCGGTCGCGTCGAGAGGCCTCCACGCAGGTGTTGAATGCGGCGGCCGCAATCAGCGAGAGAACGGTGAGCGAGCAATGCACGCCATTCTTTGCATGCATTGCTACTATCGCTGGTAGTAGCAAGCCTTTTGCGAAATGCTGGTGGTGCACAGCATTTTTTCCCTTACGTCAATCAAATGTTCGCCATGGCCGGAGGATTATGTCTCGGTTTTATCCGTTCGTGTTGACTGTTGCATTGCTGTTGGCCTTTCCTCTTTTGGCGCAAACGCCGGATACCGTCACGCTGCAGGGAACGGTCACCGATCCCTCGCGCGCGTCGGTTGCCCAAGCCGAGGTCACGGTGAAGAACGAGACTACGGGCCTAGTGCGTTCGGCGGTGAGCGACGCCACCGGACACTTCGCGCTCGCGGGGCTGCCGATTGAGGGGGCGTATTCCATCTCGGTCAGCAAAAGCGGATTCGCTTCGATCGAGACGGCGCATTTGCACTTTACCGGCGGCAGCAGCGCCGTGGTTGCCTTTGTATTGAAGGTCGCGGGCCAGATGTCGACGGTAACCGTGGAAGGCTCGGCGGGCGACACGCGCGTAGATGAACCGCAGCTCGGCGTTTTTCTGAGCGAAGAGCAGATGCAGGAGACGCCGCTGCCCAGCCGCCGGATCACCTATCTGCCGCTGCTCGAAGCCGCCAACCGACCGGCCATCAGCCAAGGCGACATCTTCATGAACGAGGATCTCTTCAATACCAACGGCGCAGGCCGGCGACAGACGTGGTTCGAAGCGGACGGTGCCAATGCCGTCGACATGTGGGGCCGCCAAACCATTTTCAGCAACATCCCGCTTATGGCCGTCGACGAGATGACCGTGCTGACGAACGCCTTTTCGGCCGAGTACGGCGCCGGAACAGGGAGCGTGGTCGACATCATTACGCGCAGCGGAGGCGACCGCTATCACGGCCAGCTCCTCGAGCTTTGGCGGCCCGCAGATACGGAAGCGGCGCTCTCGGGATTCACGACTGGCAGCGCGACCAGCGGGAACGAGATTACGAGCGACGTGCTCGGCCAGTCGGCGGCTGCATTGTCCGGTCCGCTCGGCTTTTCAGACAAGACTCACTTCTTTCTCGCCGGGGAGTGGAACCGTGAAGCGAAGGCTTCACCTGTCACATCACCGCTCGCGCCTGGCAGTTTCGTGGGCCACTATCGCGGCTGGCTCGGCTTTCTTCGCCTCGATCGGCAAATCGACGCTGCAAACAACGCATTCCTGCGCGTGAACTTCGACAACTTTACCGATACCAATCCCAACGGAATCGTCGGTGGCTCGAGCCTGCCCAGCGTGGCGCGTATCTTTCACCGCCGCACCTACACATCGGAGCTAGGCGAAACCGCCGTGCTCAGCCCACATCTACTGAGCAATTTCCGTGCGCAGATTCAGCTCGCATCACCCATTACTGAGTTCGATCCAGTCGTCTATAGCACGGAGTTTTCGGTGCCTATCTCGTCGCTGTGCGGCAGCGTAGCGTGCGGCACCTTCAACTCCGGGACATCGCAAGCCGCACTCCTCATGAACCGGCAATACGATGCCTCAGAGACGCTCTCCTACACGAGAGGCCGACATGACCTGATCGCCGGCGCCAGCGTGGTGGCTGCGCACAACGGCGGCAACAGCAAGGAGTTCGGTGGGCCCATCTTTCTGGGTAAGTTCACTTACAATCCCTGTTCCGGCACGCCCGCGTACTGCGAGAGCAGCGCGTTTCTCGACGATATCAATAACGTAAACAACTACCAGCAGAGTTATGGCAACCAGGATTACACGGTAGACGATCAGCTCTGGGCGCTGTTCGTGCAGGACGACTACCGCGCGGGCAAACGGCTGGCGCTGAGTGGTGGGCTGCGCTATGAGCGCCAGGCTCTCACCAATGCTGTCACCGACTTCGCGCCACGCGCCGGCTTTGTCTACGATTTCAATGGGAACGCTTCGATCGTATTGCGCGGCGGCTTCGGTATTTACTACTCGCAGGTCGTCGATAACTCAGTGGCAAGTTATGCTCTTGGCGAGCCGACGGGAGTGTTCACGTATACGGCAACGCCGGGACAGGTGGGTTTCCCGTCGAGCGTCGCTGCCGCGCCATTGCCTTCATTTCCCGCGGGGGGTGTGGCGCCCATCCGCAGCCTTTACGTGCGGCCGGGCCAGCCAGCCTATCTTAACCAGTGGTTTCCCACCTCAGTGCTCAACGGATATCCGGACGCCATGCTCAATGCGTACTCCGAGCAGTACACTGCAAGCCTCGAGCAGCGCTTCGCGCCCGGATGGGTCATGACACTCGACTACGTGGGCACGCACACCTTGCGGATCATCCGCCCTTTGGATGTTGATGGCCCATCGCCCTTCGTCCGCACCGCGCCCGGCCAGAGCCGTTCGGCCGGTCAAGCCAACTGCACGCGTCCCTACTGGATTTGGTGGTATCAACAGAAAGGCATTCCGTGCGAAACCAGTCCCACGGCGGGGTATCCGCAACCTCCTTACAGTGTCATTCAAACCGATGTTCATGACGGATACCTGCACTACAACGCACTCGACCTCGACATTACACATAGTTTCAGCCACAGCTTCACCATGTTGGCCAGTTATACGTGGTCGAAGACGATGGATAATGTCGATCCAGACACCACCAGCCAGAATCCAAATGACATCAATTTTACGCGGCACCAGGAGTACGGCCCCGCCATCTACGACGAGCGCCAACGCGCCGTTTTGAGCGGCGCCTGGATCGCCCCGTTCAAGATCGACGCCGGAGGCGTGGCCACGCTGGGCAGCGGATTTCCCTTTAACTACGTCACCGGTGTGACGAATAGCGGAGACACAGGCGGCACTACTGATCGGCCGGTCATCAACGGCGCCGTGATCGGGCGCGATGCAGGGCTCGGCAAGCCCATTTACTCGGTCGAGCCATTCCTCGGTCGCTCGTTTCCGCTTCATCATGAAAGCATCGAGCTCGATCTGCGCGCGGCGGCATTCAACGCTTTGAATCACCGCAACTATGTCGGCCACAACGGGACTTATGGAAACGGAGCGACTGCCGCGGCAGGATTCGGCGCACCATTGCCGGGCGTCACTTCTCAGCTTCCTGCCCGCGAGATGCAATTCTCGGCACAGGTGAGCTTCTAGGCATGGTGTCTCCTGGGTTGGAGGCCCGCGCGCCGCTCAGTTCACGGTACGGCTTGTCGGATTCTAGACGTTTCTCTGCAATGCCGCGGGTGCCCGCGATCCTCCTGATTCTATTGCTGCCCCGCCGCATCGAATGCGCCCCCCTGTGATCTCGTGGACATTCCGCGCGTCTTCCCCATTGCGTAAGGATCTTGTGAAATGTACTTGAATTGTCGATTGCGATGTGTGAATAATGGAATTCAAGCACCGTTATGCTTGCCAGATAGAAAGTCGCATTGCCTTCCCATGTCTGTAAGGTGATCTCCTTGCGACCAGCGCCTCCACGTCGAAGGCTCTAAACCCACGAAAGCAGAACCATCGATTGCCCACTTATGGGCACGAGCGTTGTTGTGTCTTCACGACGCGCCGCTAACCCCGCTTGGAGGTCGCAATGAAGTTGTGCCTGTGCCGCTCTGTCTCTCGTCTTTTTGCCCTGGTCTTCCTTCTCCCTCTCTGCTCCATCGTGCCAGCTCAAACCTTTCGCGGCGGAATTTCCGGAACAGTCACTGATGCGACCGGAGCCGTCATCGCCAACGCCAAAGTCGTTCTGGTCGGCACAGATACCGGTTTTACGCGAGATTCCGTGACCACCAGCGCCGGCGAGTTCGCATTCCAGGACTTGCAACTGGGAAATTACAGCATCGAAGTGGATGCAAACGGCTTTGAGCAAAAGAAGGTCAATGCAATTGCCGTTCGGCCGGGCCAGGTTTATTCCCTGGTAGTAAGCCTCTCTGTGAGCTCGGCGGCGCAGACGGTCGAGGTCAACGCAGCGTCGATTGCGCTGGACACGCAATCATCGACCGGCAACGCCGTCATCAACGACCAGGCTGTGGCGAACATTCCGCTGAACGGCCGTGATTTCACGCAGCTCGTAAAGATTGCGCCAGGCTACAACGGTGCTGGGTCGATCAACGGTACGCGCACCAACCAGAACAACTGGCAGATTGATGGCGCGGACGACAATGATATCTGGCAGAACAACACGGCGGCCAACCAGGGCGGCGTCGCGGGCATTGCCGGTGTGACGATCCCGGTGGATTCGATTGACCAGTTTACGGTCCAGACGGAAGGCAATGCTGAAGCGGGGCGCAATCCCGGCGCACTTATTTCGCTGGGGATCAAGACTGGGACCAACGAGTTCCATGGGGCTGCCTACTACTTCAACCGGAATGAGTTTTTCTCTGCAAAGAATCCATTTACTGCGGAAGCTGCGCGCAAGCCGCTGCTACGCAATCAACAGTTCGGCGGCGATGTGGGAGGGCCGGTCGTGAAGGACCATGTCTTCTTCTTCGTTAACTATGAGCGGCAGCAGTACACAATCCAGGTCGGCTCAGGTGACACGGAGCCGGTTGCGGCTTATGTAACGGAAGCCCAGAATCTACTCGCGGCACATAAAGTTTCGGTAAGTCCTCTCTCGTTGAACCTATTGAAACTGTGGCCGGCGGGCAACGCCACCGGCTATACAGCGGGCCAGGGGAACTATACGGAGACGAATCCGAGTCACGGATACAGCGACAACGCTATCGCCAACATTAACTGGAATATCTCGGACCGGCAATCTTTGCGGCTTCAGAGCTTTGTGGGCACAGGCCGCCAGTTCGCTCCGGTCGTCTCTCCTTCGACTTACTGGTACTACCAGGTGGCTCCAGACATCACGCAAAACTTTGCGGCGACGCACAACTGGGCCATCACCAGCCACTTCACCAACCAGTTGCTGGCTGCCGTGGGCATTTTCAACCAGACCTTCAACGATGAAAACCACTCCTGGAACATGCCATCGCTGGGTCTTGCGGACGGCGTGACCGCCCCATCATTGTTTGGCGCTCCTACGATCACAATGAGCGACAGCGTGACCTTTGATGAAGTCGGTGCCACTCAGCCTATCGGCCGCAAAGACTACACCGGCCACGTTACCGACGCAGCGACCTGGATTCACGGCCGGCACCAGATCCGTTTTGGCGGCGAGTTCCGGCGCAACTACATCGATCTTCAGTACCAGAGCGGTGTGCGCGGCAACTTCAGTTTCAGTGGAGCCGCTTCGCCAAACGTGGCTGCCGCACTTGCAACCTCAGGTGGGACGCCCTGGGCAACCTCCAGTGGCGCGTTCCTGAATAGCAGCGACGCAACCACTGCCGGCAACCACACCGAGGTGTTGGCGCTGGCTGACTATCTGAGTGGTTACTTCACCAAGGCCTCGTTCATCCAGGGCTATCTGCGCCGCAGCCTCTACCAGAAGACTGTGTCGTTCTTCACGCAAGACCAGTTTCAGGCCTCCACCGATCTGACACTCAACTTAGGCATTCGCTACGAGTACCTCGGAACCATCACGACGGACGGCGTACTTTCGGATTTCCGTCCCGGAGCCCCAGGAGCAGACGCGAACGGGCTGGTGCTGGTCGGCGCATCAGGAGAGCCTCCGGTCTTCACGCCAGGTAAGCTGCATTTTGCGCCGCGCTTCGGCTTCGCATACCAAGCTGCTCATACACTTGTGTTCCGCGGCAACTTCGGCATCTACTATGATTCACCTGGGTTCAACGGATTTGGAAACAGCAACGGCGCCGACAGCGATTCGGCAACGGGCTTTCAGGCAAACCCGGTGGGCACTCCTCCGGTGCTCAATGTGAGCCGGACCTACTCGCAATGGCTGAGCAACGTGAACCCGTTCGCCGGGGCCGCAGCTTCTGCCGCGACCACCGGACTGTTCTCCGTCGATCCCCACCTACACTCCGCCTATTCGGAGAACTACACTCTGAATACGGAGTATCAATTCACCCGCAATACGTTGCTCACACTCGGTTATATCGGGGCGCAGGGCCGGCACCTGTACAGCTTGCTTGACATCAATGAGCCCACACTGGGACCGGTAGCCGGAGAGCAAAGCCGCCGTCCCTACTACAGCAGCGCGCTGATCCCCAACGCTGCAAAGGTGGGCATCATCAACCAGGTCTCGAGTGCGGGCGGCTCGAATTACAACGCGCTTGTCACAAGTCTGAAGACCAGCAACTATCACCACGTGAGCGGGCAGATCTCTTACACGCTCGGCCACTCGCTCGACACCATTTCGAACTTCCGCAACACGGCGCCGGAAAACTCCGCCAACCTGGCGCAGGACTACGGTTCCTCCGACTTCGATGTGCGGAACACGTTGAACGCATATCTTGTGTACGAGGCTCCGCAGATCGGACACAGCCTGCCGGAGCTGACCAGCGGGTGGCAATTTGACGTCTTCACCACAACCTTCACCGGCACTCCTTTCTCTGTAAAAGCGGGTTCCGACCTGAGTGGAACGGCGGAAAACAGCGACCGCGTCAACGTGCTTCCGGGAGTCAGTTACAAGACCTCGACTGGAGAAAACCTGGTTCCGGCAGCATCTCCAACAGCCGCGCGGTATGCGGTTTACTTGAACTCTGCAGCCTTCAGCAATCCCGCTCAAGGAACGTGGGGCGACTCCAGACGCAATGCATTCCGCGGGCCCGGTTTCTTTACGCTGGACAGCTCTCTGGTCAAGAACACCAAGATTAGGGAAGGTGTAAACTTTCAGTTCCGCGCGGAGATTTTCAACTTGTTTAACCGGACGAACCTTGCCAACCCCTCGGCGTCGAATCCCGTGGGCAGCACCAGCTTCGGACGAGTCACGGCCACCCGCAACAATGGGAGTGCTCCGGGCATCGGGCCGGGCGAACCGTTCAATGTACAGTTCGCCGGCAAGATCATCTTCTGAGCCAACAAGGAATGATTTTCCTGATTGCTGGTGCTTGCCTGATGGTCCGGCCTTGGCAGTACGAGATCTTCTGTCAAGGCTGGTGCCGTTGAAAATCTCCCGGCATGGACATTCATCCGGAAACTTCACCAATGCGGCAGCGGAGACTGTCAGTCTTTCTGCACAGACGCTTTGTCAGGAGCAAAATTCAGATGAACGCTCAAAAGAGCGCGACCGTTCTTTTCTTGATCTCTCTCGCGCTTCCTCTCCTCGCGCAGTCCCCTGCCCCTTCGGGGCCCTCGATCAACTCGACCTACGATCCGCGGGTCACTTTCGCCCCACTTACCTTGCCTGAACCTGTAAATAGCTATCGGAGTGGCGATGGCGCTCCGGGGGCCGCGTATTGGCAGAATGAAGCCGACTATGTGATGCACGCGAAGATCGACACTGACGCGAAAGTGTTGAGCAATGACGAGAGGATCACGTATACGAATAACTCGCCAGACACGCTCTACAGTGTTTGGATCCATCTGGAGCAGAACACGTATCGGAAGGACTCCCGTGCGCGCAATCTGGGAAATACTGGGTTCCGGCGCATCCGCCCAGGAGGACCGATCCCGGGGCGGCAGAATACGACGGAAACCTTCACGGAGGGGTATGTTTTTGAGTCCGTCGAAGTGGGATTCGCGTCGGCCGGAGCGCACTTAGCGAAGGCTGACTACATCATCAGCGATACACGGATGCAGATCAGGCTGTCAACGCCGCTGAAGCCGCACGGGGTGCTGCACATCCACCTTGTGTATCACTACACGATTCCGGGGGTGTGGGGCGGTCGGACATCCTGGGGAATGGCGGAGCACGGGCCGATTTACGACATTGCGCAGTGGTATCCGCGGATGTGCGTATTCGACGACCTGCGCGGGTGGGACACGTTGCCGTACATCGGTAGCGAGTTTTATCTGGAGTACGGGCATTTCGATTTTTTCGTGACGGTGCCGTGGAACTTTATCGTGGCCGGGACGGGCGAGTTGGTGAACCCAACCGAGGTTTTGACGGCCAAGGAGATTGCGCGCCTGAACGAGGCGCGGCACTCGGACAAGACGGTGTATATCCGCACGCCGGAGGAGACAACGGACCTTGCGAGCCGGCCGAAACAATCGGGGACGCTGACGTGGCATTTCCAGATGGACCATACGCGAGACGTGGTCTTTTCTGCATCGCCGACGTTCGTGTGGGATGCGGCGCGGATCAACCTGCCGCCGAAGACGGATCCGGGCGACGATCCCCCCAACTCGCTGCCGGCGGGGAAGATTCCGCTGGCGATGTCGTTCTATCCGGTGGAGAGCGTGGGACAGGAAGGGTGGTCGCGATCGACGGAGTACGTGAAAAACGCCGTCGAGAACTTCTCGCGGCGGTGGTTCCCGTTTCCGTACATGCGGGCGACGAATGTGGCGGGCTTCTCGACGGGGATGGAGTATCCGGGCATGGCCTTCGACGGAATCCACGATCAGGGGAAGACGCTCTTCTGGATTACGGCGCACGAGATTGGGCACAGCTGGTTCCCGATGATCGTGGGTTCGAACGAGCGGCGCTGGGCTTTCATGGACGAAGGGTTCAACACTTTTATCGACACGCTGGAGTCGGAAGACTTCGAGCATGGCGTGTACGGGCCGAAACGGGACACGGAATACTCACTGGGCGGGGAGCCGCCGGACACGATCCTGAAGGTGCTCGATAATCCCGAGGCGCCAGTGATCCTGACGCGTGCTGACGGGTTTCCGTCGGCACTGGGGCATCCGGTGCAGTACTTCAAGGCGGCGTATGGGAACACGCTGCTACGAGAGCAAATTCTGGGGCCAGAGCGATTCGATTATGCGTTCCGGCGGTACATCCGCGAGTGGGCATACAAACATCCGTCGCCGTCGGACTTTTTCCGGACAATGGAAAGCTCTGGGGGCGATGACCTGAGCTACTTCTGGCGGGGCTGGTACATGCACAACTGGACGCTGGATCTGGCGGTGGACTCGGCTACGTACATTGACGGCGATCCTGCGAAAGGCCTGACGGTGGTTGTATCGAACCGGAGGCCGCTGGTGTTGCCGGCGACGCTTGAGGTGGATTACACGGATGGGACGAAGGAGCGCATTCGCATACCCGCGGAGGCATGGCTCTCCAAAGGAGTCGCTACCTTCCGGTTCAACGGCGATAAGCCGGCCGCGTCTGTCACTGTCGATCCCGACCACATGCTGCCGGACGACGACCGTAGTAACAATACTCTCAAACTGCCAAGCTGATGCCGAATCGGGAGCACACTTCATGGACTTGCAACGTAGCTGGTCTTCTTCTACGGTCACGCTTTGTCTGCTGATCGTTGCCGGAATTTCGATTGCTGCACAACCGCCCGCTGCCGAAGCGCAATATCCAGCGAACATGCTTGAAGGCCTGCGCTGGCGCGACGTTGGACCCATGCGCGGCGGCCGCAGTTATGCTGTTGCTGGAAACGCGAGTCAGCCTGACACGTTTTACATGGGTTCGGTCGGGGGCGGTGTCTGGAAGACCGAAAACGCCGGCCGCACCTGGGTTCCGGTCGCCGACAATCCCCAAACGGGCATCCCGATAGGCTCTATCGGGGCCATCGCGGTCGCACCTTCCGATCCGAATATCATTTATGTCGGCACTGGCGAGCCTGACATCCGCGGCCAGCACTCCTACGGCATCGGCGTTTTCAAATCCACCGACGCCGGGAAAACGTGGCACTCGATCGGACTCGCGGACACTCGGCACATCGGCAAAATCGTCGTTGATCCCGCCGATCCCAATCGCGTTTACGTCGCCGCACTCGGTCACGTTTACGACAGCAATACAGAGCGCGGAGTGTTTCGCTCGAACGACGGCGGCGCGCACTGGAAAAAGATTCTTGAGAGCAATACGGACCCCGGCGGAGTAGGCGCCATCGATCTCGCGCTCGACCCGAATCATCCACGCACAATTTACGCCTCCCTCTGGGCCACGCGCCGCCCACCGTGGTCGGTCTATGCTCCTACGAATTTGCCAGGAGGCGGCCTTTTCAAATCGACCGACGGCGGGAACACCTGGCATCAGTTAACCGGCGGCCTGCCGAATGACGGATTTGTGGGCAAAATCGGCATCGCCGTCGCGCCCAGCAACTCCAACCGGCTCTATGCTGTGGTCGACGATCTCGGCTCGGCCGTTGCGCGCCCTTTGCGCCCTATTCCTGGCGTGCCCGAAGAAGAACCTCGAAACAAGCCATTGGGCGGCATCTACGTCTCCGACGACGCAGGCGCTACATGGCATCTGGTGAACAACGAACAGCGCCTTTGGGGACGCGGTTGGTACTTCGGCCAGATCTCGGTCGATCCCGATAACCCCGATCGTGCGTACGACATCAACACGGCCACCTATATGACGCTCGACGCGGGCAAAACATGGGTGCCAGTGAAAGGCGCGCCCGGCGGTGACGACTATCACCAGATGTGGATCAATCCCAAAGACGGCAACCGCATGGTGCTGTCGAGCGACCAGGGAACAGTGGTGAGCGTCGATGGCGCAAAGACCTGGAGCACCTGGTATAACCAGCCAACCGCCGAGGTCTACCACATCGTCGCCAGCAACGGCTTCCCGTATTGGCTCGTCGGCGCGCAGCAGGACTCCGGCGGCGTGCGCGTGACCACCTGGTCGCGGAACGATGTGCTCGATTTCCGCAACTGGGAGCCCACCTGCCTGGCCGGCGAAGCCGACACGGTTGTGCCCGATCCCAAAGACGCCGATATTCTTTACGGTAACGCCAATCGTTGCAACCAGGGCCTTAACGTAGCGTTGCCATCAGGCGAGCTTCCTCCACCCGATCGGGACGATCCGAACCGCAAAACATGGACGCTGCCTGAGGTTTTCTCGCAAGCCGATGAAGCTCTCTACTACTCGAACCAGTTCATCTTCCGCAGCCGCGATCGCGGCAAGACCTGGGAGAAGATTTCGCCGGACCTCTCGCGCATGAATCCTGAAGTGCCCAAGGCGCTCGACGCGATCACTGCCAAAGACATCGACGAGCCGATGACGACTCGGTTCGGCGTTGTTTACACCATCGGTCCGTCGCCGCTCGACGCGAAGACGGTTTGGGCGGGCACCGACGACGGCCTTATCTACGTGACGAACGACGATGGCGCCAACTGGAAAAACGTGACGCCGCCTGAATTGACTGCGTGGAGCAAGGTCTCGCAAGTCGAAGCGGGACACTTCGACGCCAACACCGCGTACGCCTCCGTGGATCGTCATCGCCTCGCTGACATGAAACCGTACATCTACCGCACGCACGATGGTGGCAAAACCTGGCAAAGCGTGGTGAAAGGGATTCCCGACGGAGCTTTCGTGAATTCCGTCAAGGAAGACCCCGATCAAAAGGGACTGCTCTACGCCGCAACCGAGCTGCGCGTCTACGTCTCCTTTAACGACGGCGACGATTGGCAGCCGCTCGAGCTCAACATGCCGGTCACATCTGTACGGGATTTGGTGGTGCATCACGACGATTTGGACGTTGCGACCCACGGCCGCGGCTTCTGGGTTCTCGACCAGATGTCGGCACTGCGTCAGATTGCCGAGAAGGGCGCCGAGATCGAAGCTGCGCAGGCGTACCTCTTCAAGCCAGGCGACACGTGGGCAATTCATCAAGGCGGGCAGGATGGCACGCCGCTGCCACACGAAGAGCCGCAGGAGCTGAATCCGCCCGCAGGCGTGCTGGCCTATTACTGGCTGAAGTCGGCGCCGAGCACACCGGTCAAGCTTGAGCTGGTGGATTCAACTGGCAAAGTCGCTGTCTGCGCGGCGAGCGACGCGCCGGTAAAGCCGGTAGACTCTGAAACCATAAACGTGCAAGCTTACTGGGAGGAGCCCGCGCCGCCGCCATCCGCTGACGCAGGCATGCACCGCTTTGCACTGAACCTTGCGTCTACTCGAGGGTTCGGAGGCGGCTTCCGCCGCGGACCGGCCCCGCCTCCTCCTGTCGACGCGTGCCACCCACCGGGAACCCCGGCGCCTCGCAACGAAGGCGGCGCGATGGCCTTCTTCCGCGGGACACCCACCTTGAAGCCTGGCGATTACACGGTGCGCCTTACTGTTGACGGCCAAACTTACACACAGCCTGTGACAGTCAAGCCCGACCCGCGTAACGTTCCCGATGCCGCTGAATCTCCAGCCGCAGGCACCGATGATGACGATATGTAGCATGTAGCAGCAGCGGTGTCTGAAAGCGGTTTGGGTGAAGCTCTCCGCAGCCCAGGACATTTGCGGATGCTTGAAGCCGAGTTTGGTGAGGATGATTTTGCTTCTGTCGAATCACAGGAACTCCGACGACGGCAGCATCCTTTGACGGGAGAAAAGGTGCCGATTGCGAGTTCGCTTCTTCCAGTCAAGATCGGGCGGAACTTGAAATTCATCGGGAAGAAGTGATGAGGGAATGCTCGTTCTGCGGCTCGTCTTTGACCTTCTCAAGGGGGTACAGACTTGAGGGCAACGGAGGCACTTGACCTGGCAATGTGATTTGACGACGATGGTATGATTGATTTCACATTGGAGCATAATAAAGGGGTTTTCGGTCGACACCAGCAGATCGTGTCTGGGAGAATGATGCAATCTAAGCCTGATTGAAGAGATTTCGGACTGGTCGCGACCTATGCAGACAAAGGATAATCCCCGTTCACCATACATTCAGAGCCTCGATCGCGGCCTGGCGATTCTTCAACTCGTGGGTCGCTCGAAACAGCCTGTATCGCTTACAGAGCTAGCTGACTTGCTCGGGATCGATCGTAGCAGCGCATTCCGGTTTGCCATTACCCTGCGCCGCCGCGGCTTCCTTTCCAGTCCGCCGGGGAGAAAAGACTTTCTGCTGGGGTCCTCGATGTGGGCGCTGGCGCGCGAATATGACTGGAGCAAACTCCTCGTCGAAATTGCGCATCCCGATCTGAACCTGCTGGCGACGCGCATCAATGAGACGGCGCATATGGCGGTCCGCGAGGGTAAGAACGTACTGTTTATCGATTCGGCGCATGCGAGCCGCGTCATTGCCGTGGTTGGTAGAACAGGTGAACTCCACCCGCTTCATTGCACGGCGCACGGCAAGGCGATGCTGGCAGACGCGGACGAGAGCGAATTGCGTGCGTTGCTCGGATCGGGCCCTTTACGGAAATATACGAAAAACACGATCACGACGATCAAGGCGCTGGCGGAAAACTGTATTATCATCCACGAGTCGGGCTACGCGATAGACGATTCGGAACACGCGGATGATCTACGCTGTATCGCGGCGCCGATTCGTTTCAACAACCAAATCGTGGGCTCGATTGGCATATCGGCTCCCGCCTCTCGCCTGCCTGACCGTCTCTTTTCGGAGTATGGGGAAGAAGTTTGCGCGATTGCCCGTAAGATCGCGGCGTCGATTCGCGACTCCGAATGAGATGATCGCAAAGTTCGATCGCGCCGATTTCTACTTGATTTCTTAGGATTTGATGTGCCTCGGCCCTCAAGCTTGGGGAGAGCATCCTTGACTTTGCTTCGCGGAGCCTGTTAGCCTTTCCACGCTTGTGCACTATGCAACGTTCATTGCGCATTGCACATCATTATCAATGGTTTTCCCGAGCAGGTCCCATCCTCAAGCAGGCGCAACGCGAATGGCCAAAAGAGGTCGTACCGCAAGATGCCTCGGCGGATGCTTTCGATTACTGTGCCTGCATATGGAAGCACCAGATGCATACGCAGAAATTGAATGGCGTGAACGGTTCACGTCGATTTTCCGATTCGCGCCGAACGATCACCTTGAAGAAACATGTTCACAAATCGCCTGTCGATTGCCGCAACCATTCTCTTTATGAATCGGAGGGTAATTTATGTCATTTCGCGCACGTCATATCTTCGCAGTTCTCGGATTGGGAGCTTTCCTGGTCCCGGTACCAGGAAGTCCAGCGTTGGCGCAGGGCACTCCTCCGGGAGTTTACAGCTTGGTTTCCGTGCCCAGCGGAATGGTGCTTCATGCTCCCGACGGGAAGGTTGTACTCGAATACGTGACAGTGAGGCCGGACAATATCGGACTGACAGCGCCGAGCGCGGCCTACTTCGATCCTGTCAATACGCCTTCCGGCGAACGTGTAACCAATGTCGCACCCAACGACCATCCCCATCATCGCGGAATCTTTTTCGGGTTCATGAATTCGGAGTTCCATATTCCCAACGATTATTCGAATGCGCCGCCGACCCATCCAGTGAAGGGCTTCACCGTGGAGCGCGGCGATTTCTGGGCATGGGGAGCCTATGCTCCGCGCGAGGGGCGCGTGATTCAGAATCGCAGCGTGAAACTAATCAGCTCCGATGCGAATCACGCCCAGATCGAGATTCACAACGACTGGCTGATTGATAACCGCAAGATGCTCGATGAGACAGACGAAGCGATCGTAAGCGAGCGTGATGGCATGTACGTTCTGGATCTCTATTACCGGCTGGCGCCGCTCTACGATTACGAGATTCTCCAAACCGCCTTTGGAGGCTTTGATTTCCAGGCACAAAAGTACGGAGAATCCTACTATTCAACCGCGGCGGGAAAGGTGACGCTTCCCGATCCGCACTATTCCTATCCGCTCACGGACTGGCCACCGGAGCCTTGGTACGACTACACGATCAAGCTAGCGTCGGACGGCAAGACGGTGGGCGCCGCAGTCATTGACCACCCTCTGAACCCGCCCTCGATGTGGCACAACGCGCGCTACCTGTGGATGCTGGCTCCGTGCATCACGGCGTTCGGGCCTCTGACGATTACTCCAGATGAGCCCCTCACGCTAAGGTATCGGGTCGTGGTCCACGATGGCCCACCGCAAACCGACGCCATTCAAAAACTCGCGGAGGAGTGGCGGGGAATGAATGAGGATCCGTTTGTTCATCCCACCAAAAGCTTCAGCGACATGCTTCCGCCGCATACCTCTTACTACGACACCGTTGTTCCCCTGGTACCTTAATCGCTGGCCAAAGAACATGTGCGAGGAGCATTGAATGGACGTTCAAATCGAGGGACAATCTGCATTTGTCACGGCGGGAGCTCACGGGATCGGGGAAGCAATCGCCGACCTGCTGACAGAAGAAGGGGCCCGAGTGGTGGTGGCTGACCGAGATGGCGCGGCGCTTCGAGAGAAGGCTTCGCGCTGGGCCGGAGTGATTGAAGCTGATCTTGCAACCGCTGAAGGGGTGGATCGCGCAATCTCAGAAGTACGGGCAACGTTCGACGGGCCTCCCGATATTCTGATCAATAACCTGGGTGTCGGGGATGCGGCATCATTTGAAGAAATCTCCGACGAGCACTGGTCAAGCAGCCTTGCTGTCAACCTGATGGGCACGATCCGCGTTTGCCGCGCGTTGCTGCCGGGCATGGCCAAGCGGGGCTCGGGTTCAGTAGTCAACATCGGTTCCGATCTGGCCAAACAGCCGGAGCCCACCATGATGGACTACGGGGTTTGCAAGGCGGGCCTGCTTTACCTGACGAAGGCTTTGGCAAAACAGTATGTTCCACACGTGCGCGTGAACGTGGTTCTACCGGGACCGATCTGGTCGCGGATGTGGACGCGCCCGGGGGGAATCGTCGATCAGCTCATGGCGCACTACAAGGTCGACAAAGAGGAAGCGGTCAAGCGATTCCTGGAGGAGCGGTACATGCCGATGGGTATCGGCGAACCGGAAGATGTGGCCCGCGCAGTGGTGTTTCTGGCTTCTCCGCTGGCCAAATTCATCACCGGGGCCAGCCTCGATATTGGCGGTACCTTGCGCGGCCTGATTTGACGGGCAGAACCAAGCTGCATCCAAGACTAAAGAGATGAGGAAGTAAGGGCGAGAGCCTTGGAGCGCGTGTTCGCGCAATGCACTGGAAATTGGGGGCGAACAGGGTCGTTGTTGTTATTAAAGTGAGGATATTGGGAAAGACTCGCAGAAATATCTTGACTAGATTACATTCGCCTCGATAAAATCCCTCCCGTTTGGTAAATGTGCAATACGCAAGCATTGTTCTACATTGCACATCATGAATGCGGCTTCCCGGCGGGTCCTGGCGCAAGAATGCAGGAGAGAAAGTTGCTCCGTCCTGAGCTCAAGTTCAGGAGCGGCCGACTTTCTTTGTACCTCGATACCGGAGCCGCTAGGTCTCGGGACCGCGCATTGAAACGTCGGCGGCACTCCCTCAACAGGATCGAGAAGACGGGGCAAGAAGGAGTCCGCAAGTCACGCAACGAATGCGGTACGTTTACATTTCTCAAGGCGACCGCATTGCCAACGCACTTTGAGGAGGTAAGGAATGGCGAGAGCAAAAGCTGTGTCGTCTAATTCGACGCTGCTGCGCAAAGCGCTGCGAAACCTGGCGCTAGGATTCCTTGTCAGCACAATGTTTTCGCTGACTATGAGAGCACAACTAACCGTCGGACACGTCACCGGGACGATCACAGACGCATCGGGCGCAGTGATCCCGGGCGCGGCCGTAACCTTGACCAATACCGGGACGGGTACTTCGCAGCGGACGGTGTCGACCTCGACTGGCAGCTATACGTTCGAGCAGGTCGATCCGGGGACGTACTCGCTGCGCGCGGAAGCCAAGGGATTTACTTCAGCGATTACGAACGGCATCGTTGTACACGTACAGCAGACGGTGACGCAGAACTACAAGCTGGCTGTTGGCAATGTAACCACGCAGGTGACGGTCACCGAAGCGACGCCGTTGCTGCAGGCGCAGGACGCATCCGTCGGACAGGAAGTGAACGAGCAGCTGGTGAATAACCTTCCCCTGGTAGGACGCGACTGGACCACGCTGGCTCATATCTCCCCCGGCACGACAGCAGTGAATGGCCAGGCGGGAACGACTTCCGAGGCGTTCTCCTCGAACGGCGTGAACTCGGTGCAGAACGATATGCGCCTGAACGGCATCGACGACAACATGGAGTTCTATGGCGGCTTTGGCACCATTACGGTCGAGGGCGCGACTTCGATTATTCCGGCGCCGGATGCTCTGCAGGAGTTCAAGCTCGAGGAAGGAAACTATAGTGCGCAGTTCGGCCACTCAACCGGGTCGGTGATGGATGCCATCATCAAGTCCGGCTCCAATACCTACAAGGGCGACCTGTGGGAGTACCTCCGGAACACCGATTTCAATGCAAACAACTGGTTCCAGAATCACAACAACATCCCCAGGTCTCCCTATCATGAGAATCAATTTGGCGGGACGATCGGCGGCCCGGTGCGGCTGCCATTCCACCAGGCCGGCTTGAAGAACACATTCTGGTTCTTCGACGCGGAGCGCACTCTCATCGCCGCTCCGCTCAACACGTACACGGAAACCGTGCCGACCAATGGAATGGTCAACAGCGGTTTTCAGGACATGTCAGACCTGATCCGGTACGACAGCGGCTCGAACACGGATTCCCTGGGCCGCAAGTTCCCGACCGGGACAATCATGGATCCGGCGACGACGCGAAATGTTCATTGCGGCCAAGCCGATCCGGTCACTGCTCTGCCAGGGCCGGCGTGCACCGGGAGCCAGACCGCGGGCGCGGTCGTGGGCACCGTTCGTGATCCGTTCTATACAGGGAGCGTTGTCGGTGTAACCGATTACACCACGGTCCCGATCACCAGTCTTGACCAGCTTCCGGCTGGCCGCATTGACTCGAATGCGGTGAAGCTGCTGGACCTGTATCCGAAGCAAACGGGATCTGGCTTCATCAACAACTGGGTGGCGCCCCGCACGTACAATCTCGCACTCAATCAGTACGACCTGCGTATCGACTCAGACCTGAACCAGAAGAACATCATCTGGGGCGTGTGGGATGTGTATGACGCTCTGGAGAATCAAGAGGGAATTCTGCCCGGGGTGGCGGAAGGCGCCAACTATGGAGCCGGCAATGACTGGAGCCCGCATTGGGCCATTGCGGGCAGCTATACACACATTTTCAGCCCGACGATGACGAACGTGTTCCGCATGGGCTACCAGGATGCTTCGGATTACAATGTTCCCCCCTACGGCAATCAGACGGGCATCCCGGCGCAGTACGGAATTCAGGGAATTGCCGGCGGCACAGCGCTTGGCGGCCTACCGAACATCACAATGCAATCCGGTACGTACGGGGCCTCACTCGGCGTGAGCGGCTATAACCCGGTCAGCCACTCCACCCCTAACTGGGAAATCGATGAAGTCGTGACCAAGATCCACGGGAACCACACGTTCAACATGGGGTATCAGCTCACCGACATTTTTGCCCATTTGCGGCAGCCGACAGCCGGTACTGGACAGCTGAAATACACCGGTCAATTCTCGGATATCACGACGAAGGATACCGGTTATACCTCAATGGCAGACATGCTGCTGGCTCCTGCGGATTCCTATTCCTCCGGTCTTGGCTACTATGAGGGCGGGCCGTCCACAGTCGTTCTTTCTACTGCAAACTTCATCGACAGCCAGCGGTGGTATAACGCGGCGTTCTTTCAGGACGACTGGAAGATCACACCCAGGCTGACCATTAACCTGGGTCTGCGCTGGGATCACTATGGGCCAACCGTTGAGGATAACGATCGCCAGACGAACCTGGTTGGCACCGGTGCCGGCAACGGTCCGGGCGGCACCCTTTACGTGCCGAAATCCACCTGCGGCACTTTGCCCACCAATTTCACTGCGGAGCTGACGAAGGACAGCATTAACGTCCAATGCACTGCGAACAGGGGAGTGATGACGACACAGAACCTGAACTTTGCCCCGCGCCTGGGCTTTGCTTTCCAACTCGGCCCGAGCTTTGTCATTCGCGGCGGCTATGGCATCACCTATGGTTCGCTCGGCAATATCGGTGCTGCGCCCTACGTGCTGGGGAACAACTATCCATTTGTGTTCAGCGTTCAATCCCTGGCCGGCAGCAGCACAGTGCCGATTACTTACCCCGACCATGGAGTGCCCAGCCTGGAGAACGCGTTCAAGGAGATCAACATCTCTTCCCCGGCGAACGCAACGATCGAGGGACTGCAGGTTGCGGGCATGGGCATCAACGACAAGTACCTCACCCCCTACATCGAAGGCTACAACCTCACAATGGAGAAGCAAGTGGGAAGGCACGACGCCATACAGCTGGCTTATGTTGGCGATGTAGGCAGGCACCTGGACAGCCGTGGCACGTACAACCAGCCGAGCACCTTCATCCCTGTGGGAGCCAACCAGTATACGTACTCACCATTCCCGGACCTGGGACTGGATGGCGCCTGGCTGGTAACGACGGGCACATCTTCGTATAACTCACTGCAAGCGGTGTACAACCACCAAGTCAGCGCAGGCCTGGATGTCACGGCGAACTACACCTACAGTCATTGCATGACGGATGAGGCCGATATCTCGGAAAGAATTCCATACCGAGCGCAGTTCCTGTCGGGATTCGGAACCGCAGGAGATTATACGAATTGCGTCGACGATGCCAAGAATGTGTTCCACGCATCGGGAGCGTACGATCTCCCGTTCGGAACCGGGAAGGAACTCCTATCGTCCGCCGGCCGCGGGGTGAACCAGATCGTTGGCGGTTGGAGCCTGGACTACATCTTCACTTACCAGAGCGGCCAGCCGTTTACCGTTCCCAGCGCCGTCGCGACGTCGGGTGGTTTCACCGCCGACGCGGACATTTCGGGGAATCAGTACTCCGGGGCAAAGTCCGTAAGTCACTGGCTGAATGCCTCGGCCTTCGCGACACCACCGGTTTACGATGGCAGCGCAAATGACGACCAGGGCATTGCTCCGCTGGGTCCGAAGCAGATGCAGAGCCGCGGCCCCAGCTTCTTCAACATCGACTCGTCAGTCTCCAAGAACTTCCCGATTAAAGGCGAATCAACCTACCTGCAATTCCGCGCGGAGGCGTACAACCTGTTGAACCACCCGCAATTCAGCAACCCCGGGAGCCTGAATTACACCAGCCCCAATACGTTTGCTTCGATTACCTCAGTGCGGAATGCAAATCGCATTCTGCAAGTGGCGCTGAAGTTCTACTACTAACCGATGATTGCCAGATCGCCTTCGCAGACCCCCTGCTTGGAATCGCTTCGATGCGAAGCAAGCAGGGGGCCTTGGGCGACAGTCTTCTTTTGGATGCGGGAACAGAACAACCATTTCGGTCGACTGCACTGTGACGTCAGTCGGGATCGAGCGCCCGCTCAACCAGTACTTTTTGCCAAGCCGGCTGAAACACACAGGGTTGTGCCTTGACTTTTATAAGTGCTATTCCATCTTCAGAGGGACCAGGATCAGTTTTGACTGGTGGATTTCGATGGAGGGGTGTCTCGCCAAAGCTTGCGATCTGCACCGCATTGATTGCGGCGAGCACTTCAATGGCGGCTGGCCAGAACAGCCACAAGACATGGCAAGAGTACGGGGGCGGTCCGGAAAATTCAAAGTTTGTCGATCTGAATCAAATCACGAAGTCAAACGTCGACAAGCTGCAGGTAGCGTGGAAGTATCCGACCCACGATTCTAATTCCTATCTGTTCAACCCAATTGTTGTCGGCAAGGTCATGTACCTTCTGGCGCGCGACAATTCTCTGGTGGCGCTCGACGCGGCTACAGGCAAGGAAATATGGATTCATGCGCACCTGCCGGGGATTGAAACCCGCGGCATCAATTTCTGGGAAAGCAAAGACCACAAAGATCAGCGCCTGATCTTCGAGATCAATCATTACATTGAGGAGATCAACGCACGGACCGGCAAATCGATCCTCACGTTTGGGGATCATGGGCTGGTGGATCTCCGGGTGGGATTGGGCCGCGCTCCGGATACTGTGACGCGTATCATGAGCAACACGCCGGGACGGGTGTTTGAAGACTTGATCGTTCTGGGCTCCTCGACCGGCGAGGGTTATATGTCGCCACCCGGCGACTTGCGCGCGTACAACGTGATCACGGGCAAAATGGCGTGGATCTTTCACACGGTGCCTCATCCAGGTGAGCCGGGGTACGAAACCTGGCCGAAAGATGCCTGGAAGTATGTGGGAGGAACAAATACCTGGGGCGAGATTACGCTGGACGAGAAGAGCGGCATACTGTACTTCCCGACTGGCGCGCCCACCTATGACATGTACGGGGCGGACCGCATTGGCAAGGATCTTTACGCAGACTGCCTGCTGGCGATCAACGCCCGCACCGGAAAACTGATCTGGTATTTTCAGGACGTTCATCACGATCTGTGGGACTACGACCTGACTTCGGCGCCGCAACTCATCACCATTCATCATGACGGCAAGGTGGTCCCGGCTGTTGCGCAGGCCGGGAAGGATGGCTTTCTCTATGTCTTCGATCGTTACACCGGCAAGCCGATATGGCCGATCGTTGAGCGCCCGGTTCCCGGGAGCGATGTGCCAGGCGAGCAGGCATGGCCCACGCAGCCGTTCCCGACCGCGCCTCCACCCTTTGCGCGCCAGAAGCTGACGCCAGCCGACGTTGATCCATACCTGGTGACGCCCGAGGAGCGCGCAACCTGGAAGGCAAGAATCGCCGACGACAATAATCAGGGTCTCTTTACGCCGCCGTCGCATACCAAAGAGACAGTGGAGATTCCCGGAGCGCGTGGAGGATCGAACTGGGGCACAACGTCCTCTGATCCCGACAGGGGGATCGTCTACGTGCTGACACAGGATTGGCCTTCCTTTATTCCAGAGGTGGCCGCACGTTCGCTGCCGCGCGCCGGGGGACAGTACGGAGCCACTGCGACAGGCAAGCAGATTTACGAAACAACGTGCCAGACGTGCCACGGGGCGAACCGGCAGGGCTCGGCGATCGCGCCTTCGCTGCAAGATCTCTTTTCCAAGTTGAATCTCGACGATTTTCATCAAGTTGTCACTTCGGGGAAGGGTGAGATGCCGGCCTTCCCCAGCCTGAGCACGGCGAATATCGACGCGCTTTTCTCTTATCTGGTTAACCCGGACGGCCGGACGGGTTTTCGCACGGGCCTGGGCCGGTCTGAGCCTCCGCTGAAAGTGGGTGATTTGGGTGGCCTTGTGGTGGCTTCTGGTGGCGCGCCGGGGGGCTTGGCCGTCGCCACGAATCCGAATGCCGAGGCGCAGAAATATGGAGGAAACTTTGCGGGGCCGCCCTATCCTTCCGGCGTGAAGGCGCCGCCGCGGATGTATTCAGACTATGGCTTGGATTTCCCTTACGTGATCAGTCCTCCCTGGTCTTCCATTGTGGCTTATGACCTGAACAGCGGCACGATCAAATGGAGAGAACCGCTTGGTGACGACCCGGTGGCCGACAAAGAGGGTGCCAAAGACACAGGAATCGAAGAGGGCGGCGAGCGGCGCGGCATTATCGTAACTTCGACCGGCCTGCTATTCGTAAACTGCAAGGATGGCAAGGTGCGCGCCTTCGACGCTGATACCGGAAAGGTTCTATGGGTGGCCAACCTGCCCACTGGCACCGAGGGGATTCCCGCTATGTACGAAGTGGATGGGCGCGAATATCTCGTGGTCTCGGCATCGACGCCACTGATCTTCGGGCTTGGACCGGACGGAGGCCACACAATTCCCAGCACGAATCGGAGTTACATAGCCTTCGCTCTCCCAAAGTAACTAGGGAGCCAGGCGCTACACCGGGTGCCGGCGAGTTTGAAGCCAGCAACATGGCGCTGCCCGAAGGCATTCCTGAAAGTTAAGAAAGCCAGCAAACAGAAAAGAGGCATTATGGCGAGTCGACATGTTCTGGTTGGAGCGGCGGTTGCGTTCCTGGTTGTAGTTCCCATCTTCGGGGCACGTCAGACGTTTCTGCCCGGTCCATCCTTTATCCCGGATGTGACGGTAAAAGGTTCGAGCCTTTCAGGGTGGCACACAATCGGGCAGGCCAAATGGCATCTTGAGAACGGCGATCTAACTGGCGCGCCAGGGCCTTCCGGCGCCGGCGGCTGGCTGGTGCTGGATCATTCTTTTCAGGATGTCGCTCTATTCGCCAAGTTCATGTGCTCGAACGGCTGCGAGACCGGCATTCTGTTCCGTATCGAAAAGACTCCGGACGGTGGCATGAAGGGAACGTATGCCTTGTTGAGCGAGGGCGACGTAGTGAAGTATTTCGATGTGACAACGGATGCGGATGGGAAAATTACAGAGCAGACGCCGCTGCGTCCCGGCGGAGGCAAGGAGCGCATCGCCCCACCTCCGAATCCAGATCAGCAAAGGCGAACCGGCTCTTATAACCCTGGCCGCTTCAGCCCCTACGCGCAGACGCCCGGCGTCGACTACCCCTACATGAAGCCGGACTCCAATCTGTATCCAAACGAATGGAACGACGTGGAGATGTTCTTCGACGCCAACATCCTCCGCACCGACCAGAATAACGGGCAAGACAGCGGCGGCGTCTCCGACAATTCCAGTGGTTACGGCCCGATTGCATTTTACGTGGGCGGCAGTGGAGAAGCGCAGTTCAAAGATATCGCCTATAAGAATCTGAACATCCACTACCGCGCCGCGAACTATACGTCGCCCAATTTCACAAAGCAGACTATCAACGACTTCTATTACGCATGGAGCGCGGCGGCGGCCGACTTCAATCGTGATGGCAAAATGGATATCTTTTCCGGTCCGTATATTTACTATGGGCCCGACTATACGAAGTACACGGAAGTATATCTCGGCCAGACCGTGAATCCGTCCACGGGATATGCGGTGAAAGGCTGGCTGGACTACGCGGCGGACTTCACGGGCGATGGCTGGCCCGACGCGCTCTCATGCAAGTTTATCGACGCGGACATGGGCTGCTACCTCTATGTGAATCCCAAGGGACAAGAGCGGCGTTGGGATGTGTATCGGGTACTGGATAAATTTGATTCGGAGATCGCGTTGATGGCGGAAATCGACGGCAAAGGGAAGCCGGCGATTGTTTATACCGGAGACGGATATGTCCGCTATGCGGAGCCCGATCCCGCCGATCCGACCGGACATTGGATCGTCCACAATGTTTCGGAGCGCGGTTATGGTGGCGCCCACGGACTCGGCGTGGGAGACATCAATGGCGATGGTCTGCCGGATATTTTGAACGCCTGGGGATGGTGGGAGCATCCGAAGCCCGGCAGCGATCCGAATGCAACGTGGAAGTATCATCCGGAGGTATTCGGGCGCTTCAGTACGGGAGTTGGCGGAGCATTGATGTGCGTCTACGACGTGAACGGCGACGGACTGAACGATGTGGTGACGGCGCTCGATGCGCACAGCTGGGGATTGGCATGGTTCGAACAGAAGCGCGATGCCAAGGGCAATATCACATTTGTCCGGCACATGATCTCAGACACCCTCTGGACCAAGAATGCGGGAAACGTGGCATTTTCGGAACCCCACGGCGACATCTGCGCGGATATGAACGGAGACGGAATCCCGGACTTTGTGGTCGGCAAGCGCTATTGGACGCACTTGGATGACTATGCGGATCCCGATCCCTACGGATCACCGGTTTTGTATTGGTATGAGACGGTGCGGGACCCAAAGGCGCCGGGCGGGGCGAGATTTGTGCCGCATCTGATCGACAATCGTTCGGGTTCCGGCTCGGACATCCTGGCAGTGGATTTGAATCACGATGGCAAAACCGATCTCGTGACGTCGACACGATTCGGGACATTCATTTTCTGGAATCACTTGAAGCAAGCAAAAACTGCGCCGTGAAACATCAGCGTTTTCGCATCCGCAGGGATTGCCAGCTGCCGTCCACAGTCCAACCGCCGTCCACTGCAAGCGCGTGGCCGTTAATGAATCCGCTTTGCTCCGGATCTGCGAGAAAAAGAATCGCTCGCGCAATATCGTCCGGTGCGGCAAACCGCCCCATTGGGTTCACGCCTTCAATGTCCGCGTCGTTATACCCTCCGCCTGATTGATCTGCCACGTCCATCTCCGTCTTCACCCAGCCTGGACAGACGGCATTTGTTCGCACACCGCGTCCACCCCACTCTGCAGCCAAAGTGCGCGTAAGGCCGATCAGGCCATGCTTCGACGCGTTGTACGCCACGCGATCGGCAATCCCAACCAGACCTGCGATCGACGCAATATTTACGATGCTGCCGCTCCTCTGCTCAAGCATCATCGCGCCAAAGCCTTTGGCGAGCAGAAACGGAGCCAGCAGATTCACTTCGAGCACTCTCTGGAATGCCTTGCCTTCCACGGTTTCAGCAGGCGCAATAAAGCTGATGCCGGCGTTGTTCACAAGTACATCCGCTCTGCCCCAGCGCGCGCGAACTGCAGCTACAGCCTTTGCCACGACATTCTCATCGGATACGTCGCCGAGAAACTCCTCGGCGTCTGCGCCTTCTGTGCGCACTCGCGCCAGTGTCGATTCGCAGGATTTCAAATCGAGCAGTGCCAGCGAGTATCCCGCGCTCGCCAGAACCTCAGCGGTTCGGCGGCCGATTCCCTGCGCCGCACCCGTAACAATGGCAACTTTCATAGATTCAGGGTACTCTGAGCGGCGTGTCCCTCGACCCGGTTCTTACTTACACGAAACGAAGTGGCAGCGGCACGAAGCCATTCAAACCACGATAAAAACTGCTCCGTCTTCCACCGTAAGCTCAAGGCCGGCGGCCTTTGCGGCTTCGGTGAGCGCTGCGTGGAGCATGACCACGGGGTTGGGGCTCACATCGAGCCGGCGCATCAGCCCTTCACCCTTTTTCGCACCGGCTGAAAGCGTGATCTTCAATCCGCGCCGCTTGCATTTCACCGGAGTGCCATCTTCGAGCTTCACATTCATCGGTTTGATATACGCATCGACATAATGCACTCCGATGCCCGACTTGTCATCTGAATTTGGGGGCAATTTGCTTGCCGCGTCCGCGTTTACGTCACAGAGTTTAGTTTTCAATTTGCGCTCCGACGGGTTCAAATCCCTTTGTTTCCAGAAATTCGTCCATCACTGCCCTGAATGCGCGCGTATGTTCGGGCGTGCTTCCGCAGCATGTTCCCACAATGTTTGCGCCCGCCTTCAGCAGTGGCGCCAGGCCCCTCACCATCTGCTCGGGCGTCTCGTCGTAAATCACCTTCATATTCACGAGTTTCGGCTTGCCCGCATTCGGCTGCACCATCACCGGCAGGCTGGTCGCGCTCTTATAGCGCTCCACGGCGGTCAGCGCCCGTTCCATGTCCATCCCCGTCCCGCAATTCAGCGCGACAATATTCGCGCCGTTTTCCTCCATGAATTCCGCAGCTTTTTCCGGATCGACCCCCATCATGGTGCGAAAGGTCGCGCCGTCGAGTGTCACGTCGTAGGCCATCGAGCCGATGATGCATTTGGCGCCCGCTCTTTTGGCCGCGTTAATGCCGATCACAAGCTCCTCGAGCGATGTCTGCGTTTCAATGATGATGGCGTCGGCTCCGGCATCCACCAGCGCCGCGGCCTGTTCGTCAAACGCGCTTTGCACATCTGCTTCGGTGAAGTCGCCAAATGGCGCCAGCAATCCGCCGAACGGCCCGATGTCGCCGAGCACGTAGCCGTTCTTGTCGCCAAAGCTCTGCCGCGCAATCGCCACGCCGGCGGTGTTGAACTCCACCGCGCGTTCACCGTTCGAATGGCGGTTGAGCATGATGCGCGATCCGCCAAACGTGTTGGTAATAATGCAATCCGCACCGGCCTGCACATATCGGCGCTGAATGGCCAGCACCCGTTCCGGATGCGTCACGTTCCATTCTTCGCCGCAACCACCCTGTTCTAATCCGGCGAGCATCAGTTGTGTGCCCATCGCGCCATCGCACAGCAGCGGTCGCGTCCGAATCACGTCCTGCAAAAGCTTTTTCATCACGGCTCCGTATCCTGCGCCAATTCCCGTTGCGCCAGGGCGTAGTGAATCGTTTCCAGAACCAGGCCCCACTTGTGTTCGCGGCTCTCTGCTTCGCAAAAGCATCCCGCCACGCTCGAACCGCGACGCCACTTGAGCACGTCATTCAGGCGTTCGCCGCTCAGCGGTTTCTCGCTGCCGATCGCCGCCATCAGCGCCGTCGGGTCCTGAATATACTTGCACATGGACTCGAAACCCGCATCGCCTTCGGCTGGCGCGCAGCGCTGCTCCCTTATCGGGTAGCCATCTGCGCGCGGACCGAGCTTTACTTCGTAGTCAAATTTGAGAGGTCTGCCCATGTTGGTACAAGTGGTTCCATCATAACGAAAGATGGCTTCGAGCGAACCGTCTTCAAGGGAACGCATCTCGAGTCGCTCCTCGGCCCAGCGCTGCAATGCTTTCCGATTCACTCGGTACTGCGCGTCCCGGTCCAGCACCGCATCGCGGATCGGGAGTGGTTCTCCCGCCGGCCGCGGCGCACGCCGGTAGGGTGCGCGCCGGTATTGGCACGGGCCGAACGAGCATCGCTCGCAGGGAATAAGGCTTGTGAGCCGCTCGAGTTGCTCCGCGTGACGCGTCAATCCGAAGACCGCCAGCAACGTCTTCTTGGGCTGCAACATCCCGGAGTCAAATACTTCCACGCGTGAAGGGAAGCGCTCGCTGCCGGTTCTCTTGATCAGATCCAGCAGCCGCGCCTGCTCCGAAATATCCCACTCCGGATAGCCGGGACTGTAATGCGGCAATACCGCCATCCCACGCTTTTCTGCCCACTCGCAAAGCCTTGCCCCGGTTGCCGTGGTCAAATGCTCCACGACCGCGGAGCCGAATATCTCCAGGAAGAAGTACTCGTCGGGCTTGCCGTCTTCCCAGCGCCGCCGCGATTCATCCTCGGCCTCGATTCCCGCTCCAACAGCGGCCACGATGACGCAATGCGCTTCCGCATCCTGAAGCGTGTTCTGTAAACGCTTGCTCGAGAATTGCGCGCCATCGATGCAGATGGAATCTCCCGCGATCTCGAAGCGCTCCGCCTGCCTCGCATAAAACCACGGCCGCCCATTCTTCCGGTACCAATCACGCGCCCAATCCGCCAATTCGCGGGCCCGGCCTTCCAGCACCCAGCCGCGGGGATAGCCGAGCAGCCGCACATACTCCTCCGGCAGCACGTCGACCTCAGGCAACGTGCCAGCCAGCTCGATCGTTTCCGCTACTTCGCGCACGGAATCGGCTCCAGCGGTTTGAATTGACAACCTTCCACGAAGAAATCGAAGAAGCTCGGGTGTGTTTCCAGCCGGCAATGTTTTACCTTCTTGACCAGATCTTCCAATTCCCGCCGCTTCGACCTCGACAGCAGTGCAATCGTCGCGCCTTCAATCGCCGTGTTTCCCGCCCGCACAATTTTTGCAGGATCCAGGTTCGGCACCAGGCCGATTCGCTTTGACGCCTCCACGTTCAGATGGCGCCCAAATCCTCCCGCCAGATAAAAAACCTCTACATCTTCAAAGTCGATTCCGTAAGCTGAAAACACAACCTGCAGCCCCGCAACATTAGCGCCCTTCGCTTGTGCCAGCTCGTTCACGTCGCTTTCCAGCAGAAACACGTCGCCCTCTTCGCCGGATCCATCGTGATACAGCGTAATACGCTTGAGATCGTCCGCGAACCGCCCCATGGCATTCATCTTTCCGGTGCGCAGCAGTTCGCTCAATGCATCTACCAGTCCCGATCCGCAGATTCCCTCCGGCTTTCCATCGCCAATCACATCCAAACGAAAACTGTCGTCGTCCAGAATTCTCACTTCCTCGATTGCCCCATCCAGCGCCGGCATACCACAGGCAATGGCCCCGCCCTCAAAGGCCGGCCCTGCCGGGCACGACGCCGCAAGAATCCGGTGCCGGTTGCCGACGATCAGCTCGGTGTTCGTCCCGATATCCATCACCGCAATCAGCCGGTCTTCGTGCGCCACATCCACGGCCAGCATCGCGGCGGCTGCATCCGCTCCCACATGGCCGCTGATGATCGGCGCGCCATACACGCGTGCCTTCGGGTGAATCGTCAAAAGGCTGCGCATTCCGGTCTGCACGAGACTCGTCGTCTCACGCATTCCCTCCGCCATTTCAATCTCCGTAATCGATCGATAAGGGCTCTGTCCGATCGAATGCACATTCTGCCGGAAGAAAAGATCGCGCATCGTCGAGTTGCCCACGACTACCATCTCGTAGATCGTTTTCGGATCGACGGGGAACTTTTCGATGGCGTGACTTGTGTAGCCCGCCAGCGTCCGCATCAGCAGCTTGCCGGGGTGATCGGTGTCGTACGCAATGCGCGACATCACCTCCGACCCGCCAAAGCGCTGCGGATTCTCAAACGAAGTGTCCGCGATCTGCTCGCCACTTTCCAGATCGATCAACCGCAGGACAACGGTCGTCGTCCCCAGATCCATGGCGATGCCGTGAATGGGTCCCGTGGAGCGCTCGACTTCCACGCCGTCAATTAAGATGCGGTCTCCGTCGCGCGTCACCGCCGGATCGAGCTTGAACTCTTCATGGCTCACAGGCAGCCCAAACGACTGCCGCTCGATGCGCATGGTTCCGCGCCGCATGGTATGGCAGCGAACGTGACCGGTCTCCGCCGTCACGAACGTCTGGCACGAAAGCCGGAAGTTTCCCTTCAGATGCTGTTCCGCCTCAGCAAGGTGCGAAAGGGCGTTCATCCCTTCCACCACCTCCACCATGCACTCTTTGCATTTCCCTTGTTTGCGGCAAGACGTAGGTACGTCAATCGCAAGCGCCTCGGCCTGGTCGAACAGCGAAAGCCCGCTTCTTGCTTCGGTCGATTGTCCGTTGATGGTCAGCGTAACGGCCATTCTTCAACAAGTTCCTCGGGTGCCCGTCAAAAAGCAAATTGGCGCCGGGGCACGGTTTTAAAGCTTGATCGGGAGAGGGAGTCTTGTAACAGGGCACGAATTCATTCGTGTCAAAATCGAAACCAGAGGAAAAAGGCCTTCAGGTCCTGAGGGATGCTCCAACTCTAAACTCAACCTCAATTCGAATTTTCGACCCGTCTACCAGCTCTTTGCCTCCAGTTCCGCCTTCAATGCCTCCGCGACGTCGCGTGCGGAACCCTCGCGCTCTTCCTCTTCGCTCCATCGCCATTGAGCCAGGTAGTCATCCGCAGTCTGCAGCCCCAGCTTGGTGGCCAATGCGTCAATATGCTTCATAAATCTCTCATCCAGCATCACCGTCACATCGTCGCTCTCGTCCTCAGCCTTGATCTGCGTGGGGATCTCCTGCCAATAGAGGATTTTGTAAGTGGCCATCCGTCACTTCCCCTGCGATGCGAGCTTCAAAAACAAGTCCACCGCCGCAGACGCGTTCGCTCCGTACCCGTCGGCGCCAATCTCATCGGCGAACATCTGGCTGATCGGAGCTCCGCCGATCGCCATCTTGATATGGTTCTGTCCGGCCGCATGGAATCCCTCGATCACCGCCTTCATGTACATCATGGTCGTCGTCAGCAGCGCGCTCATCCCGATAATGTCAGGCTTGCATTTTTCGGCCGCCGCCAGAAACTTCTCTACGCTCTGGTCCACGCCAATGTCGTGCAATTCAAAACCGGCGCCCTCGGCCATCATGCCCACCAGGTTCTTCCCAATGTCGTGCAAATCGCCGCGAACCGTACCCATCAGCAGAACGCCCTTCGGCCTGGAAGTGCTGTCCTTCGAGGTCAGCAGCGGCTTCAAAACGTTCATGCCGGCCTTCATCGCCCTCGCCGCAATCAATACCTCGGGAACATACAGCACGTTGTGCTTAAAGTCCTCGCCCACCACGCTCATTCCCGCAATCAATCCGTCGTTCAACACCTCCTGCGCGGAACGGCCTTCGGCAAGCGCCTCCTTGGTCAACCGCTCCACCTCGTTGGCGTTCCCTTCGTACAGGAACTGATTCATCTGAGCATAATCGGGCATCGATCCTCGTCCTTAGCGCGCGCTCGTCAGGGCGCTTGCCGCGCGTTTTGCGTTGAATTCTCCAAGAGCTTCCAGCATGGCCAGAATGTTCGCGCGGGGCATGCCGGGGCTGGTGCCGCCGCCTACCGAAAGTATGATGCCCTCGCCGCCCGAACCCTCCAGCACTTCCAGGGTTTCGTCCTTCACTTCCTCAGGGGTGCCCCGCACGCCAACTTCCAGCGGATTCACATTGCCCATCAGGCACATGCGATCGCCCACGCGCCGCTTCACCTCGGTAATATGCCGTTGCTTGCCCCAGTTCAAGACGTTGAACCCCGTGTCCGGCAAGTGGTCCAGGCAGGCGTCCACCTCTGCGTCGTTGTGGTAGAGTTTCACCCAGTCCTTCGGAAACGCATCGCAAATTCGCTTCAAATAGGGATGCGCGAACTCAAGATAATGCTCCTCGTTCACAAACCCCACAATGTCGTCGAGAATGAAAATGCTCTCGACTGTATCGCCCATTACTTTCTGCTGCGCCTTCAGCCAATCGATCACTACACGCGTGCATAGGTCGATCAGTTTATGCGCGCCCTCCGGATTCTCCACCAGGTCGATCATGAAGTTCGTCGTGCCGCGCACAAATCCCGCGGTGCACAGCGGCCCTCGCGCCGTCACCATCGGCAATATATATCCCGCATCCAGAATCCGTTGCCGCGCCATTTTGATGCGGTGCAGCGTCAGCCCGGCAAACCCGTCCGCGTCGACCTCGTATTCCGGAAAGCTATCGATATCTTCCAGGTGATACAGCGTGTGGTATTCGCTCGGCGTATTGTCCTGCCAGAACTTGATTTTGGCGCCCAGGATTGACGGTTCTGCCGCCATCCCGTACTCCATCCACCACGACGGAATGAAGATCACGTCGGGAAACTCGCGCATGATCTTCAGGTTCGACTGGAACCACAACTCCGGATCGAGAAAATAATCCATATGTGAGATTCCGAGATACCCCGGAATCCATGGGCTGTCGATAATCAGCGCCATGGGAATCTTATCCATCTTCTCGCGGCGCACTGCCCGCTTAAACGTCTCCCAATGTTCTGGCAACATAGGCTTCCTCTTTCCCGTGGTCAACATGGGGAAGTTGATTTCACGGCAACACCAATATTCGCCTGTCATCCGAACCACGCCCGGGTTCAATCGGCTTGTGACAACCCGAGCCGCCGGTGCCTCAACCCCCATCGCGTTTTTCCGTACCTTAAAGAGCCGACCTCAAAGCAAGACAAGACCAATTTAATTCGACTCTCGCAATAATAGCGGAACGACAACAAAACACACAACAAGACTTTCATGGGCACCCGGCCTGCTGGTCTCTCGCGGACCCGCTCCGGCCTCCTCCAAGGTTCAGCACGATCCAATTGATGATGAAAGTGAGGCGCTTAGCTGCATTCCACGCTCCCGGGCCCAGCGGCTGAAGGCTGTGCCTTTGCTTTCCTTTCGGCTGCGCACCGCAGAAAGCGGACCCTTGCGCCGGTTAGTTCTGATGCGGTTTTTCAGATTGTCGCTGATCGGCTTTGAGCTGCTTGCCGGATCTATGGCGAACGGGCGCGTTAGCGGTGCGACCGCCTGGCAGGCGATCGTGTAAAACAACGTTGAGTAAGGATTGGTGAACCCGAATGCGGCCGCTGTATTCGATATAACCAAGGTTGCGAAAGCGGTTCATAAAATAGCTGACACGGGACCGGGTGGTGCCGACCATCTCGGCCAATGCTTCCTGCGAAATCTTGGGAATCAAGGTCTCCGGTTCACCCGGCTGGCCGAACTCCGCCATCAACAGGAGAATGCGCGCCAAGCGTCTTTCACTTGAGTTGAAGAGTTGATCGACCAGATCCGCCTGAATGCGCATGCTGCGCCCCAGGAGAAATTTAAGAAACAGATCGGAGAAGTCATGCTCCTCGTGCATCACGCGGATCATCTCCAGCCTGTTGATCTTCAGAGCCGAGCAAGCGGTGGTCGCTGTGGCCGTGGCCAAACGCAATCCAGACGCCGCCGCAAGCGACTCCTCACCCAGAAAGTCACCCGCTGCGACAAGCGTAATGGTAGCTTCTTTCCCGGCGTCTGAAACAACCGTGACTTTCGCCCGGCCTTGCTGAAGATAGAAGATAGAATCCGCCGGCTCTCCCTGCGAGAAGATTGGCTGCCCCGGCGTGAATTGGACAATCCTTCGCCCCAGTCCAGCGCTCTTCAGGAAGGCGGCCGTGTCGAAGTGAGGCTTCTCATACTCAACCACTTTGAGCGCCTCCTTTCAGGTTCGGTGTTGGCGCCATGCGCTGCAAAGGGGGCCAAGTCCCTGTATTCCTCAACCTCAGTCGATGAATGGCAGCGATGAACCGCAGGTTAGCAAGCGTGAACTCGACCCCAGGGTCGTCGGAAGTTACTCGCTCGCCAGAGGAGTCAGCGAGCGTCGTTTGGCGGCATACAATTGCGCACAAGTCTAGCACGAAGTTACGTCATAGCTCGTGAATCGATCACCTGGCTCTTCTTACTCTTTCACCGCAAACCCCCAGGCAAAAATGAGCGGCAAGTGTGCAATATTGAACAGTCAATACCAAAGAAGCAGCCTAGAGTGAGTATCTCCTGCTCTTTCCCGCGACGTACAGGACTATCTGCCGAATTTGGAGGTCTTCATGCCTCTTACGCTCGTACTCGCTGTCGGTGCAGATTCATCACTTATGGCAACTCAAAGGCCGGCCTGGCGATCTGCCGGTTACTTTGTCACTCCTGCAGGCTCGATCAGAGAAGCGATCACTCATCTCAGAAACGGCGATTTCGATCTGGTGCTCCTGTTCCATTCCATTCCCACCGAGAGCAGAGAGAGGCTCGCGTTCCTGATTCGATCTCGCGGTATGCGGGTTCCGATTGTGTCTGTCGCCGACCCATCCAGCAGCCACGACAGCTTTGCAGACGCGACCATCCGCAACGAGGCGGAACTTCTCCTGCAGGGAATTGGCGAGCTATTGGCCACCCGGGCTAAGACACATTCGCCAGCGTAGTCACGCCATGCAAGACAAGGTGCTTGTCTCCGGCCTCGCCGGTTGTCGATTTTGCGCAGGAGATTCTCCGGTTCTGCGGCGTTCGCTCGAATGGCACAGGAGGTAAATGAGTGCAGTCCTTGCAACTGATTCATAGCCAGAACACAAAGGATTCTCTTCGCAGTCGTTTTGAGACCGATTGCCCCCAGGGAAAGAGTCAGAATCTCGAAGGACGCAAAATCGTCGAGATTCCGTCGCGAAGTCTTCCGGGTTCTGAACAGGATGGCTCGCGATGGCCTTGCGGATCGGGAATATTGTTCAGAGGTTTGTCGATCGAAGCCAGAAGCGAATTCGACTGGTTGGCGACTTACTTCGACTGCCCCAGCGCCACGGTCCTGATCGCGGAGGATCATATTCCTCTTAATACCCTCTTATTGCTTGAAGGGCAGGTCAATATCTCAATCAATTCGTCCGCCGGCAGGCGGCTTCTCCTCGATGTTGCGGGCGCCGGAGATATACTCGGCCTGACCTCTGCTATATCCGGCGGTCCCTCCGGAATCAGAGCAGAAACCAGATATCCCTGCAAGATCGCGTCAATGCGCCGTCAGGACTTTCTTGACTTCCTCTTACGCCATCCCGATGCCTTTCAAAATGTGGCGCGGGAGTTAAGTCTGCACTACATGCGAGCCTGTGAGAGATTGCGGATTCTGGGCCTCGCGGTGTCAGTGCCCGCGCGACTCGCTTGCATGTTGCTGGAGTGGTGCAGGAGCGGCCAGCAGACAAAGAACGGTACCAAAATCCGCCTCATGCTTACGCACGAAGAAATTGGCGAGTTCATCGGTGCGTCACGCGAAACAGTTAGCCGCGCGTTCACTGAACTTAAGAACCATGTGCTCATCAAGCGGCGTGGTCCAATCCTGATTGTTCCAAGCCTCAGCGCCTTGGAAAGCTACGCAGGCATAAATTCATTGCCGGATCCAAACTCGCCTGCTGCCTGAGCAGGAAAGGTCGTCTGGTCGAGGCTCTTGATTGAGCCCCCGGCGAGGGCCACGCAGAACTGAGACGGGCCAACCGTTGATCGCGCCCCGAGCCGACGGCAGCCGGGCTCCTGTCTCTATTTGGGCGGCGTATTGGGCTCATTCGGTTGCCCGTTGGGCTGCTGACCGTCGTTTGAAACCTGCTTGCCGTCGTAAAAGACCTTGCTGGTTGAACCAAACCGCTTGTAATCCGTGTATTTAACCGTTTCGCGGATGTGCACATCCTGCTCCATGTAGCCATAGCCACCGGAAAAGTGCAGAATGCCTTCACCCTTCGTATAGACCGGGAACCAGTAGTGCCCGTCGATCTGCTGCCGCCAGGTC
Organism: uncultured Acidobacteriaceae bacterium; assembly: GCA_963802955.1. Lineage (GTDB taxonomy): Bacteria > Acidobacteriota > Terriglobia > Terriglobales > Acidobacteriaceae > Telmatobacter. The sequence goes on from CAWDKT010000008.1 coordinate 176,906, forward strand.
ATGAAAGGCGGGTGCAGATCCTCGTGTCCCTTGCGCGTATCGTCGGGGACCATTCGGCCGTTGCTGACTACGATCTGAAGGCCTTGCTCGTCCACCCACACGCGCCCTTCGAATCGCCGATTATTCTTGTCCAGGCTCTTGGGAGTGACATCGAATACATAAGTCTCTACCTCATCCACCTTCTGCTGCCCCACGTATTTCACGTCGTATTGCTCGATGTTTTCCGGTGTCAGCACAAAGGTCCAGTTGTGCTGGATGTCCTGCATGTCGCTCGTGGTCATCATGACGCGCGTGAGCGAGCTTGGGGGCGCGAAGTCCACTTTTTCCATCCGCCGTCCGGTGGGATCGAAGGTCACGTCATCCACCTCGTACCACTCACCATCCACCTTGTTGTCGTCGTTCAGCGTCTCCACGCGCGCCACACGCCGATAGGTGTAGTGGTAATACGCCTGGTTATACTCGTCCTCCTTGGCCGTGAACTCCTTGATGATCTGCTCGGGAGCGATGGAAGGCGGGTTAAGGTTCATCGGGCCAAAGCCGGAGTCGAGCGGCATGGGCGTAAAAGTGTCCTGGTTCTGCGCCGCGGCGGTCAGGACGCAAGCAGCGACCGCTACCGCTGAAATCCACCTTCGAATTCTCATTCCGGTTCTCCCCATTTTTCGATGCTCCCTCATTTCCATCCACGCGCCCTGAAAGCAGCCTGTCCCCTGCAACTTTAGACGCATATACATCGCTTCCGGAAGGCTTCAATCTAGCCTCCGAAGCCTCCTCCGAAGGGCGTAGGCCTGCTGTGTCTGCAGGTCGATCGCTCTTTTCTGAGGCGCTTTCGGGCTCATTGTTTAGAACGAGCAAGCGATTTGAGCTATTCGCCGTTCGAGAAGGAGACTGAAGGCCTTCATGCCCGATTATTATCACGCTCCGGCGCTGATTCTAACGGCACTTCTGCTGCCCGCATTCGGCTATCTGTATCTCCGATTCCGCGACACACGCAACTTGTTTTGGTTTCTGGGCTTTGTTTTTTCGCTGGCCTCGATGGCCTCGTTCTATTCCTTTCTGCCCAAAGACTTCTCCCGCGAGACGTACTTCTGGCTCTCGGCTGCCGGGCAAACCTGCGTTCAGCTCGGTACAGCCATGTTTCTGGGCTCCCTTTCGCCCCTGCACTTTCGGCTGGGAAGGCTCCGGATTCTCTTCGTTGTGCCGTACGTGCTTCCCCTCGTCGTCTATTCCATTCTTCTCTACGGAGTTTATGGCGGTGTGCCCCCCAACGGGCCAATGTTTCTCCTCTTTCCGCTTCTTGCCGCGACGTCATTCGCTGTTGGCATGTTCTGGGGAACAGCAAAAGGGACGGTACCTGCATGGCTGGGAGTTTCGTTCAGCGGCATTCTGGGCTGCCTCGCGATTTGGATCTGTTTCACGCAGGGAGCTGTCCACGGGCTCACCTTCATCGAATGCGTCAACCTGCAGATGGCCGCAGTCCTGCTGATCTTTGTCTTCCGGCGACCTTCTCCCGGCGTCTTCCTCAGCGTGACGGGTTTTCTGGCATGGTCGCTCTCCTGCCTGCAAATACTTCCCTGGGTCGATCACAACGCGGTTTTCAGTCTCAATCTCATCCACGTCATCGTCATGAGCAGGGTCGTGGCGGCGGTGGGTATGATCGTTCTTGCCCTTGAGGACGAGCTCAACAGCAACCGCGCCGCACAGGAACGCGAACGCCGTGCGCGCCGTCAGCTTGAGGCCTATGCCAACCTGATTCTGAGCCGCCGCCGCGTGGAAGACTTCGATCGCCAGGGCGCGGACATTTGTGAGACCGTCGTGATGAACAGCCGTTTCACGCAATCAGCCCTTCTGCTTGAAAACGGCGGCCGCTACCGGCTGGCTGGGTGCGCGGGCCTTGACATCGCCATCGCCAAACCTCTCGGCGACCTCGCGGCCCGCATCCCCTTTGAGGGATTTCTGGCCCCAGGTTCGGCGCCGCCGGCAGTCGAGCACAGCAAAACCTTGCGGCTCGATCTCACCCCCTGGCTGCTGCCCGGCGACGACCTTCAGCGTCTTCACTTCACGTCCGTCCTGGCTGTTCCGATGATGGGCCGCACCGGCGCCGACGGCGCCCTGCTGCTCAAGGAGATGCGTGCCGAAGACGGTCGCGCTTCTGTAGGTGCTCCCGACGATCCCCGTGCCGAAGATCTTCTGCCCATTGAATTGCTCGCTGCCCGCGTCCAGGCCACGCGCAGTCAAACCATTCTCTTTGAAAAGCTTATCGACTCGGAACGGTTCGCCGGCCTCGGGCAGCTTGCCGGCAACGTCACGCAGCAATTGAACAGCCCGCTCACCGTCATCCTTGGATATGCCTCCCTGCTCGAGGAAGCGCCCGCGTTAGAGGCGCAGGACCGCAAAGCGGCTGCGGCAATTACCGCCGAAGCCCGGCGCATTCGCTCCACCCTCGAGAGCCTTTCCCGAGTCTCGCGTTCGCGCGCCGATCAACCGGCAGCCATCTCTGTATCGGAGCTGCTCTCGGATATGGAGCAACTCTATCGCTCCGAATTTCTCCAGCGCTCCATCGAGTTCCAGATCAGAGTGCAGCCCGATCTGCCAAGAATTCTTTGCGGCGCCCAGCAGTTGCGGCAAGCGGTGCTGCATTGCCTCCAATTTGCGATCGGTGCGGTGGAGCGCGACGATCCGGCGAGGCGTGGAAATGAACCAAAAACCATCCGGCTCGAAGCGGCGCAGGACGGAAAGCTCGTACAGATTTCCGTCAGTCACTCCGGCCCAGGCTTCCTCCATCCCGATCGCGCTTTCGATCCCTTTGTCCCAGCTCGGCCTGGCGCTGAAACCGCGGGGATGGGCCTTAGCCTTTGTGCCACAATTTTGCGCGACCAGAACGGCCGCGCTTCAGCCGTGAATCTTGAGCCGCGCGGCGCCGCAATCATTCTGGAGCTGCATGCTGCATAATGGTCACACGCACTCATTCCCCGCGCGCCGGCGATCGACGAGTGTCATTTGCAGAGGGCTGCTTGCTCGCATTGAAATCGTTCGTCGATGGTCCAGGGACCGTGCATGGACTGCGGAGCCGGCAGCAGACCCGGCTCGCGGAGCTTCAAAGAAGGTGAATTTGTTCCGGGGAGCGTAGTAATGATTCGGCGTTGGTCGGCTTCATGGCCTCTTTTGCTGGCCTTGCTGGCCGGGGGTGCGGCTGTCGTCTATGCCGCCCAATCAAAACCCCGGTCGATTGCGGCCCTTGACGCCGAATTCCAGGCAACGGCTCCTGGCACAATCGAGGTCAGCCTCGATCCGCCAATCGAAGGAGTCCTGCGCATCGTCGTGCGAGCTGGTACCTCCGGCAGCCGACCCCAGACAAATGACCCCGCCGGCGAACCCCCGTCCCAAAGCGCGGACGGTGCTTTTAGCCTCGAAGTCAGTCAGTCGGACCGTCCGATCCCCTTCAGGCTGGTCAACCAAAGCGACCGCCATAAGTCGACCCGCGGCGTGCTTTCCCTGCTTGTTGCCGATATCGACGTCAATGACCTCACTCCAGGTCTGCCGGTTCGCGTACGCATTCACTCCACTCTCGCGAATCCGCCCGACCTTCAGGGCAGAGCCTACCAGGTCATCTATTGATTGCTTTCGTGCCCGCCGCTCTCGCCGCGTAGCGCGGGTCTCCCGAACCGGGGCCCCACGAGCAGGTCTTCGCTCGCGGCGTGGTCACCGCGTCGCCGTGTCGGCTGCGGGGATCAGCGACTTGCGGCAGCAACTGCGCCGTTCAATCCGTACAATAGATGCTGGATGCCTTTCACCGAACAATACGACGTCGTCGTTGTGGGCGCCGGTCACGCCGGATGCGAAGCCGCCATGGCCGCCGCGCGCATGGGCCTCAGGACCGCGCTCATCACCATGAACCTCGACCTCATCGCCCAGATGAGCTGCAACCCTGCCATCGGCGGCGTTGCCAAAGGCCATCTGGTTCGCGAAGTCGATGCCCTCGGGCGGCATCATGGGCGAAGTCGCCGATGCCGTCGGCATCCAGTTCCGCCTGCTCAACTCCTCGCGCGGTCCCGCCGTCTGGAGTCCCCGCGCCCAATGCGACAAGCAGCTTTATCGCGTCAAGATGCGCGAGGTGCTCGAATCGCAACCCGGCCTCCACATCCGCCAGGCCGAAGTCGTCGACCTGGTGATTGAAGAATCCGACCCTCCGATCGAATCGGGTGCCCCATGTCACGATTCTGAGACCTGGGACAACACGAAAGCCGACCAGCCAGCAGAGGTCCCCCGTCCCACGCGCCCGCACCGCCGCGTCCTCGGCCTCAAACTGCGCGACGGCCGCAATCTTCTCGCCGGCGCCACCATCATCACCACCGGAACCTTCCTCAACGGCCTCATCCACTGCGGCGAAGAGCGCTACCCCGCCGGCCGTTCGGGCGAGCCCGCTTCAGTCCTGCTCGGCGAAGCCCTCCGCGCCCTCGGCCTGCGTACGTGCCGCCTCAAGACCGGCACACCTCCGCGCCTCGATGGCCGCACCATCCGCTGGGAATGCTTCGAAGAGCAGCCCGGCGACGCCGACCCCACGCCCTTCAGCTTCCGCACCAAAAAAATCGTGCAGCCGCAGATCTCCTGCCACATCGCCTTCACCACGCCGGAGACGCTGCGCCTCATCCGCGAGAACGTGCATCGCTCAGCCATGTACTCGGGCCGCATCGAGGGCATCGGACCGCGCTACTGCCCTTCCATCGAAGACAAGGTCGTCAAATTCCCTGACAAGACGCAACACCAGTTCTTCCTCGAGCCCGAAGGCCTGAACACCCACGAGGTCTACATCAACGGCATGTCCACCTCGCTTCCGATGGAGGTCCAGTGGCAGATGGTCCACTCGATCTCCGGCCTCGACCAGGCAGAGATGCTGCGCCCTGGCTACGCGATCGAATACGACTCGGTCGATCCCACCGAACTCGATCGCTCGCTTCGCGTCAAGTCGATGACCGGCCTCTATCTCGCCGGCCAAATCAACGGGACCAGCGGCTACGAGGAAGCTGCCTGCCAGGGCATCATGGCCGGCATCAACGCAGCACTCTGGCTCAAGGGCCAGCCGCCCTTCACGATGGATCGCACTGAGGGCTACACGGGCATCCTCATTGACGACTTGATTTCGAAGGGAACGAACGAACCGTATCGGATGTTCACCTCGCGCGCCGAATTCCGCCTGCACCTGCGCATCGATAACGCCGATCGCCGCCTCACTCCGCACGGCCGCCGCCTCGGCCTCATCAACGACGAAGCCTGGGCCGAATACGAACAGAAGCAAGCTCGCATGTTCGCCCTCACCGCGTTGCTCTCTACCGGCAAAGTCGATCCCGAAAAGCTGGAGCGCGCCGGACTCGCTGATCAACCCGCCACCGCCGGCCTCACCTGGGCGCAGCTCCTCAAGCGCCCTGAAGTCTCGGTCGAGTCACTTCTCGCCGCCCTTCACGATGACCTCGCCGGAAAACCCTTGCTCGCCGATTTCGCGCAGGAAATAGCGCCGGTCTCCAGATCGGCCGTCGTGGGGGCGTCCGTGCCCACACGTGTGGAGGTTCCATCAAAGGAGGATTCCGCCGCCTCCATCGCCCGCGCCGCGCGCCGCAACGAAGCCCGCGCCGTCGAAACCGAAATCAAATTCGCGGGCTACCTCGACCAGCAAAAGAAGTCCATCGAAAAACTCAAAGCTGCCGAGTCCGTCACCATCCCGGGTTGGCTCGAATACGGCGTCATCAGCGGCCTCTCCCGCGAGATGCGCGAAACGCTGGAGCGCGTCCGCCCCATGACCATCGGACAAGCAAGCCGCATTCCCGGCGTCACGCCGGCCGCTCTCTCGCTCGTCCACGTATCCATTAAGCTGCAGGGCGCCAAGCGCCGTGCCATCGCCTGAACTCCGCTGCGGGGTGCCCAGTCCTAACTTTGTTAGGCCGGGATATGACGCGCGTATCATTCCCCTATGAATCTCGATGCCATCCAAACAGCCCTCCGCGAATCCTCTTTCGACGGCTGGCTCTTCTACGACCACCATCACCGCGATCCCATCGGCTCAAGCATCCTTGGCCTCGATCCCAAGGCGCATATCACGCGCCGCTGGTATTACTTCATCCCTGCCAATGGCGAGCCTTTGAAACTCGTCCACCGCATCGAGCAGGGACGGCTCGACGCGCTCCCTGGCGCCAAAACGCAATACTCGAGTTGGCAGGAGCTGCACGCCGGCCTCGAGACTCTCCTCCAAAACCAGAAAAAGATCGCCATGCAGTACTCGCCCAACAACGACATCATGTACATCTCCATGGTCGATGCCGGAACGATCGAATTCCTGCGCTCGCTCGGCAAAGAAATCGTCAGCTCCGCCGATCTCGTCAGCCAGTTTGAAGCTGTCCTCACCTCCGATCAAATCGCCAGCCACTCCGCTGCGCAGCGTGAAATCGACGTCATCCTGATTGCCGCCTGGTCTGAGATCGCGCGCCATCTGCGTCCGCCCTCCGGTCTCGATCGCGTCGAGAGCCTCACCGAATACAACATGGTCAACTGGCTGCGTGAAGCCCTTCGCCGCGAGGGTCTCGTCTGGGAAAACGGCCCCGACGTCAGTGTCAACTCCAACACCTCTGACCAGCACTACGAGCCCTCCGCCGATCGCGCTGCCCCAATCCGCGAAGGCGACTTCCTCCTTATCGATCTCTGGGGACGACTCGACTCTCCCTCGGCGATCTTTTACGACATCACCTGGACCGGCGTCATCGGCCGCGAGCCCTCAAAAAAAGAGCAGATGATTTTTGATACCGTCCGCCGCGCCCGTGACGCCGCCATCACAGCGGTCCAGCACGCCTTCGCAGAAAACCACGCCATCCACGGATTCGAGGCCGACGATGCCGCCCGCTCCGTTATCCGCGACGCCGGCTTCGGCGATTTCTTCGTGCACCGCACCGGCCACAACATCGCCCACGAGATTCACGGCCCCGGTGCGCATCTCGACAACCTTGAAACCCACGACCAGCGCCGCATCCTGCCCAACACCTGCTTCTCCGTCGAGCCCGGCATCTACCTCCCGGAGTTCGGCGTGCGCAGCGAAGTGAACATGCTCACCGCTCCCGGCAAAGCCTGGGTTACCGGCCGCATCCAGCAGGAGCTTGTACGCATTTGAACCATTGGCTTGCTTCGCTGCGCCTGTGGATTCACCAACACCGTATACCGTGCCGCCAGGCAGTTTTTCGCCGAATATCTCAAAGAGCGTTACAGCGATACTTGCCATGAGACCAGGGAACGCAGGCGTCTCAAAATCCAACCTCGGTTGGGAGGCCCATCCACATTAGCGCGGCACGACGGTTGCGGTGACTGGCTTCCCTTTGAGTTTCGTAATTGATTCGCGCACCTTTGCCAATGCCGCATCGTTGACGAACGCGATGCCCTCGGGCGTGGATTGAATTCCAAGCTCGCTCCACAGCTTCGGCAAGTCCACCGTTACCGGCTTATCCTTCCAATCGGCATACTGGTCAGTCAGCACCTGCGTGCCGGTCGCCTGGTCGCCGATAGCGAGCGCCTGCGGCAGCGTCCAGTTGTGGTCGATGGTGCCGCCGGCATTGACGATGGCGCGCAACGCATCCTGAAGGCCTTTGCGGTTGTGCGTCTCGCGCCGGATGTTGACGTCGGCGACGAGGCAAAACATGGCACCTCCCCAATACGTCCGGCCCCAGGTGTGCGTTTTATCGATGCCCTCATCGCCCGGCGCGGGTTCGCCCTGGTGCATATCGCGCACCATGTCGCCCCAGATTTTTTCGGCAGTGAGATTTCCGGTCATCACGCGCGCGATGGGTTCGATGTAGGTGGCCAGGCCCTCCTCAATCCAGTGCTGATCGTCGGGCATGGAGGGGAAGGCCGTGTGCACGAGTTCGTGCGTCATCATCCAATCGTCGTTGAGATCGGCCTCGGTGGTGTGTTCGCCGATGCGCATGCGCGTGAAGGCAGGAAAGCCGCGCATGTCGCCCCAAGTGGTGCCCTGCAGGACGCCCTTGCGGCCGGCCACGGGAATGATCAGGATGCGATCGCTGGGTACGGGAAAGCGCCCGTAAATAGTGGCGACCGCAGAGGCTGCCGCCGAGATGTGGTCGAGAAACGCTGATTTTGGAAGATCGAGAGCGCCCTCGGCGAAGTCCACCTGGAGGGTTGAGGCGCCGACTTTGATGTCATCCGTTTCGGCAATCACGACGTTGCGCCGGTCCGGACGTTGCGCGAGGAGAGGGATGCGCAGCGCTGCCAGCATCCACACGCACAAAAAAAGCGGGACGAATAAAGTGATGCGAAGCCGCTCAGCCATTCAACCCCCATGGTGGTTGGACGGATAATCAGGGTTTCGAGGCGAGGATATCGAGCATTTCTAACTGCGGCGGCTTGGCGAGCAATTCGTCGGCCCTGGCCATGAGCGCCTTGGCGATCGGGCCGGAGAGGTGCGCCTGGCGGCCGGAATCGTTGGGAAAGGTGTCGAAGATGCCAAAGCGCGCGGGCCCGAGCTTGACGGCATACCAGGTAGTGGTTGCGGGCTCGGCAACGGCCAGTGGCTGCGCCGACTTCAAAAACGCCTCGAGCTCGTTTTCTTTTCCCGGCTTGGCCTCAAGCAGGGCGAGGATTGCACGTGTATCCATTTCAACCTCCGTTGGGTTCTACGACTACTTGGATGGCGCGGAGGCGGCAGAAGTTACACGAGCGGAGCGGCACATTACACTAGAGAGGCCATGGAATACCGCTCGGGAAATGAGATACGCGAGCTTTTTCTGCGCTTCTTTGAGACGAAGGGGCACCGCCGTGTGCATTCGTCTTCACTGGTGCCTGCCAACGATCCCACGCTGCTGTTTACCAACGCGGGGATGAACCAGTTTAAAGATCTGTTTCTGGGCGCGGAGAAGCGCGACTACTCGCGCGCCACGACATCGCAGAAATGCGTGCGCGCCGGCGGCAAGCACAACGACCTTGAAAACGTAGGCTTTACCCGCCGGCACCACACGTTCTTTGAGATGCTGGGGAACTTCTCGTTCGGCGACTACTTCAAGCGCGACGCGATCCGGTTTGCCTGGGAACTGGTGACGGACGAGAAGTGGATGGGCATCCCCAAGGATCGGCTCTACGTGACGATCTTCGAGGGGACTGCCGATGTGCCGCGTGACGACGAGGCTGAGCAGTACTGGCTTGAGGTGGGCGTACCCAAGGAACGCATCGGCGAGTACGGAGTGAAGGATAACTTCTGGCAGATGGGCGAGACCGGCCCCTGCGGTCCGTGCTCGGAGATCTTCTACGACATGGGGATCGAGGCCGCGGAAACTCCGGGTGTGGACTTGCCTTTTGGAAAAGACGATGCGCGTTACGTCGAGATCTGGAACCTGGTGTTTATGCAGTTCGATCGCTCGGCAGTGACCGATGCGGCGGGAAAAACCACGTACACATTGACCCCGCTACCGAAGCCCTCGATTGATACGGGCATGGGGTTGGAGCGCGTGGCCGCGGTTCTGCAGAGGAAGGTGAGCAACTTTGAGACGGATTTGTTTACGCCGCTGATTGAGAGGGCAGCGGAACTGACAGGGCTCGTTCACCCACCCAAGCAGAGCTTGGATGAGGCACCCGGCCTCGGTGAGGGCAAGTCGGGAGGGCGGCGGGTCAGCGAGTCAGAATCGGCGATCCCACCCAAGCAGAGCTTGGATGGGGCACCCGATATCGAGCAAGGCAACGGGTCAGCAGAGTCAACGCGGTCCAGTTCTGTAAAAGGGCACGACTTCAGTCGGGCCGAAAAGGCGCCAAAAGAAGGAGGGGCTTTAGCCTCTGAGGGAATCGACGCACTCACCGGCAACGCCAGCCTTCGCATCATTGCCGACCATGCGCGGGCAGCGACTTTCCTCATTAATGATGGTGTGGTGCCGTCGAATGAAGGCCGAGGCTACGTGCTGCGCAAGATTATGCGGCGCGCGATCCGGCACGGGCGGCTGCTGGGGCAGGACAAACCGTTTCTCTTTGAAATGGTGTACGCGGTGCGCGACCTGATGAAGGGCGCCTACCCCGAATTGGTTGATTCCGCCGCCCGCGTTGCGAAGGTCATCGAAGCGGAGGAGAAGCAGTTTGATCGCGTGCTGAAGATCGGTGCTGATCGCCTTGAGTCAGAACTTGCTATCGCGGTTTGGGAAAAGATTGTTTCCATCCCCTCTGAGCGTACCAGCGGGCTCATAAACAGCGTCAACCATAGCACCCAATTCCAAGACAACACCTATGGTTTTCTCGAGATTTTAAGATACGCCCAAGCGCACCCACTCAGGACTGAAGCAACAACTTTGGGAGCATCGTTGGTACGTGCTGCCACAGCGAATTCTCAGCAAGTGCAACTCCCAGGAATCAGGGCCTTCCACCTTTATGAGACTTACGGTCTCCCTCTCGATTTCATGATGGATGCAGTACACGACCTTGGTATAGAGTTCGACCTTCCCGGCTTCGAGGCTGCCCGCGCCGAGGAGCAGGCCCGCGCACGCGCCTCCTGGAAAGGCGGCTCGCAAAAGAGCGCCAGCCCCGCCTTCCGCGATCTGCCCAAGACCGTCTTCGAAGGCTACCGGCAGCTCAACTCCACGAACAGCGAAGTTCTCGCCATCGTGAAGAACGGCGTGGGCGTGCCGGCAGCGAAAGCGGGTGACGAAGTCGAAGTGGTTCTCGATCACACCAGTTTTTACGGCGACTCAGGCGGGCAGGTCGGCGACATGGGATTTTTTACTTCGACCGACGGCAACACGACCGTCGCCGAAATCATCGGCTGCGTGCTCCCGGTTCAAGGCGTGCGCGCACACAAAGCCATTCTCAAGCAGGACCTCGCGGTGGGCGATCACGTCAACACGGTTGTTGACGGGCAGAGGCGCGATGCCATCCGGCGCAACCACACCGGCACGCACCTGCTGCACGCGGCGCTGCGCCAGGTGCTGGGGACGCATGTAAAGCAGGCGGGTTCGGCGGTGCATCCTGACCGGATGCGCTTCGACTTTTCGCACTTTGCGCAAGTAGCCGACGAGGAGCTCGAAGAGGTGGAAGACATTGTGAATCGCGAAGTGCTGGCCAACGCAAAGGTGGAGACGCTCGAAGACGTTCCCATCGACGTGGCCGTGAACGAGTATCACGCCATGGCGCTGTTCGGCGAGAAGTACGGCGACAAGGTGCGCGTGGTGCGGCTCTCGGACGGCTTTTCGACCGAACTCTGCGGCGGGACGCACACTGCGGCGACGGGCGAAATCGGGCTCTTCAAACTCACCGGCGAGGAGTCGGTATCGAGCGGGGTGCGGCGCATTGAAGCCATCAGCGGCATGGGTTCGCTCGATACCTTCCGCCGCGATTTTGCCGTGGCGCAGTTCGCCTCCTCCATCGCCTCGTCGGCCGACGGCAATCTTTCTGAGGCGCTGCGTGCCAAGTTGACCGCGCAGGAGGACGAGTTGAAGCGGTTGCGGCGCGAGATGGAAGAGATGCGCATGAAGTCAGCCGCGAGCTCGCTTGACGATGCGGTGGCGCGCGCCGTGGAGATTGGCGGCGTGAAGGCGCTCACGCATCGAGCCGACAATCTGGAGCGCGGGCAACTACGCACGCTAGTAGACAACCTGAAACAGAAGCTGGGTGAAGGGGTGGTGGTGCTGGCCTCGGCGCAGCCGGAGGGCAAGGTGGCCATCATCGCCGGCGTGACGCCAGGACTGACGAAGCGCATACAGGCGGGCAAGCTGGTGGGCGCGGTGGCCAAGCTGGTCGGCGGCTCGGGCGGAGGAAAGCCCGAGATCGCCGAGGCAGGTGGAAAAGATCAGGCCCAAATTGACGCAGCGTTGAAGGCCGCGCCGGGGATTATCGCGCAGCTACTCGAGTAGCACCTGGACGCAAGCCGAAGCTGTATCCAACGCCGAACGAGACGATGGGATAGTAGCTGAAGGGGCTGAGGTCGCTCTTCCACTTCGCAACCTGCGCGGTCAGGTTGGATTGGAATGAGGTTGCAATCTGGCTGGAGCCCGTAATACTGGAGCACTCAGTCTGCGCCTGGTCGAGGCAGGCCGAGCCGCTGGCTACCACCGACAGCGAAGGCGCACCCACAAAAGCCGCGCCAATCTCAAGCGGGAAGGACCAGTGACCGCCGCGGCGGGAGATGAGATTTCCCCAACCCGTGGTCATGGTGAAGGCTTCCTTGCGGGAGTTCAACCCGAGGTTTGCGATTGCGTTCAGAGGGTCCGAGGTTGCGGAATAGTATTTCGTTCCGTCAACGTTAATGCTGGTTCCGGCCGCAGCCGAGGCCAGTGCCGAGATCCGGTTCTGGTTGTAGAAGAGAGCGCCGGGGCTTAGTCGGAATCCGTGATTGGGAAAGGGATAGACGTCGAGCGAGACGCCGGCAGCAGCGAAGTTCACGGTGCCGTTGGCGCTGAAGCCGTTGACCGTCAGGTTGTTGACGGAATAGTTGAAGAAGTTACCCACGCCGCGCACGTTCATGTAGCGGTTCGCGTTGACTGCAGCCTGCAGGTTGACGCCCATGGCCCCGATGCCGCCGCTAAAGGCGATCCTGGAAAAGGGTGCGATTGAGGGGGGTGCAACCGCCCTCACCTGAGACACCGAAGTAACAGCACCACCGCTCACAGCGGGTGCTGCCGGTGCAGGATCGTTCGTGGCGGAAAGCGTATTTTGCGCGAGCAGGCTTGCCGATGCAGCCAGCAGAGTAAGCGTAAGGAATACAGAAGTTTGTCTCACAGCGCCTCCATAGGAGTGAACCTTGGCATTTGAGTGGAACAGGCACTCGCCTGGATATTTCAGGAAGAAATCAGGCACTTACGTAACCGATCGAACCAGAAATATCTCGGAAGTCTCTCAGAGAGTACGGTTACTTTTATCGCGGCGACAATACTCCAAAAGGGCTATGAGATTCGTTCGCCGACAGCGAGCCGCGGTTTCTGTCAGGGGCGATCGAGAAACGGCTGGCGGCACCTGGATGCCTTAATCTGAGCCCATGGCGAAAGTCGACGAAGATTCCGGAAAAATCGCCGAAATGCGCGCTCATTTGCTCGCCTGGTACGTGGGCAATTGCCGCGATCTGCCATGGCGGAAGAGTGCCGATCCCTATTCGATCTGGGTCTCGGAGATCATGCTGCAGCAGACGCGCGTGGCTGTTGTGGTCGAGCGATATCGTGCGTTTCTGGCGAGGTTTCCCACGCTGATTTCTCTTGCCCTCGCGCCGGAGCAGGAGGTTCTCGCTCTTTGGAGCGGCCTGGGCTATTACCGGCGCGCACGCATGCTGCACCAGGCTGCCCGGTTTGTGGCCGAGCATGGTGGAGGCAACCTGCCCCAGCGGGCTGAGGAACTCCGCATGCTGCCGGGCATTGGAGCCTACACGGCTGCGGCGGTGGCCAGCATCGCTCACGGCGAAGCTGTAGCGGTTGTTGATGGCAACGTGGAACGCGTGCTGTGCCGAGTTGCCGGTTGGGAAGTGGGAAGCCGCAAAGGAGGCGGCGCCGAGCTACGGCGCAAGGTGGAGGATTTTGCCGGGCGCCTCCTCGATCCGGCACGCGCGGGGGACTTCAACCAGGCGATGATGGACCTGGGTGCGACTGTCTGCACGCCGCGCAGTCCGCAGTGCCTGACATGTCCGTTCATGGCGCACTGCAAAACGCGCGGCGAACACAAGACGCCGCGGCGCGCGCCGATGACCAGCCGCGACGTAGCTTACGCTCTTTCAGTACGCACGCGTCTCGCGGCGAAGAAGACGTCATCGCACCAACTCCCCTGAGGTGCTGCTTGAACAGCGGCCGGCAAGAGTGACGGTGATGCCGGGAATGTGGGAGTTGCCTTCGCTTCTGGATTCGAACGTCCCCGCCGGAGAAGTGCGCATGACGCTGCGCCACTCGATCATGCAGGTAAATTACTATGTGCGGATCCGCGCTGCATCCGAAGACGATGTAGAGTCGATGACCTTGAAAGGCGGCAAGCGGCGCTGGGTTCCTGTGCGCCAGGCGGAAAGCATGGCACTTACCGGTCTGACTCGCAAGGTGCTCAAACGGGCTCATCTGCTGCCCACGGCGCAAGTCGGCGCAATTGGATCGTGAAGCCATACGCGGCCCGTGCTGTGCGCGGCCCGCATTTCCGCAGTCAGTTAGCCGGCGGCACGCTCCAGCCACGACTTCATGGTGTCTGCGTCGACAACGCCGGCCTGCTGGAAATTGAGTTTTCCGTTGGCAAAGACCGCAAAGTTGGGAATACCCTGCACCCGGTATCGCGCTGCGAGATCGGGGTGCTTTTCGGTATCGACTTTCAGCACGACTGCGCGTCCGGCGAGATCGCGCGCAACCTGCGCGACATGAGGGGCTGCCATACGGCACGGCCCGCACCAGGACGCCCAGAAATCGACGAACACGGGAACCTTGCTTTCGCGCACGATGTCGTCGAATTCCTGTGTGTCAACTTCAAGCGGATCGCCGATGGGCGGCAGAGGAGCTTTGCAGGCGCCGCACCTGCCGTTGTCGGCGAGATGCTTTGCGGGGATCCGATTTTGTTTACCGCATGAAGGACAACTGCGGAGACTGGGCATGGCCCTCTTCTCCTTCGGCGGGCGCAGGTCTTGACGTGGGCGGTTTCACGGACCGCCCGCCGTCTGTTCCCCGCTTTCGCTCAGGTGTCCTTTTTGATGCGTGACGTACGGTGCGCGGTGCGCGCAGGCGACCTGCGCCGGCAGAAGGGAGCGGCAATGCAGCGCCTGAACGCCGCGCTGCGTGATTGGCGCCGGAAGCGGGCGGCGCTGTGAGTGCGGCGACGATTAGGTGTGCAGGCCGGTGAACGCGGGCCCAATAAACTGTGAGACTGTGAAACTGTGGCCGCAAGTTGCTGATTTGGCTGGGGTCCACAGTTTCACAGCCGTTTTTAAATATTTTTGGGAGGGTTGCCGGCGGGGTTTTGCTCCGCCATTTGGCGCAGCATTTTGCCGACGATGCACGATGCGGCCGAGATGCGGGCCCGGTAATACGTTTCGGTCGGGACAGTTACGGTCATGTTTTTCATTGGCTTCTGCGCTCATCTTGATTGTGCAGGAATCGGCGATATAGCCCGCAAAGTTAAGTGGCGTAGATGGAGCGAGTCACGGGGGGTGGGGATTGACAGCGGGATATTTGCGATTGCCGGCTTTCCCCAGATTCAAATCATTCTGCATTTTGCGAGTGCCAGCATATCCCCACGAAAGACTCATTTGAGCGTGTTTCAAAAATGATCTTGCCGATCCGGGTCGCCATCCCTCAGGAGCTAAAGCCCAGTGTTCTTCTGCATTTTTCGGCCCGGCTAAAGCCACCCCAGCGACGAAGACCTGTCGCCGGGGACCCCGGCAAGCCGCGCCCTTGTTACAAAACTGGTTTTTGAAACACGCTCCAGCCATTTCTCCAAACTCCACAGCGCACGACCAAAGCATTCCGATTGGTGCTCAACCCGCGCCTTGCCGCGATCCGTGCCGAACCAAGTCGAACCGAATTTCACAATTGGTTTACCCACCGAGCAGCGAAAAGGCAACCGCAGATCCTTCGACTCCTTCCCGCTTTGCGTCGCTTCACGACGGCAAAGCGCTGCGTCGCTCAGGAAGACAAAATGAAGGATGAGCCTTGGGTACAGCAATCCCGGAATCGGTCCAGGGCTCCGACCGCGTGATGTTGAACCTAGAGATTCCCAATCCCAGGTCTCAAAATCGAGACCCGGGGCACCCCTTTTGGCACAAAACCAAGCGGTCAGAGGCCAAGTCCTTAAGCACGCATTTGGCGACCACCCTGAGGCGTAATGGCTCTCAAGTTGTATCGACGCGGCCATGCGCAATGGCCAAACTACCGCAGGAGGTCGCAGCGGCGCAAGAGCCAAGTCCTGGGAGCCTGACGACCTAACGGGCCCGTACTAAAGATCCCGTAGGCGAGGTATGTCAATCGTGTCGCCCGCTCCGGTCTATGTTGGTGAGGAATCGTGTTCGAGACAGCGTGTCGGCGACGCGCGTCGCAATCAACTGTTTAGCTCCGAAGCCGAAGCTGCGGTTAAGCCATTCGATTGCTATTTCCTCTGCCTGTTATTGGGTCTCACCTTTCCGGCGTTGAAGATCGCACGCCTCCCGTTTCAATTCGACCTCGCGGCGCTCGTCGGCGCCTATTTTTCCATGTTCCTTGGCGCAGTTTTCATGGCCAGTTTTGTTTGCTGTGATCGGGACTGCCGTGGAGCGTCACTGTGGCGCCCCTTCTGGGGCGACTGCGGAAGAAGCCGCTTCTCGCGCTGATTATTATTACCGGCCTCTTAACGATCTGGGCCATGGGCCCTGGCCTTGGCCTGGTTACGTTTGTCGATGAACTGGCGCTCACCGAATTCCTGACGCGTCGAGCGGGCCGTGTCCAGTCGAGCCTGCTGGATATTCTTGTGCCCGCTCTATACCTGCTTGGCGGTCTTGTCGCGGTTTTCGCCTTCAATCACGCATTTGTCGCCATTCGCTACGGAGGTACGTATGACGCAGCCTTCCGCAGGGTGGATAACGCCATTTTTCATACCGGCGCCTACAGAATTTCCCAATGGAGTTTGAACCATCTTCCGCAATGGGTCTTTGAGCTCGAAAATTTCGCCTACTTCAGCATTTGGAGCCGGCTTGGTGCATGTCTCGTCCTGTGTGGACTGCTAGGGGGAAGAAGGCATGCAATGCAACTTGTGCGTACCCTTCTGTTGGGCTACACAATCGCTCTGCTGGTGTTTTTCGCCGTTCCAGCAAAGGGTCCGTATTCAATCCGTCCTGTCCGGGTGCCGGCGTACGCACACTCCTTAGGGGCCTTCGAGACGCAGCAAGTGCTCACTATGAGGATGAAACGGTTGTGGGCGCACAATCTCACTCCAGATGTGCGCGATGTCGGAATTGGCGACTACTACATCAGCTTTCCCAGTCTCCATGCTGCGCTTCCGCTTATCGCGATCTGGTTTTTGCGTCGCTGGAGGAGGATCTGCCTGGTCGCGTTAAGTATCTACGCAGCTTTTCTGCTGCCCTCTCTCATCCTGCTCGAGTGGCACTACATTATCGATGTGTTCGGCGGGTTCGGCGTCGCCTTCCTATCCATTTGGCTGAGCGGGATCATCTCCGGGAAGGTAGACCGGGAGAAATCGAATGTCAGAGAGCTAACCTATTCTTTGTCGCACTCGTAGTAGTTCGAGACTTCCCCTTCAGCAGCAACAAACGCAAGATTGATGAACTCGTAGGATGACGCCGAGCCCGAAAAATCGCACTCATCGAATCGGCAAATCCTACGTGGGCCGATCTCAGCCGGGATTGGTACGACTGTGAGCCTGCCGATTATCGTCGGGCGCTCGATCGGATGAGCCCATGAAAACAACTGCAGATCCTTCGCCTGCGGCTCAGGATGACAACGCGTTGGAGAGCAGGGCGAGTGCAGGATTTGGATCGCGGGAGTGTTGTCGGCGATCCGGAGGTCATATTTCAGATAGCATTGCGCTCAAAGGTTGATTACTTCGTTATTTCCGATTGCCGGTGACACATCAACAATGCTGGGTTTTGGAGCAGGCCAGTTTCCGACGCCATTTTTTCTTGCCCCCAGCGCCCGCACTATTGGCTTGCGCGCTCCAGCATGACAGGGAGCGTCACAGACCCCATGCGGCCGGAGTTTTCGTCCACCACGATGATCCGCGTGGTGCCGAAGTTCTGCTTGTGATCGATATATTCGGCAAACGGGATTCCTTCCTGCAAAATCTTTTGATAGGTGGCAGGCTTCAGGTTGAGGACGAGCGTCTGCTCCTTTGCCTGCGCGCGCGTTCTTGTGTCGTCGCGCTGCACGAGGAAGATGTCGAGTTTGTCCTTCCAGAGATCGCCTTCCTGCTGCAGCCCGATGTCAGTGGCCGCGATGTTCAGTGAGATAGCGGCGCCTTGCGAGGCGTGATCCCAGTGCGCGTTGAGGCCGATTTCCGTTTCGTCCTGCGGCTGCCAGACCGCCTGGGTCATTCGGTCTTTCAGCGTTGACGGCTCTTTGCTGTAGAGATAACCGGTACGGTAGCGCAATTTAATACCGGGCCGCGTGGAGACAGTGACGGTGATCCGGTGATATTTGCCGTCCGGCTGGGTATCGGGCGAGAAGCTGAGCTGGTAAGCGGCATCGCCATCCGCAACTACGCTGTCGAGCTCGCCAAGCACGTTGCCCGACCGCCGGAACGACTGGCCGCCGGTGGCCTCCGCCAGGTGCTGGATGGCAGGCCGAACCGCGTGCGTGTCCTGCTGCATCTCTGCTATTCCTCGCCCATCGGTCGGCACCGGAGGCGCCCCCGAGGTCTCGTTGATGAAGGCGGGATTTAGCCCGACAGCGTCGGCCTGGAGGCTCGCATCCGTCGCAGTTGCCTCTAACTGCGAAACATCCAGCGGATAGAGACTTACATGCGCGTCGTTAAGAGCCTCCTCGATGCCAAGGTTAAAAGCGTCAATCGTATTCGGCCCCCGTTCGTTGCCGGGCGCCTGATCGGACCAGTTCGCCAGCACGTTATCGCTGGCCACCCAGACGAGATTCTTATGGCCGGGGATGGCGTTCAGGTTTGCAGCGACGCCGATCAGGGCCGCAAGTGCGTCGCGCTGTGGAGTCTGGCCCTCTTTCGACAGCTTTGGATCGGGAGTCGTATTTCCGCCATAGTTCACCATGGCGGTGCTTAGAGGGTCGGAAGTCGGCGCCTCCATCCCGCCCATATTCCCGTTGACGTACTGCAGTTCGTCAGGGAAGTCAACATAGTCAAAGCTCTGGCGAGTGCGCGTTTCCTCCTCCTGCGCTCGCTGGAGGTCCTGTGCCGTCGGCACCCATTTGCGCAGCACGGAACTCAGGGCAGCGTGGTCGGTGGTTTCTTCAGCCAGGATGCGAAATCCGGGGCCGGTCCGGAGGTAAAGGGCCACGGGCTGAGACTCGGGTAAACGATCGAGGAACTTGAGAACCTGCTGGCGCGCATAGTTCAAATCAAGGAAGCCAACGCTGCTTTCATCGAGGAGGAGGATGGTCGAACTCGCGAGTGCCTCCGCTTGAGCAGGCTGCACAGCGGGGCTGCCCAAAGCCTCGGGGCGATTGGAGTAGACATCTCCCTGCACCGTGGCTGCGGAGCCTTGCGCCAATGGCGATGCTGCGCCGCTCACGCGGCTGAGCGACCTCGGAGTCTGCCTTCTGCCGTTGTCGTAAATTTCGAAATCTTTCATGGTGAGGCCGGTGACAGGATGACCTTTTTGGTCAAATGCCGTGACATCCACGTCGACGAGGCGCGTGTTTATCTTCAGGGCAAAGCCGGAGGCCGCCGGGAGTGGCCCGGTCTTCTCAGGAAAAGGTGCAGGCGCGACAACGGCCATCTCAGCAGCGGAGGAGGCCGGGGACGGAGAAGCAGATGCTGCGGCAGGTAGCGACGCCGCGGGAGGAGCGGCGGTGCTTTCGGTTGGGACCGGGTTAGGCGTTTCACCTTCAGCAACTGTACTTGCGGCCGAAGGAGCCGGCGCAGCAGCCGGCTCGGCGGGAGCGGCGTTCAACTGCGTCGTTGCCGGAGCAGGCGCAGCGGATGCGGGACCTTCAGGTGAAGTCGTGGGCGGCGCGGCTGGCGCAAGCTCGCCTTTAGCATTGCCTGCCGTGAGAATCTGCGCGTCGGCGCGAAAGAGATGATAGTTATCGAAGGTGGTCTCGTTCAGCAAGGTTTGCAGAGGCGCGGCCACTCCGGCCTCATCGGTCGTGGTGGCCTGGTCCATGGACAAGACGCGACGGTGCTCAGGCGCAATGCGTTCGACCTCCCCGGGAGCGCGAGAGACGGAGATACTCCTGACCGGGCAAAAGTACCTCTTTCCGCCCAACTCAACCGGCCCGTATTCCACCATCAATTCCGCGTCAGCGATTTCTGCCCCTTTTTCCAAGTCGGCAATCAACGTCATGCGGAGAATGGTTCCGTTGGCAGGATCGATCGTAAGCTCGCCATGGTAAGCCGAGAACTCTTGAAAAACTTGACCGTCCCTGATGCAACAGAATTCCACCTGATAATGCGATGCGGCCTTGGGCACATCGAAACGGAATACCGACTCCAGGCCGGTCTCGCCCTGTTCCCAATGGCTCCATCTCAAATTGCCCTTCGGCAGATCTCCATACACAACAGGAAAAATCGGTCCGAATTCGCCAAACGTCATCAGGCCGGTTGCCGCGGGATTTGAGCTGCCAGGTTGTGCTGCCTGCTTCTGAATGAGTTCCTGGCCGGCCTGATAGAGCACCGTTTCCATGGACCGGCTGACCGGGTGCAGCGGCTGATAAGGAACCATCGTATCTGTGCTTTCGTCGCGCAGCCCGGGCGGGATATCTTCAAACCGGATCGTGTCCCGATTGGCAAAGAGGTTCGGCATCCGGTGGAGCGTGGCCTGGACGGAATCGATGGATTTGGCAATGATTTCGCGCTGCTGTGCGACGCTCGGCACCGGCTGATTCGGAATCTCCGCCGCCGGAGGATTGAGGAATTCGGACTGATCCGCGAGCGCCACCAATGCACGGCGCGACTCGGGCCCGGGCAGCGCCGCTTCAAAAGAAGCAAGTTTATTGGCGCTCAACCGCTCTGTAAGCTGCAGGTCGTAGAGCCTTTCAGCAGCCTTGGCATCACTTTGCTTTCCGAATGAAGCGATCTCGCCGCTCAATTGCTGAACAGTTACACCTTTGACGGCGTGGGCTTGCGTTGCCGCCAGCAAAGCCAGGAGCAGGATGAGCATTTTGCTTCGCATGGAGACCTCACGGGTTGGACTTGCTAAGTGTAGCCTTGTGAGAACCCACCGGCAATTAGAGGGCTCCGCAATGATCGATTTCGAAATCATTTTCCCAGGCCCGCGCTTGGGGCTACCGTCTAGCGCCCGCTGAAGCGGGCTATGCCAGCTTTTCGCAAAATGCGCGAAAGGATGGGGCAACGTCAATGATGGGCGGTTAGGTCTCTGACCGCATGAATTCGTACCGTCAGTTTCGTGGTTCCCAGGTCCCAAAATCGAGACCTGGGGCACCCCCATTGGTACAAAACTAAGCGGTTAGAAACCTAGTTGAACTATCGCTGGAAGATGTCGATGGGTTGGGTGAAGTCGGTGACGCGGATGTGGCGGGCGAGTGTGGGGTGCTGACGCTGGAGCGCGAGATACATCTCCCAGGCAATGCGGCGGTAGCTGAAGTGGCCGGCGGGGGCGGAGCGCAGCTCGGAGATGTATTGCGCTTCTGCGAAATCCATTTTGAAGAGAGCGCGGATGCGGGTCGCAAGCGGGAGTAGATAGGCGGCGGATTGAGCGGCTTCCGGTGCGGAGCCCGCGGCGATGTGCGTGGCGGCGGCGTGCGCGGATTCGACCGCGCCGCGATAGGCGGCGAGAACGCCGGCCTCGGCGAGGATGTCGACCTCGGCAGGCAAGTCGCCGGAGCCGGGGGTTTCATAGCCGTGCTGCGTGGTGAATCCCTGGATGATCTGCGTGCAGCGGCGATGGCGGTGCATGTCGCGGAAGCCGCCAATGTCCATCAGGATGTCAAAGCGGAGGGCGGCGCCGGCGCGAAAGGCGCGCAGGGCTTCGTCATGGCGGCCGCGGTGGCGGAGGCCGAGGTCGATGATTTCGGAGATGCGCGCGGCGGGGAGTGAGGCGGCGAGATCGCGAATCTGGCGGTAGGGGTGGTGGCTGGCCGAGTAAAGGAGCGTGGCGGCAAGCTCGACTTCAAGAGATTCGGTACGCTCGACGAGGTCCACTGCGTGGGGCGGAGTTTCGGAGGGAATCTGCGCAAGAATCTCCGCGGCGGCCTGCGCGAGCTCGGCCTGGGTTTGCGCGAGATAGGGGTTGGGCTGGGCGTATTTGACGAGGGTGGGCGCGGTGCGGATGTCGCGCGTGAAGAGGGCGGCGGCTTCGGCGGCGAGCGCAGGTGCGGCGTCGTCAGTGAGCGCCGAGAGTTTGTCGATGAAGGCCTGGGCGGCGGGAGCGTTGA
The DNA here is from genome assembly GCA_963802955.1 of uncultured Acidobacteriaceae bacterium. Lineage (GTDB taxonomy): Bacteria > Acidobacteriota > Terriglobia > Terriglobales > Acidobacteriaceae > Telmatobacter. The sequence goes on from CAWDKT010000008.1 coordinate 198,886, forward strand.
GGTTCCAGGCGGGCGAGGTGGCAGCTTCGCGCAGTTTTTCGCCGAGCAGGCGAACTTCGGCAAACGGGCTCGAGAGGAGGCGCGAGACCTGGGTTTCAAGGGTGCGGGCGCTGACGATCTGGCCGAGGGAGGTGTTGGTGGCGAGGGGAAGCAGGTAGCGAGCGACGTCGAAGGCGCGGGCGCGGAGGGTGCGTTCGTATGCCTCCGGCTTGAGGCTGTCAGGAGGCGGAATGCGGCGATGGAGCAGGTCGAGGACGGAGGCGCTGATGCCCTGGTACGCAGTAAAAAGGCTGCCGATGGTTTCGGAGTAAAGCTCGGCGGAGGCAGCGTCAGCACCGAAGTCGGGAGTATAAAAGCCAGATTTGAGGAAGTTCTGGTAACGGGTGGAGCGCTCCTGGCCGTCCCAGCGCGGCTCGTCGACAAGGACGATGGCGGCAAGCAGGCTAAGGCGCTCGATGGCGAAGGCGATATGGGCCAGGTCGGCGATGGAGCGGTGGCCATATTGGAAATAGAATGTATTGAGGAACTGCTCGGCCCGCTGCGAGCTGATTTCGGCCAGGGATTCGCGCATGGAAAGCGCCGACCGGGAGTACTTGGCCATGGCGAAGGCGAGGATTTCGGGATCGGCGCCGTGGACGGCAAAAACCTCAGTCTGGTTCCGGGATTCGGGAGCGATTGAAGATTCACTGGACATAAGGATGGTCTCGCGGACAGAATACGGCATAAGGGAGCAGCCGCGCGTTGCGCCGATGGCACCCTGTACCGGTTGGCGCTTCGCCAGCGAGACTGAATCGAGAGCGGAGGGCTGCCGGGAAGTTCGGGAGCGTCGATAGAGGAGTTCTTGGTGCGGGAGTTTTTAGTGCGGACGTCGCACAAACCGCGGCCTTTGCCGGCGGGACGCTGGGCAAGCACCCAGCGCTGGAACGATTTGCTTTTTGCGCACTGGCCGATTCCTGCCGCGAAGCTTGAGGCACTACTGCCCGAGTGGCTGCAGGCGGATACCTTTCAGGGATCGGCATGGCTGGGGGCCGTGCCCTTCTGGCTGGACCGGATCAAGATCCGCGGCGTTCCGGCCATCCCAGGGATGCGCCGCTTTCCCGATCTGAATCTGCGCACCTATGTCCGCGACCGGATCACGGCAACGCCGGGGTTCTATTGCTTCTCAGTGGATTCGAGCAATCTGCTGGCGGTGGCGATGGCGCACGCCGCGTATCACCTGCCGTACAAGCTGGCGGAGATGCGGCTGGAGCCGCGATCGGATCGGGAGTTCGCATTCTACAGCCGCCGGCGATTCGCGCGGCCGGAGGTGATCTTCAAGGCGCGCTACCGTGGGCTGGGACCGACGCACAAGACGGCCGAAATCCTGCCGGGATCGTTCGAGTACTTTTTTGCGGAGCGGCCGTGTTTGTTCAGTACCGATCGAATGGGGCAACCGGTCCGCGCCAATCTGCACCACGTACCGTGGCCGCTTGAAGAAGCGCAGGCCGATATCGAGCGCAACGACCTAGCTGCTGCGGTAGGAATCACGCTGCCCGATCAGGAACCGGTTCTGCATTATTCGCGACGTCTGGCGCTGTACATCTGGCCGGCGGAGCTGGTGCTGCCGGCGCTTGCTGCGCGGCCGGTGAGGGTGGCGGCCACGCCGACGTAAAAAGCAGGGATCAGGGGACAGGGGACTCGGACTCCCTGGAGAAAAGTGGAAAGACAACCGCAGATCCTTCGCCTGCGTTTGGCCGGATTCCGGCCAAACTCCGCTCAGCGACTGTCTGGATTGTCAAGGGCGGGTTGATGGAAAAGCGGAAAACGATGGTGCCGTTTTCCTCTTTCCCACAATCTCGACTACGGCTGCTGACTAGCTAACCTTCTCAGTTGTGAGGGCACGCCCTGTTGGCGAACCTCGCGGGCTTTGGCGTTGAGGCGGACGAGCAACTTGTGGGCCACGGCGATGCGAACGACTTTGGGTGGCTTGCCGGCGGCGCGCAGGCGCTGCTGGAAGGCGGTGAAGTCGGGCTCGTAACGAGCGACCACGCTGCCCACCAGGAACAGGATGTCTCGGACTGTGGCGCGGCCTCCTCGCACCGCGCGTTTGCCCTGATGTTTGCCTGAGTCGTTGGCCAGAGGCGCCAGTCCTGCAAGTTTGGAGATGGTCTTGTTGGAGAGCGTGCCGATCTCCGGCATCTCGGCCATGATGCGGGCCACGGTGCGATCGGCGACGCCCTTGATGGTGCGGAAGGCCTGATTCAGTTCGCGCCACAAGGGGTCGGCTTGGATCAGCGCAGCGATGGCCTGCTGGAGTTCTTCGATCTGCTCGGCGAGGAACTTGAGTATCGCGCGGAAGCTGTTCTGAATCGCGGGATTGGTGACCAGACGTTGCTGGTTCAGCTGCGCGGTGCGAACCTCGGTGAGCTGGCGCAGACGCGTGACGCGGGCACGCAACTCGAGCTGGGTCGGCGGGGCCAGGCATTGCGGCTGAGACTTCTTTGTCTGTGCGTACCAGGCGATCATGCCGGCATCGATCGCGTCGGTCTTCTCCAGCCAACCCATGCTCTGCGCGAACTGGCGCACGGCGCGCGGGTTGACTACCGCCACCGGCAGACCGTGTTCGGACAGTTGCGCAAAGGCCCGCTGTTCGTAGCCGCCGGTGGCTTCCATGGCGACCAGTGCAACTTGATGGGTCTCACAGAAGGCAGCCAACTCTGCGATGCCTTCCGGGCTGTTGGCGAAGCTGGCCGCGACGCCGTCCTGTCCGATGCGCGCGGCTAAAGAAGATGAACCAATATCCACTCCACAAATAATCCGTGTCACGGTAACCTGCCTTGTATGTTCGACTGAGATCGTGCGACTGTTCGGTCGTACGTGACTTGGGCAGCGGTCGCCTGTGCTGAGCGTCGGTCGTTGAGACCGCAGGATGAACGGGAGCCGTCCGCCCGCGGGGGAGCCGATGCCTCGACTCCCCCACTCCAACAGTTTCACCGAAACTGTTCCTCCTTTAGAGATACAAGGATGACAACCTTATCGAAGTTACGAACTTTAGGGACGAGTCACCAGAGACTGAGGGAATGAGAGACAGAAGGCGGCAGTCAGGAAAGACGGAACAGGAAGCAGCCTTTTGTTGTTAGCCGTCCCTATCTGCGGTCGTTGTTCACGGTCCGCTGTCCTTTCGCTGCCCATCTATAATGACCGATGGAAAGGCGCAGCTCGCGAGCGAGCGCGCAGAGGTCGATACGACATGGGAGATTTGCAAGGCAGGATTGCGCTGGTCACGGGCGGAGCGCAGGGGATTGGACGCGCCATTGCGGAGGAACTGGCTGCGGCGGGCGCGGTGCTGGCGCTGGCCGACGTGAATGAGGCCAAGCTGGCCGAAACCGTGGGCGAACTGAAGGCACAGGGGATTGATGCGACGGCGTTCACCGTGAATGTGTCGAGCCAGGAGTCGATCGAGGCCGGGGCGAAGGCGATCATCGAGAAATTCGGCAAGGCGGAGATCATTGTGAACAATGCCGGGATCACGCGCGACAATCTGATGTTGCGGATGAAGCGCGCCGATTGGGATCTGGTGATCGGCATTAATCTGACCGGCGCATTTTTGCTGACGCAGGCGCTGTTGAGCCCGATGCTGAAAAACCGCTGGGGCCGGATTGTGAATATCGCCAGCGTGGTGGGCCGCGCGGGGCAGGCGGGACAGGTGAACTACGCCGCGTCAAAGGCGGGGCTGATCGGGTTTACGCGGTCGCTGGCGCGCGAAGTGGCATCGCGCAACATCACCGTGAATGCGGTGGCGCCGGGATACATTGAGACGCCGATGACGGCGGTGCTGACCGAGGAAGTGACGAAGGCGATGCTGGCGACGGTGCCGCTCGGACGGCGAGGAACCGCGAAGGATGTGGCGCAGGCAGTGAAGTTTCTGGCGTCGGATGCGGCTTCGTACATTACCGGGCACGTGCTGGATGTGAACGGCGGCATGTTCATGGGCGGGTGAAAAAGACAGGGAACAGGGAATAGGGAATAGGGAATAGAATGGCGCGCCGATAGCCGCTTCGAATCGTGAGTGCCGAGATCAGACCTGCGACGAAGATCGTGGAGGATCCAATCAAATTTCAAGTTCCACAGACGCCTCGCCGATAGAGGATTCGGAGGGATGCGGATGGCGTCTCATGTCGAATCGCCCGTTTGCTGCGTGGCCAGCGCATATGAGGCGGCGGGTGAAATCCGCTACGTCGCGCGGCAACCGATCCTGGACCTGCGCGGGAGAGTACACGGCTACGAACTACTGTTTCGCAATGGTCCTGAGACGATTTTCCGCGGCGATGGCGAAATTGCGACGCGGACCATGTTCGACAATGCCGTGCTCTTTGGTTTGGGACGCTTCACCGGCGGCCTGCCGGCGTTTGTGAACTGCACGGCCGAGGCTCTCACGGGTGATCTTGTGCATGTGCTGCCCTCGGGCATGACGGTGCTGGAGGTTCTGGAAGACATTGAGCCCACGCCTGCGCTGATTGAATCGTGCCGGCGATTGAAGGCGGCGGGATTCCGGTTGGCGCTGGACGATTTCACATGGAGGCCAGGCGTTGAGCCGCTGGTGGAACTTGCCGACTACATCAAGATCGACTTTATTCTGTCGGATGCGGCAGAGCGGAGGAGGCTGCTTGAGCGGCTGGGAGGCGTGACGGTAGCCTTGATTGCGGAGAAGGTGGAAACGCAAGAGCAATTTGCGGAGGCACGGCAAGAAGGATTCACGCTGATTCAAGGCTATTATTTCTACCGTCCTACGCTGCTCAAGAATCGCAACGTGCCTGCGAACCGGTTCTCGCAAGTGGAGATTCTGCGGCTTTTGCACGATGACTCCATAGACCTGCACAAACTGTCGCGGCTGGTGAAGCGCGATACCTCGCTGACCTACCGTTTATTGCGCTTGATTAACTCGCCGGCGTGCGCCATGCAGCAGGAGGTACGAAGCGTGGAGGCGGCGCTGATTGCGGTAGGTGAAGAGACTTTCCGGCGGATGGCGACGCTGGCCATTGCCAGTGAGCTGAATTCGGGCCAGCCAATGGAACTGCTGCGCATGGCGTTTGTGCGCGGGCGATTTTGCGAACTGGGAGGGGGGCTTTGCGGACTGGATCAGACGGAGCAGTACCTGCTGGGACTGTTGAGCCTGTTGCCGGCGATGTTACGCATTCCCATGACGGAGTTGACGCCGCGGCTGCCTCTGCGCAAGGAGATTTGCCGGGCCCTTGAAGGTGAGAAGACGCCGGAGCGAGCGCTGTTGTGCTGGATCGAGGGACATGAGCGCGGCGATTGGACGGGGTGCGACATGGTGGCGAGAAAAACCATGCTGCAGCCCGAACAGTTGCAGACCTGCTACCACGATGCGCTTTCGTGGACCGAGGCGGCGCTGCGCTTCGCCTGAAACCGTATACAAACTTATCGGCCGCTGCATTTTCGTTGCGCCCATTCCAGTGGCAGAAGGCAACCTTTGGCAGAGTCCGGCGATCGGGCGACGCGGCCGTGAATCCTCACTGGCCGATGGCTCATCTGAGAAAATAATGACTGTGAGCTGCAGGGACCATTCAATGTGCCGGCGAGTTGTGCCCGGACTCTTCGCCGCCGTTATGTTGGCCGCGGGCGCCGCGCCGGGAGCCTTTCCAAGCGGGCGGGCTTACGCGCAGGAACCGAATCCATCGTCGGCGGAGAATCCCTTTTGGGGCAGCGTGACCGCACAGCCTGTGAGTGTGGAGCCGGTGCAACTCTCGTTGGACGGCGCAATCCAGCGTGGTTTGAAGAACAATCTTGGCCTCAAAGAGGCTGAAAACGCACAGATGGCGCTCGAAGGCGAGAAGAACGAGGCGCTGCAGGAGTTTTTGCCGACCATCGCGCTCGAGGGCGACACGGGCTACTACATGCACGATCTGGCGGCGCTCGGATTCAGCCCCAAGGTGGTGGGTGAATTTAAGTCGTTCTTTCCCGGGGGAAAGGCTCCAACGAATCTGTCGCTTATTGCGCGCGACGATTTGACCGAGGGCCAGATCCGCTACAGCCAGATTCTTTTTTCGGGGCCGGTGATTGCCGCATGGAAGGGTGCAGGCGCGGCGGAGCGATCGGCCTACTACGCCAAGATGAGCGCGCGCGGTGAGGTGGTGCAGCAGGTAGCAGAGGCCTATCTTCGCGCTCTGGCGGATGCGAGCGAGGTGGAGAACGCGAAGGCACTGGTCGCGGAGGCGCAGGTCCTGGAGAATCACACGCAAGCGGAGCACGAGGCAGGAACTGCGGCGAACCTGGAACTGCTGCGCGCACAGGTGCAGTTGCAGGCACAGGAGCAGACGCTGATCCAGGCGCAGAACCGGCAGGCGAAGGACCTGATCCTGATGAAGCGCGAAATCGGCGTCGATCCCAACCAGGAAATCGCCCTGACCGACCAGGCGCCGTACGGTGCGCTGGCGGCGCAGACTCCGGAAGAGGTACGGGCGGAAGCCTACCAATATCGCCAGGATTACCAGAACCTGCTGAACCAGGTGGTCGAATACAAAGCGGCGTATGCGGTGTATCGCAGCGAGCGGTTGCCGACGTTGAGCTTCTACAGCTACTACGGCACCAGCACCGTAAACGGAGCGGGTACGCATGGCAACTTTATCGCGGCGGGCCAGGTGAATTTTCCGATCTTCCGCGAAGCCAAGCTGCGCGGCGATGAGGACGTGGCGAAGGCGAAGATGGAGAGCGTGAACGCGCAGCTCGCCGATTTGCGCAACCATATCGACGAGCAGGTGCGTGCCGCTCTGCTGGACGTGAATGCGGATGAGAAGCTGGTGGACGTGGGACGGTCGAACGTGGACCTGGCCAAACGTGCATTGAGCGATGAGACCGACCGCGTGGACGCCGGCGTAGACAATAACCTGCCGCTGGTGACGGCGCAGGCCACGCTGGCCACGGCCGAGAGCAATCTGGTGGAGAGCCTCTACCAGTACAACGTGGCCAAGCTGGCGCTGGCGCGTGCGGCAGGGGTGCTGGAGACGCAGTACCGGGCGTACCTGGGGCAGTGAGACTCCGCGCGAGTGCGCGGATCGCATGCCAGGGGTCTGTTTCCTGAATTTAGCTAAGAACCCAAAAGGAGTCTTCCCTTGCCTGATGGATTCAATATCATGTATTTCGTCGAGCCGGATGCGGCGGCGCTGGCCGCGCGTGCGGCGCGTTATTTCGTCGAGAAGGTTGAGCAAGCGGCGGCTGCGAAGGGACGCGCACAGATCGCCATCAGCGGAGGATCGACTCCGAAGGCGGCTTTTGCGTTGCTGGGCGATGGAGATGGGCCCTGGCGGGCGCGGATGCCGTGGGACAAGCTCGATCTGTGGTGGGTGGATGAGCGATGCGTGCCGCCGGATGGCCCCGACAGCAACTTCCGCATGACGCGCGAGGCGCTGCTGGACCATGTGCCGCTTAAGCCGGAACAGATTCACCGGATGGAGGGCGAACTGGAGCCCGAGATCGGTGCGGCGCGGTATGAGGCGGCGCTGCGCAATGGCTTCAGGCTGGAGGGCGCCCAGATGCCCAAGTTCGATGTGCTCCAGCTGGGAATGGGTCCGGATGGACACACTGCGTCTCTTTTTCCTCACAGCGCGGGCTTGCACGAGCTTGAGCGGCTGGCGATCGCGAATCATGTAACGGCAAAAGAAAGCTGGCGCATTACGCTGACGCAGCCGGTGATCAACCAGGCGGCAGATGTGTTCTTCCTGGTGAGTGGTGCGGACAAGGCGCAGGTTCTGAAAGATGTGTTCATGGGACCACGCGACCCGGAGCGGCTACCCAGCCAGTTGATTGCGCCTGTGGGCGGTATACTGACGTTGCTCCTGGACCGGGCGGCGGCCGCGATGCTGCCCGCAACGGATTCGGAAGGCAGGGGGCTGCTTCTGCGCGCGATGGGGCCAGCGACAAAGCTGGATCAGCCCAGGGGCTGAAGCCCCAATCACTTTGCGGCGGTTACGGCACGACTGAAAGTCGTGCCCTGATACAAACCCATGCATCCTGGAGAGTTCTTCGCCTGTGCTCTTTCAGGGCAGAGTTTTGGTGATGAATATGATTGCGCTCTCCAGGAGAGCTGCTCTTTCGTAAGAGAGGATTTGGATGATTTTGGCTGGTGATGTAGGTGGAACGAAAGTTCACCTGGCGCTGTTCGATTTTACTGACGGCAATTTGAAGCACGCACGCGACAAGATTTATCCGGCCAAGGAGTACGGAGGGCTGGAAGAGGTCGTGAAGGAGTTCGTGGTCGCGGAGAAGGTGACGGCGGCCTGTTTCGGCGTGCCGGGCCCGGTGCGCGAAGGCCGGCTGCGGCTGACCAACCTGCCGTGGACGCTGGATAGCCGTGAGTTAGCGCACGATTTGAAGATCGACTACGTTTTTCTTATCAATGACCTTCAGGCAAACGGCTATGGAATCGCGGAACTGAGCGCAGAGCAGATTTATACGCTGAGCGAGGGAGACACGCGGCAGGTAGGGAACCGAGCGCTTATCTCGGCGGGAACGGGGCTGGGCGAGGCGTTCCTGGTCTGGGACGGACGGGATTACGTTCCTTACCCCTCCGAAGGCGGGCACTCGGATTTTGCGCCGCGCAATGAGGACGAGATCGATTTGCTGCGGTTCCTGCGACAGAAGTATAACGGGCGCATCAGCTTTGAGCGCGTGGTCAGCGGGCAGGGGTTGACGAACTGCTATGAGTTTCTGCGCGACGTGCGCGGGGTCGAGGAGCCGGTTGGGCTGGCGCAGCGGATGATGACCGAGGATCCCAATGCCGTGATTACCGAAATGGCGCTGAAGGCCAAGAGCCAGCTGTGTGAAAAAGCGCTGGACATGTTTGTTTCGGCATACGGCGCTGAAGCGGGCAACCTGGCGCTCAAAGTTCTGTCGGTCGGCGGATTGTATGTGGGCGGGGGCATTGCGCCGCGCATCCTGGAGAAGCTGAAGGATGGCTCGTTCATCAAGGCTTTTACCGACAAGGGAAGGCTGAGCCAGTTGCTCGTGAACATGCCGGTGAAAGTGATCCTGGAAAGCCGCACGGCGTTGATGGGAGCGGCGGCATATGCCGAGGCGAGAGCGGCTGAGTTGAGCGGGATTTCGCCGCGGGCGGCAAGTGTGAAGTTCTGAAGCAACCTGATTGGCCTTTAAGCAGGTACACCTGTTCTTGCGCGGTTTTGAGGCGAGTTGAAGCGACCGATTTCCTGCGGATAAGCGGGCAGGGATCCGGAACCTCGATGCAGTCTCTGAAGGAAGCTGTACGATGATGCGCTGGTTGGGGCTGTGGTTGTTGCGCGGGCTGGTGGCTGTCGCGGCGCTCTCGCTTGTGGCGTTTGCGGTGGATTGGACGGTCTATCACTTCCGCGGCTCGCCGCAGGCCACTGTTGCCGTGAGCCGGTTTATGGTGATTCCGCTCAAGGGACAGAAGACCGAATACGATTTTCTTGGCACGGCAAACGTGAGTTGCGCGGTGGCGTTGTTTCCCCAGGGCGGCGAAGATCCGTGCTGGCATCTCAGGCGCAATCCCAACCAGTGGGAGAACGTGGGGACGCCGGCGTATTAGTTTTCTGACGGCGTAAACTCGCTCGCCAAGTTCGCTGATCCCAGGTCTCAAAATCGAGATCTCCACCCCAACGACGATGACCTATCGTTGGGGGCCCCGGACCTGGGCACCCCGCAAGGGTGAGGAGACAGCCGCATCCGGTAAACATGCGGCGGTGATGCGAGTCACGGGAAGGAAGATTGAAACGCGGCTAGGATTCTAGAGTGTTTTCCTCCCCCGGAAATCTATGTATAGCCGCACCCAAAACGAAAATGGCAGCTTCAACACGCGCTGCCTCGACTGCTTTATGACGATTGCATCCTGCGTTGAGACTGAGAAAGAACTGGACGAGCGGGAGACACACCACATGTGCCCGGAAAAAGCCCTTGCGCAGTTGATGGCGTTGGAGAGGGCGGCCTTATCGCACGCGGCGCGCAACTAGGTGTCCGACCGCATAGATTCTTTCCTTTATGTTCGAGATTCCCAGGTCTCAAAATCGAGACCTGGGGCACCCGGCAGAAGTTCGTAGCAAAATTCGCAAGAAGCAACCGCAGATCCCCGCCACGGCGGGCAGGCTTTCGACTCCGATTGCCGCAAAGCGCGGCAAACGTCGCTCAGGAGGACAATTCCGTTTTGATGCGAACTTCTGACTCGCAATACCAGGTCGCAGCACGAACCAGGTTTTTCACCTTACGGTTCTCCAGAAGCTCATTTAGTCGCTTCACAGCAAACGTCATCCGGGCCAATTCAACGTGTGGATTGCATCGATACCGGGACGCAATTGTGCGAATCGGCGAAATGGGTGCATACTGCGTGAATGGCGCTTTGGCGTGCGTCGAGTTTTGCGTGCAGAGTCTTCCCCTTTTTCCAGGACCGTGCACGGGCCGCATTTGTGTTTTTTGAGCCAGGAACGGCCACATGGACAGAAAAGCACTGCGCCCAGAGGGATCTAACCGGTTTTAGGCGCCATTTGCCGGTCGAATACGTCTCATGAAACACAGGTGGCTCGGCGGCAGCGAGCCGGTCGACAGGAGGTCAAAGGATGCCTGCAGCTCCACTTCCCCGAACCCTGGGCGAACTGCGTATCAGCAACCAATTCAATGAAGCGCGTTTGAAATCGCGCAGCGTGAAAGACGAAATGCGCGATAACCTGATGGCGCGCCTGAAGGCGCGGGAGACGGTGTTTCCGGGAATCGTCGGGTACGAGGACACGGTCATCCCGCAGATTGTGAATGCCGTGTTATCGAAGCAGAATTTCATTCTGCTGGGGCTGCGCGGCCAGGCGAAGAGCAGGATTCTGCGCGCTTTGACGGCGTTGCTGGACGAGGCGATGCCCTATGTGGCGGGATGCGAAATCCGCGACAATCCTTACCGGCCGCTATGCGTGCGCTGCCGCGACCTGATTGCCGAGCGGGGCGATGCGACGCCGATCGCGTGGATCGGGCGCGACGACCGCTACGTGGAGAAGCTGGCCACGCCGGATGTGACGGTAGCGGATTTGATTGGGGATCTCGATCCGATCAAGGCAGCGAGGGCGGGAGAGAATCTTTCGAGCGAGATGACGATGCACTACGGCTTGCTGCCGCGAGCCAACCGCGGCCTGTTCGCGATTAACGAGCTGCCGGACCTGGCCGGCAAGATTCAGGTTGCGCTGTTCAACATCATGCAGGAGGGCGATGTACAGATCAAGGGCTATCCGGTACGGATGGCGCTGGATCTGGTGCTGGTGTTCAGCGCCAATCCCGAGGACTACACGGCGCGCGGGAAGATCATTACGCCGCTGAAGGACCGCATCGGGTCGGAGATTCGCACGCACTATCCCGAGACGCTCGAAGAGGGGATCGCGATCACGGCGCAGGAAGCGTGGCAGGAACGGCAGGCGGGCGCGATTGAGATTCCGCAATACCTGCGCGAGGTGGTGGAGCAGGTGGCGTTCAGCGCGCGCGAGGACAAGCGAGTGGACAAGCGCAGCGGAGTGAGCCAGCGGCTGCCGATTTCGACACTGGAGCTGGTGGTATCGAACGCGGAGCGGCGCGCACTGCTGAGCGGCGACGCGCCGGTGCTGCCGCGCGTGAGCGACCTCTACGCGGCGATGCCGGGAATCACAGGAAAGCTGGAGCTGGAGTATGAGGGCGAGATGCGCGGCGCGGACACGGTGGTCCGCGAGCTGATCCGTGCGGCGGTGGGCAAGATCTTCGAACGGTATTTTAGCGGGGTGGATACGGCGCAGATCGAGCAGTGGTTCAACCTGGGCGGCACTGTGAAGCTGGATGAGACACAGCCGGCAGCCGCGTCATTGAAAGAGCTGAAGGCGATCCAGGGCTTGGAGGAGAAGCTGTCGCCACTGGGAGTGAAGGCGAGCGATGGGGCGCCGAAAGTTGTGGCCGCGGCGGAGTTTCTGCTGGAGGGAATGGTGGCGCACCGCAAGCTAAGCCGCAACGAACAGCACGGCTTTGCAGCGCAAGCGGGTCCGCGGAAACGCGATCTGGAGACGCCGGAGCAGGATCGCCCGGGCCGCAGCCGGGAACACGATGAGCTGGAGACGGAGTACGAGGATTGGGAGCGGGCGCGGCGCAAGCGCAGAGGCGGAGGATTGAATTAAGCGGGGGGCAGGGATCAGAAACACAAGGACGCAAGGGCGGGGAGCGGGATGAAGCGCATTCATTACACGAAGTACAACGGCGATCTGGCTCAGGAGATCGATCTTGAGGGATTGCTGCAGGCGCTCTCGGACTATCTGCTCAACTCCGGCTTCTACGATCCGTACAACGACTTTCAGGATCTCGACCAGAGTCTCGAAGATTTGCGCGAGGCATTGCGGCGCGCGCTGGAGTCGGGCGATTTTCTCGATGAGGAGATGCGCGAGCAGCTGAAGCAACTAGCTGCGGCGGGCAAGCTCGATGAGTTAATCGACAAGCTGATCGAGAGGATGGAACGGGAGAACTACATTTCCTCGTATCAACAGAATGGCCCTACGCGCATCGATGAGGCGAATGGACAGACGGGAAACGCAGAGGGCCGGGTGAGGTTTGAAGTCACGGATAAGAGCCTGGACTTTCTGGGTTTCAAGACGCTGCGCGACCTGATGGGGTCGATGGGCAAATCGAGCATTGGCCGGCACGATACGCGACACTGGGCGACGGGCGTTGAGACCAGCGGCGGGTCGCGGCGCTACGAGTTCGGCGACACGCTGAACCTGGACGCGACGGCTACGCTGAACTCGGCAATTTCGCGCGAAGGGCTCGGACTGCCTTTGAATCTTGAATACGAAGATCTGCAGGTGCACCAATGCGATTACCAGAGCTCGTGTGCCACGGTGATGATGCTGGATTGTTCGCACTCGATGATTCTGTACGGCGAGGACCGGTTCACGCCGGCCAAGCGCGTGGCGATGGCGTTGTCGCACCTGATCCGCACGCAATATCCCGGCGACTCGCTTTCGCTGGTGCTATTTCATGATTCGGCCGAGGAGATGCCGGTGTCACAACTGGCGCGCGTGAAGGTGGGACCGTGGCACACCAACACCCGGGAAGGTTTGCGCGTGGCGCAGCGCGTTCTGGCGCGGCAACGCAAGGACATGAAGCAGATCGTCATGATCACCGACGGCAAGCCCTCTGCGCTTACGCTGCCTGACGGTCGAATTTACAAGAACCCTTATGGGCTTGATCCGCTGGTGGTGAGCGAGACGCTGGAAGAAGTGGCGCGCTGCAAGCGATCGAACGTGATGATCAATACGTTTATGCTGGCGAGCGACTACGGCCTGGTGCAATTTGTGCACAAGGTTTCGGAGATGTGCCGCGGCAAGGCTTACTTCACGACGCCGGCGACTCTGGGACAGTATCTGCTGATGGATTACATGCAGAGGAAGTCAAAGACCATCCACTGAGCGCGAAAAGATGCGCCGTCCCTACGGGACTATTCATCTCCAAAATGCAACCTCACGCCACGCTGAAGAGCGGAGCTCATATTCATCGTGCCTACGGCGCGCGGGTTCGCGATTCGCGCATCGCGTGAGGGGATGGGAACAGTGGTACAGAAGGCAGCGCAGTCCCACCCTAGCCACAAAAACAAAAGCGCGGCGAGGGTGGGGCACCCATGTTTGCGTTCAAGCCGACGGTCAGAGACCGAGTGTGCCGGCGCTATTTCCCGGTCTCGAGAAATACAAAGACATTGCCGTCGGGATCGTGGACGAAGACCAGCCCGTTCATCTGTTGAGGCTTGATGCCGGCATGCTTCAATTCGTCGGCGGCTTTGTGCGCGTCGGGTATCGCGAAGAGAAACTCCGGTTGAGCGCCGGCATGCCAGGCACGCAGCTCGATGTGAATGTCGGGAGCACCGGGCGCCGTCAAGCGAACGTTGCCGTTTACATCTTCCGGTTCGAAACCTAGATCGGTGTAGAACTCCTTCATCGCAGCGCCGTCGGTCACCGGAAGATCGAATCCGAGCAACTCCGTGGAGATTCGGCCCATGCCAAGATGCTGCCCGCGGTCGAGGGTGTGGCGAGAGGCGGGCATGTACTGCGTGAATTCGGTGACACGGTGCTCGGGATCGTCGACATGCGAGATAAGGTTGCCGGCAGCGGCTTTCTGGACTGGGCTGAGGTTGAGGCCCATCGATGTGTAGAACTTGTAAAGGGCGTTCAGGTCTCCAACTTCATAGCAGACGTGCATCCAACCGATGGGCTGCGAGGGGCTGGTTTGCGGATAGAGTTCGATGAACTCGCGGTCGTTGATCTTGATGAAGACTTCGGTGGTTCGGCCGCCGTTGGTCATCGAAAAGGCTTCTTCGTATCCGAGCTTGCCGAGGAAGGCAATCTCACGGTCCAGGTCGCTGACCCGAAATGCAAGGTGCGCAATGCCGATGATGCCGTCGCCAGGGGCGGGAGGTTGTGACATTGCGACGACCGAGCTGGCGCCAAGCAGAAGCAGAATCCCCATCCAACGCATCTTCGTCGGCATTCAGAAAACCTCCAATTGAATTCCCGGCCGCAATATAAAATGACCCTTCTGCCACTGCCTGCTACGCATAGTCCTGCCGATAGGGGGTGAAGATGTCGAGTATTTCGGACGCTTCGAAGGCCGAAGCCTGGTGCTCCACTCCGCCATCGACAACGATGCTATCGCCGCCGCGCATCTCCCAGCTTTTGCCCTGAGCCTCAAAAAGGATGTGGCCGCGGACAACATAGACCATCTGATGATGCGGATGACTGTGACGCGCGCCCTTCCATCCCTTTTCAAAGGTGTGGCGAACGAGCATGAGATGGGGGTTGTAGGCAAGCACCTGGCGCAGCATGCCGGGTTCAGGCGCGTTGACTTTCGTTGCGTCGGTTGCTGTGTAAATCACTCCGAATTCGTTCATGAGGCCTCTGTGCTTGAAGCTTGTAGCCGGTAGCTCGTAGCCAGCAGTCTGTTCGAGTTAGCTACCGGCTGCAATCTCCAGACTAATTGCTATTCCCGTTCTCTGCTTTGTCGTTCCCTTGCTCCCATGGCCGCCCAGGTCCCTGCATTACCTGTTCAGCCAGCCGCCGTCTACTACGAGAATATGGCCATGAACATAATCGCTGGCCGGTGAAGCGAGGAAGACTACGGCGCCGGCGAGGTCGTCAGGTTGGCCCCAGCGGCCCGCGGGAATGCGCTCGAGAATCTGCCGCGCGCGCTCGGGATTGTTTCTGAGGGCTTCAGTGTTGTCGGTATCCATGTAGCCGGGAGCAATTGCGTTGACGTTGACGCCTTTTGAAGCCCACTCGTTTGCAAACGCCTTTGTGAGCTGCCCGACGCCCCCCTTGGCCGCAGCATAGGCGGGCACCAGAATTCCGCCCTGAAAAGCGAGGAGCGAAGCAATATTGACGATCTTGCCGGAACCGCGAGCAATCATGTGGCGGCCCGCGTGCTGAGTGAGATGAAAGACGCTGGAGAGGTTGACGTCGATGAGCGCCTTCCAGTCTTCTTCAGAATATTCGGCGGCAGGCGCGCGGCGAATGATGCCGGCGTTGTTGACCAGAATGTCGATCTTGCCGAAGTGACCGATGATTTCACTCACCAGGCGGGCGCAGACGGTGGGGTCGCCCACGTCACCGGCGAGGGCCACGGACTTTGCGCCAATCGCTTCGAGTTTCTGCTGCGTGGCTTTAGGAGGCGCGCTGGAGCCATGAACGGCGACGTCGGCGCCGGCTTGGGCAAGCGCTACAGCGATGGCAGCGCCAAGGCCGCGCGAGGAGCCGGTGACGAGAGCGATTTTGCCATTGAGATTGAATTGGTCGAGAATCATGGGTCAGAGATCAGGATCATGCGGTTGCAATGCTGTCCCAAGCCATTGTGACTCTTTCATTATGTCCGAAGGCGATGGAAGCCGTCTCAATTTGCCCATCAATGTGCGGCGAGGGCAGGTTTTGCATCCCGAGGCATTGGAGCCGGCGAAAAGCCGCGCTCGATGGCCATCAGGCCTGCTTTGAGGAAGCCGAGCGTGTGCGCCATTCCGGCGTGCCATGGGGCAGAGCAGGTCATCTGCGGGGCGTGGTCGGGAACGATGACGCCGTCGAAGCCGTTTTTATTGAGGATCCACAGGATGCGCAGCATGTCGACGTCGCCATCGTCAATGAAGGTTTCGTGATAGTGCGGAGCCTTTCCGCTGACGTTACGGAAGTGAACGTAGGCGATGCGGTGCTGGCTACTGTACCGGTCGACGGTCTGGTAGATGTCGCCTTCCGTCATCTCGGCGAGCGTGCCGAGGCAGAATTCGAGCATGTTCGAAGGGCTGGGCGAGACGTCGATGAGGCGCTGGTACATGGCCTGCTGGTAGACGAGGCGCGGCTGGCGGCGCATGGTGGGCGTGGGTGGATCGTCAGGATGGGCGGCGAGACGGACTCCGGCTTTCTCTGCCACCGGGAGAGCTTCTTCCAAGAATCGCTGCAGGCGCCGCCAGAGTTCGTCATGCGTGATGGAGGGCAAGGTGCCCGGAGGCGCGGCGGGATCGTAGATCATGTTCCAGACCTGGCCCTGCGGGATGGGCGAGTCGACGGGGCCGTCCATTCCCACAGACTCTGCACCGCCGCGAGCGAAAGGGCCGCTGCTCCGGCCGGCGACGCCGGCAATCGAGAAGTTATAGCCCATGGTGGGAATGCCGGCCTCGCCCATCGCACGCAGGATGGCGTGCACGTTCTGCATGTGCTGTGCGCGCCTGGGGCCGTCGAGGAGAATGTCGTACCAGTGGGCGGGGTCGAAGTTTTCGATGCCTTCGAGCTTGAGGCCGGCAGCCTCGATCTGTTTGCGGAGGGCGATCAACTCGGAGGCGGTCCAGAGTTTGTTGGGATCGCCGGCGACTCCCCAGGGCTTGTCTTTTCCGCCGGTGGGCTGGTTCTGCGCGGGGTTGGCTTCGCCCTGCTTGAAGTAATCGACGAGGTGGATGATGACGTGGGTACAGCCTGCCTGCACGGCGAAGGAGTAGTACTCGTCATTGAGCATGTGCCGGTAGAGTCCGAGGCCTAGCTTCATGTTTGCTCCTCGGCCAGTGTAAAACAGGACGGCAGCGGAGTTCGCGGATGTCGCGAATGAGGCGTCAGTGAGCAGACGCGAGGAGCGACTTGACTTCTCTTTCGATCGTTTTTGGGGCGGTTTCGCCCTGAAAGCGTGCGCGGATGATTCCTTCCCGGTCGATGAGGAAGGTGAGCGGCAGGCCGAGGACGCCGCCGTAGCGCTCGGCAAGCCGGGGATCTCCCATCGCCACGGGATAGTCCAGCTTGAGTCGATCGGCGAGACGGTGTGCGGACGTAGCGCTGTCGTCCACGGAGATGCCGATGACCTGGAGGCCCTGCGGGCCGTATTGCCGCTGCCATGCGGCGAAGGTCGGCATCTCAACCAAGCATGGCGCGCACCACGTGGCCCAGAAGTTGAGCAACACAACCTTGCCGTGGAAGTGGGCGAGATTGACGGATTGGCCGTTGAAGCCGGTGCGGACAAAATCAGGTGCGGGTTTGCCGACCAGGTCTTGATGATGCGCTGCGAAAGCGGGAGGGGCAGACAGACCCACGAGAGATGCGATGGTGAGAGTCGCAACGAGGAAGATGCGAATTACACGGGAGAGCGCTTGTTGGGTCCTCCTGATCGCAACTTTTGATTTTCTATCAGCCCGGCTTTCGATCTCAGCAATCTGAGAGCAACCGCAGATCCTTCGACACAGCCTGGCGCTGGCGCGCGTCCAGCTTCTCTTAGGGTGACAGCGCATTTTTGCTGCAGACTGCTGGGAAATGGCGCTACCGGCTGCTCTCAACCGGATACCCCTTGCTTACCCAATCGGAGCCGAAGTTGTCGGCCAGGTAGAGCACTTTGACATTCGTGAATCCCATCTCGTGCAGCAGGTTATAGGCTGGGCCGACGTTGGGGCAGCGATTCCACGGGCAACATCCGCAGTAGAGCACGACGAAGCGACTGTGCGGGAGGGGCGCGACGCGGCCGCGCAAATGCTCAATGCCCTCGGCTTGCGAGCCGGGGCCAGCGTATTGCGAACCGGGAATGTGCGCCTGCGCGAACATCATCTGTGACCCGACTTGAAGGATGAGCGGCTTTTCATCGCTGCCGGAGTGGAGCAGACGGTTGAGCTCGCCGGGCTGGATGAGCTGTGCAGTTGGAATGGTGGTTGCGCTGGCCGATTGCGGCGCGGACCACTGCGCGGCGGCGTGTACGGGGACCAGAACGAGACAAAGAGAAGCGAGAGCGGCAAAGGGAGCCGCGATCCTGGTTACAACACCGAGGGACATGTGGGATTCTCCCCATCTAGTTTAATGCGCGGAAGGCGCGGAGATGCGATGAAGGTGTTCGGGGGAGGGAAAATGCCGTAAATTGAAAACGCCAGAGACCGAAGCCTCTGGCGTTTCAATCTTGATAACTCATAGTACAACCGGCTGTCGCGTCCTCCAGTCTCCCCAGGGTAGACCACCAGCTTTCACTGGCTGTCGCTTCCCCTGGCTTTGCTGGCACAGAACCTTCGACTTGCGCCGACTGTCCTGCACTCCAACTCGACCGGTGGCCAACTTCTCCGGCTCGGATCGGCGTTCCGTCATCCAGCTCGACAGGTGGCAAAAACCTCCGACTTGCGTCGACTGTTCCGCGCTTCCCATCGACCCTCGGCTGACCTTCCAGCTTTCGCTGGCGTCCCTCCTCAGGCAAGGCCGGTGACCAACTTCCGACTCACACCTGGTGCTGATCCTTCAGCTCGGCTCGTGTCCAGCCTCCGACTTTCGCCGGCTGCTGTTGCAACCTGTCAGCTTGCGCCGACTTCTGCTACGGCTTCCAGCTTGCGCCTTCTGCCGCCCGTCTGCCATACCGGCGGTGAACTTCCGACTCGCATCGGCTGTTCTCCTCCGGCTTCACCGGTCTCGATTCGCTCAGCTTGCGCCTTGCGTTTCTACTTCCGGCTGGGCCTTTGATGCGCCCCTAACTTCAACCGAACCTTGCATCGCCGGCTGAGCCGTCGATGAGTATTCCGTTTCCGCCGGTTCGCGCACCTTCCGGATCTGCCAGTTAAACTCCTTCCGACTTGCGTCGGCTCTTGTAACTTCTGGCGCGGCCAGCGATCCCTCTTGGGCTTTCGCCCCAGGTTTCACCCTCTGGCTGGGCTTGCGGCGATCTTCCGGTTCTCACCAGCTTTTCGTTCCGCACGCCGTTCCGGCAACCAACTCCCGATGCCCTACAAGGTCATCAGTTGAATAAGACATTACGTCCGCTCAAACTGTGGATGCAAGTGCAAAAAACGAGTAAATTTGTGGATTTCACCAAGGTTGGTGCAGATATGAACGTTTTGTGAACGCCACCGCCATTCTTGGTCAAAACTGCACAGACAGAGGCGATTCCAATGTTTGCGCGAAGGTGTTTTAGGTCACATTTTGCACACAACTGCGCTGTTATTGACAGATAAAAAAGTAAGTGGCATTTGTAAACCGACTAACTCAGCGACTAAGTAAAGATTAAGTTCCACTTATGTCAGGTAGCGTAGTGCAGGGGTGCGCGGATCGGTGTTGGTCTAGGTTGCGGGATTCGACCGAAACCCCACCCTAGCCGGAAAAACAAGGACCCGGCGAGGATGGGGCACCCGGCAGTGTGGCGCAGGGGGGTGAATCGGGAGCGGATCGTGCCGGGGGTGTGGTGATACGGCGACCACGGAAATATCGGCATGAGCCGAACCTTCAATTCAGCGGTGGGGACTAAAGTCGCGGAGGATCGTTCGATGGAGGTGGAAGGCGGCCTGATCTTTGTAGTAATTTACAACCCCGTGTTGGAGCAGTAGCTGAGGCGCCTCATCGCCCGAGAGATTGCTCAGCACGAAAGCCGTCATGCTGGCGAAGACGCTAACCAACAATGCAGCAGCCAACCATCTGCGGCAGCGAGTGAACTTGAGCAGCATGGCCGGATCGGTGACGGTGAGAAATAGTCCTAGAAAGGCCAAGAACTCCAATTCCGGATAGAATTCCAACCGGTAACGGAACAGGACCCAAGTGAATCCCAGCATGAGCACGCAGGGCGCCAGCAGTCCGAGCGAAATGGCCGCGGCCCAGCGCCCCGGAACCGCCAGGCCACTTCGGGATTTTCTCCAAACGGCGATTGCCAGTGAGGCAATGAAGGCGAGGGGAAGCAAATCGGTGAGAAGAAAAGTGCACGGCGGTAGGCCGATGACACCAATCAACGATGTCAGCATTCTTTCGAACAAGAGCCGGCCGCCGGGACCGTGCAACACCCAAATCGGAAAGAAATAATAGACAAGACCAAAGGGAATACGGCGAACATTAAATGCTCCATAGGTATGCAGGCTGGGCAGAAAATTCGGATAGGAGTGAGCCTGCGCGTAAAGATCGTAATTGGCGAACATCATGGGGTTGCCCCACCGGAAGTAGTTGACGGCGCCGGTTGCGGCCATGAACAAGGCGAGGATTGCCAGAGGGACGATGGTTGGAGCGCGCACGAAGTTTCGGCCCAATTGCCGCGCCACGCTCAGAGGATGCCGAAAGAGGTTGACATCCGGAGGGGATGCGAGCGCAACCAGCAACAGAAAGAGGGCAAGATAGAGGGCAACGCCGGCGGTGACGCGGGCGAGGAGGGCAAAGCCGGCGCAAGTTGCCATGCAACTCAACCTTGTTAATGGGAAGCTGCTGTTCAGGATGCCGCTTATCGCGCAATAGACGAACATAGCGGCAAACGCGTAACCCCAGAGCAGAGCTTCAAGATAGATGGATGTCTCCAGGTAAGTTGTCGCGCTTCCTGCAAATACAACATAGGCCAACATCAGGCCAATCGCATAGTTTGCCGACGCGCTCCGGAGACCGTGCCTCCCCACAAGAAGCACCATACGTATCTTTGCCAGTCCGGCAAGACAAATGGCGGCCAGACAGGAGGGGAAGGTCACGTCAAGATTCATACGGTGGAGCGGCCAGAGAGGAAGGCGCAGCAATGCGCCCCAAATCCCGAAGTAGGAGTAAACGCGACCGTTGCGCAAGAATCCTTCGTACTGGACGATATTGCGGTCTACGTCAAACTGTCCGCGCAGCATGTGGGCCAACATGCTGTTGAACGTGAGCCGTACTGGGTCGTTCAAATCAAGGCGCCAGGAGACGGCAAGCAGCAGGCCATAGAAAGGCACCATGAAGGCAAGCAGAGCCAGTTGTAGGCGGAGATCGTTTCGATCGATGGAACGCCTGAGCGCGGAGAACAGGCGATTTTCCCCTGAGGCAACTTGCTGGCCAGAGACATCGGGCTCGCCGGCGCCCGGTTCGCCGAGGATTCCGGAATCGATTGGAATTCGAGCCATGGCGGAATCATAGCAAGGGGCCGAAAGGAAGCGACGGCGCGAAACTGCGACGGTTGAGCTGAATTGGATGCGGAAGAGAGGCCGCAAAGCTTGATCGCGGGATTGCCTGGCCCGTGAGGGTCGGGTTGGGAATTGAAAGGGGATCGGCCGTACCCGTGAGGCTGAAAGGGGGAATATTTCTTCTTCAGGAGTGGATAGAGGAGAGAAGCGGAGCGGCGACGGGCTTGCACGAGCCCACCCTAGTGAAGGTAGGATGGGGCGCCCGGCGAGGGGGATTGACTCTGCGCGCGGGAAAGAACGAAAAGCAGATCCCCGCCACGGCGGGCAGGCTTTCGACTCCGCTTACCCCATGATCGGGAAACGATCATGGGGCCCCAAACGCGCTCCGCTCAGATGGGATGAAAAGGAGGCGTACCTTCCTAATACGTGCTCAAGGCACACAGACAGCTTAGGAGGAAGGTACGCCATGAAGACCCACGTAGGAGTAGATCTTCACCAACGATTCTGTTACTTGACGGCGGTGGAGGCAAGCGGAAAAACGTGCAAGCAGGGCCAGGTGGTGAACGAGGGTGCGGCGTTGCGGGCGTGGCTGCGGCAAGTTCCTGGTCCCCGGCAGGTGGTGGTGGAAGCGAGCGGTTTTTGGCCTGCGTTTGCGCGGGCCGTGGGGCCGGAGTCGGAACGGCTGGTGATGGTTCATCCACAACGGGTGAAGGCGATCGCGTCGGCGAAGTTGAAGAACGACCGGGTGGATTCTGAGACTTTGGCGCATCTTTCGCGCTGCGATCTTTTGCCCGAGGCGTGGATGGCCGATGAGCCGACGCAGCAGTTGCGCTTGCTGGTGCGGTTGCGGATCACGCTGGGGCGGCAACGGGCAAGAGCGAAGAACCAGTTGCAGGCGGTGCTGCACCAGGAGGGGTTCAAGAAGCCGGTCGCGGATGTGTTCGGCAAGCGGGGTCGGGCATGGCTTGCGGGATTGGAGTTGAGCGTGGCGGGCCGTTTGGTGGTGGAGACGTGGCTGCGCGAGGTGGACCATCTGGACGTTGAGCTGGGCGCGCAGACGCGGGAGCTGGAACGGATGGCGCGGGCCGATGCGCGGGCCAGATTTCTCGAGACGGTTCCGGGGATCGGGGCGTATGCGGCGATGGTCATTCTTGCCGAACTGGGCGCTGTGGAGCGGTTCGGGAACAAGCACGCGTTGGCCAGCTATGCGGGCTTGACGCCGGTGGTAAGAGAGTCGGCGGGCAAACGCAAGCGAGGCGGGATTACGCACCAGGGATCGAACACGCTGCGCTGGATCATGCTGCAGGTGGCGCAGGTGGCGGCGCGGTGCTCGCCAGGGGCGCGGAGCTATTATGCGAAGCTGCGCGCGAGGAAGCCGGCGCAGGTGGCCAGGATTGCGCTGGCGCGGAAGTTATTGACTGTGGTGTGGGCACTGCTGCACCACGGGGTGTGTTACGACGAGGAGTTATTCATCCGCGGCTGAAAGCAGGCCATGGAAAAGTGGAAAGCTGAAATGCGCTTCCCACTTTTCCACGGCCACGACTACGGCTGCGGGCAGAAGGTATTTGCGACGGTTGCAAGGAGAACCCGGCCAGCTCGTTCATCCTATGTCCACCGGAGATACAGGCAAGACCCCGGGAGGGCCTTCTCAGATGGAGCGGCCGGGATTCGAATCACGATTGTGTGCCACGAGCACGAATAGAAGTCTGTCGGCAACTATTCGCAAATACCGCTGGACAGGTGCGGCCTTTTTCATAGAAGGATGACAAATCAAAAAGCAGCGTGGTTGGCGGAGTTGGCTCTTCCCACCCTAGCGACAAAAACAGAAACGTCGCGAGGGTGGGGCACCCAATTGATCAGGCCGGGACTACGCCTTTTGCAAGCATTTGCTTGATGCCGCGGAGGGCCTGGCGGGTGCGTTCTTCGTTCTCAATGAGGGCGAAGCGGATGTGGTTGTCGCCGTGATCGCCGAAGCCGACGCCGGGCGAGACCGCGGTCTTGGCTTCAGTGAGCAGAAGCTTCGGAGAACTCGAGCGACTTGAGCGCCCGGTAGGGCTCGGGGATCTGCGCCCAGACGAACATGGTGGCCTTGGGTTTGACGACGGGCCAGCCGAGCTTGTTGAGCCCTTCGACGAGGACGTCGCGGCGGCGGCGATAGGTGTCGCAGATCTGCGCGACGCACTCCTGCGGCCCTTCGAGCGCGGCGATGGCGGCCACCTGGATGGGCGTGAAGGTGCCGTAATCAAAGTAGCTCTTGAGGCGGGCGAGCGCATTGACGAGGCGCCGATTGCCGACCATGAATCCGATACGCCAGCCGGGCATGTTGTAGCTCTTTGAAAGCGTGAAGAATTCGACGGCGACGTCTTTGGCGCCGGGAACCTGCATGACGCTGGGCGGCGTATAGCCGTCGAAGGCGATGTCGGCGTAGGCGAGATCCTGGATGAGATAGAAGTCGTGCTCGCGGGCTAGCTCGACGAGGCGGGCGAGGAAGGGCAGATCAACGCACTCCGTCGTCGGATTGGAGGGGAAGTTGACGATGAGGGCCTTGGGGCGCGGCGTCATGCGCGGGATGATTTCTTCGAGCTGCGCCAGGAAATTTTCCTGGTTATGGACGGGGACGCTGACGATGTGCGCGCCGGCGATGACGGGGCCGTAAATGTGGATGGGGTAGGAGGGGTTGGGGACGAGGACGGTGTCGCGCGAATCGAGGATGGCGAGACAGAGGTGGGCGATGCCCTCCTTGGAGCCGATGGTGACGATGGCCTCGGATTCGGGGTCGAGTTCGACCCCGTAGCGGGAGTTGTACCAGGTGCAGATGGCCTTGCGCAGGCGGGGCAGGCCGCGCGAGACGGAGTAGCGATGCGTAGGGGGCTTCCGGACCGCTTCAACGAGCTTATCTACGATGTGGGCGGGGGTGGCGCCGTCAGGGTTGCCCATGCCGAAGTCGATAATGTCTTCGCCGCGGCGGCGGGCGGCGGTTTTCATCTCGCCGGTGATATTGAAGACGTAGGCCGGGAGGCGCTGAATGCGGGAAAACTCTTCCATGATGACTCCAGTGTAAAGGCAGCGGACAGTTGTCAGTCCTCAGTTGTCTGTGAACGAGTGAAGAAGTGAACGGGTGAACGAGGGACGGCCATGAGCTGACGACTGAGAACTGTTTTTCGATGAGGTGAGGCAGGTGTCTATGCGGCGGGAGCCGCCGCAGCCGCAGCCGCAGCGTATGCCGGTAGAGCGATAGCGAAGGCGCAATGGGAGGAGGACTGCATGAACCAATTATAGCGGAAAGGCAGCTTTTAGCTGTTAATCCTTGCGCCGTCCCTACGGGACTCCTGGGGGCTTTTATGGAAGCTTTCCCCGCGCCTCGCCTCGGATATAACCCATGCACGCATCTTCCCATGAATCAAATCAAAAACAATAGAGTTTCGTAACAGACTGTTGCGCGGGGCTAACAGACACTGCGCTACGGCGCGGCTGGCGGGACATTACTTATGCCGTACTCGATGGCTCCGGTGTGCGGTAGCGGAGGACAGGGCAGCATTGGAGCCGGTAGCTCGAAAGCACCGGAATTTATACTGAGAGCACCGATGATGAATTTTTTGCCAGTCGATGAACAGATGGATTTGCTGCAGAAGGGCGCGGCGGAGATTATCCGCGTGAGCGATTTGCGCGAGCGCCTGGAAGAAAGCCGCAAGAGCGGGCGGCCGCTGCGCGTGAAGGCGGGGTTCGACCCCACGGCGCCCGATCTGCACCTGGGGCACACCGTGCTGATGCGCAAGCTGCGGCACTTTCAGCAGCTCGGGCATACAGTGATTTTTCTCATCGGCGACTCGACTGCGCTTATCGGCGACCCGACGGGGCGGAATGTGACGCGGAAACCGCTGACGCGCGCAGAGATCGACGCAAACGCCGAGACGTATAAGCAGCAGGTGTTTCGGATTCTCGATGAGAAAGCGACCGAAGTTCGCTACAACAGCGAGTGGCTGGACAAGCTTGGCTACGCCGGCCTGATTGGCTTGTCCGCAAAAGTCACACTCTCGCAGATGCTTGACCGCAAGGAATTCCTTACCCGCTTCCGCGCGGAGCAGGACATCAGCCTGCATGAGCTTCTCTATCCGCTTGCGCAAGGCTACGATTCTGTCGCCTTGAACAGCGATGTCGAACTCGGCGGAACAGACCAGAAATTCAACCTCCTGATGGGCCGCGAGCTGCAGCGCGACTATGGGCAGCAGCCACAGATCGTGCTGATGACGCCGATTCTGGAGGGGCTGGACGGCGTGCAGAAGATGAGCAAGTCTCTCTATAACGCGATCGGGATCAACGAGCCGGCAGGCGAGATGTACGGCAAGCTGATGAGCATCAGCGATGAGTTGATGTGGAAGTATTTTCTCTTGTTGACGGACCTTCGCAGTTCGGAGATTGAAGCGTTGAAAGCCGATGTGGCTGCGGGACGCGCGCACCCGATGGAAGTGAAGAAGCGGCTGGCGCGGACGATTACGGAAGGCTTCCACGGGGAAATCGAGACCGCCGAGGCGGATAAGAATTGGGCGCGGATGTTTCAGCAGAAGGAATTCGCAGGAGATGTGGAAGAAGTCCGTTTGCCGGGCTCAGTTTATCTTCCGGAGGACGTACCGGAAAGGGAGCAGATGCGTTCCGAAGCTGTTTTTCCGCCCGATGCAGGGTCGTACCGGCTCTACAAGCTTCCAAAACTCCTTACGGACGCAGGTTTTACTAGTTCGAATACAGAAGCCCAACGCAAACTAAAAGAAGGAGCTGTTCAAATTGACGGCGCCGTGCACACCCTGCCGACGATGGCCCTTAAAGCAACTGGACCTGGCGATGAAGTACGTTTGCGAATCCGTTTGGGCAAGAAGGCAAAATTGGTAATCCTCTCTTAACGAGAATCACCCGGCGCACAATCTCACTCTTGTCGCGACGCGGCTGCGGGAAGGAGTGGGTAACAGAACTTCCCTGCACACTCCGCAAGAAGCAACCGCAGATCCTTCGACTTCGGCCGTTCGCGAAGCGACGGCCTGCGCTCAGGATGACAAATCGCAAGTGAGTACTATCCCACATCTCAAAATCGAGATGTGGGGCACCCGGCGGATGTTGCCGGTGCTGAGCCGAATCAGATCAGGTTAGCGAAACTGCTGGTGCAGATGGGGCTGGCCGCGAACGGCGCCGAGGCCAACCGGAAGATTGCGGAGAAGGCTGTGAAGGTAGATGGGAGAGTGGTGGAAGGAGGGATGGTTTCTGCTCCACTGCCCGCGCAGATCTTTGTCCGCCTGGGGAAAAGGGCGAAGAAGGCGTTGGTGCAGTAACCGCGATCAGGGGTCCCAGGAGACCTTTGCTTATTTCTGAACACCGGCGTCGGCCCCGGCCAAAGCCGCCTTGGCGCTCCGCGACCAAAGTAAATACACCGGAACGCCCAGCAGCACCAGGATCAACCCAGGCCAGGTGTATTGCGGCTTGTAACGCAGCAGCGCCGCGCAGATACCGGATGCCATGACGATATATAGCGCCGGCAGGAACGGATAGCCGACCGCTTTGTAAGGCCGCGGCGCGTCAGGCTGCTTCACGCGCAGCACGAAGAGCCCAGCGATGGTGAGAATGTAGAAGACCAGCGCCGCGAAGATAATGTAGTCGAGCAATTGGCTATAGGATCCGGATACGCAAAGTATCGTAGTCCAGACCGCCTGCACGATGAGTCCCGCGGCCGGCGTCCGGTGGCGCGGATGCAGCTTGCCCACGGATTTGAAGAACAGCCCGTCCTGCGCCATCGCATAGTAGACGCGCGCGCCTGCAAGCGTCATCCCATTGGCGCAGCCGAAAGTCGAAACCATGATGGCCGCCGCCATCAGAAAGCCGCCAAAGTGCGGAAAGATCTGTTGCAGAACCGCGGCGCCGATCCGATCTTCGGATGCGTATTGAATGCCCCGCGCAAAAACAGTCGCTCCATGCGGGTCGCCGCGCAGCGGGAGCACCATCATGTACGCCGTGCTGGCCAGGAAATACGTGATCACAACAAAGCCCACTCCCAGCCCGAGCGAGAGCGGAACATTTCGTCTCGGGTGCTTGATTTCGCCAGCGGTGAACGTCACATTGTTCCAGGCATCGCAGGAGAATAGCGATCCCACTTGTACCACCGCGAGCACCACGATGGAGCCAACCAGCGCAATGGGCCCCTGCGCACCAACCTGCACCGGATGCAGCGAGTGCCAACTGGCATTGCGCCAGAACTCGCTCCAGTGGCCGCCGAAGTTGGCCGCGAAGGCGCCGGCATTGCGCCCAACCGTGAATCCCAGCAGGATGAGCGCAGCCAGTGAAAACGCCTTGGCGACGGTGAAGATGTTCTGCAAGCCCGCGCCGAACTGTACGCCGCGAATATTGACGAACGCCACAAACGCCACCACGGCAATGCCGGCCAGATTCGCTGTGTTCACGCCGATGTCCATGTTGCCCAGCGCCATCGGTCCTACGGCAATCGCAGGAACATGCGCAATGTGCCAGAGCCAGTGCGTGCTAGAGACCGTCGGGAAAAACACGCCGAGGAATTTCCCGAAAGCCACGCAAACTGCCGCGATGGTTCCGGTCTGGATGACTAGGAAGAGGGTCCACCCGTAGAGAAATCCCCAGAGCGGCCCCAGGGATTCGCGCAGGTAAACATACTGGCCGCCGGCTTTGGGCATCATCGCGGCGAGCTCGCCGTAGCTAAGCGCGCAGATCAAGGTCATCACTCCGGTCACAACCCATGCCGCGAGAAAGAGCGCCGGAGAATCGGTGAGGCGAGCAATGTCGCAGTCGACGATAAAAATGCCGCTACCGATCATCGAGCCCACAACGATGGTGGTAGCGCTGAACAGGCCGAGACTTTGCAACATCTGCGGGCCGGCGCCCGGGGCAGGCTGGCGGGATTCACGCTGGTCCGTAGAAGTCGTCATTGGGAGTTAAAGGAAATCCTTGCTCTCGTGAAGATCGGGGAACTTTGTCAGCATTGTATCCAAGTTTGCGGCGCTCTGTGTTTTCAGCCGGCGACTGCCCGCAATCTGCAGCCAGAATTGCAGCCCATCGAACTGCCTGCCGCATCCTCCACGCTACGATTGCTCGTCTCTGTCGGGCTGCAGCAGGAGGAGCAAAACGATGCCGGTGACAGTGAATTCCATGAAGGCCTTTTCTTGTCCGTTCCATGTGCGCGATTGCCACATCAGGAACCACTCGCCGCCGACGTCGAGAAATGCCACGAGCCACATAAGCATTGAGAGCGTGAGAGCGACGATCGGCAGCGATTTGGCGGTGTTGAACGCGGCGGCGGGCCGATGCAGCACGCGTAGCAAGCAGACAACTCCCCACCAAAGCAACAGACAGGTAACCAGTTCCCAGATGATGATCGAGATATAGAAGATGCCATCGATCGCAGGCGACGAGATGGAGCGCCACATGCCGCCGTTGCCGGGGACGGTTGTGTCCATGAGCAGAACGTGCCGGACAAACTGCGCATTCGAACCGTAGTCAGTGAGGTTGTTGAAGACAACGAGGAGATAGAAGAAGGCCAGGCCGGCGAGCAAAAGCAATTTTGCGATACGCGTGGTCATAGTCTGCGGCCTCATTCTCGGGCAATTGTCGGGATGATTTCTGAGTAGGGATGCCGCGCCTCATCGGCCCGCGGTATGGCTCATGCTATCGCGCCCCTGTATGCAGGCAGAAGAGAAATCTTCAGCGTGCTTCGTCGAGTCGCAGGCGCCGATCTTTCAAGTCAGCGCTCGCCGAGCCGGCGTGCTGCGGCCCACAGTCTCCTCGGCCGGCAGATGGGTTCGGTTTCTTTACGCCTGTTTGATGGGCGTCGTAATTGGGCTCGCGTATAATTTGCTTGGACGCTGTGGAACTATTCTCCAATCTCGCGTGGGCGATCGTCATCGCAGCCATGTGGGGCTTGTGGCTTGCCCTGCAGAGCCGCGTGAGCAGGGCATCGGTGCTGCCCACGGTTGCTGTTCAGGTCATAGGGCTGGCCATGGTGTCGGCGATTCTGCTTCCCGCCATTTCCGTCACCGACGATCTGCACTCCTCCAACATTCCAGCGGAAGTGGAGCGTGTCTGCAGCTGGAGCCATCGCCAGTCCGCCCCGCAGCAGCCATCACAGCTTCTCCCGCTGGCCTTGGCGCTCCTCGTGCTTTGCCCGCGGCCTTCGCGTTTGCGTACCATCGCATTTCTTACCGCTGAAAAGCTTGTGCCGAGCCGGCAAACCGAGCGCCAGCCTCTTCTCTGGTCCCGGCCTCCTCCTGCCGCCTAAAGTCTCGCCTCTCGAATTCCCCACCTTTTCTGAAAGAAAACAGGTCGCACTCGTGCGATGAATGGGTATGTCTTATGAAGCGCTCGCAGCGTTCATTCCACGCTGGCTCGCCACTTTTTCTATTTGCCGCCGCCTGCATCTGCATTGCGCGCTGCCCGGCGCAGGCGCAGCAGGCGCTCACCTGGGATCAGGTGAAGGCAAAGTTCGAAGCTGGCAATCCGGCGCTTAAGGCTGACGCCGATAACGTCGACGAGATGCGTGCCGAAGAGATTACGGCTTATCTGCGCCCAAATCCACAGATTGGCTTGAGCGCCGATGGAACCCAGATCGTTCCCGACAACGGCGTCTGGCAGCCGTTCAAGGGCACATTCGTGTCGCCCAGTGTCAGTTACCTGCATGAGCGCGACCACAAACGCGAACTGCGTCAGGAGAGTGCGCAACAAGGAACGCGCATCTCCGAGTCGGAGCACGAGGACCTGAAGCGCAGCCTGGAGTTTACTTTGCGTTCGGCATTTGTGCAGACGCTCGAAGCAAAGGCGGTTCTTTATTTGGCCAAGAGCGACCTTGACTACTACGACAAGATCATCGCCATCAGCCGCGACCGTCTG
This sequence comes from uncultured Acidobacteriaceae bacterium, assembly GCA_963802955.1. Lineage (GTDB taxonomy): Bacteria > Acidobacteriota > Terriglobia > Terriglobales > Acidobacteriaceae > Telmatobacter. The sequence continues at coordinate 229,112 of CAWDKT010000008.1, forward strand.
AAAGCGGGCGACATCGCGCAGATTGATTTCGATCGCATCGAGCTGTTGCGCGTGCAGTACGAGTCGGAGCTGCAGACGGCGATCGTCAACCTGCGAACCGCCAAGATTCAACTCCTGCAATTGCTGAACGATCGCACGCCGGTCGAAAAGTTCGACGTTGCCGGCCCCTTCGATTTCTCTGACGCGCTGCAGCCGCTCGACGATTTCCACCAGATCGCCCTCGCCAACCGTCCCGATCTGCAGGCGGCGCTCGAGACCATTCAGCAGTCTGCAACGAATCACAAGCTGGCCGAGGCGAACGGCTCAACCGATCCCACACTCGGTGGATGGTACACGTGGAACTCATCGAACAACAACGCGAATGGGCTTCAGACGCTCGGCGCCAGCGTGAATATTCCCTTGCGCATCTTCGACCGGAATCAAGGCGAAAAGCAACGCACGCAGATCGACATCGATCGCAGCCGCGAGGCCAGCGAAGCCACCCGCGCACAGGTCTTCAGCGACGTGGACACGGCATACGCCGAAGTGGAGAGCAACATCGTGCTGCTGAAGCCCTACAAGGCGCAATACAACGATGAAGCGCTCAAGGTGCGCGACTCCGTCAGCTACGCCTATTTCCATGGCGGCGCTTCGCTGATGGATTTTCTGAATGCGCAGAGCGAGTTTCGCCAGGTGCAATTGGCCTACGCCCAACTCGTGGGCGCCTACCTGGTATCCGCAGCTCAACTCAATCTTGCCGTGGGACGCGAGGTGCTCCAATGACGAAAGAAATCCTCTTGCAAGCCTGTTGCCTGCTTGCGGCATGCCTGGTGTTGACCGGCTGCGGAAAGAAGTTCGACCCCACCAAAGGCGAGGTCTCGCAGGTGCAGACGATTCAAGCCGGCAATACGGCCCTGGTGACGGTGGAGAATCCGGAGCAGTTCCCTCTTGTGGCCGCAGGCCGCATCGATGAGCCCGACAAGCTGAGTGTGACGGGGGCGGTCTTTCCCGACGTCTCGCGTGAGATTCCGGTGATCTCCATGGCCAACGGCCGCGTCGTCAGTATCCGTGCGCAGCTCGATGACAACGTCAAGAAAGGCCAATTGCTCTTCAGCGTCGAGAGCCCAGATATCAGCAATGTTTTCGACACGTATACGAAGGCGTCCGCGGACGAACAGCTGGCTGACAAGGCATATGTTCGCGCCAAGGACCTGTACCAGCACGGCGCCATTTCGCAGTCCATGGTGGAGCAGGCCGAGGATACAGAAAAGGATGCCCAGGCCGACCTCACTGCTGCCGAGGCGCAGTTGAAGATCTTCGGAGTGGACAAGGCCCACCCCAGCCCGATTGTGAACGTGTACGCTCCCACGTCGGGCGTTATCGTAGCGCAAAACATTACCGACGCGGCGGCGGCGGGCGCAAACCTGTCGGGATCGGCGACGGCTTTTACCATCGCCGACCTGAGCAAGGTATGGATTATTTGCGATGTATATGAGAACGACCTGCCCAAGGTTCAACTCGGACAGCGGGCCCAAATCCAAGTCGCGGCTTATCCCGGCAAGCTGATGACCGGCCGCGTGAGCGATATCGGGCCCGTGCTCGACCCCACGATTCGCAGTGCAAAAGTGCGCATTGAAGTTGCCAACCCCGGCATGCTTCGCCTGGGGATGTTCGTGAACGCGACGCTCCTGAGTCGCAGGTCGGTAACAGAGGCCACCGTGCCGGCCACCGCCATTCTGCACCTTCACGATCGCGAATGGGTCTTTGTGCCCGCAGGTCAGGGAAAATTCAAGCGAGTGGAGGTGAGTGCGGGCGACATGTTGCCCGGAGGTCAGCAGGAGATTTTATCCGGCCTGAAACCGGAAGACCAGTTGGTGAAAGATGTGCTCAACCTTGAAGCCGCGGTGGAGGCACAATGATCCGGAGACTGGTCGACTTCGCCCTCCAGAATCGCCTTCTGGTTCTGGCTCTGGGGATTCTGCTGTTCGCATGGGGGATGGTGTCGTTCCATCGCCTTCCGGTCGAAGCTTATCCCGACGTTGCCAACAATTATGTCGACGTCATCGCCCAGTGGCCGGGCATATCGGCGGAACAAATTGAGCAGCAGGTCACCATTCCCATCGAAACCGTGATGAACGGCATTCCCGGGATCACACATGTGCGTTCGTGGTCGATCTTCGGGCTTTCGACCGTGGAGATGGTTTTTGGCGAGGATACGACCGACTTCGAAAACCGCGAGCGTGTCCTCGAGCGGCTTTCGCAGGTGAGTCTGCCGTCCGGGGTGGTTCCACAGATGGGCACGGACTGGAGCCCGGTCGGCCAGATCTATTTCTATACGCTGCGCAGCACCAATCCCGAGTATGACGTGATGAATCTCAAGACGCTCGAAACCTGGGTGGTCGAGAAGAATCTCAAGTCGGTCCCGGGCGTTGTGGACATCAACCCGTTCGGGGGCCCAACCCGCGAGTATCAGGTCCGTCTCGATCCTGACAAGCTCGTTTCCTACGGGCTGAGTCTACGGCAGGTCGAACAGCAACTCGCGAACAATAATGCGAATGGAGGCGGCAGCTTTATTCAGGAAGGCCAGCAGCAGGTGAATGTCCGCGAAGTCGGCATGGTCCAGGACATTCAGGACATTGGGAACACGCTCATCACCATGAAGGGCGGCACGCCGATCCGCGTGAAAGACCTCGGTGTGGTCGAACAGGGGCCCATGATCCGCCTGGGTCAATTTGGCGATAGCTACCACGATAATGATGGAAAACTCATCGACAACGACGACGTTGTCTCAGGAATCGTCGCTTTGCAGAAAGGCGCAGACGCGCAGCCGACTCTCGACGGCGTGCATAGCATGGTCAAGCAACTCAACGATCAGATTCTGCCAAAGGGCGTGACCATTGCTGCTTTCATCGACCGCAGCAACCTGCTCCACTTCACCACCCATACGGTGCTGCACAATTTAACCGAGGGAATGATCCTGGTAGCGATCATCCTTTTTCTTTTTCTGGGCAACGTGCGCGGCGCAACCATCGTCGTCCTCACCATCCCATTCTCGCTGCTCTTTGCCGCCACCTGTCTCGACCTGCGCCATATCCCGGCCAATCTGCTTTCGCTGGGCGCACTGGACTTCGGCATGGTCGTGGAAGGAGCTGTCGTTATGGTGGAAAACATCGTCCGCCATCTCGCGCGCGGCGAAGAGAACGGACGCCCGATCCAGGCTCGCATCAGCAAAGCTGCGCACGAAGTGCAACGGCCCGTTTTCTACGCGATCGCCATCATCATCACCGCGTACCTTCCCATCTTCACGCTGCAATCGGTGGAAGGCAGGTTGTTCCGTCCCATGGCGTGGACGGTGGCCTTTGCGCTTCTCGGCGCACTGATTTACTCCATCCTCCTTGCTCCTGTGTTAGCGAGCATCTCGCTTAGCAAAGGAGCAAAGGAGTGGGAGAATCCGCTGATGGAGTATCTGCGAAAAAAATATCGCTCGGGTGTCACGTGGGCCATTCGTCATCATCGGGTCGTGATCGGCGGCGGAGTGGTTGCGCTTGTTTTAGCCGTCTTATTGGCCTTCAGCGGCATTATTGGCTCTGAGTTTTTGCCGCATTTGGATGAGGGTTCCCTCTGGGTGCGAGGCACATTGGAACAAAGCGTCGGTCCCGATGAAAGCATCCGGGTTGCGAATGAAGCCAGGCGTATCCTGTGCTCGTTTCCCGAGACCACCGAGTGCACCAGCCAAACCGGCCGTCCAGACGACGGCACGGATCATACGGGTTTCTTCGACACCGAGTACTTCGTTGGGCTGAAGCCGAAAGAAGATTGGCGGCCGATTTTCCAAGGGAACAAAGACAACCTGATCGCCTCAATGAACCTCGAATTAGCGCGGAAATTTCCCGGCGCCATCTGGGGCTTCTCGCAACCCATCGAGGACAACATGGAGGAGGCGGTCAGCGGCGTGAAGGGCGAGTTGGCCACTAAAGTCTATGGCAGCGACTTGCACACGCTCGAAGACCTGGCGAACCGGGTGGCTGCCGTAATGAGTGGCGTGAGGGGTATTACCGACCTGGGGGTACTGCAGGTTACCGGCCAGCCCGACTTGAATGTCACCGTGGATCGGGCGAAGGCGGCGCGCTGGGGAATTAATGTAGCCGACGTGCAGGATGCTATCCAGACTGCCGTTGGAGGAACGGCGCTGACCCAGGTACTGCGTGGCGAAGAAGTTTACAACCTCACGCTGCGCTATCTTTCCCAGTACCGGAATACCTCCGAAGCCATCTCGAACATCCGCCTCCTGTCGCCGAGCGGCGAACGGGTTTCACTTGCCCAGTTGTGCGATGTGCACGAAGCCGACGAAGGTTCCGAAATATACCGCGAGAATAACCAGCGCTACGTCGCCATCAAGTACAGCGTTCGCGACCGGCCGCTCGGCGATGCAGTCCGCGAAGCGATTCAGGAGGTGAATGCCCAGGTCAAGCTGCCTCGCGGGTATCACATCGCGTGGGAAGGCGAGTACCAAAGCGAGCTGCGTGCGGAAGCTCGCATGGCGGTCATTGCGCCCCTCACGGTGCTGCTGATCTTCATCATCCTCTACTCGATGTACAAGTCGCTCAAATGGTCATTGTTGATCCTGGCAACGGTTGCGATGGCGAGCCTCGGCGGGCTACTGGTACTGCTCGTTACCGGCACTGAATTCAGCGTCTCCTCAGAAGTGGGCTTCCTGGCCTTGTTCGGAGTCTCCGTCCAGTCCGGCGTCATCCTGCTGGAATATATCAACCAGCTTCGCACGCGCGGTCACTCTATTGAGGCAGCGGCTGTCGAGGGATCCGTCGTGCGCTTGCGTCCCATTATCATGACCATGATGGTTGCAACCCTGGGGCTTTTGCCGGCTGCGCTTTCGCACGGTATCGGCTCCGACTCGCAGCGGCCGTTCGCGATCGTGATCGTGGGCGGACTGATGACCAATCTCTTGATGAGCGTCTTCCTGCTCCCCACTCTTTACGTCTGGATCGCCCGGCCCGATGACGTCTTACCCCCGCCCGATGAATCCGAGGAGGCATAGCCGCATAACGATTGTGCAGTCACGGGTTTTCGAAAATCGCATTTCACGCGGCCAAGCGGCGCACACGGGTTGAATGAGATTTGCGATCCAACGTTTTCACTGCGCTCGCATTCCTCTGACTCCAAAGTGTCCATTAGCTACTACCATGCTGCATCCGGTCCTGCCGGGGGCAGGATGACCCACTCATCCGCCGTGTCCGGTTCGATGAAAACGTTTACAGCGCTATCCTGCCACGAAAGAAGCATTGAAGTCCTGCCAGGTAACGGTTCTGATACGGGGAGAGCCGGCGCTTGGGGTTTCTGCTATTTCGACGGGCTAGTCTATTTTCGACAGCGCCGTATCGAGGTTGCTCATGGCAACACAACAGCTTTGGGCCATCACCTGCTTTTTCAATCCGCTCGGCTGTGAGAGCAGGCTGAGGAATTACCGCATTTTCCGGGAGAACCTGAGTCTCCCCCTGGTCACTGTGGAGTGGTCACACAAAGGCCGCTTCCAATTGTGCCGGAACGACGCGGATGTCCTCGTGCAAATGGAATCCGGAGACCTGCTGTGGCAGAAAGAGCGGCTCCTGAATATTGCCTTGCAATCGGTCCCGCGGGACTGCCCCATGATTGCCTGGCTCGATAGCGACGTCGTCTTCGAGGACTGCGACTGGGCCGATCGAACGGTCGATCTGCTGCAAAAATTCGCGATCGTCGAACCCTTCAGCGTGGTGTACGAACTTGCCCGGGGTGGAATGCCGGCAGACGCCTGCTCCAGAAAGAACCGTGGTTACGGGATGATGTACGCGCTTGCTGAGGGCGTTGCGCCGCCGGAAATCCTGCGCGGAGACATGCGCGTGAAAGACCGGACGAGCTGCGGGCTGGCCTGGGCAGCGCGGCGCGAGATTCTCGATCAATTCGGCTTTTACGACGCCTGTGTGCTGGGCAGCGGTAACAGGGCTATCACCTGCGCGATGCTGGGCCGCTTTTGCGACGCGATCGAATACCTGCAGATGGGCCCGCGGTGGACGCGGCACTATATGAATTGGGCACAACCCTATTTCGAGGCGGTTCACGGAAACGTGGGCTTCGCTGAAGGAGGCCTCTTCCACCTTTGGCATGGCGAACTGAAAGATCGCCGCTACAGCCAGCGCCACGCATTTCTCGGCAGCCGCGGTTTCGATCCTGCAAAAGAGATTTGGGTCGACGACCAGGGCACATGGAGATGGAATGGCATAAAGTCCGAAGCCGAACAATACGTCCGCGGTTATTTCCAGGGTCGGCGCGAAGATGGCTGAGGCGATCGCTGCCGCGGCTCACCCAGCGAAGGGTCCGCTACGCCCTGAGTTTGCGCACCAACGTCACTCCCCGGCCAAACGGCAAATCGAACACCTGCAACCGCGTGTCTTTCTTCAATTCGTCGACAAAACACTTGACGCGATGCTCATAGGCCCGGTCGTCGCCGTACATGCGCGAGATGCGCACCGCCGCACTATCGTGAAGAAGAACGATTCCCTCGGGTGAAAGGTGATTCTCGAACGCGGCGTAGTCGAAACGGACCTGCTCCTCGGAATGATAGCCATCGATGAACACCAGACCCACTTCGCCCAGCGAACGATAACTCTCCGACGCAGCGAATTGCTGGGTGGTCATCAAAAAGTGCCGGATGTTCTTCACCCCGAAGTCGCAGAAATAACGTTGAACGGCCTGCGGATCCTTCCAGAAATCGTCCACCAGCGACGGATCAATGAACCAAAGCTCTCCCTGCTCCGAATTCTCGGCCATCGCCTTGCCCAGAATCAGGGGGACGAACCCGCGAAACGAACCGATTACGACGGCGCGCGAGGGCCGGATAATGCGTGCGAGGGCGTAGTAGAGCCAGCCCAAGCCGAGATTGCCGTCTGCGGCTCGCTGATGGTGGCCCATACCCAACATCTCCTCGTGCTCGAACAGCTTTTCGATCCAATCTTTCACAGACGCATGGCTCCCAGGGGAAACGCCCCTCGTTCAGGTAGTTACTTACAACCGTTGCGTGATGGCGCTGGTTCTATCGGTGCTACTATACTCGATCGACCGGAAGCATTTACCGCCGCAAAATGCAATGGGTGACCAGGCGGTAACCGGCCTTGTCTCATGATTGTGGTGGTCGCTCCAACCCAGGAAACCTGGGAAATCGAGGAATACCTGGCGCAGAACGGCAGCCCCTTGCGGAACCGCCTGCGAATCCTCACGTACGATGAAATCGCAGCTCGTCAGGAACTACCTCTCGGCACTTATGTCTTTGTGGCCATCGATCAACTCTTGCCGACTGAGAAACAGATTGCCATGCGGTGCTGCGAGCGGCTGCAAGAAGCCGACCCGCAACTCAAGATCATCAATCGGCCATCGGAGGTGCTTTTGCGGTTTCCCCTTCTCAGGGCCTGCTTCGAACGAACCCGCAATCATTTTCGGGTCTACCGCGCCGCCGAGGCCTTCCGCTGCAAAGACTTTCCCGTTTTCCTCCGCCGCGAATTGGACCACAGCGGCAACGTCAGCGGACTGCTTTATACCCGCGCCGCGCTGGCCCGTGTGATTGCAGAGAAAGTGCTGCGCGGATTTCGTCTGCGCGATCTGATCGTCGTCGAGTATTGCGACACCATGGACCCTGCCGGCGTTTTTCGGAAATACTCAGCTTTCATCGTAGGCAAGACCATTCTTCCGCACACCCTCACCCACAACCGCGACTGGATTACCAAATCGCATGGCCGGCTCATTGACGCGGAAACGGCGCGGGAAGAGCTTGATTATCTCAATAGCGATCCCCACGCCAAATGGCTGCGCGAAACCTTCGCCCTGGCCGGAATCAACTATGGCCGCATCGATTACGGATTGCACAACGGCAGCCCGCAGGTTTGGGAAATCAACACCAATCCGACGATCGCCCGCCACGCCGGCGCCGACCCGCTTACTGAAGATCAGAAGCAACTGCGAGCGCCTGTCCGGCAGCATTTTCACCCTCGTTTCCAGGCCGCCTGGGAGGCGATCGACAGCCCGGCCGACCCGATGCGCACAATCTCAGTGAAAGTCTCCCAGCGCCAGCGGCGACGTCTTGCTGTTGAAAGGGAGCGGCGCTCGCGAATCCAAGCCCACAAAACCGCCCTCGCGGCCATGGCCAATTTGCTGATCCGTCCGCTCTGGCGCGGTGCCAATCGAATTCGGCACGCTTTCACTTCCTAAAGCCGGGCCTGCTGTTCCTGTCCCGATCTACCAGCTCAATATCGGAGCGGACAAATTCCGCGACGCAATCAGATTGGGCCAATGGTTGATGGTTGGGAACGCGTGATCCGCCCCGCAGTTTCAAGAAGCGAGCCGCCATGCACGGATGCAATTTAGGCAAGGGGCAAACTTCGATTGCGTTGATTCTTTGAAGCGGGCACGCTGGCTCTCTCCCCTCGGGAGACTAGCGGCTTGCTGAGGTTTTGGTAGCCTCGACGACACCGATCGCTGCGCCCGCACCGCCGCCGACGATCAGAATGCCAATCAGCGCTTTGTTCGAACCGGATCCGCCCGCGCCGTTGAAATCAATTTCGGTTACAAGTAATTGAGTCTGGTCAGAAGTTGCGGCGCCAGCCTGCAGGAAGCCCGAAACAACAACTTTCTTGTTGTTATACTTCCGCAGTTCCTTCCCGGTAATAAGCTGGTATTTCGATCCGCTCACGGTTGTCAGGAAGTAAATACCGTCGGCTTCGCTCACTAACCCTTCGACCGCGTTCAGGAAAGGCGATCCTTCGGGTGCAGCGGCCTGTTGCATGGGGTGAAACAACATCGCCGCGCCCGTAACCACCTCGGCCACGGCAAGGTCCGAGTCTTCCGTCACACGGAGATCGCCCTTCACGGCGGCGACCTCGACCGTATTCGCCGGACTCAACGCAACGACCCCAAGCGTATTCGCCCCACCGGGAGCGACGCTAAGACCATCCGCTTCGAGCAGGAAATGCGAACCGGATGTCTTGAGCTGGCTCCTCCCTTGCAATAACACAAGATGATCGCTGTACACGACTCCGCGCGAATTGGTCGCCAGTTTCACCTCGGCGCCGTTGACAAGCTGAAGCGTCGCCGTGGCTTGGCTGGTCTCGACTGCTGTGCCGTCAAATAGCGTTGCATTGCTCGTAACCGGAGATCCGTCGATTCGCAAGTCTCCTCGAGCGCTGACGGTCCCGATCGGCTTAGAGCCCCCCGAAGCGCTAGCGCAGGAGAGAGAAAAGAGAATTATTGCAATTGGAAAACTCTTCATTGCGACACCCGTACCTCTCGCGAGCGCGGCACTCACGCCGGAATTGATCCCTCATGTATACGCCAGGGATCCGCTGGATTCAAGCGTTTAAAGCAGTAGTTTTCAACAGTTTGCGCAAGACAGATGTCTTACATTGTGTGATCGCTGAATCGAAGATGCTAAATGCCAAGGGTGCTCTGCTCTAAAGTTACCAAACGAAGGTAACCTATGTAACGGCATATAGGTGACATCGGTCACTTTCTAAGATGTAACGATCCACGATTCTGAGAACAGAAGAAAACTCCGATCTGTTTGACAGCTCCCTTCCTTAATTAGAAGACGTGACGCTCTCATGGGCAGCCGCGCCACGAGGGGAGAAGTGTTTCTAGAAGCTCCATAGGTAGAGAAACATGGGCCCTTTAGAAATTGCTTACTTATTCCAGAAGATAGCCGGAACAAAGAATGCACCTCAAAGCTCGGGTGCAAAACAGATGAGCTTCTGGAGAGCTGGCTGCAACATCAGGATTGGCAGACGAAACAATGGCCTTGTAGGACTAACTTCGGTGGTTCTGCTCGTTGGGCTGCTGCCCATTTTGTCTGCGTGTGGCGGGCAGATCGTGAATCAACGTGTCGGGACAGCATTCGAACCCGCGACCAGTAATCGAGATTCCGCTCCTCCATCCGCGCCACATATCAAGGGAATGGAAGTTCCCTTTGTGGGTGCAAGCCTAATGACAAGCGGAGCAACGAGCATTGACACGATGTTACTGAGTAACTTCCCTGGCAAACAGAGTAATGCTGGCGCTTCTTCTGCTTCCGGCCCCAGCGCCGCCGGTCTTAGCGTGGAGGTGGCGTCAATCTCGAAGAGCGAGGCAATGACCCAGCTGTCGACGAATGATCCACTCGTTGGAATCCCAGAGTCTACGGTCAACCTCGGAAAGAGGCGCAGAGGGGGGAATTCCAGCCCAACGCTCGCCTCGTTGACTTGCGCCCAGCGATCGGTCACCGGCGCAGGAACTGAATCATGTACAGTCACGCTTACGGCAGCGACGGCGAGCGGACTCGTGGTTAGTTTATCGAGCAACGACCTGGCGGTGGTTTTACCTGCGTCGGTTACGGTAACAGCGGGCGCCACCGAGGCCAGTTTCCAGGCCGCAATATCGGCGGTTGGCACTACACAGACGGCAACCGTTACGGCCAGTGCCGCGGGAGTTTCTGCGAGTTTTGCGCTGCAGTTGAATGCTGCTGCGGCAATTCTCAGCCCGAGTTCATCGAGTCTGAGCTTCGGCAGCGTGAATGTGAATACCCCCACAACACAGTCGGTGACCTTGACTTCAACCGGCAACGCGGCGGTGACCGTGAATTCTGTCACTGTGACCGGTAGTGGATTTACTGTCTCCGGCGCCACTTTTCCGCTGACGCTGAATCCCAATCAGACGGCGGTGTTGAACGTGCGATTCGATCCCGCAGCTGCGGGGACTGCGATTGGTACGCTGACCATCGCCAGCAACTCGTCCACGGGTTCTTCGTCCGTGATCAGTCTGAGTGGGTCGGGAGTGCCGGTGCTTACCGCGCTTCATTGCGCCAATGGTTCGATGACGGGAGCGGGGACGGACAGTTGTACAGTGACACTGAATGCCGCTGCGGTCGCGGGCGGTCTGGCGATCGGCCTGGCCAGTAACAACAGCGCAGTGTCGGTCCCGGCAACAGTGACCGTGCCGGCAGGGGCGAGTACAGCCGGCTTCACCGCGACCGTTTCTTCAGTTAGCTCTGCGCAGACCGTGACGCTGACAGCGAGCGCGGGCGGCGTATCGGCGACTTTCGGTCTTAGCCTGGGCGCATGCGCGCCGGTATTGACCATCAACGCCTCCGCTGTAAGCTTCGGCGACGTAAACGTCGGAACGACAGCCACGCAGTCGATCACATTGACGTCCACCGGCGCTGCTGCAGTCACCGTAAAATCGGCCTCCATCGCGGGCAGCGGATTCGGGGATTCCGGACTTACATTCCCGCTGACGTTGAATCCGAATCAGACGGCAACGCTGAACGTGCTGTTCGACCCGACTGGGGCTGCGTCCGTGACCGGTACACTGACGATCGTCAGTACGTCATTGACGAATCCCACGGCAACTATCAGCTTGAGCGGCACCGGCATGGCAGTTGGATATGCGGTCGATTTAAGTTGGAATGCGCCCGCGAGTTCTCCCGATCCTGTTGCCGGGTACATTGTCTATCGGTCGCCGAGCGGCGCCTCCTCGTATGTCCAGATGAATTCATCGGCAGTCACCCAAACCGCTTACACTGACCCGTCGGTCAAGGCCGGGCAGGCCTACGACTATGTCATCGAAAGCATCGATGCCTCTGGAGTGGAAAGCGCCCCATCAAATGTCGCCAGTGCGAGCATACCGTAAGGCAACGGTGGACTTCACTTCGCGCGCAACTGACACCAGGGAAGGCCGTGCTATAACGTCGCGGAGAAATGCCCGGCCGCTTTAAGCTTCCTCCGCACCGGCGAAAAACTCCCGGCGGCCTGACCGGCTCTCAGTAGATTCAACTGGAGCGTGCCGCGTCTGCCGCCCTGCCGGCTTCGTTCAAGTCGATATATCGGTACCAATCTTTTCAGAGAAGACTGACCTACTCCGAAATGTTACCCAAGTAACAGCTTCCCGTTTGCTGGGGGTCCAAGCGGAATAGTAAATTACTCGCAAAAAGTAAACCTGCCTGGGCCTTCGTGAAGCAGACTGAGCAGTCACCAGCCCGATGGGTTGTATAAGCCCAAAATGACCGATCACGGCAATGAAAGATTTAATTGGACGAAATGTTAATCCTCAGTTAAGCTAAACAGAAATTCGCAGCGGTCCGGCTACAAGGCAATTGCAAGCTCCGGGCAGTCTGCGAACATACCAGGTCTTGGGCCGCCACCGTCGCCGCGCCCGCTGGGTCAACTTCAGCACTTGAAATACAAGAACAGTTTGCCGATCGACGTTGATTGGGCACGCTCGGAAGAGTCTTCCTCGGAAGGTTAGGACCTTGACGCGTCCCTGTGTGCGCCAATCAAGTCCCTCCAGGGAGGGTCTGTTTTCAGGGGTTTTCTCGCGCCCCGAGGAGACGCTGTGGGTTATCGCCCGATTCGATTTGGCGGTTGAAGGTCAACCCACCTCTTCTCGAGAAGATCTCTTCAGTCTCCCGGTCAGAGACTGCCTTCGCACGTCGTGCGCAAGTCTGCGAGATAAGTGTGCGCATAACAGCAGCCCCGGTACGGACGGACGGCGGGATGCAAATGTCCTCAACGATTCTCAACCGGCAAAGTTATGGAGGCTTCTGCGAATGAAGGTTTCTTGGAGGCTCACGGCTCTTTTTCTCTTCCCCCTCGGCGCAATTTCAGCGTTCAGCCAACAGACAGGGATCACCGGCGTTGTCACCGACACGCAGGGTGCCATCATCCTGGGCGCGAAAGTGGAAGTCAAACAGGCAGGAGCTGCGTCATACGCCGCAACCACAAACAGTCAAGGCGTTTATGTTGTTCCCGGTATTCCGGCTGCCGAATACACAATCACTGCGAGTTCGCCCAACTTCGGTACGGCGGAAAAAAGGGTTCTCGTGTTGGTAGGTCAATTGGCGCAGGTCAATCTCACTCTTCCGGTGGCAAGCAGCGCATCCCAGGTGGTTGTCGAGGCCGGCAGCGAATATGCGATTGATACAACGTCATCCCAAGTGTCCGGCAATATCACGCCGGAGGAAGTACAGGACATTCCGGTGAATGGCCGCAGCTACGTAGAGCTTTCATCGCTGGTTGCCGGGATCAGGAGCAATGCGTTTGGAAACGCCCCGGTTAGCGGACCTGGCGGAGCTTCGGAGGGCGACGAAGAGACTGGAAAATTCCAAGTCACTTTGGACGGTTTACAGCTTTCCCAAGACTCGGTGGGATCAAGTTTTGGCCAGCCGAAGCTCTCGCAGGATGCCATCTCACAATTCGAAATCATCACTAACCGCTTTGACGCGACAGCCGGACGTTCCGCCGGCGTCTACGTGAACGTACAGACCAAGACCGGAACCAACCAGATGCACGGTGGCGCCTTTGGTTACTTCCGCAACTCATTCTTCAACTCGGCCGATCCGATTCTAAAGGCTGCTAATCCGGCGGCGGACGACGTGATCCCGTTTGCGGATGAACAATACGGCGGCACACTCGGCGGCAAGATTGTTCGCGACAAACTCTGGTATTTCGGCTCGTATGAAGGTGAACACCAGCCCAGCTCCGTCACGGAGAGTCCCATCATCACCACAACTGCGGGCGTTACCACTACTGGAACCAGTGGTGTCTATACCCATCCTTCCATTTATAAGGTGAATGAGTACCTTGGCCGCGTTGATTATCAAGTGGGCGCCGACAACCATCTGTTTCTGCGGGGCGATGGATTCACGCAAAACACGAGCTTTGTCGGTCAGCTCAATGAGCCCAGCCAATCCTACTATTCCACGGTCACAACTGCCGGATATGTGTTCGACTGGGATCGCAACATCAACGATCACGTCATCAACGATGTTCACGCTGGATTTCATTACTTCCAGTTCGGGAACTTTCCATTCTTTTCAGACAATTCGATCGTGCTTACGTTGCCGCAGGTCACAGTCGGCGAACCGTACAACGAACCGGAAGTCTTTGATCAGTACACGCAGCAGTACCGCGACGATCTGTTCTGGCTCAAGGGCAAGCATAGCGTTAAACTCGGTGGCGAGTACCTCCATACCCTTCACGGAGGTTCGTTCCCGCAATACCTGAGAGGCGGCCTCACAACTTGTACGCCCGGCGCTGGCGCCACTCCAAATTACGCGGCGATGTTCCCCAACGGTACGCTGAATCCTTCCACCTGGAACTTTTCGGCCATCAACTCCTACTGCAGCTCGGGCGAGATCTTTACTCAGGCATTTGGCAATTACAACATCGACATTGCACGCAACATCATTGGCGTGTGGACCGAAGACGACTGGAAGATTGTGCCGCGTCTGGTTCTCAATCTCGGGCTCCGCTACGACAACGACTTGGGCGCATACAACACTTCCTATACGCCGACTGCAGGCCTCATCACTCCCAACTCGAACCCAAACCTGAACTTTGGGCCGCGAGTCGGATTCTCCTACGACGTGTTTGGAGATGGCAAAACGTCGGTCCACGGCGGCGGGGGCATCTATTACGCCGATCAAGTTGCCAACGCCATCATCGATGAACAACTCTACAGCAGCACAAAGCGAGCGTTGCAAGCTACGCTCAGCGGTACGAACCTTGGACTGCCTACTCCCTTTGCCGGACAGAACCCGAGCTCCGATCCGCAGAACTACGTTAGCTCCCCGCAGCCTGTGCAGCGCGGCGCCAAGACACCGTACGCGTTTCAAGCGTCCTTGGGCATAGCCCGCCAACTCCCGTGGCAAACTACGATCACCATCGATGGCGCTCATGTACGGACCTATGATGACTGGATCGCTTTGAGCGGAAATCTGCTCGAAAATCCAGCCAACCCCGAGCTGAATCTAAATCCCACCACGGCCATGACGGCTACGGTCTATGGACAGCGCGTCTGTGGTAACGGGGGGATAGAACTCGACACACTCAACACCGCGACGCTCTCGACTGATGCGCCTTCAGGCGGCGGACCCACAGGTACTCCGGCAAAACAGGTTTGCAACCAGTTGTTCGGCGGAGCAACGCGAAACTTTACCGTGTATCCTGGCGCCGGCGATATTAGCGACGACCTCGCCGTATCCATCCGCCATGCGACGACAAAAGGATTCACCGGAGCCATCGCGTACACCTGGGGCCGTGACAAGAACTCGACAAACGGCGCTTTCGGTTATCCAAACAAACCGTTCAAGCCTGGCATCCAGCAGGAGTGGGCGAACGGCACCGACGATCAGCGTCACACATTGACCGCCACCGGGCAGTACGCGTGGAAATACGGGCTGATGCTTTCCAGCCTTTACCATTTCGGCTCAGGCCTGGCATTCGCGCCGGTCTCGGGAACATCTGTGAACGGCTATTCGTCCAGCACTCGCACCTTTGGGGCAGGCGTGACGCCCGTCGCTCCCACCTTCACCGGCACATGCCCCACGGCAACGTGCACCAAGGTATACGCGCCCCTTTCGAAGATTTCCTACGACTCCGCCTATGGATATTACGTCATCCAACGTGACGGATTCCGAGGGACGCCTTATAACCGCATCGATGCGCGACTTCAGGAGACAGTCAAAATCCATGAACGCTACAATGCCATTGTTGGCTTTGAAGTCTTTAACCTTGCCAACCACGCAAATTATGGCAACTTCGCCACCACCGCAACCATAGGAACCGGCTCGAACACATATGGCCGTCCCACTGCAGTGAGCAGCGAGGGCGCATCGCTGGAATACTTCGCTCGTAACATGCAGTTCTTCGCCCGGTTCGCTTTTTGATTGCTTGCGGCCTAAAGTACATTGTCGCTGGCAATCGTAGGGCGCGCCTTCAGACTTGGCGGAAGGACTTGGCGATTTCTACCCGCCGATCCGCGAAATCGATAGACTAACGCACGCACGCCAGGCAAGCGCAATCTGTTGCAGATCTTAAGTCCAGGAGATGAAAGCACAATGAGGTTTTTCTTGATTAAGACCGGCCAAATCGACCTGCCGTGTCGGCGGTCGAGCATCAAAAAGACCGGCGTATGTTTAGCGGGCATGATCCTGGCCGCGGTGGCCTGCGCGTTCGCCCATTCTCAAGGGCAAAGCGCCGAGCGAACGGGAACCATAACGGTGCATGAAGGAACCGATATGGCTCTCGCGGTTTCTCCGGACCACAAGACCATCATGATCGACCTGCAAGGCATGATGTACACGCTGCCAGCAAGCGGAGGTACAGCGAAGCAGGTCACCTCAGCTGTTTTCGAGGCTTCGCACCCGAGCTGGTCACCCAAAGGTGATCTTGTGGCGGTCCAGTCCTACTCGGGAGGGACGTTTCACATTTGGACAATGAAGCCGGACGGATCGGAGATGCGCCAAATCACCAGCGGTCATGGCGACGATCGTGAGCCCGATTTTTCTCCCGATGGAACCGCGATCGCATTTGCTTCAGATCGCGCGTTCAAAGGAAGTTACGACATCTGGACCGTGGATTTGAAATCGGGCGCGCTCAAGCAGTGGACGTCATCGCCTGCTGATGAGTACGAACCGTCCTGGTCGCCCGACAGTCACGAGATCGCCTTTGTCAGCGGCGAAGGAACGATGGGCAGGAGCATCGAGGCGATCGATGCAGACGGCCACCAGCGCACGCTGGCGACCATGGGAACCACCCAGGGCCGCTTGGAAGCGCCATCATGGTCACCGGACGGAAAGACGATTTCATGGACGCAGTTCTCCGGCGAAGGATTCTTCATGATCGCCAGCCATTTGATGGTGGCCGGATCCGAAGCCAGCAAAGAAGACGATGTTTTTCCATTTCCCGCCACGTGGCTCTCAGCCAACGATTTGATCTACACGGCCAACGGCCATATCTATCGTTTGGATCTGGCGGCAAAGCAGGAAAAGGAGATCCCCTTTACTGCGGGGATCAAGTGGATGCGGCCGGAGTATCGGCATAAGCAGTACGCTTTCAGCTCGACTGCGCCCGAGCCTGTCCTCGGCATTCTTGCGCCCGATCTCTCGCCCGACGGAAATGAAATCGCCTTCACCGCGCTGGACAACCTGTGGGTGTTGAAGATCGGGGAGAAGCCGCAACAGCTAAGTCACGATAATTTCTTCGAAGAAGGCGCGCAGTGGTCGCCGGACGGAAAATATCTTGCCTACGCCTCAGACAACAGCGGTGTTCTCAACCTCTATATAAGAGACATGCAAACCGGCGAGGTGAAGCAGGTCTCGCCGTCTCCTACCTCCGCTCAAATTCTTCCCGCCTGGTCGCCAGACGGAAAGTGGCTCGCTTTCCAGGACGAAACAGGCGTCACATCCATCGTCAATATTGCAACAGGCAAAGTGCGCGCGCTTACGCCGGCCCTCTTTGATCCGGGCCGGCCATCCTGGTCGGCAGACGGCCGGACGATTGCCATTGTTGCGGTGCAGCCTTACACACGCCGCTTCCGCGAAGGCACAAACAAGATCGCAACCATCGATGTCGCTACGGCAAAGATGAGCTGGTTTGCGCCGGCTCCCTATGAGTCCATCAGCGCGCGCGGCGAGGATGGCCCGGTCTACTCTCCCGACGGCAAAGAGATGGCCTTCATCATGGATGACCTGCTCTACACCATGCCGGTGGACGCCGCGGGCCATCCCAGCGGACCCGCAAAAAAACTGAGCGACGAAACAGCGGATGCCCCCACCTGGAGCGGCGATTCGCAGCACATGCTGTTTGAGTCGAACGGCAAGCTGCGCATGATTCCCCGCGACGGCGGCGTTGCTGCCGATGTGCCGTTCGATTTGACCTGGCACAATGATGTGCCCCACCAGCGACTGCTCATCCACGCGGGGCGCTTCTGGAAAGGCGAAGGACCCGACGAGCAGACCGATGTCGACATTCTTGTCGTGGACAATCGGATTGAGAGCGTTCTGCCGCACGATGCGGCACACGACTATCATGCCGACCGCACAATCGATGCCATGAAATACGCCGTGATGCCGGGCCTGTGGGAGAACCACGCGCATCCCTCCTGTTTGCAGTCCATCTACTATGGCGACCGCATGGGACGGCTTTGGCTGTCGTACGGAATTACGGAGCTGCGCGACCTGGCCGATTCGACTTATCGCGCGGAGGAGCAGCGAGAGGCCTTCGATTCTGGAGCGAGAGTCGGGCCGCGGCTCTTCCCCACCGGCGAAGCCATCGACGGGGAACGGGTTTATTACAGCATGATGATCCCCACAACCAGCGAAGCGCAGCTAAATCGCGAGTTGGAGCGCCTGAAGGCGTTCAACTTCGATCTTGTCAAGCTGTATGTGCGTCTTCCTTACGCATGGCAGGCGCAGGGCAGCAAGTTTGCGCACGACGAGATGGGCGTAAATACTGCCTCGCATTATCTGCTGCCGGCCGTCGCGCTCGGTAATGACATGATGAGCCACATCAGTGCGACATCGCGCACCGGCTACGCATACTCGCGATCGTATACGGGCTTCACCTACGAGGACGTGAATAAAATGCTGGCCGAGTCTGGCATGGCCACCACGAGCACAACCTTTAATCAGGCTCTCTATGCCGATGATCCCGGCCTCGCCACCAACGGCCGCTCCGCCATCTATCCTCCGTGGGAACAGGAACGGCTCACCAAGGCGGTTGACACCGCGGTTCACCAGGACCAGAAAGACAGCCTCGTTCGGCTCCAGCGAGAAGAAGACACAGTCAAGTACGACTTCGACCATGGCGGCCTGATTCTCGCCGGCACTGATTCTCCGTTGGATATTCCGGCGACTTCGCTGCAACTTAACCTGCGGGCGCAGGTCAAGTTTGGCATGCAACCCTGGCAGGCGCTGGAAACCGCCACGAGCATGGCCGCGAAGGCATGGCACCTCAGTGCCGAGCTGGGCACGCTGGAAAAAGGAAAGCTCGCCGACCTGATCATCGTTTCCGGCGATCCCCTGAAGAATATTAACGACGCGGCAAATGTTCAATGCGTGATGAAAAACGGAAACCTCATGTCGGTGAGCGAACTGGCAAAGCCCTTTGCTTCGTTGAAGACAGGAGAGGACGTCTGCCCGGCACAATAAGAAGGGGGAGCCAGCGCCTCGCCAAAACTCGATCCAAGCGCGAAACCGCGGGACGACTGTGACATTCTTCGCCGTTCATGAGCTAAGGGACCGCGAGTACGGCTAGAGACGCATTATTTTGCTACCACAGGCGAACCGTCTCTGGCAGCATAGAAAAGTAGCATGAGTCTGAGGTGACTAGATGAAAATTGCATTGGGAGTGATGTTGCTGGCGGCGGCTTCGGCATGCGCGCTTGCGCAGGATGCGTCGAACCCGGTAGTGGCGAGCGCGAAGGAAATCTTTCAGCGGCAGTCCAGTTATATCGTCGCTGCAGCCGAACAGATGCCGGTGGACAAGTACGGATACCGTCCGACACCGGATCAGTGGACATTCGGGAAGATCGTCTCGCATGTCATCCAGGCAAACTTTGGCGTGTGCGGAATGCTTTCGGGGGACGGCCCGGGCAAGGCGCCGGCAGTCACGGACACGACCCCGAAGGACCAGCTGGTGCCGCTTCTCAAGCAATCGTTCGACACCTGCGAGAAGGCACTGGACGGCCTGCAGGACTCGAGCCTGGGCGCAACGATCACCTATTTCCGCGGGGCGAAGAAGCCGCGGGCGCGGGCGCTCTTCGAGCTGACGGATGATCTTGAGGACCATTATTCACAGTTGGCGAGCTATATGCGACTGAACGGAATGCTTCCGCCTTCCGCTAAGAAGTAGAGGCGAACTAGGGTCTGTTAACACTACTGAGATGGCGGCGACGGGAGCCGATTTTTCTGAGTTCTAGAAGCGAGGAGCGACGCATACCGGGTGTCTGCTAGCGACGAGCGACGAGGAAATCGGGAAAATCTGCCCCGTCCCTGCGGGTTGCGGACAAAACCGTCTCATACGTCGTTGTCGTCCTAGGCAGTGGGCCCGCCACAGCCCGTCGTCCTCCGCCTCGTCTGACACGGTTTTGGCTCGCAACGCCATCCGTCCCAGTAGTGTTAACAGACCCTAGTTGCTGCACGCGTCGTCGGCGCGCAACGTGCGGGTTCGAGCGCGTGCCCACGTATTGAGGCGACCAGGACCGGCGCTGACAAACCCGTTTGGGTTTGGACTCATAGCCACGGTGCGTTCGACTGCCTTGAAGCGAGGTGGCTTGAGCCGCGTCGCTGCGATTCAGGACATTCTATGCACGACGGCTCAGGAAGTCTCATCCACGACGGCTTTCGAGAGGTTTCTCGGCCGATCTACGTCCACGTTTCGCTCCAGCGCCATGAAATAGGCAAATAGCTGCAATGGCACTACCTCAAGAATGGGGAGCAGATACTCGCTGGCGGGCGGAATCTCGATGTAGTCCGTAACGAGGCTCGCGATCTCGCGATCGCCTGCGTTGGCGACGCCGATTACTTTCGCGCCCTGATTGCGCAACTCTTCGAGAAGCTGCAGAGTTTTCTCGTAACGCGCCAGTGAGAAGGCCAAAGCACGATCGACCGTCGCGAGCACGACCAGCGGCACGCGATCGCTGACCAGCGCATTGGGACCGTGCTTGAGCTCGCCCGTAGGATAGCCCTCGGCGTGGATGTAGGAGCTCTCTTTCAACTTGAGCGCGCCCTCGCGGGCGATGGCGTAATGGATGCCGCGGCCCAGGTAGAGGAACGTCGCCGCGTTGCGCCACTTGCGCGCCAGAGCCGCTGAGTGGTCTCGCCAAGTGTCCAATGCGGCCGCGATTTTGCCGGGCAGGGCATGCAGTTCCTGAATGTGGCCAGCCAGCTCGGCAGGGCCAATGCGGTTGAACCGCACTCCTTCATAGAGCGCCAGGAGGTAAAGCACGGCCAACTGGCAGGTGAAGCTCTTGGTGGCGGGAATCGCCTTCTCCGGCCCAGCGGCCAGGGGCATGGAAAGATCCGCGGCCGTGGCCATGGTGGAAGCGGAAGCGTTGGTGATGGCCAGGGTCTTGTGGCCGCGACGCCGGCCGGTTTCAAGAGCGGCCAGTGTGTCTGTGGTTTCTCCTGACTGGGAAAGCACCAGCAGCGAGGGATGGCGAATATCTGTTCCGCCCCGGCAACTGTACTCGCTGGCGTATTCGACATCGACCGCAAGCCCGCAGAGATCCTCGAGCAGAATCTCTGCATACAAGCCGCTGTGCCGGCTGGACCCGCTGGCCGCTACCAGAATCTCTTGCTCCGGACTCGGCCATGCCGCTAAACAGTCCGCAACCTCTGCCCTGAGCCGGTTGTCCCGCAAGTAAAGGTCGATGGTGCGCGCGAGCGCCTCGGGCTGCTCGTAGATTTCGCGCAACATTTCATGGGGAAAGTCAGTCATGATGGTTCCTGAATTTGGTTCCGGAGCTAAGCCGGAAGCTGGCTGAAAAGATGTGCTTGACCGCCGTTCGGCCAGCCGACCTGTGCGAACCTGGCCATTCGAACTGGATTTTAGCGACGCGACGCCGAACTGATTGGACTGCGGCTGCCCGCCTTGTGACTGGGCGTTACTGCCCGTGCGAAGAACCGGTTTGGGGTGCGTCGGGAAGACTGAGCAGGTTTGCGAACAGCCGGTACGATCCGGGCACTCCCTCCTCCAACTGTCGGTAGAGCGCGTAGGCGACGTAGACATACTCACCACGTCCATACTTTGCATACAGCAGGCCGCCTTTTTGCGGCTCCTGGCCGGGATCGTGCACTTCAGTGAGCGCCTGGTACTGGGGCGCCCACTCGCGCATGAAGGAATGGCCGCGTTCTTCCACCCAGCCGTCGAAGTCTTTTTCGGTGATCTTGTTGGGCCAGCTCAGAAGCGAATTCTGGGGATCCAGAAGCTCCACGTTGGCCGTTTCGTCGACCACCTTCTCCGGATTGCCGGAAAGGGTGTAAGGATAGGGACCGTAGTTGTGGTCAAACTCGCCGGATTGATACTGCACGATCAGCGCTCCACCGTTTTTCACATAGTCCAGCAGGCGCTGATTATAGGTTGCCAGCTCAGGGCGGTCCGCGTAGGCGCGCACGCCCAGCACGATCACGTTGTATTTGCTCAGGTCCCCGCTGGCCAGGTCGGCGCTGCTGAGCAGGTGCGCATCCACACCCAGGCTCTCCAGCGATTTGGGAACGTCGTCGCCCGTGCCCATCACGTAGCCCACGTTCACACCCGGCGCCACCTTCACATTCACACCGGTCAGCGTGACTTGCGCGGGGTAGTACTCGTTGTAGGGATGCAGTCCGTCATATCCCGTGGTCACGTAGCCCTCGGTGTACTCCTTGCCGTTGTACTCCGCGGCCGCGGTGATGGAATATGGCCTTTCCGTCAAGTTGCCCGCATGCAGAGTGAAGGTGAGATTCTGGTTCTGGCCCTGCTTGGACAGGCTGAAGTCCGCCGTCTTTGGGGTCGCGCTCCAGCCCTCAGGCAGATTCAGATGCAGCGACCCGTTCGCTGCTCCAGCCACGTTGGTGTGAATGGTGACGTCGAGCGCGGCTTGCTTGCCATCGAGCGGGATGATGGTGCGGCGCTGCGACGTGGTGACGGAAATTGCGGGCGCCATGATCAGCGGATCGTAGAGCGAGCCGAAGCCGGCCACGTGCTCGGCGGTCATCACGTCGGCCTCAATGGTGGCGGACGTGCCCTGGAAGCTGAACTCCACCGAGGCGTAGAGAGGATACGGCGCAAACGGCATGCTCAGGTATTGCGGTTCCTGAATGTCGTAATACGGCTGCTCTACGCTGGGGCGATAGAAGTACGGCCTGGTCAGCGCGGCGTCGCCAGGCGCCGTCACGTGGAAGTTCACTTCGTCGCGCTTCCCGGCGGCTAAATCGCCGCTGGCGGGCTTGTCTGCGTTGATCTGCCATGCCTTGCCATCGGTGGCATGGACTGAGACGCTGTCGATTTGCACCGCGGTGTTGCCGGTGTTGGCCGCATACGCGTCAACGCCGAATGACTGCCCGGGAATCACGAGGCGCGAATTATCCTCAGTACCCATCGAGATGCCAAAATGGCCGACCTCGGGGTGCGGAGGAGCAAGTACCGCGGTGACCGTAACGCCAAGGGATTCCGCTAGCGCATCGTTGAACTGCGCCTCCTTGATTCGCAGCTCGTGAAGCACGTTATACCTTGCTTCAGAGGAAAGGTTGCTGCTCTCCACCTGCTTGATCAAATCGCGCGTCGTCTTCAAACCCTCTGACACGGTGGGAGCAATCGCCTCCGGATGGTTGGCGGAGAAATTGTGCATTGCGTCCTCCACCAGACTGTTCATCTTCTCCAATCCCTGCTTCAGAAACGCATTGTCACCGGGCGCCAGGGTGGCAATTCCTTCGAGAGACACGTCGATGCCGTCAAAGATCGAGTTCTCCTGATCGGAGGTCTGGATGCGCGATGCGTAGCGGTGGTAAGGGCTCGTGGACGATCCATCGAAGGGAACGCCAGTGCCGCCATTCTGTGTCTTCTGCCAGCCCAGGCCCTGGCGCGCGTATTGCAAATAAGAGTCGCCCATCAGCGGATTGAAATCGCCCTCGGGAATCTGGACGTTGGTAGTGGGGACCTTGTCGCTCCACTGATTCGTCACATAGTCGAAGAAGCGCACAGGCACCCATTGATCGGTGGCGTAGTCGTAAATTCCCTTGGGGGAAACGGCGAAGGCGGGCACGCGAGCGTACACTTTCAGCGGCGTCCAGGGAAGCAGGCCTTCCTTGATCTGTGCGGGACACACTGTGGGATCGCCGGCGGCTTTGTAGGCCTCCTGATTCATTTGCCCGGCAACCTGGTGGTGGCCGTGACCGTCAGTCACGTTGCCGATGAAAACCGAAGTCATGACCAGCGGCCGGTCCATGCGCACCACGCGAACAACGTCGCAGAGCACGCGATCGTAGCCCCACAGCTTGAGCGCCTCTTCGCGGGTCTTGGAGAAGCCGAAGTCAGCGACGGTCGAAAAGTATTGCTGCACGCCGTAGTAGCGATCCGCCTCGAGCAGCTCGTTGCTGCGCACCAGGCCCAGCTGATCCCAGAAATTGTTCGAGATTACATTCTGCCCGGATTCGCCGCGGTTGAGAGTGAGCAGCGCAGCGCGCGCGCCCTGGCCGCGGGACTCGTAGGCCAGCATGCCCCCATCCTCGTCGTCGGGATGCGCGGTGATCATGATCATGCTGGCGCGGGTATGCAATTTCAGCAGCGACTGCCACAGCGCCGATGCGCCGCGGTCAGCTTCCAGCGGCCGGTAAAAGGTGCGCGCGTCCACGGTGACCTGCCTGGGCGTTTGCGCTTCTGCCAATGGCAAGACCACTATCGCCACACCAAGCATGACTGCGGACCCGAGCAGCAGGTTGAGCCGTTTCATCGAGAGATTACCTCCGTGGGGTTGAGGATTCGGCAGACTGCAGAAGTGGCAGGCTTGCCCCTGCGGAACTCCGAATCGGTTGTTTTACGGCTTTCGCCTTGACTGACCGAGTTGCTAAATAAAGCTGCTTTAGTAACTTTACCTGATCAGCGGCTCGCTGCATCCTCGGCCGATGCAAGCGCCGGGTTCGAGCTCAAGCTCAGCAGGTTGGCGATCATGCGGTAGGAACCGGGAACGCCTTCGGACAGTTGGCGATAGAGAGCCAAGGCGTCGTAGACGTACTCGCCCTTGCCGTAGCGGGCGATGAGCAGACCACCTTTCTCGGGCGCCTCATCCTGGTCGTGCATTTCAAAGGGCGCCTGCCATTGCGGTCCCCAGGAATCGGCGAATCCATGGCCGCGTTCCTCGACCCAACCTGTGAAGTCCTGTGGGCCGATCTTATTCGGCCAAGTGAGGGCTGGATTATCCGGCAGCAGGAATTGAACGGCGGAGTCCTCGTCGGCGAGCGTCGCGGCAGACCCAGTGCCGACAGAGAGTGGATAGGGGGCATAGCTATCGTAGGCGCCCTGCTGATACTGGACGATCAGCGTCCCGCCCTGGTGGACAAAGGCGAGTAAACGCTGGTTGTAGGTCGCCAGATCGGGTCGAACCGAATAAGAGCGCACGCCGAGGATGATGGCGTTGAATTTCGACAGGTCGCCCGAGGCGATGAAGTCGGGACTGAGGGAGGTGGTTTGGATTCCCACGGACGCGAGAGATTGCGGCAACTGGGAGCCAGTGCCCGGAACGAAGCCGACCTTCAATCCCGGAGCGATTTTCAAATCGATTCCGGTGGTCTTGTAGTCGGCGGGACGGTAGAGATTGTAGGGCCGCAATCCGGGGTATCCGATCTGCTCGTAGCCCGACGAATATTCGCGGCCATCGTAGGTGGCGACGGCGCGGATCTGGTAGGGCTTTTCCTGGACGTCGCCAGCGTGCACCTGGAAACTCACCGTTTCGTCCTGACCGCTCTTTGCCATGGAAAAGGAGGCCATTGCCGGATCTGAATCCCAACCCGCCGGCAGATCGAGCTTCACCGTTCCCTGCGCCGATGCCGGGGTATTGCTGTGCAGCAGAATGGAAAGGTCGAAGGATTTTGCGTTCATCGGCACCACACCGGCGCGCATCGGCAACCAGAGCGAAATGGCCGGCGCCACCACGAGCGGCTCTTCGACATCTCCCAAGCCGACTTCGCGCCCAGCGGTCTGCGCCACCTGCCCGATCTCGACTGGCACGCCGTTATATTCAAATTCCATCCAGCCGGAAACTGGATAGGGCTCGAAAGGCAGGTCGAGATATTTTGGATCGTTGATGGTGTAAACGTTCTGCTGCAGATTTTCACGTGCGAAGTAGGGATTGGTGGACTTGGCATCTTCGGGAACCTGGACCTGGAACCGCTCGGATTGCACCTGATTGGCGTTGAGTGACGTGGGCGTTTGTTCCTGGGGCGTTATGGTCCACTTTTCCCCCTGCGGCGTATCGATCCAGACACGCCGGATCACAACGGGAAGGCCGCCCTCATCGGCGCCACGCACGCTCAGGTAGAGTGTCTGGCCGGGAATCACTACGCGGGGTGTGCTGGCCGGGCCGCGTCCGCCGACTGGAGCTGGCCGCGCGGAGGTGACTGCAGCCTGCACGGAAAGGCCGAGCGATTCGGCCAGAGCGGCGTTGAACTGGGCCTGTTTGACGTGCAGCTCGTGCAGGACGTTGTATTTCGCTTCCGCGGTGAGCGAGCTCGATTGCACCTTGTCGATGAGCGCGAGATTGGCCTTGGCGCCGGCGGCCAACTGGGGCGCGATCGCGTCGAGGCGCTGTGGATCGAACTGATGCATAGCCTGTTCGACGTCCTGATTCATCTCCGCGAGGCCGCTCTTGAGGAACGCGTTGTTCTGTCCCGCGGCCAGATCGGCGATGCCCGCGAGCGAAATGTCGATGCCGGCGAAGATCGAATCGCCGCCGGCCGGCGCATTCACGCGCGAACCGAAAAGATGATAGTCCGAGTTGGCCGGCCCGGGGGGAGGAACGAATGGGCCGCCGTCCTGCGATTTTTGGGAGCCGAGACCTTGGCGCGCGACCTGCGTGAACGATCCGCCGAGCAAGGGATCGTACGTGCCTTCGGGAATTGTGAGATCGGTCGAAAGCATGCCGTCCATCCACTTGCCGGTGATGTAATTGAAGAAGCGCAGGGGATAGGTTTGGCCGCTGGCGTAATCAAAAATTTTGCCGAAACCCACGGCGCCCTCGTCACCGAAGCTCCCCAAGGCGCTGTCGATGCGCGCTTCGCGGGGAACCCGCGCATAATCCTTGAGCGGCGTCCAGGGCATCAATCCATCGCGAATCTGATCGGGGAACATGTTGGGATTGCCTGCGTCGTTAAAGGCCTCCTGCGTCTCCTGCCCCGAAGCCTGATGCTGGCCGTGCCCGTCGGTGGGTCCGCCGACGAAGACGGACGTGAGAACGAGTGGGCGAACCGTGCGAATGACGCGAACGACTTGGGCGAGGGAGCTCTCGTGTCCCCATTTTTGGAAAGTTTCCTCTTTCGATTTCGAAAAGCCGAAGTCAATCACCGGGGTGAAATACAATTGCGAGCCGTAATAGTGGGTTGCCTCGAGGAGTTCTTCGCTTCGCACAAGTCCCAGGGCGTCGAAGAGGTCCGGACTCATCAGGTCCTGCCCCCCTTCACCGCGGTTGAGAGTGAGCAGGGTCGCACGGGCGCCCTGGCCGCGGGACTCGTAGGCCATCAGGCCGCCATCCTCGTCGTCGGGATGTGCGTCGATCATGATCATGCTGGCGCGGGTATGCAATTTCAGCAGCGACTGCCACAGCGCCGATGCGCCGCGATCAGCTTCAAGCGGCCGGTAAAAGGTCTGCGCGTCCACGGCGACCTGCTGAGGCGTTTGCGCTTCAGCCAATTGCAAGATCACTACAGCCACACCAAGCATTACTGCAGACCCGAGCAGCAGGTTGAGCCATTTCATCGAGAAATTGCCTCCGTTAGGTTTAGGATTCGATAGAACGCTGGAGAAGAAGGGTGGTTGCCGCAGAACTCCGGATCGGTGGTTTTGCGGCTTTCGCCTTGACTATCTAAATAAAGTTATCTTAGTATCGACCTTTGATTGTATGTCAAGCCCTCTCAAAAAAAATCTTCGGCGCGGCGCCGAGAACGGGAGTATGCGCCACGGCTCCGGCCCGGCGCGGCCGGCTCTGCTTAAAGAGATAAACGTGCGCGAGGTTCTGCGTATTCTGCGGAATAACAACCCCTGTTCCCGGGCTGACCTGGTGAGGTTTACCGGTTTGACGGCACCTACGGTTTCCGCGGCGATCGAACGGCTGATCGACGAGGACCTGGTGGAGTCTGTCGGGTTCGGATCTTCCAACGGCGGGCGTCGGCCGAATATGTTGCGCTTCAATGCCAGCTACGCACACGTGCTGGCAGTGGACCTGGGTGGAACGGTCCTGCGCGTTGCTCTGGCCGATATGAACGGAACCATGCTGGGTAAGTGGTCCGCACCGAGCCGCTCGGCTTCGTCTCCGGAGCAGGTGATTGCGATGATTCGAACCGGCATGGAGCACCTTACGCGGCAGGCCGGGCTTTCCATGGAAGCGGTGAAGGTGGTGGCCGCCGGTAATCCCGGGATCACCGATGTGGATGCGGGCGTGGTGGTCTCGGCGCCCAACCTGAAAAACTGGCGCAACGTACCCTTTCGCAATCTTTTGGAATCGACGCTGGGCATCGCGGCGGTGGTAGAAAACGACGTGAACCTTGCCGCCATTGGCGAGAATTGGCGAGGGGCGGCGCGCGAAGTCTCGAATTTTGTTTTTCTGGCGCTCGGCACCGGCATTGGAGCGGGCATCTATCTGAATGGCCAGATCATTCACGGTGCCGACTGGGCCGCGGGCGAGGTTGGATATATGCACGTTCCGGGTACGCCCGACACCGCTTTTGTACTGGATAAAGCGGGATCGCTGGAAAGCGTAATCGGCGGGCGGGGAATCGAGCAGGCCTGGCGCAACAAGCTGCGGGGCGCGAAAAAGACGCAGCATCGCAATCTTCCCGCCGATCTCTCGGCCACGGAAATCTTTGAGCAAGGGCGCCAGGGCAACCCAATCGCCGCGGAGATCCTCAACTGGGCGTCGCACATTCTGGCCGACGCCATCTTCAATATTTCGCTGATCGTCAACTGCTCTTTAGTTGTTCTGGGCGGCGGCGTGGGCATGAGCACCGCGCTCTACGATGTGACCCGGAGGCGGCTGGATCGCAACGAGCTTCTGCGGCCGCAACTGGTTCTGAGCACGCTGGGTCAGGACGCGCAGTTAGTCGGCGCCGTGCGCCTGGCGCTGAATTCGATCGAAGTCCCGGTTGTCCGTGCGTAGAAGCAGAGCACCCGGGCTATAGCAAAACCTGGGTCGGAGTATCCCCAAGTCACGGCATTCAAGTCGATGCG
Source organism: uncultured Acidobacteriaceae bacterium (assembly GCA_963802955.1). Classification (GTDB taxonomy): domain Bacteria; phylum Acidobacteriota; class Terriglobia; order Terriglobales; family Acidobacteriaceae; genus Telmatobacter. Next base: position 257,857 of record CAWDKT010000008.1, read on the forward strand.
GCCGGCATGGAGCAGGGACCCTGCACAAACTCGACAGGATAGACGGACCATGGCTTTACCGTCATCTCGTCATTGTCAGGGAGGGTGGGTGGAACTAGCGCCGAGTTTCTATCGCAAGATGCGAAGCCTGCAACAGGCGAGACGCTGGCCGCGAAAATCGCATCCATGCTAACCTGCCGATTTCGCGTGAAATGCGCCCGACTCGTGGAGCCTCAAAGGCGGCACGCCTTTACCCGAGCGCATAAAGAAGAAAGCCTTTGGCGCCCTTCCTTTTTCATCGAATGTAAAAACGATGTAAAAACAAGTTGACTTTCAATCCGTTGCTTGCTAACGTAAATAATTACTTTGTAAGTGAATCTTACAAAGAAAGTGTTCCCCAGCCCGAAGAGATCAAAATCAAACAAATTCAGGAGGATGCCGCAATGTCTTCTCATCGACTCCGCAATCGCAATCAATCCATTGCATCGCGAACGCGCCCGTTCTTCGCCCTAATACTTTTGATTTGTGGCAGTTTGCTGGCGGGAGGAGCAAGCGCATACGGCCAGTCGCAATCCATCAACGCAGCCATGCGCGGCCAGGTGACCGACATCAGCGGCGCACCCGTTCAGAGTGCCACGGTTACAGTCCGCAACGATGACACCGGCTTCACCCGCACCGTCACCACAGATTCGAGCGGCCTGTACGTCATTCCCAATCTTCCGCTCGGGAACTACACGCTCACCGTCGTTGCCCAGACCTTTGCGCCTATCAAGCAGTCGGGCATTACCCTCGAAGCCGGCAATACCGCGGTCATCAACCAACAGCTCCATCCCGGGGCGGTGAGCCAGCAAGTGGAAGTGGTAGCGAACGCCTCGGTTATTGAGCCGGCGCGCGTGGATATCGGCGCCGACCTCACGACCACCCAGGTCGCCAACGCTCCGCTCCCCTCGCGCAATCCCTACGATTTCCTTCTGTTTCAGCCGGGTGTCAGCGGCATTCCCAACCAGGAGTTGGGCATCCCCGACGACGTGAACACCAATGGACTGACGGATCGTGTCAGCTACCAGCTTGACGGCATGGATGACACGGAATCCGACCAGTTGGGACTGCGCCTGTATGCTATTTCGAATTCCTATGTCTCCCAGGTGCAGCAGGTTTCCAACTCCTACCAGGCAGAGTTCGGCAATACGGACGGCCTGATTTCCAACTACATTACCGGCTCCGGCACCAATCAAGTTCACGGCATGTTGCAGGAGATCTGGCGTCCCTCGTCAGTCAACTCCCGCCCCATGCTCCTTGCACGCGCCGCGCCCACGCCGGACTCAACCCTGAGCAATCCCGCGATGAACATCGGCGGACCCATTATCAGGGACAAGGTGTTTTTCTACGGGTCCTATGAGTACATTCTGCGCGGCGAGCCAAACCCGATTACCATTACTCCCGCGAATGCGGCGGCAATCCCACTGCCGGCATCCCAGCTTGGCACCGCACCAGAAGTGGAACACGCGACGTTTGTGGACGGCCGCCTTGACTGGAACATCAATCCGAAGAACACGGCCTTCGTCCGCTTTAATTATTTCCGCAACGAGTTTCCGTACAACAGTGACGTGGGCGGTCTGTATGCGCTCTCCGCATCGTCAAACTTCCACGACCGGGCGTACATCGAGGGCGCGCAGCTCATCACCGACTTCTCGCCGAACCTGTTGAACGAGTTCCGTGGCTCGTGGCCGTATCGCAACGAGAAGCACGTGAATGCACCCACCACCGGCCCCGGGCCGATGGTCTATATTTCCGGCGTCGCCTACTTCAACGGCACCAACATCAATGGAACGAAGTTCCAGGAAAAAATTCCCAGCTTCAACGACAACCTGACCTGGATCAAGGGCTCGCACACCATGAAGTTCGGCGTCGACTTCATTCGGCCGCTGCTCACGCAGTTTTCGGCCGTTTACTCCGAATACGTCTTCCCATCGGTCGCTGCCTACGAGGCAGCGGCTTCGGGCGCCAACCGGTATAGCTACACCCAGATCAACATCAGCGTTGGCAACCCAGGAGCGGGCTTCCAGGACAACTTCTGGGGCGTATTCGGGCAGGATACGTGGCAGGTGCGAAAGAACCTGATGGTGGATTATGGCCTGCGCTACGATGTGTACAACGCGCCCGCGGGGTTGGCGAACGCGCCGTTTATCTACACGCAGCGTTTCCGCACGCCGAAGGGTGACTTCTCACCGCGGCTCGGCATCAGCTGGCAGGTGCGTCCCAGCACCGTGGTGCGCGCCAATATGGGTGTCTTCTACCTGGCGCCGCCCACCGATATGTGGTATTACCCGCTTTACAACAACGGCGGCACCTCCTCGCTGGTTACGTCGATTTCGTCGTCACTCGGAGCTCCCTGCGCGCCGGCTTATCCCAACACCCTCACCTCGGTGAGCAGTTCCTGCGCGGGCACCCAGAGCATCACCGCAACCACGCCCAACTTCAAGAACGAATACTCGTTGAACGGCAATCTGCAGGTGTCGCAGCAGCTGGACAAGAACGATGCGCTCACCGTCAGCTATGTGATGACTAACGGACGTAACATTCCATACGAATACAACATGAACCTGATCAACCCAGTGGGCCACCTGGCAGACGGCCGCCCGGTCTATTCCAGCGCAGTGAACTCCTCCACGCGCCTTTACCCGGGTTTCAATAACATTACGCTGCAGACCATGGGCGCCAACTCTTCTTATAACGCCCTCCTGGTTTCCTTGGCTCACCGCTTCTCGGAAGGGTTCTCAGCGAATGCCAATTACACCTTCGGGCATGCGATCGACGATGCTGCCCAGGTGGATACCTACGACTGCGATGGAGTGATCACAAATGCGTTCAACCGCAACTTCGATCGCGGTAACGCCTGCGTCGATCGCCCCGACACCTTTAACCTGCTGGCCGTCCTTGCGCCAAAGGTGCACTACGATTCCAATTTCGCAAACGCCCTGGTCAACGACAATACTCTCGAGACGACCTGGAACCTTATGTCGGGTCAGGTGCAGAACGAAGTGGCCAATACGAACCTGACAGGCGATACCCTCTCTTCGTCCTACCAGCGGCCCGTGGGCGTGGGCCGAAATTCACTGCGCGGACCTGGTATCTACCAGTTCGATGTCCGCTACACCCGCGGCCTGGGGAACTGGTTCGATCGTATCCAGCCGCAGCTGTTCGCAGAAAGCGCCAACGTGTTCAACCGCCATTCCAACGTGAGCTCGCTTAACGAGACGGCTACGGTGGTGGGTCTTACGAGCGGAGCACCGACGGCAAGCTCGGGGTCGATTGTGACGCCACCATCGGGAGCCTTCACGTCAACCCTCCTGACCGCGCGCCTGATCGAGTTTGGGGCGAAGATCGATTTCTAACTTCTCAACCACCCAGACGGGCCGGCTATCGGAACGCCACAGGTGCTTCGGCAGCCGGCGCGTCTGGCAGACAGCAAGAACCGGGCACAGTGTTTCTGCGGCGACCTAGAATGGTTGGCGATATCGATTTTACTTGCCGGCGGCGGGATCATTAGCAGGCTTTCAGTGCCTCTGCATCCGGACCAGCGCCCACCGCATCGATCGGATCAGGAGTGAACATGGAGCCCCGGCCCGCACCGGAATATACAGCAGAAGTTCTGGCGATCAATTTTGAAGACGCGCAGCGATACTTTCGTGAATCGCTCCTTGAACTCCATTACGCACATACGCTGATGCTGGCGCGACAGAAAATTATCAGTCCAGAAGACGCTCGTATCTGCCTCGGTGCGCTTGACCGGCTTGACCGCGAACAACTTGCGAAGGCAGTCTACGACGGACGCTTCGAGGACTTCTTCTTCTTTGTCGAGCACAGCCTGGAACAGCTCGGCGATCCCGCCGTCATCGGTAAGATCCATACTGCGCGCAGCCGCAACGACATCGATATTGCACTTTACCGGATGAGCTTCCGGCAGGAGATCCTGCATCTGTCCGCCGAAATCTGCGCGCTTCGCTCCGCGTTGCTCGGCCTGGCTGCGGCCAACCTGGATACCGTGATGCCCGCCTATACTCACACCCAGCCGGCGCAGCCTACTACGCTTGCGCATTATCTGCTGGCAGCGGTGGAGTTCCTGACTCGCGATACGGAGCGCATGAAGGCCGCCTTCGACGTGGTGAATCGCAGCCCGCTGGGCGCTTGCGCGATCACCACGACGGGATTTCCCATCGACCGCGATTACACCGCGGAACTGCTGGGGTTTGAAGGCTTGCAGCGCAATTCCTACGGATGCATCGCAGCAGTCGATTACCTGGCGCACGCTGCCTCTACGGTGGCTGTATGCATGCTGAGCCTGGGCCGCTTGGTGCAGGATATGTTGCTGTGGTGCACCAGCGAATTCGGCTTTCTGCGCGTGCAGGACGGTTACGTGCAGATCAGCAGTATCATGCCGCAGAAGCGCAACCCAGTTTCGTTCGAGCACACACGCATCCTGGCCAGCAAGGCGTTCAGCCAGGCGCAGGCCGTGCTCACCTCGGTGCACAATACGCCCTTTACCGACATGGTGGACGCCGAAGACGACTTGCTGCCGCTAGTCTTCAGCATGTTTCACGACGCGCACCGCACGGTCAGGCTGTTGGCGGCCGTGATGCAGCATACCGACGTGGATAAGCAGAGGTTGCGCAGCCGCGCAAACCGCGATTTTCTCACGGTTACCGAGCTGGCCGACACCCTGGTGCGGCGCGAAAGGATCAGCTTTCGCGAAGCCCATCGGCTGGTTTCCGAAATGGTGAAAAAGTCCGGCAAGGAAGATACGCCAGAGCACATGATCGGTCTGTTGCGCGAGCTCGCCCCGGCGGTTCTGGGCAGAAGTCTGCAGACCTCGGAAGAGGACTTGCGCCTGGCCCTGGACGCGGACCACTTCGTCGCGATTCGAAGCATTCTCGGCGGCCCGGCGCCTGCAACGGTACGCGACGAGATCGCCGCCATGGAGCAGCAGCTGGCCGCCGACCGCGAATGGCTCGCGGAGAAGCAATCGCGCCTGGATGCCTATCCCAAACGTCTGCAGGAACTGAAAGCCGAATGGATGTAACGCCCGGCGCCGCCAAGCCTGCCATTTCCGATCAGGCCAAGCAGCCGGAACTGGTTCGCGGGATCGGACTGCTGCAGGGCATCTCGCTGAACATGATCAACATGATTGGCGTGGGGCCATTCATCACCCTGCCGCTGATCGTCGCAGCCATGCATGGGCCGCAGGCGATTCTTGGCTGGGTGCTGGGCGCGCTTCTGGCCGCCTGCGACGGCTTGGTGTGGGCCGAACTCGGCGCCGCCATGCCCGAGGCCGGCGGTTCCTATTTTTATCTCAAGACCATCTATGGCCCCAAGCGCCTTGGCCGCTATCTTTCCTTCCTTTTTATTTGGCAGCTCACATTCAGCGCGCCGCTTTCCATCGCGTCAGGTTGCGTGGGGCTGGCGCAGTACGCCGGTTTCATCTTCCCCGATCTGCGAAAAATTTACTTCAGCTACCAGATCCCGATACCGATTCCCGTGGTCGGAGCCTTCCACCTCGCCATTCTCTTCGGACCGGCCACGATTCTGGCCATGTTTTGCTGCCTGGCAGCCGTCGTGCTTCTCTATCGCAACATTTACTTCATCGGCCGTCTTTCCTCGGTTCTCTGGATCGGCGTGCTCGGCACGCTGGGCGCGGTGATCGTGACCGGCCTTACTCATTTCCACGCGCACCAGGCATTCAGTTTCCCGGCCCACGCCTTCGCGCCGACATTCGGATTTGTGGAAGGCCTGGGCACGGCCACCCTCATAGCCACATACGATTACTGGGGCGCCTACAACATCTGCTTTCTTGGAGCCGAGGTGCGCAACCCGGGCTACACCATCCCGCGCGCCATACTGTGGTCGGTTGCGCTGGTCGCCGTGCTCTATTTGACGATGAACGTGAGCGTGCTCGGCGTTCTCCCTTGGCAATCGATGATCGGCGCCGCCGGCTCCAATGCGCGCCTGTCAGTGGTTGCCGTGCTCATGCAAACCGTTTACGGCAGGCTCGCCGGCCGCATCATCGCACTGCTGGTGGTGTGGACTGCGTTCGCCTCGGTTTACGCGCTGTTGCTTTCCTATTCCCGGGTTCCCTATGCCGCGGCCCTCGATGGCAACTATTTCCGCGTCTTTGCCCGGGTGCATTCGCGCCACCGCTTTCCCAACGTCTCACTGTTAGTTCTGGGCCTGGTGTCTACCATCTTTTGCATCTTTCAGCTTCTCGATTTGCTCGCGGCTTTGGTCGTAATTCGCATCCTGCTCCAGTTCCTTCTGCAGCAGATTGGGCTCATCGTCCTGCGCCACACGCAGCCCAATATGGAGCGCCCTTTCCGGGTGTGGCTCTATCCGATTCCCCCGCTGATCGCCATCGCCGGTTTTCTTTACATTTTGTTCGCGCGTCCCGCCTTCGAACGCGAGCTGTTTTTCGCATTTCTGATCGTGCTCACTGGCTCTGCCCTCTACCTGGCGCGCGCGGCCAAATGCCATGAATGGCCATTTGCGCAACGGCTTTGAAGCAATGATCGAGACGATCAGGCTGGAAAGCGTTTGCATTTCGCACCGGCCAGTGCAGGTGCGAGAAGATGAAGTGATTGATTCTATGGTGCCCGGAGGGGGACTTGAACCCCCACGACCGGTAAAGGTCTGCGGATTTTAAGTCCGCTGCGTCTGCCAATTTCGCCATCCGGGCCTGTCTCTCTATGTTCCTGTACCTCTATATTATGGAGCCGAACACCTGGCGCCGGATGCGCAGATCCTCTGAATCCAGCCCGAGCGGGGTCGTGGGATACGGTTCTCCGGCAGCCGGTCTTTCCACAACTTGCTCCGGAGCAGCGAGCCCTCGTATGATCCGGCAAGAGCATTTTCACGATTACGGCGTCCCGGAGCTGACTCTCTCAAGTCGACTCGACCGTCGTGATGCGGCGATCTTAAACGAGTGCTGACGAGTTTAAAAATGCTGATGATCGAGTAGCAATCACTATGAGCGAGACGGAGAGCAAGACCGAATTGCGAGTCAAGGGGCGGCTCATGTCTGCCTCGGAGATTGAGCGTACTCTGGTGCGCCTGGCCCACGAGATCGTTGAAAAGAGCAACGGCAGCGAGGATTTGGCTTTGGTGGGAATCAAGCGCCGCGGCGTTCCGCTGGCGGAGCGCCTGGGCAAATTGATTTCCGGCATCGAGAAACGTCCGGTTGATACGGGCGTCCTCGATATCCAGTTCTATCGCGACGACCTTTCGACCGCGGGCGTCCGGCCTGTGGTCACTCCTGGCGCCATCGGCATCGATATCGAGGGCCGTGACGTCGTGATCTGCGACGACGTGCTTTACACGGGCCGCACGGTTCGCGCCGCCCTTGACGCGCTCTTCGATCATGGGCGCCCGCGCCGCGTGCAACTGGCTGTGCTTATCGACCGCGGCCATCGCGAGCTGCCGATCGAAGCCACATACGTCGGCAGACATGTGCCCACCAGTAGCCGCGAGATTATCGAGGTGAAATTCCAGGAGGTCGACAACACTGAGCAGGTGTTGTTGGTGGAGCGTACAACTTAGCTACTGTGGCATGCGGCGCGCATCCCCGCGCGCTGAGCGTAAAGGCCGGTGCGTTGCCGGCGAAGCTTCACAACCGGATCGAAGCCCGAAGCTTCGGTAAAGACTCCGCATGAACCCAGTGGCACACGCCATTCGCCGTCCGCTTATTGCGCCGCCCGCGCCGGATTCTCCCTTTCCTTATAACCCAGGGTCCCTGCTCTCCGTGCTCGACCTCACCGTAGACGAAGTGAGCCATCTGCTTCGGCGGGCCACCGAGCTTGAGAATGAGGACCCCATCGTCCGCGATCGCATTCTCGCCAAGCGGCGCATCGCGCTGCTCTTCTACGAGTCGTCTACTCGCACCAGGACGAGCTTTGAGCTGGCCTGCAAAGCGCTCGGCGCGGACACTACCCTGGTTTCGAGCCTCAGTTCCAGCATTGAGAAAGGGGAGTCGCTCAAGGACACCGGCCTGACTTTGCGAGCGCTGGGCGCCGAGGCCATCATCCTGCGCCATAACTCGTCGGGTGCGGCGTGGCTGCTGGAAGAATCAACACGCCTGCCCGTGGTGAATGCCGGCGACGGCATGCACGAGCATCCCACGCAGGCCCTGCTCGACCTGCGCACCATCCTCGCTCATCTGCGGCCGAGGATCGGCGAGGTGGACAAGAAGGCGCTCGCCGGTGTCACGGTCATGATCGTCGGCGACATTCTGCACAGCCGCGTCGCGCGCTCGAACATGCTGCTGCTGCCGCGCTTGGGCGCGCGTGTGCTCCTCTGCGGACCGAAGGAGTTGCTGCCGGAACAGGCAGCACGGTCGGGGCCGGGAATTGAAATCGAGCGGGACTTTGACGCGGCGCTTCAGCAGTCACAGGTGGTGATGATGTTGCGCATCCAGGCGGAAAGGCTCGCCGGCATGCAACTCGATCTTGACGAGTACAAGGCCAGTTACCAGCTCAGCGGACAACGGCTGGCAGCGCACGCTCCCGCTTCCATCGTCCTGCATCCCGGGCCGATCATTCGCGGCATGGAGATTACTGCAGGTGTAGCCGACGGCGTGCAGTCGGCAATTCTGGAGCAAGTGCACAACGGCGTCGCCATCCGCATGGCGGTGATGGAACGCGCGCTCCTTGAAAGCGACAAAGGAGGCCGCGCATGACCACGCTGGCGATTTGCGGAGGGCGGTTGCTGGACCCTGCTGCGGGTGTCGATGCGCCCAAAGACATCCTCATCAAAGACGGGCGCGTAGCCGACATCGCCGGCCCCGGCAAGCTGAAGGGCCAGAACGGCGCCCAAGTTCTCAACGCCACCGGGCTTATCGTCGCGCCGGGGCTCATCGATATTCATGTGCATTTGCGCGAGCCGGGCCAGGCGTACAAAGAGACCATCTCCACGGGAACGGCGGCAGCCGCGGCCGGCGGATTCACCAGCGTGGCGGCGATGCCCAACACGTCGCCCGTGAACGACTCGGCGGAGACCACGCGCTGGATGCAATCCCCGGAGCGCGGCGCGCACGTTCGAGTGTTTCCCATCGCGGCAGCTACACGCGGTTCGAAAGGTGAAACGCTAAACGATTTTGCGGCGCTCAAGTCGGCGGGCGCGGTAGCCGTCACCGACGACGGCAAGCCGATTCTGAAGGACAGCATGATGCGCGAGGCGCTGACAGCGGCGGCGCGCGTGGGCCTCACCGTGATCCAGCACGCCGAGGACACTCGCATGACGCAAGGCGCGAGCATGAATCTTGGGCCTGTGTCATTCAAGCTGGGATTGCGCGGCATGCCGGCCGAAGCAGAATCGAATATGGTGGAGCGCGACATCCGGCTGGTGGCGGAGCTGCGCGAAGCGCATCCGCACCTGCATGTGGCGCACACGTCAACGGCCGCGGCGCTGGCGGCGGTGCGGCAGGCGCGGCGCAATGGGCTGCGCGTGACCTGCGAAGTTGCGCCGCATCACTTCCTGCTTACTGAAGAGCACGTGGGACTCTACAACACGCACGCCAAGATGAATCCGCCGCTGCGCTCGGCGGCCGATCGCGATGCCATGATCGAGGGCATTCTCGATGGCGTGGTTGACGCCATTGCCACCGATCACGCGCCGCACGCCCAGCACGAGAAGGAGATCGAATTCGATCTCGCGCCCAACGGGATCACCGGCCTTGAAACCGCGCTCGGGCTCTGCCTGCGCTGGCTACATGCCGAGTGGAAGCTGCCCCTGGGCCGCGTTCTGAGTTTGTTGAGCGCGCAGCCGGCCGCGCTGCTCGGCCTGAAAGGCCGCGGAACGCTGGCCGTGGGCAGCTACGGCGACGTGGTCGTCTTCGATCCCAAGGCAGAGTGGACCTACAAGGCGACCGAATCAAAATCGAAAGCCAAAAACACTCCGTTCGACGGCTGGGCGATGCTGGGCAAGGTGCGCTGGACGGTGAGTGAAGGGCGCATCGCCTACACCGCGGAGTGAAGACAACTCGCAGTGGTCAGGGAACAGCGAAAAAGCGAATAATTTGCGCCGCTTAGAGCCTGCGTTCGCTACACTGCAAGCCATCTCCCGGCCCCTAATTTTGGGGTTAAGTGGTTTTGTTTTGAATGAGACGCCCCGGCAAGAATATACTTGACTAACCACAACATTTGGGGTACATTCTTTATATGGACGCCAATCAACAGCAACCAAAGACTTTGTTGGAAGTGATTCGGCACTTCAGCAACGAGCAGACATGTATTGATGCGGTCGCAGCTATGCGGTGGTACGACGGCAACCCTGCATGCCCTCGGTGTGCCTACAAGGAGCACTATTGGCTGGGCACACAAAAGCGGTGGAAGTGCAAGAAGTGCGGTCGCCAATTCTCTGTTAAGCAGGGCACAATCTTTGAGGATTCGTCCCTCTCGCTGGACAAGTGGCTTACAGCATTGTGGCTGATTGTTAACTGCGAAAACGGCATCAGCAGTCACGAAGTGGCGAAAGATTTGGGTATTACGCAGAAATCGGCATGGTTTATGCTCCACCGGTTGCGGCTTGCACTGAAGGCGCGGTCTCTGGATGTCAAAATTACCTCTGAAGGTGGCCCGATTGAGGTCGATGAGACTTTCGTTGGCGCAACGCCGAAGTTTATGCACGCCAAGCGCCGAGCAAAGCTGGGCCTTGCGATGAAGCGCGACAACAAAACTGCGGTCATGGGCATCCTGGACCGCAATAGTCGCCAAGTTCGGGCAAAAGTGGTTCCAAATGTGAAGCGCGAGACTCTCCAGAACGAGATTCTGAGCCAGATCGAAAAGGGTGCGACGGTCTATACGGACGGCTATCCGTCGTACGATACGTTGGCCGCGCAAGAATACATCCACGCTACAGTCAGCCATGTTAATGAGTATGTGAGGGGCGAAGTCCACACGCAGGGAATCGAGAATCTTTGGTCGCTGCTCAAGCGGAGCCTTCGCGGAACTTACGTCGCTGTTGAACCTTTTCATCTGGATCGCTATGTCACGGAACAGGTATTTCGATTCAATAACTGGGCAACGAAAGATAACCCGCTAAACGATACGGACCGATTCCTGTTAGCCATATCGCAAATCTCAGGAAAACGCCTTACCTATGCCGAGTTGACTGGCAAGGTGGATGGGGGGCAAACCGCCTAGCCCTTTTTACGAGAAACGCGGTCCGAAGCGGAAGCCTTATTAGTCTTTGGCTTCCGCTTCTTCCCTGTAAACTCCCGCTTCAGCTTGTCCGATTCCTCTATCCGTTTGATCTCTTCATGCGAAACGGAGAGAACACGCTCCAGGGCATCTTTGAATCTTTCGTACTCTTCTGAATCCGTCACTTCTTTTTGGCCTCCTTCCAGCGGCTCGCAAATGTCAAGTCCTCATTATCGTCGGACAGTATTTGGTACATCACGAGCACTGTGCTTTCAAAGGCGCGTACCGCGTTTGGACTCTTCAATTCCCTCTTAAAATCGAAGATGTTTGTCGGATCAGCATCCCTCCGCTTCGCTTCGCGGTTGACCATTCTAACCATTGCTTGAGCCATCTTGTCCAGGATGGAGTACAGAGCTTGTTGGTCCTTCTTGGTGGCTGTGAATTTGGCTGTATCCGCGCAAAATTCTTTTCCCAAACTGTCAGTCTCAAGAATCTTTCGCAGCAGGTAGACCAAAAAATACTGTGTAATGCTGTAGTTGGCGAAGAGTTGGTTTTCGATCAGGTTAAGCTTTGAGCGAATGATTTGGTACATCTTGTACAGCGTTGTAATGCGTTCGCCGGTCACTTCGACGCGTCCAAAAATGCGCGCATGCAACTCATCGAACAGTTTGTATGTTTGATGGCACGACCATGGCTCTCTCACGTCGAATGCGAGCAGCACGCGAGCTGCTACATCGTTCTCGATGACCTTGTGCTGGTCCCAGTCCGGGTGTTCGCCCCGTTTGATTCGGTAGTAGAACTCACCCTTAGCACTAATTTCCGTCTGAAGGCGTGTCTGAATCAGATTGTTTGATTGCAGGTCGCGCGCCGTGGTCCCGTTTTGATTATTGGTGTGGTCGGTGATCTTGGCCGCCAGCTTTCCCTCTGGCGGCGTCTGGATAAACTTCGTGAGTATTCGAAGATCGGGACTGACTTTTGTCTGATTCTGGTATAGCTGGCTTAAGCTTTGACAGCCGTTGACGACTGCATATCCAGCAATTGTTATCTTTTCTTTTCCAACCTTGAGGCTCGTGCACAGGACTGTGATGCCATTGTGAAACGCAGGAAAATATTTATGCTCATCCTGGTTCTTTATGCTCGTGGCGATGTCTTCATTGACCTTTGATCGGACCAGGAGTTGACGAACATTGTAATTAAACAATTCTCCATTCTTGATGCCCTGCATCTTCAATAGATCACTGGCCGCAATAGGAGCAATGGCCATCGAAAGCGTGTCGATCGGGTAATCGAAGACCGGCACATCGGACACATCGAAAGATATCGCGCTGGCGATAGGGTCACTTTTGCCGCTAGGAACGAACGATTGCTGTAACTCCATCTCGTCAAAGACCTGGAGTTTTTGGACCGTTCTTAGATACGCCTTCGCGTTATGGTCTCTAGCGGCGTTCGTCACGAACACGCCGATTACTCGGTATCCCTTTTCAATTTTCCCCGCGATATCGAGATCACGTAGAAGCTCGGCCAATTCCTTGTTCTTCGTGGTCGCGGCAATATGCTCAACGCACTGACGGTTAGTGAATTGGGAGAGCGAGCCGTAGAACTCCTTCAGTGAGACATCTCCCAGCGATTTATCGCCCTTCACGATCTTTGCCTGAAAGACGTGGATTTCGCCGCTCTGCTCGTTCGTCCATATACCGTCGATTGTCTTATCGTCAGGGCCGTCGCAAATGGAATCGTCTACTGTGGTCTCTTCGAGCCGATAGTAGTGGTGAAGAAACCACGCGAGGAATTGTCTTGACTCGGTTCTTTGGCTCACGGCATACGCTCCGATGAGCCGCTGAAGGTCAGCGTATTTAAGGGAAAGTTTAGCCATGGCGATATGCCTCCAAAAGAAGCATAACACGGATAATGGTTAGTCAAATATATTAACGCAGACGCCCCCTTATCGTTTGCTTCAGTGCGCTGAAAGCAAAGGGGTTGTGTCGCGAAACGGCCCAGAATAATGCGTTAAGAGGCGGTTTCCCAGTGAGAGCGCTGCCTTCTCGGTGCAATGCCGAAGGCAAAGCTGGCGGGCGGTGCGAAATGCCGGCCATGCCCAATCGATGTCTCGACCGTCCATTTGAGAAGGAGTCTCCACCTTTTACCGGGTCCAGCGATTTGGCTGAAATAATCCGCAGGGTTGGCGCGGAGCAAGTCATCTTTGGAACGAGTGGATGGCCGAATATTCTTTGGATTTCCGAACACTACGGCGTGAGATAGGCTGTGTTCCATAGCGTTGGAATCAAATCGCTTCGCGTCACGAAACGATGCATGCGCGCTCAGATTTTCACCCTGGTTGCGATGTGCTTCTATCCGGTTGTTTTGGCCGCTCAGGCTCAAACTTCCGCCTCCTATCAGATTTTCGGCGGATTCACTTCTCTTTCCAATTCTTTCAACGGCGTTCCCGGGTACCGTCAGCCTTTGCTGGGCTGGGAAGCAGCCGTTGCGTTTCCGGCCTGGCATCATCTGCGGCCAAAACTTGACTATTCCTCCTTCAACGGAACCAATCTCGGCGCACCGCAGCACGCCTTCTTCATCATGGCGGGCGGCGAGTACGAGCACTATGCCGGTAAAGAGAGGTTATTTGGCGAGGCCCTGTTCGGCGATGTGGGCCTGAATCAGAATTGGGGTGCGGGCGGTGCGCCAGGAAGCTCAGCCTCTTTCTCAACTTTCTTCGGTGGCGGCGCGGACACTCCGCTGAACAAGCAGCTCGCCATTCGTCTCGAAGGTGGATATCAGTACACGAATTTCTCCCTGTACCAGAGCCTTAGCTATAAATTCCCTTACCGGATTCCGGGTTTGCCGAACAACTTTGGCCGGTTCTCCAGCGGACTGGTTTGGACTCCTCACCTCAAAACCGAGTCCAGCGGCAACCGCCACGAGCGTAAGCCGGTTGAAAGCGAGTTGGTATTCGAAGGCATCGGCTCCTTTGGTCACTATCACCTCTTTGCCAACTCATGGTGGAGCAATCTCCACCTTGCTGGTGTGGAGTATGACCGGAACTCCTGGGGAAGATTCATCGGAGCACGAATGGACTATTCCGCCGATATCCTGCCAGTGGCGATCCTGACCCAGCCCAGCAAAACCGACGTATGGGGGGATTCGCTGTCGACGGATCATGAGCACGTGGCCGGCTTAGCGATTTCGCCCGCCGGGCTGCGCATGATGTGGAGAGACGGCGAACGCGTCAAGCCTTATTTCTTTATTAAGGGAGGTTTGATCGGCTTTACAAAAAAGGCGCTCTCGGAGAACGCCACATATGAGAACTTCACGCTTCAAGAAAGTCTGGGAGTTCAGTTCAAACTGACGGATCGCTGGGATTTTCGCGCCGGGTTCCTTTTCTTTCATTTTTCGAACGCGTTTATTGTGACCAGTAATCCGGGGCTCGATTCGATGACCTATAACGCCGGGTTGAGCTATCACCTTGGAAAAAGGGAGGCCGTCCGGTAAGGGGCTCTTTATTCGCTACCGTTTTAACTCAGGAGCAAACCATGTCACCTGAAATGTGGCGGTGGTATCGCTTTGGAGCCCGGGCTTATAAATTGGAGCCTTCCATCGCTCGAATTGCAGCCAACCCCGCAGCTCGAAGTCTCTCCGCACCCGTTTTACAACCTGGAAGGCAAAATCATTCTGGGTGGTGCCGCCGGGAATGAATGCGCTTGAGGCCTTGGCGTTGCGGTACTGGAACTGAATCTCCTCCTGCGGGGAAAGATGATAGGTAAGCCAGGTTTGCCCGCCCTTCCCCTGGCGGCCGACCCAGTCGCCTGGCAGGAAGCCGTTGTTGGTAGGGCCTTGGCGCTGGATCGATTCGAAGTAAAGGAACTGGCCTTGATTGATCGGCGTGCCGTCACTGCCGCTGTGACTTGCGGGTTCGGTGTTCGCGCCTTCCAGGCGCAGATCCAGATGTTGCAGACCGGGGAACCGTGCCAGATAGATTCCAGGGCGATAGCCGGCCCGCCGCGGAGCGCTAATTGGGCTTACGTCATCATGGACAAGCGAATCGGTGTAGAGCGTTACCCAATGGCTCAAAAATGGAAGCCGCCAAGTAAAGTCGAATGTGCCCAGGCGATATCCCGGGTCGTCCTTCCCATACTTCACGCTGGGGTCGACCCCCGAGAAACTGAAGAAGCTGTGGAGGAATGTGTGGAGCGTGATTGGCTCGTGTCCTTTTCCTCCCCACACGGTCAACCGGTCGAAGCCAAACTCAAGATCGCGCGAGGGCTTGAAGCTGATTTTTTCCATGTGCACCCACGGATTCCCGGGGTTAATGACATTGGCGACGTTGGCGGATGGATTGGCCTGATATGCAGGGTTAGGGACAAGCGTGTGGCCCCGCAATGCGCCAACGAAAAAGTCGTAGCGGAAGGGGCCGGTGAGACGGGAAAGCCCCGGAATGCGAAAGGGCTCGATTTTGTCGACTTCGAAATCGTAAATGTTCTCGGCATTATTGCCCCATAGCATCGACGCGCCTTGATCCGGGCCCAGCCAATGGTCGCTTTTGCCGAGCGAAACTTCGTTTCCCAGCAGATGATAGGAGAGGTTTGCTTCCATCACCCGCACGTCGTTCGCAGAGGAGATAGGGCCTTCAGGGATGGTGGCGAATGCAGTTCCGGCGCTGAAAGGAATGAGGTCGATGTTCTCGGAGAGATAGGACGCCAGCGTGGCGGAATAACCAGCCGCGGAAGGCGCATGTTGCAGTTCGCCGCGAAAATAAAATGAGAACCGTCCCGCCTCTGCACGGCCGCTGAAGCCAGTGTAATTATTGAAACCGCCTTCATACGGCCTTCCATAGTCGTCGACAATGGTCTGGCCCAGGTGAAAGCTGTCGCGAAGCGGCGTACCGCCGATGCCCCGAAAACTGGTGTAGACACTCTCAAGCTCCGCCTGAGCGGGCGCGGCCCCCATGCTGCGATCGATATCGGGCTTGAACTCTTTTACAAGAGCGGCATAGATGGATCGCGCCTCGTCATTATTTGAATCGGACTGTAAGCGGTCAGCGCTTCGCTCCAGCATATGCGCGATGCTGAGCCGGGTCCAAGGCCGCAAGCCGAGGAAGGCCGAATCGACATAGCCGAGTGCCTGCAACCGCTCAAGCGCAGGATAGACCCAATTGTCGAGCGGGACATAGACAGAGCCATCCAAATCCATCTCTGTCATCGAGGCATCCAGTTGCATGTTGCCGGAAGCAGGAGTCGTCGCGGCACTTTGCCCGCGGGCGTTGCACAAGGTTGCCATCCAGAACAGGACGACAGCGAAAAGCCACAGACGGTCTTTCACCCACACCCCTGCCTCTGGCAGCTGGAGACTCCTGGAGCCAGTCAAAGAAAATCAGCCGCGAAAAATCCAGTCTCGACGAAGCCGCAAACACATGTCAACCCATTCAAAGAAATGCATCACGAACGTCGTTCGATTGCCGCGCAAATCCGATTTTGAAGTGCCGGGAAAAAGGAAAATTCACAACTACGGACCATCGCCAAGCCACATGCTGCTTTTGAACCTCTCCGGTTGAGCAGCTTCCGCCATACGGCATCGATTGTGAGTTGGGGACAAGAATGTTCGTTCGCAGGTCCTGCCGGGCATGGGCCGCCGAGAATACAAATCGACGGAGATGATCGGCCTTCGATGAAGTTCGGTCCTGACTACAAAACTGCTTCCGCCGTGGCTGCACGCGCCGCAAGATAGGCCTGCAGGCCTTCTCGCCAATCGGTAAAGACGTTCAATCCAGCATCTTTCAATGCCCGGTTTTCCAGCACCGAGTACTTGGGTCGTTGAACTTTTGCCGGAAACTCACCGGGATTGGCCTTCTCGAGGTTCACATGTACCGAGCAGGCGCGGAAAATTTCCTGCGCGAATGCATACCAGGAGCAACTGCCTTCTGCTGTCGCATGATAAAGTCCGTAAGCATCTGACGTGCTGAGCGTCACCAGTTGTTCGGCAATTTTAAAAGTCGGTGTCGGCGTGACGAACTCATCGTCCACAACGCGCAGGCGGTCTCGTTCCCGCGAAAGCTTGAGCATCAATTCGACGAAATTCAGTCCACCTTTCGCCCGGCATGGCCGCAGGCCGTAAATGGCAGAAACGCGAACAACAAAGTGCTTTTCGGCAGCAGCCGCCGTGAAATGCTCGCCGGCAAGCTTTGTAATGCCGTAGGCATTTAAGGGCTCAGCCGCATCCGTTTCCACGTAGGGTGAGTTTTTGTTCCCATCGAAAACGTAATCGGTACTGACATATGCGACTTTTGCCCCGGCTTTCTTTGCCCAGATTGCCACGTTCTTAGCCCCAATGGCATTGACCGAGAATGCGGTCATGGGGTCGGCTTCGCACTTTTCCACGTGATGCATGGCGGCCGTGTTCACGATAAAGTCGGGCGCCTGGGCTGAAAGCGCAGAATCGACTGAGTCAGGCGAGCTGAGCTCAACATCTGCATGCGTGAATTCCAGGACCGTGTCGCCCTTACGGCGAAACGCTGCGCAGACATCGGAGCCAAGCTGTCCATTTGCGCCCAGGACCGCGACCCTCATCGCGACGCCGCCACAGATGGAGAGTCCGCGGTGGTACTTAGTTCTTCAAGCTGCTTGAAAACGCGAATATTGTAGTATCGGCTATTATCAAAATCGTTACACTTATCCAGATTCGCGATGAGGTGACGAACAATCGACCGGACGCTGTGATGGGGATGGAAGCTCAAGATGTTGTTTGCCCGCTCGATGGATACCTTATAGTTCCTCTTATCCTGGACGTGCTTAATCTCAAGGGAAATCTTCTTTCCTATTTCTTCATCCAAAGCGAGCTTCACCAAATCCGCAACCTCGCCGACGGTATGATTGCCCGAGGCAACGTTAAAGATGCCGCTCACCGACTCATTGGCTTCGATGGCGCGCGTGTAGGCCATGGTCGCATCTTCGATGCTGAGGAAGGGCCGCCAGATGGCGGGATTCGAAACGCGAATCACACCTTCCTGCATGGCGGTCTTGAACATTGTGTTGACCAGGAGATCGAAGCGCATGCGCGGGCTGTAACCTGAAACCGTTCCTTTGCGCAATGCAATGACGGAGAAATCCGCGTCGACCATCTGCATTACGGCGCGCTCGCCCTGCAACTTGGAGATACCGTAGGGATAAGACGAACTAACCGGGCTGTCTTCGTCGAACAGCTGATCCTCAGTGTAGCCGTAAACGGAGCAGGAACTGGCGTATATGTAACGCCTCACATTGGCTCTCTTCGCAATGTACGCGAGATACGCGGGCGCCGCAGCATTTGAAACAAAATTCTTTGCGGGTGAGAAGTCCGCCATTGGATCATTCGAAAGCCCGGCAAGGAAGATGACCTGATCGTAACCTTCAATGTCAGAGACCTGGAGATGGAAAAGGTCTTTCTCGAGGATCCCAACTTTTTCCGGAAGGCTATTCCCGAACCAGAAGAGGTCAACGACATCGACCTGATAGCCGCGGTCCAGAAGCTGCGGAATCAGTGCCGAGCCGACATATCCTGCGCCACCCGCAATTAAAATGCGCATAAAACTTCGCTCCTCAGCAAACCCTATTTCGATTCGAACACAATGTTATCGGAAAGCGGCGAGGCGAGCCAATCCTGCAACGTTTGCGCCTTGGCGTCCTTGGGGGACACGAGAACGTCTTTGAGCGGCCACTCGATGCCGATCTGTGGATCCTTATAAAGAATTCCCGATTCCGCGCCGGAGTTGTAGATCCCAGTGCATTTGTACTGGACCTCGCACTCATCCGTGAGCGCACAGAAGCCACGCGCAAAACTGTAGGGTGCGTAGACCTGCTTCTTGTTCTCGGCCGAAACTTCCATCCCAAACCACTGGCCGAGCGTTGGCGACCCCTTGCGAATATCGACGGCAACCAGAAATGCCGCGCCACGCGTGACTCGCATGAGTTTGCTCATTCGCGGCTCCCATTGGAAATGGAGCCCGCGGAGCACGCCCTTCGATGAGCGGGAATGGTTGTCCTGCACCCAATCGGTGGGCAATCCCAAATCGCGGAAGTTATCCTGCCGGTAGGTTTCCATGAAGAAGCCTCGATCGTCGCCCAGGACCGCCGGCTTGATCACGACGACATCTCCGCCGACGTGCGAACTCTCGAACTGCAACGGCATTAGAGCGCTCCCTCCAAACGTCGCGCACAAATCGAAAAGCTTATGCTGCTCGCGAAGCGTACTGACAACGTGACACTTACCATTATACCGGTGCACTTGGGGGATGCGGTTCATCGTGCTGAGTCTGGCCCATGGGCGGTTGGACGAGACACCTGCGCACATCGGCGGTAGCTTTGTATCGGCTACTAGAAACGGAACGAAGAAGGGAATGCTCGACCTGGCGGGAGATCGGGAGGAGATGGGGAACCCGAAGATTGATATGGCCGCCGCCCTCAACCCGGGGACGAAGCGATTGCTCAGGATTGGGCCGGTCAGCTCGCAGGAGTCTCGGCATCGCTGCAAGGATACGATAGGGCGTTCCACCGAATCTTCAGCTGCCCAAGGACTAAGCTCGAAGACGACTGCGCCATTTAAACTGATGGAACCAAGGAGAATGCAATGAAGAGGATTCTCGTAACTGGATCTTCGGGCCTGATCGGATCCGAGGTATGTCTCTATTTTGCTTCTGAAGGGTGGGAGATTCACGGAATCGACAACAATCAGCGCGCGGTGTTCTTCGGACCCAAGGGTGACACGCGCTGGAATCAGCACCGGCTGGAGCACGCAATCAAGGGCTTTATTCATCATGAACTGGATATCCGCGACCGCCAGGGGATTCTGGACCTTGTAAAAGAGATCGAGCCCGATGCCATTGTTCACACTGCGGCACAGCCAAGCCACGACCTTGCGGCATCGATTCCGTTTGCGGATTTCGACACGAACGCCGTCGGCACCCTGAATCTGCTTGAAGCCATGCGGCAGTTTGCGCCCGAATCGCCTTTCGCCTCGATGTCGACGAACAAAGTCTACGGCGACGCGCCCAATGAACTGCCGTTGAAGGAGCTTGAAACGCGTTGGGAGTATGCCGACCCGGCCTATTGGAATGGCATTCCCGAGACATTCCGGATCGACCAGTCGAAGCACTCGATCTTTGGCGCGTCAAAAGTGGCTGCAGACGTGATGGTCCAGGAGTACGGCCGCTACTTTGGCATGCCAACTTGCGCCCTGCGAGGCGGATGCCTGACCGGACCGGGCCACTCGGGCGTGGAACTGCATGGGTTCCTGAGCTATCTGATCAAGTGCAACCTGACAGGAACCAAATATAACGTCTACGGATACAAGGGAAAACAAGTGCGCGACAACATCCATTCACAAGATGTTGCTTCGTTTATCGCTGCGTTCATTGCCAGCCCTCGGGCGGGCGAGGTTTACAACATCGGCGGTGGTCGCTCAAACAGTTGTTCGATCCTTGAAGCCTTCAACAGGATCGAGGCCATCTCAGGAAGGCCGATGATCTACGAGTATCAGGAAGGGAACCGCTCAGGGGATCACATTTGCTACATTAGCGACCTCGGCAAAATGAAGGCGCATTATCCCGGCTGGGACATCCGGAAGTCTCTGGATGAAATTTTTGAGGAGATTCACGCCTCGTGGGCGAACCGGGCTGTGCCCGCCTAGCCATCGGCAAACTCGAAGCGACAGACGAAGGGGCCGCTTACGCTCACTGTGCGACGACCCCTTCAGGTGGCTCTTCTGCCTTCTTTCTGTAGTCGCCCCGGCTCAGGTGCTTCTCAAGCCAGAGATAGAGGCAGATGAAGAGATAACGGCTTCCCATCTCCTGGATCTTCAGCTTGGCCTGCCCCACTCTGCGGTTGCGCCAGGTAATCGGCATTGTCGTCCACGAGTAGCCGCGAATGATGGTTTTGAGCGGAAGCTCTACCGTGAGATTGAAATGCGCCGATAGCATGGGCTTGCAGCCTTCGATCACGGTGCGCCGGTAGCCTTTGAAGGCGTTCGTTGTGTCGTTGAGTGAAATCCCAAAGAGCATCCGGATGAAGAAATTTGCCAAGCGGTTGAGGCGCAGTTTGAGCCAGGGATAATCGATGGTCCCGCCGCCTTTCATAAAGCGCGAGCCAAAGACCGCATCCCACCCTTCGTTCAGCTTCTTCCAATAGCGAACCACATCGCGGCAGTCGTCCGATTCATCGGCCATCATAATGACCGCGGCGTCGCCGCGCATCTGCATCAGTCCGGCGGTGATGGCGTGTCCAAAGCCGTGCGGTGTCCCCTTGGAAAGCAGGTGCACTTCCGGGATGCGCTGGCTCAAACCGGTGACGATCCGTGCGGTGCCGTCACTACTCCCATCGTCAACCACGATGATCTCGTGAGGGACGCTATGCAGCCGCAGCTCCACGTGCAAGTGCTCTACCGTGGATGCAATGCAGCCCTCTTCATCCCTTGCGGGAATCACAACCGATAGCAACTTGAGATCTGCACCGGAAGTCGACGGTAGCGGGCTTTTCATGCGCCACACCTTTCCAGCCAGTCGGGATTTGCGGCAACGTGCCCGGCAATCTCTTCAAGGATCGCAGAAATACCGATGCCGGGCCGCCAATCGAAGTCACGCATCGCCCGCGTCGAGTCCAGAATCAACCACGGCACGTCGTAGGGGCGGTCTGAACCATCGGCGGCGGGCTCATTTGCGCCGAAACGCTGGTTGCACCAGGCGGTAAGCTGGGCAAGCGACATCGAGTTTTCCTGGCCGCCGGAAACATTCTGCATTCCACCCTTTCCGGGATTACGCAACTGCTTGTCGACCATGCACGCAAGATCGCGAGGATGCAGAGCGTCCCGAACCTGATAGCCATGGCCTCCGAAGCCGAGGTACTTCAATTTCCGGCCAGCCGCATGCGCGTGCAGCCAGTAAGAAAAGATGCCTTGCTCCGCCGTCCCAAACTGGCCCGCACCCGCCAACACTCCGCAGCGATTGATCCAGACAGGGACACGAAATCCGGCGGCGTATTCCTGTGCAAGACATTCCGACGCCAACTTGGTTGCGCCGTACAACGAGATCGGCGCGTCTGTGCTGAAAGCTTCTGTCACGCCAGCGGCGGCGATTCCGAGCGGCCAAGGCCGGGCCGGGTCCAGTGCGTACCTTGACCCGTCAACAACCAACGGCAGTTGTGACAGGGCCGGAATGGAATACACGCGGCTCGTGCTCAGCAGGATGAACCCCGCATCCGATGCCCTGCAGTATTCAAGCAGATTGATCGAGCCCGAGAGGTTATGCTCCAGCAACTGGCGTGGGCTTGTTTTGCCGTCGCGCCCGGCCAGAACACTCGGCTGCGCGGCCGCGTCGATGACCCAATCCGTGCGCGGAAGTGCTTCAACGTCGCTTGCCATGCGCAGGTCGCCGTGCACCAATTGCACGCCGAGTTGCTTCAGCGCCAGCCGATTGGTCTCGCTGCCCTGGCGCGCCAGGTTGTCGAAACCCACTACCTCGATACCCTCGTGGGATTCGAGAAGGTAGCGCGCCAGGTGGCTGCCCGCAAAACCGCACGCACCCGAAATCAGAATCCTCATCGGAGCCTTGATCCCTTCCCGGTGATCCCAGGAAACTCCCGCCTAGGAGTTGTTTTCGCCTCAGTATATAACGCCAAAGCAATTTGGACTTTAAGTCCATTTCTCGACGAGCTACAGTTCAGTTCGGTGCGCAGAAGAGATTTGTCGAAGAGCCGACGCGCCCGATTTGTCGTATCAGCGCCAGGAATTCCCGGCCAAGAAACCGCTGGCGGGAATCATCGTACTTCCGGCGCTGGCGTGTTCGATGACGTTAGAGCGCAGGCGATCAACGAGCGGGCCATCGTATCGCTCCTTGCTCATTCTTCTCAGTCGTCAGAAGACGAGCAGCTTTTACGCTGCACATTCGCGCTAGGCCGGCTTAATCATCCTTCCCATCAGATTGAGTAGGCGATCTTCCCGGTCCATAGCCTTTGCTGCCTCCTCCCATAACCGCGGGAGGAGCTTCAAAGGGCCGGGGAAATAGTTCGCAACTTCTCCGTACTGCTCACAGTATCGATACTCGAAGAATTGGAATCCATGCTTTCTGCCGATGCGCTCAATATCCTTCGGCTTGTTCAGGCGATACACTGCCGGGTAGTGATACGATTCAACCAATTCCTTGGCCTTAACCATTTCCAGGACTTGCCGCTGAATTCTCAACTGGCTAAACAGTCGAGCAAGGAATGCGAAGTAATGATGGCCGTTGGGAGTGATGAAGTACATGCTTCCGCGAGGCTTGAGGATCCGCGATGCGGCGGCGATAAAACGCTCCTCGTCCATCACATGTTCAAATACGAAGATTGAATAGAGGACATCGAAGGATTCCGGAGGGATCGCCGCGTCTTCCAAGGTCCCGTAATATCGTTCTGACACAAATGGATTGTTTTCGAGCTTTGCCCGATCGGGATCAACGCCGGCCAGCTTTTGAGCATGAGCTGCAATCCAGGACACCTCCGGGCAGAAACTTCCGTCGTTCGCGCCTATGTCAAGAATGTTGCACTGATTCTTCGGGGTATTCTCCAGGATCCACCCAAAGAAAAGGTCGTTTCGATCGCGATAGTTGTTCAATTTCACCTTGCACCGGCCCAATCAGACAAGAAACTAACGAATTTCATGACCACCCCACACGCATCGATCGACGATCGTATTGGCGTACGACATTCCATGGTTTAATTTGGCAGGAAGCGAATTCCCAGCCTGCCTCGCCTTCCGTCCATAATCCCCTGGAACATTTTTTGGAACGTGGCACTTCGTTCGGTGTCGAAAAGCATAATTGCCCCTGCACGACGAAGCAAATGGAGAATGATGAATCGTTTCGTCTTTGGCGTTGGATACAGCCGGAAACCCGTATAAATGAGATTCCGGGCCATATAATATTCCCGCCATGAGGAATGCTTCGCCCAGATGTGACTATATCCGCCAAGCCGCCTGACAATTGTGTTGCCCAACTCATGCAACGACTGACAGCCATTCACAACCGCGATTCGATATCCGCGCTTTCGAATTCGCAGACAGTATTCGAAATCGAAATAGTCCATAAAGAAGTCTTCCCTTGGCAGCCCGACTGTTTCCACTACATCGCGACGTACCAGGCAGCCTGAAGCGACGACAACGTCCGCGAACCAGACCGGTTGCGCCAGCACTTCCTTGGATGGCTTGATCAGGCCATCGCGCCAAAGCAAGGGGAGATAGTAGACGCCTGTCTCCTCGTGAACCGGCAGGGGCGCAAGCGCGCCTACGGTCGAATTTTCCGATAACTCAGCCCATGAGGAGAGCATGATCTGGAGGGCGTCCTCCGCCGGAACACTGTCACCGTCAAAATTCCAGATCCAGTCGTGTCTTTTTTCAAGGGCCGCATACTTCAACCCCGCTGCGCAGCCGCCGGAGGCTCCAGTATTCCGCTCCAGGCGCAAAACCGTTACCTGGGGGTAACGCTCCTTGAGCATTGCGCTCGTGCCGTCTGTCGATGCGTTGTCAACAACGATAATTTCTTGCAACGGCCTGCTCTGCGCGAGAAGCGCATCGATCTGGCGGGGTAGAATGTGCGCTGCGTTGAATGCCGTTGTAATGCTCGCAATGGATTCCATGGGATCAGTCTTCCAAACATTGCGACAAAAACTCGTGCATTTCCTCACGAATCCTGGCGCGGTCCAACTGGGACTTGAAAAAGCGGAGGCAATTCTGCGACATCGATGCTAATTCATCCTCGTTGATCTGCGAAATGCACCGCTTCAAGCCGGATTGATCCCCGCTTCGATAGTTAAATCCTAAGCCATGCTCTACGACCAGATTCGCCAACTCCCCTTCCATCGAGTTCAGTACGGGCAAACCCGCCGAAAAATAAGTGCTCGCCTTTGTCGAAAAAGCCGCAGTGGTGTTTCTGAACCCGTTGAAGCCCAAATGAGCGCGCGACAGAATGTCGCCCAGCTTGGCCGGATCGTATACCGATCCGAAGTACTTGTGGGGCAAGTTCCTTTGCTTCAGTTCGCTCAATAACCATTCCCGGCGATCACCCTCGCCGACGATGAAGAGTTGCATCGATCCGCGTTCGGCATCCGACATTGCTTCAAGCAACGTCCCAAAATCGTAAAGCCTTCCGAGAGTGCCGCAATAGGCGATGGTCAAGGTAGGTTCCTTGGGAACATCTCTTCGCAAAGCTACTTCACTCAAATAGAATCGGCGGCTCTTGCACTCAGGCTGCACATACTTCAAGGTCTCCCGGAGAAATGAGTCCGAAACGGCCATCATGACTTCGGCCTCTCCGGCAGCCTTGTTAAACATTTGTCGCCATAGCGCGAACGCCGGGCGAAACATGCGCACGAGGCGGGGGCTGAACGGAAGCACATCCGGCCAAATATCGGTTATGTCAACGATTCTGCGGTGCGCGCGCGCATTGCGAAGCGCAAACCATGCCAAAGAATTGAAGGGCAGGGTGGCATACACGATGTCAAATTGTTTTCGATGCCGCAAGAAGTAGAAGCCCGCCCGGATCGAAAACAACAGATGCGACACCAATCGCATGGGGCCCGTGTTGTCGTAGTAGGGCAGGGTCTTCAGATACGTGATTCTGCCGATGGGCGGGAACTGGATTTTCTGCTTGGGTTTCTTCGTCCAGTGATCGAAGTCGGTTGTGACCACCTCGACTTCGGCAAGCCTGGAGAGAACGCACGCGGCGGAAAGGGGCCGGTTGGCGTTCATGTCTGTACTGAATGATTGCGCCAATACGATTGCCCGCTTGCGGACCCCGCCGGCACGGCCACTGTCCATTCCTGTTGCTCCCCCTAAGTTCCTGCCGTGTTCTACCGGAACAAATCAAGCTGCACACGGCCCGTGACCTGCGCAGCGAACATTTTATTGCGGACATTTTTCAAATGGAAGCCTCAGTCGAACGCCCTCGAAATGCCTTGGTGCGCAGGTAACGGGAGGCCAGGTTCTTCACCAGAGCCCACCGCCAGCGGATCATTTGCGACAGCGGCGCGTGGGTGTCCGGGGAATCGTTTTTGCCGTGGCGCCGGTACAACAGGAGCGGCTCGGAGATGAATCCGGCCTTGCCGACGAACCGGTTCACGAGCCCGATCCACACGTCATGAATTGGGATGTCAGATGGAAACGGCAGACAATACCCGAGTATAGACCGCCGCACTGCCATGGCGCTGCCCTGATAACTGTTGCGCAGCAGAGTGTGAAAAAGCCCGCCGTGGAATTTCCGGGTTGCGAACTTTGGCCCGGAGGTGACCTTGCCGGCCGCATCGATAATCACCAGGTCGCTCACGACCACGGTGAGATCGGCATGCGCCGTGAACATCTCTAGGAATTTCTCCACCTTGTCGGCGCGCCAGATGTCGTCGTGGTCGGTGAGGAAAACGATTTCGCCCCGGGCCTCTTCGAGGGCTCGGCCGAATGATTGAACAACTCCGCGATTCGGATTCTGGCGAACGATTCGAATTCTCTTGTCGCGAAAGCCTTCAATGATGTCGATTGTATTGTCCTGCGATGCGTCATCGACAATGACAAATTCGTCATTTTCTCCTAGCTGCGGAAGAATCGACGCGATCTGCTGCTCGATAAAATTTGCCCCGTTGCGTACGGCCATGCAGACCGAGATTCTGACGCCTTTGGAGGGCATGACATTGTCGTCAGGTTCTTGCGTCATGACAGATTTTCTTCGAGAGAACGGATGGGATGCAAGACCATTCTAGCAATCGTGTTAATGGTCAACAATGCCAAACCCGGCTGGTCATGGACGATCGCGGGTAAAATGCTCTGCCGCGTCGGAGCCGCTCAGATTGACCGTTGTCATGCATAGGTGGCCCTGGGATGGATGTTGCGCAGGAAGGCTGGTGGCACTTCGCCGACTCTCTTTTGAGCGGCCTCGAAGCACAACAGAACATATACGAAATAAAAATACCTTGGCTGAATGACCAACGAAATAGCCATAATCAGGGACACCACAGCGGCCAAATAAATCCAGTCGGACTCGATCGTGCGAAAGCGGAGGCGGCCCTTCATCCACAGCATCAGGAACACCAACGCAGTGGCTATATTGTTGGAGAGAAGAACGTATGAGTTGGCGAGGTCCTGAAATGAATAGTTGGCCATTGCGGTTGGGCTGAAGAACTCACCGAAAAGATTCTGAAGAATCTTAGGAACCACCGCAAGGATGAAGAAATAGTTCATCTCCAGCTTGTCGAGCCCGACTATTAGAGAGGCTCCCTGGGCTTCGGCGAACTTATATGCCAGCGTTTTTGAAGCCAGCAGAGGGAGTATCACCGACAAAGCGCCTACGAATAGAAATAAGGTTAACCCCCGGCGTGTCCGCCATGGGTTCAGCTTACTCTTCAAAGCGAGAAATGATAAAAGCGCGAGCAGGACTTCGTAGCGGTTCAGAAAGGCAATGAGAAGAGCTAACCATAGATATCTCTTCCGGTTTGTGGCAAGAAAATAGCAGAATAATGCTGCGACGAACAGATCAACAATTTCCTTATTGACGGACAGCAGGCTGATTGTCGTTGTCAAGTTGACCAGCAACAGCAGCGCAAAGGACGGTAGATTAATCGACGCAGCGCGGGCGAAGAGAAGCAGAGACAGACCAAAAATGATGACATCCAGTCCAGCGGTCCATACCGTACTGTTTACGAGATAGGCAATCAGAACCGGCATCCACAAAGTATTGGGAAACGAGGCCAAAGCTGCGTAGACCAACGGATCGTTCAACCCTTTGTGCAGAACTTCTGCCATGTAGAGGTACTTATCGGAATCTGCCGCGATTTTTTGGTCCGTCAAGCCGTTGAGCGACGGATTGACCCAGTAGATGAAAAACACAACAGCAGCGGCTGCGTAAAGTGCAAGCAGGACCAGGGCGATTGCCGATTTGATCGAAAGCGGCTTCGCCAGAACTCGAGTTGGGTTGAGGTTCATAGGCGCCTTCGTGACTTGAGCAGATCAGAATTGTCGATGCAGCAGTCAGCGCTTAACGACTGTGTTCGGCCTCGATAGTCGAGGTGTTCAGGGTGTCGCCGCCCAGGCATTGCAATATCGTCCAGTTTACTATCGCCAGGCTGCCGTCGGTCGCCAGGCTGCTCCACGCCGCGCCGAGCCACCCATAGCGACGCTCATACCTGCGCCCAGCGCCCGACACGATCATCTTGGCGCCGGATACTTGGTTCCGCTGACAACGTCGCCTAAATCGATATTCCGCCAGTCGAAGAAGTCCACATCTTTCACCTTCCTCCCGAGGTATTCGCTATGGCAAAACAGCCCTTTGATTGGCTGATAGCGCAAACATCTATCTGCTAGCGCAGAAAACCTGCCTACCATCGGGTTAGACATCCCCGCTTCGATGCATTCGAAGCCAAGAGCTTCCGAAAATAGCACCTTCAAAGCCATGTCGGAGAATTGGAAAAAGTTCCAGGGCCTTTCGTGCGACGCGTAGGAAAAATGGGTTTCAACAAATACGAGGCCGCCGACCTTCAGCAGTTTTGCTATTTCCAGGGCTACGATCCACGGCATGGCGAAGTGCTCGAAGCAGGCCGAAGAATAGATGATGTCAAACCGCTTTTGATCGCTAAAATACGAAGACAGTTTGTGCGCATCCCCCACCGCATCGACGTTCTTGCCAGGATAAAAGTCGAAGCCGACGTATTCCGCCATCGAGAAGGACTTTCTTGCGTCCGACGGGCCGGTCACTTCTCTGCTGCCGATCTCCAGGATTCTCATCCCCTGCTTGTTTCCGATGCTGTATAGATATTGGCGCCAATTCTTATGGGATACGCGCTTGGACAGGGGAACATCGCGGGCTAGAAGAAACCTATCGCTGAACGATCCGCACCGGCCCATGAGTCGCAGCACCGACTTACCCGTTTGTTGAAACCGATTCATCGCGATTGAAACCTCGTCTCAAAATGCAGATCCCGAAGTTCATGACTTAGTCACAGCGATTTTACAACGTCTCCCGGGCGGCGCGTACATTGGTTCAAGGCGCCGGAACTCGCAGTGCATGCCTCCCAAGACATTGCAGTAAAAGGGAATCTGCTATTGCCAGCGCGCCGTCTGTGGCGAGACTGGCCCAGGCGGCTCCGAGCCACCCGTGCCGCGGGATGAGCCAGAGATTGAGCCCAAGATTCAACGCCGCGGCGGTCAGTTGCACCCAGGTCCTGAAGCGTTGAAGCCCCATCCCGGTGACCGCGCTGCCGGTGAGCTGGTGCACGCCGCGAAAGGCCGGTATGAGGCAGAGCCAGCGCAACGCGGAGACGCTCTCTTTGAATCCTCGGCCGACAACAAAAGGAATGAGGGGAGCCGAGAGGAACATGCAGACGGACATAAGCAGTCCGACGAGCGCAGCTCTCCAGGCCAGCCGTCCGGAGAGGCCCACAACACCTGCGGCACCTTCTCGGTTCTGGCGGAAGTAGCGCGGGAGTGCGGCGATTTCCAGCGATGTGACCGGTGTGGTTGCGACATCGACAATGCGGTAGGCGAGGGTGTAGATGCCATTGGCGATGTTCATGCCGTAGTGGCTTAGCATGGTTTTGTCAATGTCGTTGTAAATGGACTGCGTTGAACCAGCGACTGAAAAATTAAAGCCCTCGGCCAGCCTCGACCAGAGGAGTCTCGGAGAGAAATTCGGTGCCCCGTAGCGCACCAAGACAAGCGTCGCTGTTGCGATGGCTCCCAACATGGAGACAATCATCAACGCGACAGCCCACTGCCAGGCCGTTGCGCGGTGCAGGGCTAGCGCCAAAATGCCAACCGCTAACAGACGGAGTGCGCTCACCAGTAAATTTACAAGCGCCGCCATGCGCATTTGCTCGAATGCGAGGAAGATCTGGCTGATGCAGACAACAAGCTGACGGCAAATGCATTCTCCGAAAGCCACAGCGAGGACAATCGAAGCGCAGGCGGGGTTAAGCAGATGCGGTGCGATTAGATAGAGAAGCGCAGTGATCAGGGCACCGACACCGAACGTCGATAAAAAGATATTGCCCCAATATTTCGCAAAATTGTCGGGCTCCGAGCTTACGTATTGAATAAACAGCAGGCCTGAGCCCAGGGAACTGTAGGGGGTTGCAATCGAGACCAGGGCAAATGCGCCTACAAAAACGCCATACTCTCTTACACCGAGCAAGCGCGCAAGAAGGACAAAATAGCCGGCCTGGAGCAGGAGATTCAACCCCTGCCCAACCAGCATCCACCCTGCATTGTGGGCAAGAGAGCTGGTCCGCAATCTTCGAATTTCCCGTTCAAGAATGTTCATCGTTCGAAGGCATCAAAGCCGCAGAGCACTGATGCGGCCTGTGAAGATGGATGATAGATAGCTTAACCGGAGTAGCTCACACCAAAAAGGTCGATTCATTTGTGTGCTTCCCTGGGATGAGACGCAGCGCATTCATGGTTGGGTTGGCGGCGTGTAGACCCCCAGCCGAACGGATTCCTGCAAAACCGGCAAATCGACGTCGAAGATTCCCGCGTCTAACTGCCGGGTCAGGGCGGGGTTCGCAAACGTCTTCGCAACAGGAGCGCCGGTTGATTCTGGGTGCCACTGCTCCGCGAAGCGGATGCTGACCAGTTGTTTCTTTCCCTCGAGAAACCGAGCGCCGGCCATGTCGCTCAACGCGCAGAAGGCGATTGACACGATTGCCGTCGCGGCCAGGAAGGCGCGCCGCACAAGGACGCTCTTCACGAGCGGGAGAAGATCCTCAATGATGTACATGTAGGACAAAGCGAGCAAGAGGTTGGAATAAGTCCGATACCGCGAAGCGAGGCTCTGCGCCAGCCCCTGATCGGAGCGCAGGCCCGAAACTGCGATGGAATTGATGACGATGAACAACATGCAATAGAAAACGGCCGGATTCCTGGCGAAATATCGCCGGCCCGTCGCCAGGCAGACGAGCGCAAGTAAAAGAACGCCGAGCGCCACGCTGGGACCTGCCGAAAGGTATCGGGCGGCAGACGAACCAAGAAAGGAAAGGGCGTAGACGATGTTGACGTGGCCCTGGGTGCCTGTCGAGCCCGCGGGCAGGGGCTCGGAAACCATACGATGATAGCGAAATGCATAGACGACGACCATCAGCGCAGCGGTGATTACCCATGCCGGCATGTGGCGCCATCGGCGCATCTGCGCAAGCAGGACCAGGCCCAGGGGGGCGACAAAGAATCCGTTCGGAGACGACGCGATCGCGAACACCAGTGCCAGGCAGGCGCCAACCAAAGGCAAACGAGCGGGCCGGGTAAGGAGCAAAATCGACAGGAATGAGAAAAAAATCACAGGAAGCTGTTGCAGAGAGCAGGAAGCAAAATTGAGTGCCGAAGCATATTGGAGCTGAAAAACCAGAAACGCGACAGGGGCTAGAAGCAGAAGCCTTTTCGCGATATCACCGGGAGAAACTTGCGACATGGAGCATGTGACCAGAAAGATGAAGAGCGCGAAGGAGTCTCCGAGAGCCACCAAAGGGAGGAAATAGACCTGCCCGCACAATGTGTATTGAGTGAGAGTGACGAAGTTGTCGAGCATGAGCTTGTAACCGTTATGCTCAACCGTCACTGCGTAGACAAGCTTGGAGGGAAGGCCGGGAGTCTGGCTGACAACATTGACGAACCTCAGAATGGTGTCGTAGTCGTCGGCCAAGGGCAATTGAAACGCAGTCTTCCATAACAGGACGTAGAACACGAGAGCCGGTGCGGCCATGAGGAGGGCAGCCATGCACAACACCAGATGTGTTCTGGTCTTAGAAGAACTTTGCATTTCAAGTCCCCTTGCTGGACTTCTCAGAAATCAACAAATTGATCTTCCTGCCGAGCCTTACGCGAGATCGTCGAGTGGACTCGACACAAGCCGCAAGCGGCTATTTCAGGATAGACATCTTAACGCGCGGGGTGCTGCGTTTTTCTCAGCGAGAGAGCATGCCGAAACGTGATGAACTTGTGATACGCATCCGGGTCCTGTTTCATTCGCTCGAAGCCGGCCTGGACTAAAGCAGTGATAAGGCCGACGAAGAGGCCGGCCAGAGTGGCAAGGATGACGATAAGAGCGCGCCTTGGAGAAGACTTCTTATCGGGGGGAATGGCCGGGTCGACAACTTGAATCAGCGCGCCTTCCTTGGCCTCATCGAGTTTGGCCAACTCGTACTGCCGGGCGAGGATGTCAAAGATCGTCTCGTAGTACTTGACGTCGCGCAGCCTGCGCACATATTCCAGGCTGGCCTGAGTCATTTGACCCTTGGGGATAATGATGCCGTCCGGGTTGTCGCTATTGCCGCCCAGCTTGGCCAACTGGGCTTTCAAGCTGTCCAGCTCCTGTTGCGCCTCAACCAGTTGCGAATTCTCGCCAGCCGCATAAGTTTGCATGCCCTGAAGCTGCACTTCCTTGGCGGCGATCTGTGCGCGCAACTGGGCGGCCGATTCAATCAACGCGCGCGCCTGGCTGTCGATCTGGATCAGTCCAGTCTTCTGCTCCATCGCCTTCAGGGCCTCTTCGGCGTTTGCCAGGTTCAGATTCGCCTGCTTGAGTTGCTGCTCGAAAAACAGCCTGCGCTGGCCAGCCTCAGTGATGGCCAGATTTTGGGAGAGGTCGCGGAATTGATTGACATATCCGTTGGCAAGCTCAGCGGCGCGGCGGGGATCGTGATCCTCTATCGAGATGTGGATCAGGCCGTCCTTGCCATTTCCGTCCACGGTCGAATAGTGCTCGAACTTCTTGCGCGCATCCGACAGATAACGTTTGTGATACTCCCGCATCAGGCCGAAATGATCGATCATCCCATCTTCAACCGTCCGGCTCTTCAGCATGGCCACATACATGTCGTTCGGGTTCTTGAGCAGGCTGCTTCCGCCGGTCGCCAGCGCGGCCATTGAACTCAGCGACCCGAATTGAGAAGACAGTTGAGCGCTTAACGAATTGTTCTGCTGGGGAGGCAGCAGAACAACGGTCGCGGTGTAACGAACGGGGAGCAACAGCGAAATAACGATCGAAGCGATCGCGAAACCAGCGGTGACCCAGAACACCAGCCGCTTCCGCTCCGCGATCACGATGAGCAGATCGAGAAGCGAAATCTCATCTTCCCTGCTCGCGGGCGTGGGATCCCCGTGAAGCATCTCAATGTGCTCTTGCAAGTCAGAAACTGGAATTTCTGTGGCCATCGGTTCCTGCCGGATGCTCATACCCGGGTGCACGCCTTCCTGCATTCTACTGGAGGACAGGTGTTCGCGGCCGCTACGGAAGCACGCTCAAGGCCGCAGATCCCAAGGCCAACTGGGAGAACATCTGCCCCCAATTCGTCAAGCCATAAAGCGCCGATGGCTTTACCATCTTTTCCGGAACCACGATGGTATCGCCGGGATAGAGACGCAAATCCTCGAAGCTGTTCCCCCAAAGTCCTTTGCTTGTGTCGCGGCTAACTACCTCTCCGTCCGCTCGAATAATGAACTCGCGGCTGCGGTCGGCATCTCGATTTGGACCGCCGGCGAACCGCAGATAGCTTACCGCACGCGCGTCTGGAGTAAATAAGAATGAGTTCTGATCGTACACTGCGCCCACTACGTTCACGGTAGAGGGAACCTGCGGGACGATGAAACGATCGCCGTCTTCAAGAGAAATGATGGGCAGGCTCTCTACGCCGCTACTATCGGGCCGTATAGGCAGCACAACTCGGCCTGTTGCGCGGATTCGCCGAAGGTTCGCCAGAAGCCCCTGCTCGCTTCCAAGAGCCGAATTGGCGGCCTGGCCCTGCGACATCGCACCCGCCGACGTAGCCACCGCGGCAGCATTGTGCTGAATCGAAATACTCAACTGCTGGACATATTCGTCGATTCTTGCCTGTTGCACGGCGCGCGTTGAAACGCGTGTGAACTCCGAACCGTAGAGGTAGGCATTGGGCGTTAATCCTCCCGCCCGTGCAACAAGTTGACGCAAGGTTTCGCCAGGCTCAACAGAGTAGTACCCGGCGTGCACAAATTCGCCCTCCAGCCGGACCAGCTTGGTCTGATGAGCGATCGGCACCCGGATATCGGCGGCCGAAAAAATGGTTACGATGTCTCCAGGCTGCAACTCCAGATCTTGCGAGGCATCGTGTTGCAGTACGAGCTTTCCAAGATCGAACGGGATGAGCTGCGTTTTGAGGGTGTCCTTATTGAGCCGTTCAATGACCGCGTAGTCCCAATCGATTTCCGGAGCCGGCAGGCGCACATCCGTTTTCTGGGTCTCTGTAACCGCCTGGGCCTGACTGGGTGAGACAGATTGTGCGGCTGCCAGCGCGGAACTCCCTCCGCGTTGCTCCGCGCTCAGACCTTGAATTTGAGGCGTCCCCGGTTGTCCCTGCAGCTGATTCTGCAGGCCGTTTTGATTCTGCATGCCGTATTGACCCTGCACGCCGTATTGATCCTGCATGCCGTTCTGCGCCGGCTCAATCTGGTTGCCCTGCATGGCCCCTTGTCCCAGTTCATTGTCAGCTTCTTGTTGTCGCGGCCTGGGAAGAGTGATTGGTTCGTTGTCTTGGGGTTGGCGCCGATAGGCAAAACCAGGTACGGGCTCGAACTCAGTGGCGGGCAATCCCATCTGCGCCCGCCGCCACCAGTAGTTCCGAGTCAGGAGCGATTCCTTGTCTGGAATCAGCGCGCTGATGCGCATGCCGTCATGCCAGGCAAAGCG
The DNA here is from genome assembly GCA_963802955.1 of uncultured Acidobacteriaceae bacterium. Classification (GTDB taxonomy): domain Bacteria; phylum Acidobacteriota; class Terriglobia; order Terriglobales; family Acidobacteriaceae; genus Telmatobacter. Next base: position 292,696 of record CAWDKT010000008.1, read on the forward strand.
GCCCGGGTTCGCTATATTTCCTCTCAGGGTGACGGTCTTCTGATACTGCGGCACAATCGAATAGACACGAATCGTGTCGCCACTCGCCAGCGGTGTCGCCAGGCCCGACGCATCGTAGGCCACCTCCATGGCTTGTCGATCGCGATGCTCGTCAATACGTTCGATCGAGACCCGAGCCTCGGCGGCCACGGCCGAAACCCCACCGGCATCGGCCAATACATCGGACAACGGCTCGCCCGGCCGGACTTCGTAGATTGCGGGACTCCGCACGCTTCCCCATACTGCTACTTCAGCGCCAACCGGAGGAATGAAGATAACGTCCCCGTTCATGAGCTTGGCGTCTTTTGTCTTGTCGCCTCGGATGAGCAGATCGTAGAGGTCAAAGCGGGTCACGACGGCGCCATCGCGGCGCAGCTCGATGGCGCGCAGCGAACCCTCCACCGACGGCCCCCCGCTTGCGAACAGCGTGTCGACCAATGTGCTCAACGAGCTGACGGTATAGACTCCGGGGCGCCGCGCCTCGCCCGACACATAGACCTGGATGGCGCGTATTTGCCCCATGTCCACGGTCAAGTCAAAGTTGCGGTAGACACGTGCCACGGCATCGCGCAAATGCGAGTCGAGCTCCGAAAACTTAAGTCCTGCCACATGGACCTCTCCTACCTGAGGCAGGTAGATCTCACCGGAACGGTCCACACGCACGTTGGCCTGAATATTCACCTGCCCCCATAGGCGGATTCGCAGTTCGTCGCCCGGACCGACGACATAATCGGGAGGCACCGGCGTCATCTGCAGTGGCGCAAATGTCGTGGGGATTCTCCGAAACAGGTCGGCTCCGTAGATCGGAAGAACCATACCCGTGGTCGACGCGACGAACCTTTGGAATTCAGTCAGCGGCTCCGGGGGAAGGAGTGTCGGCTGCTGCCCAATCTGGCGCCAGTACCGCTCAAGATCCGAGTAATTCGACGAGCTATTACCCGGATATGGATAGTTGGGATTCCCAGGAGTATTTGTGGATCCGGGATAGTTCGGCGTGCCGGGATAATTGGAGTATCCGGGGTAATTCGGATTCGTGGTTGAAGGCGCCGCCGGATTTTCGGAATATGGGCTATATTCCCCTTGCGTGCCAGTTTGCGTCTGCGGCTCGACGCCTTGTTGGTCTTGATTTGAGCACTCGTAAGTGCTGGCCAGAAGAGGATCGGAGCAGTCCAGGGAGCCCCCGCTTTGCGCGCGGAGCACGCCTGCGAGTGAGAAAACCAGAAAGAGACAGCTGAGTTGACGCACAACGGGAACCCGGCCCCGGGCCAGAAAGCAGACGGAACAGCGCAAGCGGCCGCGGCATCTCTTTCCGCACTTTGGAGCAAACATATGTTACGAGTCTATAGCATCGGCGGAATCACTGTCATCGAGATTGGCGAGGCCGGTTTCTCCGCCGTCAACAACTGCTCGCGGGCTTGCGGTTGCCCATTTCGCAGCCGAGCCCACCCAGGAACGCCGACAATTCGGCCGTGCTATTTCTCAAAAGAATGCAATGATATCGAGATAGGAGTCCTCACCGAAAATGGCGGAACAGGCTGAGTTACTTTCGGCGGTCTCGGGCGCAATCGCTTCAGAAACGAAGCCCGCCAAATCGGAGTCCAGGACGCCGGCCGCGAAGGTTGCGCTCTGGTGCGGCATCGCCCTTCTTGCGGCAGTGGGCTCACTGGGCATTTATCACGACTTTCTCGATCTTTGGGGTGTCTGGACGACCGATCCGTTGCGATCCATCGGGTTGCTGATTCCCCCAGCCAGCATTGCGCTCACGCTTGGAGTCTGGCGCCAGGACCGGTGGGAGTTGCATGGAACCTGGTGGGGAATTCCGGTGGTTGCACTCGCCTATACCATGAGCTGGCTCCGCCTGAACGCGATGCTGCTCGCACACGCCGGAACCGTTATGATCTCCTTCATCCCGGTTTCGTTGCCCCTCTATCTCTATGGCAGCGGAGTTGTGCTTCTCTTTGCCGGAAGCCGCGTGTGGCGCAGGGCCTGGTTCCCTCTGGGATTACTGCTGCTTTCGCAGCCCGTGCCCATCCTTTCCAATGGACTGATCGATATTCCGCTTCAGAACGCCTCGGCCATGGTCGCACGTCATTTTGCGCTGATGATCGGTCTGGTGCCCACCACGCCGCAACTGCGCCTGATGTTCTCGCCGGATTTCGGAATGTTCATCGCGCCGGGCTGCGACGGGATTCGAGGCGCTGTGGCCATGGGCTACGTGGCGCTCATTCTCGGCTATCTGAAACGCGCTTCCGTCTATCGATGGGCAGCGTACGTTTCCGGCGCAGTACTTCTCGGCTACCTCTTCAATTTTGTCCGGCTTTGCATTCTCGTCCTCTACTATCGGGCGGCGTTGGGCCATCCCGCGCTTGAGGATCTGGCCAAACAGGCCGATTATCTGATCGGGTCCTGCCTGTTTCTGATTGCCACGCTACTATTCCTTTGGGTCGCGCGCAGCCAGCCGCAACGTCCGGCGGCTCCTTCCATTCCGCTTGGACCCTTGGCCCCTGCACCACGGATTTCGGCATTATCGCTTAAGTGCGCAGCGCTGGCCGCGGTTTTGTTCGCGGCCCTTTCCATGCCATCTTCCGCGCTCAGGTCCCTCCACAAAGCCGCGCCCACGCCGGAGTCGCTGGCCGCTCGTATGCCCAAGCACGTTGGCGGTTTCGCGCTGGCCCGTGCATGGTACGAGCAGCAGGGGAGCACAATCGTTATGGAAAGCGGGACCTACTCCACCCCGGGTTCCGACGAGATCATCCTCGGGGTCTGGATCGCGCCGCGGCTTTACGTTCATGACACGGAACAGTGTTGGTTGGCTCGCGGCCTCAAACCAGTAAACCTCATGACCAGCGAGTTCGTGACCTCCGATGGGCAAGCCGAGCCGTTCAATACGGGATACTACGACGATGGAGTGACCGACAGCGTGGTGATCAGCAGCATCTGCACTCCTTCCTCCTGTACGCAATTTCAGCAGACCGCACCCGGCAAGCCGTTCGGCCTGCAGTTCCTGATACCGCAGAGAAGCGAGCTTTTCCCGTTCGGAGCACGCCCTGTTTCCATCATGCTTCGGATTGACCGGCTCCATTCCAATATCCCCAAGACTGTTACCTATAGCCAGCTCTCCGATGAGGCGCAATCATTTCTGGCCGGTCTCGACATGAAAGGCATCAGCCGAGCCTTTCAGTAACGACCGGTCTCCCGCGACCTCCTATTTGCCGCTTTGAACTCCATTCGCGTTGGAGAACGCTGCGACCACACATCTGCTTCTTGTTTGGCAGACTTTGAAAGCGTCCCTGGGCTGCCAATATCGAGCCGAGTACAGGGATCGCCCCAGGTTGTATCCGCATATCCCTATATTTGGATACAGCCTCAGGGCCCTCGCCCGACCCGGAAATTGAGCATCAAAGAATGGCAGGAGCCCACGGGAAGGCGGACTCTGGAAAGCCGGTAACTGATTGACTGGTAAATGAATGACCTGCGTCTCACGTGGTTCTTCAAATTGGGACTAAAGCACTCGCCGGCTTGCGCTGTCTCCTATTTCGGTATTTTTCCAGATTCCGTTGCCAATTTGTCATTTGAGCCGGCGACAAGGTGTGAGAAAATCAAACTCGGATTCAAAGCGAAGCGAACCTTGCTCCCGTGTTGATGCTTTAGAGTCACATTACTAATGTGATCTGGAGCAGTTGTGGTGGTGTGAGAAAATCGGAAGATAGTTCGACTTCCACATCGTGGGACCTTTAAAGCGTTGCGCACGTTCCCTTGACCTGCTTGTACCCTTCTAAGTGCGGGTCTTGCTTTATCCCGAACGCGACCTGAGAACGTCCAACGGGAAAGAAGCGACTGGGTCATTTAACAGCAAGACGCGGCGACTGAAAAGATGGTGAATTCACCCCAACGACCGCAACTGTGCTTAAAAATTTGTGTCTTCATTTCTTCAGACCGCTGCGAATTCAATCACTCATGCACTTTGGAGGGGGGAGCTTGAATACCGAGCTGTTAGGCCAGCAAGTCCTTGATGCCACGGATTCACCGTCATTTCCGGCGGACAACGCTTACGAAGAAAGGCATAAAGAGAGCCGGGAATTGCGCTCCATCGCGGATCAAGGGTCTCAACAGTCGAGGAAGAACTCCGCTCCGGCATCTCAGGTACCTGACGCTTTGAATGCTTTGACATTGGATCCAGGTTGGGGCCGCTTGAGCCCCTGGTCGCGCTCAACGGCCAAGCGCGCCTTTGACTGTGCATGCGTGATTGTCGCAATGCCGGTTCTCATCCCCTTGATCCTGGTCGTCGGAGCGGCGGTACGCTTTACGTCGCGCGGACCGGTGTTCTTTCTGCAAGAGCGGATGGGCCGGCACGGCAAGCCCTTCACGATCGTCAAATTCCGCACGATGGTGCAGGCAGCCGACAGGGCGCATCATCCGATTACTACGTCGGACAATCAGCGCTTCACTCTCATTGGCCCCTTCCTGCGCCGTTGGAAGCTGGATGAATTGCCCCAACTTGCGAATGTGCTGTTCGGGCACATGAGCCTGGTCGGCCCCCGTCCCAAGATGCGCGAGCATGTGATCTTCGATCTTCAATGCCGACCGGGAATCACCGGTATGGCGACCTCGGTCTTCGCCTGCGAAGAGAGCGTCTTTGCCCGCCTTCCCAAGAATCGTTTAGATGCGTATTATCACGCCGTCGTGTTACCTGCCAAGCGTCAGTTGGACGCTGAATACATGTCTCAGGCAACCTTCCTATCCGATATTCGTCTGCTTGTGAACAGCGTGCTTCGGCGGTTTGACACATCGATCCTGGAGGATCTCATCGTTGCCGCAGCGTTTGAAATCGAAAACGGAACGGGTCCGTCCAAGGTGCCTGAAGTGGCGCGGAGCATCGCTCGCATGCCAATCCCGGCTGCTGCGGCTCGTCCCGCCAGCGCCGAACACGTCTCCGCTTTCTAGAAGCAGCGCCGGCTATTCGACATGGTAATTGGGCGCTTCGCGGGTGATGATCACGTCGTGCACATGACTCTCGCGCAAGCCAGCGCCCGAGATACGCACGAACCTGGCCTTTTCCTGTAACTCCGCGATATTTGCGCATCCGAGATAACCCATGCCGGAGCGCAGACCACCCACAAGCTGAAAGACCATCGACTCCAGCGGCCCGCGATACGGCACGCGCCCTTCGATACCTTCGGGGACAAACTTGGCCAGACGATTTTCATTCGTGCGCTCGCGCTGCACCACTCCCTCGGTGGACTGTTCGGGCGCCAGATCGGCCGATCCCTGGAAGTAGCGCTCGCTCGACCCCTGGCTCATGGCCGTCAGCGATCCCATGCCGCGATAGGTTTTGAAGCTCCGCCCCTGGTAGAGAATGGTCTCGCCGGGGCTCTCGTCCACGCCGGCGAACAGGGAGCCGATCATCACCGAGCTGGCTCCCGCTGCGATCGCTTTCGTAATCTCGCCGGAGTACTTGATGCCGCCGTCGGCGATCACAGGAATTCCACGCTCACGCGCCGCGCGGTAGGCTTCTGAGATCGCGGTAATCTGCGGCATGCCCGCGCCAGTCACCATGCGCGTTGTGCAAATCGATCCGGGCCCGATGCCCACCTTCACTGCGTCCGCGCCCGCGTCGATCAAGGCCATGGCGCCCTCGTAGGTCGCGACATTGCCAGCCAGCAGCGCCACATTGGGAAAACGCTTTTTCACTTCCCGAACCGCCTCGAGCACGCGCGACGAGTGCCCGTGCGCCGAGTCAATGGCCAGCACATCGGCGCGATTGCGTACGAGCTCGGCCGCGCGCTCCAGAAAATCTCCAGTCGCTCCGATCGCCCCGCCCACGCGCAACCGGCCCTGCTCGTCCTTGCTGGCGTTGGGATATTTCAGCTTTTTCTGAATGTCCTTGACCGTGATGAGTCCCTTCAACTCGTACTGGTTGTTGACCACAAGCAGCTTCTCGACGCGGTGCTTGTGCAGGATCAGCTCGGCCTCTTCGAGCGTAGTGCCAACAGGGACAGTGATGAGATCTTCCTTGGTCATCACGTCACCCACGGGAACCTCGGTGCGCGTCTCGAATCGCAAATCGCGGTTGGTGAGGATGCCCACCAGCCGCTTGCCTTGCGTGACAGGCACGCCACTGATGCGATAGCGGCGCATGATCTCAAGTGCGTCGCCGATGGTCTTCTCCGGCCCGATGGTGACAGGATCGACAATCATTCCGCTTTCCGACCGCTTCACTTTGTCGATTTCACCGGCCTGATCGACAATGGAAAGATTACGATGAACAATGCCGATGCCGCCCTGCTGCGCCATAGCGATGGCCATGCGCGACTCGGTGACCGTATCCATGGCAGACGAAATGAGCGGCGTGTTCAGCGCGATGTCGCGCGTGAGCTGCGTCTGCGTGCTTACCTGGATGGGCACCACGTCGCTGTAAGCTGGCACCAGCAAGACATCGTCGAACGTCAATGCTTCCTTTAGATTTTCTGCAAGCATAATGGCATGATGCTCCTGGCAGGCCGGGAAGTCAGCTTCCGGGCTGGCAGGAGCTTCCCACTATTGTAGCGAACCGAATTCGGCGCGAATCCGCGACAATCGACGGAAACGTCAGATTGGGCTGGCCGGGCGATTGACACCGGCCCGGCGAGCAACTGGCACTTCGCCTCCGGAATCCATCGATCGATATACTGGGCACTCAACGGAGAGTTACCGTAAGGGGAGTGATCATGAATCGGCGACGGTTTGCCTTGGGTGCGGTATCGGCAGCGCTTGTGCCATTTGCCCACAGCGTGCAGACCGGCGCGGCGGCCGTCCAGCTCGCGCTTTCAGAGCATGAGGGCCCTCTTGTTCCGGCCGACTTCGTCGGCTTGAGCTATGAGATGGGACAGCTCTACGATCCAAACTTCTTTTCGGGAGAGAACAAGCCGCTCCTCGAGGCCTTTCGCGGGCTCAACACCAGTGGTGTTCTCCGCCTCGGGGGGCACCTGAGCAATATCACCGATTGGGAAGGCGTGGGACAGAACGATCCGAAGCAAATTGCCGGCGTACGCCACGGGATTGAAGACTACTGGGAGTGGCCTCTGGTAGATCCATTGGTCCAGCGCAACAAACAAGGCATGCTCACGCAGAAGGCCATCGAGAATCTCCGCGGCTTTCTCAACGCGGCCAACTGGCGGCTCATCTACGGCCTGAACTTCGCCTGCGGAAGCACGGCGCGAGCCGCCGACGAAGCTGCCGCCGTCTCCAGAATCGCGGGTGACCGGCTCGTCGCATTCGTCGTGGGCAACGAGGCGGACGGTTTCGGCGAGGATCGTTTCTTCCGCCCGCCGGGCTACGGATTCGAGCAGTACATCGGCGAGTACGAAGCCTGGGTCAAAACGATTCGAGCCCGTGTTCCCGGCGCGCCTTTCGCCGGACCCGACACCGACGGCAAAGTGGACACGTGGGTTCTGGAGTACGCCCGGCGGACAAAAGGCGACGCAGTTTTGCTGACGAGCCATTACTACGGAATGGGACCGGCAAGCAATCCGGGCATGACCTCCGAACGCCTGCTCCGCAAAGCAAATCCCGATCTCGACGCGCAGATTGCGGCCGTGGACGCAGCGCGCCAGGCGGCTGGCGGCACGCCCTACCGCATGGACGAAGGCAATTCCTGCTTCGGCGGCGGCAGACCAGGAGTGAGCGACGCGTACGCGTCTGCACTATGGGCGGCAGACTACATTCTCAAGGTTGCATGCGCCGGCTTTGCGGGCGTCAATCTGCATGGTGGCGGAGTGGGGGTGTACACGCCGATTGAGAGCTCCGCGACCGCTCCGGCCGCCCCCCGTCCGGTGTATTACGGCATGCAATTCGCGCAGCGGTTCGCGGGCTGGCGCCTCGCGCCGTGCAGGCTCGAAACGAGCGCAAACATCACAGCCTATCAGGGCAGCAAACCGGAAAAGACAATGCTGGCATTGGTGAACAAGGGCGAGTCTCCGGTGCGTGTCGCGCTTCCTGATCGCTTCGCAAAAGCGCAGCGCATTCAGCGCTGGGAGCTGCGCGGACCCTCGTTGTCCGCGAAGACTGGAGTGCGCTTCGAGCCTGCTGCGCACGATCAGCAAAGCAGATTGACTGCCGTCGACGGGTACTCCGCCGCGATTCTCCAGGCCGAATGAGCGCTGCAAGTTACTTCTTCAGCGGCTTTCTCGCAAAGTAATACAGCGAATACGCGAGCAGTGCGAAGGCGGCCACCGAGACGGTAGTGTGATCGAGGAAGGTGTGGGGGAAGTTGAGGATGTCGCCCTTGCCGACGGTGGATTCGTAGGCCTTGAGCGCCACGCCGATAAGGCCGACGATGCCGCCCGCAGCGATTAGTCCCGAGGCGTAGAGAGAGCCCGGCGAGATTTCGCTATCCGCGTCGGAGCCGGCGCCGCTTCGCTGCGCTGCCTGATCGACCAGCCAGCGCATCACACCCCCCACAAAGATGGGCAGGGTGGTGCCGATGGGCAGATAAGCCCCGACGGCGAAGGGAAGCGAGCGGATGCCGAGCAACTCGACGGCGATGACCAGTGAGACGCCGAGGAGCACCAGTCCCCAGGGCAGTTTTCGGCTCAGGATGCCATTGATGACGGTGGCCATGAGGCGAGCCTGCGGCGCAGGCGCGTTGGCGCTGCCGATTCCCTGAATCCAATGCACTTCAATGCGGCCCGTGGCCGGCGAGTAGAGATACTTTCCGTCCTGCAGCTCCGACGATCCGATGGCGTTGAGCAGGATGTACTCGGATTTCTGGTGCACGGTGACGGATTTGTCGGAGTCGATGACGCGGATCTGGCTGGGCAGGTGCTGCGTGTCCGACTGAATGGTGATGCCGGGATGCGAGGCGTTGAGGTCCCACGGCTGCGAGGCAGCGTGAAACTCCTGGAGGCCGGTGTTCATCAGGTTCAGCGTGAATCCGATGACCAGCGTGGAAACGACGACGCCGATCATGAGAGCGATCTGCTGCAGCCGCGGAGTGGATCCGACGATGTAGCCGGTCTTGAGGTCCTGCGAAGTATCGCCGGAGTTGGAGGCGGCGATGCAGACCACGCCGCCGATGGTGATGGCGAGCGCTCCGAAGGCGGGTGCGGTCCAGCCCTGGAAAAGAAAGATCGCGGCTGTGGCCATCAGCGTGGCAATCGTCATGCCGGAGACGGGGCTGGCCGAGCTGCCGACCAGGCCGACAATGCGCGAACTGACGGTAACAAACAGAAATCCGAAGACGACGACAAGAAGCGATGCGGCAAGGTTCGCGGCCCAGCCGACGAATGCGCCAGGCACAGGTTTGAATTGGAGGAAGAGGAACATGCAGACCACGATGAGCAGCGAGCCGACGATGACCACGCGCATGGAAAGATCGTTTTCGGTGCGAATCGGCTTGGCCTGCGCGCCGGTCCCGGGACGCATGGTTTTCAAGCCAGCGGAAAGTGCGCCGGCGATGGTGGGCATGGTCTTGATGAGCGTGATGAGTCCGGCCGCGGCTACGGCGCCGGCGCCCATGGGCTTGATATAGGTGGCCCACAGATCGCTGGGCGTCATCTGCCCGATAGGAACCAGGCCGGGGTAGATGGCGTGGCTGAGGTCTTTGCCGAAGAAATAAATGAGCGGCATGATGACGAGCCAGGAAAAAACGCCGCCGGCAAAGATGACGCCGGCAACGCGCGGCCCGATGATGTAGCCCACGCCGAGATATTCCGACGTGGCGTCGGCATTGATAGAAGCGCCCTTGAGCACGTGTTGCGGTCCGAGGTCGGGCTCATATCCTGGTGTGCTCCGGCCAGGCCGCAAAGAGATTCGAGTTCTGGAACAACGTGTAAAGGCCGCCCAGCCCGAGGCCGAGAAAGACCCGACTGGCGAGAGAGCCGCCGCGCTCGCCGGCGATGAGCACATCGGCGCAGGCGGTGCCTTCGGGATAAGGCAGCGAGCCATGTTCCTGCACAATGAGCTGGCGCCGCAGCGGAATCATGAACAGCACGCCGAGCCAGCCACCGATCAGCGCCAGCATGAAAATGCGCGAGTATTCAAGATCGAATCCGAGAAAGACGAGAGCGGGCAGCGTGAAGATGACTCCCGAGGCGATGGACTGGCCGGCGTTGCCGGTGGTCTGCACGATGTTGTTCTCGAGAATGGAGGAGCGGCCGAAGGCGCGGAGGATGCTGATGGAGAGCACCGCGATGGGAATGGAGGCGGCTACGGTGAGACCGGCGCGCAACCCCACATAAACGGTGACTGCGCCGAAAACGAGACCGAAGAAGCTGCCCAGCAGAATGGCGCGAAGAGTGAACTCGGGCGGATGTTCTTCAGGCGGGATAAAGGGCCGGAAATCGGGCACTTGAAGCCTCCGGAGGATGGCAAAAAGATTGTGGAAAATCCCTGAAGGCCGAGTGTACCAGCGTTGGCCGCTCCCATGACAGGAGCTGCGGCTCCAACGGCCTGCCCAGCACCGTGGGTTGGGGTTCATGAACGGCGGACATTAACGAAGGGCTTGGCGAAAACGCCTCGGTGCGCGTAGGGTAGTGTGCATTGCGAAAATGGCCACGACAATAAATCCCGCAACCAGTCCCGGCCTTGAGTCTGCACGCAAAGGCAGTGGCTCTGCTTCAAAGCGGCTGCTTTCGCTTGACGTGCTTCGCGGCGTCACCATCGCCTTCATGAGCATGGTGAACAACACGGGCGACCCCGGCGCATGGAAGCAGATGCGCCACGCCTCGTGGAACGGGTTCACGGCCACAGATCTGGTTTTTCCCACGTTTCTCTTTGTAGTGGGCGTGTCGATTGTATTTTCAACGGAGGCCAGGTTGAAACGGGGCGCCTCACGCGCAAAACTGGCCTGGCACATTCTTTGGCGTGCGTGCATCCTGTTTCTGCTGGGCATTGTGGTCAACGGCTTTCCTGATTTTTCGATCGCCGATCTGCGCTTCTACGGCGTTTTGCAGCGTATAGCAGTCTGCTACCTGATGGTGGGGCTGTTCTATCTCTGGGATCGCCGGGTGTGGACAAAGGTTGCGGTGCTCGCGGTTGCGCTGGTTGGCTACTGGATCCTGGTGCGCTGGGTTCCGGTGCCGGGAGCCGGTGTGCCTGGCCGCGATGTTGCCTTCCTCGACAAGGACCAGAATATTGTGGCGTGGGTTGACCGGCAACTGATGCCCGGGCATCTTTACGAAGACTCTCCCGATCACAATGCACGCGACCCCGAAGGATTGCTCAGTGATATTCCAGCCATTGGAACCACGCTGATCGGATTGCTGGCCGGTCTTTGGTTGAGCACGCAACGGGACGCGAAGAAAAAAGCCCTGGGCCTTGCCGCGAGCGCATTGGTCTGCCTGGCCCTCGGTTATCTGTGGTCGGTATGGTTCCCGCTGAACAAGAATATGTGGACGAGTTCCTATGTGCTGGTGGCCGCGGGCTGGTCTCTGCTGCTGTTCGCGCTCGTTCTACTGGGCACTCGATCAGCGCGGCTGGGGCAGGCAGGGCATAAGCAAGCGGCTCGTTTGGCCGTGGCTCGTTCTTGGAACGAACGCCATCGCTGCGTATATGATCAGCGAACTGCTGGCCACGGCGCTCGAGATGATTCAGTTTACTTCGGGCACGCAGCGTGTGGACGTGCTCCACTTCGTATATTTCCATCTCTTCATGCACGTCGGCGATCCAGGCTGGCGGGCGCTCCTCTATTCGGTCGCGTATACCGCCGTCTGCTTTGTTCCGGTGTGGATGCTCTACCGCAGGAGGATCTTCATTAAAATATGATTTGCTTGCGCCAATTCAACGCCGGATTAACGGTGCATATAGATAAAAGCAGACGAACAACCACAACGGCGCATAGGAGACATAAATGAAAATCAGTCGAGCGGCATGGGTGTTGGTGCTGTGTGGGAGCGCAGTCGCGGCGCAGGCTCAGTCCTGCGATACGAAGGATTTGAAGCAGATTGCGGGTGTAAGCGTTATGGCCGGCCGCGATTCTGTGGAAGTGTCATGGCCGGGTGAGCAAGGCCAGCAGAATCGCGCACGATTTGCAATACGCGACGGACAGCCGTCGGTCACCGAGCTGGCGGCAAAGAAGCCGGGCGGTTCATGGATCGTGCTTGGCAAAGATCTGGCACCTGATTTTCAGGTGACCACAGGCCGGCGCCGCATCTCCACCACCGAACTCGACATTCTCAAACGGCTCGGCGTGGATACACCGGAGAATGAGAACGAGTACAAGTGGAACGTCTTCTGGGATGCGCCGCTGGAGATTCCCGGAAACGATTCGCATCTCGTCGGTCCGGGGCGCACGGCAGATGAAGTGAAGTGCGCCACAGTGAGTTACAACTCCGATAGCTGCAGCGTGAAGAGCGATGGCGACCAGGTGAGAGTCGTCTTTAACGGGCTCACGCTCGGGCTGTTCGCGGGCGATCTGCAATTTACCGTGTACAAGGGTTCGAATCTGCTGCGCCAGGAGGCAATGGCCAAGACCGACGCGCCCGACGTGGCCTACATCTACAAGGCCGGATTGAAGGGTTTCTCGATTAATCAGGACACCAAGCTGGAATGGCGCGACGATGCCCAGGTATGGCAGAAGTACGAGTTTGGCGGCGATGTGAACGAGCAACCCGTCGACCTGCAGGCGCGCAACCGGCTGGAGATTCTCGACGCGGGGCCCGGCTCACTTGCGATCTTTCCGCCGCCGCACAAGTTCTTCTTCGCGCGTGAAAATGAAGTGAATCTGGGCTACGTGTATTACCGCAAAGACAGCGACGCGTCGTTCTCACTGGGCGTAATGCAGCCGGAACGGGGCCGGGGCTACGCGCCGTGGGGCGTTTCCGACGCAGTGTGGAACCGGCGCGTGCGGGTTGCCCGCTCGCAAATCTACAACTACGCGCTCTACAACGCGCCTCCCGGAACCGTGCAGCGCATGGCTGTTTATTACTACCTGAGCGCGGGCGGCGCGCACACCACGCAGCAGCAGGTGATGGCCTACACCCACGACGACAGTTACAAACCGGTGCCTGGCTTCAAAACCGTCACCGGGCACTTCCATCTCGACTTTAACGAAATGATCCGTGACCGCGGCACCTCAGACTTTATGCCGACCTGGGTTCCGGTCTTTCGCGGACTCGGCATCAACATTGTGTATCTCGGCGACTTTCACGACGATTCGGATATCAACGATCCCGGACCGAAGCGCTTTTACGAGCAGAAGCTTTACTTCGAAGGCGCGCGCAAGATGAGCGACAAGAACTTCCTCGTAATTCCCGCCGAGGAGGTGAACGCGTTTCTCGGCGGCCACTGGTACATGATGCTGCCCAAGCCGGTCTACTTTTCACACGCTGTGCCGCGACCCGCGAATCAGAGCTTCGAGGAAAATGACCCAACGTATGGACACGTGTATCATCTCGGGTCGATTGAGGACGTGGAGAACTTTGTGAATCGCGAGCAGGGGATCATCTGGGTTGCGCACCCGCGCACCAAGAGTTCCGCGATGTATCCGGACGAGTACAAGGACAAGAGCTACTTTTTGAGCGACCGCTTCATTGGCGGTTCCTGGGAGTCACTGCCCGTGGATCTTTCGCAGGCGCGGTTGTGCGAGGTGCGCTGCTTCGGCGTCAACGACGACATGAGCAATTGGGCGCCCAAGCCGAAGTTCATGCTGGCCGAGGGCGACACCTACATGAAGGTTCCCAGCGATGAGACCTACCCGCTACTGGCAATCAACTACCTGAAACTCGACAAGGTACCCGCGTATAACGAAAGCTGGGCGCCCGTGGTTGAAGGCATCCGTGCGGGCAACTTCTTCGGCACTACCGGCGAGATCCTCTTTCATAAGTGGGGGATCGAAGGCTCGGGCGCGAAGAGCGTTTACACCGCGAGCATCGAATACACTTTCCCCCTGGAATTCGCCGAGCTGGTATGGAGTGACGGTACGAAGGTCGATCGGCAGATCATCAAGCTCACTGACACGGAGCCTTTCGGAACGAAAACCTTCCGCATTCCCTTCGACGCGACCGGGAAAAAGTGGGTGCGCTTCGATGTGTGGGACTCGGCGGGCGACGGCGCATGGCTGCAGCCGGTGCTGGTGAAATAGCCGGCAGCCGTGAGCCTGGAGCGCCTAGCTTTTTCGTTTCGAATTGGACTCACTTCAGTCCCGGCAAGGGCAGTGCGAGAACTTATTGCATCTGCATGCCACGAGCTCCTGGCGACCGGCTAAATGCTGTCTTCAGTACTTCGACTTGATCGCGTAGGTCAGGCCCATCGTGAATTGAAAGGAATTCTTCTTGGTCGGCGGCAGTGATGCCGGCGGATCGTTGAGGAAGCTGTCGAGCGTGCCCACGGAAAAACTGAGGCTTTTGTAGGCAGGAAACGCAAAGCTATCGGTCTCGTTCGCGGAGTACGCCGCCGAATTGTTGTACGCGGGTATGAACGAGAATCCCTGCGTGAGGGTGAAGAGTTTCAAGTGCAGATCGTAAACCGCGGAAAACGTCGAGCCGACCAGATTTTGGTTGGTCCCGGCCGCCCCGCTGATGAAGACCTGCTTCTCATATTGCATGGTCGCCCTCACGTCCAATTGTTGTTTTGGCGTTTTGATGGCAGTCCAGCCTACGCCGCCGCCATATATCTGCTGCAGATCGAGATCCTGGCTGAAGTTATGGTCGAAGGCGGTCTGGCCGAGAGCGAAAAAGCGCGGCGAGAAATACTGGTCGCGTTCCGCGTCGGCATGATAGATGGCCGTTTTTGTAGAGGTCGCCGCGACAAAGCTTGCGGGAGTTGCGCCTGAGGCCGGCACTGCGTATCCCGGCTGCGTGATCTTGCCGAACGATCCGTTGAAATCCATCGACGTTCGGTCGCGCGGATTGAGCCAGGAGACCGAAGGCACCGCGCGCACGAGACCGATCGCACCCGAGAATGTGTACTGGTTCTGGGTCGCAGTCACCAGAGTAGCCCCTGCGGTAACCGGGCCGTTCCATCCCGCAAAGAAGCTGGGCTGGTGGTAAACCTGCTTGTTGAGCGAGTCCTCGTCCATGATGTATTGCGCGTCCTTTGCGGGAATCGACGTAGTTGGCGCTCCGTTTTCCTCGTGCACGGTAATGGCCTGGTTGGCCACATCCAACGTGCCCATCGGAATGTTTCCCGATCCTTTCTTGCCGCGCAGTTTCGCCGTCTTATCGAGCACGGCAAATTTCTCATTCACGTGCATTTCCTTGATCTTGTCCCAGGAAACGGAGACGTCTCCGAGTGGATCGCTGTGGAACGTGACTTTGCCTGCTGTCTCGCTCACAAATTTCCCGTGAAGCGTGTCGCCATTGCTAAGCACGAGCACGTCGGGTGCGGCATCGGCAGCGGGTTTTTGCGCTTCGTCGGGCTTGCTTTGCGCCGTGCAAATTGACGCCGCGGCCAACGCGGCGACGGCTATCCCGATGCCGAGGCATCGGAAGACCGGAATTGGAAAGATGCGAATGGGGAAGGAATTCATGATTACGCCTCTCATTTGTGCCGCATGGCAAAGCCCGATGTTTCAGATGCGGCGTCGTTCCAAAAATATCATCGCCATTGAGCCCTCCAGCGCGCAAGATGTGAGGTTCACGTAGACTGGTTCACAGACTCAATCCTACCCCGCGGGAGCTTGCGATGCCGAAGAATGCTTCGTCGGCGAAATGGTCACTGGAATCCTATTGCATCGGGATGAAGCTGCGCTCCTTGCGCGCAGGCAAGCGGCTGACTCTCGCACAGCTTGCCGAGGAGACCGGCCTCTCAACCGCGCTGCTCTCGAAGCTTGAAACAGACCGTTTGATTCCTACGCTGGCCACGCTAGCCAACATCGCGTGCGTCTACGGCGTCGGAATGAGTTACTTCTTCCGCGATTCCGCGCGGCACTCTCTTTCCATCACGCGGAAGGCTCATCTGGAGAGCCGCGCACTGGAATCTGCAAATGCGCTGCCGCTGAACGCCAATCGCGCCGGGTTTCGGCTCAACGCAAAGATAGTGGAATTTCCTCCCGGCCGTGCTGCTTTAGCAATGAATGCCGACGATGAGGGCAGCGCGGTTGTTTATGTCCTGGAAGGGCGGCTGCTGCTGGAAGCAGGCTGCGAACGCGAGGTGCTCGACACCGGCGATTGCATGTGCGTAGAGAGCGACATGCCCCTGGCGTGGGGCGCGGCCGGCAATCAACGCTGCCGTGTGCTGGCCGTGTTGCCGGCCAAGTGATCTCCAGGGAAGCGCAAGTTTGCCGCAGGTACGATCGATCTGTACTATGGGTTGGACCTTTCAAGACGAAGATCGATGCGACCCAACTCGAAGCTCATCAATACAACGCTGAAAGGCGCACTCGGCGGTCTGATATTCGGATTCGATATTGCAGTTGTTTCCGGCGTCATCGATCTGGTCGTCCAGCACTTTGGCCTCAACGGATTCGAAAAAGGGCTCACCGTCGCCGTCGGTCCCGTGGGCACAGTGATTGGTTGTTTTGCCGGGGGAGAACTGGGGCAGAGGCTCGGCACGCGCGGCGCACTGCGCTACGCGGCGGCGCTCTATGTGGCAGCCGCAGTCGCTACAGCTTTTGCTTTCACATGGCCCATGCTCCTGACCATGCGATTCCTCAGCGGATTGGGTCTGGGCGCGGCGTCGGTAGTGGGCCCGGTCTATATTACTGAGATGGCTCCGGCGCAGTGGCGCGGGCGATTGGTTGGCGTATTCCAGATCAATGTGGTCACCGGGATCATGCTCGGCTACACGTCGAATTACCTCGTGGGCCGCGCCAACCTGGGCGCCATCGACTGGCGCGTGATGGTGGGCACTGCTGCGGCGCCCGCCCTGCTCTTCTTTCTTCTGCTCTTCAGCATTCCCCGCTCACCGCGCTGGTTGGCCACGCACAACCACATTGATGAAGCGCTGGCTGTGCTCGGCGAGATGGGCGCGCCCGATCCTGCGGCAGAACTGGCCGAAATTCAAGCCGCGCTTCAGGCGGAGCACGCCACAGTTCACGAGCCGGTCTTTCAGTGGAAGTATCGCTATCCGCTCTTTCTTGCCATCACCATCGGCGCATTCAACCAGCTGGCCGGCATCACCGCCATCTTTTATTATCTGCACAGCATTTTTGCCGCCGCGGGTTTCGCCGGCGAATCCAGCTATGTGCAGAGTATCGTGGTCGGCGCCACCAATTGGCTCTTCACCCTGGTTGGCATGGCGATGATCGATCACTTCGGCCGCAAGAGCCTGCTCATCGTGGGCGCCATCGGTGACGCACTTTGCCTGGCCGGCGTGGCCTGGCTCTTCGATAGCGGGAGCCATCAGGCGGCACTGCTTCCTTTACTTGTGATTTTCGTGGCCTTCTTCTCTCTATCGCAGGGAGCGGTCATCTGGGTTTATATCGGTGAGATCTTTCCGACCGCGGTCCGCGCCAAGGGCCAGGGCGTGGGCAGCGCCAGCCACTGGATTATGAACACCGTCATCGCTCTCTGTTTTCCTGTTCTAGTGCACAAATTCAGCGAGGGAACGCCGTTTCTCTTCTTTGCAATCGCCACCGCTGTGCAGTTGGTCGTCGTCATGTTCTTCTACCCGGAGACGAAGGGGCAAACCCTGGAGCAGTTACAGCGCATGCTGATGCGGGCGTAGCGAAACAAGAATCGAGCCGCAGACCGCGAGCGGTTCCGATGCATTCGGACCAGGGTGGCAATCGACTGCGCGGGTGGGATCGCGAAATTTTTCTCGCCTCTTTTGGTGCGAGCCGTTTTTATATCGAAGGTTCTGAACTCGGAGGATGATCGCAAGTGCAACTCAATTCCAAGCTTATGCGGGCATCGCTCTCGGGGGCGCTGGGCGGTTTGCTTTTCGGTTTTGACACGGTCGTCATCTCCGGAGCGATCGACGCCCTGGTTCACCTGTATCATCTGAACCCGCAGGAAAAAGGGTTCACGGTGGCGATCGGCCTCGTGGGCACGGTGATCGGGGCGCTGGGCGCAGGCCACGCAGGACAAAGACTCGGCACCCGCGAAACGTTGCGCATTACTGCGCTGCTCTATCTTGTCTCAGCACTCGGATGCGGGCTGGCGTGGAACTGGGCCTCCTTCATGGCGTTTCGCCTTGTGGGCGGATTGGGCATTGGCGCCTCGTCGGTGCTCGGCCCCGTGTACATTGCGGAGCTATCCCCGGCGAAGTGGCGCGGCCGGCTCGTCGCGCTCTTCCAGTTCAATGTCGTGTTCGGGATTATGGTCGCCTACATTTCGAATTATGCAATTCGCACCATGCACCTGGGCCCCTTGGAATGGCGGTGGCAAGTGGGGGTTGCGACGGCTCCGGCAATCTTCTTTCTGGTTTTGCTGTTCGGCATTCCGCGCAGCCCGCGCTGGCTCGTCTCACGCGGCCGAGTTGACGAGGCACGGTCAGTCCTGAAGATGATTGGCGATCCCGATCCGGATGCGGCGCTTGCCGACATTCAGGAGGCTCTATCTCGGGAACACGTCACTGCGCATGAGCGGGTGTTCCAATGGAAATACCGCTATCCTTTGTTTCTTGCCATCTCAATCGGGGCGTTTAACCAGCTCGCGGGGATCAATGCGATTCTCTATTACCTGAACAACATCTTCGCGGCCGCCGGCTTCAGCCAGGTTTCCAGCGACCAGCAGGCAGTGGCCGTCGGCGTCACGCTCTTCGTGTTCACCATTGTGGGTATGTCACTGATCGACAAACTGGGGCGCAAGACACTGCTGCTGATCGGCGCTGCGGGCTGCGCCAGTTGCCTGGCGGGCGTGGCGTGGGTGTTCAGAACGCAAACCCATCCGGGAGCCCTGCTGTGGCTGCTGATTACCTTCATCGCCTTCTTTAGCGTGTCGCAGGGAGCAGTGATCTGGGTGTACATCGGTGAAGTGTTTCCCACCGCGGTGCGCGCCAAAGGGCAGGGAGTGGGCAGTGCCAGCCACTGGTTCTCAAACGCGATCATTGCGCAATTGTTTCCCGTGGTGGTGAGCATGATGAGTACGGCGACGCCGTTCATCTTTTTTGCGTTGATGACTGCGGTGCAGTTCGTGGTGGTGCTGATTGCCTATCCCGAGACCAAGGGCCAGACGCTGGAACAGTTGCAGCGCAAGCTGATGCGGGCCTGAAACGCGCATTCGTTCAGCGATCGAGATGCCGATGGAAAAATGCGGCGATGCGCCGGTGCGCGTCGAGCGCGGCCGGCTCGTTGTAGCCGATTGCTTTGTAGCGCAGAAGCTTGAAAAGGAAAGTTCCGTGCCGGTTCATGAACGCGTGGCCCGCATCGGGGTATTCCTTGACGTCGTTGGAAATGAGGGCGCGATCGAGCGCAATCTGAAGCTGATCGGCCACTCCCTGCTCCCACTTTGCCAACCCGCCATAGCTGCCAACAACCGGACAGGCCGTCTTAAGAAAGGCATTGAAATCCGGAGGCAACTTTCCGCCGTAGTTGACGCTGGCGGCCGAGAAGCCGTGGCCTGAGATGAGCAGAAGCACAAAGCCTCCGCCCATGCAAAAACCGATGACGCCGATCCGTCCGTTGCAATTGGGTTGCAGCTCGAGCCATTTTCGTGCGGCTTCAATGTCGTCGAATGCGGGACCGGACCGCTCCGTCAGGTCGCGAATGATGGAACGGAGGCAGAGAAGCATCCCGCCCCGGTAATAGAGATCGATAGCCAGCGAGAGAAAGCCGGCTTCGGCGAGCCAATCCGCTTGACGGCGATGATCGCGGCTCATGCCAAGCACATCGTGAATGACCACGACGCCGGGCACAGGAGTTGGGTCGGATGGGATGGCAAGCCACGCGGGCATTTGGCCCCGCGGCGTTGGGACAAGGACATTGGGCATAGCCGTTCCCCCAAAGTCTGAATGAAGGTTGTTTGCTGGAAAGAGATTATAGGTCCGATGGGATGACGATCCGATGAATTTTCGAAGCGAGAGGCAAATTGAGCCGAATCGCAGAGCGGGCAGGCAAGGAGTGCGACGATCTTTCGTTTTGCGTGCCGGATTGGGCGATGTGGCCAGAGAACCTTGAACCGAATCTAAACCGACTCGATCGCGTGGATGCTTTCGGCAATTTGCTGGTGGAGAGCGACGGCATCGAGTTTGAAGAACCTGCGCTCCTGGGTGGGCAACTCTTCGATCAAATCGGAGTATGCTGCCGGCTCGCACCCGGGAAAAGCGGTGAACCCGACCGTGCTGGCCATGGCGCAGCTTACCTTCACCAGTTCGGGCACGTCCCAGCCCGCATCCGACTGGCGCGGCAGGTGGTGGTCCGCGACCACTGGGACGAAGTTTTCGGGCAGCTTCCAGTCGCCAATCAACTTGCGTCCGGTTTCGCAGTGGTCCCAGCCAAACAGCTCGCGCTCCGCCTCAAGCATGGTAGCTGCGTTTCCGCGGTGTGTTTCCAGCAAGGCCGCGTACCCTTTGGGTTGAATCACCGCGAGGGCCATGCGGCCAATATCGTGAAGAATTCCGGCGGTGTAAGCCAATTCTGTGTCGAGAGTGCCAACCTCTGCCAGCCGTTGCGCGGTAATGGCGCACGCCACGTTGTGCCGCCACAGATTGCGCATTGCCGGGTAGCTCATCGCCTTGCCAAGGTAAGCGCGGACTCCAACTGTCACGCACATGCCCTGCAGTGTGTTGGCGCCGAGCACGGCAACCGCTTGCGCAATGCTGGTGGAGGGATAGCGCGGAGCGTAGAGCAGAGAATTAGCGACCGTGAGAACTTCGCTGGCGAACGCCGGATCGGAAGAGATCAAATCGCAGAGCTGGTGCAACTGCACGTTCTCGTTGTTGGCCAGTTGAAGCACCCGAACGGCCACCTGGGGAAAGGGCGGCAGGTGCAGATAGGCCCAGGGCAGATTGGCCACATCGCTGCTTCGCTCATTTGCAGCCATCGCAGCAAGTCCCCTTTCATCCCGGCTTTTCCGAACTCCGCGAGCGCAGCACCGGTCCCACTATGCCGGCAATGCCGCACAAATCCCGGTAAGGAGTTCTTCGGCAACGCATGGAGTTTCAAGAGAGCGAATTAGAGCCTGCGAAATTGGGCACGGGAAATCACTTTGCCGTCCAGGTCTTTCCGTCGGCGCTGCGCCACACATGACTTTCGTCATTCACAATCTCAAAGACGACAGGCGGCTCAGCCTCGAGGGCCGCGGGTTGATTGCCGGCGGCCTGGGCGGCGAGCAGTGAAAGTTGAACGGGGCTGTCTGGCGCTCGACGCACCATGATGGCGTGGCCGGTCCACTGCATGGGCACGCGTTCCCAGGTCCTCCCCGCATCCCCGCTGAGAAAGAGTGTGCCGGTTTGATCGAGAGCGATGCGGCGACCGCCCGCGTCCGCAAACGAAATGGCCCGCAGACCACTTGGTAAATAGATGGGACCCGAGGCGCGCGCGGCCGACAATACGTCAGGTTTGAGCTCGCCGAGCACCCCGAAGCTCGCGGCTGGCGTGGGACGCAGCCCAGTACGGTCAGTTGTGACTGGAGCCTGGTCACCGGCGTTTCCGGATGCACCGTTTCCGGTGCCTTGCCTACCTGCCGCTCGTGCCGCACTCGCGGCGAACAAACGGCCGCGCAGTGCGTCGGCTTGCGCCTGCCGCTTTTCGAGGTCCGGCTTCTTCTTTTCCGCCTGCAGTGCCAGAGATGCAGACGACTGGTAGATGGCCGGCTTTCCTTGAGACGTGAACCCCTCGAAAGTGAGCCTCGGCGCCAGATTGCCCTGAGGAGGCAACGATTGCGCCGTCGCGGGTGGGGATGGCGCGAGTTGATTCAGAGATTGCGGCTTGCCGGCAAGAACAGGTCCCTCACGCTGACGCTGCCGTAAGCTCGGGGTCGCTTCCGATTCCCTGGCCCTGGGAGTTTTGGCCGCTGGAGTAGCGGATGCAGGCGAAGCGAGCGACGCCGATTCCGCAAGCTCCGTCGGCGGAGGTGATGAAGCCTGCGCTGAGCCATTCTTTGGAGACTGAACTGCAATCCGGACCGGCGAATTGCGCTGCCCCGCTTGCCGAAGATAAAACGAGACCGACGTCACGGCCAAGGTGGCTGCAACTGCGGCCGGAGCCCAGATGAGCCGCCATCTCTTCCACCACGCGTTGGGCTGAACTGCAGGGCGCGGCGCGGCGGCCGCGGCAACCTTCTCGAAAACTTCAGACTCCACAGCCCGCTGAGCCAATGCCACCACCTGCCTGCAACGGCTGCACCCTGCCAGATGCCGAAGCACTCCATCGCGCTCGCCTTCACCGAGCGCATGCTCCGCAAATGCGTTGAGGCACTCCGCATCGGGGTGAAGACCGTGTTGGGCTGTTTCTGTCATGACCCCGCCTGTTCCTTGAACGCCGGCGCTTGCGAATATTGCAGCAGTTTCCTCAGGTTCACTTCAAGATCGCGCACATCCGCGCCCAGCGTTTCCTCGGCCGCGCGCCTGCTCAGGCCGCCGCGTTCCAGATTGCGAAGAATCTGCTTTCTGATCTCGCCGGTCGCGCGGTGCAACTTCCGGCTCGCCGTGGCCTCGTGCACGCGCAACACTCCCACAATCTGCCGGAGCGGCTGCCCATCGAGATAATAGGCCGCCAGCAGATAGCGCGTTTCCGCATCGCGTTCGCCGAGGGCTTCTTCGATCGCTCGCTCGAGGTGCGAAAGTTCGCACGCTGCGATTTCCTGCAGTGGTTCACGCGCCTGCGCGTCAGTTTCTTCGATCGACTCCTCCATCGGCATCAGGCGCCAGTTGCGGCGATGGTGATCGACGTGGCGCTGGGCCAGAGTGGTGCGCAGCCAGCCCATCAGCGATCCGCGTCCCCGATAGGAGAGCAGCGGACAGCGGCGGGCACCGTCGCGTTCAGTAAGTCCGTAGAGTTCGCCGTAAAGCTGGCCGGCGAGTTCGCGGCCAAGTGTTTCGCTGCCGGTGATGGCGATGGCGGCGCGGGTGAGCGGCTGGCGGTAGACGGCGACGAAGTGTTCCCATGCGCGCTCGTTCCCGCACGCGCAGGCACGCGCCAGCACCAGGTCGTCCAGGCAAAGGGAGCGGAAAAAGGCGGCCTGCTGCGATGGCGATGCGGCAGTTCCATCCGCCAGCCCAAAGTTCTGCGCCGCGCCCGCATCGAGCAGGATCTGCGTGAACTCATCCCGATGGAGACCCCAGCTTGCCGCACTGCACGCGCGCCACAGTTCGTCGATCAGCGCGCGATCGATCCCCGGCAGCGGGGCTGAAAGCTCCGCGCTCACTGCGCTCGCGATGGATTCGGTTGTCGCCATCCCCACGACCTCACAATACTCCCGCGGCCATTTCCTTCTTATTCGACGAACCCGGAGCGGAAGTGAAAGTTCCTGCCTGATGCCGGATGCAAAATAATTCTGCAAGAAGGCGCCCGGACCGCGTTCTCACCATAAAGGCAGTTGCAGCAGACCAAAGAACTGCGGAGGAGATCGATGACGATCGTGGGGAGATTCGGGGTTGGGGCGGCGCTGATGTTCGCGCTGGCGGGGTGGCAATGGAGTGACGGTGTGTCGGCCGCTGGAGGGCCGACGACAGCCGAAGGCGGGCCGTTTCGCGTGCTTGCACCCATCGAGAGCGGCAAGCTTCTGCTGTTTCCCGTGGTGCGGGCCGATGGCAAATCTCCGGGACAGACGGCGTTCATTACGCTCGACGAAGGCCTCAGGAGCGGCGAGGTGGAAGTGACCGAAGCTGGTCGTGCGCAAGGGTTGGTGAGGCCCAGAAGCGGCACGCAGTTTCCCGCTTTCCCCTATCGCGGCGACGAGGTGAACACGCTGGTGCTGGTGAACCACTCCAGGCGGCCTTTACTGCTGCTGGCCGGAGAGGTGGTGACGGGCGGCAAGCAGGATCGCATCGTGGCCAAGGACCGCATCGTGCCGGTGGATGCGGATCCCATCGATCTTTCGGTCTTCTGCATCGAGCCGGGCCGGTGGACGGAAAGTTCTTCGGTCTTCGGCACGTCGGCAGGATCAGCCGCGAAGAGCTTCATGGTGCAGCCGGCAGTGCGCCAGCGCGCCATGGTCGACCAGGATCAGCAGCAGGTGTGGAACTCGGTGCACGGAGCCATTGCGCAGATGGAAGCCGCGGCCGCGCCGCCGGCCTCGGGCTCGGCGGGCGGCTTTGGGCGTGGCGCGGGAGTGCCGCTCGCCTTCGGGACAACAAGTTACGCCAAGGTGATGGACAGTCCGGCGGTCAGCCAGAAAGTGGACGAAGCTGCCGCTCAAATGGCGAGCGCGCGCGAACAAGTGCTGGCCAGGCTGCGGGAAGAGCACGCAGTGGGCGTGGTGGTGGCTGTGCGCGGCGAGTTGGTGTGGGCCGATCTGTTTGCCGACACAGATCTGCTGGCACGTTATTGGACAAAGCTGATCCGTTCCTACGCGGCCGAGAGCCTGACGGAGGCTGAGGATTATGCCACACCCACCGTGGCCGACGCGCAACGCTTTCTCGAAGCACCGGCGACCGGTACAGAGCAGAGCGAAGGAGAGGTGGGGATCTACCGCTATCGCCAGCTGAAGAGCGAAGGCGCGGAGACATTTGTGCTCGAGTCCTTGCTGCCTGGAACCGGCTACGATGTGCACATCAGCAAAATGAGGCTGCGCGGCGAGGGGCGGGAAATCGTGAGGCCGCGCCCGTACGGGCTGCCGCCGCGGTTCGAGCCACCGGTTTACCGCTGAGCGCATGGGATGCGGCTGCAGCGCACGTACTGTTGCCTCATCCGTTTTGCAACCTCGTCGTAGAAAGGATGGAAAAGTACGGCAAGCTTCTCAGGCCCTCTGCTTTACCCTGGCGACACGCGGCGCTGCAATCAGCGTAAGCGCAACAAGGAAGATCGATGCTGCAATGTAGGCGAGGTGGCCGTGGCGCAGATCTTCGAAGACCAGTTTTGCCGCGACCAGGGCCAGCGCGGCGTAACCCAGCCGAGTCAACTCCGCGCGACGCCACCGCGCCCCGCCGAAGACGAGCGCCAGCGCCGCTGCGCACAGCGTGAGCGTGCGGATGAAGGCCACATGATGCGCACCCGGAATGGCCTTCAACGCGACGAGCGCGAAGAGCCCCTGAATCAGCAGCGCCACCAGGCCACAGGCCAGCAACGCGGCTAGTAACAGATGTAAGACTTGAGCCGCCCAGGGCTCACCTTCGCGCGGCTTCGCAACTGCGTAGCACAGACCGGCGGAGACTACGGTCAGCCAAACCCCCAGCGCTGGAATGCCCAGCGGATTCCCGATCAACGCGCTGACCAGGAATCTTAGAAGGCCCGATGCAGCGGCGGCGGCCAGCATAAACAAAGTCCCGTAGAACTCAAAAGCCAGCCAGCTATTTTTACGGCCCACCATCGCAGCGGCGATCGCGCCCGCTCCCAGGGCGATGATCGACACCAGCGGCGGCAAGCATAAGAAACTCCCGGCCAAAAAGAGCCCCGCGGCCCATGCGCTGAAAATCACGGTGTTGCGACGCCCCGGAGCGCGTTGAACGACCGTGAAGACGCTTGCGTAGATGGTGGCCGACATAATCAGACAGGCGATCCCAAGGATCGCCGCGCTGTTTGCCGGGCCAAAATCTGCGAGGCAGACCGCGGCGAGCAAAAATGCGATCGTTGTCTGAACGGCGGCGAAGATGGTGATGGCCTGCCTGCGCAGCACGGTTTGAAGAGTGACAGAGACCGAGAACAAGAGAAACATCGCCATACCGGGTGCGAGCAAAACGGCTCTACCGAGCGGCGGGTAATCTCCGATTGCGTTTTGGGGGTTGAAATAAATGAAAACCAGAATCCATATGGCCGCATCGGTGGCTAGCGCAACTATCGCCCGCAGATCGACCATGCGATTGAGGGCCGGCACAAATTCGGAGGCTGCTGTCAGAATCAGCAGCACAACAATGAACGGCAACATTGCGTGCGATGCGATTGCAAGCGACAGGGCGAGTGCCGCGGCCGCGATCCATGCCACTCGAAGCAGCGACGCCAAATCCTGTCTCCACGCCAGCCCGATTGCTGCGAGCGCATAGGCGCAGACCACCCCGGCGGCGATCTGCGGCGCCAGAACCCCAAAGCGCAAGGTGAGCTCCCAGAGCATGGGAGCAAGGATCAGGACCGACGTGCACGCGTAGATGGTGCCGGCGAATCGCGGTCCGCCGCGCTTTCGTGCGGCCCAGACAAGCCACAGGAACGCATAGAGTATTCCGGCCGATGCGACGGCCGGCCTGGGAAGAGTGCTCGTCTCCTCGATCGCTCGCAGCAGATAAGCGCCCGCAATGCCAAGCAGCGACTTGCCCAGCACAGGAAACATGCTCCCTGACTGGGTAATCGGTGCGATGGCGGGCGCCGCAGCAACTGCCGCCGCTTCCGAATCGGGTTTTGGCAGAGGCGATCGCGAGGCGAGTGGGTGCTCAAGCGTGTCAACTCTCGACTCCAGCCCATTGACGCGCCGCTCCAGAGCTTCAACGCGCTTGGCCAAATGGTCGATTGCATCGGGAAGATCGTTCATGGTTCCCACCCGATCCTGTGCGGACGATCCTCTTCTTAGTCGCCGGCCGCGGCTTCGGGCAGGCTCTTGTCAGGCCAAGGCGGCAGCAGCTTAAGCAGGATCCAGAGGAAGAGCAGAGGCAGGATGATCAAGCCGATAGCCGCCAGGAGGCCTTCACGCGTAACCAGTTCCATCTTGTACGTCGTGTACCCAAGAAAGCTCTTCGAGAACAATTGCCCGCCGATCACTACATTCCACCGCATGGCCAAGACGCTGATCAGGATCGTGCACCCGGAAAAGACGTAAATGCGCTTGCGCGCAATCTCTGAGAACTTCACGACCTGGGTCAGGAACAAAAGCACCAGCGGAATGACCGTGCCGATAAGCATCTGCAAAACAATTTGCGAAAAGAAAAGCTTGGTGTGCGCCATGAAATTCAGGCTGTTGAACGATTCATCCGCCTCGTAGATGCGATGAATCAGATCGAGCATTTCAAGGCTGAAGTCGATGATGAAGATGTAGAACATATACATCGCGATCGTGTCCACGCAGCGCATGTCGATCTTCTGCCCGCGCAACCTGGTCAACGCCATGTAAATCAGCATGACTGCGGCGACACCCGAAACCATGGCCGAAAAGATAAAGACCACGGGCATCAGCGGCGACGACCACCATGGGTTGGCCTTGATGGAGCCGAAGATGAACCCGACATATCCGTGCAACAGAAAGGCAGAAGGAATGCCTATCAACGTGACAATCCAACCGACCTTCTCATCGATGGCCAGCGAGCGCTCGCTGATGTTGCTCGAGCCCAGCGTCATGACCTTGTAGATCAGGCGCAGCAGACCTTTGCTCGATTGCGACAGCAGCACGATCTCGCGGCGGTAATCCAGCCATATCTCGAACACCAGTACCGCCATCAGGTACCAAAGGTACACATAGCCGAACATCGCCATCGCCGAGGTGTCGTGCGGGGTAAAGTACATCTCCGGAGAGCGGAACGGATGGCCCAGGTGCAAAACCAGCGGCAATGGCGCAACCAGCAGGAAGGCCAGGGCCGTAAGCAGCGCGAGCCGATACGTGGGCTTCACAGCTTCCACGCGAAATACGCGCTCCAGCGACGCCAGAATGAATGCGCCCGCCACCAGCCCCGTAATGTAGGGGTACAAAACGATCAGCACGCTCCAGTAGAGGGTGATTTCGTTCGGATACATGTAGCCTTCAACACCACTCATAAAAAAGCTCCTAGCTGCTTGCTCCTAGCTTCCAGCTTGTCGTGCCAATTCCAGCCGCTTGGGCTTCGCGCCGAAATCCGCGGCTAGAAGCTAGCAGCTAGAGGCTAGAAGGTATTGTTCACCGCACCGATCCATCCAAACCGTTGTAAAAAGCCTTCGCGCCGGTCGCCATCTGCGGCTTTAATACCTGCACGCTGTGCGTCCTCAGAAACTCATGAATCGGATCGTTGGGGTTCTTCAGGTCGGCCAACTGCCGTGCTCCTGTTGGGCAGGCTTCGCAGCACGCGGTCGTCAATCCCTTGGTGATCCGGTGGTAGCAGAGCGTGCACTTGTCGGCGACCTTCTTCTCGGGATGAATGTACCGGCAGCCATACGGGCATGCCTGCACACAATAGGCGCAGCCCAGGCAGTATTTCTGGTCGATCAGGACAACGCCATCCGGGCTGATGAAGGTCGCGCCTACCGGGCACACCTGCGTGCAGGGCGAATCCGCGCAATGATTGCACATCTTCGGAACGAAGAAGTACTTCTCGCCGTCTTCCTCGGCAACCGGAAATCCTTCCTTGCCTCCGTCGGGCGAAATGACATGCGGGTTGGTCATATTTTCGTCCGACACGTTGTAGCGCTCCACCCAGGTGCGGAAGAAACCGTCGGGCACGTCGTTTTCGGTCTGGCAGGCGCGGACGCAGTTGCCGCAGCCAATGCACTTTGGAATATCGATCAGCATCCCCCACCAGTGCTCGCTCATCTGGTAGTTCGGCGAGTCTTCCGGGGTTCCGGCCAGCACATGTTTCCATGCAATTGCGGCGGCGGGCAAAAGGACGAGAAAATGACGCCGGTTGATGTTCATTTCGCAGCTCCCTTGACGGCGCTTGCGGTTGTGTCACCACCGATGGCCGGGCTGTGTGGGTTGTGGCAGGTCTGGCAGGCCACCCCACCCGAGTGCTCTGCTGGATCAACCTGCGGGAATCCCTTCGGTTTTGCCGCGCTTGCCGTGTGGCAGCGTGCGCAAAGCACTGCCGTATCCGGCTTCACGGGCGTAACCGACGTTGGGTCGTTGGCGTGCTCCGCCAGTGCGCCGTGGCAGGCCTCGCAGTTCACATGGGCATGCGTGCCCTTGATCTTGGTGTCGGCAATATCGGTATGGCAACTCTCGCACGCCTGGTGGCCGGCAAACTTCATGGGGTGCGCCGCGATCTCGCCAATTGCAGCCCCGCGATAGTGCCCATACTGCCCAAAGGTCTTGGGGACGACGTATCCGCGCACGACCAAAAACACCAGAAACGCGATGACAAAGAGGCCCGCAAACCGGAAAATGATGTCCTGCATCCTTCAAACTGCTCATCGAGCGTTTTCTCCGTTGAGCGACTTCCGGAAGAGCTCAGTGTGACTTGTCGAGTGATTTAGCGCACTTCCGATGCCTAAGAAATACGGCGCGCAAGGGGGGACTGTATGTGAGATGGCTCACAAGTGGATGTGACAGCCTGCACAAAATCACGGCCTGAATGGTGATCGAGAGGCAGACGGCCTTCGATGGTTCCCGCAGGCTTTCGTCTTTGTTTGCGGCACTTTGCGCAAGGCCCAGGCGATACCATAATTTTTGGAGTGATTCATGCCGAAGATTCTGGATGGCGCGGCCATTGCGGCAGCCATCAAGCAGGAAGTTGCCGAGGAAGTGAAGGGGCTGGCCGCGCGTGGTATTCGGCCGGGACTGGCCGCGGTACTGGTGGGCCATGTGCCGGCCTCGGAGATTTACGTCCGCAACAAGGTGCAGGCCTGCGCCGAGCTCGGCCTCTATAGCGATCTGATTACGCCGCCTGAAACGATTACAACCGCCGAGATGCTGGCGCTGGTCGCCAAGCTCAACGCGCGCGATGACATCGACGGCATTCTCATCCAGCTTCCGCTGCCCGGGGCAGGTGGACGCCAAAGCGCTGCTCGACGCCGTCGCACCCGGCGAAAGACGTCGATGGCTTTCATCCTGTGAATGCGGGCCGTCTGCTTGCCGGCCGGCCGGCGCTCGCGCCCTGCACGCCTGCGGGGGTGATCGAGATTCTCAAGCGCAGCGAAATTCCCATCGCCGGCCAGCACGCCGTCGTGGTGGGCCGCAGCGACATTGTGGGCAAGCCGGTGGCGATGCTCCTTCTCCACCAGAACGCAACGGTGACCATCTGTCATTCAAAGACGCGCGACCTGCCGGCGATTACCCGCCAGGCCGATATTCTTGTTGCCGCCATCGGCCGCGCCGGCTTCATCACGCCGGAGATGGTCAAGCCCGGCGCGACGCTCATCGATGTCGGCATCAACCGTCTGAACACGCGAGAGGAATTCGACCGCTTCTTCAAAGGCGACGCCAAGCGCGAAGCGACGTTTGCCAAGCGGGGATCGACGATCGTGGGCGACATCGATCCAAAGTCGTTCGCGATCTCCAGCGCCTACACGCCCGTGCCAGGCGGCGTGGGCCTGCTGACGATCGCCATGCTGATGGCCAACACCGTGCGCGCCGCGAAAATGAGAAGGCGATTGAGGGACACAGCATGAGACCGCTCTGGAAGGTAGCGGTGATCGTAGGGTGCGTCGTCGTGGCCTGCGTTGTCGTAATCGGCTGGCAGCACAAACAGAGAGAGCGCGAGCGAAGACTGGTTGAAGCGGCGCAGGCGACACGCCTTCGCGCCGAGCAAGGGGATGCGGCAGCTGAAGCCGACCTCGCCCATATGTATTTATATGGCCAGGGGGTGAAACGCGACTACGACGAAGCTGCACGCTGGTATCGCAAGTCCGCGGATCAGCGAAACGCGAGAGGCGAAGACGGTATCGGTTCCGCGTATTACTATGGCGACGGAGTGCCACAGGACTATGTCGAAGCAGCACGCTGGTATCGAAAGGCCGCCGATCAGGGGTATGCGCTGGCGGAACGTAATCTGGGCGACATGTATTTCAACGGCTATGGCTTTCCGCAAGACTACGCCGAAGCTGCGCGCTGGTATCGTAAGGCAGCCGGTCAAGGCGATGCCCGAGCCCAATCCTATCTCGGCGGAATGTATGCAAAGGGTCAGGGAGTGCCGCAGGATCGGACGATGGCGGAAGAGTGGTATCGTAGGGCGGCAGCGAGCGGCGACGATTATGCCCAGCGTCTTATTGGCTTGAGGGGAGCCGGCTTCAGCACGCCCGGAAAAATCTTCCTGGCGATCAACGCATTTGCCTGTTTTTATCTTTTCGGCGCTTATCTGAAACCTATTTACCCGGAAATCAAGCCTCGGGACCGGCGGGCCTTGGCTGGCGCAATTCTCTTCTTATGTTTCATCGGCCTAAAGCTCTTCGAGGGCTATCAGGGCGTCCCCCGCGATCCGGCCTACGTCGCTGTCCTATTTGCCGGGGTTCACGGGGCTCTGCTTGGAGCATCAAGCGGGGCCATCTTCTCTGTCGTCTGGCGACGTGGCGCAAAGAAGATGCTGATAACATCTTGCGTCCTGTTTGCGGCGTGGAATTTGCTATTGTTGGGACTGCATCTTTATCAAGTCTCTCGCCACATCCAGGCGCCTTCTATGCTTGCGCTACCCGCGTTTTACTATTTCCCGGCATTTCCGATCGGCTTGGCAATTCCTGCAATCATTCTTCTATGGCTTGAGAGCAAACACGGAGGCAACGATAGCGGCTACGGTGGCCTCGCAGTTCCCGAACCGCCCGCAGAAAACGGAGTGGGTCTTTAGATGCTGCGCGTTGGTCTCACCGGCGGCCTGGGCAGCGGCAAATCGACCGTTGCGGCCATGCTGCGTGAACTGGGCGCGCAGGTCATTGAGGCGGATGTGCTAGGCCGCCAGATGATGGAGCCGGGCCAGGCTGTTTACGCCGAGATCGTTCGCCATTTCGGATCACAGGTGGTTGAAACCGGCGGCCGACTCAATCGCGCACGCCTCGCCGAGATCGCTTTTCGCGAGGGCCGCCTCCAGGAGCTGAACGCCATCGTCCATCCCCCTGTGATCGAAGCTCAGCGCCGCTGGATGGACGAGATCGTTTCCCGCGATCCGTCTGCCGTCGCCGTCATCGAGTCGGCGCTGATCTTCGAAGTTGTGCGCGACGCTCACGCGCGTGGTGAAAACAGCGGCGTTTCAGCCGACTGGCGACGGCGCATCGACCGCATCATCGTCGTTACCGCTCCCGATGATCTCAAGATCGCCCGCTACGTCGTGCGCATCGCGCCGAATGCGGCAAACCGGGAAGCCGGGTCCCCGAGCGGGCGCTCTTCGCTGCTCGCGCGAGAAGCCATCGAGGCCGATGCGCGCAATCGCCTGTCGCACCAGGTTTCCGACGCGGAGAAAGCCGCCCAGGCCGACTATGTTCTTGATAATTCGGGCGATATTGCTTCGCTGCGCGCACAGGTCGAAGCCCTCTGGCCGCGGTTGAGGGCCGAGAGCAACAAATCGCCGCAGAACTTGTCTCTACAATAAGATAGGCGGCCGCGCACTGCAGTAAGGAACTTTGCCCTGCGCCCGTCGTAACAACTTGAGGAAGGATTTCAAGGCGTAAGAAACATGAGGCTGAGCCGGATTCTCTTGATTGTCTTGCTGCTGGTGGGCGGATTCTGGTTCGTCACCACGCATTTTTCGCCCCACTTTTCTATGGAGCATCCCCTGCTGATCGGGACTGATGGCTCCAGTTCTCCGCTCGAGTTGACCGAGGCGCACGCCGCACCTGCCTACGACGCCGAAGAGCAAAACAATATTGCGGTCTACAAAAGGGTGCTTCCGTCGGTGGTGAACATTACCTCGACCACGCTGGTCTTCAACTTCTTTTACGGGACCGTGCCGCAGCAGGGCCAGGGGTCGGGATTCATCCTCGACAAAGCGGGCCACATGCTGACCAATTTCCACGTGGTGGAGGGGGCTAATCGCGGCATCGAGGTGATGCTTAACAACAAGCGCCGCTACGCGGCCAAGGTGGTAGGCGTGGACAAGGTGCACGACCTGGCGCTGCTCAGATCGACGCGCCCGATTTGCAGCCCGTGACGCTGGCCGACTCAGCTCCGGCTCAACGTGGGCCAGAAGGTCTATGCCATCGGCAATCCCTTTGGGCTGAGCGGCACCATGACGCGCGGCATCATCAGCTCCATCCGGTCGATTCGCGAACCAGGACGGCGCGCCGATTGAAGATGCGATCCAGACCGACGCGGCGATCAATCCCGGCAACTCCGGCGGGCCGCTGTTGAATTCGCGGGGCAGGTGATCGGCATCAACACCATGATCGCCTCCAACGGCGCGGACCAGAGCTCGGGCATCGGCTTCGCCATTCCTATCAATACGGCCAAGGCGGTGCTGGCCGATCTGACGCGCTATGGGCGCGTCAAGCGGCCGTCACTGGGCATCGTTTCTTATGCCATCGGTCCCGACCTGGCCTCGCAGATGGGTCTGTCTGCCGACTATGGTGTGCTGATCCAGAGCGTCGTTCCCGGCGGAGCCGCGGAGCGTGCCGGACTACACGGCGGCAACCAGCAGGCCTACGTGGGCAACACGCCCATCATGCTCGGCGGCGATCTCATCATGGCCATCGATGGCCAGCAGGTGACCGATCCGCAGGACATCAGCGCCATTATGGACAAGCACCAGGCCGGCGACACCGTGAGCGTGACGATTCTGCGCGGCCAGCGCAAGATGACCGTCAAACTGATGCTGGGCGAAGCAAGGGACACAAATACCTAGGCTAGTGAACACCTATGGCGGGTAGGTGGATGTTCAGCTTGTAGCAGATGAAGAGAACCAGGATCGCGCCCAGCGTCGAAAAAATCAGGCCGGCTGGATGATATCGGTCGTTTTTCGGACGAAAAATCATGTGGGTAATGCCGCCGCCGAGGATCGATCCGACAATCCCGAGCACGATTGTCCAGAACATCGTCAAGTGCGTATGCATGACTGATTTCGCGATAACCCCTGAGAGCAACCCGATAAAAACGTACCAGAGTAAGTGAAACATTCTTTTTCCTCCATGGTTTACATTCAGCCGGAATCTTTTGGTTCATCGCTGATTGGCTCGGATTGTACCCCCCTGGGGGAGAATTACAAGATCAATACAGCACACTTCCGGCGTCCCAGGTCTTCGGGGTCCTCACAAGTATCCAGACTTCGGGGCGAGCGGCCGGGTGCCCCAGGTCTCGATTCTGAGACCTGGGAATGCACAATCGTCAACACCGCCGGCTCACTGACCCCTGATCACCTTTTCTCTAGAATCCGGCGTTTGTTTCTGCCTTTTCCGCCAGTGCGATCTGCACTTGCGCCGTCGTCACCGGCTCGCCGTAGTGCGCCGCCACAACTCCTGCTGCGCGCCCCTCATCCAGATATGGCCGCACCATGGCCAGTTTCACACCCGAATGCGCTGCCATTTGCGCCACGGCAGCCTTGCTTGAGATGGACTGCACGAGCGCGAGAATGGCGTTGACAATGGTGCCCACGGCATTGAGGGCCGCCTGCGCGTGCTTCTGGCTCGCCGCATCCACAATCTTTGCCGAATTGAGCAGCGCTGCATTCACCTGTTGCTCGAGCGTGACGACCTGCGCTTGCAATTGCGCGAGCAGGCTCGCCGAAGGATTGGCAAGGTAAGCCTTGGCCTGCGCGACCAGCAGGTTCGACGCGGCGTCGAAGCCTGAAGTTGCAGCGGCGAAGATCGGCGCGTCGGCCGGCGCCAGCAGCGCGGCGGTCGAGTCCACGGTGGCAACGGCGCTTTGCAATGACGGCGTCCAGTTCACAATGTTCTCGGCCACGCCGGCGGCTGAGCAGCCCTGCATCCACGGCAGGGGAATCAGCAGCGCGATCAGCATCCACGCGCCGAGTTTCGCCTGCTGACTGGCCGCCTTGCCGACTTGCTCAGTTGCGGGCGTGCCCGGATCTTTTGCCATCAGCCCCAGCAGCGCGGTGGCCAGGGCCGCAGCCAGCGAAACCACTGTGCCGTTGCCTGCTTTGCCCAGCGTCAGGCCCTGTTGCGACAAAACCCCCGCCATGCTCGCCACTGCAATCAGCATTCCCGCAGCCGACGTTTTGGGATGTTTCCAGATATTCGAGATGAAGTTCATTTTTGACAACACTCCTTCTTGCCGCAGCTTTTTGTGCGGCGAGCGCGATTCAAATTGACTGTTGGGACCGTTCCGAGAAACTTCTTCCGCGCACGGCCGCCGCCATCCGGCGTTTTGCGGGATGAGCAGCCGCGCGCAAGATTCCAAGGCAGCTTTTCCGGAGCGGGTTGTCTCCGTGGTTCCGGCCCAACACCCGCCCCGGGTTCTGCCTCGCCCAGACGCACAGCGGCCCTACGCCCCGGCGCCTTCTGCTATGGAGAAGGCGTACTCGTTCGCCCGGCGTTACAGCGGTTTAGGAATTGTGTATCCGCATTCAAGACACTGAAGCCGTTGCAACCACACGAAGCAACGACCCTGAATCTCGATCTGACCGGGCACAGTATTTCCGAAACCGCTCCGGACATCCGTCGATTGTCTGGATACTTATAAGGCTAGGCGAATCTGCCGTAATTCTCTGCAAACTGCCGCATCGCGCGAACCGCTGAAAATAATCTAGTTACAAAAATCTTTTTGTCGGCGCCCCTTGACAGGAATTTCTCCGGCTGTTAATCGAGGCGGTCGCGCGCCGGTTTCTATTCCTACTGGCTACTCCCTGCTGCTTGCTTTTTTTGCGTAGCGTCTTCCCTGCACCTCGTACTCGCCGCTCACCACGCGTCCAATCGCCTCGGTGTAGGCGACGTGTTCCTCCGCAAGGATCCGCTGCGCAAGCGAAGGGGCGTCGTCGGCGTCGCGCACCGGAATCGCGCGCTGTACGACGATCGCGCCGTGATCCAGCTCCTCGTCGACAAAGTGCACCGTGCAGCCCGTCACCTTCACCCCGTAGTTGAATGCCTGCTCCTGCGCATCGAGCCCTGGAAAGGCGGGCAGCAGCGAAGGATGGATGTTGAGAATGCGGTGGGGAAACGCCGCGACAAACTTCGGCGACAAGAGCCGCATATAACCGGCGAGGCAAACCAGGTCCACGCCGTACGCCTTCAGGCAGGTGATCACATCGGCGTCGTGTTCTTCGCGCTTGCGGCCCTTGGATACAAAAACGGCCGTGTCGAAGCCGAGTTCGCGCGCCTTTTTGAGCCCCTGCGCATCGGCCACATTCGAAATCACGACCGCGATTTCGACGTTCTTCAGCCGTCCCGAACGAATCGACTCGGCAATGGCAAGAAAATTCGAGCCCCGGCCTGAAAGAAGAATGCCAAGGCGGGATGGCTTGCGTCCGGCGCTCGCTCCACCTTCTCCCTGTCGAAGGGCGACCGCAGATCCTTCGACTCCGCTTGGCGCCGATACGCGCCAAGCTGCGCTCAGGATGACATTGCTTGGGTTGGTCATGATTCTCGATCGGCAAATGCGGCGCGCCAAGCTTCGCTCAGGATGACATCGTTGGAGGTTTTCATCGCCTTTGGCGGGCCTTCAGGCTGCAGGCGCTCACGTGTACTGCACCCGGCGCTCGCCCTTCGCGATGCGGCCGACCACGAAGAACTTCTCTTCCGCACGGTCCAGCAGATTCTTTGCGCGTGTGAATTTCGCCGCCGGAATCACCGCGATCAGACCGATGCCCATGTTGAACGTGCGCAGCATCTCCTCCTGCGGAATGTTGCCCAGCTCGCGAAGGTGGTCAAAGATGGGCAGAACCGGCCAGGAACCAATCTCCACTTGCGCCATTGTTCCCTTGGGCAAAATGCGCGGCAGATTTTCCGTGATGCCGCCGCCGGTAATGTGCGCCATCCCGACGGTGAGCCCGCCCGCCACCAGCTTCTGAATCACGTGGAGGTAGCTGCGATGGGTGCGCAGCAGGGCCGCACCGGCCTTCTCTTTGATCGCGGTCACGTATTGCGTCGGCTTGTAGCCGCCCACTTCAAACAGCAGCTTGCGCGCCAGCGAGTAGCCGTTGGTGTGCAGCCCGGTTGAGGGCAGCCCGATGAGCACGTCGCCCGGCTTGATCGCCGCGCCCGTGATCATCTTGTCGCGGTCCACAGCGCCCACGATAAATCCCGCCAGGTCATACTCGCCCTGTGCGTAGAATCCGGGCATCTGCGCGGTCTCGCCGCCGATCAGCACGCAGGCGTTGGCTTTGCAGGCGTCGGCCAGCCCGCTCACCACGCTCTCCACAACATCGGGGTCCAGCTTGCTGGTGGCCAGGTAATCGAGAAAGAAAAGCGGGGTCGCCCCCTGCACTGCGATGTCGTTCACGCAATGGTTCACCAGGTCGGCGCCCACCGTCTGGTGCAGTCCCAGCTCGAATGCCACCTTCAGCTTGGTTCCCACGCCATCGGCCGAGCTCACCAGCACGGGCGTCTTCCAGCGCTGCAGGTCCAGGCGGAACATCGCCCCGAAGCTGCCGATGCCACCCAAAACATTGCGATTAAAGGTCTTCTGGGCCAGGTACTTGATCCGCTCTTTGGCGTGGCCGCCCGCGGCGAGATCCACCCCGGCGTCGGCGTAGGTCACGGGTTTGGGTGTCGGTTCCTGAGGCACGGCCCGAGCTTTCTGTTTGGGAAGATGTTACGGCGCAGTTGAGCCGGAAAGCAGAATTCTAGCAGGAATTTGCATGGATCATTTCCCACAAGTCAACCGGATGCAGGATTCATGACTTCGCGCCCATGCAGGTGGCCGCTCACAAGTCTCATGGGGAGGAATGGAAAGTCGGCTGTTGGTCCAGCATCAGTTCCAACTGGCTGAAGCGATAGACTGCGCTGCTGCGGGCAGGCACCGCCAGCCCAGCCGCCTTCTATACTGAACCCAACCATGAATCGCACCCGCTCCAAGGCCCTGCAGCAGCGTGCCGAACGTCTCTTTCCCGGCGGCGTCAACTCGCCCGTTCGCGCCTTTCGCGCAGTGGGCGGCGATCCCCCATTCATCGATCGTGCCGAGGGCGCCTATCTCTTCGACGCCGATGGCAACAAATACATCGACTACTTTGGATCGTGGGGCCCGATGATTCTGGGCCACGCGTTTCCGCCCGTCGTCGAGGCTATTGAGCGCGCAGCGCGCAACTCGCCCAGCTTTGGAGCATCTACCGCCGCCGAAGGCGATCTCGCCGAGCGCATCACGGCGTGCTACCCCGCCATCGAGAAGATGCGCTTTGTCAGCTCCGGCACAGAGGCAACCATGTCGGCCATTCGCCTGGCGCGCGCCGCCACCGGCCGCGACATCATCATCAAATTCGAAGGCTGCTATCACGGTCATGCCGATGGGCTTCTA
This sequence comes from uncultured Acidobacteriaceae bacterium, assembly GCA_963802955.1. Lineage (GTDB taxonomy): Bacteria > Acidobacteriota > Terriglobia > Terriglobales > Acidobacteriaceae > Telmatobacter. The sequence continues at coordinate 330,621 of CAWDKT010000008.1, forward strand.
GTGAAAGCCGGCTCCGGTGTTGCAACTTTCGGCATTCCCGGCTCAGCGGGCGTCCCCGAAGAGATCGCCCATCTCACCGTCGCGCTGCCTTACAACAATCTCAACGCGGTGGAGTTTGCCTTTACCGCGCATCCCGGCGATATCGCTGCCGTCATTGTCGAGCCCATCGTCGGAAACGCAGGCTGCATTCCTCCCGCTTCGGGCTTTCTGGCAGGACTGCGTAAGCTCACTGCCGCACATGGCGCGCTGCTTATCGTCGATGAGGTCATGACCGGTTTTCGCGTGGCGCTGGGCGGCGCGTGCCAGCTTTATTCGCTCGATGCCGACCTCGTCACCCTTGGCAAGATTGCCGGCGGCGGATTGCCGGTCGGCGTCTTCGGCGGCAAGCGCAAATTCATGGATCAGCTCGCCCCACTCGGTCCCGTCTACCAGGCCGGAACGTTGAGCGGCAATCCGCTCGCCATGGCCGCCGGCCTGGCTACTGTCTCCTACTTACAAGAGCACGCAGCCGAGGTTTACGCACGACTCGATGCAGCTTCGAGGGCTGTCGCCGAAGGCGTTGCGCATGAAGCCGCCAGCGCCAGAGTCTCGGTCACCACCAATCGAGCGGGATCGATGTGGACCTGGTTCTTCACAGGCGGGCCCGTCACCAACTATGAACAGGCTGCAAAATCCGACACCGCCGCTTTCGGTCACTTTCATCGCGCCATGCTCGATCAAGGAATCTGGCTTCCGCCCTCGCAGTTCGAAGCCGCGTTCATCTCGTATGCCCACACCGACGCTGATGTCGAGGCCACCATCGCCGCCGCGCGAAGCGCGTTCGCCGCCTGATGGCAAAGCTGCGGGCTCAGAGCCACTCCTCCAGCGTCACAAACCGATGCGCGCCCTTGTATTGCCGGATGAGCATCTCCGCCGCGGCCACCGAAGGCCCGCGATTCGCGTTTGGATCGCCGTGACCACCGTCATGCATCACGATGTTCGCAGCACGACCTCGCTTCCACTGCCCTTCGATCATCTCCGTCAACTGCCCTGCAATCCGTTCCGCCGAGGGCTCGCTCCAATCCCCCGTCATCGCATTCCAAAGCACCGGTTGAAGTCCCATTTTGCGAGCGATGCGAAACACCGCAGGCCGCCTCGCGCCAAACGGCGGCCTGAAAAACTTCACCGGTGAGCCCGTTATCTGTTCCAGTATTTGGCTGGTCCGCTCCAGCTCGTCGCGGACGCGGTCGGCGCGTGTCTGCGCCAGGTTGGGATGCGACCACGAGTGGTTTCCGATCACATGTCCTGCCGCTACGATCTTCCGCACCAGCTCAGGCTCCGCCTGCGCGCGGCTCCCGAGCAGGAAGAATGTGGCCCGCACATCGTGCTTCGCCAGAACCTCCAGCAATCGCGGAGTCCACTGCGCGTTGGGTCCGTCGTCGAAGGTCAAGGCCAGCTCGCCTGGCCGCGCGGGTGCGATGAGCGCCTTGCCGAAGATCCGGGAGCCGGGTAAAAGCGATGCGGAAGCAAACGCGCCGGCAGCCAGGCCGGCCACCGCAGCCGCACCGATCCCAACATACAACCCGGTTGAAGGTGGAGAGATCATTCTGCTTGTCAGTATGCAGCGGCAAAGCTGGGAGAGGCAACAAACGCCAACGGGAGCCGCGGCCGTCGCAGTTCGCACACAACACAACTCTGGCTTTGCCTTTCCACTCCCTGCTCCATGCTGCCTGCCTTCACACCATCTTCGCCGGCATCTCTTTTTCGCCGGGTTGCTCCGCATGCAGCGCGCCCGCCAGCATGCGTTCTTTCGCGCGCTGCTCGCTCGACCGGCGCGCCTGCCGCCAGGTTGTCATCGAAGTGACGCCGTAGTTCCATACCGACGAAAACAAAAGGCCCGTCACCGCTGCGAGCGCCCAGGGCACTCCACGATGGAAGGCTTCGTTCGCAATCGCCACATTCGCCACCACTCCCAATCCACACGCGAGGCAAAACGTCAGCAGGCCGCCCCAGAATCTCCATCCCTTCAGCCGCCGGTCGCGGTATGTCACGGAGTTGTTCAAGGTGAAGTTGAGGATCATTACGATGAACGTGGTGGTCGCCTGGCCCTTGGCGAAGCTAAGCCCGGCAACTTTGAGAAACGCATTCAAGATCAGCAGGTGGACGCAAACGCCCAGCGCACCCACCATCCCAAAGAGAACGAACTTTACATTCACCAGGCTGCCGAGATGTTTGTCGACCAGGAGCTCGAAGTACTCGAGGCCGACCAGCACGTCGAGTTTGCTCTCGCCGTGCTCGCGCAGGCGAAAGCGATAGGGCACCTCGCCGATGCGCAACCCTGGACCGGCAGAGAGCACGATGTCGAGCAGAATCTTGAAGCCGATTCCCGAAAGACGGTGCGCGAACTGTTCAAACGTGGTCAGGCGGACCATGAAGAATCCGCTCATGGGATCGCTCAACTCGTGCTCGGCGCCCATCAGGCTCAGGCGTTTGCCCAGCTGGCTCAACTTCACGCGCCACTTCGTAAACTCGCCCATGCTGCCGCCCACGATGTTGCGCGATCCCACAGCCAGGTCGAGATTCTCTTCGCGCATCCGCCGCAGCATCTCCGGCAACACGCTCTCATCGTGCTGCATGTCGGCGTCCATTACCGCAACGAACGGCGCCGATGCCGCCAGAATTCCTTCAATGCAAGCCGAGGCCAGGCCGCGCCGCCCGATCCGGTGCAGCACGCGCAGATTTTCGTGGCTTGCGGCCAGCCTCCTCACCGCGTCCGCCGTGCCGTCGGGCGAATCGTCGTCCACAAAGACGATCTCGTAATGAATTCCCCTCAACGCCACGTCGAGCCGGTCGACAATCGGGCCCACATTTCCTCGCTCGTTAAATGTAGGGAGCACGATCGCCAGATCGTAGGCCATTCAATCCTCCGCGGGGCACTGAATCTTTAGAGGTTATGCCCGCAGGTAAACACACCGGATTTACGCAGTTCTCATCGAATTGTATGAGAATCCGAAATGAGAATCCATCCGGTTAGACCGTGGTTTCTTACCAGGGGTAACCGAGCGTATACTTGCCTTGTTCGGGCCGCATCCTGAGTCTTCGGAGCGGCACTGGAGAAACCATGAGTCTCACCGAGTTTCCTGCGGGCGCGCATCCTTCGCAGCCCGGCGTTCCTCTTCCCAAAGTAACGATCCCTGCTCTGAGCGAAATGAAGCGCCAGGGAAAGCCCATCTCCGCGCTTACCGCCTACGACTATGCAACTGCGCGCCTTGTGGATGAGGCCGGCATCGATCTCATTCTCGTCGGCGACTCGCTCGCCATGGTTGTTCTTGGCCACGAAAACACGCTAGCCGTCACTTTGGACGAGATGATCCACCACACGCGTGCTGTGCGCCGCGCCGTGCGTCGCGCGCTTGTCGTCGCAGACATGCCCTTCGGCAGCTATCACGGCTCCATCGCCGAGGCCGTCGCCAACGCCGTGCGGTTTGTGAAAGAAGCAGGCGCGGAGGCGGTGAAGATCGAAGGCGCGCGCGCCGAACTTGCCGCCGCTCTCGTTGACGCCGAAATTCCCGTGGTCGGCCATCTCGGCCTCACGCCGCAAAGCGTGCATCGCATGGGCGGCTACCGTGTGCAGGCGCGCACCGCGAATTCCATGGCGCAGCTCAAGGCCGACGCCCTCGCGCTTACACGGGCAGGCGCAGGAGCCATCGTTCTCGAAGGCATTCCCCGCGAGGCGGCGGCCGCCATTACCGCAGCCCTCCCCGTTCCAACCATAGGCATCGGCGCTGGCCCCGATTGCGACGGCCAGATCCTGGTCTTCCACGATCTCGTGAACCTTACCTTCGCGCCCGCGGCCAAATTCGTCCGCCGCTATGCTGACGCAACAGGCCTGTTTCGTTCCGCCATTGAACATTACCGGGAAGACGTCGAGCATCGCGCATTCCCATCCGACGCTGAGAGCTACCACCTGTCCAAAACATCCGACAGAGCGGCCCCAATCGACACTGAAGATGCGAGCACGATTGTGAACCGCGACGCATGGGAAGAATGGAACGAGGAAGCGCACCGGGCCTGATGGAGATTCTCCGTACAGTCGCCGACCTTCGCCGCTGGTCCCGCGCCTCACGCACTATTTCTGGCCACACCGTCGGCCTCGTCCCCACTATGGGCGCGCTTCATGCCGGCCACGCTTCGCTCATCCGCGCTGCCCGCTCCAATTGCACGCACGTCGCTGTGACTCTCTTCGTCAATCCCACGCAGTTCGGCCCGCATGAGGATTTTTCGCGCTATCCGCGCTCCTTCGAGGCCGACTGCGCCCTTGCCGAGCGAGAAGGCGCCGATGTTCTTTTTGCTCCCAGCGTGGCGGAGCTCTACCCCAACGGCCCCGAATCCACCCTTGTCGAGGTTTCGGCTCTGAGCGATCGCCTCGACGGTGCATCCCGCCCCGGCCATTTTCGCGGCGTCGCCACGGTCGTTGCCAAGCTGCTGATTGCAGCCGAACCCGATCGCGCCTACTTCGGCCAGAAAGACGCGGCGCAGGTCGCAGTGCTGCGCCGCATGGTCGCCGATCTCCGTCTTGCTGTAGAAATCGTTGTCTGCCCGATCGTGCGCGAGACCGACGGGCTAGCGCTCAGTTCGCGCAACGCCTATCTCAGCGCGGAAGGGCGCGCGCAGGCGCTCACGCTCAGCCGCGCAGTCCGTCTTGTAGAATCAATGTTCGCGCAAGGCGAGCGCCGCGCCGATGCACTCCTCGCTGCTGCACGCGAAGTCTTTTCCGCCGAGCCAGGAGTACGAGTCGACTACGTTGCGCTCGTCGATTGGTCCACGCTGCTCCCCGTCGCAACCGTCGCGCCCGGCACGTTGTTTGCGGTGGCTGCGTACGTTGGTGCGACGCGTCTCATCGACAACGCAGTTCTGAATTAGCGCTCGAAAAAATGGGATTGCGCAGCCGCCCTCTGGCGCTCCAATCTATAAGTCAATGCCGGAACTCCCCGACATCACCGCCTATCTCGCCGCACTCGAGCCGCGCATTGTTGGCCAAACGCTGGAGCGCGTGCGCCTGCAAAGCGTCTTCGTGCTGCGCACAGCCGACCCGCCTGTCACGGCCGTCGAGGGAAAGACTGTCCACGAACTCCGCCGCATCGGCAAGCGCATCGCGATTGGCGTCGACGCTGGCCCGGACTCCGACCCAGCCAGCCGCTTCTGGCTCGTCATTCATCTCATGATCGCCGGCCGTCTACACTGGCGTCCGCCGCAAGCCAAACTCTCCGGCCGCCAGTCCCTCTTTGCATTCGATTTCCCAACCGGTTCGCTCGTGCTCACTGAGGCTGGATCGAAGCGGCGCGCGTCGCTGCATCTTCTGCGCGGCGAACAGGCTCTCTGCGACATCGATCCCGGCGGCATCGAAATTTTCTCTCCCGAAACCACCCTCGGCACATTTCGTGCCGCGCTCACGCTCGAAAACCGCACGCTCAAGCGCGCACTCACGGATCCGCGCCTGATCAGCGGCGTGGGCAACGCCTACTCCGACGAGATTCTCCACGCGGCGCGCCTCTCGCCTATCACGCTCACCCACAAGCTCACGCTCGAAGAATGGGAGCGCCTGCTGAACGCCACCCGTTCCACGCTGCAAGCCTGGATCGATCGCCTCTCGTCCGAAGCCCAAAAGAAGTTCCCCGAAAGCGTCACCGCATTCCGCCCCGAGATGGCGGTCCATGGCCGTTTCGGCCAACCCTGCCCTCGCTGCGGCAGCCCCATCCAGCGCATCCGCTATGCGGACAACGAAACCAACTACTGCCCCACATGCCAGACTGGCGGCAAGGTCCTGGCCGATCGAAGCCTTTCGCGTTTGCTGGGCAGCGATTGGCCTCGAACCCTCGAAGAGCTTGAAGCACTCAAACGCCGTTGATCGTTCGAGAGGCGACCATCTCTAACATTTTCGTGGTAGTTACCACTCTGCGCCGTGCCCTGGAATTGCCTTGACTTCACTTTCAGCCACGCGCAGAGTGTTTGCGGCGACTCCTTGCAACCGGGGCCTGCGGTTTATCGCAATTTCGCGGGAACAGGTGCGCTCAGGAGCCGGACATCAACTCCGTTACGGAGGAATTAGGAATGCAGACAATGCATCTTCACCACATGTTGTTATTGGTTTTGGTCTCGGGCGTTCTTCAATGGTTGCTTGGGGCGCTCTGGTACGGAGTCATCTTCCGTAAGTCCTGGAGAAAGCTTATCGGGCTGGCGGAAGGCGAAAAGCCGAAGAATGGGGCGCTCGGCATGGTTGCCTCGCTAATCGCCTGCATCCTTCTGTCGTACGTTCTTGTCCATGTCGTCGCGTGGGCAGGGGCGGTCACTGCCACGGCGGGCATAGGGCTCGGGGTTGTCTGCTGGCTAGGCTTTATGGCGCCCCCGCTCTTCACGCAGCATATTTTTGAGGGACGCCGCGCCAATCTGTTTGCCATTAACGCCGCCTATTGGCTCCTCGTCATGGCGCTTGGCGGATTGATCATGGGCGCTTTCCACGGCTAAATCGCTTCGCCCTTAGCGCCTGCCGAAGCAGGTGCGGCACCGCGGCGATTGCAGTACGGGGTCGCCTGGTCGCTTAAGGCGATCGGGCGACCGAGGCTCCGCTGATTAGCTCCGATGAAGGTGAGCGCTCGATAGGGCCTCATCAAAGCGTTCATGCCGCGAGAACGCCCTCGCAATCATTCCTTCGCTTGAGCTTTTGACCGGCCAGCCTGAACGGCATTGCTCATGTAATCCCCCTCCGTGCGGGCGGATCAGATCGTAAAATCGAGCTATGACAAGATCGATCATCACGACGGATGGAGCGCCTGCCGCGATTGGTCCCTACGCCCAAGGCGTTCGCGTGGGCAACCTGATCTTCACCGCGGGTCAGGGAGCGCTGGATCCCGTCACCGGCCAGGTTGTCCCGGGCGGAATCAAGGAACAGACGGAGCGGACCATTGAAAACCTCAAGGCGATTCTTGAGGCCGGCGGCAGCAGTCTAGGCCAGGTTGTTAAAGCCACAGTCTTTCTGAAAGACCTGAACGATTTCTCGGCCATGAACTCGGTTTACGCGTCGTACTTTGCAACGGACGGCGAATCGCTCCCCGCACGAACTACCGTCGAAGTCTCCCGCCTGCCGCGTAACCTGCTCGTCGAAATCGAAGTCGTCGCCGAAGTTTGAGCGGTGCCGCCGCCGTCGTGGAATCGGGAGATCTGCCCGCGTCTCTACGCGCGACCGGGTGCATAATCCGGTTGCCCTTGTTGCGCATCGAATAGGGACCAGGAATTCCGGGAGGTTACCTTGAGCGATTCGGAGGAAAAAGTCGATCGCACGGACGCGGAGTGGCGCGCCTCACTCACGCCCCAGCAGTATCACGTGCTACGCGAGAAGGGCACTGAGCGCCCTTTTACCGGGGCCCTTACTGAAAATCATGAGACCGGCAACTACCACTGCGCCGGTTGCGGCGCCTTGCTTTTCCTGAGCGGCGCTAAATTCGACTCCGGCTGCGGTTGGCCCAGCTTCATGATTCCCGCCGGCTCCAAAGCCGTCGCAGAGCATGAGGACCGGAGCTTTGGCATGCGCCGCATCGAGGTCACCTGCGCCCGCTGCGGGGGGCATCTCGGCCACGTCTTTCCTGACGGTCCGCATCCTACGGGCCTGCGCTACTGCATTAACTCTGCCTCGTTGACGTTCACCAAAGAGGATGCTGGTGCAGATCCGAAGAGCTGACCCCTCTCGATGACCGGCATCTTGCGCGCACAATAAAACCCCGTCCGCAAGGGACGGGGTGGTTCGACTCGTTCGATCTGTGCGCCCCATCCTTCCAGCGCGTTTTAGCACGGGGATCGGGCAGGCGTCACGCCTTCGCGACCTTCCCGCTCTTAATGCAGGTCGCGCATACGCGCATCCGCTTGGGCGAGCCATTCACCATTGCTTTCACCACCTGCAAATTGGGGTTCCAGCGCCGGCGCGTCACGTTATGGGCGTGCGAGATGTTGTTACCGTAAAGCGGTGCTTTGCCGCAGATGTCGCAAACTTGTGCCATGCTTCCACTCCAGATTCGTCTACTGTTTTTCGGGCGCCCACTGGGCGGCCCGCGCGCGCACTTAACCTCGCGCCGTCGGCTCGCCGAATCTTCAGTATATCAGCCGCGCGGCGCCGCGATGAGCTTCACACCCTTGTAAGCGGGAAGCGCCGGCGAATCTCGTACCTCGCAGCGGCAGCTCCGAGATGGCTCTCGTAGAGCACAAATTCCGTCGCCACGAATCGCGTGAACCCTGATGGTTTTTGGGCCTGGGCCATCAATTCACGCAGTTTGTTCCCTTGTTTCCCGGCCCCCTTGTGTCCGGCTTTTCGCGCCAGCGTAACGTGCGGAAGAAATGAGCGCGTCTCGGGAACAAACCCACATCCGCTGGTGGCCGTTACCACGCTCTCTTGCAAGGCGACAAGCTCCCGCGTTACCACCACGCCGGCAATCAGGACGCCTGTGCGATCGAAGCAACCCAACTCGCCGACTTGCAAATGCATCGGCGCGCCCCGCACCTTGACCAGCCGCGCATTCAGGCACTCCATCTGCTCCGTAGTCGCATTGCCGAGGAATTGCAGCGTGATGTGCCACGACTCAGGCTCTGCCCAGCGCAACTTGTCGGATATGTGCCACAGCCCGTCCTGCTTGCTGCGCAGCCGCTCCACAACCGTGGCAAGCTCGCGCACCACGGAATCCGCCAGCGGAATCCCAACGAACAACCGCATACGGGGATAGTGTAGTGCTGTGAGAGGGGCCCGGTATCCTCACGGGATTCCGGGCCCCGGCAGATTCATCGGCTTCGCAATGCAGTTAGTTCGATGGCGGGGGCCCACCGGCTGGCGGAGCTCCGCCCGGAGGCATTCCTCCCGGCCGCTGCTCCTGCGGGGGGACGAACTCTTCAGGCATCTCGTGCCCGCGATGGCAGGTCCCGCATGTCACCTTCATGCCCATCGCATCGGTATCGAGGGCCGATGCCTTGCTGATGTAGTCCGAGTTGATCTGCTGCACCATGGAGTACATGACGCGAGCGATCTTCTTGTCGGGCTTGGCGTCGCTGGCGAAATCCATGCGCGGGCGGCCGTTCGGAGCCGGATTGCTCGTGTCCGCCGCATGGCAGAAATCGCAATGCACGCCCAGCGAGCCGGCAAACATCTCCATTGTTGCGCGCAACTCTTGAGGGGAGATGTCCTTGGGCAGCACCTGCAAATTCTTTGGCTGGAAGTTGGCCATCCGGCGTGCGCCACCAGGGGCAGCGCCTTGCTGGCCCCCCGCGGCTGGCTGGTCTTGTGCAACGGTGAAGGCGGCCGTGGACATCAGAGCGACTGCGGCGGCATATGGGAGCAGGGAAGACAGCTTCATGCGCGAGGATCCTTTCAGATTTGGAATTGCGTCCGTTGGGGAGACCGGGATAAGAATTGCTTCATTGTACGGACGGACACCGTTTTTAGAAAGATGCATTTTCCCACAATGTTTCTGGCTCCTGAGACGCAAGGATGCCCCGGAACGGCGAAGCGCAACGGCAGGTCCGCGGCGTGCCGTATGCCGATCCGCGGCGTCACCAGGGCACGGCTCATGCGCACGCCATCGTCCCACACCTGGAGGGGCGAAGCCGGATCAAGCAAATCAAGACCGTTGTGTTTGTCCCGTTCCAATCCCAACGCCTGGCAAAGCCGGCCCGGCCCGGCCGTAAGTTCCCGCGCCGTCGCGTCCGGGGCAAGCTCTCGGTTACGCGCCATCTGCTCCAGCCCCTCTACCGGCTCCAGCGCACGCAACAAAACGCACCCCGCCAGGCCCTCCTTTTCGCAAGTAATGTTCATGCAAAAGTAGCGGCCATAAATTGAATAAACGTAGGCGTGCCCGGCAGGCCCAAAGATCACGCGATTCCGAGGTGTAGGCCCGCGGTGCGAGTGGGCAGCGCGATCGGCCGTCTCATTGTGCGGACCCAGGTACGCCTCAACCTCGACAATTCTTCCCGCCACCCATCCAGAGCGAGTGCGGTGCGCAAGCACCTTACCCAGCAGCAGCGGAGCCACGGTCTCCGGCGGCGCCTCAAAGAACCTGCGTTTGAGCAGTCGACCCTGCATCCTCTTGAATTTGTTCCGGCTCTCGATCTCCACCTCTTGCCTCATGCTTTTGGCCGGCCACATCGGAAAAACAATGGGAGTGCCGGCTTCACTGAACCGCTGGCTCGCAAACTCGCCAACTCTCTTATCCCGTTTACCTCGCTAGTCCTTTTTCATCCCCTTGACCAGCGCCAGCACTTCTTCTGCATGGCCTTCGGGTGTCACCTTCGGGAAGATATGCAGCAGCGTCTGATCCGGCCCGATCACAAACGTTGTCCGCTCGATCCCCATCACTTTCTTCCCGTACATGTTCTTTTCCTTCAACACGCCAAACTGTTTGCACACTTTCTCGTCTACATCAGCAAGGAGCGTATACGGAAGGTTATACTTTGCCCGGAATTTCGCCTGGTCGCGAGGCGTATCTCGGCTGATGCCCAGAACCACAACGCCCGCCGCCTGCAGCTTTTTGAATGTGTCGCGGAACCCGCAGGCTTCAATGGTGCACCCAGGAGTGTCGGCTCTGGGGTAAAAGAAGAGGATCACAGGCTTTCCCTTAAAATCCGAGAGACTGACCGTCTTGTCTTCGTCCGTTTGCAGTGTGAAGTCGGCGACTTTCTTATTCAGTTCCATGGGGAATATCCTCGTATAAAAGGATCGGGCTGAACGTGGCCCGGCAAGCTCGATTATTGACGAAGGAAGTGCAGGGTGTCATCGCGGGTTACAAGTCGCTTGTGGATAAAGGCAGTAGGTGGCGGAAACTCCACTGTCGCGTGTGGGCGCCCCAACCTCGCCGCGTCGTTGTTCTTGCGGCTTAGACGATTTTCCGGGTACCCCATCCTGGCTCCGCTGGAGTGGGGAATTGCAGTTCTCTTTATCGCGTCCGCTTTCGCCGTCCCTGCAGCCGCACAATATCAGGGCGAGGTCGACACGACGAAGAATGCCGGCGAAATGCGCGCCGTGGGCGTGCTTGAATGGACTGGCGACACAGACCACGCAAAGACCAGCCGCCTGATTCCCATCTGCGTCTTCGACGGCCAGGATCTGCAGGATGCGAGCATCTATCTGTCCCAGCCCGAGCCGCTGGCTCTCCAAAGCGGCGTCGAGTATGTCTTGCAGCAGGACGGAAAGCCCGCAGGCCTGTTCGACGTCAGCGGCGCCGGCCAGCAGCAGGGCTCATGGGTAGGCTTTGGCTCGTGGAAAGCTTTGCCAAAGCCCAAAGCACCGACTGCGCAAATTGCGAAGATCGACGAAGTCAACGACGCGCAAAGCGATGAGCCCGTCCTGCACCGCAAGCATCCCGACGGAGACTCGAAAGGTGGCGGCGGCACAGGGTCGAATCAGCCGGCGCCTGATCCTGACCGTCCTACGCTGCACAAGGGCGGCGACGCATCGAGCGACGGCTCTTCCACCTCGGGATCCACGCAATCTTCTGATTCCAGTAGTCCCACGCTGCACAAGGGTGGCGACGCATCGGGCTCCAGTTCCGGTGACTCAGGCGATTCCGGCACCAATGCAAACGCGCCGGCGCCCGATCCTGATCGGCCAATCCTCCGCCCGGAACCGCCGACCCCGGCGAGCACGTCGTCGAGCGATTCCGGCCAGTCTAAGGGCAAAGAGCAAAAGAATAGTGACGATGGCGGTTACGTGACCGACGTCGCCCGAGTGACCGATCCCGACCGGCCGCACCTTTTCTACGGCAAAACGGCGGGCTACAGTGCGCCCGTGTTACCCAGCGTGATCGGACTACCTCCCGATATGCATCAGGAAGTCGCCGTCTCCGACTCAACCAATCGTCCCGTACACGTCTGGGATTTCTCCTGGGCCAACCCTGCTGACGAATTGAAGATGAAGGCCGATATGGAGGACCTGGCCCGCAAAGCACTCGGCCTCACTTCGCCTGCCACGCCAGCTAAGGCTAATTCCAAGACTGCCTCCAAGAGCCCCGCCAGGACCGCTTCTACCCGCAAGCCTACCCGGCTCGCGCCGCCGCCACCGCCCGCTCCGCTTCTCGACGAGCAATTCCACGTCTACGAACTTGCCTACGGTTCGGGAGCCACCATGGTTCTTTCCGCGCACACCGATGGCTCCAATGGCCCAATGAAGTTCGTCACGCTGGTTGCGCAGCCCGATCTTTACGGCAACGTCGCCGTGCTTCTGAAGAACGTGGCGGATGCAGAGCATCTTGACGACACGCCGCGCATGAAACTGATCGATGCGGTTGACGCCCGGGCCGACAACCGGGGCGAACTCCTTTTCGAACTCCGCGGCGCCACACAGCGCCAGTTTGCCCTCTATCGCGTTCTGCGCGGCGACGTTACCCGCATCTTCCTCAGCAGCGTAGAGCCCATCGGCATAGCCGCAAGCAACTAAAGTCTCAAATCTGTCGTAAAAGAGGCACTCGCGTTCGTGGAATTCTCCAAAATCTCCTATACAATAGAGAGATAGAAGCGTGCACATCGACACTTCCTAAGGATTCCCCATCGAATGGCATCCGTAACAGCCGTCCCTCCGCCCGATCCCGTCGTCGCTGACTCAACCCAGTCCGTTCCAGTCGTTTCAGAATCGAATGCGTCCGCCGCTTCGAAAGCCGTTCCCAAATGGCGGCAGATTCGCATGGGTCGCGCCAAAGCCGTCAGTGATGGTTTGAGCTGGCCCATGGTCTTCGTCATCGGGCTCTTCCATGTGGGTGCGATCGCTGCGCTGTTCCTGTTCAGCTGGCAGCGCCTCCTGGTCATGGCGATCCTCTACGTTCTGGCCATCAATGTCGGCATTGGCATGTGCTATCACCGGCTGCTCACCCACCGTGGCTATCGTGTGCCCAAGTGGATTGAATACGTGATGACCGTCTTCGCCACTCTTTCGCTCGAGGGCGGACCCATCTTCTGGGTCTCTACGCACCGCGTTCATCACCAGCTCAGCGATAAAGAGGGCGATCCGCACACGCCGCGCGAAGGCGGCTGGTGGGCGCACGCCGGATGGATTCTCTTCGGCGAGTCATTGCACACGCAGATTGAGGCGCTCTCACGTTACTCGCCTGACCTCAGCCGCGATCGCTTTCATGTGTGGATGAGCAAGTACCACTGGGTTCCCATCACGCTCAGCGCCGTGCTTCTGTTCACACTGGGATGGTACTGGGGCGGTTTCGTGAACGGCATCGCCATGTTCCTGTGGGGCGCCCTGCTGCGCGTCACGCTTGGCCTTCATGCCACATGGCTCGTCAACTCGGCAACCCACATGTGGGGCAGCCGCCGTTTTGAGACGCACGATGACTCGCGCAACAACTGGTGGGTCGCCCTGCTGACCGGCGGCGAAGGCTGGCACAACAATCACCATGCCCACCCCGTCTCCGCGCGTCACGGCCTCGCTTGGTACGAGATCGATCCCAACTTCTGGGGCATCTGGATCCTCGCCAAGCTCGGCATCGCCCGCAAGATTCAGGTGGCCAAGTTCGATCCCGAAAACCCCAAGCCAGCCGGGATGTAGGCCGACCCGAAGCGAGCGCTCTGTGTAGATGAATGGATGACCGGCGGCCAGCCGGATCGATGCGCTTGCGGTTCGCAAGCTCCGTCCCAAGAATCCGCTCGCGGCGCCCCAGTTGCTACTTCTTCACCTTCGCCCGCACCCACAGCACCGGAAAAACGGAAGCGCGATCACCAGCACAATCACGCCGGCCGGAAATCCGACGTACCGGTAGCTGTCGGCAAAGTTGATCGAGTGCCCGCCCAGCTATTCCACGCCAGCAGCGCAAAGATGGCAATGCACGTGGTGAGGAAAAACGTAAAGAACGCTGACGCTGCAGCCAACAGCAGGCTCTGGAACAGGCTGAATCCCTCCAGCGGAAAACCAAAGACCTTTGCGGTTCCGCTTCCTCTTTGTGCAGTTTGCATCATGTTACCGTCCCTTTCATCTAGAATACAAATTCATGGCCGGTAGTGCACAAGTCGAGCTATGGCACGCGGAGAAGGTGGCCACGCAGGTCGCCATGGTTGAGGGCCCAACGGGATTCACTATGCAGCCTGGGGCGAGACCCGCATCTCTGACGCCGACCTCGAGCGCATGGTCGGCGCCGTCCCCGCCACGCTCGCGCCGGCGCTGCGCCAGCGCGCCTACTTCTTTGTTCCGCTGGCCATCGCCGACACTGGCGAAAACCTGGTCGCGCCCGGCTACACCGTCGATCTCGGCGACCGCGCCGTCTGCCACCGCAACGCGTCTTTCGGCTCCACCGAGGCCGTCTTTCTTTCCACGCGTCTGGTCGAGGATCGCTTCGGCCTGGCATTCGAGTTCTTCATCAACGTGGCCCACAACTTCGTCGAGTCCGCCGGCGTTCCAGAGAGCTTCTCCGCCCTCGCCTGGTAGCAGGCCGAGGCCCAGGTCCGCGGCGAAACCAGCCAGGATGCGTGGGAAACCCGCCGCCGCGCCCAGGACCGCCGTCGCCGCCCAGAAGACATCGACGAGCGCGCCCGCAGCTGTTTTTCGAGTCCTCCTTCTCCGATGCGCTGGCCATCTACATGCTGTCTCTGGCCGTCGACTTCGACTACCACGACCTGCGCGAGCGCGACTACCCACTGCTTGCCGCGCCCGCTCTCGCCGAACGCCTGCGCCATGTAGCTGAATCTTTCCCCGCCAACCCAGGCTACGACTTCCAGATCCTCTATCGCCGCAAGAGCTAGGGCTGGTTGCATAAATCCCCGGGGTCGGCTGTAAGGGGTTCCTCAGGGGCTAAAGCCCCGCGTTTTATGCGCCTTTTGCGGCACGACTGAACAGCTTGGTGAAAAAGTCGCTGATTTCGTTGTTCCCGCTCCATTGCGCGGTGCTTGCACGCCGGCAGCGAGGGTTTTTCGCGTTGCAGTTTGTCTCCAGTAGGCATTTCTTCTGCCACCGGAGACACTTCTCCCCGTTCAGGCCTGCGCTTGAATCGGGATCAGCTTGCTCATGCGCAGCAGATTGTGTGCTGCGGCGGCTAACTGAAATAGCCAGTCGACCCTCCTCAAGCCGCGCAGCTTTATCTGTCGCAGCCTGTCCTGTTTCATCCAGCCGAACACCTTTTCCACCAGCTTGCGCCTGCGCTGGCTTACGGCGAAGCCAGGGTCATTGCGTTCGCCATCAGTGAGCCAGTTGCGCCATATCGGGTTGGGAGCATATTCAGCTACGTGCGGTGTTACCTGTTGGCCGCGCAGCCCGCCGACGAACGTCTGCTCCTGATAGCTCTTGTCGGCCCCAAGCGTCATGCCCGCCCGGCGCTTGAGCCGCTTGAGCATCTTGAGGGCCGCATGCCGTTCGGCGGCGTTGCCCGCCTCGGTGGCCATGGCCGCCACCACCAACCCGTTGCGATTCTCCGTAATCACGTGGCCCAGATAGCTGGGCACCACCGCGCCCGATCCGCTCTTCTTGTAAAGCCGCGCATCCCGGTCCGTGGACGACTCATGCGTATCGCGCAGCAGCTTGCGGCCCCGTGCTCCGCTGCCACGATCAGGCGGATCAGACTTCTCCTTGAAGCTGCGGCGGCTGGCCCAGGCCTGCAACAGCGTTCCGTCCACCGTGAAGTGCTCCTCGCTCAACAACTGCTGCGCCTGCGCCTCTTCCACCACCGCCAAAAGCAACTGCTGGCTGGCCTCGCCGGCGATCAGACGCCCACGGTTCTTGCTGAACACCTTCTCGTCCCATACCCCCTCGTCCATCTCAAGACCCACGAACCAGCGATAAAGAAGGTTGAAGTTGATCTGCTCCATCAGTTGCCGTTCCGAGCGAATCGAGTACAGCACCATCAGCAACTGCGCCCGCATCAGACGCTCCGGCGCTATCGAAGGACGACCCATCTCCGAGTAAAGATCATCGAAGACTCTGTCCATCTTCGAAAGAGCCCGGTCCACCAGCACACGTATCCGACGCATCCGGTGATCGGCCGGTATTCGTTGTTCCATCGTCACATAACTGAACATCGCTGCCTGCTGCTTGTCATCTCCGCGCATAGAATCTTCTTAAAATAACTTCCTGTGGAGAAAAAGTAACCACCTTGGGACTTTTTCACCAAGCTGTGAAGTCGTGCCCTGATACAAAGCCATTTATGCAACCGGTTCTAGGGCTTTCAGGGCCGGAATCCTCGTTCGCGCGGCGCCTTGTTCTCCATGTTGCCTGGTTCCTGCAACGCCGCCTGCCTTCGACTCCACTTCGTTGCTGTCCATGGCCGAGTCTGCGGCATCGCCTTACACCGCAAATCGCTTCAATCACATTGAGCGGCATCGCGTCTCGCGGCCGTGGTACCCTGATCCAACTTAGCCTCGCGGGGAGCTGCGCAGGATGCCAATTCGCCATCGGGTTCCCGTATGGCTCATGGGACTCACGAATCTTTCCTACGGCCTTTACGGCGGCGCGATTGCCTTCGCCATTCCGCAACTTCTCGGCAACCGACAGGTCCCGGAGGCTGCCATCGCCGGCCTCACCGCCGTCGCCATCTCGCCCGGATTTTGGGCATTCCTGGTCAGCCCCATCCTCGATGTCCGCTTTAGCCGCCGCTTCTACGCAGTCGCGCTCGCAGCCTTCGCCTCGTTCACACTAGTTGTGGCCTTTCTCTCGCTCGACCATCTCGCGCTGCTTCAGGTTGTGCTTACCGCCGGCTTTTTCGCCATCTACCTCTATCAAAGCGCGCTCGGCGGCTGGCTCTCCTCCATCACCTCCGCCGAAGAGGAGAATCTGGTCAGTGTCTGGATGACCATTGGCAACACCGGCGGCTTTAGCCTCATGGCCGTCGGATGCAATCAGATCGTGCGCCACTTTTCGCCGCTCTCTGCCGCGCTGGTCCTTGCCGCCTCCATCCTCCTGCCGATGATCCCTTTCCCCTTCATGGAAGCCCCCGGTCCTGACCGCCGTCTCGCCGGTGAGTCCTTTCCACAGTTCTTCTCGGACCTGGTATCGCTGGTCAAGCGCCGCGAAGTGCTCATCGCAATGGTCCTCTTTATCTCTCCCGCCGCCACCTTTTCGCTCACTAACTTCCTCGGCGGCCGCGGCAGCGACTTCCACGCCTCACCAGGCTTCGTCGGCCTTATTGGGGGCGCAGGAGTAGCGCTCGGCGGCATCGCCGGCTGCCTGATCTTTCCCGCCCTCAGCCGTCTCATGCCGCTTCGGCCCTTCTATCTTGCCGTGGGAATTGTTGGCGCTGTGTGCACGCTCTCGCTCATTTTTCTGCCCCGCGTCCCGGCCACCTTCGCTATCGTTTTAATTGCCGAGAACCTCTTTCAGTGCCTGGCCATCACCGCCAGCACTGCCATCACCTTCGAGACCATCGGTCAGAACAATCCCCTCGCCTCCACCACCTTCTGTTTTCTCCTCTCCTCATATGGGGTGCCCATCTCCTACATGCTCTACGTCGATGCCTTCGGCTTCGCCCGCGGCGGAATCTCCGGCGCCCTGGCCATCGACGCCGTCACCGGCATCGTCGCCAGCAGTCTCCTGGGCGCAATGCTCTTCTCGTTCGCCCGAAAATCCAGAACCCGCTCGCTCCAAACTAAGCGCTAGCAGCTAGTAGCTAGAAGCTGTACTTCCCCGGCCCCATCGTCAGAATCACCAGCAGCATGGCAATCATCAGCACTTCGTAGTGCCATCCCATCGACTTCTCACCCCAGAAGCCGGTCTTCCACTTTGCAATTTTCTTGTAAATTGCGCCGAACATTACAAGGATGAGCCCCAGCGCCGCCCATTGGGCCATCAATCCAACAGCCAGCGCGATTGCGCCGGCAAGCTCTGCCGCGCCCAGAAACACCGTGAACGGCACGCTCATCTCGATACTCGCCGCGCGCTCCTTTGGCGATTTCAAATGGCTGAACCCGCTCGTCCCAAAAACCAGCGCCACCACCAATCGCAGCACCAGCAAACTCAGATCGGCATACGCCATCGCTCCTGGAATGGTCAACATCGCCTGCCTCCTTCGCAATGCTCTCTGTCATCCTCACCGCGAAAGTCGGGTCTTGCAACAGCTCATCCAGGGTTGGCTTGTGTGGGGTCGCTTAAGCAGCATTGCCACCCGTATTCATTTCCCACTAGACTTGAAGAAGCAACTCTGCCCCGCCACAATCGTGCGGAAGTGGTGAAATGGCAAACACACCAGCCTTAGGAGCTGGCGCCCAAAAGGCTTGCGGGTTCAAGTCCCGCCTTCCGCACCAACCTTGAACTTTCGGGGTAATCGGGTCCCTCCCCATCACTCCGTTCAGGCTCGGGATTTCGCCTGCGGGCTCACGCTGCGCTCACGCCCGCAAAACGGCTCAAGTTCAAGTCCCGCCTTCCGCACCAACCTTGAACTTTCGGGGTAATCAGGTCCCTCCCCATCACTTCGTTCAGGCTCGGGATTTCGTCTGCGGGCTCACGCTGCGCTCACGCCCGCAAAACGACTCAAGTTCAAGTCCCGCCTTCCGCACCAACCTTGAACTTTCGGGGTGATCGGGTCCCTCCCCTTCACTCCGTGCAGGCTCGGGATTTCGCCTGCGGGCTCACGCTGCGCTCACGCCCGCAAAACGGCTCAAGTTCAAGTCCCGCCTTCCGCACCAAGTCCGGGCCAGCAATAAAGTTCAATTGCCTATGCCCGCTTTTCCCGTCGCGTCCTTTGCCTGGGCGCTTTGAATGGCACGGCTTTTCGCGCTTTGTCCTTGATTCGCAGCGGATACGCCCTGGCGCCTATGCGGACTTGCCCAGACCGTGTAGCTATTGAAGAGGAACTGTCCGCCGAGAATCAGCAGCCACACCCACAATGCGAAGCGCAGCGGCCTGCGCGGGACGTGCGCGCTCAGCAGCGTCCCGCTCACTGCTCCCACCACGCCGCCAGCTATCAGTTGCAGCAGCAGCGCTGAGTTGGTTGCATGCGTGAGCAGATGTGCGCCGCTGCCGACCAGCGAGATCACGAAGCCAAACGCGATATCGGTTCCCACCACCTGCGCGGGCTCCAGCGGCGTCAAGCTCAGCAATGCCGCGCTGCCCAACGCGCCCGCACCCGCTGAAGAGAATCCCACTTCCGCGCCCACGGGAAACATCAGCCACGCGAGAAGCGGGCTGCGGTCGCGCGAGGCCGGATTTTGCCGCATCGGACGAAACGAATAGAAGAGCTGCCAGCTCGCAGTGGTTACAAGGATGATCCCGAGGATTGCATTCAGCAGATTTGAAGATCCGGCAGTCATCAGATGTTTCAACAAAAGCGATCCAACCAGAACGCCGGGCGTTCCTCCCAGCAACATAAACCCCAGCGTGCGCCAGGCCACATTGCGGCGCGCAACCTGCGCGGGCACAAGGATCAGCTTTACCGCCGCCGCGAACATCAACCCGATGCTCACAGCCACGGGGGCAGGCACGCCTAGAAACAGCACCAGCACCGGCACGGTAATCGTTCCGGCCCCGACGCCCGTGAGCGCGATAAACAGCGCGATAAAGAAACCGATGACGTACTGCATCTCTTGCCCCTGTTTCTGAACCCCGGCGGGCGCCCCATACTGAACCCGCTGGGTGCCCCATCCTCGCCGGGTCTTCGTCTTTCCGGCTAGGGTGGGCTAGTAACTCCACCAGCCCCGGCGGGCGCCCATCCTAAACCCGTTTTTTCATTCAGGGTGGGATGTGAATTCCGCAAACTTTGCTAACTCGCCGCCTGAATATGAATTCCGCATTCCACTTTGTGCCCTGCCCAGCGGCCCGAGCGCGGATCGTTGGGATCGAGCGGCAGCGTGGTGCACGGCTCGCAACCAATCGATGTATAGCCGCGCTCATACAACGGCAGCAGCGGTATCCCAAGCTGCTCGCACGCATACCACACATCGCGCGTCGTCCACTCGGCCAGGGGCGCCAGCTTCAGCACCTGCTTGCCTTGGGGCAGCGCAAACATTGCCCGCTCCTCGAGCGCTGCGCGGCTTCTTGCCTGCTCCCGCCGCAAGCCTGTGAGCCACACGCGATACTGCGCCACAGCTTTAAAGAGCGGCTCGACCTTGCGCAGGCCGCAGCAGCGGTCGGGCGCGGTCTGGTACAGCAATCCGTGCTCGGCTTCCTGCTCGGCGACAGTTTTTTCCGGCAGCAGGTTGATCAGGTTCAATCCCCACTCCAGCGCAATGCGGTCGCGATACGCGTAGGTTTCGGCAAAGTGGTAGCCCGTGTCGAGAAAAAGAATCGGAATCCCGGGGTCGAGCGCAATGGCCAGCTTCGTCAGCAGCACGTCCTCTGCCTGAAAGCTGCAGGTCAGGCACACGTCGCCCGCGCCCGTCACTTCGCGCGCCAGCGTGGCCCGCACCGCCTCCAGCTTCGTGTTCACTTCCGCGCCAATCTCCTCAACGCCCATTACAAGTCCGCCTTTTCTGTTGAGATAAAGATGCCCACGCGATGCAGCAACTGATGCACGGCCGTCACGGCATGCATCCTGTCGTTCGGGTCGAGCGTAATCTCCGAACCCTCGGTTCGAGCCGTCAGTGTACCGCCGTCGTTCTCGCGCACCAGCAGAGCCAGCAATCCCGACTTGGTTGGAAATTCTGTTACTGCCTTCAATAACTCCGGTTCCAGCAGAAAAGCATTCACCTCGCCGTCTACGCGGCACGTCACTGCGCCCGCGGCGAAGAGCGATCGCTCGATCGCGTCAATCAGTTCGGGAGGGCCAAAAAGTTCCAGCACGCCGCCGCGATGCCCCCACCGCGCCTCGCGCTCGCCGGCAGTCACGCGGCCCCACGCCGCGGCTTCATCGTCCTCGCCCGCTGCCGCGGAGCCGGCCGCCGTAATCATCCCCGCCGCCACGGTTGCATTGCTCTCGGGATCGATCAGAATAAATGCGCCCGACGCGCGATTCTCACTGTAGAGATCAATCGCGATCGGCCGCAGCAGGTGCAGCGAAACCGCGCCGATATCGTTCATGTGCAGCGTGCCCGCCGCCTCGTGCTTCAAAGTGCTCAGATTCACGCGATGATCGATCGACGAAATAAAGGCCGGCACGGTGTGGCTGGTGTGCTTCAAAAGGTAGCGGCGATTCGGCTCGAGCGCCACGCCGCCCATCCACACCAGCGATGCTTTCATGCCGCGCGCCACCGCGGGCGCTCGATCTGCGCCGGCGATCAGGTCGCCGCGGCTGATGTCGAGCTCGCGATCGAGCACCAACGTCACCGAGAGCGGCGCGATCGCCTCGTTGAGATTGCCGTCGAAAGTCACGATGCGATCCACTTTCGCCGTGCGCCCGGAAGGGAAGACCGCGATCTCGTCGCCCGGCCGCACTGTGCCCGAGGCAATCTGCCCTGCAAACCCGCGAAACGTGTGATCGGGCCGCAGCACGCGCTGCACCGGGAAGCGGAACGAAGCCGCGCGCGTGTCCCGTGCCGAAGGCAGCGATTCCAGCAGTTCCAGCAGCGACGGCCCCGTATACCACTGCATCGCGCTCGATGCGTCCGCCTTCCGCACCACGTTGTCGCCCTTCAGCGCGCTCACGGGAACAAAGTGCACCTCAACCGGCGTGCCCGTGTCAGTGGCGATCTGCTCCAACACGGCCTGGAAATCCGTTTCGATGGCGCGAAACGCCGCCTCGTCGTAGCCGATCAGGTCCATCTTGTTCACGGCCACCAGCACATGCCGCACGCGCAGCAGCGACGCGATGTACGCATGCCGCCGCGACTGGATCTGCACGCCCTTGCTGGCATCGATCAGCACAATCGCGGCGTCGGCCGTGGACGCGCCCGTGGCCATGTTGCGCGTGTACTGTTCGTGGCCCGGCGTGTCGGCAATGATGAACTTCCGCCGCGCCGTCGAAAAATAACGGTACGCCACGTCGATCGTAATGCCCTGCTCGCGTTCGGCGCGCAACCCGTCGGTCAGCAGCGCAAAATCGATCTGCCCCGGCGCTGTCGTGCCCTTACCTTCAATCGAGCGCACCTGATCTTCGTAAACAGACTGCGTGTCATAGAGCAGACGCCCGATCAGGGTCGACTTGCCATCGTCCACGCTGCCCGCCGTTGAAAAACGCAACAGGTCCTTCTCGCGTTCCTGCGCCAGGAACTCGCCAATCTCAAACTTCTTGTTTTCTGACTCCGCAGCAACCGCCAACCCAAACCTCCGAATATCAGCTCCCTCGTTACCAGCCCCTGTTTTCTCGTTCCCTCGGTCCCTGCCCCGGGATCCCCGGCGAGCGATCTTTGCTCGCTCGTGTGGCTAGAAATACCCTTCCCGTTTCTTGATCTCCATCGAGCCTTCCTGGTCGTGATCGATCACCCGATTCGCGCGCTCCGACGACCGGAACTGGATCAATTCCGCGATAATCTTGGGCAACGTGTCCGCGTCCGAGCGAATCGCACCCGTGCATGGGCTGCAGCCGAGCGAGCGCAGCCTGCACTTCACCATCTGCGGCTTCTCTCCGGGCCACGCCACAAAATCCTGCTCGATCGGCAGCAGCGCGTCGCCACGCACGTACATGGGGCGCTCCTTGGCGAAGTACAAATCCACCACCGGGATCTTTTCCTCGTGGATGTACTGCCACACGTCCATCTCCGTCCAGTTCGAAAGAGGAAAAACGCGGATGCTCTCGCCGGGATGAATACGCGCGTTGTACAGGTTCCACAGCTCCGGCCGCTGGTTCTTTGGATCCCATTGCCCAGCCGTGTCGCGGAACGAGTAGATGCGCTCCTTGGCGCGAGACTTCTCCTCATCGCGCCGCGCTCCGCCGAAAGCCGCATCGAAGTTGTAATGGCGCAGCCCGTCGAGCAGCGCCTGCGTCTTCAACAAGCCGCAGCAGCGCTTGGTATCGAGCACGATGGGATTGGTTCCCGCCGCGATCGCCGGCTCGTTGCGCCACACCAATAGCTCTGCGCCAATTGACCGCGCCATCTCGTCGCGAAACACAAGCATCTCGCGAAACTTGAAGCCGGTATCGATATGCAGCAGCGGAAAGGGAATTGGCCCGGGATAGAACGCCTTCTGCGCCAGCCGCAGCATCACCGAAGAGTCCTTGCCGATGGAATAGAGCATCACCGGCCGCTCAAACTCCGACGCCACCTCGCGCAAAATGTGAATGCTCTCCGCTTCAAGCAGGCGCAAGTGATTCAGCCGGCGCGAATCGGAGACCATCTCACGCGGCTGGGAAATCGATACTGCGTTTTCAGCGACCGGCATCGTTGACCTCTCAATTTCAGTGGGGATACTGAATGCCGGTACACGAAAAGACAAACCCGGCTTTCAGCTACGGGTGCATCTTCTGTGTCGATTGTGCTGAGGAGAAGAGACTAGCGGGGACACCCGTCGGCGATGTTCGACAGGCAACAACAGCAACGAGTTTGCAGGGCGCAAACCATGTGTAACCAAATCATAACAAAACCAGATTCGGCGCGCAATGCACCATTCGGCAACGCGCCTCTGCAAGTTCGACGTTCTCGTCCGCGCTTAGGATTCACTGATTCGCTTCAGGGATCACAATGAGGCGAATGGTTATCGAATCTCAAACCGCCGCACCAGGCCGTCTTCCATGTGGAACACGTGGCCCACAGTCTTGTCGAACAATAGCTTGCCCTCCAGATCATGCACGATCTGATGGACCTCGACTTCCACGATACCGCCTGCTTCTTCTCTGAACCCGACCGGCTCGACATGTGGATCGATCATCGCCCACTGCCGCGCCCAATAGTCACGCACGCCCTGGCGGCCATGCACGTAGCCGCCCTCCATCCCGTTTGCCCACACCAGTTCCGGGTGAAGCGAAGTGAGCACAGCCTCAACGTCTCGCGCATTGAATTGCCGGTAGAGGTTTCGAAGGATTTCAACGGTGCTTGTCACAATGATCGTCGCCGGGGATAGCACCCAATTCTCTTTGACGGGACGGAGCGTTCCAGGTCACGCCACTACTTCAACCGCGCGCCTAGCGGCACGTCTTCCAGGAATCCCGCGAGCACCGGCGCTCCGCCTTCCAGCGAAGCCGCCAGCAGCATCCCGTTCGACTCCAGGCCGCGCATCTTGCGGGGTGCCAGGTTCGCCACCACGACAATTTTGCGCCCAACCAGCTTTTCGGGTTCGTAATGCTGGGCGATGCCCGCCAGGATCTGCCGCTTCTCGGTGCCCAGGTCGATTTCCAGCCGCAACAGCTTGTCAGCCTTGGGCACGCGTTCGGCCACAAGGATTTGCGCCACACGCAGCTCCACTTTGGCGAAATCGTCAATCGAAATATGTTGCGTTCCATCAGCGCCCTGCGGCGCCGGTGCCGGGGCAGCGTCGTGCAATGGTGCATCCGCCGCGGCGGCCACGGGCGTCGAGCTCAAGCGGCTGCTGGCCAGCGCTGCAGGAACCTGGTCGACCTTGGCCGTTTCGACGGGCTGCGCAGAATTTACCGGCCCCGCCGAAGTTAGCGTCAGCCCCTCATGCGCGCGCAGTGAGGCTTCGTCGGTTCCGGTTGTGGGATTCACCGATGTTGCTGCCGGTGCCTGTGCCGGGGCCACAATTTCCTTCCCGCTCGCCGCCTCCACCGCGTTCCGGTTGTTCTCGTCCTCAAGATTCTGCATGCGTTCCACTGCATCCTTTTCCGCGCGGGGAAACAGCGGCGCAGGCTCGCCAAACTGTGTGCCCGCCTTCAATCCGCCCCACGCCAGATCTTTTAAAAATCCATTCTTCGCCGCTTCCGCCAGCTCGCCCTGCCCCAACTGCTGCCACACCTTGGATGCCGCTTCCGGCAGGATCGGATAGACCAGCGCAGTAATGATGCGAATGGCCTCGGCTGCCGTTGCCAGCACCCGCGCCTGCAGCTTGGCGTGATCCGCATCGGTTCGCTCCGCCGGCTTCTTCCATGGCGCATTCGCGGTCAAATAGCCGTCCGTTTGCGCCACCAATAGCCACACGCTTGTCAGAGCCTCAGAGAAATTCAACTCCTTGAAAAGGCGTTCAAATTCCTGAACTGTAAGCTCGGCACGGACACGCAAGCTAATCTGATCCGGATATTCCGCGTCCGGATCCAATGTTTCCGGCACAACCCCGCCAAAGTACTTGTGCACCATGTTCACGACGCGGCTCACCAGGTTGCCGTAGCCGTTGGCCAGGTCGCCGTTATACCTCTGCACCAGTGCATCGAAGCTGAAATTGCCATCCTGCCCGAAGGGAATCTCTCGCAGAAGGAAGTATCGCAGCGCATCGGCGCCCAGCACCTCGTGAACGGTCTCCGCGCGCACAATGTTGCCGCGCGACTTCGACATCTTGCCCTGGTCGAAGAGCAGCCATCCGTTGGCCCGCACCGAGCGCGGCACCGCAATCCCCGCCGCCATCAAAAACGCCGGCCAGTACACGCAATGGAACCGGCTGATCTCTTTTCCAATTAAATGAATGTCCGCCGGCCAGAACTTTTCGAATCGCGCCTTGTCCTTCGGATCGTCCGACCCATATCCCAGAGCCGTAATGTAGTTGGCCAGCGCATCCAGCCACACGTACACTACGTGCTTCTCATCGCCGGGCACAGGAATGCCCCACGAAAAGCTGGTGCGGCTCACCGAAAGATCTTTCAGCCCGCTGCGCACAAAGCTGATCACCTCGCGCCGCGTCGACTCCGGCCCCATGAAGTCAGGATTCGCCTCGTAAAATTCCAGCAGCTTTCTTTCAAACGCCGAGAGCTTGAAGAAGTAATTCTCCTCACTTACGGTCTCCGTGATGCGCCCGCAGTCCGGGCACGGCGCTCCCGGAGGCACTTCAACCCACGCCTCGTCGCTCACGCAATACTGCCCCGTGTACGAGCCCTTGTAGATGTAGCCTCTGTCGCGCAGGGTCGCAAACAGGGTCTGCACGCCGCGCTTGTGCCGCGGCTCCGTGGTGCGGATGAAATCGTCGTAGGTCAGCCCCAGCCGGTCCCAAAGCCCGCGAAACTCGCCGGCAATCTTGTCGGCAAACTCCTGCGGAGAGCATCCGGCCAGCTTCGCCGAACGCTCAATCTTTTGCCCATGCTCGTCGGTGCCGGTCAGAAACCAGGTGTCGATGCCCAGCGCCCGCTTGCGACGCGCAATCGCATCGCACACAATCGTCGAGTAGGCGTGCCCCAGGTGCGGCCGCGCGTTTACGTAGTAAATCGGCGTGGTCAGGTAAAAACGGTTTGGATGCTGGCTGGTTTCGGTCATGAATGGCGCATTCCGTTCGCGCACATGTGCGAATGATCTCTTGTGTCACCAATCTGAAATCCGCTGAATCATCCGGCAGTCATCCTGAGCGAGATTGGCCGCCGCGGCGGACGAACGAGCGGAAGGATCTGCGGCTGCCTTTCAGCGAGCTTCAGATTCACCGCATGAGCAGCGGTCACTCTCCATCTTACGGCATGGCGCGCAGCCGCCTCGGCGCGCGCTTTGCACGCTGCCGCCACATCGCGGAATGAAAGGCTGGCGCGCCCGGATGCTAAAATCACCTTGAAAATCAAGGATTTTTTGAGGCTTTCGCGTGGTTCTGGAATTGGAAAAGCGGCTCGCAGAGCGTCTGCGCGCCGTTCTGAAAGAAAAATACGATCTTGAAATCGGCAATGTCCCCCTCGAGACGCCGCCCGACCTGCATCTCGGCGAAATCGCCACGCCCATCGCCCTGCAACTCGCGCGTACGCTGCGCAAGGCTCCCAAGATCATCGCGCAGGAGATCGTTGCCGCTCTCGGCTCCGTCGCAGGTTTCGCCCGCTTCGAAGGGGCCGGCGCGGGGTACATCAACGCCTACCTCGATCGCGGTGCCGCCGTTCGTTTGACGGCCGGCATTCCATCCCACCTTAGCGACAAAAACAAAGACGTCGCGAAGGCGGGGCACCCGGGCCATGCAATTGTCGAGCACACCAGCATCAATCCCAACAAAGCCGCGCACATCGGGCATTTGCGGAACGCGATTCTCGGCGACACCTTTGTGCGCCTGCTTCGCGCCGCCGGATCCAAAGTCGACGTGCAGAACTACATCGACAACACCGGGGTACAGGTGGCCGACGTCGTCGTGGGATTCCTGCATCTCGAAGGGAAGTCGCTTGCCGAAGTCCGCGCGCTGCTTGACGAACTCGCGCGCAACGATGAGCGCATCGACTACTACTGCTGGGACCTCTATGCCCGCACTTCGCAGTGGTACACCGAGGGCACTGCTGAGGAACAGGCCGCGCGCAAACTACTGCGCCTCGACGCGCTGCACCTGATTGAGCACGGCGGAAACGAGACCGCCGAAATCGCCGACCTCATCTCCACGGCCGTCCTGCGCCGCCATTTGGAAACCATGCTGCGCCTCGGCATCGAATACGACTTCCTGCCGCGCGAAAGCGAGATTCTGCACCTCAAGTTCTGGGAGGCCGCCTTCGAAAAGCTCAAGCAATCCGGCGTGTTGTATTTCGAGAACGAAGGCAAGAACAAAGGCTGCTGGGTGATGACGCGCCCCGGAGCAGAGGCAACCGAAGGCACCGACGATGACGCCAAAGTCATCGTCCGCTCCAATGGCACTGTCACCTACGTCGGTAAGGACATTGCCTACCACCTCTGGAAGTTTGGCTTGCTCGGCCGCGATTTTGGCTACAAGCCGTTCTTCACTTACCCGGATCACGAGTGCTGGATCTCGGCCGAACACGGGGAGGAGAAGCACCCGCATTTCGGCAACGCCACCGCAATCTACAACGTCATCGATGCGCGCCAGGCCGACCCGCAGTCGAACGTCATCCAGGCCCTGCGGGGCATGGGATATACCGACCAGGCCGACAACTACACGCACTTCAGTTACGAAATGGTCGCGCTCACGCCGCGCTGCGCCATCGAGCTCGGCTACGACGTCTCCGAAGAAGATCGCGCCCGCGCGTATATCGAAGTCAGCGGCCGCAAGGGCTTCGGCGTCAAGGCCGACGACCTCATCGACAAGCTCATCGCCGCCACACGCGCCGAGGTCGACGTGCGTCAAACCGGAGGTGGAGGCGAAAATGCCGAGGCCGCGCGAGAGAAGATAGCCCGCCAGATTGCCATCGGCGCTCTGCGCTACTTCATGCTGAAGTACACGCGCAACTCCGTCATTGCTTTCGATTTCAAAGACGCGCTCAGCTTCGAAGGCGAAACCGGCCCCTATATCCAATACGCCGTCGTCCGCATTCGCAACATCTTCCGCAAAGGCGAAACAAGCCCCGAAGCGGCGCTAGCAAGGCTAGCGGAGTTGGACAAAGACCGCATCGCGCAGTTTCTTTCCGGCGAAGCCAACGAGGACATCTGGGCGCTATGGCTCCGCGCCGGCCGTCGCACGCAGGTGCTCGAGCAATGTATTGCCACCTCGGAACCTGCTTACCTCGCCAAGCACGCCTTCCAACTCGCGCAGGAATTCGCCAACTTCTATCACCGTCACCACATCCTCACGGAAGAGGACCCAGCACGCAAAACATTTCTTCTCGCCACCGCCGCCGTCACCCTCCGCGAACTCATCGCGTCTCTCGCTCTGCTCGGCATCGAAAGCCCGGAAGCGATGTAGCAGCAGGGGTCAGGATTCAGGGATTGGCGGAGGCGAAGGGCTAAAATTGTGCCGGCTAAACCCGCTTCCGACGCTGATGCGTCGACGGAATGTTCAGGTCTTCGCGATACTTCGCGACCGTCCGGCGAGTGAGCTGAATTCCCTGATGCTTCAGCATCAGGGCAAGCTGATCGTCGGTGAGCGGATGCTTCGCATCTTCGTCTTCAATGAGCTTGCGCACCTTGCGCTTCAGAACCAGCAGCGGCGTGTCCGCTCCTTCGGGCCCGTTCGAGCCCTCCGAGAAGAAGAACCGCAGCTCCAGCACCCCCTGCGGCGTGTGCGCGTATTTATTGGCGACGGCGCGGCTCACCGTTGACGGATGGACCCCGATCTCCTCCGCCACTTCCTTGATCATCATGGGCCGCAGCCCTTCCACGCCCTTGTCGAAAAACTCCTGCTGCCGCCGCACAATCACTTCGCAAGTGCGCAGAATGGTGCTCTTTCTCTGCGCGATATTGCGCATCAGTTGCAGTGCTGAGCGGAAGCGTTCCTTCACATACTCTTTCACTTCTTTTTCGGTGTCGGCTGAGACCAGCATGCGCCGGTAGCGCTGGCTCAACCGCAGGCTGGGCAGGTCCTCTTCATTCATCGAGACCACCCACTCGCCGCCGCGTTTCACAAAGAAAACGTCGGGCTCGATCAGGCGCGTCTGCTCGCGGTTGTACATGCGACCGGGTCGCGGATCGAGCG
Organism: uncultured Acidobacteriaceae bacterium; assembly: GCA_963802955.1. Taxonomy (GTDB): domain Bacteria; phylum Acidobacteriota; class Terriglobia; order Terriglobales; family Acidobacteriaceae; genus Telmatobacter. Next base: position 359,833 of record CAWDKT010000008.1, read on the forward strand.
TGCGAATAAACTCCACTGCTGCATGCGCCTCTTCCACTGATACCTGCGCCGCGCGCGCCAGGTCCTTCATGTCGCGCTTTTGCAGCAGAGCCAGGTGACGATCCACAATCAGCGCCGCCACCTCCATCGCCCGCCGCCGTTCATCGATCTTCAAGTCTGCTTCCGACGTCAAACTGCCGTGCGGACTCTCCTCAGGCTCGAGTGTCCCCAGCCCATACAAATTGACAAACTCCTGCTGCTGCGCCGCAATCTGGATTGCCAGGCACTGCCGCAGATCGTGCGCGCCAACGCCCGCGGGATCGAGATGCTGCACCAGGTCAATTGCGCGGCGGATTAGCTCCAGGGCCGCCGCCATCTCCGCCGCATGGCCGTTATTCAGCGCCGTATCCTGCGGTATCCCGCTGAACGCCCACGCCAGCTCCTCGTCGCTGGTTGCCAGGTAGCCGCCTTCGTCCAGGTTACCGACCACAAACTCGGCCGCCTCGTGCATATCGGGTTCGAGGCTTAGTGCTCCCAGCTGCCACGCCAGGTGATCGGACAGAGTCGTAGGCTGGGAGAGAAAGTTTTCAAACGAGGGCTTTTCACTGTCTTCGTATTCCGGCTGCGTGCGATAGCCGGGGTCCAGATACTCCTGGAAATACGACCCAAAATCAACCTCGTTGAAGGGGTCCTTGGGTGGGGCCGGCGGCTCTTCCGCTCCGCGTTCCATCCGTTCCTCACGGCCCGCCATTTCATCCAGCATCGGAACCGATTCGTCGATCTCTTCCAGGACGGGATTCTCAACCATCTCGGCATCGATCATCTCCTTCAGCTCGACCTTGTTCAGGGCAAGCACACTCACCATCTGCATCAGGCCCGGCGTCAGGACCTGGCGTTGTGCCACTTTCAAATTAAGTCTTGGTTGTAGCAGCGCCATCGGTGAGTCTCTTCCCCAATTGCTCTCAATGCCCTTGTAAAGATGAGTTTACTCGTGTAAGAAAAAGCTTAATCCGGAAAATGTTTCTATTCGAATCACCCGTTCGAGTGATTGTCCCGGAATGGACATCATCCGGCCCGGAAAACTGTGCCCAAAGTCGTTGTATCGCTGCACCTTATTCGCAGCAGCGCCATCCGTAAGGAGCTGCATCGCTTGAACATCCGGTCATTCTCAGCCTAGCGAAAACCCCTCGCCCAGGTAAATTCGCCTCACTTCAACGTCGTTGCCCAATTCGTGCGGCGTTCCTGAGCGGAAGATTCGTCCTTCGGCAATAATGTAGGCCCGATCCGTCACGCTCAACGTCTCGCGCACATTGTGGTCGGTGATGAGCACGCCAATTCCACCGGCCTTCAGGTCGAAAATGATCTTCTGCAGTTCCAGCACCGCGATCGGGTCAATGCCGCTGAACGGCTCGTCGAGCAAGATGAAATTCGGCTGAATACACAGCGCCCGAGCAATTTCGACCCTGCGCCGCTCGCCGCCCGACAGCGCATATCCTCGCGTGGTGCGGATGTGGCCCAGATTCAGTTGGTTGATCAGCTTCTCTGCGCGTGTGCGTCGTTCCTGGTTGCTCAGGCTTTGTGCTTCCAGCACCGCCAGAATATTCTCTTCCACGGTGAGCTTGCGAAACACCGAAGGCTCCTGCGGAAGGTAGCTGATGCCGTAATTGCGCGCCCGCAAGTACATCGGCAGCCGTGTGATTTCGTTGTCATCGACGAGCACGCGCCCCGTCTCAGGTGCCACCAGCCCCACGATGATGTAGAAGCTGGTCGTTTTGCCGGCACCGTTCGGACCCAGCAGGCCCACCACTTCACCGCGCGAGATTCTCAGATTGACGCCTCTGACAACCTGCCTTCGCTTGTAGCTCTTGCCGATTCCCTCGGCAATCAATGTCTGCATCGATCTCGCTGGCTCTCTTCCGCCGCTACTTCACGTGCAATTCCGGCGCGGTCGTCTCGGTAATCGTTTCGCGTCCACCGCCTTCGATACTGACGCTATCATCGTGGCTATTGAAAATCAAAGCTTCGCCGGTCACCGTTCCCCGCCCGGGAGCAGTCAATTTCGGTGGCGCCGCGGCGCTTCCGGTGAGCACATACTGCCCGGTCACTCCGGAGTACGCCAGTTGCTCGCCGCTCCCATGCCGGTCCTGGGAGGTGAGCACCACATGCCCCGTCGCCGTCAAGCGATCAACCTCTGTTTGCCCGCTGCTCACGCCCTCCTGCTTTGCTGCCGGCATTAGGCGGAGGTCAACCTCATCGGAAGACGATTTCGCCGTGCCAGTTTCCGCAGTTACCGCGCCCAGCGCGCCGCCGCGGACTACCGCTCGCTCTTCAGCCTCGGAGTACCACAGGTCGCCCCCGCGTACACGGATGACTTCCCCAGCCGTTTGGCCGGTGCCCAGATTGTTCGTCGCCTTCCGGTTCGTCGAGGGGTTCGCGCCCAACCCCGCTGCCGGTCCGCCGGCGCTCAACAAAGCTACTTTCACAGGGTCAGAGGCCTCGGAGCTACGCGCAACCAGCGTTTGCAAGTGCTGATTCAATACGATCACGGGGGCCGAAACCGAATTCGCCAGTTGCCACATGCGCGCGTGCCCGCGAAATGTGGCTTCGCCCGTTGACTGGTTGAGCTCCGCATCCGCTGCAACCACATGCGCTGCGCCTTTGCCTCCAAAACTCAATGGCCCCCCACCGCCATCTTCATTCGCCACCGCGTTCTGTCCGCCGGAACCTGCCGCAGTCGTGTTGACCCAGGCCGCCTTAACGTTGCCGTGCGCAAAAGCGTCTCCCGACTGCCGCGATACGTCTACCTTCTCCGCGGTGAGTTCCAGGCCGCCATACTGCACGCGCGGATTGATCGTCAGGTGCACCCACTGGCCCGTCTGCTCATATTCAGCCTTGCCTGCAGTGGCGTGGATCGGCGGCGGCTGCTGCGAGCCCGACTTCGCCGCGGCCTGCTCATACAGCAGAACGTGTCCAACCATCTCTGCCGATTGCAAATTACCGGAATTTGCAGCATTGCGGCCCGAGCTTTTCTGATCCCCGATCCCTGACCCCTGATCCTTGTTTTGTGCGGTTTGCGGCGCGAAATAAGCCTCCAGCCGGTTGCCGGTTGCCGTCTCCTGCCCTCCGGTCGCGGTTGCTTCTTCAATCGACGCGTGGCCAACTCCGGTAAGCGATTCCAGCACCGATCCCGGCGCGAATGCCCCTGTTACCTGGTCAGCGGTCATCTTGGCGGGCACCGCGGCCCCAGCGCCTCTCACGCTCTCGCTGGTGACGACCACGCCGCCCGTGCCATGCAGGCTTTCAAGCTCCACTCGTCCGCCACCGGCATCGTGAAAATTCACCTCCGCCTGCGGAGAGCGCCAGATCCGTTTCACCGCGAGCGCATCCGTCTCTCCCGGGCTTGCCGGGCTCGTCTCCTCGGTGTTAAACACCACGCCCCGCTCAAACCGCGCCTGCCGCAACTGGCCCTGCGCCGCAAACGCCAACTCCGCCGCAGGCGCACTCCCATGCATGGATTGACCGCCGTTCGTGGAGTCCATCGCTACGCCGCCCTCCAGGTGCCCCTGCAACGGCTGATTCTGCTCGTTGAAGTCCATCTGTGCGGTGGGCGCGGCAAGATAGCCCCCAGTCGCTGTCTCTGCCGTAAATCCACCCGTAGCATCCAGTTTCTGGGCCGTGCCATCGATCCGGAAGTCGATTTTCGCCTGGGCCGCGGTAGCCTCGCCTCCGCGGTAATCCACCTTTGCCGCGCGCAGCGTGCACGCCTGCGCATTGCGGTCGCACTCCGCGTGCTGCGCTTCGATCACCACCGGCTTGCCTCCCCTTTGCATTTTCATTTCGACGGCATGGTCCAGTGTCAGGTAGCCATTCTGCGAATCGAACATCGCGCCCACTGCACTGCCTGAACCCTGCGCCATCGTGAAATCCACGCGCTTCGCTGTCGCCACCATGCCGGAGTCCTGGTCAAAGGTCACTCCGCTCGTCTCCAGGTGGATCTGCCTCGATGAATTTGCCGATGTGGCAGTCTCCATGACTTTTGCGCCTGTTGCCGGGGCAGCCGCCGGCCTCGTCAACACCATCTCCACCGGCCCTTCGGCGATGGCAAGCCCGCTCTTCTGGTCGTAATCGAATGTGTCTCCCGTGATTTCTTCTACGCTCCCGTCCTGGCCATAAAGCTCGATCTGCACATCGTGCAACTGAACGCGATTGTCTCTGAGCTGAACCTCTCTCGAGGCGTGAATTTTGAACTGTGAATGCGCGCCGAAGGCATGGACAAAGGTGAATTCTTTGGCTTCCTGCTCGATGTTCCGGGCCAGCCGTTGCGGCAGATCGCGGCTTGTCGCCAGGGTCTTCCACTTGGCGCGAACGAGAAAAACCCCCATTGCGGCCAGCAGCAGCGCTCCCGCTACCAGCACCAACGTTCGGATTCGCTCAATCGTGAAGCGCACGAACTAGTTTCCTACGCCCAGGCGCGCGGCCAGCCGTTGCGCCAGGCTCTCGCCAAGCTCGCTCCAAAGCAGGCGCGCCGTCGCTCCCGAAGCCTTCTCGACGGCAGCCGTCAGATCTACAAGCTGGCGCACGTTCTCTTCCACATGCCTGGCCCCAACCCGATCCAGATCGGCGTCTTCAATGAGAAACGGCGCATCGGTTCCGAAATCGATGCGGATGTGGCCATCCTGCTCGTAGGCTCCCTCATCGAAGAGCGGCCCGTAGCCTGTGACCCGAACCATCCTTGGACCACGCACCCAGCGGGAATCGAGCATCTCCCTCAGGCTGTCATCCTGAGTGGAGCGGGGCGCGTTCTGTGCGGCTCGCGGAACCGAAGGACCTGCATTTTCAGTTTCCAGATCCCATAGGCTCCATCCAATTTGGAACTCGTACGCGTAATCTTCGTGGAAAAGCTCGGTTGCCTCCTCTACGGCTTCCCTGGGTTCAGCCCCGGGCACTTCGTTCGAAATCTCACTGCCCAGCGCGGGCGCCATGCGGCCATACACCCGCTCAAACACGGGCGCCTCGTTCCAGCTCACCGGCCACACGGTGGCGGAATAGACCTTGGCCTCGCCGCCGTGCGCAGCAAAAGCTCCCAGCACGGCAATCAGCTTGTCCGGGAGCGCCTCCAGGCGCAGGTTCGGGTACCACAGGCTCAGATAGAGCGTATCTGCCATCTCTATTGATTTTAGACGGCTGAGCTCTTTCGACGGTGCGCGTCGAGGCGTCGTTGCGGGGTGCCCCATCCTAACCGCGTTTTTTGCGGTTAGGGTGGGAAAGAAGGAATCTCGACACCAGAAGGACCGATGCTCTTTCCTACCCCGTCACTATCTCGCTGAAGTCGGCGATGCCGGAAAAGTTGTGCAGGACTTCGGCGATGAGCCCAAGATGGGCGCCGCGGACGGCCGGATCGGGGTCAAGAACCATCACCTTGTCGAAGAAGGCATCCACGGCGGGCCGCAGCGTAGCGATCTGCGCCAGCGCCTCGCCGTAATTGCGCTCTTCGCGAAGCTTGGCAACGGTTGGCGCGAGCGTCTCTGCGGCATCGGCAAGCCGTTGCGCCTCCGGCGCGAGTTTCACGTTCCCAGCCGAGCCCACAGCGAAGCCTTTCTCTTCGGCCTGCTTCAGGATGTTTTTGATGCGCTTGAACGCCGCCGAGACGGCGAGAAAATCCTACAGAGCCACGAGCGGCCGTCAGCGCCTCGGCGCGGGCGATGGAGTCGCGCACATCGTCAGATCCCGCGGCCAGCACTGCGTTGACCACATCGTAGGCAAAGCGCCGGACGTCTTTCAGATAGAAGTGCAGCCGCTCGCGGAAGAAATCATTCAGTTGCGGTCTTTTCGCATCCTTCGTCGCTGCCGCGTTCAACACGTTCGTGAGTGACAGGGGAACATCTGATTCACCGAGAACCTTGATGATGCCATTCGCTGCGCGCCGCAGCGCAAACGGATCTTTCGAGCCGGTGGGGGCCATATTGATTCCGAACATGGCAGTGACTGTTTGGGCTCGATCCGCCAGCCCGAGGAGTTGCCCCTCGATTGTTTCTGGGATTTTGTCTTCGGTTGAGGCTGGCTTGTACTGGTTGTAGATGGCGTCGCGAACTTTGTCCCCGAGACCCTGAACATTGGCGTACAGACCGCCGATAACGCCTTGCAGTTCGGTGAACTCCTTCACGAGTTCGGCCGTCAGATCGGTCTTCGCTAGCTCAACAGCCTTGAGAGCGCTGCTTCGATCGAATCGAACGCCCACTGCCTTGACAGTTTCCGCAAGCGTCCGCACAACGCGCAGGTTCTGCTTCGGTCTTCCAGTAGTAACTTCCCAGCTCCTTTTGGAACGTCACGTTCTTCAGGTCTTCAACTCGCTCCACAAGGGGTTCTTCTGGTCGAAGTCCCAGAAGAACCGCGCATCCTTGAACCGCGCTCGTAGCACGCGCGCATTGCCGTGGCGAATGATCGCCGCGCCTTCGGCGTCCGTCTGCGTATTCAGCACCGCGAGAAAGTGCGGCGCAAGTTTGCCCTGCGCATCCTCCACCGCGAAGTATTTCTGGTGGTCGCGCATCACCGTCACCAGCACTTCCTCAGGCAACTCCAGGTACTCAGGCTCAAAGTCACCCAGAATGACCGACGGCCACTCCGTGAGGTGCGTGACGGTTTCGACCAAAGGCTCGTCTTCACGCCAGCGCGCGCCGGGAATGGTGCGCGTGGCCGCGTCCAGCGCTTTGCGGATGATCTGCCTGCGCTCGGCGACGTCGACAAGGACATACGCTGCGCGCATCGCTTCTTTATAACCGTTCGCCGAAGGGATAGCCACGGAGTGCAAGTGCAGCACGCGATGGCCTCGGCTCGCATTGCGTGCCGTGATTCCTGCAATCTCCAGCGGGATCACGCTCGAATCCATCAGCGCGACCACCCAGCGCACCGGCCGCACAAAGCGCTCCGGCTTCGCGGCACGCCAGTACATATTCTTGGCCCAGTAGATGGCGAGAACTTCTTTCGGCAGCTCGGCAGTCAGAATCTCGTTCGCGCTGCGCCCCGCACGCTTTACCGTCGCGCCCACGTACTCGCCTTTCGGCGTTTCGACCTTCTCAAGCTCGGTGGCTGCGACGCCCGCTTTTTTCGCAAAAGCCAGCGCTGCGGCCGTCGGTTCGCCATCTTTGAAGGCGATCTTCCAAGACGGCCCGGTCATCTTCTCTTCGGTATCGGCTTGCCGGGCGAGCACGCCCTCAGCCAGCACAGCCAGCCGCCGCGGCGTGGAGTAGGTGGTCAACTTCCCCTCGGGCGCAAGCAGCCTCTCGCGCTTGAGCAAATCGCTTAGGCGCTTGCCCAGCTCGGCCTCGGCCTCGGCAATCATGCGCGCCGGAACCTCTTCGAGCCCGATCTCCAGTAAAAAATCTGCCATTGACTTTGGTTTCTCGCTAACTAACTGACTTGCTGACTCGCTTCCTGCTGCAACGTCCACGCCTTCGCCACGCCTACGGCAAGATTGCGAATCCTTCCGATCACGCCCACGCGCTCGGTTACGCTGATCGCTCCGCGCGCGTCAAGAAGGTTAAAGAGGTTCGAGCACTTCAGTGCAAGCTCGTAGGCCGCGAGAAGTGGGAATCGCTTCTTCTCTACTACGCTGGCCTTCTCGTCGGCCATCAACGCGCCGGCCTTGTTGAGCAGCGCCTGCGCCTCTGCCTCGTAACTGTTGAAGTGCTCCCAGAGCCTCGGAACGTCGGCCATCTCGAAGTTGTACACCGAAAACTGCACTTCTTCGGCGAGCCGCACGTCGCCATACGTCACCGGAGCGCCGGTCTCAGGATCGCGCGCCCAAACGATGTCGTAGATCGAGTCCACATCCTGCAAGAACGCCGCAATACGCTCCATGCCGTAAGTCAGCTCGGCGCAAATCGGGTCGAGGTCCTGCCCGCCGCATTGCTGAAAGTAGGTGAACTGGGTAATCTCAAGGCCATCGAGCATCACCTGCCAGCCCACGCCCCACGCGCCGCCAGCGGGCCACTCCCAGTTGTCCTCTTCGAACTTCAGGTCGTGGTGCTTCAGGTCGATTCCCATGGCCTCGAGCGACTCGAGGTATAGCTCCTGCACGTTCACCGGCGGAGGCTTTAGGATCAGCTGAAACTGCGTGTGCTTGAAAAGCCGGTTGGGATTTTCGCCGTAGCGCCCGTCGGCCGGCCGCCGCGAAGGCTGCGCATAGCCCACCCTGTAAGGCTTCGGCCCCAGCACGCGCAGAAAGGTCTCCGGAGCCATCGTTCCCGCGCCTACTTCCACATCGTAGGGCTGCTGGATCACGCATCCGCGTTCCGCCCAGAACGCCTGCAGGCGGAACAGCAAATTCTGAAAGGTAAGCGAAGTGGGCTTCACACGCGGTGCGGCTTGGGCTAGGGACACAGACAAATCTCTCTCATCGGGACTAAGGATCGATTTTAGCAGTCGGGATGCGCCGACGTGGCAGGACAAGCCTATACTGTTTCGCATGACTCCGCACAAGGTCCGGATCATCGCAGTTGTGGCCTTCTTGCTTGGTCTGAGTGTGACCTCGCTTAGTGCGCAATCTTTCAAGATCGTCAACCTCAAGCCGCCCGCTTATCCTCCAATCGCATTGGCGGCGCGCGTTTCTGGCGAAGTCGATCTCAAGATCACGCTTCTTTCAGAAGGAACTCCCGAAGGTGTTCAAATCGAGAGCGGCCGTCCCATGTTGAGACAGGCCGCAGTGGACAGCGCGACGGGCTCCAAGTTCGAGTTCAACGGAACCAGCCAACCGGGAACTGTTTATTCACTGCGCTATATCTACGTTCTTAAGCCTTTGGAATGTGACCAAGCGCTAAACGCTTTTTATCCGCTCATTCAGCAGGATGCAGACACGGTCACCGTGATTGGACAAGCTGTTCCTCTCTGCGATCCTGGGGCAGAAATTCACGTCAGGTCAATTAAGTGCCTTTATCAATGGAAATGCAGCATCAAGTGAGCCAATGCAAGGGACCAAAATCTATTCGCTTTCAAACAACGACTTTGCCAGCCCCGATTGCCGAATGATGCTCTGGAGTGTGCCGCGCTTGAGTTCGTCGTGGAGTGGCACAGGTACGGTGACAGTGGTGCTTTCCGTCTTGAGTTGCATGATGCAATGGCTTCCGCGCTGGCGGACTGCGACGAATCCGTGCTGTTCCAGAATTCGGCAAACCTCCGAGCCCGAGAGGACTCGCAGCTTACCCAACCGGCACCTCGACCTGCGTGACAAAGACCTCGCCATGCAGCCGGCGTGCGAGTTCTGGAGGGGAAGCGGTCTCGAAGAAAAGTGTGAGGGCCTCGATGAGATTGGCGCGCGCTTCCTCAATCGTCGAACCTTGGCTGGCGACGTCGAGCTCAGGGCATAGCGAGACGAAGCCATCGTCCTCACGCTCGATAATGGCCGTCAATCGCCGGGCGTTGGGCATATTCAAATTCTACGCCATACGGTATTTGTACTCGATATGGACTCGGACACCACCCGCCCTCACCCACCCAGCCGTGCCAGCGCCTCTGCCGTCTTCAGCTTCCGCTCCAGGTGCCGTTCCAGCGTCTGCAGCGTGAAGCGCCGCAGATCCTGCCCGCGCTTCCGTGTCCACGCTTCGCCGGCAAAAGCCGAGGCAGGCGCACGCAGCATTCGCTGTGCGACCTGCCAGGAATCGGCCGAAAGCGCGCTCGCGGAGCCGTTCGCATGCAGTCCGCAAAAAAAGCCATCGGCATAACTGCTGTACGCAACCTCCGCTGCATGCAATCCCTCGCCGCACACCATGCAGCGCCCAATGTCGGGCAGCAGGCCCATCAGTCGCGTCATCCACAGCGAAAAGTAGGTGAGCGCCATCCACGGCCCCGCCTCTGGGTGCCCCAGGTATGGGGTCCCCACGGGCGGTTCCTGGTGCGTGGGGTCTAGATCATGATTCTGAGACCTGGGATGGCTCTCTATAGCATGGGTCCGTTCCAGCACATTCACCAACAGCCGGAAGACGGCGTCCTGCGGATCGCGCTCCGGCAGTGCTTCGTCGATCACCTCGGCATAGAAGCTAAGTACCGCCATGCGCGTCTGGTCGACGCGAGATGAGAGCGGCGAGCGCAGAATCTCCAACTGGTCAAGCCGTACCAGTTCCTGCCGGGGTTTCTCGGCGAACCATGCCCGCGCCAGGGTCATGGGTTCCAGCGCCCCGCCAAAGCGTTTGCGGCTCTTGAGAGCGGCCTTGGCCACACCGCGCAGGCGGCCGTAATCGCGGGTGAAGAAGCTCACGATCAGGTCCGCCTCATGCACCGGCCAGGTACGCAGAACCACCGCTTCCGACGTCAACTCGCTCATGCATGTCCATCATCGCACCGGAGCTTGGGTGCCAATAGAGATTGGTTGCCGCCGGACAATGAGCGCCACTGGAAAATGGGTGGCCCGTCCTAGCTTTGCCAGGGCGGGAACGCGGATTCATTCCTGCGCAGACACACAAACGCGTGTCCCGCATCAGCAGGACACGCGTCAGGAAAGCCTCAAAGAATCCTTTGAGCGCGGCGCTATCGCCCGAAGTGAGTGGCGTTCTTCTCGGTAAAGTGAGCCCACTTCTCGGGCAAGTCGTCCTGCGCAAAGATAGCCGAGACCGGGCAGACAGGAACGCAGGCGCCGCAGTCGATGCATTCGACCGGGTCGATGAACAACTGATCGGCGTCGGCATGTCCGGCTTCATCTTTCTTGGGGTGGATGCAATCGACGGGACAGGCGTCTACACAGGCGGTGTCCTTGGTGCCGATACAGGGTTCTGCAATGACGTATGCCATCTCTGCTCTCTCCGGAAACTTTCCACGGTCTCGCAAACGCAAGCCGCTCTACACTTCTCGTCGCTGATAGTAGCATACGGCCCCGCGGGCTGACTTGCCGTACACCCTCTCAGGTTTTGCCATGCGAGAAGGAAGAGCAGGGACCAAGGGAACCAGGGACCAGGCGAACAAGAAAACTCAATTTGTCCGTAATGAACGACTGCGTTTTGCAGGAACCGGACAGGGCAATGTCCTTGTATCCGTCCCCTACTCCCTATTGGCTACTCCCTGACCCTTCGTTCCCCCACTCCTTTGTTCCCTGTTTCTTGCAAACTCCTGCGGCGTGGGGATCGGCGACAAATTCCGTCCGGCGAACATATCGCCAAAGAACCCGATGAGTTCGTCGTGGATCAAGCCGTTCGAGGCCAGCACCTCGTCGCTGGCCAGCCGCACGCGCCGCCCGGAGAAGTCAGTAACTCGGCCGCCTGCTTCTTGCACAAGAAGAATGCCTGCCGCCGTATCCCACGGATTGAGACTGAACTCCCAGAATGCCTCCAACCGGCCGCAGGCCACGTAGGCCAGATCGAGAGCTGCCGAACCGGCCCGGCGCACACCGTGCGAGCGCAGAGTGAACTCGTGATAGAAGTGGACGTTCGGGCTGGAGTGGCGCTTGCGGCTCGGAAAGCCTGTAGCCAGCAGCGCTTCGGCCAGCCCAGCAATACTCGATACTCTTACCGGCTTGCCATTCAATCGCGTACCGCGGCTGGGCTCGGCCGTGAATAGCTCGTCACGCATGGGATCGTAAATGACGCCGGCAACCAGTTCGCCGTCTTCATCGGGTTTGGTGCCCGCGGGGCGATGCTCCAGGCCCATCGAAACGCAAAACTGCGGAAAGCCGTGGGCGAAGTTCGTTGTCCCGTCCAGCGGGTCCACATACCAGCGAAACTCACCATCCAGGCGGTCGCGCGTGCCCTCTTCACCATAAATACCGTGATCGGGGAACGCCTCGCCCAGCCGCGTGCGCAACAGCTTCTCCACTGCGCGATCGGCCACGGTCACCAGGTCTACATCGCCCTTGTACTCTGCCTCGACACCCTGGGCAAAATACTCGCGCAGCCGCGCACCCGCTTCGCGCGCAATCTCCGCCGCCTTCGGAACGTAAACCAGATTTTGCGCAATCTCCGGCGCTGCCGGGCCGGTCACAAGGCGACCTCGTTGTGGCTCGCTCCATCCGGGTGCTCATAACGTATGGTCCGGCGCTTGCCTACTTCGCTGATGGTGCGGATCTGGCTCTTGTAGATGAAGAGATTGGGTTGCCCTTCGCGCGTAAGGCGCAGCATGGAGTCGTCAAAATACTCAATCCAGCCGCGCACCGTTTCGCCATCGCGCAGCTTGATGGTCACAATTACCTGGCGGTCGCTGAGTGAGCGCAGGTAAAGTCCTTCCTGGCCGGTTTCACCCGGAGGAGGAGTTTTGGAGCGGCGGCGTGACGAAAGGGGCGATATCATGTTGCTATTTTAGATGCAAAGACGAGAAGCAAAGCGCCTGAGCCAGGGAACAAGCGCCAGACGGTCGTTCCAGGGCTCCGCGCGGACCACGGCGGAGAAACCCCAGCTGCTCCCCCCGGCTGGCCCCACCATCAATTGTCGTGGACGGGAGTATCGGAATAGTAGCCGGTTTTGTTGCGGATGTTGAACTCATCCGGGGCAGCGCGTGGAATCGTGACGACGATTCGGTGAAAGTCAGTGCCGGGATCCTGGTGGCGAGGATAATACCCGATCATGTATTGGGTGCGCAGATCTTCGCTTACTTGCGCAAACGCCTTGTCCAGACCGCCTTCATCCACGTAGAAGTGCTTCCCGCCCGTCTGCTCGGCCAATGTGATCAGCGCATGCTCGCCGCCGGTGTCGCGGCCGGCGCTGGCCTCAATCGGCACGTCGATGATCGAGTAAATCATCACCTCATTGCGCAGAGCCGCTTCCAGCGCGTCGGCATAGGTTGACGTCTTTGCCGTATCGTCGCCATCTGAGATCACTACCAGCACCTTGCGTCCCTGCCTTTTACCCAACCGGTCAGATCCCACGCATATGGCTTCATAGAGCGCCGTGGCCCAGTCGCCGCGCAACTCGTGAAGGCCATGGTCGATCACTCCCAGCCGGTTCGTAAACGGCGTCAGCTCGCGCACAGTGGTCGCAAACTGGAGCACGCTCATCTGGTCCTGGGGGCGCAGAATCGCTTGCGCGAAACGTTTCGCGGCAGTCTCTTCGTCGCTCATGTCTTTTTGCACGCTGCCGCTCGTGTCAATGGCCAGGGTCAGGTTCAAAGGCACTTCCGACTGCCGCTCGAAGACCGCAATCTGCTGCGGACGGCCATCTTCGAAAATTGCGAAGTCATCGCGGGTCAGGCCGCCGACAATCGCTCCATTCTTGTCGGTCACATTGACGAAGATGTCTACCAGTTTCACATCCACGTGAAACGTCGTCTGCTGGGCGGCCAGCGTCAGCGGCGCCAGGGCAAGCAGCATGCCGCACCCGGTGCGCCGGCAAATGCCGAGCATGCGACTGAAGCTAAGCATCATGCTGCCCCCCGGAATCGATCGCCAGTGCCTGTGGAAATGGCTCGCCGGGAGCCCATACCGCCCCATCCACAAAGGTCTCCTTCTTCCAGATAGGTACGGTCTGCTTCAAAGTGTCAATCAGCCAGCGACAGGCTTCGAACGCCGCAGTGCGGTGCGCGCTGGCCACCACGATCAGAACACTGGTTTCGCCGATATCGAGCCTGCCCAGCCGATGAACCATCGTTACCTGGCGAACTCTAAATCGTTCGCGCGCGCGATCTCCGAGATCCTGCATCTGCTTAACAGCCATCTCTTCATAGGCTTCGTAATCCAGATGCAGGGTTCGCCGCCCTCGTGAATGATTGCGCACGATGCCGTCGAACACCACCACCGCACCATCTTCAGCATGCTTGGCCGCCGCCACAATCTTTTCCGCGTTGATCGGCTCGCGCGTCAGCCATACGATGACGGTTTGTGCTTCGTCGCGGTCTTCCAGCCCTGAAGCGTCTGCGCCGCCCTCAGGGGCGCCGCCCGAAACCGGCGGCAGCAATCCCACTTCATCGCCATCGTGCAGAATCGTCGCAGCTTCGGCATACTCGGCGTTCACGCTGACGGCAATGCCGCGCAATAGCCGCTCCGGCGCGGCTCCTCCGAGCATCGGCGTCAATTGCTCCAGGAGCGTACCCACCGAAGCGCCATCCGGCAATTCAACGAAAACGGCTGAATGGCCGAGCGAGTCTTTTAATATCCCAAACGGGATTACTTGCACACGCATCTCTCGAAAAGAATACTGCCTGCCACTTAGACGTTTCAGGCCGCGATTCTTCGACGGGGCCAGGTCGAACTTTCGCTGCGGGAAGGCCAGTCGGCCAGTTTCAGGTTTGAAAAGAAGGCTTGCCTAGGGTTCGGCGCTAACCCAAACGAAAAGGCCGGCTGGTTGGCCGGCCCTTCAAAGTTGTGCGAGCGACGCTCAGGCCGCGGCGGTCACCGAAAGTGCTGGAGCGAGAGGCTGCATCTGGTGCCGTGCCGCTACCAGCGGCAGGGCCACCGTCAACACATCTTCAATCTCCTTGGCGTAGTGGACGGTCACGCCTTTCATCATCTCCGGTGTCAGATCCTCTTCCACGTTCTGGCGATTCTCTGAGGGCAGGATGATGTTTTGCACCCCGGCCCGGCGCGCTGCCAGGAACTTTTCCTTGATGCCGCCTACCGGCAGCACGTTGCCGCTCAGCGTGATTTCGCCGGTCATTGCGGTTAGTGGACGCACCGGCGTATCGGTCAGGAGTGAAGCCAGTACCGTTGCCATCGTGACCCCGGCCGATGGGCCGTCCTTGGGAATAGCGCCTGCCGGCACGTGGATGTGGATGTCCAGGTCCTTGTTGAAGTCCTCGGCCAACCCCAGCCGTGCGGCATTCGAGCGCACCCAGGTGAGCGCAGCCTGCATCGACTCCTGCATCACTTCGCCGATCTGGCCAGTCATCGTAAAGCCGCCCTTCCCCTTCATCTTGTTGGCCTCGATGAAGAGAATGTCGCCGCCGGCCGGCGTCCAGGCCAGCCCTACAGCCACACCTGGCCGCTTCACGCGTTCCGCAACCTCCGTCTCCACGCGCACCTGGATGCCGCCCAGGAACTCCTTGAGCGTATCCTTCGTCACCACCAACTTTTCCGCGTGGCCCTCCACCACGCGGCGCGCCTGCTTGCGGCAGACCGTTCCGATCGTCTGCTCCAGCTTGCGCACGCCGGCTTCGCGCGTGTAATGCCGGATAATGAGCCGCACCGCCTCTTCCGGAAATTCAATTTGCTCAGGCGTGATTCCGTTTTCTTTGATCTGGCGCGGAATCAGGTACCGATTGGCAATGTGCACCTTCTCCTCTTCGCTATAGCCCTGCAGCGGGATGATCTCCATACGGTCCTGCAGCGGGGCAGGAACCGTGTCCAGCATGTTCGCAGTGCAGATAAACAGGACCTTCGAGAGATCGAACGGCACATCGAGGTAGTTGTCCCGGAATGTGTTGTTCTGCTCCGGATCCAGCGTTTCAAGCAGCGCCGATGCCGGATCGCCCCGGAAGTCTCTGCCCAGCTTGTCGACCTCATCGAGCATGATCACCGGGTCGTTGGTTTCCGCCCGGCGGATGCTTTGGATGATTTGCCCGGGTAGAGCGCCAATATACGTCCGCCGGTGACCGCGGATCTCCGCCTCATCGTGCATGCCGCCCAGCGAGACCCGTTGGAACTTGCGCCCCAGCGCCCGCGCAATCGACCGCCCCAGGCTCGTTTTGCCCACCCCTGGCGGGCCCACGAAGCACAAAATCGGGCCCTTCATGGTGGGCTTCAACTCCAGCACACTCAAGTAATCCAGAACGCGGTCCTTCACCTTCCTGAGCTCGTAGTGATCTTCGTCCAGGATTTGCTTGGCCACGTTAATATCGATCTTCGAGCCCGAGCTTTTCGCCCAGGGCAGCACGGCCAGCCACTCGATATAGTTCCGGGTTAATCCGTAATCCGCCGCCATCGGAGACATGCGCTGCAGCCGGGAGAGCTCCTTCAGAGCTTCCTTCTTCACTTCATCCGGCATGCCGGCTGCTTCGATCTTCTGGCGCAGATCTTCGACATCGCGCTGGCCTTCATCCTGCTCTCCCAACTCTTTCTGGATGGCCTTGAGCTGTTCGCGCAGATAGTAGTCGCGCTGCGACTGCTGCACCTGGTCCTGCACCTCGGTTTGGATCTTGGCGCGTAACTGCTGCACCTCGATCTCCTTGGCCAGAAGTTTATTCAGTTGCTCCAGCCGGCTCTCGACATTCGGCGTTTCAAGCAACTGTTGCTTTTCATCCGTCGTCAGGAACGGAAGGGAAGAGGCGACAAAATCCACCAGCCGGGCCGGCTCATCGATGTTCGCAGCGATCGTCCGCAACTCGTCTGAAAGGGTTGCCGACTCTGAGACAATTTGCTGGAACTGCGAAATCACATTGCGAGCAAGAGCCTCAAATCCCGAAGACGTGGCGGGCGCGAAATCTTCAAGCGTCTCCACTTCAGCCACCATGAAGGGCTCTGACTGAACGAAGCGCACGAGTCGCACTCGGCTTATACCCTCAGTGAAAACAAAGCGGCTCTGGTTCGGCATCCGCACGACTTTGTGCACGGTCGCCAGGGTGCCCACTGTATGAAGGTCGCCCGGAGTGGGGGTATCGAGCCGCGGATCGAGCTGGGCGGCGACAACGATCGCGCGCTCTTCTCCCAGCGATTCAATCAGGTGGATGGAGCTTTCCCGCCCCACCGTCAGGGGCAGCACCGCATGGGGAAACAGAACCGTATCCCTGACGGGCAACACGGAAACCTGGCGCAGGCCCGAGCTGCCTTGCGGTGATGGATTATCGGGGGGCGTAATTTGCTGGATTGCCATTGAGTGTCCTCGTATCAACTTTCCTTACTTAGATAGTTCAGAAGTAAAAAAGTTGCAAGATTCGCCTCCTGTTACTTTGCCTGCTGGCTCTCCAAACCGTTTTGATGCTGCGCCTTTGGATTCCCTCAATGACGTCTAGCGCCGAAGAACGAGCCCCTGTTCCGTCACGGACCATCCCGTCGAGAACCCGAAAACGCTGGCCGCTCTTCAAGCGAAGCCGAGGCCAATCGCCCCACACGCACCATGCCTTAGTGATTCGGCACAACCTTGCTCGCCGGGTTTATCGGCTTAATTCTCCGGATTATGAGAAATCACGTAAGGCATGGCAGAAACGCCTTGAACGCCCCGGCCGGAGCCGGATGACCAAATTCTGACGGGTTCGCGGTCCTCCCGGCTGTCTTCAGCGCGGAACTTCTGATTCACTTGCTCTTCCACCATCTTCGGTGGGAGAGTCGATAACAGAACCTAGGACGGTTCAGTCGCCTTGTCTTCCTTGATAGCCGATTCGATATGCTCCCACACATGGTCTGATGGTTCCACGCTGGGGAACAACTGGCGCGCTGCCTCGGCGATCGTCTCCAGGTCGGCCAACAGTGCGCGGCATAGTTCGCAATCCCGCAAATGGGGGTCTGTCGAGGCATCAACCCCCGAACTGATCAGCTCGGGTAAGTGGGTTTGGAATTCGACACAGCTCGAATTGCTGGGATCGCCGGTCATGGCCGCTCCTCCTCTGGGCGCTGAGCGCGCAGGGCATCGCGCAGTTTTAAACGCGCCTTGTGCAGCTGCGATTTGCTGTTGCCGATAGAGCAATCCAGCATTGACGCAATCTCATTATGCTCAAAACCCTCCACGTCGTGAAGGATGAAGATGAGCCGGTAACCAGCCGGCAATTCAGCTACCGCGCGCTCCAGGGCGAGGCGGTCGATGGCGCCCGTAAGCGTGAGATCGGGAGCGCCGAAGCTGCGGCTGGGGCCTTCTTCGGGCGTTGGCTCCATTGCCTCATCCAGTGAGATCAGCGACAAACCCTTTTTTCGAAGCTGCATCAGCACCACATTAATCGCCAGCCGGTGCAGCCATGTGGAAAAAGCCGAATCGCCGCGAAACGTGGCAATTTTCCGGTGTAGCTGCAGAAACGCCTCTTGCGTCAAATCCTCAGCCTCCGCAATATTCCCGACCATACGGAGGCAGAGCGAGTAGATTCGCCTTTTGTGCAGGGCATAGAGCTGCGCAAAAGCCTGGTGATCGCCCGCTTGTGCGCGGGCTAATACATCGGTTTCGTGGGGATTAGGCGGATTGGTCGCGGGAAAGCTCGTCGAGCGGCCTGAATTGGGCGATCCGTCCGGGCTGCGATTCGAGCGAACGCGCTCGGGCGCTTGCGTAGGGGATGGGGAATCGGACATGCGCTTCCTTTGAGAATGATCGAAATCGAACTTCGTGACCGTAGACTCAACCAGAGTTGGTTTCTGGTCAAAAAACGAGCCGTCAATTCAACACAATCATGGCAGCCGCCATTCTTAGCCAGTGAGCCTGATTGTTGCCTTGGAAAGTACGACGACCTGAAAGAGGGGAAAAAACCAGATTGTTTTATCTCCGGTTTTGTCGTAGCTCCCTTCCTCGTTAGTATAAGTTGGAACGGCTAGGGTTTGCTGAGCTTAAGGAAAAACAAGAGAAAGCGGCATTCTTTATCGATCCCTTCGGGCGATCCCCGACAGACTCGAGAGGGGATTCCCTGTCCTTATTTAGCGGATATGGCTTTCGAAACCATGCCGGAAGCAAGGTGCGGCATTCGCCCGGGCTTCCAGCGCCAGGTTTCCGCCGATGCTGCGCCGCCCCCGGCTCCTCAGCGATGGAGACCTTTCTTTCAAAAGGTTTACGGGCTTTTGAGGCAGTGTCCTGAGACCGCTGTTCTGCTCACACCTTCGCGACGGAGGCTGCCGCAGCATCGCATCACCCGCATCGGGTATTTCCTGATGTCGATCCTGGCATGCATTCCGGGAACAGCGTTGGCAGCATGGAGCCAGGTGCCGACCCCTCCTGCCCGCCTCGGCCAGGGCTCTTTAGTTTCGGAAGACTCGCGAGAATCGCCCTGTCCCATCGAGACTTGCGATTCATTGCATGCCCTGGAAGGTTTGCCCGTGCTGAGCATCTCGTTTGATGGAGTTCCCGCCAACCGCATCGCTCCTCTCCCGGAGCACCTTGACCAGGCGATCGGAGCTCCTCTCACGGACGAAAACCTGAAAGGGAGTCTGCCGCAACTTTATGCGAGCGGTCTATATGACACGCTTGAGGTTGAAGGCGAGCGCAAAGCTGGCGGCGTAGAGCTTAATTTTGTCGGGAAGCCGCGTACCTTTATCGGGACCGTGGGGGTAGACGGAGCATCCGGCGCCACCATGAACGCGCAACTCGGGCGCGCCGGCCAACTCGACGCCGGCACCCGCCTGACCGAAGCCAAAATGACCAGGGCCCTCGATCAGATGCGAGCGACCCTTGAGCAA
Source organism: uncultured Acidobacteriaceae bacterium (assembly GCA_963802955.1). Taxonomy (GTDB): domain Bacteria; phylum Acidobacteriota; class Terriglobia; order Terriglobales; family Acidobacteriaceae; genus Telmatobacter. Next base: position 379,022 of record CAWDKT010000008.1, read on the forward strand.
AGCGGCTACTACCGGCCAAAGATCTCGCAAACCGTAACGCCGCACCCCGATCAGCAGCTTGCCGATATCGAATTTCACGTCGTTTCGGGCTCCCGTGCGCGCGTTGGAAAGATCACTGTGACGGGCGACTCCGGCATGAAGCTTGAGGAGTTCCGCCGCCGTGCGCATCTGCGCACCGGCACCTATGTTGACAGGGATACGGTGAACCGCGCATTGGATGGAGTCCTCCGCGAATATCAGCGGCAAGCCCGCCTTGAGGCCGAGGTTAAGCTTGAGGCGCAGTTGTTCGACCCGAAGACCAATGCGGTCAACTACCGGTTTAGCGCCAACCGTGGACCGGTCGTGAACGTCCGGGTTGAAGGAGCCAACATCGATTCGGACCGCATTACGCGTCTGATTCCTATCTTTGAAGAAGGCAGCGTCGATGAAGATCTTCTCAACGAGGGAAATCGCCGATTGCGCGATTATTTCCAGCGCCTTGGCTATTTCAACGCAAAGGTCGATCACCAACGGCAGACCCAGGGCGCGAATGAGGTGACCATTCTTTTCAGAGTGCAGTTGGGGCCGCGCAGCCGCGTGGAAAAGGTTGCGATTACCGGAAACCGCTACTTCGGCACCGCAACGCTCATGGATTTAATCAACGTGCACGCTGCCGACGTCCTCGATCGCCACGGCGTTTACAGCCAGGCATTGGCGGCGGCCGACGTAAACGCCATCGAGGCCGTGTATAAGAACAACGGCTTTCCCGACGTGAAAGTTACCTCTGAAATCAGTGCTCCGGAAACCGTGACGGCAGACGCCTCTTCGACGGAAGGTGGCGTGCCGTCAAGGCCGGCCGCGATCGCTCGCACCGCGCCGCTCACCGTCACATACCACATTGTTGAAGGAAAACAGGTGCTGGTGGGGACAATGCAGATTGAAGGCAACGAGCATATCGCAACTGGAACACTCACTCGCCTGCTGAATACCTCACCCGGCCAAATGCTTTCACCCCGCAATCTGGCTTTGGACCATGACGCCCTCCTGACGGAGTATTACGGCCAGGGTTTCGATCAAGCGACGGTGACGATCGCGCAGCAACCTGAGCCTGCAGACCCTACGAAGGTCGATGTCGTCTTCCGTATCGATGAGGGCCAACAGATTTTCGTGCGAAATGTGCTTTTGACAGGGCTCGAATTCACCCGCCCCCAGACAGTTGCGCGGGCGATCACAGTGCACGCCGGCGACCCGCTCAACCAGTCGGCGCTCTCTGAGACGCAGCGCAACCTTTACTCCTTGGCGCTCTTCAATGAAGTGAATACAGCCGTTGAAAACTCCGCCGGCGACGCAACCCGGAAGACGGTTTTGCTCCAATTTGCTGAAGCGCGCCGCTGGACGCTGACTTACGGTTTCGGATTCGAAGCGCAGACAGGTCAACCGCAAAACAACTGCGCGGGAGCGTTCGCTGCGGGAGTCGCTTGCAGCCCCAACGGCAAAACAGGTGTCAGCCCCCGCGTGCTGGCCGAAATCACCCGGAACGATCTCTTCGGCCGGGCGCAGTCGGCGTCATTGACGGGAACCTATGGCTTGCTTGAGCAAAGTCTTGGCATTCAATACCAGATTCCTCATTTTGAAGGCGACCCGAACTTCGGTTTCACGTTTTCGGGAGGCTACGCCAACAGCGAAGACGTCTCTACATATGTCGCGTCCCGCCTCGAAGGCGCGTTTCGATTCAGCGAAAGTTTCAATCGACCGGGCTCATGGATTTCGCGAGCCAACACCTTCATCTATGAGCTCGATTTCCGCCGAGTGAAAGTGGCGGCCAGCAGCCTGCAGGTCTATCCGTCCGCGATCTCCGCGCTCTCCACTGCGACGCGCGTGAGCGGTCCGGCGTTCACCTGGATTCGCGATACACGCGATGTTCCCATGGACGCGCGCCGCGGCACGTACACCAGTTTTCAGGAGTTTCTGTCAGACCGGCTTTTCGGGGCACAGGCCGAATTCAATCGCATCGACACATCGAACTCAAGCTACTATGCATTTGACAAAGGCCAGTTCGTACTGGCTCGCAATACGCGCTATGCGCAGATTCGCTCGTTTGGCAGCGGTTCGAACGGCTTGATTCCGCTGCCCGAACGCCTCTACGCCGGCGGTCCCGTCTCCCTGCGCGGATTCTCGCAGAATGCCGCCGGCCCCCGCGATCCTGAAACCGGCTACCAGATTGGCGGAGCCGGCGCGCTGACCAACAGCACGGAATTGCGTCTTCCGCCACCCACGCTGCCTTGGCTGGGCAATACCGTGAGTTTTGTCATTTTTCATGACATGGGGAACGTCTTCACCAATGCCGGCGACGCATGGGCCAGCTTCCTGCGCGTTCGCCAGCCGGACAGCGATGCCTGCCGGAATGCGGTGGCGAACACTAGCGATCCGACGTCCTATGTGCCCGCTGGTACCGGACCCGTGACTTCGACCGGGCAGCAGGGCCCTTGTAGCTTCAATGACTTTTCTCATGCATTGGGCCTGGGCCTGCGTTATCACACGCCGGTCGGTCCAATCCGTTTCGATGTCAGCTATAACCTCAATCCGCCCATCTACCCGGTGAATATCAATTATGGGATCTCCACGCCCTCGCCGAATCCCTTGAATATTCCCGGCTTTGAGCAAGGTCCGTATCTGGGCCAGGCTCCCCACATCAATTTCTTCTTCAGTCTGGGGCAGGCTTTTTGATGAACAGATTTGCGCCAAGCCGGAATCGTATCGCGCATCGCATAGCGTGGCAGTTCCCCTTGACCGCAGTTTTGCTTGCGTGCACGGTGACGCAAATCGATGCGCAATCAGCCGATTCGGGCGCACAGGCCCAATCCCCTGATTCTGTTCATCCGCTTGTGCTCGACCAGGTGGTCGCGGTCGTCAACCGTCACGCCATTCTATTAAGCGACGTCGAAGACGAGGTCCGGCTGTCGATTCTTGATGCCGGCCGCGGCGCACAGGGGCAGGTTACGGAGCAGCGCGCGCTCGAGCAGTTGATCAGCCGCGCGCTCATCGAGCAGCAGATTCGGCAGGAAGATCTCCGTGCCATTGAGCCCTCGCAGGAGGAAGTGAATGCCCGCGTCGAAGAGATTCGCAAGCAGCTTCCTGCCTGCATGCGGCAGAACTGTGTTTCCGAAGCGGGATGGAAGGCATTCCTGGCAGCTCACTCGCTCACGGAGCAGCGCGTCGAAGCCTATATTCGCTACCGGCTCGAGATTCTGCGCTTTATCGAGGAGCGATTCCGGCAGGGGATTGAGATTTCTCAACAGCAGATCGCAGACTACTATCACAACACTCTTGTGCCGCAGTATGCTTCGGGAGAAACCGTTCCCTCGTTGGATGCAGTCGCTCCGCGCATTCAGGAGATCCTGTTGCAGCAGCAGGTGAATGTATTGTTCGACAACTGGCTGAACAATTTGCGCGAACAGGGCGATGTGGAAGTTCTTGACCCAAAGCTCGCAACCACGCTCGAGAATCCTGCTGCGCCCGGTAACTCAGGAAGAGGCGATCCATGAGCGAGCGCGAGCTGATTCCCGTCTCTTCAGAAATGCCCACTCCTCCGGGCCCACCGCCGCGCCCCGCGAACAGCCGCCTGCGCCGGTTCTTCCTTCGTCATCTTCCCCTGAGCCTGGCCGGCGCGTTCATCCTGCTCGCGCTGGTTACTCTGGGAGCTTTTGTTGTCGCCAGTTCGGCTGGATTTGAGAATCTGGTTCGAAAGCGCCTCATTGCAGAAATTGAGAGTTTTAGCGGCGGCCAGGTTCAGATTGCATCGTTTCATTGGCGCCTTCTTCATCTCGAGGCTGAAGCAGACGGGATCGTCATTCACGGCACCGAGGATCCCGGCGAAGCACCCTACGCGCAAATCGCAAATTTAAAAGCACATGTAAGCATCCTCGGCGTGCTGAACCCCTCTCTTCGCCTCCGTGACCTCGAGATCGTCCAGCCTGAATTCCATCTGATCGTTTATCGTGACGGCTCAACCAATCAACCCCGCCCGCGCAAGCCGAACCGGTCGGGCCAGCCGGCGATCGAAACCCTCTTCCGTCTCCATGCCGGTCATATCGCGGTCGAGCAGGGAACCCTGAACTACGACAACCGCGCCGCCGTCTTCGATTATCAAAACCGCTATGCGCCGCTCAACTTCGAAGCCAACAACGTCTCCCTCGTGACGCGCTATGTGCCCAGGACACATGGCGCGCCGGATTTCTATCGAATCGAGGTCGTCGCCGCGGATCTAAACCTGTCGCGCCAACCCCTGCGCAAGAAACCTGTAGCCGTCCATGGAATCGTGCAAGCCACCATCGACCTGCAGCAGGATCGCGCTTTGCTCACCAGTCTGACCCTCACGTCGGGCGGCTCCGGAATCCAGAAGGAAGTGCTTCAGGTCACCGGCAACCTTGAGGACTTCACGCATCCGCGCTGGCATGCCAAGGTCGCGGGCAATGTCGATATGCGGATGCTGGATCCCATCACCGGCTACCCCGACGCGCCGGTAGGCATTGCCCTGGTTGATCTCACAGCGGAGGGCCTCGGAGGAGCCTTCGACATCGATGGCGGCGTTCATGTAACTGGAGGGTCTTACCTTGGCGCCGGTATCAATGCGACGGGAATCAATCTCGACGCACGCGTGCACGCCGATCGCAGGCAATTGCTGATTACGCAAATTGTCGCGCGCCTCCGGCAAGGCGGGCAAATCGAGGGTTCGGTCGATCTCGAACCTTGGCTGCCTGTCGCTTCAGCCGTCATCGCGCGGCCCCCAACCGTTCAAGCCGCGGGATCTCCTGAGGCACGCGATGTGCTGGTCCGAGCAGCGCCCTGGAGCGTCCCGGTCAACGGCAAGGTGGCGGCTAACTTCAAAGACGTCAGGCTCGACACGATTCTTGATATGGTGTGCGAGCCCCAGTACAGACGCCTGGGCATCGACGCGCTCGTGAACGGCCCGGCGAAGGCTGCGTGGTTGAACGGCGACGTGCGAAGTGTCTCTGTCAGTGCATTGCTGGGATTAAGCCCATCAGCAACGGCGCGCGCTGGAGAATCGCCTGCCACTGGCACCATCGATGCGACGTACACGCAACGCACCGGAGGGGTCGATCTGCGCAAACTTGAATTGCACTTGCCAGCCAGTGATTTGCAAGCGCGTGGGACCCTTGGCGCCTATCCGGTCACGAGTGTTTCGGCTATCAATCTGGATTTTCACTCTCATAATCTTGCGGAGTTCGATGCTGCTCTGCGCAGCCTGGGATTCAAGCGCAATGGCAGATCCGGAATCGCTGCCATGCCTGTTGCCCTCACTGGTCAAGCCGGCTTTCAGGGTTCGTGGACCGGCTCGTTGGTAAAGCCCCATCTGGCCGGCGCTCTGAAGGCTACAAACCTGACAATTGAAATGCCCGCGGAGGCCGGCAATTCCGGCCAGCCGCCGCTGCTGCACCTGGATTCTCTTGACGCGAGGGGAAGCTACTCACCTTCTGAGATTTCGGTTGAGCATGCAGAACTGGTCCACGGCGCGGCCAGGATCGCGCTCAGTGGAACACTGAATGCTTCTCCGGACCTTGCGCCGGAGTTTAACGAAAACTCGGTTGTCCATGCTCACGCGGAAGGTTCCAACGTAGACATTTCGGATGTGCAACCGTATCTCGAACCTGCCATGAGACGGCGCTTTCCCGTGACCGGAGAATTCAACACGCAAATCCAGGTCGACGGGCCCCTCCATGCGCCCGCCGGCTCCGGCTCGCTCGAGATGAACGGCGGCAGCCTGAATGGCGAGCAGTTTGACCACTTCAGGATTCAGGGCGCGGTAGCCAACCAAGAGCTGAGAATTATTTCATCCGCGCTTAACATTGCTGGCGGGAACGTGACCGCCTCAGGAAGTTACGACACCCAAGCCAAAAGCTTCAGTGCAAATGCGCTCGGCACGGGCATCGATCTCTCGCGGATTCACTGGTTGAGCGGGCACAACCTGGATGCCGCCGGTAAGCTCGCAATCTCCATTACGGGCTCGGGAACTCTCGAAAACCCGAATCTGCAAGCCAACGCCACCGTGAACACTCTTGATTTGGGTGGGCAGCGTCTCGGCGATTTTCGGATGTCGGCGCATACCGCCAATCGAACTCTTATCTACGACGCAACCACGAATCTGGCGGGTGCCGAACTGAATCTGCACGCCAGCACGGCGCTCAACAACGAATATCAAACCGAGGCGCAGCTTCAATTTTCCCGTTTCAACGTCGGCGCGCTTTTCCAGATGGCGCATATCCAGGCTGTCAGCGGAGAATCCGCGCTGGCCGGCACAATTTCCATCAGTGGGCCACTTGCTCACCCCGAACAGCTTCGCGGTGATGCGCAACTTCGCCAATTAGCCATGACGGTTGCCGGAGTTCACCTTCAAAGCGAGGGTGGTCTGCACGCCACGCTGGCCGGCGGCCGTGTCCAGCTCGATCCTCTTCACGTCACCGGCGAAAACACAGACTTGCGTGTTCAAGGTACCCTGTCCATCCAGGGCGCGCGGCAGATGAACGTCGCCGCCGTCGGCTCCATCAATCTCAGGCTTGCCGAGAGCCTCGATTCCGACCTGACTGCATCGGGAGTCACAACCTTCAAGGTTGAAGCGCACGGTCCCCTCGAACACCCCGGCCTGCAGGGCACCATTGAATTCCAGAACGGTGCACTGTCGCTTGAGGACCTGCCGAACGGCCTGAGCCAGCTTCATGGCACGCTGGAATTTAATCAGAACCGGCTCGAAGTCAAGAGCCTGTCCGCAATGAGCGGCGGAGGACTCCTCAACGTAACCGGTTTCCTGGCTTACCAGCATGGGATTTACGCCAATCTCGCCGTTACGGGCAATGAAGTTCACATTCGTTACCCCGAAGGCGTCACCTCACTTGCCGACGCTAAATTGCAGTTGCAAGGCTCGCAGAGCAACCTTCTCCTTTCTGGTGACGTGCTCATTAATCGCTTTGCCACCAGCCCCGATCTTGACCTCGCTGCCCTGGCTGCGCAGGCCAGTGCTTCCTTGCAGAGCGTTGCAGCCCCGGAGTCCCCGTCGAACCATGTGCGTCTCGATGTACACATCGTCTCCTCGCCTCAGTTGAGCTTCCAGAACGCCTTTGCCAAGCTGGCTGGCGATGTCGATCTGCATCTGCGCGGAACCGTCGCTTCGCCGTCCTTGCTGGGCCGCGTTTCGATCACTGAAGGCAGCGCCATGATTGCCGGTACTCGCTACGACCTGGAGCGCGGCGACATCACCTTTACCAATCCGGTCCGGATCGAACCGATCATCGATCTCAGCGCCACGGCGCACGTTCAGGACTACGACATTTCTTTGGGCCTCAACGGTTCGCTGCAAAAGCTATCGGTCACCTATCGCAGCGATCCGCCCCTGCCCGAATCGGATGTTGTCTCGCTTCTCGCTCTCGGCCACACCGCAAACCAACAGCGCCTTTACACCCAGCAGCAGGAGCAGGCTATTTCGAATCCCACCACCGACGCGCTGCTCGGCGGCGCCCTCAACGCCACGGTCAGCAATCGAGTACAGAAGCTGTTTGGGGCCGGCTCCGTAAAGGTCGATCCCAACTACCTCGGCGCCTTCGGCAACTCCACGTCCCGCATCACCGTCCAGGAACAGCTCGGCCGTAATGTGACGCTCACTTACGCTACAGATGTGAACACTACCAGCCAGCAACTGCTCCAGGCCGAAGTAGCGATCAACCGGGAGTTTTCGCTTGTCGTGGCCCGTGACGAATCGGGCGTGTTTTCCATGGTCATCAAGGCCACTCGCCGCTACCGCTAGCGCCGATTCCACTCGATGCGCCCCAGGAAGCTCTTCGAGACGTGCCGATTTTGCGCAACCAAGTGCGCCGATTCGGTGTCTAATCAGGCGCGTACGATTGGCGCTGCGGTGATCGTCCGGCAGTCCGCGTGCGGTTTAGAGGAGGAAGCCCCCATGACAAGAATCATCGGTTCACGTAAAACCTTGGTCTTCGCTACGGCCGTGCTTGGCCTAATTGGATTAATCATGGCCGTTCCCCAGCAGTCGCGGGCCGCTGCGGGACCGCAGGATTTGGCCGGCGCGGTTCAGGCCAAGCTGAATAAGTCGCAGTTTAAGGACGTAAAAGTCAGCGCCGACACCAACGGTATTGTCACCCTCAGCGGATCGGTCAACCTTTACGAGTACAAGTCCGATGCGGAAAAGAAGGCGCTTCACGTCAAGGGCACCAAGGCGGTGCGAAATCTGATCTCGGTAGCCGGCCCTGCGGTGTCCGATGCCGAATTGGGGAAAAAGCTCGGCGAGCAATTGACCTACAACCGCGAAGGGTACGGCAGCATGTACGATGCCATTACGCTGCAGATCGAGGACGGTGTCGTGACATTGGGCGGTCATGCGCACGATTATCCGAATCGGGACTCTGCCATCGCGCTCGCCGCCACCACACCCGGCGTGAAAGATGTGATCGACAACATCGAAGTGGATCCCGTGTCGCAGTTCGACTGGGAAACCCGTATTGCTGTCGCGCGAGCCGTCTACAGCTTCCCTTCGCTTAGCCAATATGCCATCGACCCCGCCCATCCCATTCGCATTTCGGTGCAGAACGGGCACGTGGAGCTCTATGGCGTGGTGAATTCACAGGCCGACAAAGAGGCTGCCGGGATCCGCGCCAACGGCGTTCCCGGCGTATTCAGCGTCGAGAACGATTTGCAGGTCGCCGGCCAGCCTGCCGAAAAGAAGTCGTAAACGTCAACCAACAGCATGCGCCTCGTGCGGCCCTGGCTGATTCCGGCTCGGGGCCGCCGCGGCCTCAGCTTTCAACCGGGCGGCTTATGGGAAGCCAATCCCGGCATTGAGCCGGCGATTCTGCCGCTGACCCGGAAACGCACCCTCACGTCGCCGCAACATTCCGCTGAAATGGTTATGCTGTAACTTGCCTTTCGCCCATTACAAACGGGCTCCGGATTCTTGTGCACCAGAGGCTGGTTGGAGGCGAGATTGCCCCCCGAAGTCGAGAAGCCGTCGCAGACTCCAGCTGCTCCCGATCCGGAGCCCAGGCCGGAGAGCGCTCGCTTCGAGGCTTACCCGCCCGATATTGTTGAGCGGCTCCTCCTTGGGCCGCAGGGTTTGCGAGCCGGCTGGTCGATTCTCCTCTTCGCCGGGGCCTTCTACTTTTTCCGGTTAATCATTCAAAACATCTTTTTCGCTGCCGGAATCCTCCGCGAGACGAAATTCGAATCGCCCATTTTCGTGTCTCTGGCAGAGATGACGGCATTTCTTGCGCTGGTCGGCGCTATGGCTCTCATGGCGCTTTTCGAAGGTCGGCGCATTCTGGACTACAACCTGAGGGGGCCGCACCGCCTCCGTCATCTTGTGTCCGGGTGTGTCGCCGGTTTTGTCGCGCTCTCTCTGCTCGTGGGAGCGATGGCATGGGGTGGCTGGCTGCGCTTTGCAACGGCCCCGCTCTCCGGCGCGCGCGCCTTGCGTTTTGCCGTGCTGTGGGGCTGCGCCTTTCTCCTCGTCGGCATGGTCGAGGAGGGCCTGTTCCGTTGCTATGCTCTTTTCACGGTCGCGCGCGGAATCAATTTCTGGTGGGCGCTTGCCGCGCAAATCTCAATTTGCCTTTACGCTCTGTTGAAGCATGACGGACATGGCGTGTATGGAGTCTATGCAGCGGCCGGTCTCGGTCTCGTTCCTTGCTTGATGCTTCACCGGAGATGCGGCGCACGCAGCGCCTTCTGGCAGGCGGCGTGGGTTACCTCTACGTTCTTCGGTCTTTATCACACGGCCAACGGCGGTGAAAACTGGATTGGCATCTTTGCCGCCTCGTTCATTGGCTTTGTCTTTTGCGTAAGCGTTCGTGTTACAGGCTCAGCCTGGTGGGCCATCGCATGCCATGCGGCATGGGATTGGGCGGAGACCTTCTTCTATGGCACAGCCGACAGCGGACTGCGGGGACAAGGCCATCTGCTTGCTGCCAGCCCGGCAGGAAATCCAATCTGGTCCGGCGGCGCCGACGGCCCCGAGGGAAGCGTACTCGTTTTGGGCGTCATCCTCCTGTTGCTTCTCTTCTTGCTTGCAGCCTACGGCCGCAATAAGCTTCGTGTTGCGAACCCGCCGCCAATCGTCAAGACCGTCGCCTGAGATGGAGTGCGCGCGCCATCCGCAAGGGCCGAGCGTATTCTGTAGCTGACCGATGCCTGAATCGCCCCCAGCAAATCCATCGGCAACTCCCTCGCCGAATCGCAATCGCAAGCGCGGTTGGCCGCTAATTCTCATATGGTTGGGTTCCGGACTGTTTGTCTTTCTCCTCCTCGCAGTCGGCGCAGGTGTGCTGTGGCTTCGGTCCGTCACGTTGGCCTCGCTTCCGCAGCTCGACGGCGACGTATATCTCGCTGGCCTCTCCGCGCCGGTCACCGTGCGCCGCGACGCCCACGGCGTGCCCCACATCGACGCTGCTTCCCAGGACGATCTGTTTGTTGCCCAGGGCTACGTCACCGCCCAGGATCGCCTTTGGCAGATGGACAGCCTGCGCCGCGCGGCCAACGGCGAACTCGCCGAGGTCCTTGGTCCCTCCCTCCTCCAGAATGATGAAACTCAGCGCGTGCTTCAGATTCGCCTCACAGCCGAGCGTATCTACGATCACCTGCCAAGTGACGACCGTCAGCGCCTCGATGATTACGCCCGCGGCGTGAATCTTTTCATTACGCAGTGCGAAAGCGCCCATACGCTTCCCGTCGAGTTCCACCTGCTTATGTATCATCCCGAGCCCTGGCGCGGCGTGGATTCCATCAGCGTGGGGCTCAACATGGTGCAGACCCTCGATACGCACGTGATTACCAAGCTCACCCGCGCCCGCGTTGAAGCCCGGCTAAGCGATCCCAGGTTGATCGCCGATCTCTATCCCGTGGGATCATGGCGCGATCACCCACCCACCGGCTTTGAAGCGGGCCCAGGCGAATCGCAACCAAAGCAGGTTCATTCTGCAAACGAGGACGGCAATAACACTCAAACCCGCCTGGCGCCGGCAGCAACAACCGGTCCCTTCGCACTTCCAGCACCCTCTGTCATGGCCTTGCTGGGGCTTCGCGCATGTGACGGCTGCACCCCGGGATCGAACAATTGGGTCGTCGCCGGCAGTCACACCGCTAGTGGCAAGCCGCTGCTCTCGAACGATATGCACTTGACGCTGCGCATTCCCGACACCTGGTACATGGCCGATTTGCGGGCGCCGGGTTATCATGCCGCCGGCGTTACGCTGCCGGGGTTTCCGCTCATCATCGCAGGGCACAATGAGCACGTAGCCTGGGGATTCACCGCTCTCGGAGCGGACGTGCAGGATCTCTACATTGAAAAGCTGGACAGGAAAGGCAACTACCAGGGGGTTGACGGAGCGTGGCACCCGCTCACCGTCGATCGTGAAGTGATTCATGTCCGCGGCGGCAAGGATGTTGATCTGAACGGCGAGTCCACTGACCATGGGCCGCTGCTCAATCCACTTCTTCCCAAAGGCGATCTTCCTACTGCACTTAAGTGGACCCTCTATGATCCGGAGCTCAACACTCTCCCTGTCTACGCGATGAACGTGGCGTCGAATTGGCAGGAGTTTTCCGCTGCGCTTGCCCAGTGGTGCTGGCCCACGCAGAATCTGGTCTACGCTGATGATCAGGGGCACATCGCCTACCGTGCCATTGGCAAAGTGCCTCTCAGGCCTGCGGGGCTGGTCGACGTCCCGATCACCGACACCGCGCACGAATGGCGGGGCTACGTTCCATTCGCCGCGATGCCCAATGCCTTCGACCCTCCTTCAGGCTTTCTTGCAACCGCCAACTCCCGCGTCACTACCAGCAAAATGCCGTTTCCAATCGCTGATGACTGGGCCGATCCCTATCGGGTCGAGCGCATCTACAAACTGCTCGACGGCCGCGACCATCTCGCGCCCAAAGACATGCTGGCCGTGCAAACCGACATCTACAGTGAAGTGGATCAGGAACTGGGCCGACGTTTCGCCAATGCGATCGATCACACTCCCGGCCCCGATGGAAATGGCGACGCCCGGATGCGCCAGGCCGCGGACCTGATGCGCACTTGGGACGGCCGCCTCACCACCGATTCCGTTGCCGCCTCGCTTGTTACCCAGACGCGCGCTGCGCTGTGGCCTGTGATTCTGGAACCGAAACTGGGCAAGCTGGAAAGCGATTATCACTGGGGCGAAAAGAACCTTGCCGAAGAAGAGATCGTGATGCACGCCGAGCCGGAGTGGCTGCCAAAGAATTACCGGAACTGGGACGCACTGCTTGCCGCAGCAGTGCAAAAAGGCATGAAAGACGGCGATGCACCCTCCGATTTGTCGAGGTGGGCCTACGGAAGCTGGCACAAGATCAACCTGGAACATCCGCTGAGCCATTTTTTGCCCTTTATCGGGCGTGTCGCCGGCACGGGCCCGCAACCAATCGGCGGCGATGGCACCACCGTTGAACAGATCGGCCGCGATGTTGGCCCCTCGCAGCGCTTCACCATGGACTGGAGCAATATCGACGGATCGACAGAAAATATCGTGATGGGTGAAAGCGGCAACCCCGTGAGTCCCTATTTCCGCGATCAGTGGGATGATTGGTACAACGGAACCACCTTTGCATTGCCTTTCACGCCGGCAGCCGTTGCTGCTGCCACGCGCCACACACTGCGGCTGCTGCCATGAAAAAGCGGGGAACACGGGAACAAGAGGACAAGGGAGCAAGGACACCCCGCCCTCGCCGCGTCTCTGTTTTTACGGCTGGGGTGGGGTCGGCCCACGCTTCGCCTCCAACCCTGGGCAGGCATCTCGGTCTGGTCGTGATTCTCTTGGCCGCCTTTGTCGCGATCGTCCCGCAGCTCATCCGCGGCAATTCCTGCGGCCACGACTTCGACGTCCACCTCGTCTCCTGGCTCGACTGCGTGAATAGCTGGCGTCATGGCATTCTCTTTCCGCAATGGACGCCGAGCCCCAACTATGGCGCGGGCGAGCCGCGCTTCCTCTACTATCCGCCGCTTACCTGGGTGGCTGGCGCTGCGTTCGGTCTGGTTCTTCCCTGGCATCTCGTTCCGATTCTGCTCACCTTCCTTACACTGGCCGGTACTGGCCTGGCCACTCGCGCCCTGGCGCTCGAAGCTCTTGCGGATTTGCCGGCTACTCTTGCCGGTTGCGCATCGCTCTTTTCCGGTTTCGCCCTCTTCACGGCATATGAACGCACCGCCTTCCCCGAGTTCACCGGAGGATTCTGGCTTCCACTGATCCTGCTTTTTGTTCTGCGCGACCGCAATCACTCCGCCTCCCTGGTTCGCAGAGCCTTCGACAGCTCAACCGTGCCGCTCGCGATCGTCCTTGCGGGTCCCTGGCTTTCAAACCTTCCTCTTGGCGTCATGGCGGGCTACCTTTTAGCAGCCGCCGCTCTCATGGCGGCTCTCCTGAATAGGACCTGGGCGCCTGTGCTTCGTGGAACGTTTGCGATTGTGCTGGGCCTGGGGCTAGCCGCTTGTTATTGGCTTCCGGCTACGTTCGAACGCAACTGGGTCGACATTCGGCAAGCGACCCATGAACTCGGCTATAACTTCGAAAACAACTGGCTCTTCGCGCGTCACTCCAACCCCGAATTGGCTTTGCACGACGCAGTCCTCCGCCAAGCTTCCTGGATTGTCATTTCCATGATCGCCGTGGCAATGGCCGGTCTGTTCATCTGCTGGCGTCGCGGCACGCTTCCCGCAACCCGCGGGTCCCGCCGCTGGTGGATTCCTCTGGCCTCTATTCCCGTCGTAGTGTTGCTCCTGCAGTTTCCATTCTCAGCGCCGCTTTGGCGCCTGCTCCCCGAGATGAGCTTTCTGCAGTTTCCCTGGCGCTGGCTTGAGGCCGTTGAGGCGCCCATGGCAATCTTCCTGATCGCGGCCATCTGGCCCCGCAACCGCCGCGCTCGCGCATGGGTCGTCGCCGGGTGCTTTGCTGCATTTGCGGCAATGACGATACTTGCCGGATCTTATTTCTTTCAGGAGTGCGACGCCGAGGATGCCGTCGCCTCGATGGTGGCTCGGTACGGCGCTGGAACAGGCTTCGAAGGGATGTCGGAATATGAACCTCCGGGAGGCGATGACTCGATGATCGCCACCGGGCTTCAGGACGCCTGCCTCGTGAGCGATCCAACTGTAATTCTTGGCAAGCCGGATTCGGACGATCCTGAAGCCAACCCGGCCTGGAGTCCCAATCAAGGAAGCTGCCAAGCCACATTTTCATGGCTCAACGGCAATGCGGCCAATCCCGAGCACAGGGATGATTCACGCCGCGGTCGAACGGCAGTGGTTATCTCGTCTTGCGCCTCCTCCGATTCAAAGCCTGGCGCATTCGCGTCAACGGCAAACTGGTCACGAGGTTCACCGGAGCGCGATGATGGTCTCATCGCCGCGCCTGTCCCGAAGGGTTCCGACGACGTCACATTGGACTGGATCGCCACACCGGATGTTCTTCTAGGCCGCTGGGTGAGCGTACTCAGTGTGTTGCTGCTCACATGTGCATGGTTTCTGGAACTCCGGTATCGACATGCTCGTCTAACATGAAGGAAATGTCTCTGGATGTGAATTCGTTGCTGCAAGAGGGCGCGGAGCTGACCGACCGGGCTCTGGAGTCGCTCATTCCCTCCGTGGACACGATTCCGGTATCGATTCACGGCGCGATGCGGCACTCCGTGTTTGCCGGCGGCAAGCGGCTGAGGCCTATCCTGGCCATGCAGGCCGGCGTGACGATTGCCGGCGCTCTGCCTAAAGGCATTGAGCGTTTGGGCGCTGCCCTTGAAATGCTTCACACCTACTCGCTCATTCACGACGATCTGCCGGCTCTCGACAACGACGACCTGCGCCGTGGTAAGCCCACCTGCCACGTGGTTTTCGGCGAGGCCATCGCGATTCTGGCGGGCGACGCGCTGCAAACCCGCGCCTTCGAGGTGCTGGCCGGACTCGAATGTCCGCCCGCTTCGACAGTGCACATCGTTGGGCTCATCGCCAACGCAGTGGGCACAGTGGACGGCATGATCGGCGGCCAGGTACTCGATCTCGAAAGCGAGCACCTCAAGCCAACGCCCGAACTCGTTGAGGCCATCCATCGCGCCAAGACCGGCGCACTGATTCGTGTGAGCGTGGTAACGGGCGGCGTCTATGGCGGCGCAACTGCCGATGACGTGGCGCGCCTCGACCGCTTTGGCCGTAAAGCCGGCCTCGCCTTTCAAATTGTCGACGACGTTCTTGACATGACTGTGGACTCAGCCCAGTTAGGCAAGACCGCGGGAAAAGATCAGGCGACCGAAAAAGCTACTTGGCCGGCCGTTTACGGCGTCAACCAGAGCCTGCGCGATGCTGCGCAACTTGTCGAGGAGGCCTTCGCTGCGCTCGAACCCTATGGCAGTCGCGCCGATGGCCTCAAAGCCGTTGCCCGATATCTGGTCGATCGCAAGAACTGAGCAGTTCCGCCGATTCCCGCTCGAAGCGCGCCGCAGCCGGCGCCTCGACTCCCGGGCTGCGGTCCCACGTTACCTGGAGAACGCGCTACGCAGTTTCTGGCCTTGCACCGAAAGATCTTCCACCGCGTTCTGTGCTCGCCCCAGCACCCCATCAATTTCCTCAAGGTAGCCGGGCAGCGCATCCCACCATTCACGCACCTTATCCTGCTGGTCGATCAATGCCAGTGCAGTGCCGGTGACGGCTGCCAGCAGGCCTGCACGCCGGTTCCCTGTGATCAACAATGCTCCACTTGCCGCAAGGGTGCTTGCCGCGGCAATCCTGATCCACTTGGCTGACTCCGCGCAACTGGCCGACGGTGCGATCCTCGAGTCTTTCGTTTCTTTGGCTAGCGGCACCACCACCATAATTCCTCCTTCGCTTCGACGCCGCTGTCCGGCGCAGTAGAAAGCAAATATCCTACAAAGTATCGCTCGAAATCCAGTCCCGTGGCCACTCTTCTGGTCCGATGCTCCTCAAACCGGGTTCGTGCCGGCCCATGAGTTCCTTAATCCAGGTCGATATCGCGCAATGGCTTGCCCTCTGGAGCATCTTTAGCCTTTCGCATGGCCTCGGCAAACTTCTTCTCCAACAGGTCGGTCTTGTTCTTCTCGGCATCAACACTCTGGCGGAAGATCGATTCCGTGCGCTCGCCGTGTTCGCGCATTGCTTTGGCCGCCGTCTCCAGATCCTCGAACATCCGCTTGCGTGGCGCGGATGTGTGACTGACCAGTACGCCGGTTTCCGCATCGATCTTGAGCATTGCCCCGCAGTCCGGGCAGGCTACCTCAAATGTCTTGTCTTCGTTCTTCGCCATTTCACCTAGAATTGTATCCGCATCACCCGGGATCCGGCACGCTCACCCCGATTTCGCACTCGGGCAGCATTCCCTCATCTTCTCGCGGCCCTTCTTGACACCGGTGCGCCGCGCAGCGAAAGATGAATGCGCCGTAGGTTTGGGCTCCGCTTTGCGCTCGCATAGCGAAAGCATTTCCCCGGCTCCGTCAATTCCCTTCAGGAAGGGCAAAACGCAAATGAGAAAACCTCTTTACTTCCTTGGAATTCTTTTGCTGGTATCTGCGGGTGTTTTATTCGCCGTTAAGAAAGGCGCCTCCGCACGAACCGGGGCCGCGCAGGCTCCTGCCGGCATGCTCGAATCCACGCCGCTAAAGGTCGAAAGCTTCGATCCCTCCGTCAGCAAGATCATCCCCGATGGGGCCAAACTCGAGCGTGTAGCAACAGGATTTACCTGGGTTGAAGGTCCAGTGTGGGACCAGGGCAGCCTTTTCTTTGCCGAGATCACTTCGAATAGCATCCGCCGCTGGACGCCCGGCAAAGGCGTCAGCATTTTTCTCCAGCCCAGCGGCTATCAGGGTTCCGCTCCCTATGGCGGACCCGAGCCCGGCTCCAACGGCATGACGCTGGACGCGCTCGGCCGTTTGACAGCGGCAGGCCATGCGCGGCGCGAGGTCTTCCGGTTCGACTCGCTCAATCCCAAAAGCGCGATCACGATCCTCGCCGACCGTTACCAGGGAAAGCGCCTCAACAGCCCCAACGACCTTGTGTACCGCTCCGACGGATCGCTCTACTTCACCGATCCGCCTTATGGGTTGCGCACGCAGAGCGACTCCGACCCCGAAAAGGAACTCAAGGTCAACGGCGTTTACCGCATTCCCCATGCGCTCGAGCAGAAACCCGGCGCACCGCCCGCGCGCGGGCAACTGCAGCTTCTCATCAGCGATCTGCCGCGGCCCAATGGCATCGCCTTCTCGCCGGGCGAAAAGTATCTATACGTCGACAGCACGGAGCCCAAGAAGATCTGGATGCGCTATACCGTGCGCCCAGACGGCACGTTGGCCGATCCTAAACTGCTCTACGACGCGACGTCGGATCATCGCGTCGGCGGACCCGATGGAATCAAGGTCGATGAGCAGGGAAACATTTACGGCGCGGGCCCGGCCGGAGTTTGGATCATTTCGCCGGAAGGGAAGCACCTGGCCACGATTTTGATGCCGGAGCGCGTCTCCAACGTGGCGTGGGCCGGCCCCGATCGCAAGACGCTCTACATCACGGCGAGCAAGAGCATCTATCGCGTCCAGCTCAAGATCCCGGGAGAGACCATCGTGCAAGGGAAATAGCGGAGTCGACGGAATTGGCGTTGGTGCGTCCGTGCTGGCGGAGACAGGATTAGGAAGCTAACTCCGCCAGCTCAGTTGCATCACGTTACTGGGCCCGGATTAAACAGCACGAGGTCATTGTGCAATCCCCAATGATCGGCCCAGCTTTTCTTCCGGCCACTGGCGACCTCCAGGACCATTGAGAAAATCTCCCAGCCGACCTCCTCTACTGTCGCCTCGCCTGTCGCAATTGTTCCCGCGTCCACGTCAATTAAGTCATGCCAGCGAGAAGCGAGTCCGGTGTTCGATGCCACTTTAATGACGGGCGCCATCGCCAATCCGTACGGCGTGCCGCGGCCCGTAGTAAAGATGTGCACGTTCATTCCCGCGGCCAGTTGCAGAGTTCCGCAGATGAAGTCGCTCGCCGGAGTCGCTGCAAACACAAGCCCCTTTTGCGTCACGCGCTCCCCTGGTCCGGCCACGCCCATCAGCGCAGTGCCGCCGGCCTTGGCAATCGACCCCATCGCCTTCTCCACGATGTTGGCCAGCCCGCCCTGCTTATTTCCAGGTGTGGGATTGGCTGCGCGATCCGCCCCGCCCGCGCGCAGATACTCGTCGTACCACGCCATCTCGCGAACGAATTCGCGCGCAATCTCCGGCGTTGCCGCTCTCGCGGTCAGCAGATGCGCCGCATCGCGCACCTCTGTCACCTCTGAAAACATCACTGTGGCTCCCGCCCGAACCAACAGGTCGGCGGCGAATCCCACCGCCGGATTCGCGGTGACGCCCGACATTGCATCCGACCCGCCGCACTGCAATCCGACGATCAGATCGGAAGCAGAACACGTCACGCGACGCCGCTCATTGAGCCTGGCGAGCTTCTTCTCAGCCAAAGCGATCATATTCGCAACAATTTCGCCGAATCCCTCGTGAGCCTCCTGCATCACGGCGACGCTGGGCTCTTCCCCGAGCACCGGCAGCGCGCCTGCAGTCATCAGCCGGACCGGCTGCATCTTCTCGCAACCCAGGCTCACGATCATCAATTCGCCGCCAAAATTCGGATGCAGCGCCAGATTGCGCAGCGTGCGGATCGGAATCGCAGCTCCCGGCGCATCAATGGCCACGCCACATCCGTACGGATGAGTGATCGCCACTACGTCATCCACATTTGGATACCGCGGCAGTACTTCCGCCTTGATCCGATTTACCGCGTAGTCCACTGTCGCCGCGACGCACTGCACGGTGGTGCTGATTCCCAGGATGTTCATCGTTCCCACTGAGCCATCTCGATTCCGATAGCCTTCGAAGGAATATTCGTCAAGCGCCGGCGGCGCCTGCGGTGTCGCAGTGGCCAACGGACACGACGCAAGCGGCGGTGCATCCGGCAGCGTCATCAACCCTTCGTGCATCCAACTCCCCTGCGCAATCGGCCGGTTTGCTCTCCCGATCGTTACGCCGTAGCGCACGATCGCATCGCCCTCCGCCAGATCCACGAGGGCAACCTTATGCGCCTCTGGCACCGCCTCCGCCAGTACAAGCCCGTCTGCAAAGCGCGAGCCCGCCGGTAATCCGCCCCGGTTTACAACAATCGCAACGTTATCGTCGGCATGCACGCGAATCGAGCGGGGTTCAGCAGAGGTCATGAAAGTATGGTACCGCCGCTTTTCGTTGTACTGTATTCTCTAAAGCCGATTTATCGACGCACATCGTCGCGTCCTGGAAGCCTCGCCTACGACTCACCCGCATGACCTCACTTTACAGACATGACCTTTCTCGCATACAAGTTGGAGATCGACGTTTGGGGAAGGAAAAGATGAATCGACGAGAATTCCTTGTCTCCACCAGCGTAGCAGGAATCGCCGCGGCAACTGCAGCGTCACCAGCACCCGCCCAGGCGCCCGCCGCTTCTCAGCCCGTTCTGATGAAACTCGGCGACCAGACCGAACCCACCAGCGAAACGCATCTCAAATACCAAGCGCGCTATGGCGTGCGCAACATCTGCGGCTACCCGCAGGTTGAGGGCGGCCGGCTCTACGCCACCGTGGACGAACTGAAAGCCATGGTCGATCTGGCAGGCAAATACGGCGTCAGCATCGACTGCATCGCGCCGCCGTTTCTTGCTTCGTCTTACATCGATAAGGAAAAACATCCCGCTATCATGCTGGCCGAAAGCCCGGAGCGAGACCGCGACATCGAACAACTGCAGACGCTCATCCGCAACTGCGCGCAGGCCGGCATTCCGTCCATCAAGTACAACATGAGCATCCTTGGAGTGCTGCGCACGGGCCGTGTGCCCGGCCGCGGCGACGCACTCTATCACCAATGGAAACTCTCCGCAGCGCATCCCGCGACGCCGCTTACGCGTGCGGGTGTAATCAGCGCCGACGCCTTCTGGGAGCGCATCACCTATTTCCTCGACCGCGTTATTCCTGTCGCCAACGAATATAAGATCCGCATGGCCTGCCATCCGGAGGATCCCGGTGTTCCGCCCGAGGGGTACCAGGGCATCAACCGCGTGCTCGGCACCGTTGACGGCCTCAAAAGATTCATCACGATTCAGGAAAGCCCCTATCACGGACTGAACTTTTGCCAGGGCACCATCTCTGAAGATCTTGAAGATCCGGGCACGCAGATCTTCGATGTAATTCGCTACTTTGGCACGCGCAAAAAGATTTTCAACGTGCATTTCCGCAACATTCGCGGCCATCGCAACGACTTTATCGAGGTCTACCCCGATGAGGGCGACATCGATTTCGTGAAAGCGATCCGCGTCTACAAGGAGATCGGCTACCCCTATATGCTCATGCCCGATCATGTGCCGCTCGCAGCCGACAATGCCGATCCGGATTCGCTGCAGTCCTTCGCCTACTGCTACGGCTACATTCGCGCACTCATTCAGGCGGTGAGCCAGGAGGCGTAGTGCGATGTCCGAAAGGTCTACAGCAAAAACGCCCTGTCATCCTGAGCGACGCTGGGCGCGCTTTTCGCGCGAAACGTGGGCGAAGGATCTGCGGTTGTTCCTTGTCCTAGCGTGAAAACACGCCGAAATCGCTGCACAAAATCCCTGCATGAAGAGGACAGCATTGCCTGAAGCGCAGCAAACGCGAGTTCGCTACCTCATCATCACCATTCTCTTCATCGTCAGTTGCTTCAGCTTCGCCGATCGCTCGGCCCTCTCGCAAGCCGTTTCGTCGATGCCGAAGGAGATGAATCTGAATGCCACGCGCATCGGCTATCTCCTCTTCGCCTTCGGCTGGGCCTACGCGCTCGGCCAACTTCCGTCCGGCGGCCTGCTTGACCGCTTTGGATCGAAGCGCGTCTACGGAATTGCCATTATCGGATGGTCCATTTGCGCCTTCCTCACCGCCTTCGCGGGCTACTTCACCGCCAGCGTCGCGTTCACCGCGATCTTTATTCTGCGCGTGCTTTCCGGCCTCTTCCAGTCGCCGGTCTTCCCCGGTAATGGCCGCATTGTCGCAGCCTGGTTTCCCACCTCTGAGCGGGGCCGCGCCTCGGCCATCTTCAACTCAGCCCAATATTTTGCGCTGCCCATCTTCGCGCCCATCTTTGGATGGCTCATCCACATCGCCGGGTGGCGCAGTTGTTTCTGGTTCATGGGCGCTGTCGGATGCCTCCTCTCAGTCGTCTGGTACACCAACATCTATGGCGTTAAAGAGCATCCGCACATCTCCCCGGCTGAGATCGAATTCATCGAGCAAGGCGGCGGCCTTGTCAACACTGACGCCGCTGCAAGCACCGGCAAGAACACCCTCACCTGGTCCACTGTCAAAAAGCTCCTCAGCTATCGCATGCTGGTCGGCGTCTACATTGGGCAGTTCTGCATCACCACGCTCACGTGGTTCTTTCTCACCTGGTTTCCGCTTTACCTGTCCCAGGCTCGACACATGTCGGTCATCAAGGTTGGCTTCGCCGCAGCCGTGCCTGGCCTCTGCGGGGGAATCGGAGGAATCCTGGGCGGCGTTATCTCCGATAAACTGCTCCAGCGCGGCCATTCGCTCAGCTTTTCGCGGAAGCTCCCCATCATGGGGGGCATGGCGCTTGCCATCATCATCATCGCCTGCAATTACGCTTCGTCGCAGAGCCTGATGCTGTTCTTCATGTCGCTCTCGTTCTTCGGCAAAGGCATCGGCGCATTGGGTTGGACGGTCATCTCCGACACCTCGCCGAAGGGAATGGTCGGCATGAATGGCGCGCTCTTCAATCTCTGCGGCAATCTGGCCGGAATCACGACGCCGCTTGTCATCGGCCCCATTGTCGTTGAAACACACTCCTATAACGGCGCGCTCGTCTTCATCGCCTGCATCGCTTTTTGCGTCATCCTGAGCTACGGCTTCATCGTGGGTGAGATCAAGCGCCTGGACTTCAACCATCCGACGCCATCCTGAGCAACCAAAAACTGGATGTCATCCTGCGCGAGCTTCGGCGCGTGAATCGCGAAGAAGCGAGTCGAAGGATTTGCGGTTGTTTTTCCCACGACGGGGCGCCCCCGGTCTCGATTCTGAGACGTGGGATACTTCAAGGCTCGACAAGCCGAAAGTCCGTTCGTCCTGCCGCGACACCAGCTTCCGGAGGGAGCGCAAGAGAATAGCCTGCAACACCCTCCGTTCGCCATCGCGAATGAAAACGGCGGGACGCGGCATTAGAATCGCCAAAGGAGATTAATTTTATGCCTGATTGGCCCGGCAATTTCCCGCGTAATGCTTTCAAGCAAGCCCTATCGCAATTCGAGCGCCAGGTCGGGCTCTGGTGCGGCCTCGCGAACCCGGTCGCGGCTGAGATTTTGGCCGGTGCAGGATTCGACTGGATCGTGATTGATGGCGAGCACGCGCCCAACGACATCACCACGCTGCTGCCGCAGCTTCAGGCCATGCGCGGGGGCACAGCGGAGCCTGTTTACCGCGTGCCGTGGAACGATATGGTCATCATCAAGCGCGCTCTCGACCTCGGCGCGCGCTCCCTGCTCATTCCCTTTGTCCAGACCGCCGACGAGGCGCGCAAGGCTGTTGCCGCAGCGCGCTATCCTCCACTCGGCATCCGCGGCTTCGCCGGAGTGCCGCGCGCCAACGATTACGGCCGCACGGAGAACTATCATCGCAACGCCCATCTCGATACGTGCATCCTCGTCCAGGTGGAGACACGCGCCGCAATGAAAGAAATCGAGGCGATCGCTGCAGTTGATGGCATTGACGGCATTTTTATCGGTCCCAGCGATCTCTCCGCCGATATGGGCCACCTGGCCAATCCCAAAGAGCCCAGCGTGCAGGCCGCCATCAAAGAAGCCGCGCGGCGCATCCGGGCCGCCGGTAAATCCGCGGGTTATCTCACCGGCAACATCGACGACGCGGAAGAATATTTCGAGATGGGTTTCAACTTCACTGCCGTTGGCAGCGACGTCGGCATCCTTGCGCGAAGCGCGGAGGCAATCGCGGCCCGCTTCCGCAAATAGCAGATCGTTCGCCCTGTCCCACCGTCGAGGCGCTCGCCTCGATTGTTCGCGCGAGGGAGCCCTCCGAGCAATTTGTTTACACTTCAAAGTTCTGCTCGTGGCCGGGAGGGCCCGCATTGCGCCGGCCCTTGTTGCTCTGGGAGAGGGATCGAGTAGAGCCGCTACTTCTTCGCCGTCTGCACTGCATACGGTCCGTTGGCGGCAGGTGGATTCACTTGCGCATTCAGGAAGCCGGCCAGGTCTTCTACATCCTGCTTGGTGCCCACCATCGGCGGCATAAAGTGGTGGTACGGCGAGTCCGGCTTGTAGTCGTGCAGCATGGTGATGAAGCTCTCGATGTTCGCGCGGTCGCGTCCGCTCAGCAGCTTCGCCAGCGGACGGTAGCCGTTAAGCGTGTGGCATGCTCCGCACTCGCCGCGGAAGATTGCCTCGCCGCGCGAGTAGCTTGTGTCTGCGCCGTTCCACACCCAATTCGAGTGAAGCAAGTATCCCTGCTCGTCGATCTTGATCGCGTTGGGCACGCGCACACCATTCGAATACATCCACCGGCCGATCACATAAGGTTTGCGCAACATCTCGCGCGAATACTCGCCCGCTCCCGTCGCGATCAGGGCCAGGAGCAGAATCGCGACGGCATGCGCCGGATTGAAGTCAACTGGACTGCGATATGCCAGGTAGTACGCGACGCCGATGATCGTCGCCGAAGTAATCACAATCAGCAGCGCAATGCGCGTGATGGTCGAGAAGGTCCCCGAGCCGATGGTGTCGATGCCCAGCATCAGCAGCGCACGCTGCGATTCGGGAACCATGAAGAGATACCACACAAACAGCACCGGCATGGCGACGAATGAGGGCACCAGCCACTTCACACTCCACTTCACCAGCGAAGACTTGAGCGCGGGCTGCCTGCCTCCGTCGATGCGGCTGGCGCTGATCAGCGCCCAGATGCCCGCGAGCGAAGCGCAAACGCATGTGCGCAGCAGCAGGCTCGGCCAATAGGTCGGATTGAAGAATGCATTCCAGAACTTGCTGGCTTCATGTCCCGTACCGGCCACTGCGAGCCAAGTTTCGCCCGGCGTGAGCATGAATGTCAGAATGCCATTGATGATGATCAGCGTACATACCGACGCGCCGGCGTAAACCCAGCCCACTATGAGGTGCAACTCGGCATCGATCTTGTTCCAGGTGTAGTAGTACACCGCGGCCGTGGCCAGTTCGATCAGGAAGAAGACCCATTCCATCGCCCAGCCGAAGACAAAATTATGAATCAACGTGCTCGTCGCTTCAGGGTTCGTGAGCCCGATGGCAAACCAGATGCCCACGCCGGAGACGGTGCCGAAGACGCCGGTAAGGATGAGGAAGAACTTCGAATAGCCGGCAAGCTCTTTGAGCCAGTCAGCGCGGCCTTCGCGCAGAGCTTTGCGCTCGGCCAGCGGCAGGTAGAGGCCGCCGCCCACGGCGAACTGCGAGATCATGACGTGGAAGATGGCGATAATGCCGATCACCCAGCCCGAGCCGAGATATGGAATGTCCCAAAAGGGGTAATTCATCATGTGCTCCAGTGGATCGCTAACAAGTGAACAAGTGAAAGAGTGAATTGAGTGAATGAAGCGAATGAGGCAATCATCTGTTCCTAGGAGCCGTTGTTCCTCATTCGGCCTAAAAGCGCAAAGAGCATGTTCTCGACCTCGTCCGACAAGCCTTGGGCATGGTTCAACAGCTGACCATTTGCGAACTTAAGGAGCACCGCGACTTCCAGTTGCGTCTGCAACTCAGAATTCGATCCGCGTGCGATCAGAAGAAAGTGTTTGAATTCGCGAGGGTTCATACGTCCATGCCCCTCGGCAATATTGCTGGGAATTGAAATCGCTGAACGCCGCAACTGAGACGTCAAGCCGAAAGATTCCTCGCGAGGAAAATCATGCGTCAGGCGATAAACGGCAACGGTCAACTCCATCGATCTCTGCCAGACCTTGAGATCCCTGAATGATTGCCTGGTGACCTTTGTCTTCGGCTGATCGGACATCTCGAACACCGCCTGACTTCCCCTCTCATTCATTACACTCACTTCACTTTCTTCACTCATTTCACTTTCTTCACTCACTTCACCGCCCAATACCCAATCACGGTCGTGGCCAACAGTGCGAATACCGCAAGCAATCCGAAGTAGTGCGCCATGCGTCCGCGCCGTCCCGATTCCTTGCTCGCGTCATAAAAGGGAATCAGGATCCACAACACAATGCCCAGCGTGAACAACAGCAACCCTGCCGCCTCGCCCGCTTCGCCGGGCAGTACGTTGCCGAGTATCTTGAGCATCTCGAAGGGGCTCATAAAGTACCACTCGGGATGAATGCCCAACGGCGCCGGTGCCAGCGCATCGTACGGCTTGCCCAGCGCCCAAGGGAACACCGAAGCCAGGAGCGCAAGCACATTGAGCGAAATGATCCACATCGCAATATCCTTGCGCAGAAAGCCAGGAAAGAACGGCATCGATTTGCGCTCCGCGGCCGGTTTGACCTCTTCACTCTCCGGCAAGGCATTGCCGTGGCGCTGCACCAGCCAAAGATGAAATGCAAGCAGGGGAATGAACAACGCAGGCAGCACCACAACGTGCAGCGCGAAGAAGCGCTGCACTGTAAATTCGCTCACGTCCGGTCCGCCGCGCAGCATGTTTGCGATCGCCGGGCCAATCCACGGAATTGCTGCCGGAATCTGCAATCCAACCTTGGTGGCAAAGTAGCTGAGCTCGTCCATCGGCAGCAGGTAACCGGAGAAGCCGAAGACGCGGCCAATGCCAGCAGCACCATGCCGCTGAGCCAGCCAAACTCGCGCGGCTTGCGATACGCCTTCATGAAGAAGACCGAGAACATGTGCACGAGGATGGCGAACAGCATCAAGTTGGCGGCCCATGAATGCGCTGAGCGGATCAGCCAGCCGAAGTGCATCACGAAAGTGATCTGCCTGACCGACTCGTACGCTTCAACGCCAGGCCGGTAATAGACCAGCAGCAGACACCCCCGTGAAACACTGCAGGAGAAACAGAAAAAGCGAGATGCCGCCCCAGTAATACCAGAAGGATTGCGCGTGCACGGGGACGGTCTTTTTGCGTGCGAAGGCGGCCAGATCTGAAACTCCCAGCCGCTCATCCACCCAGTCGTAGACATTGCTCGCGATCGTCTTTGTCGTCATGCTTCTCGTCCTTGATCGAAATGGCCCGTCGGCGTCGGCTATTCGTAGGTCCCGGTTCACGGCCCACGAACCACGACCCACGGTTTATGTTCTCGACACTTGAACCCCTGTATCG
Source organism: uncultured Acidobacteriaceae bacterium (assembly GCA_963802955.1). Taxonomy (GTDB): domain Bacteria; phylum Acidobacteriota; class Terriglobia; order Terriglobales; family Acidobacteriaceae; genus Telmatobacter. The sequence goes on from CAWDKT010000008.1 coordinate 405,418, forward strand.
TTGACAGCCACTTTGAAAAGCTTGAGCGGCTTGGGCGGCGGTCCGCTCACGTTGGCGCCGGTGTAGGGGTTGTAAACGCCGCCGTGGCAGGCGCAATGGATCCGGTCGGCCTGCGGCTCGTATTGCACCGTGCAGCCCAGATGCGTACAAACGGCAGTCAGGGCGATCCACCGGCCGTCCTCGTGGTGAATCAGCATGGCCGGCGAAGGGCCGAACTTGAACATCAGAACCGATCCCTTCGGCAGCTTCTGCGCGTCTTTGAGCGTCACCTCGGTGACCGCCGCAGCGCTCAGCGCCATCTCGCTCGGGCTAGCCAGGTAGCGATATATCGGATACGCCAGCGCCGCGGCATAACAGACTCCAGCCGCGCCCGCAGCCGCCAGAAAAGCTCGCCGCGTCTTCGCCTCGCCGTTTGCCGCTTGTTCCGGAACAATGTGTTCTGAGATCGCCGTTTCGCTCATGGCACTCCCTCCGCGGTCAGGCCGCGCCCTCCATGGTTTTTTGTGCACGCGCCACAACTGACACGAGCCACCCAATCACTCCCAGGCCGCCCACAAAGAGCCCGAGGAACAGCCCCACGACGCTCCAGTTGGTCACCACAACCCGGTCCCACACGTCGTAGCCCTTGCTCAGCAGCGTCACATCGCGCACTCCGTCGCGATACACCGTGAACAGGATCTCCATCAGCACGGCAGCCAGAGCGCCCGCCCAGCTCAGCCACCCGGCAGCAATCCTGCCGAATCCTGCAACCGCAGCCACGAGCACGGCTACAACCACCAGCGCGATCCATCCATACCCGGCCAGCCCTTCGTAGCGATACAGTGCGTGGCTGGCGACTCCGTGCGTGAGCCCCGCCTTTACCGCATTGGGCTGCACACTTGCTGCCCACAGCCCCGCCGCCAGGTACACAATTCCAAACGCCGCCGCCACCTTGCCGCCCAATCCTGCGACATACTTTTTCTCTTCCGCCGTAAACGTGCTGCGCCCGGCCAGATACACCAGCCACAATCCGCCGATCAACAGTCCCCCGGCGAGCATCAGCAGCCAGCGCGGCGTCAGCGTGGGATCGCCCGTCGGCAGATACGCGCCCATCGCTGAAGCCGAATACATCCCGCGCCACGCTTCAGGCCGCAGCATCAGCGTCATGTTGGTGGAGAGCATCCGCGCCACACCGCCCGCCAGCAGCCACGCGATCAGCCCTACCCACCATGCGGACTTCCCGGCATCGAGCCGCGCCGAGAATTTGTAGAGCAGCCAGTAGGTCAGCATCAGGGTGGGAACGATCGCAATCCAATAGAGCCCGATCAGCACGCTGCTACGTGTAAAGCGCGCGCCCATAGAGCACCTGCGCAAACAAAAGCGGAGGCACGCCCAGGTTGATCACAAAGGTCATCACCACGGTCAAGCGCCGTGCCAGAGCCCGCGCCGTGACATGCGAGTTCGCCGACTTGCCGAACAGGCTGAGCAGAACTGCCAGCAGCAGCCCGCCCAGCAGCATCTCCACCGCCACAAAATGCAGCGACAGCGTAACAATGTGCAGCAGCTTCAGCAGCCACACCGGCGCCGGCAAAGGAATAGGATCCACTGCAGGATAAGGAGTCATCACGTTCTCAAATACTTCCTTTCACTCTTCGGCTCAGAATGAACAATTCTTGAACTCGGCGGCGAGCAACGGGTCAAGTTTCACGTTGTTTCCGTTGCTCGTTGGAAACAGGAGGCCGCCGAAGATGTTTCGCGGAGCATATTGGACTGTTTTTCTCCAAATTGATTTGGAAGCAATAAGTTTAGAAATCGCTGCAACCAGCGGTCTGTGATGCGTGATACATACGCATGTGACGCGTTCAAGTACGCTGCCTTTTGATCTTCGCCTCGATCCGTATTTCCGAACGCTCCGCTGCGGCCCGCATAGGATGCGGACGGAACAATTTCTGCAGGAGGCTGGTGTGAAAAAGCCGAATTCATCCATGCAGCTCACGCGCGGCGCCGACTACGCTGTGCGCGTGATGGTCCAATTGGCTCTCCCGGAAAGCGATGCCCGGCTTTCGCTGCCCCAGCTCTCTCAAGTCACGGACGCCCCCGAGAGCTTCTTGTCGAAGGTTTTGCAGTCGCTGGCGCGCGCCGGGCTCATCTCCTCGCGACGTGGGCAGACGGGCGGTTTTCGCATCACGCAGCGCGGCCACGAGTCGTCGATGCGTGAAGTTATTGAGGCCGTCGACGGTCCAATCTGCCTCAACCTCTGCCTTGTGCATGGCCGCTCCTGCGCCAGGAAACGGCACTGCCCCGCGCATCCCGTCTGGGCCCGCGCCCAGCAGGCCATGCTCGACGTGCTCTCCGGTATTACCGTCGCCCAAATGGCGGACCGGGCTCAGCCATCGACCACCGCCCATCCGCCCATTGCTATTTCAGGGATTCATCCTTTCCCGAGATCTGTCACGAGATAGCGAGCGGGCGGTGGCACACCCAATTTGCCAAGTCCGTGCCGGCAGTGTTTCAATCGTGTTATTGAAACAGGGGTGCTCCACGCGTTGTGGGGCTGAGAAATACCCTCGAACCCGATCCGGATAATACCGGCGTGGGAAGTTTTCTCCGAGCGAGCGGCTTTCTTCCAATCCTCACTTCGCGGCGCGAGCTCCTTTGTTTCAGGCACCCCCGAAACGAAGGGTCCGTATGCAAGCAGCCGCAGTTGTCGCCCGCTTTTCAACGTCAAAGCCGTTTCTCGGCCAGCGTACTCTCGCCATTGCCGCGATGTTTGCCTGCGCCCTGTCAGGCCTCGTCCACGCACAAGGTCAGGAGCAGAGCGCGTCCGGCCCTGGGCCGACCGTAGAAGCAAGCTCGCAAACTACCGCCGCGCCCCCGCAAAAGCCAGCTCCCGTCACCACCACCGTCATCGTCCACGGGGAAGTGCAGGACAACTATCTTCCGGAATCCGTCACGGTCGGTACGCTTACGAGCGAGAAACTTCAGGATGCGCCACTTTCCGCAACAGTAGTCACTCGCGATCTGCTCAACGACCAGGTCTCGCGCCTGCTCTCAGACGTCGTGAAAAACGACGCCTCGGTTGGCGACGATTACGTGCCCGTCGGCTATTACGGCGTCTACGAGATTCGCGGCTTTCCTCTCGATCCTGCTACCGGACTTGAAATCGACGGCATGACCATTGCCGGCGAACAGGATGTGCCGTTAGAGAACATACAGAGCGTCGAGATTCTTCATGGACTGGCGGCTGTGGAGAGTGGCGTAGCTTCAGCCGGCGGCCTCATCGACTACATCACCAAGCGACCGGCCAACATTCAGGACCTCGATCTCGCGACCGATCAACGCGGAACCACCTACGGCGCAGTGGATCTCGGCCATCTCTTCGGCAGCCGCAAGCAGGTGGGAGCGCGCCTGAATTTCGCCGGCGAGCGCATCGTGACCTATATGAACGACACCAATGGCTGGCGCGCCATGGGCTCCGGCGCGGCCGACTGGAAGATCGACTCGGCGACTACCCTCAAAGGCGATTTCGAGTACCAGCACAAGACTGAGCGCGACGGCAGCGGCTATCAGCTCCTGGGCGGCAATACTCTGCCCGACATCAACCACATTTATCGTTCCACCATGCTGGGCGATCAGCCGTGGGGTCTCCCTGACACCTACGACACCTTCAACACCAACGCCCGCATCGATCGCACGATCTCGCCGTCGTGGCTCGCCTTTGCCGCGGCTGGCCTCAGCCACTCGCTCATCCAGGACAACGTGCTTTACGTCTATGGCTGCTACTACGAAGCCGAGTGCAACACCGGATCAGCGCCCTATCCGTTCTTCTTCGCTCCCGACGGCACTTACGACGTCTACGATTATCGCGACCCGAACGAGCTCCGCATTGATGCGGAAGCCGAAGCGATGGTCACAGGCCACATCAAAACCGGCGCGATCACGCACGACATCGCCGCGGGAGGCGAGCTTTTTCTGCGCAGCGTGCAGCAGCCCGGTTTTTACACCGTGCAGAATCCTTACGATCCCAGCGGCATAGTGCAGGATGGCGCCGTCTATACTTACGTGGGCTCGGCTAATATTTACCAGCCCATCGCAGCTCTTCCGCCGCCCGGCACGCCGAATTCGCTAGAGCCTACGTTTCAATCCGCCGGCCCGCGCCGCCTTTGGGAAGACAGTCATCAGGCTTCCGCGATCATGCAGGACCGCATCCATTTACCCGGCCGCGTGCAACTCATCGCGGGCACGCGCTACGACGCACTCCGCGATCACAATTACTCGGCCTACGCATCCTGCGCCGATTTCACAGATCCGAGCGCCTGCTTACCGAACCTTACCGACAAGCCCGTCTGGCTGCCGCAATTCGCCGTCACCTTTAACCCCATCGAAAGCTTCACGCTCTACGCCAACTACGGCGTCATGCTGTCGCTCGGCCCGCAAGCGCCCTTCTGGACCGACAACGGCAGCCAGTTTCTTGATCCCTTCTTCACGCGCCAGTTTGAAATCGGCGCCAAGTACGAGCCGGGCTCGCGCATTCTGCTTACTGGCTCGTTCTTTCACATGCGTGCGCCGTTCTTCTACCCCAAGACGCTCGCAGGTCCCGACAGCTTTTGTCCCGCTGGAGCAGCCGGCGATCAATGCTTCGAGCAGGACGGCCGCGAGACGCATAACGGCGCCGATTTCAACGCCGAGGGAAAGGCCGCCAACTGGCTGCGCCTGAACGCCTCGGCTGAAGTGCTGAACGCGACCTCAACCGACACGGGCACTCCGTCCTTCGACAACAAACAGGTCATCAATGTCCCTCACCTTCACACAAACTTGTTCGCCGATCTCACGGTGCCTCGAATCGCCGGTCTGCATCTTCTGCCCGGCTGGAGCTATACCACCCGCAAAGAGGCCACGCGCGACGACCTAGTCAGCGTGCCTGGCTACAGCCTCTTCAACCTGGGCGCGCGCTACACTCCCGGCGGCGAGCAGGGCCGCGTCACCTTTCACATCTATGCCAACAACATCACCAACAAGCGCTATTGGTCCGACACCGGGGCAAGCTATGGCGACACATTTGTCTGGCTCGGCGCGCCTCCAACTGTGCGCCTCGATGCGCATTACAGGTTTTAGTCGATGACGGCTGACGCGATCTCGCACGGTATGGATGGCTCGCTGGTCGCCCCCGACTGGCCCCCGCTCACCCTCGCCGAACTGCGCGAACTTCTTCGCCGCTTCCCTGCGCTCGGCGAGCCAGTCGAAATCCTCACCGTGAGTCCGCGCCCCTTCTCCGCAGCCGGCGTCGTCGCTAGTCGCAATCCGCAAGGGGTCGAACAGCGCATCTTTATCAAGCGTCATCACTGCTCCGTGCGCGATCGTGAAGGCCTGCTCGAAGAACACCGTTTCCTCGCGCATCTGCTTGCGCACGGCGCATCCGTTCCGTGCGTTCTCGCCCCGGAATCCGGTGAAACCGCTATCCAGATCGGCGATTGCACATACGAAGTTCACGCGATCCCAGCCGGCATCGATCTCTACCGGGATGCAATCTCCTGGACGCCCTTTCAATGCGCCACCCATGCGTACTCTGCCGGCCAGGCGCTCGCTCGCCTTCATCTTGCCGCAGGCGGCTTCACCGCGCCGCCTCGCGCAGTCCGACCGCTCGTGGCAAGCTTCACAATCTTCGCCGCACAGGACCCGGCGCCGGCGCTCAGCCGTTACCTTGCCGCGCGTTCGTCCCTTGCCGATCACAATCTCACTCGCGTCTGCGCTGAGCGTGCCCTCGAACTTCTCGCACCGTATCACTCCGAGCTCGCGCCGCTGCTGCCTGCGCTTACCCCGCTTTGGACCCACAACGATCTTCATGCCTCCAACCTCTTCTGGAGCGATGCCACGCCCAGCGCGGGCGGAACCGCCATCATCGACTTCGGTCTCGCCGACCGCACCAACGCGGTTCACGACATCGCGCACGCTATCGAGCGCAACGTCGTGGAGTGGTTGGTGCTCGTCAATCATCCCGAGAAACCCGACGACGTTCCGGTTCACTTCGATCATCTCCAGGCCCTCCTCGACGGTTACGAATCGATCCGTCCCCTCTCGTCCGAAGAGTCCGCAGCTCTCGCACCTATGGCCGCTCTCTGCCATGCTGAGTTCGCGTTGTCTGAGGCGGATTATTTTCTCGACGTGCTGCACTCTGAAGAAAAAGCCGCAATGGCCTACGATGGCTGGCTTCTCGGCCACGCGCGCTGGTTTTTGAGCGCGTCCGGCCGCAAACTCCTCGACTTCCTGCGCAGCCGCGCCGCATCGCACCACCCACACGGAGCCGTCCGCCCATGAACGAAACAGCAATCACCGCTTGGCTCGTCGCTCACGGCCTCGAACTCGCAGGCGCCGTCACGGCCGCTCTCGGCATCTGGCTCACTACCCGCCGTCTGCTCATCTGCTGGCCTGTGACTCTGGTTTCGATCTTTATTTATATGGTGGTCTTCTACCGCGCCGGACTCTTCTCCGACGCGTTGCTGCAAGTCTTTTTCGTCGTCTTCACGTTCTATGGCTGGTGGCACTGGTGGCGGGGCGTGCAACAGGAGGGTAGGGTCAGCGTCGTACCGCTCCAGCCGACGAGCCTGGTCGTTGCCATCGTTTTAGGCATTCCGGGCAGTGTTGTGCTGGGCGTGCTCGCCAAGCATCTCCATGCCGCGCTTCCGTACCTCGACGCGGTGCTTATGAGCTACTCTCTCGTCGCCACCTGGTGGGGTGCGCGCAGGCACATCGCCAATTGGTGGCTCTGGATCATCGTGGACACGGTGTACATCGGCGAGTACATCTACAAGAATCTTTGGCCCACAGCGTTGCTCTACGCGGGTCTTGTCGGTCTCGCCATCCTCGGTCTGCGCGACTGGCGCCGCGCCGCAGAGGACTCCCTTGTCCCTTGTCCCTAGTCCCCGCTTTTACACCGCCGCCTGCACCACGTTCTTCAGCGGCTCACCTCTCATATACCGGCGCAGTTCATCCGCCGCAGTGCGCAGCGCGCGGGGTGTAAACTGCGGCGTCGACCGCGCCCACGTGCGGTGTGATCAGCAGATTCGGGCAACTCCACAGGGGATGCCCCTCAGGCAGCGGCTCCGGCTCCGTCACATCCAACGCCGCGCGAATCCTACCTGCACGCAGTGTTTCCACCAGCGCGTCGGTATCGACCACCGGCCCACGCGCCGCATTCACCAGCAGCGCTCCCTGCCGCATCAGCGCAAGCTGCCGCCTCCCAATCAGCCCCCGCGACTCCGGGGTCGACGGCAGAATAAGCACCACTACGTCTGCCTTCGGCAACAGGCTGTCCAGCGCAGACACCGCGTGCACTTCGGGCTCGATGCGTGCCGTCCGCGCCACGCGCAGCAATTCCACCTGGAACGGTCCCAGCATCCGCTCGATCTCTTTGCCGATGGCTCCATAGCCAACCAGCAGAACCGTCTTCCCGCTCAATTCCTCGCCCAGTACCGGCGGATACATCTCGCGGGCGTCCCCATTGAGCGTCGAGTACATTGCACTCGCCTCAAACCTGCGCTTCCAAACCTCCGATCGCTGAATGTCCAGGAACAGCGGAAAATATTTCAGCATCGCCAGAATCGCCGCCACCGTCCACTCCGCCGTCGGCACGTTGTGTGCTCCGCGCGCGTTGCAGACCGTCACATGCGGTCCCACCGTTCCGGGAATCCAGTCTGTTCCCGCCATCATCGATAGCACCAGCTTCACTCCATGCAGATGTGGCCACGCGCGCAGTGCCTTCGTCGAATACGGATCGGGAATCCATACGTCGATCTCCGCATCGTGCTCCATGGTGTCCGACACCGGGACCAGATCGATTCCCTCGGGGAAATCGCGAAACAGATCCACAGGAATTGTTGTAGGATATCCGACTCGCAGCATGGGGTTCTTTTAAGCCCTGAACGATCGCAGGCTCCATCTGAAAATGCTATCGTAACGGGTTTGTCATTCCCCGAAAAGATCCGATCAAGCCAGAATTCGGATTTGCCGGGATCACGCTTCCAGCGTTTCGTTTGTACCGCCGGGTGCCCCACCCTCGCGACGACGTTGCTTTTGTCGCTAGGGTGGGAAACGCGGATTCGCCGACTCGCTGCCTCTGTTATACCGCCAGCATTTCCGTGTAGACCGCCATGCCCACGACCGCATCCGCACCCAACGCGTCGAGCGCATCAATCTCCTGCTGGCTGCGGATGCCGCCGGCCACGATGAGTTGCCGCTCCGTGAGCTTGCGCAGGCGCGCCGCGGTCTCGATGGGAAATCCTTGCATCGTCCCCTCGGTATCCACATGCGTATACAGAAACGCCGCGGCGTACGGCTCGAGCTGCGGAATCGCAGCGTCCGGCGTCAGCTCTACCTGCGCCTTCCAGCCCTTCACGGCGATGCGCCCGTTCTTGGTGTCGATCCCAGCTACGACGTGCTCCGCGCCTACGCTCGCTGCAAGCGTCGCCGCGAACTCCGCGTTCACAGTTCCTTCAGCCGAGAAAAGCGCCGACCCGATAATGACGCGCTTCGCTCCGGCATCCAGCACTTGCCGTGCGCGCTCCATCGTGCGGATTCCACCGCCCGCCTGGCACGGCAGCCGCTTCGCAATCTGCGCGACCAGCGCCGAGTTGTCGCCCTGCCGCATCGCCGCATCCAGGTCGATCAGCTGCACCAGCGGATACTTCGAAAATTTCCCAATCCAATACTCAAAATCGTCGAAGGCCAGCCGCAGCTTCTCGCCCTGCACGAGCTGCACAATGCGGCCGCCCATCAGATCAATCGATGGAATCAGCATGGCAGCCTCACCGGAACGCCCGCCTGTGCCAACTCCTCTTTGAGCGAGCGGGAAGTTGAGACGCCAAAATGAAAGATGCTCGCCGCCAGCGCCGCATCGGCCTTGCCGCGAGCAAATACGTCGGCAAAATGAGCCACCGTTCCCGCACCGCCCGAAGCAATCACCGGAATCCCCACCGCCTCGCTCACCGCCGCCGTTAATTCGCAGTCGAATCCCGCGCGCGTCCCGTCCGCATCCATCGACGTTAGCAGGATTTCGCCCGCGCCCCGCTGTTCCGCTTCGCGCGCCCACTCCACAACCGTGCGACCGATGGGGCGCCGTCCCCCTTGCACGAACACCTGCGCCTCGCGCACCGGATCGGCAGCCTCCGGATCGCGCCGCGCATCAATCGCCACGACAACCGCTTGCGCGCCAAAGCTCGCACCGATGGCGCTGATCAGCGCCGGATCGGCAAGAGCCGCCGAGTTGATGCTCACCTTGTCCGCGCCCGCCTCAAACACCTGCTCTGCATCGCGCGCCGACCGGATGCCGCCGCCCACGCAAAACGGCACAAACAGCTCGCGCGCTGTCCGCCGTACCGTGTCGAGCAGCGTCTGCCGGCCCTCGTGTGTCGCCGTAATGTCCAGGAGAACAATTTCGTCGGCGCCCTCGCGCGCGTGCCGCGCCGCCTGCGTTGCCGGATCGCCCGCATCCACGAGGTCCACAAATTGCACGCCCTTGACTACGCGTCCTGCGTGCACATCCAGGCAGGCAATAATGCGCTTGGTCAGCATGAATACGTGTCCTGAATCTGAAGTCGATTGAATAACTGACCTGTCATCCTGAGCGGAGTTTGCCGCGTTCTTCGCGGCAAACGCAGTCGAAGGATCTGCGGTTGCTTTTCACCCGGTAAAGGTTCGAGCCTCATCGCTCAATCTCCAGAAAGTTCTTGAGAATCTTCAATCCCGTCTCGCCCGATTTCTCTGGGTGGAACTGTACCCCCATCACGTTTCCGCGTTCCACCGCCGCGGCAAACGGCTCGATATACCGCGTGACCGCCGCAGTGTCTGCCGTAACCGGCCCTTTGAACGAATGTGTAAAGTAAACGTACTCACCCGGCTCGACCCCAGTCAGCAACCGCGATCCATTGCGCACTTCCAGTGAATTCCACCCTACGTGCGGCACTTTTTGCGTGGTTTCAGCAAAACGAGTGCACGATTCTCCAAAGACTCCAAGACCCGGCTGCTCAGGCGCCTCCGTCGATCCCGCATACAGCCACTGCATTCCCACGCAAATTCCCAGAAACGGCACGCCGCGCGCAATCGCTGCCCGAATCGAGCCGGTCAGCCCGGTCGCATCGAGCCGCTCCGTCGCCTGAAAATGGCCAACCCCCGGCAGCACAATTCGCTCTGCGGTTTCGACCAGCGACAAGTCGCCGTCGGTTACCACGGTCTCCGCGCCCAAGTGCCGCAGCGTCTTGAGAACAGAGGTAAGGTTGCCGGCCTTGTAATCAATCACTGTTACCTGCATCGAAGCCTCGGGTATGGCATGTGAATAAGTGAAAGAGGGAGCGAAGTTAGAGCAATCCCTTCGTGCTTGGCAGCATCTCGCCCAGTTGTTTGTCACGGCTGCACGCCACGCGCAGCGCCCGTGCAAACGCCTTGAAGATGGCCTCAATCTTGTGATGATTCGATCGGCCATACATCGTCCTGACGTGCACATTGGCCCGCGCTCCGCGCGCAAACCCCTCGAAGAAATCCGTCACCAACTCTGTTTGCAAATCGCCTACCAGCCGCGTGCGCACCTTCGTGTCAACTGCAAAGGCCGCGCGCCCGCTCAGATCCACGGCGGCAACAGCAAGCGTCTCATCCATGGGCATCACAAAATATCCCGCGCGCAGAATGCCGCGCTTGTCGCCTAGCGCGCGGTCGAAGGCCTCGCCGAGTGCAATGCCCACGTCCTCCACCGTGTGATGCTGATCGACGTCGAGATCTCCGTCGCACTTGAGCGCGAGATCGAATGCCCCATGCCGCGTAAAAAGCTCGAGCATATGATCGAAGAACCGGATTCCAGTCGAAACTGTGTACTTCCCTTTTCCTTCAATCGTCAGCTCCAACTCGATGCGTGTCTCCGTCGTAACTCGCGCAATGGTCGCGGTGCGCTTTCCGGTGCGCTTCGCCGCTGTCTTATTTTTCTTCGTCGTCATCGCTTCCCGCTCTCTGCCCGCAACGCCGCCAGCGCGCCATTTAGGGCCGCCGCTGCCTTCTTCATCTGCTCCCGTGTTCCAACCGTGATGCGCACACGGCCGTCGCAACCGGGATCGCTCGACCGGTCGCGCACCAGCACACCCGCATCGCGCATCCGCTCGACAAATTCCTTGTGCCGCGTGCCAATCTCCACCAGCACGAAATTCGTTTGGCTCGGCCAACGCCGCACCCCAGCCGCATCCAGTGCGGCCTCGAACTCGGTCCGCGCCGCCAGCACTTCGCTCACATACCAGTCGAGATAGGCTGTGTCCTCAAGCGCGGCCGGCAGGCATGCCAGCGCCAGGGAATTCACGCTGTAGGGCGAAAGCACGCGGCGCACCCATCGCATCAACTCCACAGGACCGGCAAGCAATCCCAGCCGCAATCCCGCCAGGCCGTAGGCTTTCGAAAACGTCCGCGCAACAATCAGGTTGGGCAGCGCGCCCACCAGATCCATCAGCGTTTCACCGTAGAAGTGGAAGTATGCTTCGTCCACGAGCAGCACGGCTTGCGGCGCGCGCCGCGCAATCTCCAACAATTGCTCGCGCGTAGCCACCGAGCCTGACGGACTGTTGGGGTTCGCAATCGCAATCACCTTCGTCTGCGGCGTGATCGCCGCCATCAGCCGCTCAAACGGAAACTGCAGATCGTCCGCGGCCTGCACCTTTACCACGCGCGCATCCGTCGCTGACGCATACACCTCATACATCGTGTAGGTCGGCACCGGCAGCAGCAACTCGTCCCCCCCATCGAGAAATGTCTCGAAGAGCACGTGAATTGCTTCATCCACTCCATTCGTCAGCGCCAACTGTTCCGCTCGCAGCCCCAACTTTGCCGCGACAAACGCCTCCACCGGCTCACGCTCGGGATAGAGCGTCAACGCTCCGGCGGAAATCTGCCCCAACACTTCGCGCACCCGCGGCGAGCACTCCAGCGTGTTCTCGTTAAAGTCCAGCCGCAGCGCGTCGCGGCTGCCCAGCGGAGGGTGATATTCCATCATCGCCTGGACACGCGCGCGTGGCGCGGGAGTCGTTGTAGTTGTGGCGTTACCCACGTCTCCTCCTCTGGATGCGCCTTCTGTTTTCTTGCGGCGCAACCCGCTTCTTCCCGACAGCTGCGGGCAGCCGGGCGCGAATCGCATCGGCATGGCCCACGAGGCCCTCAGCTTCGGCAAGCACAATCGCTGCGCGGCCGAGAGAACGCACCGCCTTCGCCGTGTACTCCTGCACGGTAATCAGCTTCACAAAATCGTTCACGCTCAATCCGCCGCGCACGCGCGCCATTCCGCCGGTCGGCAACGTGTGATTCGGGCCGGAGATGTAATCGCCCATGGGCTGCGCCGACCAGCGCCCGACGAATACCGATCCCGCGTTCTCCACCCACCCCATGTCGCTTGCTGCGTCCACGGTCAGGTGCTCGGGCGCCAGCCGATTCGTAATCTTCCGCGCTTCCTCCACTGAACCCGCCACAATTACCGCGCCATTGCGCTCGAGCGCCTCGCCTGCGACAGGATTATCACGGCTGCGCAATTTTGCCTCGCCTATCACCGCGCGAGCCAGGTCATCTCGCGTGGTCACGAAAATCGCCAGCGCCTCGGGATCGTGCTCCGCCTGCGCCACAAGATCACTCGCAATGTCAGCCACCCTGCCGCGCTCGCTGGTGACGACAATCTCCGTTGGTCCGGCCAGCATATCGATGGCGCAATCAAACGCCACCAGCCGCTTGGCCGCAGTCACATAAAGATTACCGGGCCCCACAATCTTGTCCACGCGCGGCACGCTCGCCGTTCCGTAAGCCAGCGCGGCAATCGCATGCGCGCCGCCCAGCCGATAGAACTCAGTGAGCCCAAGCAAATGCGCAGCGGCTAACGTCTCCTGCGCCGGCTTCGGGGAAACCACAACGATGCGCTTGACGCCTGCAACTTGAGCGGGAATCGCTGTCATCAGCAGCGTCGATGGGAGCGGGTGCCGGCCGCTCGGCACATAACAGCCAACCGAACCGAGTGGCCGCACAAGCTGGCCCGTCGTCAATCCGGCGACTGGCGAAGCCTTCCACGATCCCGGCATCTGCTTCTTCGAAAATGCGCGAATCTGGTCGGCAGCTGCCGCCAGCGCATCACGCAGCGCAGGATCGATCGCCATCCATGCTGCTTTCATTTCGTCGCGGCTTACCCGCAGTACATCGGGTCCGCCCAAGTCATCGAACTTTGCCGCATAGCGCAGCAGCGCACGGTCGCCGCGCTTGCGCACGTCGCCGACGATGCGCCTGACTACCGGCAGCACCTGGTCAAGCGCCGCGCCGCCGCGCCGCTCGAGAGCATCCAGTGTTTCTGCCGCGGTTCGCGCTCCGCGTCCCGTTGTCCGGATCAGTTTCATCGTTCCCGTATCCTTGCTCCTATTTCTTCTTGGGGGAACCCCAGAGTCTTCTTGCAGCCCGGCGGCCGCGCGTCATCTGAGTTTCTGCCCGCCGATCCTGGCAGCCCAATCGATCACCCTCTTCTTGAGCAATTCATCCACTTCAAGAGGATGCAGGTCTTTCACGAAGCAGTCCAGAATCTCGTACTGAAATGCCGGCTCTCCGTGTACATCCCATTCTTCCTGCAACGACGGGTCGAGATCGAGGCCATTGCGCAATGAGAACCAGCAGCGGTTCCGGGTAGCCTCAAGGTTTTTCGTTGCGCCCACCCAAACATGTCCCGTCGTCATACAACGCACAGCGTAGATTCCCACGCCCGGCTTCTGTTCCTTGAATCGCCGTATGATCTCTTTCCGTGATTCGCCGGCCGGCATTTCTTATCCCTTCCCTTATCGTGGCCGGACTGGAATCCGGCGACTTTCGGTTTACAGCACCACCTTGTTGAGTGGATACTCCACAATTCCTGCGCCGCCGGCTGCCTTCAGCCGCGGAATCACGTCGCGCGCAACGCGCTCTTCAACAATCGTGTTTACCGCGACCCACTGCGAATCGCTCAATTGCGAAATCGTCGGCGAATTCAGCGCGGGCAGTACGGCAAGCACTGCTTCGAGATCCGCGCGCTTTACGTTGAGCATCAGCCCCACCTGCGCCTGCGCATCGATCGCGCCGCGCAGCATGGTCGCAATCTGTTCGATCTTCTGCCGCTTCCACGCATCGGCGAGCGCCGCTTTGCCGGCAATCAGGTGCGTCTCGCTCTCCATCACGGTGTCGATAATCTTCAGGTGATTGGCCTTCAACGAACTGCCGGTCTCCGTTACTTCCACGATTGCGTCGGCCAGCATGGGCGGCTTCACTTCCGTCGCGCCCCAACTGAACTCCACTTTCACGTTCACACCCTTAGCGGCAAAATAGCGCTTGCTGGTTTCCACCAGCTCGGTGGCAACGATCTTGCCTTCCAGATCTTCAGCTTTCTCGTATCCGCTCGACTCCGGCACCGCCAGAACCCAGCGCACTTTGCGCCGGCTCTGCTTGGCATAGGTCAGCGTGGTCACGCTCTCCACGTCCAGGCCGCTTTCCACTACCCAGTCAATGCCGGTCAGCCCCGCGTCCAGCACGCCGTGATCCACGTAGCGCGCCATCTCCTGCGCGCGAATCAGCATGCACTCAATCCCGCTGTCGTCGATTGACGGGAAATACGATCGTCCGTCCGCGTAGATGTTCCATCCCGCACGCTTGAACAGCGCAATGGTCGCGTCCTGCAGACTGCCCTTGGGAATGCCCAGCCTCAGTTTGTCAGCCACGATTCACCTCCGCCCATGGGCTTGCCTCAATCGGCCGCGTAAAGCAACTGACCGTGCCTTCGTGGCAAACCAGCCCATCGCCTTCCACTTCCACGCGAAAGAGCAGTGTGTCGTTGTCGCAGTCGGTCGCGGCCGAGACCACCCGCAGGCGGTTCCCGCTGGTCTCGCCCTTCATCCATAGCTTTTGGCGGGTGCGGCTCCAGAAGGTCACAAACCCGGTCTCCTGCGTCTTCGCGTAGCTGGCTGGATTCAGAAACCCCAGCATCAGCACCTCTCCGGTCCTGGCATCCTGTACGATCCCCGGCACCAGACCATCCATCTTTTCAAAATCGATCGTCGTCTTCTCGGTCATCTTCGTTCCTGTCTTGGGTTAAAATTCGTCTCTAAACACGAAAAAGCCCACCAGCGTTAGTCGCCGGCGGGCTCGGGTGTTTCCTTTTCTGATCTCTCTGGCCGTCTTATCTCAGGCCATAGCAGTCCGCCGGCATGGTTGTTCCATGATGATGGTGATGGCCGTGATGGCGGAGCCTTTGCATCTAGCTTCAAAACTAAAGGCAACTCCGGGGCATTGTCAAATAGATATTTGACTACAACGGACCGAAGCGTTTCACTTTATCGCCGCGCTTTGTTCGTGCAGCAGCTCCGCCACGCGCTGGTACATGCGGTTGCGCATCTCGAACCGCGCGAACGCCGGCGTTACGTAGCGTATCTGCAGGTCGACGCCGGAGCTCGACGGCCGCAGATTCACAACCGGCTCTGCTCCAAAGCGGGCCAGGCCTTCGTCGCGCGTCACACCCTTCCATTCCTTCTCGGCGAGGCGGGAATTCTCCCGCGTCTCCTCAATCACCGCCTTGTGAACCTCCTCCATTACGCTATGCATGTCCGCGGTCGCAGGCACGCTGATCGTGATCTCGTCCCACATCCACTGTCCGGCGGTGGAGAAATTAAAGAACTGCCCGCGAATGGCGAAGCCGTTCATGAAGGAGATACGGCGTCCGGTCGGAAGTCCCTGATCCGCGAGTCCGCCGGTTTCGATCAACGTCGTGGTCATCAATCCAATCTCCGATACTTCGCCGCTTACGCCGTTAATCTCTACCCAATCGCCCACATGAATCCCGTTCTTGCCCATCAAAACAAACCAGCCAAGAAACGCGATGATGTAGTCCTGCAATGCGATGGTCAGGGCGGCCGTAGCTAAACCGAGGATGGTCGGCGTTTCCTGCGGCGAACCGAAGATCACAAGCAGAATGAGTACCACGCCCACCGCCTGAATGCTCAGTTCCAGAACGCTGCGCAATGTACGCATCTGCCTGCGTTCGATGGAAGGATGCGCCATCAATCGCCGCACCAGGGTGTCGCACACCAGCATTCCCATCAGGATGAGGAGGATTACGATAAGCGATTGCAGGATGAGATGCAGAACGATCTGGTGCTGCAGTTTTACCTGAGCTTCCCATTTCGTATAGGTTGCCGCCAGTTGCTGCTCGGTTTGGATGCGGTCGTCGTCGATACTCAGGATTTGCCGCTCAACACTGCGATCCCTTAGGTTGGCGAGCCGTGTCGCGCGGTCGGGTGCGGCACCGGCGGCGGCAGCCGCATTGGCCTTCGCCTCCAGCGTGTTGTGCTCGGCAGTCAGGTTGTGCACGTTGTTCTGCGCCTCCTGGAGCGCCTGCCTGATCAGCTCCTCGCGATTGCTTTGCTTGAACCATGCACCGATTCGTGCCGCCAGTGTGTGGTTCTCTCGCACCGAGAGAACCGCGATTTCGCCACCGCTCGCGGCCTCGCTGTCGTATTTGCGCATCGAGGCTTCGTGCGCAGACAGTTCATCCTGGATTTCTGTGCTCTGCCCCCCTGTAACGCGCTCCAAATCGCGCTGCGCATCGGTAAGCTCGTCGCTGTCGAGCCCCAGCTGCGCCTTGGCCACTTCAAGGTCGTCGCTCACCGAACTGGCCTGTGCGCCGTTATTGCTGGAGTTCTTCAGCGACTCGGACTTGGCTGTGAGGCTGTCAACCAGTGCCTGGTCCTGCTGCTTCAACTGCTCAAGCTGGCTAATCTTCTGCGAAAGGGCCAGCGCGTTTCCAGTGAGCGTGCGGTGTTGTGCATTCAGGCGCGCTTGCCGCAGTGCCGCGGCAAATGCCTGGTCCACCTCGTGATCGGCCAGCCGCTCGGCCTCGCGCGCGTACTGGGTCTCCTCCGCTGTGACTGCGAGCGAAGCCAGCGTCTGCGCAGTCTGCCAGGGCTGCACATCGACGAGCGTTTGTTCTCCTCGCAGGGTGGTTTTCCCGCGGAAGTAAGCCATTGCGCCGCGTGTGGTCCACAAAACTGCAATGCACACACCCAGTAATGCCAGCAGCGAGATGAAGACCGTAAGCCTGGTTTTGCCAGGCCCGCGAGCAGCCGAGGTGGGCTCGTTGGGGGGAACAACCGGGGAAGTTGCCATAGATCTATTTTGGCAGCTGACCTGCCGGTAACGCACCTCTACCGGCCCGGCATTCTGTTCCGGCCTGCGCCTTGCGGCGGATGGTCGCGAGGCCCACAATGAAACGGTGGGAACTCGGGTCCGATTTTTGGCCGCGCTGATTGCAATGGTCTCGTTTTGTACCGGCGGCCTAATGAGCGCCTTTGCGGTTTCACCCCAGTCACCCTCCTTGCAGGCGACTGCCAAATCCGGGCAGGTCCCAGCGCCCGAGGCGCGCATCGACATCAACCATGCGAGCGTCGCGCAGCTTCTCAAGGTTCCCGGGATGACGCCCAGTTGGGCGGGCCGCATCGTGCGCTTTCGCCCCTACCGCACCAAGCAGGACCTTCTCGATCGCGGCGTGCTCCCCAGCGATGTCTACGATCGCATCAAAGATCAAGTGATTGCGCATCGCGAAAAGCGTTGATTTCCCGGCACGGACGCTGGCTCACCTGACCCACCACCCCGCGGATTCCACAGCTTTCTGCATGGCGCTGGCCTGGTTGAAGATACACTGTCCTTTGATAAGGAGGGTTCCGCATGCAAACCCAAATTGTAGGCACCACCATGCCGGTGCTCGACGTACAACTCGAGCCTAACGAGTCCGTTTTTTCTGAGAGCGGAGAGCTCTCCTGGATGACCGCCTCGATCCAGATGAGTACGCACACGCAGATGGGCGGAGGCGGCGGCCTCTTTGGCGTCCTCAAACGCGTGGCCGGCGGCGGGAGCATCTTCATGACCGAATACCGCGCCGTTCAGTACCCCGGCGTGGTCTCATTCGCCACCAGGGTGCCTGGCCACATCGTGCCGATTCAACTGGGTCAGGGCCTCGAATACATGGTGCATCGGCACGGCTTTCTCTGCGCCACGCCTCAGGTCACCATCAGCGTGGGATTCCAGCAGTCGCTGGGTGCCGGCGTTTTTGGCGGCGACGGTTTCCTGCTGCAGCGCGTCGGAGGCACGGGTATGGCATGGATCGAACTCTCCGGCGAGCTGATCCAGAAGAACCTCCAGGCCGGCGAAGTGCTGCGTGTTCATCCGGGCCACGTCGGCGCCTTCCAAACTTCCGTCGGCTTCCAGATCACCACGGTTCCCGGGATCAAAAACATGATCTTCGGGGGCGACGGGATTTTTCTGGCGCAAATGGTCGGCCCCGGCACTGTGTGGCTGCAAACACTACCCATTTCGCGGCTGGCGCATCAGATCTACGAGTATCTGCCGCATCCTGACGCGCGCGCCGCAACACCTGCCGCCATTGGAGGCGGTCTGCTGGGCGGCATTGTCGGTTCCATCCTCAGCGGCGATCAGTAAATAATCAGGCTGAACCTGCGGGCTTGAGCCCGGGCGTAGTCGACCAGGCACTTCGCGAAGCGGAATCACCACCGGCGCAAGACGTTACCCCCGGCGCGTGGCGTTACCATGATCGGTGCAGCCGGCTATTGACGGGGCTGACCGGCAGGTTTGTATCCATTGAAGATACCGTGCAAGGACGATCTCGCGTGACGCAACCCTCCCAGGCCGCACGCAATGTTCGCGGCCACATTGTTTTCTGCTTCGTCCTGGCCGCTGCCGGATACCTGGCGTGGCTGGTTCGTGGCGAACTTGTGTTGCTTTACGTCTCCGCGCTCCTGGCCGTGGTGCTCACCCCGGTGGTCCGCTCCACCTCCCGGACACGAGTCGGTCGCTGGCGGCCCTTCAAGGGCTCACTTGCCATCCTTATTCTCCTGCTGGCCGTGGCCGGCGCACTCTCCGGTTTCGGTTTTCTCGCCCTGCCGCCGGTGATTCGCGACATGCAGTCCCTTAACGTCGATCTTCCAACCCGCCTTCCTGCATTGCTGGCAAAGTTCCGGCAAATTCCGTTTGCCGACCGCTTGAATACGGGCCAGATCATCGCCTGGCTGCAGGAAATGCTTAGCCACGCGGCCTCATATCTCCTGGTTTCGATCAAGGGATGGGCCGGCGCTTTTGTCCAGGTCATTGCCGGGTTCGTCCTTACCCTTTATTTCATTCTTGAGGGAGATGGAGCTTATCGTTGGTTTCTGTCTTTCCTTTCGCCGGCGCCGCGCCAGCGGCTGGATCACACGTTGCAGCGTGCCGCCGTCCGCATGCAGAAGTGGCTTCTCGGCCAAGCCAGCTTGATGCTCATCCTCGGCCTCTCCAGCATGATTGTTTTTCTTTCCCTGGATCTGCGCTACGCCTATGCCCTTGGCGTGCTTTGCGGCCTCCTCAACATCGTTCCCGTCCTCGGCGCGGCAATTTCGGTCGCTCTCGCGCTCCTGGTGGCCGCAATCGACTCATGGGGCCGTGTGCTCGGCGTGGCCATCTTCTTTCTGGTCTATCTGCAGGTTGAGAACTCCTTGCTGGTCCCGCGCATCATGAAGAATCGTGTGAATCTGCCGGCCCTCGGCATCTTCGTTGCCTTGCTTCTGGGTTCGGCTCTCGAAGGCATTCCGGGCGCCATGGTGGCCATTCCCACCGCGGTTCTGGTCTCCGTGCTGCTCGATGAGTATCTCGTGCACAAGGGCGAGGTTTAGGCCCCTCTTGTCTTGCCCGTCCCTTTCCGGCTACCCTCCCAAATGTACGGGTTTGCAACCGCCCCGGGCCATATACACAATGCGCACCTTAAAGGGTGCTCGCCACTCTTCCCTGGGAGGCATTCGATGAAACGACGCGATTTTCTCTCGGCATCCGCGGCTGCCATCGCCGCCACAGCCAGCCTGGGTTCAGCCGCAGCCCAAAAAGCTGCACCCGGTTACATCGAGCTAACTGAGCCTTCGTCAGCCGATGCCGCCGCTCGAATTCCGCGCGTCAAGACCGCTGGTACACGCCGCGGCGAAATGCTTTATCGCCCGCTCGGTATCACCGGCGTCGAGGTTTCGGCCATTGGTATGGGAGGGGCACATCTCGGCGGCGCGGGTTTGTCGCAGGAGGAAGCGACGCGACTCATTCATGAGGGGCTGGACCGTGGGATCACCTTCCTCGACAATTGCTGGGACTATAACGACGGCCACAGCGAAGAACGCATGGGCGTGGCTCTCGCGCAGGGCGGATACAGACAAAAAGCTTTCTTGATGACCAAGATCGACGGGCGCACGAAAGAGGAGGCCGCTCGCCAGCTTGACATGTCGCTCGAACGGCTGCAGACCGACCATCTCGACCTGTTGCAATTTCACGAGATCCTTCGCTATGAGGATCCGGATCGCATCTTCCACTCCGGAGGCGCTATGGAGGCGGTTCTCGCGGCAAAGCAGGCCGGCAAGATTCGATTCATCGGCTTCACTGGCCACAAGGATCCGCACGTTCATCTTTATATGTTCCAGGTGGCCGACCAGCACGGTTTCCACTTCGATACAGTTCAGTTTCCGAATAACGTCATGGATGCGCACTACCGCAGCTTCGCGCAGCTTGTCGTTCCAGTAGCGCTTCGTCATCAGACTGCCGTGTTGGGTATGAAATGCTTCGCTGCCGGCGCAATTGCTCATAGCGGCTTGATCGATCCTCTCGATTGCCTGAAGTACTCGCTTAACGTCCCGGTTTCGGTGCAGATCACAGGCATCAATTCCCAGATGCTGCTCGATCAGGCCTTCACAGCAGTCAAGGAGTTCAAGCCGATGGATGAGCAGGAAGTGGCAGCTCTCCTCTCGAAGACTGAAAAAGCCGCGGCCACCGGCGACTTCGAGCGCTTCAAAACCACATCTGTTTTCGATGGAACTGCGCGAAATCCGCAGTGGCTTGGCTAGAGCGGATCCACGATCACTTTGCCCAGGCCGGCGCCAATCCAGGTTGTCATCCTGAGCGAAGATCGTCCGGCATGGCGAACGATCGAGTCGAAGGATCCGCGGTTGCCTTTCGTCGCTCGGTGGGCACACACTTTTGAGATTGCTTTAGAGGTCGCGTCGCCGGTCTGATCTAATCCGGCCTCAAGCCGCTGGATGGCGCATCGCCTCGAGCGCTCCCGTCAGGTCCTTCGCGAGCAATTCTTGTGCGCCGGAGGCCAGTTTTTCTCCCTGGCTCGTCAAGTAGAACACGTCGATCGCAGTTTCGCCTTCGGTGTCGATCAAGGCAACCTTGATGTTGCATTGATGCGAGCTGAGTGTGAGGGCAATTTGCCTCAGCAGGCCGGGCAGATCCTGGGCCACGACTTGCAACAAAGTCGAGTGCGTCGACGACTCCGAGTCAAACTCGAGTTTGGTAGCCACTTCAAGCTTCAAATTGCTGGGATGATTCAAATGGCGCCGCGCGTCGAGCAGTTGCTGCACTGAGGTTTTTTGAGCCACCACATCGTGCACATTCACCAGGAAGCGTTCCTTCTCGCTCGGATTCAGCTCAATCGTCCTGAATACGTCGGAAAAGTGAAAGCTGTCGACGATGACACCGGCATCGTTGGAGTAGGCGCCGGCGCGAACGATGTTCATCCCCCACGCTGCCAGCACTCCCGCCACATCGGCAAACAGCCGCGTCCGATCGCGTGTAATCACGGTCAGGTCGAAAAGCTGGCGGTTGGGGCGCAGATCCAGTTGCACAGCGTCGTCATCGAGGTTGAGAGCCATTTGAAAATGATTGCGAATCTGTTCCGGCAGGCGGGTCTGCAGATATCGTTGCGGCAACCCTTCCAGGAACTGCTTCAGCGCATCATGCTGCGCGGCGGGAACCATCGATCGAATGCGATTCAGTAATGTGGGATCGATCGCGGCGTGGTATCGCGACTCATCCACCGAGCGGTCCATGAAGTTCGAGGTGGACATGTAAAACTGCCACAGATTCTCAGCCTTCCACGGAGTCAGCGCGTCGGGATTAACGGCCTTGATGTCGGCGAAGGTCATCAAGGTGAGCATCTTCAGCAATTGCGGATTCCCAATTTTTTCAGAGAATGCCCGCACATTGTCGAGATCGAAGATGTCGCGCCGCATCGCGACTGACATCTCCAGGTGCAGCCGGATCAGCTTGAGGATGGATTCGCGCTCCTCGGCGTCGAAGTCAAGCCGCGCCAGAAAACTGTCTGCCAATTCGACGCTCTGCTGCGCGTGTTCGCCGCTGCGGCGCCCTTTGCCGGTGTCGTGCAAGAGCAGCGCCAGGAAGAAGAGATCGAGGCGGTCGATCTCCGGGAGAAGCTGCGCCAGGCGCTGCTCCTGCTCGCTGGAAGGCTGGCGGAGCCCATGGACATTGTCGATCACCAGAAACGTATGCTCGTCCACCGTGTAGCGGTGATAGCTGTCGCGGATCACGAGCGCGTCGATCCCGTGGAATTCTGGAAGCAGCATCTCCAGCACACCCAGCGCATGCATGGTCCTGAGTGCATGTGCGGCGTGGGGGCCAAGCAAAACTTCGCGTAGCGCGTTCCACAGGTACGGCCCCTCGGGGATGGAGATCGCAAGAACCGGCAGCGCATCCGTGATGCGGTCTTCCGCGGCTTGCGACAGCGTGTAGCCGTGCGTTGCCATCAACGAAAAAATGCGCAGGATCGCGGCCGTGTCGTTAAACTGCGCTCCGGGCAGAATGTCAATTCGCCCCTGGTCGAGCAGAAAGTCGGTTCCGGCGATTGGCGCGCGGCGTCTCCGGAACTGCCGGTAGAAGCTCACCGGCGCAGGCAGATGCTCCATCAGCAGCGCTGCCCGGCGATACACCACGCGCGCGTGCCGGTAATAGGTCCGCATCCAATAGCTGGGGTCGGCTGTACCACGAGTTTCCAGGCCGATCGATCGCGCGGCGGCCTCGTCCTGCGACTGCCAGTCCAGAGTGTTGTCGTCGCGGCCATGCCTGAAATGCAAAAAGCAGCGCGCCGCAGCCAGAAAATCAAACGCGGCTTCGGCGTCGCCTCGCGCACTCTGGAAGACTCCTCCTCGCTGGCGCGGCCATTCTTTCGTTTCCTTCAAGTGGAACAAAAGCGCAAACCAAACCGCCAAGTGGTAATCGCGCAGTCCGCCCGGACAATCTTTCAGGTTGGGTTCAAGATGAAAGATCGTGTTGCCGTACTTGGCGTGCCGCGCGCGAGCAATCTCACCCAGTTTCTGCGTGATGCCCGTCCACTCGCTCAGTACCAGGCCGGGAAGGGCGACCTGGTGCAGTTGCTGATAGAGAGGAAACTGCCCGGCCAAAAACCGCCGGTCCAATGTGGCTAAGGTGAATTCGAGATTGTCGGGGTCGAAGCGGCTGGCTTCTTTCACGGTGCGCGAACTGGGACTCGCCCGTAGCCCGATGTCCCACATCCCCTGGATGATTGCCCTCACGGCCTCGCGCGACTGTTCCTCGGTTTTGTCGTCTGCAAAGGCAAACAGCACGTCAATGTCGGAGTAGGGGAAGAGGTCTTTGCGGCCATAGCCGCCCAGCGCCAGCAGCGCAACGTTTTGCGCCGGCAAGCCTGCAAAGGCCCTTTTCCACATTTCAATCAGAGTGCGATCCACTACCGCGGAACGCCGCCGGATGGCTGCCGTTCCATCCCCGGTGCGCTCACAAGTCTGGCGCACAAGCGCCATCTCCTTGAGATACTGCTCCCGAAGATCGTCAACCGCCAAAACGATTGGATTCATATGATTTTTTGCGTGGCCTGCCGAAGCAAGAAGGAATTGTTACAAGAATAAGCGATAAACCTGGGCTGAGGGACTTTTTGTGTCGTAACGAATGGATTGTAGCGAACGGCAGGAACCGGATAAAGCCGTTGTGAACCAGAGGAGAGGCAGCTCGTATGTCGAATGGATCAACGTGCCCTGTCGCAGAGTTTTAATTAAGTTGCCCCCGCACCAGCAGTATAAAAGGAGTTATCCGGCTTGCATCGGGAATTCCGGAAAACCTATTCTGGAGTGTCTATTCCAGCCTCAGGTGGGTCACTTGGCAACTTCTAATCTTCTATTGCCCTATCTTCGTGGTTTCCTGCGCGCCACGTTCTTGCTCTTCACCTTTACGCTGTCATCGATCTCGGCCATTAGAGCACAGGCAGGTCCCTCTCAATCGTCAACCGCCGCGCGGCGCGATCTCGTCGCCAACCTGCGGGCGCATATCCATCATGTTTTTGTTATCTATCAGGAGAACCGCTCCTTCGACTCATACTTTGGCTCGTTTCCAGGCGTGGACAATCTCGCCACCCCTGAGGCCCGCGCCCACGGCTTCAGGCAGTACGACGACATAGGACATACCTGGATTACGCCTTTTCTGCTTAAGGCCGCCGACACGTCTGACGCCGACCACTCCCGCCTGGCGTTATTGACCATGTCCGACGGCGGGCGGATGGACAAGTTCGTCTCCTACGAAGAGAAGAGCATGCTGGACGGGCAGGCCACTCGGCAACTGGCCCAGCAGCTCGGCATTCTGACCATGGCGCACGAGGACTGCACCACCGTTCCATTCCTGTGGATGTATGCGCACAGGTTCACCCTCTACGATCACATCTTTCAAGCGATGTACGGTCCTTCGACTCCTGGGAATATCGACCTGATTGCCGGCCAGACCGGGCAAACCCAGGCAGCTCGCCATCCGAATGAGACCGCCAAATCGACCTTTGGCAAGGGTGAGCCGGTGATGAACGATGCCGACCCCGACTTCGGGCCTTACGCCTTTGCGGATGATGCGCAGGGCACGCACCAGCTCGACCAGACCTATGCCACGCTGATGCTCACCTTGAAAGGGCGCGATGCCACCAAGGTGACTGCCGATACGGACGACGTAAAGGACGACATCGGGGAGCTGGGGCGGCTTGACCATCGAGCGGTTCCCTGGGCGTGGTACCAGGAGGGTTTCGGCAATGGCGAGGGCAATGACCACCCGGCCTACATCCCGCATCACAACGCACCGCAGTACTTCGGCTACATCCGCCAGAATCCGTCGCTGTGGAGCGGAGAGCACGACCTGCTGGACTTTTTCACGATGATGGAAAAGCAGCAACTGCCGTCTCAAAGCGTCGTTTTCGTCAAGGGCGGCCAGCTCAACCCCTTTGGCTGGAAGCCCACCAACCCCAACGCGCTGAATGTACTCGGCGATGACGACCATCCGGGTTACTCGGACTCACAGCTTTCCGAATCGCTGGTGGCCAAGGTGGTGGATGCCATTGCGCGAAGCCCCTATTGGAACGATTCGGCAATCATCATCACCTGGGACGACTCCGAGGGTTACTACGACCATGTGCCTCCGCCGAGATTTGAGATGTGTCCCGACAAGGAGCCCTGCGGCGATGGACCCCGCGTGCCCATGATCCTCATCTCGCCCTACGCCAAGTCGAGCGGAGTGGATTCAGACCCTGGCGATCACGTTTCGTTCCCCAAGTTTCTCGATGTGCTCTTCGATTTGCCGCCATTGGCTTCTCTGCCCGATGAAAAGCCCTATTTGCCCGAGGGCCCGCGCGACGAGAATCCGCGGCTCACCGATCTGCTCGGCGGTTTTGATCCCGCTCGGCTGGCTGGCCGCAAGCCGCCAATCGCAGCATCGCAGGCGGAGATCCCTGATGCGGTCGTCAATACCTTCCCACCTTCGATGACTTGCAAGGACACTGGTGTGGCCCCGGTGATCATTCCCGGTGCGTCTTTGACGCCCCCAAAAATCTTCACAAACCCAATTCCATGAGAACTGCCGGGGCGGAGCTTATTTTGGGAATGGCACAAACATCTGCGCGCACGACGCAGGGCTTCCCTCTACCGGTTTCCCGGTAATGGTGGAGTCCGTGCCCGCGGGAAGTTGCAAGTTGGTCGGCTGGGGTCCGAGCGAGATATCGGCGTGATTCACGTCGTAGGTGTACTTCGCGTTGTCCGTAATCTGCACTCCATCCAGCGTCACGCCGATGCGATGGGTCTGGTCGTAGCCGTTGAAGGTGAACTTGCCGCCTCCGGAGACGCGCACGTTGCGAAGTGTGATGTCTCGCATGGTGGGCGGCGAGGAACCTTGCAACGGCCCGTTGGCAGAGTAGGCGGTGTCGAGCGTGATGGGATTCGGCGATTTGCGAATGCAGATGTCTTCGTAGACCACGTCCTGGGTCAGCCCGCCGCGTGACCCGTTCGACTTGATGCGGATGCCGTTGTCAGTCCCGTCAAGCGAAAGATCGAAGACGCGAATCTTGCTCACTCCGCCGTTCGTCTCGCTGCCGATCGACATGCCATGGCCCCAGTAAAAGTGGTCGTGGCTGACCGTCATATTCGTCGCGCCGCCCGGACCTCCCTTGATGGCCACATTGTCGTCGCCGTCGCGAATGTAGCTGTGCGTGATTGTCACGTTTTTCGCCCCATCGCCGGGATCGATGCCGTCCGTGTTGCGCGACAGCGGATGCTCCGAGTCGGCCAACCGCTGCGGTGTGTCGATCTTCACGCCCCATGCCGTAAATCCATCTCCATGATCGAAGACCACGTGGAAGTTCGGGGAGTTTTTCAGCGTGATGCGATACAGAGTAAAGTTGTCAGAGTAGTTGGCGACAATCAGCCGAAAAACCTGCTGCGCGCCGCCGGCTTTCGCCTGCTCAGCCAGGTCCCACCATGAATATTGCGATCCGAGCATCTTCTCCCCGCCCCGCCCATCAATGGTGCCATCGCCCATGATTCCCGAGTTGGGCGCGTGATCCACTGAGATCAGCGGCTTGCAACCGCGGGGGCCGGGCGCGTGACTGACGATTCCGCAACTACCCGGCGAAACGGCATAGAGAGCCGGATCCCGGGAAGCGAAAAGAGTTACGCCCAGACCGATAATGAGCGTCACATCCCGGCGCAGTTCCAGCGGTCCGCTCAGAAACGCGTTGTTTTTCTCGTCCACGTGGAGCAGCACAGCGCGCCCTTTGCCGCACCGATCGATCGCCCTCTGGATGCGTGCGGTATCAAGTTTTTGCTCGTCGGCCGGCGCCAGGGACAGGCCCCTTGTTTCGAGCTGCGCGTCGAGGGTTGTGCAAAGCTGGGGAAAGAACGGCTCAACCACCGTGCGCGTGTCCTGCGCCGCCAGGAACGATGATGCGCACAATGCGATGGCAGGGAGGGATACGAGCCGGGGAATCATTTGTGCATTTCCTTTTTGTTTGTCGCTGAACCGCATCGTCACACTAAGACGGTTGGCTCATGCGCAAGAAGCGCGCGAATGCGCAGCCGCCTCACTCTTGCGAACCGCGCTTATCCGGGTTTTTGGCAGCGCGCAAGAGCGCATGGATCTACCGCTATAGCGCGTTTTCGCCCCTCTCGTCGTTCCGGATGCGTATGGCTTCGTCAATCCGGCTGACGAAGATCTTTCCATCGCCGATGCGGCCAGTGCGGGCGGCGCCAACAATCGCTTGGATCGCCTTTTCCTTCAGATCGTCAAGGATCACGAGTTCGATCTTTACTTTGGGCAGAAGATCGACGGTGTATTCGCGACCACGGTAGAACTCGGTGTGGCCCTTTTGGCGGCCGTGGCCACGCGCCTCAAGAATTGTCATACCTTCGATGCCCGCTTCCAGCAGGGCGTCTTTTACGGCATCCAGCTTTGAGGGTTGCAGAACAGCTTCAATCTTCAGCATATGCAGAAGTTCCTCGTTCGATAGCCTATCAGGCGGGGCGGCAGGTTGGTTGAATACCGTCGAAAGTTTTTATGCCCCGGAAATTCCTGAAGCAACAGAAATGTGTCTCCGCTTCACGCTTTCGCCGTTTCACGCGCGCCAGGAACTCTTTCCGGTCCATAAGCGCAGCAGGCAGTCCCACGCGGGTTTACGTGGTCTCGAAGTCGTAGCCTTCCTCACCGTGCTGCGAAAGATCGAGTCCGGCATGTTCATGCTCGGGTTTAAGCCGCAGTCCCACGACCTTATCTACAACAAAAAGCAACACCAGCGTTCCAACAATGGAGATTCCCCATGACACTCCCACCGCAGTCAACTGGTTTAGGACCTGGCTCCAGTGCCCGTCGATCCCGCCTGTCGGCACGCCCTTGCCATAGACCGGGTTGATCGCGCAGGTGGCAAAGACTCCAGTCAGTATCGCTCCCAGCGTCCCCCCCGCTCCGTGAACGCCGAAGGCGTCGAGCGAGTCGTCGTAGCCAAAGAGGCTCTTCACCTGAAAAACCATGAAAGAGCAGAAAAATCCCGCGGCCAGGCCGATGAATAGCGCAGAAAACGGCTGCACAAATCCTGAAGCGGGTGTGATGGCCACCAAGCCTGCAACCGCGCCCGATAAGGCGCCGAGAGCGGTGGGCTTGCCGTTGTGAAACCACTCGAAGATAGTCCAGCCGAGCGCCGCAGCAGCAGTGGCAAAGTGCGTGTTGACAAAAGCACTGGTGGCAAGCGAATTGGCGGCCAGGGCGCTGCCCGCATTAAACCCAAACCAGCCGACCCATAACAAGCAGGCTCCGATGAAGCTTAATACCAGCGAGTGTGGCGGCATCGCTTTCTGCGGATAGCCCAGCCGCTTGCCGATGTAGAGCGCGCAGACGAGGGCGGAAACGCCGCTGGTAATGTGGACCACCGTCCCGCCCGCAAAATCCAGGCTCGGAATGTGCGTGCCTGCGCTGTTGAACAGGCCGCCAATTCCCCAAACCATGTGCGCCATCGGGCAGTACACGAAGAGCGACCACAATGAGAGGAATAACGCCATCGCGCTGAACTTCATCCGTTCGGCAAATGCTCCCGTAATCAGCGCCGGCGTAATGATGGCGAACATGAGCTGATAGATCATGTACGTCTGCTCGGGAATTGTGGGCGCGTAATCCGGATTCGGACTCAGCGAAACTCCGCGCAGGAAAAAGTGCTCGAAGCCGCCGATGAAAAGGTTCCCGTGACCAAAAGCCAGCGAATATCCGGCAATGGCCCAGAGAATCGTCACGAGTGCCATCATCGCAAAACTCTGCATCATGGTACCCAGGATGTTCTTCCTGCGCACCAGCCCGCCATAAAACAGCGCCAGCCCGGGGCCGGTCATCAACAGAACCAACGCGGCAGAGGTCAGCATCCACGCGTTGTCGCCGGCCGATTGCGCATTCTGAACGGCCTGCTGCAGTGCCGCGATCTGGGCTTGAGTCACCGGCGCCTGCGCGGCAGGAGTGATCGCGGGAGCGACAGCCATAGCCATCGCGGGAAATCCCAGCAGCGTGGGCAACAGCAAGAACCTACGAGATCCACTTGCCATGCAAATTTCGCTCCGAAAACAACTCCGCGCGTCGCGCAGCGGATTGCAGTTTTGAACCGCATCGGCTGGCTCCAACACGCCCGCCGCACAGTTCAGTGAACCGACCATGAGGGAAGCAAGAATCTTCCCGCAGATCAGATGATAGAAAAATATGGCCTTTGCTTTCGTATCATTTTCATAAAGTTCGGGGAATTAAGCAAGTTCCGATCAATCTGCTTTGAAAGCTATGGCGCGTCATCCCGTTCCATCGAAGAACAGCGCACTCCGGCTCGGGCCGCCTGTCTCCCCGGCTCATCTCCAACCCCCGCGAGAGTATAGTGGAAGCATGGCGGCTTCCGTTGAGCGTGACCATTATCTCTTCGGCAATTTAGAGAGCAGCGCAAAAAACCGGATGAAAGTGAAGGAAGTGAACTACGGCTACGAAGAGCCGGAGGGAGTCTTTCTCACAACGCTGGATTTTGCCGTCAACTGGGTGCGCAAAAGCTCAATTTGGCCCATGACCTTCGGGTTGGCCTGCTGTGCCATTGAAATGATGTCGATGGGCGCGGCCCGTTTCGATATTGCGCGCTTCGGCGCAGAAGTGTTCCGGCCCTCCCCCCGCCAGTCGGATCTGATGGTTGTGGCGGGCAGAGTTTCGCAGAAGATGGCTCCTGTCCTGCGCCGGCTCTACGACCAGATGCCCGAACCAAAGTGGGTGATCTCCATGGGCGCATGCGCCACTTCCGGCGGCGTATTCAATAACTATGCACTCGTCCAGGGCGTAAATCAGATCGTGCCGGTCGATGTTTATGTGCCGGGTTGTCCACCTCGCCCCGAGCAACTTATTTATGCCATCTCGCTTTTACAAGAGAAGATTCTGCGTGAGCCACGCAGCCTCCGTAAGACGCTGAATCTCGCATAAGAGATTGATTTCACGGCATTTCTGCGTGGTGATCCTTCGTGCCGCACAATTGAGCCTGACTCATCCCGGAGCGATCACGCGTTTTCACGCCTCGCAGCTAATAGAATTCCACGCCAATAGATTGCTCGTCCGCGAGGTGAGCGGAAGCCGCCGGATTCTGTGTCTGAAGCATCCTGCCGACCGAAGACCCACTCAAATAAGAGGTGCGCCAGCGAAAGCGCTGAACGCAGGTTGAATCCTTAGAAGCCCCGATTGAAAGCCGTTGGATGCGAGACAAGTGATAGATGATGTCTGCCCGCTGGGGGAGCGCATCGAGAAGAATACGCATCACGATTAGCACTGTGATGAACGCTCTCGAAGAATGAAAATCAGTCGAGCGGCGAACATGATCTTCCCCAAATTCGCTTGCCGATTTAACTAGAGTGGCCCTATGGAGGTACTGTTGAAGGTTCTTTCCTGTTTCAAGCAAATTCTTCCTTTCCTTATGCGACATCTTGCGTTGGCAGTTTTGCTCTTGGCGCCGGTTGGCCTGGTGGCTCAGGCTGCCCCTGCCGGGCACGGACCGACCAATGAGTCGCCATCGAGATTTGATATCTTCGCTGGCTACAGCTATCTTTCACCCCATGGGACGGTCCAGGTTCTGATGCCGAATGGCACAACCGAGCCGGTCTCCTACGATGCAGTCAATGCCGGTGCGATCCTCAGCGGCGCATATTTCTTCAATCGTTTTGTCGGCTTTCAAATCGAGGCTGCGGAACACGAGTTCGGCGCGCCGGTAACTGGCACCAACATCGGCACAGAAGGCAACGATGACGGTTTCGTGACCGCGGCGGGCGGCGTGATCTTTCGTTTTCCGCATGGGGCGATTACGCCATTTGTTCACGCGTTGGGTGGCGGCGCCATGGTAGGCGGACCGTACCATGAGCCCAACACCTGGGGTCCTGACCTGACGGCAGGCGGGGGAATGGATCTTGAAACACCCTGGTTCAATCATCATCTGGCGATCCGTCTCTTCCAGGCGGACTACGAATACATGCACGCCGACTTCGGCAACAGGGTCTTTGGGGGAACGGCCAGCATCAATGCGGCCCGCCTCAGCGCTGGTCTCGTGATTCATGCCGGCGCGGTCACTCCTCCTCCGCCGGTCACGCTTGCTTGCTCTGCGAATCCGGAATCGATTTATCCGGGCGATCCGGTAACGGTGTCAGCAGAAGCGGGTGGGTTGAAGCCCAAGGACAACGTGATCTATAGCTGGTCGGGCACCGGGGTCACTGGAGGAAACGAAAGCACCGCTAAAGTCGATACATCCTCACTTGCACCTGGCGAGTACTCCGTCCAGGGCACAGTGAAGGAAGGCAAGAAGGGCAAAGAGGGCGCGAAGCCGTGGGAGACGGCGACCTGCACGGCTGGAATTACCGTGAAAGCCTTTGAGCCGCCCACCATCAGTTGCTCAGTCAGCCCCACCACCATCAAGCCAGGCGACACAGCGACCGTCACCTGCACCGCAGTGAGCCCGCAGAACCGGCCATTGACTTACAGCTACACGGCCACGGCCGGCTCGATCAGCGGCAGCGGACCTACCGCTCAATATTCCTCAGCCGGTGCGCCCACTGGAACTGTCGAGATCACGGGCACGGTCTCAGACGATAAGGGGCACTCCGCAAATTCGAGCACGAATCTGACCATCGTGGCCCCACCCCCGCCACCGCAACCTCACGCGCAAGCGCTGTGCTCCATCAGCTTTGCCGGCGACGAGCGGCGGCCCACCCGCGTGGATAATGAAGCGAAGGCATGCCTGGATCAGGTGGCTCTCGATCTGAAGCAGCAGGCTGACGCGAAGGCTGTGCTGGTGGGTGAATCCACCGACACAGAGAAGGCCGCGACCGCGAAGCAGGAAGAGTATGCCAGGCGCCACAAGCGCGGCACGGTCGAGGAATTCGCCGCGCAGCGTGCCGTCAACGCCAAAGACTATCTGGTGACGGAACAGGGCATCGACGCATCGCGCATCACGGTCGTCACGAGCCCGATGAGCGGTCAGATCGTCCAGGACTACCTGGTGCCTGCAGGGGCCGACTTCAACGCCGACGTGACAGGAACCACGCCAGTGGATGAGACGGCAATCAAGCCACAGGCGCGCAAGCCATTACCCGAAAGGCACCGCCGCAGCTCGGCGCAATAAGTCAAACGGTGCTCATCGATCCGGCCGCGCGGGTCCGTCCTCCAGTGGGCGGGCTCGTGCGGCTCAACCTTCCTCGGCCCCCGTGCAAAACTTGAGACATTCGGGCTCGCAAACGGCAGGCGGTTTCGCATTCAGGCGACCATATTGTCTATCCTAAGGAGAGAGGTGGGGATCTCTTTCGCTGCATGAGCCGTCCGCAGTTCTTTCCACAGCTGTTCCGCCGGATCGCGTTTCCGGCCCTGGTCGCACTTTTGTGTGTATTTTCTGCCGCTGCAACGGCGCGGGCGGAGTCGCCCTGGAACATTGTCGGCCCCGACGGCGGTGACGCACGCTCTTTTGCTTCGTTTCCCGGACAACCGGACCACCTCCTTTTAGGCACCACCAACAGCTGGCTCTACGAATCCACGGACGAAGGCGGCACGTGGCGACGGCTGGCGAAACTCGGTGCCGAAGACGGGCTGGTTCTTGACAGCGTTGTGGTCGACTCGGCCGATCCCTCAACCATTTACGTCGGTGCCTGGAAGAACAGCAACGACGGCGGATTATGGGTCAGCCATGACGGCGGAAAGACGTGGGCCGAATCGCGGCAATTCCAAAGCCAGCCGGTCCATGCCCTCGTGCAGGCGCCTTCCAATCCCACCATTCTCTATGCCGGAACTCTTGCCGGAGTCTTCCGATCCTCCGACGGCGGAGCGACATGGGCGCAGATCAGCCCGCCCGACAGCCGCGAGATTCACGAAATCGAGTCGCTGGCGGTCGATCCCGCGAATCCCGACGTTGTTTACGCCGGAACCTGGCACCTCCCATGGAAGACCACGGACGCCGGCAAGACCTGGCACAACATCAAGCGCGGACTGATTGTCGATTCCGATGTCTTTTCGATCATTGTCGATCCTGTGCATCCGCACGTTGTTTACCTGAGCGCATGCAGCGGTATTTACAAGAGCGAAGACGCCGGAATCCTCTTCCGTAAGATCCAGGGCATCCCTTCTGAAGCGCGGCGAACGCGCTCTCTGATGCAGGATCCTCAGAACCATGAGATTGTCTACGCAGGAACCACCGAGGGCCTTTACAAGACCGAAGATGGCGGCAAAACATTT
Source organism: uncultured Acidobacteriaceae bacterium (assembly GCA_963802955.1). Classification (GTDB taxonomy): domain Bacteria; phylum Acidobacteriota; class Terriglobia; order Terriglobales; family Acidobacteriaceae; genus Telmatobacter. The sequence goes on from CAWDKT010000008.1 coordinate 438,820, forward strand.
CGCCGTATGACCGGGGCAGACGTGATCGTGAACGATGTGTATGTCGATCCCGGGAATGGGAACCGTGTGCTGCTGGCCACCGATCGCGGCGGCGTGTTGGCCAGCCAGGATGCGGGGGGCACGTTCACTGCGTCCAATCAGGGAATCTCGGAGCGAAAAGTCGCGGCTCTTCTTGTGGATCGCACCAATCCCGATGATCTTTATGCAGGCGTGGTCAACGATAAGAACTTTGGCGGAGTCTTCCGCTCGACTGACGGCGGCGCGCATTGGGAGCAATTGGGCTCGGGCCTGGAGGGTGCTGATGTCTTTGCCCTGGCGCAAACGAAGGATGGTGCGGTCGTCGCCGGGACCAGCAACGGGATCTTTGTTTTGAATTCTTCCTCCTCCGACGACGATCCTCCGAAGTCAGCCAATGAAGAGAGGGTTTCGCGGCCCGAGGGAGGCGCCGATCCGGCCGGTGGTGCTCTTCTTTCATGGCAGCCGCGGAGCACCATCGCGAACACGGTGATGAAGGCGATTACCGAGACGCGGCTCCATACGCGCGTCGACGTTGAAAAGCAGGTGCAGGCTCCCATCATCTCATTGCAGAGTGTGGTGAACTCCCTGGATGTTTCAACCGATGTATGGGTGGCAGCCACAAACTACGGGTTACTTACAAGTCATGACCAGGGCGCCACCTGGCAGGGCGGACCGGTCATGGGAGAGGGCAACTATCTTTCCGTTTCCGTACACGAAAAAGATATCGCCGCGGCCCGCGCCGATGGCGTAGTTGTGTCAACCGATGCCGGGCAGACCTGGTGGCCGATGGGCATTCCGACGATGCTCACGCGCATTCATCGTGTCGTCTTCTCGCCCGATGGAACGCTCTGGCTTGGCGCGCGCGAGGGAGTTTATTACACCCCCGACCTGGGCAAAACCTGGATGTGGATTCATCGCTTGCCTTTTCGCGATGTTGACGACCTGAGCTACGACCCTGCTCTTAAGAGGGTCCTGGTCAGTTCCCGTTCGAGCGACCAGGTATTTGCAATCGATCCCAAGACCATGAAGTGGGATTGGTGGCAGACAGGCTACGATATCGTGTTGATTCGCGCCGCGGGAAGTCGTTTAATCGCTGCGTCGCTGGATGACGGCGTGGTGGTGGGGCCGCGAGTCGCTCCAGGCGAATCGAATTCCGAAGTCCTCAGGGCCAAAGAGTAATTACACTTCCCTCCGAAGGAATCGGCGATGCGGATTTGCTCTTCGCCATCACGGCAGCTTGAATGCCTTATCCACAATTGCGTTCGGATCGCGGCCCGCAGGCAACATAGTGAATGCGGGCGTTGGAAAGAGCCGAAATGCGGTTGAAGTGCGCACCACCGCTACGTCGCCCGATCGGCTATCCACCACAAAAAGCAAGTGACCCGCTGCCGAGAACGCCAGCGCCACGGGCCCATCTCCCACATGGATCGAACCGATGAGTTTACCGTCGTCGATCGAATACACGGTCACTTCTTGCGAGCGCTCATTGGCCACGTAGAGCAGTGAATTGTCGCGCGACACGAGCCCGAAGACCGGCTCGTTGCCGATCATGTAGGTATCTCCGACCTCATCGTTGGTGTTGTAAATCTCCGATACCGAATCGGAAAGCGAATTGGATGCGAAGATCTCGCCTCCATCGGGCTTCAGAGCCAGCTCAACCGGCGCCCGCCCCACGTCCATTAGCGTCTCAAGGCGGTCCGGCTCAGAGGAGTGAGCATCCGCATGCGCTAAGGCGATCACCATCACCTGGTGGCCACCGGCACACGGTACAAATGCCTTCGAAGAATCGGGAAGAATTACCGCACCGGCCGCACCCGGGCATCCACTGAAGACGGCGCGCACGCGGCCGCTGGCTGGATCGATCAAACTTACCGAATCGCCGCGGCGATTGGCCACAACCAGGGTCTTGCCATCCGGAGCCAGGCGCGCCGCTGCCGGCTCTTCGCCAACTTGAATCTGCGCAATCTCACGGCGATGATCTAAATCGACCACCGAAATGGAGTTCGAACCGGAGTTTGCCACGTAGGCGCGGTCGCCTTTTGCGTCAAGATCAATCGACGCGGGTTGCTTGTGCAGCGGAATGGTCGCGACAACGGTGTTGTGCTCGGCGTCGATCACAGAAAGCGAGCCGTTGGTGGTTGCGGTTCCAGCATTGACCACGTAAATCTCGTTCCGTGTCGGGCTGGCTGCCAGGGCAACCGGATTTTGCCCCACCGCAAGCTCCCGGTCCACGCGCACATCAACCACGTCGAGCACCGTGACCGTGCCGCTGCCTCCGTTCGTCACGTAGACGTATTCACGATAGTTGGGAGGATACTGCGGAAAATCGTGCTGCTGGCAGGCGCCCAGGCAAAGCGGAAGAAGGAAGACGACTAGCTGGGCCAGCGTCCGGATTCTCGATCCGTACGCACTGCCCGCTTTCCAATTTTCACTCTCCACTATTCACTGTCCACGGCACCAGAATGGCGCGTCTATTTGGCTCCCGCAGCGGTCACAGGCACTTGCCGGGCGAGACGACGGCCAACCACCGGGGCAATCCGACCAATCTCGTCCAGCATGGTGGCAAACTGCGCGGGATAAATGGACTGCGGTCCGTCGGAGAGAGCGTTTTCGGGGTGGTTGTGGACCTCGACCATCACGCCGTCAGCCCCTGCGGCGACGGCCGCCCTGGCCATGGGAAGCACGCTGTCGCGTCGGCCGGTGCCGTGGCTGGGATCCACGAGAATGGGCAAGTGGCTCACATGGCGCAGCGCTGGAACGATGCTCAGATCGAGCGTGTTGCGCGCGTGATCGGCGAACGTGCGCACGCCGCGCTCACACAAAATCACTTCGTAGTTGCCCTCGCTCATCACGTACTCGGCGGCCATCAGAAACTCTTCGAGCGTGGCGCTCAAGCCGCGCTTGATCAGAATGGGCTTGCGCAGTTTTCCCGCCCTCTTGAGCAGCGCGAAGTTCTGCATGTTGCGCGCGCCGATCTGGACAACATCGGCCCATTCGGCCACCAGGTCGAGGGATTCGTTATCGAGCGCCTCAGTCACAATGCGCAGCCCGAATTTCTCCCGTACCTCGGCCAGGATACGCAAGGCCTCGAGTCCCATCCCCTGAAATGCGTAAGGAGAGGTGCGCGGTTTGTAGGCTCCTCCGCGAAAGAACTGAGCCCCGGCCGCTGCGACCTGCTCAGCGATGGCGAATGCCTGCTCGCGGCTCTCTACGGAGCAGGGACCGGCGATCACCGCCAGGTCGCGGCCACCGATGGCAGCGCCATTGGCGAAGCGAACCACCGTGTCTTCTTCTTTCACATCGCGGCTCGCCAGTTTGTAGGCTTTCGAAACGCGAATCACTTCAGCGACGCCGCTGAGCGATTCAAGATTGCCGCGGTCGACTTCGCCTTGATTGCCGGTGATGCCAATGGCTGTACGCTGGGCGCCGGGTAGGGGATGAGGGCGAAAGCCCAACTGCACGATATGCTCGCAGACTGCCTGGATCTCCTCTGCCGTGGCCTGCGATTTCATCACGACTAACATCGTTCACCCCGAGCCCCTAGTCTACCGGGTGGGCGGGCGGAGGGCAATTTCTGCGCAGCGGGAAAGCGGGCTCACGGCTCGATCCATGGGAAGAGCCGTGAAGGTCCGTGAAAAATCCGTAATGCAGATCTGGGGTTGGAGCATTCTAAGCCTTGCAAACGCGCTGTCTATTTTCGATCGTCTGAGGCTTCTGGATTGGAACTCGCTGCGACAATTGCTGGGGCTATAACCATACCAATAAACGCAAGGGCAATCAGGAGATCATGCATATTCAATCCTCGTTCAGGTTCGAGTCGCTCTCCGGTTATTTGAGGCCGGCAGGTTCGCCGTGAGTTGCATCCCTTTTGACGAGATCAACCCTGCCTCAATCCATTTACCGCTTTGAATCTGGAGAACTTCTCTGCAATCGATCTACCTATGCATCATTGTCGGGATGAGAAAATCTTAAAATCCCACGAAAGCAGCTTGCAGGTGCAACGGTGTTATATGTATGCGTCTTTGGGGACTTACCAAGGGCACGTAGGCCCAGGATCAAAGGAACAGGGTTTGATCCATTTGATCGGCGAATGGCCGCGCAGGCGGGATTTGGGCTGTGTGAGGATATCGCGCACTAACGCTGGGGTTTAAGGGCGTGTTCTTAAGACGAGCGCAGATCCGGTGTGCGAAGGCTACGGCAGGATGCGCTCCGCGCGATGGCTACCGTTCCGAGTTCCGCTTCAGGGATCGCCACTTCAGGCCTAGCCACCCCAGGTAACCAAGTTGAATGACCCACGTAATCACATACGCCGCCACTCTGAATTCGTGATCGAGCATTGCCGCTTTATCCATCTGCTTCTCTTCTCCTCTTCTTCTCGTCAAGCTCATCGACCATTTATGCGTTCAGGGCAGCTTGCGCTTCGGCTTCAGTTTGCTTCTGTTGCATTCGCTCGACATGGTAGCGAATGGCCAAAATCATTACGCCCCAGCAGAACCATGCGAGCATGTTCCATAAGAACGGTCCGAGCATAGATGGAGCCATTCCGGAGCCCGGAGCGCCGCCAAATACCGGCGCCGGGTGCTGCGTGCGCCACCAGCGATTCGACATGTACACGATTGGTACGTCGAGAGCGCCAAAGATGCCCAGAACGGCGGCCAGCGCCTGCATCTGCGAACCCGCCGCAAAGCGCCGCAGCAGCAGGTAACTCATGTAAATCAGCCAAAGAACCAGTGTCGTCGTCAGTCGCGCATCCCACGTCCACCAGATGCCCCATGCACGGCGGCCCCAAATCGGTCCGGTCGTTAGCACCACCGTACAAAAAACCACTCCCACTTCAGCCCCGGCCAGCGCCCATGCATCGAACTTGAGCGCGCGTTCGGCACGAGTACGCCGGGTAGCGAGATAGCCGATCGAACCCACGAGATTTATTGCAAAGAAAACGAATGCGACCGAAGCCGAGGGGACATGGTAGTAAATAATGCGGAAGATTTCGCCCTGCATGGCGTCGTTCGGCGCCACATAGATGGCCTGGTAATAACCCCAGATCATCAGGGCGATGGTGACCAGAACATAGAAAACGATAGCGATTCTTTTCATGGGGAATCCTGACACAACCAGTTTACTTCTCGAAGGGCAGTCGGATGTGATTCAAATCACCCGGCTCGGGGCCGACGGCTTCGGAAATACGATGTTCGGCCAAGCCGCATTCGGGGTCGCCGCAGCATGGGGTTGCGATGGCTTGACTGTGCCGACCGGTGGCTGGCCATTTCTGTTAGATCGCGTTGCGATTGGCGAGCATCTCTAACTGGTAGCATGAGTTTTGAGCGTTTTCGCTGCGCCCGCTGAGATCGCTCCGGTAGAGCAAGAAGGCTTTTTCTAGGGGAAACAGCCACTCGGCAGCGTCACCGTCCGGTGAGAGCGGAAGCGGAAAAGCCTTGCCGGGGTCACAATGCGCGTTCACCTCGCTACGCTGATCGACGATTTTCGCCGCTTCGACCGCGAGATCGCGGTAGTGCGCTACCAGGGCAATCGTCGCCGCGTCACGACCTACGGCGAACTTGCGCGCCTCGCCGGACGTTTTGCGGCGCTGCTGGCCGCGCGCCACATCGTCGAAGGCGATCGCGTTCTCATCTGGGCTGAGAACAGTGCCGAATGGATCGCCGCCTTCCACGGCTGTCTGCTTCGTGGCGTCCTGGCCGTTCCGCTCGACGCCAACAGCTCCATCGATTTTGCGGAACGTGTCGCCGCCGACGTCAACCCCAAACTCGCTGTCGGCGACGCACTCCCGCTTGCAAAACTTGCCGCGGCGCGGTCCGGCCCTCCCATCCCAACCCTCGCCTTTGAAGATTGGCTCGCCGATCTGCCCGAAGTTGAAATGGGAGCCGTCCCGGTCTCTCGAATCAGACCCCCCTGCAGATTCTTTTCACCTCCGGCACAACGGGCGATCCGAAGGGCATCGTCCTCACACATGGCAACGTGCTGGCCAGCATCGGTCCCATTGAGGAGGGCGCAAAACCCTATCTTCGCTACGAACGCCTCGTCCATCCTCTGCGCATTCTGCATACGCTTCCTCTCAGCCATGTCTTCGGCCAGACCATGGGTCTCTGGGTTCCACCCATCTTCACCGCGGAACTCCATTTCGAGAACCGCCTTGCCGCTCCTCACCTCATCAGCATCATTCGCAGCGAACGCATCTCCGTTCTCGCCGCGGTGCCCCGCATTCTGGCCCTGCTGAAAGCCCACCTTGAAGCCACCCACTCCGGCCTCGCTGAACGCGTTGCCCTGCAGAGCAAGTTCAACCCGTGGCTTCGCTGGTGGCGCTTCCGCACCTTGCATCGCGAGTTCGGCCTCAAGTTCTGGGCCTTCGTCTCCGGCGGCGGCGCTCTGCCTGGTCCAATCGAACAGTTTTGGAATGCGCTCGGCTTTGTGCTGGTCCAGGGATACGGCATGACCGAAACCACTGCCCTGATCACGCTGAATCATCCCTTTCACGTCGCCAAGGGCACAATCGGCAAGCCTCTCGCAGGACGGGAAGTTAAACTTGCTCCCGACGGCGAAGTCCTTGTCCGCGGCGCAGTGATCTCCGGCGCAACTTGGAAAGGTGGCGAACTTCGTCCGAGAGGCAACGAATGGCTCGCCACAGGCGACATTGCGGAGCGCCAGCAGTCCGGCGAGCTACGCTTTCTCGGCCGCAAGAGCGAGGTCATCGTGACTGCCGCCGGAGTCAATATTCATCCCGAGGATATTGAAGCAGCCATCGAGGAGCAGCCCGACGTTGCGGCCTGCGCCGTTGTTGCCATGGACACTCCCAGCGGCGCGGAGCCTTGCGCTGTTCTAGCCTGCCGCGGTTCAGGTAATTGCGCCCTGGAAGCGATTGAGCGAGCTAACGCCAGGCTGCCGGAGTTTCAGCGCATCAGCCGCTGGGTGCTGTGGCCCGAACCCGATCTGCCCCGCACCTCCACGGGAAAAGTGAGGCGCAAACCTGTCGCAACATGGCTCGCCCGCATTCAGTCAGCGGCAGCCGGGCACGGCAATGGTTCGTTTCATTCCGCCAGCAACGGCGCCTTCGGTCCCTCCTCCGACTGGCTCCTCGCACTCATCGCGCAAATTACCGGCGAGGTTCACCCCGGCGTGGGCGACGAACTCCGTCTTACTGAGGATTTGCATCTCGACAGTCTCGGGCGAGTCCAGCTTGCCGCAGCCATCGAGGAGCGCCTCGGAATCGTCGAGAGCAATGGCATGCTCGAAGACGTGCAGACACTCGGCGAACTGCGCAAGGTCGTTGCCGGCGGAACTGCCTCTGACGCGGAGCCCGTCACCACCACGGAATCGGAGGTGCCGCCCCAAGTTGAAACGTTCTCGGCGGCTTCCGCGCAGCCCGCAAATTCCGCTTCCGGCGCCAGCGTCCCGGCGCAGGCTCCGCCGCGCCCGCGGTTTCTCTATCCCACGTGGCCGTGGTGGAAACCCTTCCGCTGGATCCGTATCGCGTTTCTTGAAGCGATTGCGCGGCCGCTCACACGGCTCCTCGGCGCACCGCGCGTCATCGCTCCCGCCACGCCGCTGCCGGCTGGGCCACTCCTCATCGTGGGCAACCACGTTACAGCCTATGACGCACCTCTCATCCAGTACGCACTGCCCGGCCCGTATCGCCGCAACATCGCCGTTGCCATGATGGGAGAGATGCTCGAAGACTTTCGACATTTCCGGAATCCGAAGGGGCCGCCGGGACATAAAGGCTTCTACGTATTGGGGCCGGAGCATATTGGCTGGTCACGGCGTTCTTTAATGTGTTTCCGCTGCCGCGGCGCCGCGACTTTCAGGCCAGCTTCGCCCATGTAGGGAAGGCTCTCGACCACGGCTACAGTGTGATGGTATTTCCCGAGGGAGCCCGCTCGGCTGCAGGCGAGCTCGCGCGCTTTCAGCCAGGCATCGGGCTTCTGGTCAAACAGAGTTTTGCGCCGGTACTGCCGGTGGCGATTCGCGGGCTGGGCGAACTCAAGACTGGGCGGCGCAAGTGGTTCCGGTCGGGCGCGATCGAGGTGCGAGTCGGTGAAGCGATCCACTTCGCTCCCGAAGAGACGGAGACCGCCATTACCGCGCGGCTGCATGCTGAAGTTACGAAACTGCTGAACAAGCAATAGGGCAAGCCTTATTTCTTCCTGTAGTAAGAGGTGCCGCCGGCGATGACTGGAATCCAGAGGGAAAGGTCCGCCGGCTGTTCGCTCGCGCCGAGAAAGAGAATGCCATCCGGCTCGAGAAGTTCATGCACGTACGCGAGCAGGCTGAGCCGTGAGTCGTGGCCGAAGTAGAGCATGACGTTGCGCAGGAAAATGACGTCGAAACGGTCGCCGGCGCGACGGAAAGGGAGCGGAGGGGTGCACAGATTCGCCTGGCGGAAGTTGCAGAGTCGGCGCACCTCGGGCTTCACGGTCCACTCTTCGCCGGCGTGATCGAAGTAGCGCACAACGAAGCGGGCCGGAAGCCCGCGATTGATCTCAATCCGGTGATAGACGCCGGCTCGGGCCCGGGCCACCACCTCGCCGCTCAGGTCGGTGCCCTCAATCCGCACATTCCAGCCGCCGATCAAAGGGAAGTGCTCGAGGAGAAGCATGGCCACGCTATAGCCTTCCTGGCCGGTGGCACAAGCCGCGCTCCAGAAGCGCAATCTGCGCGTCATGCGCCGCGCCTCAATCAGCTTGGGAAGCAACTCGGTGCGCAACAGCTCAAAAGGCCTGACGTCGCGGAAAAAGCTGGTCTCGTTGATGGTCATGGCCTCGGCAATGGCGCGTTCAAGGACGGGATTTCTAGAAGTGCGGAGGCTCCGCACCAACTCGTCCACGCGGCTCAGTCCCTGATTGCGCAGAACTCTGGAGAGACGCGTTTCAAAGAGATAATCGCGCGAGGGATCGAGCACATTCTGCGAGTGCGAATAGACCAGGGTGCGCAGATAGCCGTAGTCGGCGGTCGCGGCGGTCTCCATGGTTAGACCACCATTCTCGCGAGAGTTGGCGTCTCGGCAGGGCGGGCGCGTCCAGCGATTCTCAGGATTTCAGGAGCGATGGCGTCGAGCGGGAGAATCTTATGGGCAAGGCCGGCCTGAGCCACTGCGCCGGGCATTCCCCAAACGGTGCTGGTGGCTTCGTTCTGGGCGAGAACGACGCCACCCTGATTGCGAATCAGGCGAGAGCCGGCAAGACCATCGGAGCCCATGCCGGTGAGGACGACGGCGAGCACACACGGGCCGTAGATGCGGGCCGCGCTGCGAAAGAGTGTGTCAACTGCCGGCCGGCAATGATTCTCGGGCGGGTCCTGGTTGAGGTGAAGGGTGGCCGGTGCGCCCGCCCGGGCGGCGGCTACGACTTCCATATGCCAGTTGCCGCGCGCGATGAAGATCGCTCCGGGAGCGGCCTGCTCACCTTCGGACGCCTCGCAGACGCGAAGCTGGCAGCGCCGATTCAACCGCTCGGCAAACAGCCGGGTGAAGACTTCGGGCATGTGCTGCACCACGAGGACCGGCAGTGAAAAATCTCGAGGGAGCGCGGGAAGAAGCACATCGAGAGCCGCGGGACCGCCGGTGGAAACGCCGATCACCACCACGCTGGGCGAAGCCGCGGGAAGTGGAGTGGATGCAGGAAGTGTTAGCGCCGCCTTGCCAAACCGCGGTACAAGCTGTGGCGCAGCGGGCCGTGGCGGGGGCTTCCTGAGTGCGTGAATCTTTGGAAGCAACTCCTGAGCCAGAATGCGTACCGCAGCATCGCGGCCGGGCTGGTCTGACGGCTTGGCGACGTAATCGCTGGCGCCGCCTGCAAGCGCTTCGATGGTAACTTTAGCGCCGCGCTGGGTGAGCGAACTGCACATGATGACAGGCATCTTGTGGCCGAGTTCTCGCAGACGGCGCAACGTGGACAAGCCATCCATGACCGGCATTTCGACGTCGAGAAGAATGAGGTCGGGATGGTTGAGCTCGAGTGCAGTCAGCGCCGCTGCACCATCCGCGGCAGTTCCCGCCACTTCAAGGCTGGAGTCGGCGGCAATCACAGAGCGCAGCAGGCTGCGCATGACGGCGGAGTCGTCGACGATCAGAATTCTGGTTCGGCGTACCTCTGGCATGGTTCAGGCCTCCGCCAAACCGAGCATGGCAAGCTTTTCAGTCAGCGCCTCGTCGTCAAAGGGCTTCATCAGGTACTCGTCGGCGCCGCAATCGAGTGCGCGAACGATGAATTCGTTTTCTGCTTCGGTGGTCACCATCATCACTTTCAGCTCGCTGAATCCGGCGGATCGCAGCTGGCAGACCATCTCCAGGCCGTTCATGACGGGCATGTTCCAATCGACCAGCGCTAGATCGAATGCCGGCCCGTTGTGCAGTTGCTCCAACCCCGCCTGCCCGTCGGCAGCTACTTCGCACTCGATTCCCTTTTTTTCGAGCAGGCCGCGCAAATAGTCCCTTACAAAGCGGGAGTCGTCGACGATAAGTGCCCGCATGATGTCCTCCTCACCCTGGCGCCTAAAGCGCCGCGCATCATTCAGGCCGGATGACCCGTGCTCGATGCCGCCAGATCAAGCCGAAGTGGATCGAGGCGCTCCGGGTCGAGCATCACCAGCAGATGGTCTTTGAGTTTGTATGCCCCGGCCAGCAAGTCCCGGCGATGTCCGTTGAGGATCGAAGGATTGGGTTCGTACTCTGATGCGGACACAGTAAGCACCTCGCAAACCGAATCGACAAGCAGCCCGAAACATCCGCCTTTGCTTTCAAGCACGAGAATGTCCTGTGCTCCGTCTTTTGGCGGAAGCGCAAGCAGTTGGCGCAGACTCACGGTGGTGAGCACGTCGCCGCGATAGTGAACCAGGCCACCCACATAGGAAGGAGCCAGCGGAACCGGTTGCGGATGCGCCGAACCTACGATCTCAAGAATGTGTGTAATCGGTAAGCCGTAGAGCACTTGGTCCACGCGCACCGAGCAAACCTCGACCACGATTTCCGTCTTCTGCTTTTTGCGCGCTGGCGCCGCCGTTCGACTCATGCCACTGCCTCCGGAACCGGCGGCCAATCCGCTGCCGCATGTTCGACTGCCTGCAGCGGCTGGGCGCTGCCGAGGTTGACGACATCTGTCACATGATCCTTGAGCAGCGTGACCCCGTCGGTCTGCTGGCTCGATCCCGATTCAAACAGATCGCTTCCGGCGGCCACGTCGAGTACGTGCGACACAGCGATGCCCACATGACGATTACCCTCCCGGCATACCACCACAACGATCTGCGCCTCAGGATTGTCCTGCGCAGCAGAGAGGATGTCGCCCGAGTCCTCGACCGGAAGCAACTGCCCGGCAAAGTTGAGGACGGGCCTGGAGCCGATGTACTCAATGCGCGAGAGCGGAAGCTGCTCGATGCGCAGCACATCGGCCAGGGGAATGGCGGCGCGCCGTCCCGCCGCCTCGACCAGCAGGTAGTCGAGCCGGGAGCCTTCAGCCTCCTCCTCTTCTTCTGCGACATTTTGAGCCGCTTCCTCTTCGCTTGTGATGGTGACGCCGGCGCGCACGGCGATCATGCCGGGATCGAGGATGAGGGCAAGATCGGCGTTGCCAAGCACGGTTGCGCCGGAGTAGACCCCGATGTCCTTGAGGACAGCGGAGAGCGGCTTGACGACGATTTCTTCCGGGTCGGCGAGCGAGTCCACGACCAGGCCGAAGCGGCGGCCGTCCGCATCGAGCACGGCGATAAAGCTGTCGCGGTCCGCAGTCAGCTTGCATTCACGCTCCGGCATCAGCAGACGGTCGAGGAAGACGATCGGAAGGAGCTTGCCGCGCAGGCGGTAGAGTGGCGCATCCTCAATCCACTCGATGGCCCCGGCAGCCAGTTCGGGGGGAAGGTGCACCAGCTCGGACAGCGCCGCCTGGGGTAGGGCGAAGCTTTGGTTGATGCTGCGCACGATCAGCGCAGGAATGATGGCCAGCGTGAGCGGAATGCGCAGGCGCAGCGTGGTTCCTATGCCGGAGCGCGAGTCGATCTCGACCGTGCCGCCGATCTTCTCGACATTGGTGCGCACAACGTCCATGCCCACGCCGCGGCCGCTCACATTAGTGACCTGGGCGGCAGTGGAGAACCCCGGCTGAAAGACGAGCTGCAGAATCTCGCGCTCGCCGAGCTGCGCGGCGCGCTCGGCAGTCACTAGCCCGCGCTCGATGGCTTTAGCGCGGACCTTTTCGACGGCGATCCCCGCGCCATCGTCGGAGATTTCGACGATGACGTGACTGCCTTCCTGGACGGCGCGCAGGGTGAGCAGGCCCTCCGGATCCTTACCGGCTGCCTGGCGTACTTCAGGCAACTCGATTCCATGGTCGAGCGAATTGCGCACGGCATGCGTGAGCGGATCCTTGATGGCCTCGAGTAGACTCTTGTCGAGCTCGGTCTCCTGGCCTTCCATCTGCAGGCGTACGCGGCGCCCCAGTGCCTGACACAGATCGCGGACCAGGCGCGGCATCTTCGAGAAGACGTTTGAGACCGGCTGCATGCGTGCTTTCATTACGGCCTCGCGCAGATCGGCGGTAACCATGTCGAGACGGCGCGAGAGCAGCCTCATGTTGGGATCTGCGGCAGTGGCTTGCAGAACCTGGTTGCGCGTGAGCACCAGCTCACCCACCAGATTCATCATGCGGTTCAGCAAGGCGATATCCACGCGCAACGTGCTTTCCGCGGCGCTGCCTATGGCCGGACCCCGCGGTTTTTGTGAATCGGCGCCGGGCACGGGATTGGCGGATGGGGTTGGCTCTGTCGCAGGTGCAGCGGGCTCAGGCACCGCGACGGCGATGGCAGCCGTGACGGCGGCAGACGGTACGCCAGCGCTTTGGAGGGCTACGCGAGCCGCTGTTGTGCGGGCTTTGACTGCGGCGGATTGCGCGGTGCGCGCCGGGGCCGCCAACTCGACGAGACGGTCGATGAGGACGGCGTCGTCGCCAGAGCCTTCATCGCCTTCGGCCTCGATCGCCTTGAGGATCGTACGCAGACCGTCGAGCAGTTCGAGGAGCCCGGTGACGATCGGAGCGTCGGCAGATAGTTTTCCGTCGCGCAGCAGGCCGAGCAGGTTCTCGCCGGCGTGGGCCAGTTTTTCGAGGCGCTTGAAGCCGAGAAAGCCCGTGGTCCCTTTAATGGTGTGCACGGACCGGAAGATTTCGCCCAGCAGGCCGGCATCCTGCGGCTTCTTTTCCAACTCGGTCAGGCACCGCTCCATGCGGTCCAGACCCTCCTGGCTTTCGATCAGGAACTCTCTTGTCAAATCGTCCATCGCACACACTCAGCCGGCTGACGACATGGCGCTTTTCCGCAGCGGGCACTCATCAGGTGTATCGGAAGAATGGGGCGCAACTTGAGAAAGACAGCGAACGAGGGACCGAAGAGTCGCGGATTTGGATCGGCATGAGAAGCGGCCGTTCTTCGCCGATCATCGGGCGGCGAAGAGCCGGAGGCCCGGCGAGTGTACATAAGACGTTCAAATGCATTAGCCTCTAGTCCTCACCTCTTTTGCGAATGCAGGGGCGCATTCATGACGACGAAACCAACTCAGCGGGCGCTCAAAAAACTGGTCGAACGGGCCAAGCAGGCGGCGAAGAATTCGTATTCGCCCTACTCCAAGTTCCGCGTGGGAGCCGCGCTGCAACTGAACAACGGCGAGGTGGTCACGGGAGCCAACGTGGAGAATGCGAGCCTGGGGCTGACCATCTGCGCCGAGCGGGCTGCATTGGTGCGCGCCGTCAGCCAGTTCGGGCCGAAGATTCGAGTTGCGGCGGTCGCGGTTGCCAACCTGAATGGGCGGCCGAGCCCTCCGTGCGGCGCCTGCCGGCAGATGCTGGCCGAGTTTGCTGCGCCCGATACGCATGTCATTTTTCCGTCGCTGGACGGGATGAAGACGATGACCTTCAGCGAAGTGCTGCCTGCAGGATTCGAATTCAAACTGAAATAGGGCGCCGATCCGATGACCAAGACCGACCACAAGCAGGCCGCAGATTCCAAGTCCCCGCTGCACATGATCGACATCATCCGCAGGAAGCGCGATGGCGGAGTGTTGCGCGCACGCGAGATCGGCTTTGTGGCGGCCGGCGCGGCGGATGGAGCCATTCCCGCGGACCAGCTTGCAGCATGGTTGATGGCCGCGTGGATCAGGGGGCTGTCACTCGATGAAACGCGTGCGCTGACGCTGGCCATGCGCGACTCGGGCGAGAAGTTCTCGCCGGCGCGGCTGGGCAGGCAGGCAGTGGACAAGCACTCCTCGGGTGGGGTGGGCGACAAGACGAGCTTCCTCGTTGCGCCACTGGCCGCAGCTTGCGGCGTGGCCGTTCCCATGATCAGCGGTCGGGCGCTGGGCCACACCGGCGGAACTCTCGACAAGCTGGAAGCGATTCCCGGCTACCGCACTGCGCTTACGCTGGCTGAATTCGAGTCGGTGATCAAGAAATGCGGCGCGTCGATCATCGGGCAAACCGATCAGCTCGCTCCCGCCGACCGCAAACTCTACGCGCTACGCGATCGCACGGGAACAGTGGAGAATCCAGGGCTGATCTGCGCCTCGATCCTGAGCAAGAAGCTGGCCGCCGGGTTGAATGGCTTGGTGCTGGACGTGAAAACCGGGTCCGGGGCCTTCCTGCGCAAGATGGAGGACTGCGAATTTCTGGCGGCGCTGATGGTGGCCACGGCCGAAGCGGCGGGAACGCGCACGGTGGCGCTGCTTACCGACATGGGCCAGCCGCTGGGCCGCGCGGCCGGCAACTGGATCGAGATCGCCGAATGCGTCGAGCTGCTGCGCGGGCGGAGCCCGGCGCGGAGCCCCGAAACGAATTTCGATCTGCGGGAGCTTTCGCTCATTCTTGCGGGTTGGATGATCCATCTCGGCGGCAAGGCGAAATCACCCGAGGCCGGCTACCAGCTCGCGGAGGCGGCGCTCGAAGATGGCTCCGGGCTGGCGGTATTTATGAAGATGGTGGATGCGCAGGGAGGCGACGTCTCGATCTTCGACGATCTGGATGCGTTTCATACGCCCGGTGCGACGCAGGTCATGAAAGCGTGGGAAAGCGGCTTCGTGGCGGAGATGGACACTACCGCTCTGGGCTGGGCTGTGCAGCGCACCGGCGCGGGACGCGAGAAAGCGGGAGAACCTGTCGATCCGCATGCGGGCATCGTCTTCCATGCGCGGCGCGGTGCGGAGGTCAAACGCGGAGGGCCCTTCGCCACGATTTATGCGACACGAAAGGAAATGCTGGCTGAGCCGGCGGAGTTGATCCGAAAGGCTGTGGTAATTGCAAAGAAGCTACCGGAGCCGGTGAAGATGATCGGCAAGGTCTTTACGCGGCAGAGTGCGGAAGCGTATCTCAGTGGCCGGTGAGCGGAGATCGGAGAAGACGGCAGTTGCCGGAGCAGATTGTACCCTTTGGGGGATAGGGTAAAGTAATCGAAAGCAATCATCGCGCTCATTAGGGAGATCGACTTGGGACGATTTACCGGGGTGTTGGGGATTCTGGCGGTGCTCGGGGCCGCATATCTTTTTTCCACCGACCGCAGACATATCCGCTGGCGCACCATCTTCTGGGGACTGGGGCTGCAGATCTGCTTCGCATTTCTGGTGCTGCGCTTCAGCATCGGGCAGGACGTGATGAACTGGGCCGGGGCGGTTGTAACCAGGATGCTCTCCGCCACGTTTGCGGGCACACAAGTGCTGTTCGGCGAGTTCGGTCTTCCCAATTCCGGCGCGTTCGGCAGTCTGCTCAACCAGCTCCCGAATCATACGGCGAACCAGGGAGCCGTCTTCGCGTTTCAGGTGCTGCCGACCATCATCTTCATCTCAGCGTTCTTCGCGGTTCTGTATCACATTGGCGTGATGCAGATCCTCATTCGTGGCATGGCATGGATCATGCTGAAGACCATGCGCATCTCGGGCGCAGAGAGCATGAACGTGGCGGCCTCCATTTTCATGGGGCAGACCGAGGCGCCACTCACCATCCGCCCGTTTCTTTCCAAGGCCACACGCAGCGAGTTGATGACGATCATGACCAGCGGCATGGCGCACGTTTCGGGCGGCATCATGGCCATGTATATTGCGCAGGGGGTTGAGGCGCGGCACCTGCTGTCGGCCGTAATTATGACCTCGCCGGGAACGATTCTTATGGCCAAAATGCTGGTTCCCGAGACGGAAGTGCCGGCTACCGAAGGCAAAGTCGTCATCCCCAAAGACGAGTTACACAAGGACGAGAATTTTATCGGCGCCATCGCGCGCGGCACCATCGACGGCGGCAAGCTGGCCTTGAACGTCGCCATCATGCTCATCAGCTTTCTGGCCTTGGTGGCGCTGCTCGATATGCTGTTTGGCTGGGTCCATGGCCTCAATGACATGCATTGGTTCCCTAGTAGTCTGGAGCAGATTCTGGGGTATGTAGGTGCTCCCGTCGCCTGGCTGATCGGGGTGCCGTGGCGCGACTGCATGGCGATCGGCAATCTGCTGGGAACACGCATGGCGCTGAACGAGGTGATTGCCTACATCGGGCTGGGTGCGCAAAAGGCGACGCTGCTTCCACGGTCGTTCACCATTGCCACGTTTGCGCTGTGCGGCTTCGCCAACCTGGGATCGATCGGGATGCAGGTCGGCGGCATCGGCGCTCTGGTTCCCGAGCGGCGCAACGACCTGGCCCGGCTGGGCGTGCGCGCCATGATGGCGGGGACGATGGCGAACCTGATCTCGGCTTCGATCGCCGGGATATTTCTGGGGTAGTAGCCCGGTCAAAGCGCCCGAACGCCGAGCCTTGCAATTCTCCTCAATACCTTCGGCCTGTAGACATTCTACTTCCCTTGGATGTAGAGTGTCTGCATCATGACGCGCGCCCCGCAACGCTATCAAAACCGCATCGAGCTGCTTCAGGGCACACTCGACATGCTGATCCTGCAGGTTCTCGAGCGTGGCCCGCAGCACGGATACGCCATCGCCCAGACGCTGCGCGCCCGTTCCGACGACATCCTCCAGGTTGAGACCGGGTCGCTTTACCCGGCGCTGCATCGCCTCGAGCGGCAGGGCTGGCTCGCTTCCGATTGGCGCCAGACCGATCAGAACCAACGCGCCAGGTTTTATCGCATGACCGCAGCCGGCCGGCGTCAGCTTGCGCAGGGCCGGCGAAAGTGGGAAACCCTGGTTGGCGCGATTGCCGGCATCCTCTCCCCCGCACCCGAAAGCTGAGCTGAAAGTGGAGTTTGTCATGTCTTTTCTGAAACGCATCTTCCATTTCGAAGCGCGCAAACGCGAACTGGAGGCTGAGCTCGAATCGCATCTGCGGATGGCAGCGGCCGATCGGATCGCACAAGGTGAAAGGCCAGAGGAAGCGCGCGCAGCGGCGCGACGCGAATTCGGCAATTTGCCCTTGATCGAAGATGTGACGCGCGAAAAATGGGGATGGCTGTGGCTGGAGCGGCTGGTTCAGGACTTGGGGTACGCTTTTCGCCAGATGCGCCGCTCGCCGGGATTTGCCGCAACAGTGATCGGCACGCTGGCCCTGGGCATTGGCGCGGCGACGGCGATGTTTACCGTGGTCGACCACGTGATGCTGCGGCCGCTTCCTTATCGAGACGCGGGCCGGCTGGTTGCGATTCAGGAACACGGAACCGTCGACTCGCGGATCACTCGCGTGCTTTGGCCTGATGTTGAACAGTGGATCGCTCAGAGCCGCTCCTTCAGCCAGATTGCCCTTTACATCGGAATGCCTGGCCGCAATTTTCTCGAAGGCGCCAGCGGGACCATGCAGGTGGATGGCATGGAAGTAAGCCCCAATCTGTTTGCCACGCTCGGCGTGGAGCCCGCTCTGGGCCATGATTTCATCCAGGAGCAGGTTGGAGCAGGGACCGGCAAGAATACCGGAACCGTGATTTTGAGTGACGCAACGTGGAAGGAGGCGTACGGCGCAGACCGCGCGATTGTGGGCCAAAGCGTGCGCATCAACAACAAGTCGTATGTGGTGGTTGGCGTAATGCCGCCGGGGTTTGATTTTCCGATTGGCACTTTCTCTCGACTTGGCGCCTCGTCACCGAAGCTGTGGACCACGGTTGCACTCGGCGATCACGATAAAACGCGCTATTACAACTCCCCCCAATACACGGTAATTGCGCGGCTTCGGCCGGGAGTGAGCATCGAGAAAGCTAACGCGGAGATGAGCACGATGCAAAAGAGAATTGCTCCGCAATACTCCGCTGCCGACCTTCGCAAATTTCATTCCGATGCCGATGTCACGTCGTATGCTGACTCGCTTGTGGCCGCGGACCTGAAAAAAGCGCTGCTGGCGCTGCTGGCTGCGTCCGGCGTCCTGTGGCTGATTGCAAGCGTCAACGCCGCCAATCTGCTGCTGGCGCGCGGCGCAGCCCGCCAGCGCGAGATCGCGATGCGCGGCGCATTGGGCGCGAGCCGCTTACGCATCCTGCAACAGTTCATCGTGGAGAGTTTGGTTTTGAGTGGCGCTGCCGCACTTCTTGGCGCCGGCCTGGCACTGGGTGCGGTGCGACTGGTTCGCAGCGTCGAGCCGGCTCATCTCAATATCGACCTTTCCGCGCACGTCAATCTCACGATTCTTGCAGCGCTCTGTGGGCTTACGCTCCTCACCGCGCTTGTCTCGACGGCCTGGCCTGCGATCATGGCGGCTCGGGCTCCCATTGAACCCGCGCTGAAACAGGGACGAGCGCAAACGGGTAGCGGGCGGCGGCACAACCGCATTCGAGGACTGCTGGTGGCGGCTGAAGTGGCAATGTCGCTCACGCTCCTTATGGCATGCGGTCTACTGCTGCGCACCATTTATACGCTGCGCCACGTGCCTCTCGGATTTCGCACCGATCACATCCTGGTGGCGCATCTCGCCGTTCCGTCTTTTCTTTATTCGCAACAGAACGTCGTGACCGATCTTTATCAGCCCCTGCTCAATCGCGTGCAGAATTTGCACGGCGTCGAGGCCGCCGGTTTGATGTCGGAAGTCCCACTTGGGCAAAGCTTCAACATCGAGCTTGGATTGGTCATGAACGGCAAAGACATCAGTGCCATGCTGAAACCGGTCAGTCCCGAGATTCAGCAGATCTTCGGATTCAGGATGCTTGCCGGCCGCTTCTTCAACACGCAGGACACGGCCACTTCGCAGCCCGTTGTTGTGGTCAACCGGGCTTTCGCGCATCTCTACGCGCCCGATCAATACGATCCCGGATCGCTCATCGGCAAGACGCTTATGAATCTGCGGAAGAATACGCCCGCGGTGATCATTGGAATCCTCGATGACGAGCGGCAGGCCACGATCGGCGAACCGTCGCGGCCAGAGGTCGAGCTTTGCATTCCGCAACTCACGCCCGACAGCGGCATGTATCAGCCGGCCACCGTCGCCATGGATCTGGCCGTGCGCACAGAGCGTTCTCCGGATTCCATGACTCCCGACCTGCGCGCGGTGCTTCGCCAGGCAAACCCGGAGTTCGCGCATGCCACCTTCGACACCATGGAGCAAGTGGTTGAGGATTCCTACGGAAGCCAGCGCCTTGCCGCGCACCTGCTGGAGATCTTCGGGGCATCGGCGCTGCTGCTCTCGATCGCCGGGCTCTATGGGCTGCTCGCCTGGGTGGTCGCTCAACGCACACGCGAGATGGGAGTTCGCATCGCGCTCGGCGCCCGGCGCGGGGACTTGTTGTGGCTCGTAATGCGCCAGGCGGGAGGGATGTTGCTGGCTGGCGTTGTGGCGGGCTCGGCTCTTGCGTGGCTTTCTGCCCGGTTCATCCGCGGTTATCTATACGGCGTGAACGCGCACGACGGCTGGACGCTCGCGGCAGCAGCAGTGCTGCTCTGCGCCAGCGGCCTGTTTGCCGCATATATTCCAGCCCGCCGGGCGGCAAAAGTTGATCCAATCGTGGCTCTTCGCGCCGAGTGAGCGCCTACCCCGGATACGCGCCGGTAATGTAGCCTTCGAGCGCCTGGATGGCATGTTCCTGGCCGGAGATGACCCACTTGACCATGTCGCCAATGGAAATGACGCCGACCACGCGGTCGTTTTCAAGAACGGGAAGATGACGGAAGTGGCCCTCGGTCATCAAATTCATGCAGTCGTCCACCGTGTGGCATGGGGTCACGGAGACCACCGGGCTGGTCATGATTTCGCTCACCTTTGTGTCTCTGGAATGGTGGCCCAGCAGGATGCCCTTGCGAGCGTAGTCGCGCTCGGAAAGAATGCCCAGCAGTTTTGATCCTGACATCACCATTAAGGCGCCCACATCGTATTCTGCCATCAGCGAAAGAGCCTCGTGGACCGTCTGCTCCGGGGAAACGGGCAGGATCTTGTTGAACCCCTTGTTTTTCAGCACCTGGTCAACGGTGTCGGTGATTCTCATCAGGACCTCCTTCGCAGTCTTTGCCGCCATGGACCGAGGAATTGGTTGAGTCCTACACGGCTTTTGGCGCCGTGGAAAAGAAGTATAACCCGGCTCGTACACAACTGTCGTACCCGCCAGCGTATGAAATGTGATGTGACAGGGATCACAGCGGGTTGGTTCGGAAGCGGCCGCTGCGTGGTGAGGCAGCTACTGACGCAAGGCTCGGAGGCGCCGGGTGCGGTAGAGGATAGTCAGAAATGTCGCGGTGCCGCAGGTCAGGAAGCTTGCTCCCAGGCCGACGATCAGGGAGTTGTCGTGCTCGTAGACGCCGTGAATAACACCCAGAACCTGCAGAATACAGAATCCGCCAAACGTGATCAGCGAGATGCCCTCGTCGCTCTTTTTCCGCCAGACTGCGATAGCTTGCGGAACGAAGAGGAGCGCGTTGCCGATCAGGCCAAGTCCGAAGAGCAGGGCGACGAACTGTCTCATTTGAGTCATTTCTCCAATGGCGATCCGGGTCGCCAGCGCTCTCCAGTGGTGGCTTGCAAAACCCGCCTGGGATGGGACGGCGGTCTTTGCGAAGGGCCGCGCTTTTTTTACGCCTGACAAACGGACTGGCAGCAACGCTGATTCCATGGTCTCATCCAGGGGGCCTCGTGCAGGGCCAAGCTGGTTGCCGGGTTGCCTGATGCGTGAGGTTAATTTGCGCCAATAAGGTCTTGTTTTTGTTTTAGTTAACTCATCTTCGCGGGTTGCATCTAAATGTGGAGTGCGCGTTGGAGTCACAGTTCCGAAGATGGCGTGGATTCTGCTTTGCATTGTTGCAATTGTGGGATGCGGAGGAAGTGCGGCTGGCCCCGATCCGAAGCCCGCGTCTGAAGCGCGGATGCCTACGGAAGATTTGAAAGCTGTGCCCCCAACGCCGATCGCAATTCAGGCAAAGAAGCTCGATCAGCCGACCTGGAATCCTGCCTGGACCATGCTGATCGAGCAAGCATTGCCGAACAATTTATTATCGCGGCGGCGGCAAAAAGAAGTGAGGTCGCTTTGCCCGCGGTTCCGGCATTTGAGCAAAGGGCAGCGGCGCGCCTTCTGGGCGTACTTCTTTCAGGCGCTGGCCGGAGCGGAAGCCGGGCTAAATCCCGACACTGACGTGCATCATTTGGAGCCGCAAGTGAACGTAATCGACCTTGTGACCCGTCGTCGTGTGCGTCAGGAAGGCCTGTTGCAATTGACGTACATGGACGACCTGCGCTATGGATGCGATTTCAACTGGGCAGCGGACAGGCTTTTGCCCGAACATGACCCCTCGAAGAGCATTCTGTTGCCAGAGAATAACCTGCTTTGCGGCTTGAGGATTGTCGAAGATCAGCTCATCAAGCGGCATGAGCCGCTGCTCAGCGACAACAGCTACTGGTCTACACTGCGGCCGGATAATGCGGGCTTCGCGGTCTTTGAGAAGCAGATGGCGAACGTGCCGGCGTATTGTGAAGTGCACCCGCATGAGCGCGAGAGGGAACCGGGGCAAAGCAGTCCGGCGCCGCTGGTTGAGGCGGTCAACCGGCCTTCGGAGACCCCCGGCCAAGACACAAACATCGCCCAATCTGCAACCGATGCGGCAGGCGAAACGCGCTGAAACAGGAATTTTCGTGGCCGGCGAAGTGCGGCGAGGTTCGGTCGCTGAGGATCAGTTTTGCGAACGGTGTGGGCGGCCGAGAAGACGCGCGCCAAGCGCCCCGCCGGCAACCGCCAGAGCCAGAATCACCAGGGTCAGCAGGCCGGTATTGAAGAGAACCGAAGCTGCGCGTCCTTCCGGGGAGAGCATCATGATCTTTGTGGACGCAACGGTCTGAGCGTCAAAACCCAGGGTCGCCAATTGCTGGCTCCCCACGCTGATCTGGTTCTGCCACATATCGTCGAAGACCTTGCCCTGGTGCAGCCAGAAACGCATCGCATAGAGCGTAATCCCCGAAGTCAACGCGGTGGTCCATCCGCCCAGAATACCCGTCACCAGGCCGATGCGTGCGCCCGCTCCGATGGTGATCCACGCCGGCCGCTGACTGCGCATGTAGAGCGCAATCACCCATGTGGCGGCGGCGGGCATCAAAAGCAAGCCGACCAGGCCGATCCGCATAAAGCCAGCGCAGAGAATCCCTGCCGGAATTGCCAATGCCAGGGCTGATCGCAAGGCCGCTTTCCACTCAATCGTGCTCGCGTCCCGCGCTGCCCCGGCGGGGAGCTCAGCCTGGCCCGGCGCAGCAGTACCATCGTCCGTGTAGACGAGTTGCGGCAAACCGCAGACCGGGCAAAAGCAATCCCCCGGCTGGACGGTCTGGTGGCAACGGCTGCAGGTGAGCTCCATATTGAAAGCCTATAGTATCTGGCGAGGCTGGGGGAGCGCTGCCGCCTCGCAGATCCTTTTGAATGTTTACGCGGACATTCTAAGCGAGTCGATGAGAGCGGCCAGAGCGGCAGGTTGATTCCGACGACTGGGGTAGTAGAGAAAGTATCCGGGGAACGCGGGGCACCAGTCTCTCAGAACTTGAACCAGGCGCCCCCTGGCGATGAGATCCTTGAGGGAATCCTCCATCGCCGTTCCGATTCCAATTCCATTCAGTACGGCGCGGATGACGAGGTCTGGATCATCGAACGACACGGGGCCTTGCGGGTTCACCGTTCCTCTTGATTCATGAATTCCATTCATTACTCCTTGAATCGTAAACCACCTGGTCTCATGGACTGCCTCTATCTAAACTTGTAGTTGTTCGAGCACGAGACAATTGAGCAGGAGGAATCATGCAAAAGCGCAATTTGGGAAGAAGCGGCCTCGAAGTTTCAGCACTCGGCCTCGGGTGCATGGGCTTAAGCTTCGGCTTCGGCCCCGCCACGGAAAAGTCAGAAGCCATCAAGCTCA
Source organism: uncultured Acidobacteriaceae bacterium (assembly GCA_963802955.1). Lineage (GTDB taxonomy): Bacteria > Acidobacteriota > Terriglobia > Terriglobales > Acidobacteriaceae > Telmatobacter. The sequence continues at coordinate 462,110 of CAWDKT010000008.1, forward strand.
TCCGAGCCGCCGTCGAGCGCGGTGTCACCTTCTTCGATACCGCCGAAGTCTATGGTCCTTTTGTGAACGAAGAAGTCGTAGGCGAAGCCCTCGCTCCCTTCCGCAAGAATGTCGTCATCGCGACCAAGTTCGGCTTCGAGCCGAACGCCGACGACAGCGGCAAATGGACATCGCTCAACAGCCGTCCTGATCACATCAAGAAGGCCGTCGACGCATCCCTCAAGCGTCTCCAAAGCGACACCATCGACCTCCTTTACCAACATCGCGTCGATCCCAACACTCCCATTGAAGAGACCGCCGGAGCAGTCAAGGACCTGATTCAAGCAGGCAAGGTCAAACACTTTGGCCTCTCCGAAGCAGGCGTCAAAAACATCCGCCGTGCACATGCCGTACAGCCTGTCACCGCATTGCAGAGCGAGTACTCGCTCTTTTGGCGCGAACCTGAACAATCCGTCATGCCCACGCTTGAAGAACTGGGAATAGGCTTCGTCCCCTTCGCCCCGCTCGGGAAGGGTTTTCTCACCGGCAAGATCGACGCATCCACCAAATTCGACAGCACAGACTTCCGTGCCATCGTCCCGCGCTTCAGCGAGGAAAACCGCAGAGCCAATCAGGCACTCGTCGACGTAGTGAAAAAGTTTGCCCAGCAGAAGAAAGCCACGGCCGCGCAAATAGCTCTGGCATGGCTGCTGGCAAAGAAGCCGTGGATCGTGCCGATTCCAGGAACAACCAAGCTCTCGCGGCTCGAAGAAAATCTCGGCAGCGCCACCATCGAGCTCACCTCAGACGACGTGCGCGCGCTCGAAGAGGCCTCATCCGCAGTCAAGGTCCAAGGCGACCGTTATCCCGCAACGCACCAGAAGCTGATCGATCGCTAACCGCAACCTACTGCGCTCAACTCAACCGCGGAGACAGTAATGAACATCACGTTTGAAAACAAAGTTGCCCTGGTGTCAGGTGCAGCGTCCGGGCTCGGTCTCGCAACTGCAAATGCTTTCGCCATAGCGGGGGCTTCCGTGGTTCTGGCCGACTGGAATGAGAAAGCAGTTCAGGCCGCGGCGAAAGACCTTGCAGATAAGGGGCATAAGACGCTGGCCGTCCCCTGTGATGTGTCGGATGATGCCCAGGTTGACGCCATGGTGAAGCAGACCGTTGCCGCGTTTGGACGGCTCGATGCGGCTTACAATAATGCCGGCATCCAGAACGTCCTTGCAGAAACGGCCGACTCTCCCCGCGACGACTACGACCGCGTGATGGCGATCAACCTGCGTGGCGTGTGGAGCTGCATGAAGTTTGAGCTGCAGCAAATGCGCAAGCAAGGCAGCGGGGCCATCGTGAACTGTTCTTCGCTCGGTGGCCTCATAGGAGGGAGCCAGCGTGGGACGTACCATGCCGCCAAACATGGCGTCATTGGATTCACCAAGAGCGCGGCGCTGGAATACGCCGCTCGAGGTATTCGCGTGAACGCCGTGTGCCCCGGCATGATCCAGACCCCGATGTCGGACAAGATGATCGCTGATGGCCAGGGACCGGAACTGGACAGGATGCTCAAGACTTTCGTCCCGATGAAGCGGCTAGGACGGCCGGAGGAGATTGCGGACGCCGTCCTGTGGCTTTCGAGCGATGCCGCCAGCTATGTTACGGGCCAGTCCATCTCAGTCGATGGCGGCTTCGTGATGCGCTAGAACATGGCGCTGTTTTGCAATTGAGTCATACCGCACGATGCCGGACTGCGCTGCGAAGGTGCATTTCATTCGATGCGCAAGGCCCGTGCGGGGTCGATGGAGGCCGCGCGCCGCGCCGGAATGATGCCGGCAATGGCAGCCGCAAGCATAAGCACTCCAACGGCGAGCGTAATAACCGGCAGATTCACGCTGGTGATCTCAAAAAGCTGCGACTTGACGTAGCGCACGCAGAAGGCGGCGACCGGGATTCCGATGGCGAGGCCGATGGCTGCCTGCAGCAGGGCTCCGCGCATCACCGCCCCGACGACGCGGCTCCGCGCCGCTCCCAGCGCCATGCGGATGCCAATCTCCGGCGTGCGGCGGACCACGGTATAGGCAGTCACGCCATAAAGACCAATTGCGGCGAGCAGAACCGCCAGCATTCCGAAGAGCGAAGTGAGGCGCGCGATCAGGCGCTCCTGGATGAAGCGGTCGTCAATCTGCTGCTGGAAGGTCTGGAACTTTACGATGGTCAGATTGGGGTTGATGCTGGCCAGGGTTTGGCCGACGATTTTTTCAAACCCAGGAATGGGATGAGAGGTCTGGATGACGAGCGCTCCGGCGTACATGGATTGGTCTTTGTCGACGTGATAGCCGGGATCGCTGGCGTTGCCGGCGGGCTGTGTGAGCGACAGAAAGTACATGGCGTGGTTCTTCCAGTAGACGCTTGTATAGGTGGTATCTTCCACTACGCCGACGATCTCATGCGCTCCATCAGTCCCCGGGTGAACGGGGTCGTCAAAGCCAAATCGATGCCCGATGGGGTTGCGGTTGCCGAAGAACTGCTTCACGAACTCCTGATTGACGACGGCGACGGATGGCGCATTCATCGTGTCCTGTGAGGTGAAGCCACGGCCCATCACAACATGGGTGCCAACGGAATCAAAGTACTCTGGGGTGGCTTTCACCCACGATGCGCCTTTGTTCAGGTCCGGCTCGCCCTGAACTTTTACGCCAGAACCCCAGTTGTTATTCTCCATGGGCGTGTAGGTGGCGAGGCCGACTTTGAGAACGCCGGGAAGCGCGTGGAAACGGTCAACGATGGTTTGGTAAAGAGGCTCGACTTCAGTGTTCTTGTAGCCGGCCGCTTGCGGATTGATGTGGGCGATGTAGCGGTTCGTCGCATCCAGTTTCATGTCTAAGTTCTCGGCCTTGTTGAGGCTCTGCGCAAACAAGCCCGCGGCGACGAGGAGCACGAGAGAGAGCGCGGCCTGCAGGACAACCAGCGAGCGTTGCAGGAAAGATGCTCCGTGGGAAGTAGTACGCGCACTGGAGCGCAAGGCGTCAGCGGGCTGCGTGCGCGCGGCCATCAGTGCCGGCGCAAGGCCAAAGAGAATGCCCGTCACAAGCGAGAGCGCAAAGGCAAAGCCGATGACCAGCGGCGAAGGCGCAGCTGTGACCGGCATGTTTTGCTCACTTGGAAAAGCCAGCGCGAGCAGAGCATGCGCTCCAAGGTAGGAGACCACAAGGCCGAGCAGGCCGCCCATACCCGAAAGAAGAACACTTTCCGTAAGAAGCTGGCGCACAATGCGGCTGCGCTGCGCGCCCAGTGCTGAGCGGACGGAAAGCTCCGCGCGGCGGCTCATGCCGCGCACCAGCAGCAGGTTGGCGATGTTGGCGCAGGCGACGAGAAGAACCAGCGCGGCGATCCATTGCAGCAGCTTGAGGTGGTCCTTGTAGCCGTCCTGCATGTTCTGGATTCCGCCGCCGCCGGGAGTGAGCACCACATGGGTGCGGAGGAGGGCCTTCTGGGCGCGCTGATTGGCGAATAACTTGAGCGGCGCAAACTGCTGCTTCAGCAGCGCGCTGGCCTTGGCCTGGAGGGCCGGCAGGGAAGTTCCCGGCTTAACGCGGCCGATGATGTACGCCCATGTGGTGTTGGGATCGGTGAAGTACGGCGCGCCGATCACAGTATCCATCGCATTCATGGGCAGGTAGAACTTGGGCGGATTCGTATCGATGCGGTCCCCGTAGAATCCCTTCGGCGCAATCCCGATGATCGTGGCCGGCTTGGTATTGATGTAAAATACGCTTCCCACCACGCTCTTGTCGCCGGCATAATCCTCCTGCCACGCGTCGTAGCTCATCACAGCGGTAATGGGTGCGCCTTTTTGGTCGTCGGCATCGATAAAGAGCCGGCCCGCCGCCGGCGAAAGACCGAAGACGCGGAAGTAGTTGCCGGAAACGAAGGTGCCCATCACGGACTTCGCTATTGTCTGCGGCCCGGCGCGGCGGACAGTGATGGGCCGCCACGCGTAGCCTGACTCCATCGCGGCCAGCTCTTCAAACTCCGGCAGGTTCTTCTTGAACATGTAATAGGTGTCTGTGGCAAAGAGCGAGTAGTCCCCGCTGTCGATCCAGCCGCCGTTGACGCAGCAGTCGTCTCTGTCGCCGATGCGGACGAGGGACTTGGGATCTGTTACCGGCAGATTATGCAGCAGGATGGCATTGACCAGCGTGAAGATGGCCGAGTTCGCGCCGATCCCAAGCGCCAAGGTGAGCAACACGGTGATGGTAAATCCCGGCGCCTTGCGCAATTGGCGGAACGCAAACGCGAGATCCTGCAGCAGAACTCTCATCAACCGACCTCCGTACAAGTTAGCTTGCACGAATGCTACAGCATGTAACATACCATAGGGCTATCGGAGCCGGCAGCTTGAAATCAAGAGGTTAGCGATTCAAGATCGCGGAATTGTGTCCAGAACTGAAAATGAGTGTTCAAATTCGGACGCATCGCAGCAGGCATCCGCAAAGGCCCTGGGATGCCGAGGGCCAGCCACCTGAGCGCAATCGAGGTTGTCAGAGTTGACGCATGATCGCCGCACCACTCCTCCAATTCAGGTTCGTACTGTTGAAGCCGGCGAGTGTTGAATCAAGGTGTGACCACACGCTCTTGGACAGAATCGCATGCATGCGGTCTCGAACGCCGACCTCTGCGGAGCCTCCGGCAGGAACCCAGACCTGAGCGACCGGCCACCCGGAAGCAGGTCAAAAATGTGGTTACGTCCAAATTGGCAACGAACCAACCGCAAACCAGGAAACAGGCTGCAATCCCGATCGGTAAACTCCTGCCGGATTCGTCGTTAACAGTGTTCCAAAGTGAAGATGATTTTTCGGAACGCCCATTTGGAAAGTTCAGGGGTTCGGGCGTAGCGGCAACCCCACCTTGCGCAGGAAAGCATCGAATCTTGGATCGGAATGCAACGGATCCAGAGACGAATCCACTCCCAGGAAAATCATCAGATCCATATCGTCTCGCGTTTCATATGCCCTTTCCATGCTGGCGAAGGCCTGGTTGAACCGGCCGAGCCTCGTGTAATCGAAGGTGCGAAAGAAGGGCTCCGGTAGCTTTGGATTCTGTCGCACCCACTTGTCGAATGCTCCGCGCTTGCCTGGCGCGCCGTGAACCTCGTCGAACGCATCTTGGCAGAGCGCCGTGTCGCACCAGTGAACACTCTTCATGTTTTCGTGTGCCTTCTCAAAATCCCCCAGCTCTCCATAGAGTTCTCCCGCAACAAGATGCGCCCAGCGATAGGTAGGATCGAGGCTGAGCGCGGCGTTGCAGTGGGGCAGTGCTTCATTCAGGTGCCCGGTGAGCTTCAAGAGATAGCAATCGTTGGTTTCAACGAGGGGAGATTTCGGATCGATATCCCGGGTGCGCGCCATTTCGCGCAGTCCCTGGTCGGTCGATCCATTAATCACGAGAACATCGGCATAGCCGTTGCGCGCGTCGGAAGAATTCGGATCGAGTTCGAGCGCATGCTGAAAATCCCTCAGTGCGCCCGGAAAATCCCAGTGGTCGTCCATGGCAATCCAGCCGCGTTCGTCATAGGCCTCCGACAGATTCGGATCGAGTTCGATCGCCTTGCCGACCGCCGCGTCAGCCTCCGCGACAACGTTGGCGGCAGGGGTCCCGTATCCCGCCAGGAAGTCGTTGGCACGCGCAATGCCGGCGTATGCTCGTGCAAGGTTCGGGTCAATCGCGACCGCCTTTTTGAAGAACTCGAGGGCCCGCGCTTCTGACTCCGGCGTGTTGTCTTCGGCCACAATCCCTTTCAGCAGCGCCTCGTATGCAGGCTTGTCCACCGGGGGCATGTCCGCACGCTGCGCTCGATTGTTCAGCGTCCGCTTCAGCTGTTCGGCGATAGAATCCGCCACCTGGCTTTGCAGGCTGAACGTGTCGCGAAAGTCGCCCTCGAAACTGTGCGACCAAAGTTGGTGGTCGGCTTGCGCGTCGATGAGCTGGGTATCGATGCGAATCCGGTCTCCGAAACGAATCACGGCGCCCGTTACAACAACCTCTACATTGAGCTCGCTTGCAACCTGCGGCATGGATTTGTGCGCGTCCTTGAACTGCATGGACGTGAGAGGTGAGATCACCCGCAGCGAACCGATCTGACCCAGCTCCGTGATGATTTCCTCCGTGATTCCGTCGGAAACGTATTCCTGCGACGGGTCACCGGATAAGTTCTTCAGCGGCAAAACCATCAAAGACCGGACTTCGAGCCCGCTGTGATTTGCTGTCCGCACGCGCCAGGCTGTAACGGCAAGAACCAGGATCAGCAGCAGGGAGGGGATGATGAAGATAGGTCGGAGTAGTCCGCGGAACGCCGGTCGAGATATTCGGCTTGCCCGGGTGTCGGCCAGGGAGGCTGCGCGGCCGGGATCTGGGCGTGGCGTATTTGGCTTGGGGGCGCGCTGGGCGGAGATTTCCGGATCGGGCACTGCACCTGGAGCCCCCAATTCTTCCACTTGTGCAATAAACCGGTAGCCCAGCGTCGGTACAGTCTCGATGTAGCGCGGTTCCTTTGCGTCGTCCTCCAGGGCCTTCCGGAGTTGGCCGATGGCGCGATTGAGCACGTGGTCGCTTACGAATGCGCTGCTCCATACTGCGGAAAGCAACTCTTGCCTCTGCACCAGCCGTCCGCGATTCTCCACTAGAAATACCAGTGCATTCAGCGCCTTAGGTTCAACGGGAATGATCCGCCCGCCTCTGAGCAGGCGAAAACTCTGAAGGTCGATCTGAATGTCATTGAAGCGGTAAAGGCGCGCCATCGAAGAGCCTCCGCATTCAGTTCGAAAAACCTTCCTAAAACATCACAATCCCGTGAGTACTTCCCAAGCATCCTGCCCCTAAGGTCCCTTCAGATCAACGGAGGAACCAATGAGGGAGCGTCGATGCGCACAATTGGCCCTGCGGATTTGTCTCGTGTTTTTGACGTTTGTCGGGACCGGCCAACGGATTCTGGCGGAATCGGGGATCCACTTCCGGCTCGTCCACAACACGCTGATTGTAGTCTCGCTCCTTTCAGATCAGAAAGAATCGATCGACTTTGTCTTTGACACTGGAGCAGACACGACAGTGATTGATCCGTCGATTCTTCCCCGTTTGTTGTTCGTCCCGTTGGGCCGGATTCAGCAGACAACTCTCTCCGGCGTCCAATTAGTGCCGCGTGGCCTGATTCGAAGTCTTTCGGTGGGGTCGATGCGAGTTGATGACGTTCCGGTACTGGTTCAGGATCTCACGGAGTTGCGCAAATTGGACCCACAAATCGAAGGAATTGCCGGCCAGAACTTCATCGCCCATTTCAATTACTTGATCGATTACCGCAAGCATCTCCTCGGTATCGAGCAGGACCACGAAATTCGAGACGCCATCGATGGAGTTCACGTATCAATTGAAGCCGCGGAAAATCGAATGTTTGTTGTGGCCGATGGGCACGCATTTGGCAGGGCAAAGCTGAACCTGCTACTTGACTCGGGATCTGATTCCGTAGTGCTGCTGCCCGTGGCGTCCCGGGCGCTCCGTATTGCCGAACAAGAGACCGTACTCGAGTCGACCAGCAGTGGGCATGTGGGATTGAAATCGGGACTGATTTACGACCTCACGGTCGGTTCGATGCGGCTACGCAATCTTCTTGCGGTCCTGCCCGCCGTTGAACCTCATGAGCAAATCGGCGACGGAATACTCCCGACCGTGTTATTTCAAACTATTTATGTCAACAACCACGAGGGATTCGCGGTATTCGATCCAGGAGTCGAACGATGACGTAGCCGCTGCAGCGGGAGCACGAAGACGCAGGACCAACTCCGGCGGTTTCGTGAGTCTAGATTTGTGTTGTAGACAGGTGAAGCTTCGTGGCCACGATTTCTTCGGCTGCGGCCACGGCTTCTTCGAGCGACATATTCGTTGAATCGAGGAGCACCGCGTCGGGGGCCGGCTTGAGCGGCGAATCGGCACGATTGCGATCCCGCTCGTCACGAGCGCGAAGGTCCCGTATGACATCTTCGGGGGGAGCTGGAGACGCATGCCCTTTCAGGCCAAGCTGATCGTAGCGGCGCTGGCCCCGGACTTCAGGAGCAGCGTCCAAAAATATCTTGACCTCGGCATGCGGGAAAACAACCGTGCCGATGTCGCGGCCTTCCATTACGACACCGCCTTGAGCAGCAAGCTCCTGCTGTTGACGGACCATCCATGCGCGAACCGGGCGGAAGACGCTCACGCGCGATGCGGCCTCGGTGACGGTAGGGTTGCGGATGAGGCCGCTGACGTCCTCGCCATCGAGCAGAACACGATTCTCGTCTTCGCCGGATTCGAGCAGGATGGAAGTTTCGCCAGTCAGGCGCTGAAGTGCAAGGCTGTCGTCCAATGGGATTTCATCGCGCAGCGCTTTAAGCGCGAACGCGCGGTACATTGCGCCCGTTTCAAGATTCAGCAGTCCGAAGTGCCGGGCCAAGTGGCGAGCGATGGTGCTTTTTCCCGCGCCGGCGGGGCCGTCGATCGCCACAATGATCCTGCGGCCGGCTTCAGACGAGGCCATGCGGTCAACTTCCGCGCTCATCCGCGTTTCTTCGTTCTCTGCCCGGAGCGAGCGGTAAATCCGTAGCGCCCCCTGTTGCCTGCCTTCGCAGATGCTGCCAAGGCGGGCTTGCGGGTTCCGCGCGCATTGCGCGAGTCGGCGCGGCCTTCAGTGCGAGGCGCGCCGGCACTCCGCGAGACCGGCTTTCCAGCGGCTTTCGCCTGGCTGCTGCGGCTGTTGCGCAACGTTCTCGCCGCGACGGGTTTGGTCTTGCGCGGACCGGGTGAAGCCGCGTGGCCGTTGCCATTGGCGCGGAAACGGCTCGAACCGGAAGCGCTTTTTGCTGAGTGCGCTGCGCCGTTCTTTGCTGCGCCCTGCGCCCAACGCGCTGTATGGGCGTGACGGGAGTTGCCATTGGTCCGCGGTCCGTTGGAACGTGCTGCCGGGCCGCGAGCAGTGCGCCCGGAATGCCGTACGCGGCCGTTTGAGGGGCTCTGGGTGGGCGTATGGCTGCGGGAGCGGGCGGGCGGACGGCTCAAATTCAAATGCGGCCTGGGAACTGCCGGCTTAGGCTCGGCTTCCCCAGTTCGTTGAGCGTTGACTGTTTGCGCCGAATCGATCGCTTTGCCTGAGCTCGCCTGAAAAGAGGACGTCGCGGCCACTGGAGCTTGCGATGCCGGTTCGCGCGGCACGTCCTCACGCTCATAGGAACGAAGGAAATACGCCGACGCGGGCATGGCTGAGCTTGCATAGACAGTGGGAGCGGCGGCAAACTCGGGAAGCGTACCGGCCACGTAGTAGTGCGGGGCATGACCGAAAGAAATGGTGTGCACCTGCCGAGTGGCCACCAGTCCGCGAAGCACTTCGCGAACCTTGCTGCGTGCGGTCAGCGGAGCCAGAAACAGCTCGACTTCTTCCATGCTGGCGGCGATGACCGCTTGCAAGTAGATGGACGCGAGTACCGAGATCGCGGTGACCTGCGAAGTGGAAGCGCCCTCGGCAATGGCCTTCTGGAAGCGCAGCTTCAAGAGTTGCCATTGCGCCGGTTTGCCGGGCCCGGAGACCACGGGAATGATGCGAAGCTGCTGCCAGAGCTCTGTGATCGCGCGCAAAACAGCGGATTCCGAAACCTCGCGCCCCAGCGCATGCCGCAACTGAGAGATGGTTGCGTCCCCTGTTTCAAGTTGCTTGTAGGCCTGGATCGCCAGGGGTGAGACCTGGCGTGAGCCAGTCAATTGCGGGCTGCGTCGCCAATCGCGATCGCCGCGAAGGGCGTAGACATAAGGCAAAACCCAGCCCGCTACGACGAAATCGGGCTGCTCACCCGGCTGACCGAGAAGATTCAGGCGAGTAGCCACGCCCTCCCCTTCAAGGCGAATCAAGAATTCTTCCGCCAGTTGGACTGTCTTGGCTGCTGGAGCCGAATTTCGCTCACCCCCTACGGCTTCCACAAAAGATGGCGCGATAAAGGTGGAGAATTGGCGTCGCGGGAGGAAGAGGCACAAGCCTGTTTCCTCGAGCCATGTGCGGGCGTCTTCAATCGTGACCGCCCCGAGTCCGTTCTGGCGCATCCTTTCAGCGCGCGATGCTTCCAACTGTTCCGCTGTCAAAGAAAAACCTCGTTTCCAGGTTGGGAATCCCACCCTGCAACCCCCGCTCCTGAGAGCGGGACGGCCACCTTCCAAGTGATCTTAAGTCCTTTGGAAGGCCCGCTGGATCTCCTTCCAAGAATACAGCAAAGCAATTGGACGTCCATGCGGGCAGCTAGTTGGGTGGCTGGTCTTCGCCAGTTCTAACAGTAACCATTCTATACGTTTTGAATCAAGAGCGGTATTGATCTTGATGGCAGAATGGCATGCAATCGACGCGGCAATGCGGGTTTGCAGACGCGTAAGTTGTTCGTTTCGAGAGGGTTCGTCCGAATCTGCCGAGCTTTGATCGATGACCTCTCCCAGCGTGCGCTCGAGTTCGGGCCCTTCCAGTCCTGCCGGGGCGGATTTTACTGCAAGTGTTTGGGGGCCAAAGGGTTCCACCTCAAAGCCACTTCTCTCCAACTCGCTCGCGATTCGAGCAAACACCACCATTTGCTCGGGCTTCAATTCCACCAGCAAAGGCATCAGCAGGCGCTGGCGCTGAACTTTCTCCACCTGGCGATCGCGGAGGATCTTCTCAAAAAGCACTCGCTCGTGTGCAACATGCTGATCGACGATCCACAGGCCATCTTCGCCGGCGGCAAGGATGAACGACTCACGCAATTGCCCCAGTGGTTTAAGCGATCCCAGCCGATTGAGGTTTATGCCCGCCTGCTCGGCTTCAACCTGGGCGGCTTGCACGGTTGGATCTACCTCGTAACCTGTTGCACCATTGGGGCTTGATCCGCAACTCGCGGGGACCATCGGAGGCATAAAGAGGGCCTTGGCAGCCTCGCCCCATGCCTCCCGATCAAAACTTTGCGCATTGAGGGCTTGCCCGTCGATGACGGTCCCCCCACCGAAGGGCAGAGATCCCGGAATAGGCGATGGGCGTTGAGGAGAGAGCCGGAAGGGCTCGGCGCCGGTCTGTGAATCAGCATGCGCATTTGGATCGGAGTCTAAAGCTGAAACGCCCGGAATTTGCGTCGAAGGCGGTTCAGCCCCGGGCGCACCAGGCAAAGGCGAAGCCGCGGGCGGCATCAGCGACGGGCTCGCGGTGGGCTGGGAATCGAGGGCCGCCAGAAAGCCCGCCGCGGGCCGGGCCTTGACCAGCGCAGTGCGCAAACTGTCACGCACAAAGTCGTGAACCAGGCTCTGCTGCCGGAAACGGACTTCAGTCTTCGCAGGGTGTACGTTGACGTCGACTTCCTCTGGCGGCATTTCGAGGAACAGAAGCACAACCGGGTAACTGGTGGGTGGAATGACATTGCGGTACGCCTCGATAATCGCGTGCATAAGCAGCCGGTCGCGAATCAGGCGCTTGTTCACGAAGATATAGATCGAGTTGCGATTCAGCTTCTGCAGTTCAGGCTTGGAATAGAAGCCGGACAGGCGCATCGCCCCCGGGACGCGCGGCTGCTCGTCCGGATTCTTCTTCCAGGGCGGCGGCTCGGGTAGACCCACATGCGCAAACGGCGTTTCGGCGGCCACCGGTAGCAATTGGGCGAGCGTCTCCTTGCCAAAGATCTGGTAGATGCGCTCGGCAGTGCGCGTAACCGGCGGCGCAGAGAGGATCGTGTGCGTGGCCGAGACAAGCTCAAATTGCTTTTCAGGATGGGCCAGCGCGTAATGCGTGACCAGCGCGGTAACGTGCGCCAACTCAGTGGATTCGGCGCGGAGAAATTTGCGCCGCGCCGGAGTGTTGAAGAACAGATCGGCTACCGCAATCGTTGTCCCGCGCGGCACGGCAGCATCTTCGACGCGCAGAATTCTGCCGCCGGCAACCTCAATGTGCGTGCCCGAGGTCTCTGCGCCGGTCGACGTGTCGAGGGTAACTCGTGCCACGGACGCAATTGAAGGTAGAGCCTCGCCGCGAAACCCGAGCGTGGCGATGGAGAGCAGATCGTCGGCAGTGCGCAGTTTCGAAGTGGCGTGCCGTTCGAATGCCAGCAGAGCGTCGTCGCGGTTCATGCCCTGGCCATCGTCCGCCACGCGAATCAGCTTGCGCCCACCGCCTTCAACTTCGAGGCGAATGCGCATGGCTCCGGCGTCGAGGGCATTCTCGAGCAGCTCCTTGACGACGGAGGCAGGCCGGTCGACAACCTCGCCTGCGGCGATCTGGTTGGCAACCTGATCGGAAAGGATACGAATCTGGCCCATCGAGACTCAGGGTAACGCAATTTGATGGACCAGACCCGGTTCGCAGTGGGGAGGACCTGGAGACTCCTATTTCTCTTCCTTCTTCAGATGCGCTGACGTTGGCCTCACCTTGGCGTGCGTGGAGGGCGCCGAAACCGACGCCATGGCCGGAGCGCTCGCTGGCGGAGTAGGCGCCAGCATGGTCGCCTTTTGAATCACGGCCGCCGGAGCGGTGGTGGTAAAGCCCGGATTGTTGGTTAACTGCGCGCCATACCACTGCGGAGGCAGATACCACCTTGTATCGCCGGCCCCACTCAAGTAGTCGTAGATCATGGGCATATTCGCCGGTACTGCGGAGTGATCGCGCTCCGATAGAGCAACGTAGGCCTTCAATTCGCCCGCAACCTGATCGCGGTTCGCCGGATTCTCCTCTTCCATCAGCGCGACTGCGTACTCCAGGTGAGCTGCCGGGATCGCACCCCGATCCGCATCCAGCCGAAGCGCGACAGTTAAATGATTCACTGCGTCCTGTCTCTCCTCGGGCGTTCGCGCAGTTAGGCGTTCGAGCTTGGCCAGGTAGAAATGAGCGTAGGCATCGTCGGGCCGCTGCTCGACGGCACTTTGCAGGTTGCGCTTCGCCACCGCAAAGAGATCGTAATCCATGGCCAGGATTCCGTTATCGCGCTCGATCGAAGCAGTCATCGGCGCGAAATCGGGTCCACTGGATTTGAATCCCGAACCCTTGGTGCGCATCTCAATCTCCGCATGAAGCTCCCCGTTCAAAAGCTGGTCCAGCCGGGCTTGCCGCTGTTTCAGGCGCGGTGCGCTGCCCATGAATCCGAGGCCCATGCGGGAATCGACGGTGACCACCTGATTCAGCGAGTTGAACAGACGCTGAACGTCGCGCGGGTCGTAGCCCGCCTCCATCATGTATTTCGTCGCCAGTTCGTCGGCGTCGTCGTCTTCTTTTGTGCTCCACTTCACCGGTTCAATTTGAGGATGGATGAAGTAGTGGCCCGCTTCCATGCCCACGGCAAGGCCGGCGCTTCCACCGAAGAGCGCGCCGAGCCGGGCCGGAATTAAGGCGCCGCCCAACCCTGCGCCCATCACCGTGCTGGCCACGTCGGTGAGCACCTTTTCCTTCTCGGCCTTTTCCTTTGCCAGCTCGATCTCCACCTGGCCATCGTGAATGCGCATATACGCCTGGCGAAGCTCAACGTGGGCGATCTCGTGCCCGAGCACATAACTCAATTCCGATTCACTCGACAGCATTGAAAGCAGGCCTGTGGAGATATAGATCGTTCCTGTAGACAAGGTGAGCGCCTTGGGAATCGGATCGTAGAGTACACGGAAGGTGTACACGTTGGGGGAACTCTTGGGAACCAGGCTCTGCCCGAATTGATTAATGTAGCTTTGAACCTGCGGATTGCTATACAGGCGCTGCCGGTCGAAGGAATCCCCGGAAAGATTGTCCTGCGAGAGCCCCCAGTTCGCGGTCAGATTGATTCCGTAGGCGAGCAGCATATCGTTTCGTCTGAGGGCGTCCCATTGCTGCTCAATTGCGTCCTGCACCTCAGGCATCTGCTCGATCTTGGCAATCTTCTCTCGATCGACAGTGCTCAGATCCGCTGTTCCTTCCTGGCCTTTCTTTTGCTTTCCTGACAGAACTCCGCCGAGCGGGCTCAACTGGGCTGTAGATTTTGGCGCTGAAACTCCGCAGAGAAGCAACGCGCACAATGCGATTGTGAGGGGTTTATACACGGAGACCTCCTATCTCTTCTATGCGGTGTCTGGGGAACGCCGCCGACCGTAGTGGCTGGGGAGGGGAAGGCCCGGTTTGGAGTGAGTATAGGCTGGATTTTGCCTGCCAGTCAACGATTCGCCGGGGTGATTTCCCGTCGTGCGCGGGTGAAGACGATTCTCCGGCCGTTGCTAAGCAATCCTGGTTTGAGAAGCGGACGCTTTGGGATCAGCGTATCGAAATCCGGCTACGATTTCACAATGCGAGATGCCCGCCCGAAGTGTGACCTCAGGCACACGTGCTTGTTTCCCGCTACGCGACAATAAACACGTAAGCCCGACGAGCCCCTGCCGACCGGGTGAGGAGAATGGATTCATGAGCGATCTTGCCACTTTGGCTGAAGCGGTTGCAGTTGATCCACTTGTTGGCCATCCGCCGGACTACCACGTGTTTCACAAGTTCATCGCGCGCTGCAAGAATCTGCCGGCAATCACCACCGCCGTGGTATGGCCAATGACCGAAGTGGCAATGAACGGCGCTGTGGAAGCCGCTGCCGCCCAACTTATCGAGCCGACATTGATCGGACCCGAGGCAGCAATGAAGGCGCTCGCCGCGAAGATCGGCGCGGACATCGGCAGCTTCCCCATCATCGACGCCGACACAGAATCCAAGGCGGCCGAAATCGCGGTGCAGATCTGCCGGTCCGGCGGCGCGCAAGCCCTGATGAAAGGCAGTCTGCACACCGACGATCTGTTAAAGCCCGCCATGCAGCGCGATACCGGGCTGCGGACTGCGCGCCGCATCTCGCACGTCTTCATCATGGATACGCCCGCCTATGCTCGTACTCTGCTCATCACAGACGCGGCAATCAACATCACTCCTGAGCTCGAAGACAAGGTCCACATCGTGCAGAATGCCATCGACCTGGCACATGCGCTCGGCATCCCCGAGCCGAAGGTGGCGCTGCTTTCTGCTGTTGAGACGGTCAACCCCAAGATCAAGTCCACGCTCGATGCCGCGGCGCTTTGCAAAATGGCAGACCGCGGACAGATTACGGGTGGCATTCTGGACGGTCCGCTGGCCTTTGACACCGCAGTCAGCCAGAAGGCGGCGCAGATCAAGAAGCTGGTTTCGCCGGTTACCGGCCAGGCCGACATCCTGGTGGTTCCGGACCTCGAAAGCGGCAATATGCTCGCCAAGCAGCTTGAGTATCTTGGGGGCGCGCAACTCGCCGGCATTGTGCTGGGTGCGCGTGTGCCGACCATCCTGACCAGCCGCGCCGACTCGGCGGAGACTCGCCTCACCAGCTGCGCTGTCGCGGTTCTGCTGCACTATGCGGCGCATCCGGCAGTGAAGGTATAGAGTCTGGTGCGCGAGATATAGAAGCGCCATAAATAGAGCCGTAGACGGAACGGGCGTCGTTCATGGGCGCCCATTCTGTTCTGTCACAATGTGAAATTCCGATCAACTTGCGATTTCCACAATGTCGGGTCCGACGAACCACTCAGCTCGCACAGGCATCCAACTTCATGCACCGTGCACATGGCGCAACAGACGGCGCGCCGTGCCCGCGGCAAAGGAGAATCGATGTCGTCCCATACCAGTCAGGAATCAAAAGCGGCGAAAGTCAGCAATCCGGATGGATTTGCCCCGGAGCAAATCAAAAATCTTTCCAGCGTTTTGAACGCGCTTGTTGCCGACGTGTTTGCGCTGTACCTCAAGACGAAGAATTTTCACTGGCACATGAGCGGGCCGCATTTCCGCGACTATCATCTGCTGCTCGACGAGCAGGGCGATCAAATCTTCAAGATTACCGACGATATCGCCGAGCGTGTGCGCAAGATCGGCGGGACAACGATCCGCTCCATCGGCCACATCGCGCGCCTGCAGCGAATCAATGACAACGACCAGGAGTTTGTGCCGGCTCGCGATATGCTGCTCGAATTGCATGGCGACAACCGCGCGCTGGTGGAAAGCCTGCGCACAGCGCACGAGGTGGCCTCAAACGCCAACGACTATGCTACGACCAGCCTGATCGAAGTGTGGATCGACGAAGCCGAGCGTCGCGCCTGGTTCCTGTTTGAAGCCACGCGATAGCGCTTCCGCTGAATTGTGATGCAGGGGCATGCCGGTCCAATCTTTGTGTCTTCCACGGGCGCCTCGGTTTCGTCTTGTTGCGGCGTATGCGGTGGCTCCTTGTGGAGCACACAGACCGCCTGCAGATTGCGGGAATCCAGCGCCATGTCGTAAGGTTGGCGACAGCGTCCAATCCTGCAGGAGGCAATCCCAGCCGATGCACGCCGTCGCCGCATCCCCCATCACCGCCGCCACGGGCGGCAGCTTTTTACTTGAGTCCCGCGCGCCCGATGAAGTCTTCACTCCTGAAGACCTGAACGAAGAACAACGTCAGATTGCGGCCACGGCGGAACAGTTTGCGCGCGAGGAAATCCTGCCGCGCGCCGCGATGATCGAGCGAAAAGAAGCGGGCGAAATGCGAGCGGTGCTGCGCAAGGCTGCGGACCTGGGATTCACGTGTATGGACGTTCCCGAAGAGTATGGCGGCCTGGGGATGGACAGGGTCAGCTCGACTTTGGTCACCGATCGCATTTCGGTGTTAGCCAGTTTTTCCACGGCTTTTGGCGCGCACATCGGCATCGCTACGCTGCCGCTGGTGTGGTACGGAACCGAAGAGCAGAAGCGGCGCTATCTCCCCAGGCTGGCCACGTGCGAGTGGATCGGCGCCTACGGATTGTCTGAGGCTAGTTCCGGCTCCGACGCCATGAATATCCGCACGCGGGCGACGCTTTCGCCCGATGGGTCCCAATACATTCTGAACGGCGAAAAGCAGTGGCTCACCAACGGTGGCATTGCAGACCTTTATACAGTCTTCGCCAAGATCGATGGAGAGAAGTTTTCTGCATTCCTGATCGAGCGCAGCACGCCGGGCCTGACGATTGGAGCCGAAGAACACAAGCTGGGGATTCACGGCTCTTCCACCTGCCCCCTGGTTCTCGCAGATTGCAGAATTCCCAAAGAGAACCTGCTCGGCGAAGCCGGAAAAGGGCATCGCATCGCGTTCAATGTGTTGAACGTGGGGCGCTTCAAGCTGGGAGTGGCTTGTATTGGCGGAGCACGCCACGCGCTTGCCGCCATGATTCGCTACGCCAAGGAGCGGCGTGCGTTCGGCAAGGCGATTGCAGAATTCGGCCTGATCCAGCGCAAAATCTCGGCCGCCGCAGCTCGACTCTACGCCGCAGAAAGCATGGCCTACCGGACCGCCGGCCTCATCGACGCGAAAATGGCGCAACCCGAAGGCGAGCAGGGCAGCGACGCTCCGCGCAATATTGAGGAGTATGCAGTGGAGTGCTCCATTTTGAAGGTTTATGGTTCCGAAATGCTTTCGCTGGTGGCCGACGAGCTGATCGCCACAATGGGCGGATACGGCTACGTCGAGGAGTATCCGGCGGAGCGATACTACCGCGATGCGCGGATCAACCGCATCTTTGAAGGCACAAACGAGATTAACCGGCTGATCATCACCGGGTGGATGATGAAACGGGCGATGAATGGCAAACTGCCGCTGCTGGCGGCAATCAAGCGCGTAATGGATGAAGTGATGGCGCCGCCCAACTTCGATCGCGGCTCAGGGGAAAGCGGATATTTGGCGCGCGAAGCCACGGCGCTGGACGCTGTAAAGAAGATGACGCTGTTCGCTGCCGGCGTTGCCAGCCAGCGATTCATGATGGCGCTGGAAGAGCAGCAGGAGATCATGGCCGACCTGGCCGATATGATCATTTACGCGTTCGCGCTGGAGTCGGCGCTGCTGCGCGCGCGCAAGATGGCGAATAGACCTGGTGCGGCCCAGGCTGCTGCGGCGATGACTGGGCTCGTGGCCGATGAAGCGGTCACCCTAGCTGAGCAGTTGGCTCGGCGAGTGCTGGGAGCATCTGCGGTTGGCGACGAGTTGCGAACCCAGTTGGCGATTCTGCGGCGACTGGCCCGGGTTGAGCCGGCCGATGTTGTGGCGATGAGCCGCACTGCGGCACGCCACTGCATCGAGATTGAGCGATATCCCTTCTGATTCATCGGCTCATCAGGCTTTTTTCTCGTGGAGCGAACCGATTGCGCGCGGCGCGGCCGCACCCGGCGATAGCAGATACGCGACGATGGCCACTGCTGGAATCAGATACACCATCGACCCGCAGACCCACATGAAGGCTCCGGCGGCGATCTGGTCGTTGAGCGCGCTGAGGCCGAAGGGCCGTGGAATTGCGGCGTAGCTCGGATAAAGCAGCCGGCCCGAAAAGCAGAGAAACGCCGACACTCCCGTGTTGACCACGTCGGCGAGCAGAAGATAGGGAATCAGAAGCCACCGCGATTGCGCAGAGCGGCTCGGCCATGGCCGGATGATCGGCCACCAGAACATCAGGTTGGTGAAGAAGAAGCAGGCGTGCTCGAAGTTGTGCCAGTTTTCAGAGGCGAGCGCGAACTCGTAGGCGCGTGGAATGTGCCAGCCTACATACGCTGCGTTCATGGCGAGCCAGGCTACGCGCGGTCGCGTGAGGAAGCGCCCCGCGGCGGGAAGAGCGCCCGTCACAAAGAGCGGACGCAACATGCGGATGAACCACCTTGGCAGGCCGCGCAGCATGGGAACGACCGGCGCGCCGAAGAGAAGAAGCGGCGGCGCAAGCGACATCAAAACCCAGTGCTGTGCCATGTGCATAAACAGCAGCGACTCGCTGAAGGTGTCAAGCGGCGAGGCGACGGCTACGAAAAGCGCCGCAATGCCGCCAAGAAACGCAGCCAGCCGCCACGGCGGAAACTGCGCGGGCCGCGTGCGGCGAATGCGCCGCCAGCCCCGCACGTAAGCGAACGCGACGACGGCAAGTTCAGAGGTCACAATCCACGGAATGTCCCAGCGAGTAAAGAGGTCCGCGACTGTCGTTGTCACAATCATGGATTCGCGCCGTGGCTTGCCGTTGAAGGTGCTGGCGGCGTTGCAGGGCCGGGCTGACCCTCAGAATTCTTGATCGCTTTTTGCGAAGCATCAACCGCAGGTGGCTCGCCGGCCGGATGCAGCGTTTCGAGAAAGCCGACGAGCGCCTCAATCTCCGCGGGAGAAAGATTCTTGCCGTATGCAGGCATGTTGCCGCCGCCGGTCACCACCTTGAAGCGCAACTGATCGATGGTCATGCGTGTGGCCACATCGTCAAGCGCAGGGCCGCGTTCGCCTCCAACTCCGCCAATCGCGTGGCAGTTGCGGCATTGCTTTACCTGGAAAACCACTGCGCCCTGCCGGATCAGCGGCGTTGCGTCGTGCAGATAGCGAACCGGAATGGGATCGCTGCTCCATGCGTTCATATGCGGGCTCCACGGTGTTGTGGTGCCGAGCTGCGTGAGCGTGCCCCAGCATACTGCAATGGTCGAGACAGCCAGCACTGCGACGGGCCTCCGGTGCCAGCTCTTTTCGCCTTCGCCTGCCCAGAAGGGGATCGCCAGCAGAACGGCGATGCCGATAATCGGCGCAATGAGAATGAATGGCGTCTCCATCGCCGGAGGCAGATAGGCCAGTATCGAATAAATCCAAAGGAAAAAGAAATCGGGCTTGGGAACGGTCTGAATGATGGATGGGTCGGGCTGGCCGCTCGGGCCGAACGGCCCGAAGGCAAAGGCGCACACGGCCACGGCTGCGATAATCGCTCCCGAGAAAGCAAGGTCCTTCCAGAATGCACCGGGTATGAACGGGATGCCGTCTTCGTGCGCAAGCTTGTTGTACTCCTCAATGTATGTTGCGCGGCGGACCAGGCGGCCGGGCATGGGCCACTCGTTGATGCCGAGCTTGAGCACCATCCACACATGCAGCAGTGCGAAGAGCAGCAGCGCGCCGGGAATGATGAAGACGTGCAGCGCAAAGAAGCGCGACAGGGTGGCTCCGGCGATGATGGGTCCGCCGAGGAGCAGATGCACCAGCCCTCCGCCGATCCACGGTACGCGGCTCACGATCGATGCGCCGATCCCCAGGCCCCAGTAGGCGTCCTGATCGAAACGCAGAACCTGGCCGGTGAAGGCCATGCCCAGCGTCATCAGCAGCAGAAAAACACCAAGGGTCCAGGTGAGCTCGCGCGGAAACTTGTAGGCGCCGAACAGAAACACCTGCGCCATGTGAATGAGGACAATCGCAACCATGAAGTTCGATCCCCATCCGTGCAGGCCGCGCAGGAACCATCCCAGGGGAATCTGGTGGTTTAGAGCGTTCAGGCTGTTCCATGCCTCGCCCGCCGAAGGCACGTAGACCAGGGCCAGCAGAATTCCGGTAAAGATCTGCAGGAAGAAAAGCGTGAAAGCCGCGCTGCCGAAGACGTACCACCAGCTTGCAGTGCTGCGCGGAACCTGGTGCAGGGCCGCGTCCTTTACCGGCCCTTCGAGCTGCAGGCGGCGCTCGAACCATGCGTAGATGCGCTTCGCGGTGTCGTTCATCCCTGGCATTGGCAGTCCCCGGGCGCAGTAGTGATGTTGACGAGCCGAGCGGTGTTCGAAAGCGTCGGCATCTGGCCGGCGTCGATGCGCAACTGGCCGGAAACCACCTGCCAGTTGTAGGTGAAGAGTCCACGCTCGGGCGGTCCCGCAGCGCGCGAGCCGTCGGCATAGTAGACGCCGCCATGGCAGGGACACATGAAGAGCTGCGACTGCGGAAACCAGCGCACCGGGCATCCGAGGTGCGCGCAGTTGATGGCGAAGACCTGGAATTGATTGCCGCCCTCGTGCCGCACGTAGCAGGCGACGTTATCGGTCTGGCCGTCCCACGAATCTGCGGAGGGATTTTTATAGAACGAGAGACGTGTCTCTTCGGCCGGAAAGGCATCGACGGGGCCGAGCGAAACCCACGAGTCGTAGCTCGAATCTTTTTTCCATGGCGCCAGCAGATAGCGGAGCACGGGAACAGCGAGCACGAGTCCGACCAGGCCGTTGAGCCCAATCGCCGCTTTGAACAGCAGCCAGCGGCGCGAGACGATGCGCGGATCGTCGTGCCTCGCCGCATCGCCGATGCCGCTCGGGCTTTGGTTCGGGTCGCCTCCCAAGGGGTGCTCTTCCTGGCTCATTTCTCTCACCTCCCTGCCGGCGCAGCGGTTGCCGATTGCGCCGACGCCGTGCTCGTTGTGACTTGATGGCCCATGCTCCGCAGGCTCGCGAGATACGCCACGATGTCGTCCACATCCTGTGCGGAGAGCGGCGCGGCTGCATTGCCGCCCGGCCCGTCGTGGCGCCAGTCGGGCTGCCCGATATCCGGGCGGCCCGCGATGACGATGGTGCGCAATGCCTGGTCGCCCACCAGAGCCAGGTAAAGGGGACTCGTGATCTGCTGGTGCGCTTGTTCAGGCCCCGGTTCGTGGCACATGGCGCAGCGCGCAGTGTAGGCTTTCTCTCCGCGATGCGGATCGCCAGGTGTTGTCTGTGCGTACGGCGGAGGCGTCGCTCCATCGAAGGCATTCGGCCCCCGCCACCGCTTGCGCATGCCGGCAATCAGCGCGTTCACCTGCTCATCCGTCAACATGCCGCCTGCAGATTGCGCAAAGGCCGGCATCTCAGTCCCCGGCATCCCGCCGGAGATCCATTTGCGCAACGTGGCGTCGTCCACCAGCGCCTGATATTCAGGATTGGCCAAATCGATCGAGGGACCGTTCTGTCCGTTCGGACCATGACATGCGGCGCAATTCTGGCTGTAAAGCGTCGCGAAATCGGTGATGGCAGTTGGGCGCAGAATCGGATTCGGCGGATAGCCCGGCGCGCGGCCGCAGCCGCCGAACAGCGCAGCACCGCAGGCCAGAAGTGCCGTTGCGACAGAGCGCATCAATGCTTCTCCTCGTCCGTTGGCCCGGGGTCCCCGTGGACAGGTCCTCGTCCACGGGGTGGGGGTCCGGCGTCGGCGCGCGAATCCGTCATGCCCGGCGCTTCAATCCCCAGCCGCGCGGCCCACGGCAGCGATTGATCCGTGGGAACACGCTCCTGGCGCGCCACGACAATCCCCGCAACCACTCCATAAGTCACTTGAGAAACCAGAAACCATCCCCACGCGATACGGTCGGCAAGCGCGGGATTGATGATGCCCATGAAGGAGTGCAGAATGCCCGTCCACAACACCGGCGCCAGAATGCCACCGA
This sequence comes from uncultured Acidobacteriaceae bacterium, assembly GCA_963802955.1. Classification (GTDB taxonomy): domain Bacteria; phylum Acidobacteriota; class Terriglobia; order Terriglobales; family Acidobacteriaceae; genus Telmatobacter. The sequence goes on from CAWDKT010000008.1 coordinate 484,304, forward strand.
GCAGAACGGGATGGCGCGGCAACATGGGCAGCATGGCGCCGTAAAGCAATCCGACCAGGATGCACGTGACCGAGTGGATGACGATGGCGACCAGCAGTCCCTGCCAATGAAATGCTGCGATTTCGGCAGTGGTGGGGTTGCGCCAGTGCGCCACGCCCGCGCCGCCCAGCAGGTTCACCGGATACCAGATGCTGTGCTGCGCGATCAGGCCGTAGAGCAGCGCCGGCAGAATCATCGCAATTCCGCCCGCGATTCCGCCCTTGATGCCACTGATTACCGGATAGGTTTCGATGGGCAGGCGCGCGCGATGCTCGGGACTGAGGCGAATGCGTTCGACCAGCGCACGCGGCGAGGCGATGGTAACCGGCTGATCGAGAATGGGGACCTCTTCGTGCTGCTCGTGCGGCAGCACCTGGCGAAACCATCCGATGCACCCGGCAAGCATGAGCACGCCGCCCAGAATGCTGATGCCCATGTCGGTCACCAGACCGGCGGCGGCCATCGTGCACCCCAGGGCCAGCACGATGGGCCACGCCGTGGGCGCGGGCAGTTGAATGGTTGGCTCCGCGGCGTGTTCCTTCCCGTGTTGTGCGAATTCCGGCATTGCCTTTACCTTCCCACGATGTAGACCACGGTGAAGACCACCACCCAAACCGCGTCGACAAAATGCCAGTAGAGCGAGAGCACCTGGATGCGCTCGGCGTGCCGCTGCTCGACGCGGCCCAGCAGCGTGAAGATCATGACGAGCGAAAGCATAACTAGGCCGATCACAACGTGCGTAGCGTGCAGGCCCACAAGCGAGTAGAAGGTCGTGCCAAACAGATTGGTGCGAATGGTCAACCCGTCGGTGAAGATCAGCTTGTTCCACTCCATCGCCGTGCCGCCGAGAAAAATGATGCCGAGCGTCATGGTCAGCGCCCACCACGCGCCGAAGACGCGAATGCGCCCGCGCTCGATGGCATGTTCGGCGAGCCAGATGGTCAGGCTGCTCGAAAGCAGGCAAACTGTATTGAAGATCGGAACCTCGAGGATCTGCGGCGTTGGTCCATAGGTGCTGCGGCCGATGTAAAACACATATGCAACCACAAAGATGGTGAAGATGGCCGACTCGCCGATGATCAGCGATAACATGGCCACACGGCCGCGCGACGGCAGGCGCCAGTTTTCATCCGCGAAGATGGGAAGAGTGCTCATCGCTCATACTTCCAGTCAGGATCATTGGGGTGCTTCAGGTCCCAGAGCGGCCGGCGGCTGCGCACCTCGGGATCGGTGGCAAAGTTATACGAAGGTGGAGGCGACGGCGTGGACCATTCCAGCGTCCACGCGTCCCAGGGATCGTTGCCGGCCTCCTTGCCGTGAAGATAGCTGTCGATCAGATTCCAGACGAAGATCAGCACAGCGATTCCCTGAATGAATCCGCCGATCGAGATCACCATGTTGAGCGTGCCCCATCCGCGATCGGCCTCATAGGTATAGATGGAGCGCGGCATGCCGAGCAGCCCGACGAAATGCATGGTGTCGAACGTGACATGAAACCCGATGAAAAAGAGCCAGAAGTGCCATTTGCCAAGCTTCTCGCACAACATGCGGCCGGTCACTTTCGGGTACCAGTAATAAATCCCCGCAAAGATGCAGAAGACAATCGCGCCCACGAGCACATAGTGGAAGTGTGCGATCACGAAGTAGGAGTTGTGCAGTTGCCAGTCCCACGGCGCTACCGAAAGCATGATGCCGGTAAGCCCGGCGGCGAGGAATTGCAGAACGAACGCGGTGCAGAAGAGCATGGGCGTGGCGAAACGGATTCGCCCGCCCCACATCGTGGCGAGCCAGTTGAAGATTTTGATGCCTGTCGGAATGCCGACCATCATGGTGGAAAGAACGAAGAAGGCGTTGCTCACCGAGGTCATGCCGACGGTGAACATATGGTGCGCCCACACGGTCATGCTGACAAATGCGATGGCCACCGAAGCCGCGACCATGGCCGGATAACCGAAGATGGCCTTGCGCGAGAAGACGGGAATCACCTCGCTTGCGATCCCGAAGGCGGGCAAGACGAGCACGTAAACCTCAGGATGGCCGAAGATCCAGAAGAAGTGCATCCACACCACCGCGGAACCGCCGGCCTGCGTGTCGAAGAAATGGCCGCCGAGATAGCGATCGATCAGCAGCATCACCTGCGCGGCCGTGAGCGGAGTGATGGTGATGAGGGTCAGCCCGCTGACCACAAGCATGAGCCACACGAACAGCGGCATGCGGAACAGCGTCATGCCGCGGCAGCGCATGGAGACGATGGTTGCGATGATATTGATGGCCGTGCCCAGCGTCCCGAATCCGCTGACGATGAGCGCCAGCGCCCAGTAGTCGGTGTTGTGCCCGGGGGTGAACGCCTTGGCAGTGAGCGGCGCATAAGCCCACCAGCCGACGTCGGGCGCGTTGCCCATGCCGTAAAGACCAAAGCCGCCGATAAAGCTGAAATAAAGAAGCAGCCCGCCGAATGCCGTCATCCAGAAGCTGAATGCATTCAGGCGCGGGAACGCCATATCGCGCGCGCCGACCATCAGCGGCACCAGGTAATTGGCGAAGCCGAACAGAATCGGCATTCCCACCAGAAAGACCATCGTGGTGCCGTGCATGGTGAAGAACTCGTTGTAGATTTCCGGCGAGAGGAAGTGCGCGTTCGGCACTGCCAGCTGAATGCGCATGGCGATGGCTTCAACTCCGCCCACGAGAAGGAAGATGAGCGCATAAACGACGTACAGGATACCCAGCTTCTTGTGATCGACGGTGACCACCCAGCTATGCAGCCACTCCAGCAGCGCTGCGCCGCGCGAGGGCGCCGCATCGAATGAGCCTGGAATCGGAAGAGTTTGATCCGCCATTTCCTCTGCCTCTAATGCAAGGTGGTCAGGTACGCAACTACTTCGTCCACTTGCCGATCGCTCAGCTGCATGGCCGGCATCAGAGCGCCGGGCTTGAATGTGTTCGGATCCTTGATCCACACGCGCAGATTTTGCGGCGTGTTGGCTGCCGCGCCGGCCGCAATCGTCGCGCGGCTCATCAGGTGCGTAAGGTCTGGGCCGAATGTTCCACGCGCCGGGGTCCCCACAACGGTGTGGCAGTTGACGCAGGCCTCGGTTTCAAAGACGTGGCGCCCGGCGGCAACGGCCGCATCGTCCACCGCCGGCCGCTGCTGGTTCTTCACCCACGCGTCAAACTGCTCGGGAGTATCGACGTAAACGCGAATCAGCATCTTGGCATGCTCGATGCCGCAGAACTGCGCACACTGTCCAAAATACAAGCCGGTCTTTTGCGGATCCATCCACATTTCGTTCGGATGATTGGGAATCAGGTCGGTTTTGCCGGCAAGCTGTGGAACCCAGAAGCTGTGATCCACATCGGCCGAGAGAAGGCGCAGATACGTCGGCACCGGATGTTCGGTCGAACTTACAGGGACGTGCAGCTCGTTGGCGGTAACAATGTTCAGCTTGGGATAGCGGAATTCCCACCAGAACTGATGACCGACGACGGTCACATCAAGCGCCGATTGAGGCTTGGGCTCGTCCTGAATCGCGAAAATGATGCGTGCTGCGGTGAGAAACAGAACCACGACGATGAGCACCGGAACGACGGTCCACGCCAGTTCAACCTGGATGCTTCCATAGACCTGCGCGGGCTCGTGCAGCTCATCCGACTTCCGCTCGCGAAACCTGACGATGACAAAGACCAGCAGGCCGCCGACCACGACGAAGATGGCGCCAGTGACAAGCAGCACGAAAAGCGAGAGGCCGTAGATCTCACGGGCCGGCGTCGAGACTGGCGCCAAAGTGCTAGGCGTGGCTTGCGGGCCCTGCGCCAACGCTGGCAGAGCAACGGCGCAAACCAGGACAAAAGAGGAGAGCCGAAATCGAATTGGGGAAAATGTACGCATTCGCTGCGAATTCCTCCACGTTCCGGTCGGATCGTTCAGGAGCGCGGCAAGGAGAGGACTGCGGATGAATGTCGGGGCCGACGTGTTCGCTCTTGCGAACAGGGTTTAATTCTGTGTGAATCAGTTCGGTGGTCAGCGCCGCCGGGTCGATTCGGCGGGCCTTCGGGGAACGCGAGCTTCCGGGGTCGATTATAAGACCTCGACGCCACTGCAACTTGGACGCTGCAGAAAGAAGCCGGTTGCGTTGTGCAAAGAAAAATAGAATTTCGCACGATGTGGGAAACTGGACCAGGGTTCGATGCACACTGCGCCGAGCAACGCTCTGACAATTCGCGTATTTTTGGCGCAGGCTGAACGCGCGCTCGCCGAAGGCCCGTACCCGGATAAGGCGCGGCGTGATGCCCAGGCGCTTCTTTTGCACCTGCTGCGAAACCATGCGCCCGCAACAAATCTGGCGTGGCTCATCGCCCATGAAGACGAGAATTTGCCGGCCGGCGTCCTCGAAGGGATGCGCGATCTGGTGGAGCGACGTGCCGCAGGCGAGCCGCTGCAGCACATCACGGGCGAGACAGAATTTTACCGGTTGCCCATCGCCGTCAGCCGCGATGTTTTGATTCCGCGGCCGGAGACGGAATTGCTCGTGGAAAAGGCTCTGGAGCTGGGGTCCCCCTTTCGTCGTCCGCGAATCCTGGATGTGGGCACAGGTTCCGGCGCCATTGCCATTGCGCTGGCGCACGAGTGGCCGGAGGCCGTGCTGATCGCGACGGAGATCTCAGATCGTGCGTTGAAGCTGGCGCGCCACAATGCCGAGCGCCTCGGAGTCGCGAATCGCATCCGTTTTCTTCACGGCGATTTGCTTGAGCCGGTGGCAAGCGAGCAGTTCGAACTCATCGTCTCCAATCCGCCGTACGTGGCGGAGCGTGACCGCGGGGCGCTGTCTGTCGAGGTGCGCGACTTTGAGCCTGCGCAGGCGCTCTTCGCGGGAGAGGACGGGTTGGACGTTTACCGGCGTCTTATTCCGGCGGCATTTATCGCGCTCGACGCGGGTGGATTTGTGGTCCTGGAGATTGGCTTCGGCCAAATGGAGGATGTCGCTGCGCTGCTCGCCCAATCCGGATTCACGGAGATTCAGTTCACGCCCGACCTGCAGGGCATTCCACGCATCGCGACGGCGCAGCTGCCTTGAGGGAAGGTCAGCATGTCACTAGGTTTCTGACCGCTTAGTTTTGTACCAATGGGGGTGCCCCAGGTCTCGATTTTGAGACCTGGGAACCGCGAAACTGATGGTACGAATTCATGCAGGCAGAGACCTTGGCTGTCGAGGTGACCATCTCTCTAATCTCTTATCTGGAGCCTGAAAAGAGGGCGCGCCGCGAGCCTATTCTTTTGCCCGCCGGGTCTTGTCTAGTTCCTTGTAGAAGCCGAGGTCTCTGGCGAGCAGGCTCTTGGTGATGTAAACGATCTGGCCGTAGTGCAGGCCAAAGTGCTCAACAACCTGGTAGACGGCGTCGATTCCGCGTACGTGGTAGCCCTGAATTTCGTAAGGGGCAATCAGTTCTTCGACAGTGAGATGATCGAGCACTTCAGCCGCTTCATCGAGGGTAACGCCGAGGCGAGCGAGCAGTTCAGCGGCCGTCGCGCCTTCCATGGCCGCGAACTCAGCTGGCCGGTCGCGAGCATCTTCTTTGCGATTAAATGAAGCCACCAGCCATTGGCCGACGTTGCCGTTCAAATGCAGCAGCAGGTTTCCGATGCTGTTCGAAGCATCGTTGGGCCGCCACCATATCTGCTCCGGCGTCAGCGGCGACACGCATTCCTTCAGCCGTGGCCAATACTGGCCGAACAATTTCTTTCGCGAGAACTCGAGAAACAGCTCTGCAAGTTCGTTGTTGTTGCCTGCCATCGGGATTTCACCCCTCTTTATTTGCTCCGCAAGTTTTTCCGATCGGGATACAGCCTAAATCAGCTCGTAACCCGCGAACCAATAGCCGATCTCAAAGGCCGCAGTATCTTCGGCATCGGAACCGTGAATGGCATTCTCCTGGATCGAGCTGGCGAATCTTTTGCGAATTGTCCCCTGTTCGGCATTGGCAGGATTGGTTGCGCCCATCAACTTGCGCAGGTCGGCAATGGCATTGTCCTTCTCCAGAACCATGAGGAAGAGCGGACCCGAGGACATGAATGTCGTGAGATCTTCGAAAAACGGCTTGCCGCGGTGAACGGCATAGAAGCCCTCGGCTTCCGTCTTGGAAATAAAGGCTTTCTTGATGGCAACGAGGCGGAAACCAGCCTTTTGAATCTCAGCCAGAATGGCCCCGGTAAAATCGTTGCGAACGGCGTCCGGCTTGATGATGCTGAATGTACGCTGCGACACTGGGTTTTCGCGCCTCCTGTGGATTTTCTCCCTGGATTGATTCTAGTTCGACGACATGCCGAAATACCGCTTTGCTCAGCATTTTGAGATGTTTAGACTGCCGGGTTACCTTCGCTCACTGGCCGATACAACAACAGCTTATCCCCCAAAAGTGGTATAGGTGGGGACCCTTTTTGTGAGAGTAAAAGCCTTATTTTCTGCTATTAGTTAAAGGGTATTCAAAAGTGTTCTGGGCTCGGCCACTTGAATTCCAGGTTCCGAAGGCCCGTTTTGGGGATCACGATTGATGCTGTTAGTCCTTCAAATTGCCGCCGTGGTTGCAGTCGCGTTCTATCTTGTGCGCTGGCGCAAGAGCGTGCAGGCGCGTAATTCGCAATCATGGGAATCGTTGATGGCAAAACTCCGGCCCGAGTGGAGCGCTCGCGACCTCAGCGATCATTTCCTCTGGCAAGAGGGCTTGAGCGCGACTCCCGAAGACGCCTGGCAGCGAATGGAAGGCCCCAAAGGTCTCTGGGTTATGTACCAGAATTGCAAGGTCATGCTGGAGATGGCGGATTTCGCAGCGAAGCATTGCGACGGAGTTGACCGGCTGTTGGTCGAGACTCTGCACAGCGATGCGATGCAGATCCGACTCTGCGTGCTGACGGCTCTGGCTCAGTATGCGTTCACTCACGCCAGCGAGGGAGTTCGCGTGAATGCGTTTCGCGCCGCCTCGATGTACACCGGCATGGCGGCTCGCATGACGCAGTTACTGCAGGAATACGCAGCCACCATGGTTCCGGACTTCGTTGCGGCGATGTAACGGCGTTTGCTCCTGAATCGACAGAACCCCGGCCACGGCCGGGGTTCTTGTTTGCGCGCCCTGGAATGAAACGTAGTCTCTGTGTTTCTCCGATCTCTTCATTGAGGGCAGGATCCGGGCTACAGACTTTTCATGCCGGATTGGCGGCGATAAATTCGTTGATCCGTGTGAATTCGTCCTGAGTGAGCCGAAACGTGAGCGCCCGCGCAGTTTCTTCCACCTGCTTTGCACTGCGTCCGCCCACGATGGCGCCGGTGATTGCAGGGTTGTGCAGTGTCCAGGCGACGGCGACCACGCCGGGCGACACGCCATGGCCGCTGCCGATCTCGCGCAGCAATTCCACCAGGCGAAAATTGCGGCTCAGGCGCGGTTCGCTGAATTCCACGTTTTTGCGGCGCCAGTCGTCAGCGGGCAGGGCGGCGACGCGATCGGCGGTCATCTTTCCGGCCAGCATCCCCGAAAGCATGGGCGAGTAATTGATGACGCCGATGCCGCTGGCATGCGCGAAGGGAAGGATTGTCTCCTCGGCGGCGCGGCGCAGCATGGAGTACGGAGGCTGCAGGCTGGTAATCGGCGCAATCTTCTGAATGCGCTTCATCTGGTCGACATTAAAGTTTGAAACACCGACCCAGCGGACCTTGCCCTCCTCGCGAAAGCGCGCCAACTGCTCCCATGCCGCTTCGATCTGGTCTTCGGGATCGGGCCAGTGGATCTGATAGAGGTCGATGGTTTCCACGCCGAGCCTGCGCAACGACCCGTGCAGTTCTTCGGTCAACGATTCGCGTCCAAGGTTGCCATAGATGGAGCCGTCGGGATTCCATCGGCGGGAACACTTGGTAAAGACGTACGGCTTGTGCGGGGAGGATTTTACCGCGCGCCCCACGACTTCCTCGGAGTGGCCGAGCCCATAGACAGCTGCAGTGTCGATCCAGTTGACGCCAATGTCGAGCGCACGATGGATGGCGGCGATGGAGTCGTTATCGTCCTGCGCTCCCCAGGCAAATTGCCAATCGCCTCCGCCGATGGCCCATGCTCCCAGGCCAATGGAGGTGAGGTTGAGGTCGGAGTTGCCGAGGGTGCGAAGGGTGATCGATGCGGTTTGTGTCATGACACAAAGATAGATGGCGCAGGCAGGTCATTCGTCGCATAAGTCATGCCGCATGTTGAAAACACAAAGAACCGACCCGGAATCCAAGGATGTGGCGCGCCGGTCGCCCGGAGCGGGGACCGCAGCCTGACAAAGCGATGGCCTGCGGGAAATCGGCGCCGAAGACTGGGGGGCCTTGGCGTATTGCCTCTGAAATGCATCTAACGCTTCCTGAGGAGATAAAAATGAAATCTGTTCTTGCTGCCCTCTGCTGCCTCGTTCTCTCTTCGCTTCCAGTGTTTGCACAGAAGAAGGCCGCAGCAGCCGCACCCATGACCAATCAGGAGTTCGTCGATTTCGCGGCTCAAACCGACATGGTGGAGGCCAATCTCGGACAACTTGCGCAAGACGTGGCCGCCAAGCAGGCCGTGAAAGATTACGGAAAAATGCTTCTAACCGATCACACCGCCGACTATCAAAAGCTCCAGGCTTTGGCCACGCAAGCCGGCCTCACCGTGCCCACCGCAATCGACGCGAAAAACAACAAGACGATGATCGGCCCGTTTCACGCGCTAAAAGGCGCTGCCTTCGATCGCAAATTCATCCCGGAGATGGTCGCTGGACATACCAAGGCGCTGGCCCTTTACAACAAGGAAGCGGATGAAGCGACCGACACAACGATCAAGTCGTACGCGCAAGACGCAATTTCGGTGCTGCAAAAGCATCTGGACGATGCCAAGGCCATCGAGCAGGGTAAGACGCCCTCTGGTATGTAGGGGGCGGTTTGAGGTGGTTGGACGACTTCCGCGCTCAGGCTGCGCGCCGCACGCGCGCGGCCTTTGCCGTCTTCCGCGCGGCACGCTTTTGTGCTTTCTTCGGCTGCGGCACGACGGAAAGGCGCAGGCCCATGGCGTTCAGGACAGCGACCAGCGTCTTGAGCGTGGGGTTGCCTTTGGGCGAAAGCGAGCGGTAAAGAGACTCACGGCTGATGCCCGCCTTGGCGGCGACGGCGCCGAGACCGCCGTAGGCCTCGGCCAGAGAACGCAGTGTGAGCAGGCTCCCGCCGCGTTCGTCGGGATTATTTAGAGATTCGAGAGCTAATTTAAGACATTCGACGGCAAGTTCCGGATCCGAGCGAAGTTTTTCAACTTCCCAATCATGATATGGAATACCGGCCTTATATGCTTTCATCTCCGCCTCCGCTTCCAGTCCATCCAAAACTGCTTTGCCAGCTCGATATCCCGCGCTTGGCTTGATTTGTCACCACCGCAAAGCAATACAACCAGAGTCGCTCCTGACCGACCGCAATAGATACGGTATCCCGGTCCTGCGTCGATGCGGAGCTCAATGACTCCCTCACCGACCGATTTGCAGTCACCGAGATTCCCGGCCCGGACTTGATCGAGTCTCGCAATGATTCTGGATTGCATCCGTTTATCGCGCAGGCTGTCGAACCACTTGTCGTACGGACGCTGGCCCTGATCTTGCTCGTAGACGATCAGATCGAACACGAAATGAGTGTAGCATAAAAGCTACAAAGGTATTCGTTCTGCAGAGGAATTCAGGATTGCGCCTTGGCCGCAGCGAGGAATGTCTTGAGTTGTTCAATAGAATATGGCGGATTAACTCGATGAAGCATCTCATGGCAATTTGGGCAAACCGGCTGCAGATCTTTGATTGGATCTATTTTTAGTGCCTTTCCACCATGCGCAGATAGCGGGGTCAAGTGGTGAACGTGAATATAACCATTTCCAATCTCGCCATAGGTCACAGAAAAATCGAATCCGCAAGCAGTGCAAATTGGGCCGTAGTACTTGATGCAGCTCTTGCGGTTCTTGGGGTCTCGTTCATATTTGCTAGAGCCTGTTTCATAAATCCGCTTTGTATCAGGGCACGACTTCAGTCGTGCCGAAAAGGGCCTGAAAAGCAAGGGGTTTTACAGGTTGCGGAAAAAGTCCTTTAATTGTCACTTTTTCTCCACATTGATTTGCGTTAGTTAAGAGATATGCGTGGAGACGACGAAAGGCAGACGGCGATGTACAGCTATGTGACGTTGGCACAGCGGATTCCAGCCGATCATCCGGCGAGACAGATTCGCGCGCTGGTAGACCGTGCGCTGGCGCGGATGGACGCAGATTTGGAGCGGCTATATTCGGCCACCGGTCGTCCCTCGATTGCCCCGGAGCGCTTGCTGCGGGCGCAGCTGCTGATGATTTTGTACTCGATCCGCTCGGAGCGGCAGCTGATGGAGCAGTTGAACTATAACCTTCTGTTTCGCTGGTTTGTGGGTCTGGAGATGGACGATCCGGTGTGGGACGTGACGGTGTTCACCAAGAACCGCGAGCGGTTGATCGCCGGTGCGGTGAGCCAGCTGTTACTGGAGTCGGTGCTGGTGGAAGCGCGCGAACACGCTCTGCTGAGCGAAGAGCATTTCACCGTGGATGGAACGATGATTCAGGCATGGGCCTCGACCCGCAGCTTTAAGGACAAGCCTGATCCGCCGGCTCCGGGGGCAGGCTCGGGCTGGGGTGGCGAGGTACTGCTGCGCGACCGTGTGGAGTCGACCACCGATCCGGAAGCGCGTCTGTGCAAGAAGTCGAACACGGAAAAGGCCATTGCCAGCTATCAAGGACACGCCCTGATGGAGAACCGCAACGGTCTGGTGGTGGCAGCCAAGGCCAGCCAGGCGGCCACGGTGACGGAGCGCGAGACAGCGGTGGAGTTATTAGATGGGGTGCTGGGACCTAAGGATCAACGCGGAGAGCGCAAGATCACGTTGGGAGCTGACACGCAGTACCAGGAAGACAGATTCGTGCAGGCGCTCAGGGATCGCGGGGTGGCGCCGCATGTCAGCGAATATGCGCCGGGCAACCGCGGCAAGAACGCGCTGACCGACAACGAACGGAGCGATGAACGGTGCGCTATTAGCCAGCAAAGACGCAAGCTGATCGAGCGAGTCTTTGGCTGGAGCAAGTTGGATCGGCCGATGCGCCAGGTCAAGTTGCGTGGTCTGAAGCGAGTGGACTGGTTCTATCGGCTGACCATCACGGCTTATAACCTGGTGCGCATGCGGAGACTCATTCCGATTCAAGCGATGGCCAGCTAGGGCTGAGGTGTCTCCGCATGCCGAAAAAACGGCCTGCGGAGGCAAAACGACAACCGAAATGGAACTGCGGAACAGACTCAAAGCGCGAAAAAGTGCGACCGAAAGCAAAATGATCCGGGAAACAAGGGTTTTTCCGCAGCCTGTTTAACCCCTGAGGGACGACAATCCGGATGCGGCGGCCATTTATGAAACACGCTCTAACAGAGATTTCGATCCTCTGCCCCTCCTGCCTCCCGTCAAAAGCGGAATCTCCCTTCTCTGAATTAGGCGCCCAGTACGAAGGGATAGTTTTGCGGCTTGTAGCCCTTGGGGCGAATTTAGTTGACGACAGCAATTCAAGAAGCGATCCCATACTGCCTGCCTGCTCTTCGCTCTCGACGAAGAAGAACAGCGGAGTGGATATCGCAATTCCCTTTCGGGGATGAGGGCGCTGCTTTAACGTCACCCCAGATGGCAATTTGCTTTGGATTATGCCGAAAGTTTCAGGGGAATCCTCGCATCGTAAAAAGACCTCAATCCGCTTCTTTGAGTGACTTACCCAATACAAAGCTGATTTTCGACTGTTGATGTGCCCGGCGCACCAAGTAGCGGAAAAGGTTCTGCTTGGCGCGAGGCCTTGAGGTAAGCAAGCGAGTATAAGATCACAAAGCCGCCTCGATGCGTCACTTGTTTGCGCGTGTTTTGAGTCAGGCGCAATCAATTCAAAAACATCGTCCGGTAGAGCGTGTCGCGCTGCACGGGCTTGAAGCCTGCGTCGCGGATGATGCGGCGCAGTTCTTCTTCCGTCGTGCAGTTGGATGTGCCTGCGGCCTTCACCACGTTTTCTTCGAGCATCACGGAGCCTACGTCGTTGCCGCCAAAATGAAGCCCCAGTTCCAACACCTTCAATCCCTGCGTAACCCAACTGGCTTGCACGTTCTCGATGTCATCGAGATAGAGCCGCGCGATGGCCAGCACCTTCAAGTACTCCACGCTGGTCGCCTCGTCCCAGCCGCGCCCGCCGAGCGCGGTGTTCCCGGGCTGAAAGCTCCAGGGGATGAAGGCCGTGAAGCCGCCGGTCTCTTCCTGCAGGCGTCGCACAGTCTCAAAGTGGTTGATGCGCTGATCGAAATTCTCGCCCACGCCGAACATCATGGTCGCTGTGGTGCGCATACCGAGTTGATGCGCGGTGCGGTGCACGCTGACCCAGTCCTCGGTGTCGCACTTGAGCCGCGCAATGCGATGCCGCACTTCGTCGTCGAGAATTTCGGCGCCGCCGCCGGGAATAGAATCGAGTCCCGCGTCGCGCAGCCGCGCAATCGTGGTGCGCAGGTCGAGCCCGGAGTACTCCGCGATGGCCAGCACCTCAGACGCCGACAGGCAGTGCAGCCAGATCCGCGGAAAGCGCTGCTTGATGCCGCGAAACAGCCCTTCGAACCAGTCGATCTTGAGATCGGGATGGATTCCGCCCTGCATCAGCACGCCGGTGCCGCCCATCTCCAGGGTTTCGGCGATTTTTTCATAGATCTTTTCGAAGTCGAGAATGTAGCCCTCGTCGGACCGCGGATCGTGCTTGCCGGTCCGCGGCAGCGGGCGATAGAACGCGCAGAAGGTGCAGTACTCCGTGCAAAAGTTAGTGTAGTTGATGTTGCGATCGATGATGTAAGTGACCACGCCTTCGGGATGCAGCCGTTGACGGACCGCATCGGCCTCGAAACCCAGCCCGATCAGGTCGGATGAGTTGAAGTATTCGAGAGCCTGTTGGCGTGTGATCGGCATGAGTTCGATTTTAACAATTCACTTGCTTCCGCGCGAACCGGCCGCCGAGGCCTTCTTGCCGCTCCGGAATAAGAACAGCCCTCTGGTGAGAATTGGCCGGCCTTGCGTTCGCGCCAGCCCGGATGCGGTGGAAACGCCGCTGAACAGCGTGAAGAAGTCAAAAAAGGCCTTGATGTTGCTTTCCAGTCTCTTGATGAACATGAGGAAGAGCCCCCGGGATCCAAACCCTGTGCCGCTAGCCAATTGGATCGAGGAAACAGACCGGAAGTTGCAGGATTGCTGCTGCCCGGACTCCTAAGCCCGTACGAACGTCGCTTTGTCCTTGTCTTTGCGCACTTTGCCGATCGGAAAGACCTGCCCGTGCATGACCACAAATACTCCGGGCGGGAGCAGGCGCGCGGCAAACAGGCTTTCGGTAAGATTCTGCAACGCGTCGCTTCCTTCAAATCCCAAAGGCGTCATGGCGCCAGTCAGGATCAACGGAATCTTAAGATCCGGAAAGGCGCGCTCAAGAAACAGTCCGGTCTCAACCATGGTGTCGGTTCCGTGAGATATGACAATGGGAGCGCCTTCGGGAAGAAGCTCAATCACGCGATCGCGCACTTCGGCGCGATCGGCGTCGGTCATCTCCAGGCTGTCTTTGTTCATCAGCTGGATGGTGCGGACCTCCGCATCCGGCAAACGCAGCATGCGCAGATAGCGGTTCAGCTTGGCGGCGCGATTTTCCACAACGCCCCGTTGCTCGGAGTAGACCTTTTCGATCGTCCCGCCCGTCGAAAGCAAATAAATGCGCTGCATCGGGTCCCCCGCTAGTTCGCGTACCGCTTCTGATGCCACACCCAGGCCGTGCGGACGATCTCGTCCAGATCCGTGTAACGCGGCTTCCAGCCCAGCTCGCTCATTGCTTTTTGCGAACTGGCGATGAGTACAGCAGGATCGCCGGGACGCCGGGGATTGACCTCTGCCGGGATCGGATGCCCGGTCACGCGGCGCGCTGACTCAACCACGTCCCGCACGCTGAAACCCTGGCCATTGCCAAAGTTATAGATCAATGGCTTTGGTTTTTCCGTAGCCTCGCTGAGGGCTGAGAGCGCCAGCAGGTGCGCTTCGGTCAGGTCGGAGACGTGGATGTAGTCGCGGATACATGTTCCGTCGGGTGTTGGGTAATCATCGCCGTAAATGCGAATGGATGGACGCCGGCCGAGAGCCACATCCAGAACCAGCGGAATTAAATGCGACTCCGGTTCGTGCGATTCTCCGCGCGTGATTCCCGCGGGACCCTCGTATGCGCCGGCCACATTGAAGTAGCGCAACGAGGCATAACGCAGGCCGTGGATACGATGGAACCAAGCCAGCATCTGCTCGACGAGGAGCTTCGATTGGCCATAAGGGTTTGTCGGCGCAAGCCGAGCATCTTCTTGAATCGGAATGACTTCTGGCTCCCCGTAAACGGCCGCGGTCGAGGAAAAAACCAGCCGTTTTGGGCCGCAAGCAAGCATCGCTTCAAGCAACGAAAGCGTGGAGGCGCTGTTGTTTCGAAAGTAGATTTCGGGGCGCTGCATCGACTCGCCGGCCTCAATCAGGGCGGCGAAATGGAGAACGCCATCAAAAGGTTCCCCCGCGCCTTCAGCGGCCTTGAAGATCCGTTCGATCACAACCCGGTCGGCGAGTTCTCCCTCGATGAACTCGGCGCCTGAAGGTACCAGGCTGCGCCGGCTGTGACTTAAGTTATCGAAGATGACTGCGCGATGGCCCTTTTCCATCAATATCGCCGCCACGGTGCCGCCAATGTACCCCGCACCCCCGGTCACAAAGATCTTCACAAAAGTGTCCTTTCCGCAACAGTTTTGTCTGGGCTGAGTCTATTAGACTAGTGCTACACTGGTCCCTCATGAGGACCGCGAAGCGATCCGACTTTGTGAGCGGCCGGTAATGTGCGATCCAGCACGTCGTGCTGCTTGACTTTCCTCCACGGATGCTTCGAGAGCTCCAATTTCGCATCCTGGCAGAGCTCATGCTGCCGCGATGCGCAATCACGATTGACTTGCCATTGCCTTGGAATTAAAGCTGGAGGGAGAAAGTGCCCACGGACGCGAGGGTGGGCGACGCTGGTTTTGGCGTCGTCAATTCTGGCTCTGCTTTTGCGCGCCAAAGGTATACATCTTTCTGGTCGTCCATCCCCTATTTGGGTTATCTGAAAGTAATTAGGGCACACGTATAATGGTAATGGTTTTCTCCCTTGTCAACTGCGTGGAATCTGAACCGGGAAGCACGTGGAGGGCTTGTCGCGGCTACCAAGGGCCCTGCATCGGTGGTAGCGCGTCCCCAAGCCGGCGAATCATAGTTTCAACCGTCCACAAAGCCGGTTTCTCACATCGTAACCAGAAGACAGAGGCAAATACCGCAAGATTCACCGGCCAGGAAAGAGAGTGGCACTCAACTTGCATGTCGTCGATATGCAGATCGAACTGCCACCTCCGACATTGGACCTTTCCGATGAGGTTGCCCCGCTCCGGCGCGGCAGCCCTATGTGAGGACTGAAGGCATGCCGACGACATATTCCCCTGGACGTACGAATTTCGGCCTTTTACCCGAGCCTGAGGGCCGGTCTGTTTCTTTTATTACCGCCTCGTTGGTCAATCTAACGATTCTGGGCGTGATTCTTTACGTCGGCATGACGGCGCGACAAGTCATCCAGCGGCACTACGAGATGACGGAGTTGATCGTTCCCAGTAATCCGCCGCCTGAAGTGAAAGTGAAGCAGCCGCCGCCACCGCCTGTACCGCCGCCTCCCATTGAGCAGCGCCCGCAGGTAGAGCTGCAGCCTCGCCAGATTGAGATGCCGAAGCCAAAGCCTGTACCGAAGCCCGTCCAAATGGAAGCCAAGCTCACGGTACCGAAGATGGATCAGGCCAAGCCTCAGATTATTCTCGCGCCGCAACCGAAGGCTGCACTGGCCGCTGCAATGCCTGCGCAAAACTCCGAAGTGAAGGTTTCAACCGCCCCGGTGCATCTGGGCCAGACGTTTGGTGTAACACCGAATCCCAACGCAACACGGCCGGCCACGGTAGCCGCAATTGGCAACCCCTATGGCGGGATGCAGGGGCCTGCGGTCGCGCCTCACGGAATCGTGGGGTCCACCGGCTTCGGAAACGGCACACGGTCCGGTTCGAGCGACGGGGTTGTTGGGAAAGTGGCTTCGGCAGGCATTCCGGGCGATGCTCAGACGGGCAAAGAGAACTATGGCAAGGTGGCTTCGGCGGGGATTCCCGCGATGACGGTTGCAGCCGCTCCAAAAATGACTGCCGCTGCTGTTCAGGCCACCGAGGTCGAAGTGCTTTCGAAACCGCCGGTGCAGTACACAGCCGAAGCCAGACAGCTGCACGTCGAGGGCGATGTGGTACTTAGCGTCACATTTCTTGCCAGCGGTCGAGTGGTCGTGCATGGAGTGATTCGCGGGCTGGGACACGGGCTGGATGAAGAAGCGCGCCGGGTGGCGGAGCAGATTCGTTTCCGCCCTGCGACCAGCGACGGCCATGCGGTGGACGTTACGACGAAGATCACCATTACGTTTCAATTGGCATGACATCGGCACCAGGCAGGGTAGCATCGAGTTTGTGCCGATGAATGTGGCAAGTTCTCAGTCATGACATTTTGCAAGGCAATGCGAGTGCTGTGACAGCCGGAAAGTAATGATTTAGGAGTTACAAATGACGTTTCGGAAGATCCCCCTAACCTTCCTGATTCTGACCATCAGTGTGGGTAGCGCGTACGCTAAACGGCAGCCCAAATACGAGCAAGCCAGGCAGCTTACTCCCGAACAGGCCGCCCTCGTGCAGAGGGCCACTGCTCAGGAAAAAGTGCTCATCAGGAACATTCAGCTGCGCACCCCCCTCGTAGAAACCTACATTCAGGACACGCGGCCTGACGTGAAGCTCTACGAAGTTCCGGTCGACGACCACTACATGCTCAGCCGCGTCGATTTCGGCAAGGGTTTTTTTGACAGAACCTACGCGCCCAAACAAGAGGCAGAGCATGGCTTCTTCAAGAGTTCGCTGGCCTCGATTTCAGGATTGACAAAGGCGCTGGGCCTGGAGAAATTTACCTACAATCCGAACGGGTTCATGGAGATGATGTTCATCGATCCTTCCGGATTCGATCAGCAGCATTACATCTTCAGCTATGTACGGCGCGAGTTTCTCGGGTCGGTCCGCACATGGGTCTTCGACGTTCATCCCAAGGTGGACGTGAAGGGCATGGGCCGCTTCTACGGCCGCATCTGGATCGAGGATGAGGGCGGCAACGTGGTGCGCTTCAACGGCACGTATACCGGGCCCACCTCGGAAGATGCCTCAAAATATTATTTCCACTTCGATAGCTGGCGGATGAACGTGCAGCCCGGAATTTGGCTGCCGGTTGCGGTCTACGTCGAGGAGACGCAGCGCACGGATTCCAGCAAATCTGTCGGCTTAAAGGCGCAGACGCATTTCTGGGGCTACTCTCTCAAACTGCCCACTCGCGACAGCGAAAATGTGAGCGTGAAGGTGGATGACGCAGTGGACAAAAGCGACGACTCGCAGGATGTGGGTCCGCTGCAGGCGAGCCGGATGTGGATCACGCAAGCCGAGAACAACGTGATCGACCGCCTGGTTGAAGCTGGTCTGGTAGCGCCGCTCGATCCCGGCGGGTATGAAAGCAAGATCCTCGATCAGATCGTCATCAATCTGGTTGTGCCCAACAATCTGGCCTTCACTGACCAGGTCCATTGCCGTGTTTTGCTCACCGACACCATCGAAGCTACGACCGTCGGCAACACCATTTTGTTGAGCAAAGGATTGCTTGACAGCCTGCCCAGCGAAGAAGCGATTGCCTCAGTCATCTCCATGGAACTGGCGCATATCGCCATGGGCCATCACATCGATACCCGCTATGCATTCAACGACCGTTTGCTCTTTCCCGACGAGTCGACATTCCAACGCATCGACATGAACCACTCCGATATCGACAACGCATCGGCTGCGAAGAGAGGCATGGAGTATCTCGAGAATTCGATGTACAAGGACAGGCTGGCGAATGCCGGTTTGTACTACGAACAGTTGGTGGAGCGGGCCGGCGTGCTGAAGGCTCTCAACACCCCGAAGCTGGGCGACTCGCTTCTCAAGCCCGATGGCACGCCCTGGATGGCGGACCTGGAGCACATGGCACCCAAACTGAATTGGGATGACCTGAACCAGACCGCTGCGCTGCCCCTGGGAAGCTGGCTCAAAACGGATCCCTGGGACGACAGGGTGCACATGCTCAACGCCAAAAGGTATGCGCCGATGAATGCGCGCGACAAGATGCCGTTTGAGGTAACACCGGTCTTCTACAAACTGCAACGCTACGATGCGGCCAACGCTGCTCCGGCAGCCGCTGCAGCACCCGCGGCCCAGCCGGCGAGCGATCAGCCGGCAGCCTCTGCGCCCGATAACGCTCCGCCGGCTCCGCCGGCCGCGCAACCTGCAAACAGCGCCGCTGCACCGTCGGATCAGCAGCCAACAGCGGCGCAAAACCCTCAGCCGTAATAAAATAACTCACTGGGTTGGAGGCACGGCGCACATCGGTCACCCGGCGCCGGCCAGCCGCTCGCAGAGCGAGTCTAATTGTGGCTCCTCGCCGGGTCAAGATTCACAGGAAGTGGATGTGCATTGTGCCCATGAAACAGTCGACTTTTGCAATTCTGTGCATGGTACTTTTCTCCGCTGCAGTTGCAGCGCATGCTCAGGTCGTCCCCGCGGCTTCCTCAAGCAGCTTTAGGCTCACCGCGGGTGCGCTTGCTTCCGCCTTTCAGCCTGATTACGCGGGAGAAGGAATCGCACAAACCAGCCCCAATCGCCTTTATGGCGTGGGCGCCTTCGTAGATGCGGGTTTGAGCCGCTGGGTCGACATCGAAGGTGAAGCCCGCTGGCTCCGCTACAACGAATACCTGGGCATTAATGAAAACACCTACCTGATCGGCCCACGGATTCCCATCGTCACTTATCACCGTCTCACGCCCTACGGCAAATTCCTGATTGGGCTGGGAAACGGCAGCTTTCTGACGGGAAGCACCTTTGTTCTCTCGTATGGCGGTGGGGTGGATTACCGGCTTAGCCGCAAGTTCACGCTGCGCGCCTTCGATTTCGAATTCCAGCAATGGCAAGTGACCCCGACGATTCGTCCATACGGCGGAAGTGTCGGCCTCGCCTACCATATCTTCTGAAGAACAGAGATCAAGGGAACGGGAGACCGGAGACTCAAAAAAGTAACCCGGCGGTTCTGTCGAGGGAACCGCTGCTTTTGTTTTTAGAGGGCGCTGACGGCTGAGACAACGCATCCGGGCGCGGTGGGGAGCGGTTCGGACCTCGTCTCCGGCATCTTCACGTGCAGCGTCCCAGGGACAGTGGTCCATTTCTTCGTCCGCAAGGCGAGGTGCGCATTCGACCACAAAGGGCCAAGGAAGGTCGAAGCGCGAGATGAAAAAGCGCGCGTGAACCGGTCGGCTCAGATCCGTCCGCGCTTCGGCCACGTTTTCCGCTTATGCTGTCCGGTTCTTGAGCTTGTACACCCGGTGGCCGTTCTCCCAAACGAGAGTGCGGAAGAGTTCGGGAGTTGTATTGGCTTTGAGAACAGTGAGTGTCTCGCGGGCCACGCACTTACCCTCAAGGCGCGCGGCGCCCGGATTGCCGCCCTGCGAAATGCCGGCACCGTGACCATCCTTGCAGGAGCAATCACTGCCGAAGATCAGCTTGCTCCGGTGCCGCTTCAGGAAATCCGGGGTGAAGGAAGGATCGCGCGTCAGCATGTTATTGCCGGAGTTGGCCGAGAGATCGGCAAAGAGGTTCGGATAGTCCGAGAGCCACTTGTCGGTGATGCCGCCGCGCACGATAGGTGCTCTTGGGTAGTCAAGGTCGTTGGCATAATCGGCGCTGATGTTGGCCCAGAACGCATCGCAATGGCCCACAAACGTGGTCTTCGGAAAGGCTGCGAGAATCTTGTCGAAGCGCTTGAAGCCGGTGTTGAAGACACCTTCGGTTGGCGTGTGCGGAACTTCCTGAAAATGAATCGTGACTGGCACGTTCAACTCCGCCGCAGCCGCATAAAGGCGGCGCATCTCGGGCCCGTCGGCGGCGACGTGATACTTGATCTCTCCGAAGCCGTGGGCTCCGCCTTTGACCGCCTCAGTGAGCAGCGTGATGGCATCGGGCGCCGAAACGTTGGAGCTTGCCGAGTAGCCCGGAAAGCGCGCCGGCTCCGCCGCCTGAAAACGCTTTACGTCATCCACTGAAGAAATCCGGGCAAGCAGATACGCGGCCTGGCAGCCCGATCCATTCATATGCGCAAGATTTGCCTCCAATGTGGGTCGAACGTGGAAGTGGCAATCAATGACCGGGGTTCCCCACAGGTTGGCCGTCTCCTTCGGCAGTTGTGCCCAGACCATGCGCCCGGCCGCGACAGAAACCATGGATGTAAGAAAATCTCTTCGGCTGGATCCCATACTGCTTCTCGGAATTACAGTTCGCTCACCATCGAGCTAATGACGGAGTGTATAACATGGCGGCGAGAAGAGCTGTCAAGCGTGCGGATACTCGACAAACCGGGAAGTGGCCCGTGCCAATCCACGCCTTATGCGAGCTCCGGGTCCGTTCATCCTGCAGCCGGAGTAAGGCGCCGCCGCGCAATCCGGCCCAGCTCTGTTCGGCTCAGAACGAAGGGCTGCTCCTTCGAGCAGCCCCATTGAATTGCGGATTCGATGCTTTTGCGGCGAAGCCGCGTCTGCCCCACCGCAGGTGGTTACGCAGGCGAAGGCGACCCCTCCGGCAGGCCGCTGCTGGGCCCGCGGCTCTCCGGTTTGAGCACTTGCTGCGGAGTGCCGCTGCCTGTGTCGGTGGGCGTAGCCAGTATCGAACGGATCGGAGGCAGTTCCTTGCCTTCGATGAGCAGCCTCACTTCCTCGGCGTCAATGGTCTCACGCTCCAGCAGTGCTGCCGCAATGCGGTGCATGGCAGGCTGGTTCGCTTCCAGGATGGTATGTGCCGACTGATAAGCTTCGTCGATCAGGCGCCGGACCTCCAGATCGATCTGCCGCGCCGTCTCTTCGCTGAAGTCGCGATGCTGCGCAATCTCGCGTCCCAGGAAGATCTGCTCCTCCTTCTTGCCGAAGGTGAGCGGGCCCAGCCTGCTCATGCCATACTCGCAAACCATGCGCCGCGCCAGATCGGTTGCGCTTTCAATGTCGCTGCCCGCGCCGGTGGACATCTGGTTGAGGAAGATCTCCTCGGCCACACGGCCGCCGTACGCAGTTGCCAGGCGCGTCTCCAAATATTCGAGCGTATAGTTGTGCCGGTCGTCAGGCAGATACACCGTGACGCCCAGCGCCATGCCGCGCGGAATGATAGTGACTTTGTGAATGGGATCGGAGTGATCGCGCAGATAGGAAACCAGCGCGTGACCGGCCTCGTGATATGCGGTGACCTTCTTCTCCTCGTCGCTGAGCAGCATCGACTTGCGCTCAGCGCCCATCAGCACCTTATCCTTCGCAAGCTCGAAGTCGTACATCGTCACTTGCTTGCGGTTCATGCGTGCCGCGTTCAGCGCCGCTTCGTTCACCATGTTGGCCAAATCGGCGCCGCTGAATCCCGGTGTCCCGCGCGCCAGCACGTTCAAATTGGTATCGTCGCTGACCGGAACCTTCTTCACGTGGACCTTGAGCACTTCCTCGCGCCCGCGGACATCGGGCAGACCCACCACCACGCGCCGGTCGAAGCGGCCTGGCCGTAGCAATGCAGGATCGAGCACGTCTGGCCGGTTGGTGGCCGCGACCAGGATCACGCCGTCATTCGACTCAAAGCCGTCCATCTCCACCAGCAGCTGATTCAGCGTCTGCTCGCGCTCATCGTGTCCGCCGCCCAGTCCGGCGCCGCGATGACGGCCTACCGCATCGATTTCGTCGATGAAGATGATGCATGGAGCATTCTTTTTGCCCTGCTCGAACAGATCGCGCACGCGGCTCGCGCCAACGCCGACAAACATCTCAACGAAATCCGAGCCGGAAATGGAGAAGAAGGGAACGTTGGCCTCGCCGGCTACCGCACGCGCCAGCAATGTCTTGCCGGTTCCCGGAGGACCCACAAGCAGTACGCCCTTGGGAATACGGCCGCCCAGCTTCTGAAACTTCTGCGGCTCGCGCAGATATTCGATGATCTCCTTCAGCTCTTCCTTGGCCTCGTCGACGCCGGCGACGTCCTTGAACGTTACCTTCTTTTGCTGCATAGAGAGCAGCCGTGCTCGGCTCTTGCCAAAAGAAAGCGCCTTGTTGCCGCCCGATTGCATCTGGCGCAACATGAAGAACCACACAGCAATCAGCAGAACAAACGGTCCTACGTTGATCAGCAGCGGGATCAGGAAATTGCTCTGCGGTTCCTTGACGTTGAAGTTGACCTTGTGATCCGGGTCCAGCATCGCCTTGATCAGGTCTTCGTCGTTCGCCGGCAACGTGGTGTGGAACTCATCTTTGGGGGAGCTCTTGAGGTGGCCGCGAAGTTCGTCACCTTGAATGGTGGCGTCCAGAACCTGGTTATTCACGACCTTGTCGTAGAGATCGGAGTAGGCGTACTCCTGCTCCTTGCCCATATTTGCGCCCCTCTGCACCACACCCCAAAGGAGCATGAGGCAGATGAGGATAAAGACCCAGAACATGATTGTCTTAACGCTTGAGTTCACCAACGTCTCCTTTTTGCGGTGAAAGAGGAAATACTCTCTCGACCCCCTTCATCCCACCCATCCCTGGCCAAAGCTTCTATTCAACTCGCGCACCGTGCAGCCGCATTCGAAGTGGCGCAAGCAACACCAACGGGCTGCACCACCTGACCTCAAAATGGGCGCACAAACTTCAGCATGCCCATCGGCACTCTGTTACTTAGACGTCACCGCGTGCTGCAAAGTGGCAAAAACTGAACAAGCCCCCTGAGCGTACACGCCAAGCGCGCCGCCTGAAGGGGCAGTAGAACAGATTTTACTCCCAACGCAGAGGAAGTACGATAGACCAGCTTAACGCCTAGGTTGTAGAACCTTCAACATCACCCGGGTTTCGGGCGCACTTTTTAGAAGGGACTGTATGCGGCTGCTCGTCAAAGCATGCCTTGACGACAAGATCAGGCGCGCCATCCAGATCGACGCCACGCATCCAAACGATGCGCCCCGCGACCTCCAGGACCGGCCATAATGCGCGCTCCGTTCCCGTAACCCGTAGACGTTCCAGCACTTCCTTTATTTTGCGAGGGGCGCTCGAGTGCCGCAACCTTACCCGGTCTCCCGGCCGCCAGTTGCGCAGGGTGGCCCCGGTCCCGGTCCCATTACCACCGACGCCGGCCTGGCTTCCATCCCCCTCGAGACGGAAATCTCAACCTCGAGGTGAAGGCCAAAGGCAGGCGCATCGATCTTGCCGGGAATCGCCGCCCTGTACTCCGGAACCGTTCCGTCAGTCGCCTCGGCACTCGGCCCCAAATCCAGACGCAGTTCGCGGGCGGTCCGCTCCGCGCGCAACCCCGCGGGAAACGCAAGTCGCTGCCCGGCCCGGCCGGAGAGAGCCAATGACCGAAGGGCTTCAGTGGCAGCAAATTCGAGCTGGACACCGAACTGCTCCGCGGCATGTCGTAACAGCCGCCTTTGCAGTGCGGGAGCAAGTATAGCCAGCCGGGTGACTTCCATCGCAAGGCCTGCCGCAGGTCCGCTGCCCGCCGACCGACCCCCTCCGCGCACAGGCCGCCCCGGCAGCAGCAATTGTAGGGCCAGCCGGGCCAGTTCCGCCTGCCACCACGACTCTTCCTCCCGGGCCAGGTCCGCCATTTGAGCCAGATGCTCGCGGAGCCGGGGATTCCAACCCTCCAGAAGCGGCAACAGCTCGTGACGGATGCGGTTGCGTGTGAACGTCAGGTGGCGATTTGAAGTGTCCTCTCGCCAATCCTGGCCAAGTTCGCCGAGATACGCTTCAATTTCAGCGCGCGTCGTAGCCAGCAGCGGGCGAAGAATCGGACCTTCAGGGAATTTCAAGACAGGCGAAATCCCCGCCAGTCCCTCCGTCCACGCTCCCCGCAAAAACTTGGCCAGAACCGTCTCCGCCTGATCGTCGAGCGTATGCGCAGTAGCTACAGCGTCGACCTCGCCCAAGGCCAGCAACTCCCTGAACCAGCCGTAGCGCAGGCGGCGCGCTGCTCCTTCAAGGGTTTCCCGTGCCTTGCCTGATTGGCGATCCGTCTCAGCCGAAGCGGCGGTGTCCACGCGCGCCTCGTGAAGCGGAATCTCCATCTTTGCCGCCAGCACCCGGCAGAATTCCAGATCGCCGTCAGCTTCTGCCCCGCGCAGCCCGTGATGCAGATGAGCAGCATGAATGACTAGACCGTGTTCGACGCTTCGCGCCGCAAGGGCTCGCAGCAGCGCCACCGAGTCTGCACCGCCCGAAAGGCCCACTGCAAGGCGCATGCCGGGCTTGAGCAAAGACGCGTCAAGCGGCAGACTGGACTCCTGCGGCGACTTTGGCCGATGGGGCACGAGAGGATGATAGCGCGTGAGCGAGCCTCCAGCGTGCAGCCTTGAACTATCGGCTTCTGGGGATCTGAAGTGCCCGGAAATGTCCTGTCCGTCCCCTATACTTAATGCAATGTTCACAACGCGCACTGCCTCAGTTGCCGACGCGGCGCTCATCACGAAGCATCGGCGCGCCATGTTTGCCTCCATGCCCAACCCGAATCCCTCGGTCCTTGACGCTATGAGCCGCGCCTTTGAACCCTGGGTCATGGAGCGGCTCGCCGATAGCAGGTACTTGGGCTGGATCGCGGAAGTAGACGGCCGAGTTGCCGGCTCGACCGGGCTGCTCGTCGTCGATTGGCCTCCGCATCCTTTCCATCCTGAGAGCAGCCACCGTGGTTATCTGCTGAATGTCTACGTGGAACCGGAATTCCGGCAGAAAGGGCTGGCCCACCAATTGGTCGAACTCTGCCTCGCCGAAGCGCGGCAGCGCAAGATTCGCGTGGTCACGCTGCATAGCTCCGACGCCGGCCGGCCTGTCTATGAGAAGTTCGGCTTTCATCCCACCAGCGAGATGATGTACGTCGAGAAGGGATAACCGGCTCTAGAAGCCGGCAGCCCTGCGTTGTATACTCGCCGAGTCATGCAAGTCTTTGTCATACTTCCGGCGGCAGGATTGGGAACCCGGATGGCCGGCCCACAACCCAAGCAGTTTCTTGCGCTCGGTGGCGTGCCCATTCTGATTCATTCGCTGCGCGTCTTTGCCGCGGTACCGCGCGTCACATCGATCTACGTTGCCGTGCGCAAACCGGAGATGGAACGCGTCGAGGCGCAGATCGCCGAATTCGGTTTTGACGAGCGGGTGCATGTGGTCGAAGGTGGCGAAAAACGGCAGGAATCGGTTGCCAACGCCCTGGAAGCCCTGCCTGCAGAACCGGACGATATCGTTCTGGTACACGACGCTGTGCGGCCGCTTATTGACTCTGCCACCATTGAGCGCACCATCGACGCGGTGGCAGAGACCGGCGCGGCTATCGTCGGGATGCCTGCCGTGGATACCATCAAGCAGGTGGAGCGGACCGCCCACGGCGCGCTGATTACGGCCACCATCCCGCGCGAGTTTGTGGTGCAGGCCCAGACCCCCCAGGGCTTCCGCTTTTCGCTCCTGCAGCGCGCATTTACCGAGGCGATTGCGGACGGCTTTGTGGGTACGGATGAGGCATCGCTACTTGAGCGCGCCGGCATTCCCGTCGCCGTAGTCCACGGTTCTCAGGTTAATCTGAAGATTACACAGCCGGGCGACCTGGAACTGGCCGAGTTCTACCTCAGGCAACGCTCTCAGTGAATTCGATTAAAAAAGCGGATCGGTTCCGGCAGACCCGCAAGCAAGGCACGGAGACCAAAGCCAATCATGGACACACGCATCGGATTGGGCTATGACTCGCACGAATTCAAGTCGGATGTGAAGCTGCGTCTTGGGGGAATGACCCTGGACCATCCCGAGGGCCTCGCAGGCCACTCCGACGGCGATGTGCTGCTTCATGCCATTACCGACGCGCTTTTAGGCTCCGTGGCCGCAGGCGACATTGGCAGCTTTTTCCCGCCCGGCGATCCCCGCTGGAAAGATGCCGACTCTGCCATCTTTCTGAACCTGGCGCTGGAAGAGCTGCAAAACGCCGGCTACAGCATCGTCAACATCGACGCGACGCTGATTCTCGCCGCGCCCAAAATCGCGCCCATCGCTCCGGAGATGCGCGCACGGGTAGCCGACCTCCTCGGCGTCGAAATCGACCAGGTGAGCATCAAAGCCAAGACTCCTGAGGGCCTCAACCTGGACCGCGTTGCTCAGTGCCATGCCATTGCGCTGGTGGAGCGCATGCAAGAGCCCGAAGAGCTGAAGAGCATGAGCGAAGTGATTGAGACCCAACGGCAGCTCGAAGATGTAGTCGAGGACCTGCTCAGCTCTGTCCACGGCGTACCCAAGAAGCGCATTATCCAGCCCGTTTACGACACCGAAGACATTACGTAGAGAGCGAACCGCAGGCGCAGGCGTGTTTCGATGCAACTCCGTTGCGGATTTGAGCCTTTCGCTGTACCTTGGCTGCAACAGTTAATCGCACTCCAGGAGCGTCTTCTATGCACGAATTGGCATTTCTTTTTCTGCAAAACCGTGCCGATCCGGAGATGATTCGGCGAATCCTCATGATGATCATACCGATCATGCTCGTTTTCTACTTGATCGTGATCGCTCTCGTCATGATCCCCTGCTGGATGATCCTGAAGAAGGCCGGCTTTACGCCGTGGCTCGCGCTGCTCTGCATCGTGCCGTCGCTTGGCACTTTGGTTCTGCTCTATGTGTTGGCATTTGCCCAGTGGAAGGTGATGCCCGTGCCCCAAATCGCCTGGCAGCCTCCCGTTCCGCCGCCTCAGCCTGCGCCGCCGCTTCCGCCGCAGTCGTGAGACGCTGCCCCGGCCGGAGAGGAACCATACGGTAGCATCGTAACTGGAAAGCAATTTCAGCGATGCCTGATCCAAATCCCTCCGGCGGCACGACTCCTCGCGTTCGTTTTGCGCCCTCGCCCACCGGCTTCCTGCATGTGGGCAGTGCGCGCACTTTTATCTTCAATTGGCTCTATGCGCGCCACAACGGCGGGACCATGGTGCTGCGCCTGGACGACACTGACGTCGAGCGCAACACCGAGGCCAGCGTTCAGTCGATCTTCGAAGGGCTGCGGTGGCTCGGCCTCGACTGGGACGAAGAGTATAAGCAATCCGAACGCCTCGATCTTCACCGTCGGGCAGCCGAGGCCATCTTCGCCAAGGGCCTGGCCTATCGCGACTTCACACCTGCGCACGCGGGCGACGACAATCAGTCATCCTCGGCGCAGGGCGCCTGGCTATGTAATCCCGGCATGCGCGAAATGTCCCGCGAAGAGTCCGACCGCCGCGCCGCCGCCGGCGAGCCATTCGCGCTGCGCTATCGCGTACCGCGCGGCCCAGAGTCGGGAGTCGCCCGCACCCTGCGCTTCGACGACATCGTTTACGGCGTGCAGACAAAGCTTGCCGACGAGGTGGAAGACTTCGCTCTTCTTCGCTCGGACGGAAAGCCGACCTATCATCTCGCTTCCACGGTCGACGACGCCGACTTGCGCATCAGCCACATCATTCGCGGCCAGGATCACCTGACCAACACCTTCAAGCATGTGCTCATCTTCGAGGCGCTCGGTATTCGCGCCCCTCAGTTCGCCCATCTCCCGCTGCTCGTCGCGCCCGACGGCAGCAAGCTCTCCAAGCGCAAGCATGGCCCGGTGGTCAGCGTCACCACCTATCGCGATGCCGGCTTTCTGCCGCAGGCCTTCGTCAATTTCCTCTGCCTGCTGGGATGGTCGCCCAAGAACGACCGCGAGTTCATGACGCTCGACGAGCTTAAAGATGCGTTCACACTCGAGGGCGTGAATCGCGCCAATGCCGTCATCAACTTCACTGAAGAAGATCCCTTCGACGCGAAAGCCGTCTGGCTCAACGCCGAGCACATTCGCGCTTTGTCCGTCGAGGATCTCAGCTCGCAGATCGAGCCATTTCTTGATCACGCCGGCCTTCATCCCGCGCCCGAAAAGCTTCTTGCCGTCGCGCCGCTGATTCGCGAGCGCATTAAGCTGCTGCGCGATGCCGTCGGCGCCGCGGACTTCTTCTTTCTCGATCAGCTCGCACCGTACGACCCCGCCGAGCTGATCCCGCAAAAGGGCGATGCTGCGATGGCGCGACGTGTGCTTGAGACCGCGCAACAGTTACTCGCCACGACTAACTTCGACCATGATTCGCTGGACAAAGCTCTCCGCGAGGCCGCCGCGTCGCTCGGCATCAAGGCCGGCCCCATGTTTCAGCCCATCCGGGTTGCTGTCTGCGGGCGCAAGAACGCGCCACCGCTCTTTGAAACTCTGGTTGTCCTCGGCCGCGATGTGTGCCTCGCTCGCATTAAGCAGGCCGAAGCCAAGCTTGAAGTGCTCGGTTAAGCGCAATCGCTCTGTCGGGGGTCCAAGCGGACAGGTCATCGTCGGTGGAGTGGAAGAAGGACGTACCTTGCATGCCGTTCAAAATGGACCCCAGGATTCCCATCCGGAAATGGATGTAACCTCGTTCTCACACTTTCAGCTCGGGGCGCCGCTTATACTCGGTCCGGAGTCGGAGCCGACATCGGTTAGGAGGTCCCGACGATCTTCGTAAAATCGGGGCGTTTTCCCCGAGAACGCTGTCTGTCGCCCCCGCATCCAACCCCTAGAGGTGTTTCTATGAAAGTATTGTCCCGAATTCTGGCCGTTTCCACCCTCGCTGTCACCCTCACCGGCGGAGTAATACTCGCCCAGGATCGCCCCAACGATCAACACGCCCAACAGCACCAAAAATACATGAGACACAACGAGTGGAAGAAGGGCGCCCATATCAAAACCGAAGACTGGGGCCGCGGCGAGCAGGTCGATTGGCATGCCCACCATCTGAGACAGCCGCCCAAGGGCTACGAATGGCGTGAAGTCGACGGCAATTACGTGTGCGCCAACTCTGGCGGAGTTATTTTCTCCGTTGTCATCGCCCACTAATTTCGTTCTCGCCCTAAAATCAGTGCGCCGGGACTCCCGTCCCGGCGCTTAATCGCGTTCTCTGCGGTTCTGTTGAGCGCAGGCCTCCCGTGGAATAATGAATTTCAGCAATGACCTCCGCAAATCCGGAAAGCAATCAGGACCTTCGTACCCCCTCCAACTTCCTTCGCGATCAGATCGCCGAAGACGTTCGCACCCAAAAATACGGCGACGCCATCATTCAGACGCGCTTTCCTCCCGAGCCCAACGGCTATCTCCACATCGGTCACGCCAAGGCTATCTGCATTGATTTCGGTCTTGCAGACGAGTTCGGCGGCAAAACCAACCTGCGCTTCGACGACACCAATCCCGAAAAAGAAGAGCAGGAGTACGTCGATGCCATCCAGCAGGACATTCGCTGGCTTGGCTTCAGTTGGGAAAAGCTCTGCTTCGCCTCCGATTACTTCGGCCAGCTCTACGAATGGGCCCTGCACTTGATCAACGCCGGCAAAGCCTACGTCGATGACCTCTCGGCCGATGAGATACGCCAGTACCGCGGCACCCTCACCGAGCCCGGCAAAGACTCGCCCTATCGCAACCGGACGATCGAAGAGAATTTGGACCTGTTTGTGCGCATGAAGAAAGGCGAGTTCCCCGACGGTTCACGCGTCCTGAGAGCAAAGATCGACATGGCATCGCCCAACCTCAATATGCGCGATCCGGTGATGTACCGCATCCTGCACGCCGTGCATCACCGCACCGGCGACGAGTGGTGCATCTACCCCATGTACGACTTCGCCCACGGTCAGTCAGACTCGATCGAGCACGTCACGCACTCCATGTGCTCGCTCGAATTCGCCGATCATCAGCCGCTGTACAAGTGGTATATTGCCCAGCTCGGCATCTTCCCATCGCAGCAGATTGAATTCGACCGCCTCAGCCTCA
The DNA here is from genome assembly GCA_963802955.1 of uncultured Acidobacteriaceae bacterium. Lineage (GTDB taxonomy): Bacteria > Acidobacteriota > Terriglobia > Terriglobales > Acidobacteriaceae > Telmatobacter. The sequence goes on from CAWDKT010000008.1 coordinate 514,422, forward strand.
CCTACACTCTGATGAGCAAACGCAAGCTCCTGCAGCTCGTCGAGGAAAAGAAGGTGAGCGGCTGGGACGATCCCCGCATGCCGACGCTCTCCGGCCTGCGCCGCCGCGGATTCACCCCGGAAGCGATCCGCGCCTTCGTTGCCACTGCAGGTGTCTCGCGCACTAACGGCATCGTCGACATTGAGATGCTCGAGCACTTCCAGCGCGACGACCTCAATCACCGAGCCTCGCGCGCCATGGCCGTGCTGCATCCGCTCAAAGTGGTCATCGACAACTACCCCGATGGTAAGGAAGAGTTTGTCGACGTCGCTAACAATCCTGAAGATCCAGCGGCGGGCATGCGTCAGGTGCCCTTCTCGCGCGAAATCTATATCGAGCAGGACGATTTCCGCGAAGTTCCTCCGCCCAAGTACTATCGCCTCTCACCTGGCAAGGAAGTTCGCCTGCGCAACGCCTACTTCATCACCGCGAGAAGCGTGGTCAAGGATGCGGCCGGCAACGTGGTCGAGGTTCACTGTACTTACGATCCTGCCAGCCGCGGCGGCAACTCGCCCGACGGCCGCAAAGTAAAATCCACAATGCACTGGGTCTCAGCGGCGCACGCCATCACGGCCGAAATCCATCTCTACGACAAGCTCTTCTCGAAACCCGATCCCTACGACTTCCCGGAGGGCGGCGACCTCTTCGACAATCTCAATCCCAACTCGCTTGAGATTCTGAATGGCGCAATGCTTGAACCCTCGCTCGCCGGCGCGAAGGCCGGCGACCGCTTCCAGTTCGAGCGTGTGGGGTATTTCTGTGTGGATCCAGACTCGTCCGAAACGAGGAAAATATTCAACCGCACGCTGCCGTTGAAAGACACCTGGGCGAAGATCGAAAAGAAGGCGGGAGCGTAAGAACCGGCGCATCAAATCTGCTCGCGCCCCCAGCGTGAGCCGGCTTGAACGACCGGAGCAAGCTTCGTCGCGGTAGTCGGTAGTGGCTCAGTTTGAAATTTCCACGCGTGAAATGAAAAGGCCCTCCAATGAGGGCCTTTTAGTTGGTTGCTTCCAGTTCAGTTCTCGTCTGGATCGTCCGGCGTGTTCCTAAACTGCTCCGGCACCCTTTCGAGTAAATCGTCGATGTTTATATCGTCCAGGGCGGGTCCGTCCGCTGCATCGTCCCCAAAAATGTCGGTCGTGCCGTGCCACAGTCTGCGCCTGATCGAGTCACGCACTTCGCGTGGCACGTTGTCTTCGCCTGGTCCCATTACCCATGTGGAATAAAGGTAGCGACCAATAGCGAACGGAGGAGATGGGGCGGCGCACCCGACAATGACGGTGCGCCAACCATCGGCATCTACTTCGTTCTTGATAACGCGAGCATTGACTGTACTAAGCCGCGCTAAAACAGAGTTCAGTTTCATTTATCGTTGTCGTGTAAGCCGTCCTGATCAAGTGCGCATTTTCGATCTGGATCGGCTCTCCAATACTCAGCATTGTTTCCGGGGTTAGTGCTGCCCAGAATTCTTCAGGAGCCTTAAAAAGGATATCCTTGGTGATATCCATTTGGATACCAAATTCGACATGCGCCTTGACGGCCATGTGCAGCTTCGCCAAGGCTAATGCCTCGGACTCTCCAACTGAAACGAGATCAAAATCCAACGCATGGGCAACCGTCCCATGCGGATGCTTGGTCACAAGAAAATATGTCATCATCGGCAGTTCAAAAGGAACTGGCGCTGGTGGCGAGGCGGCAGTATAGGCATTGAGGGGCGAGTTCATACGAGCAATTCTCCTGTCAGTTTGAGTGCGTGGTAGCTTTCGCTTTCCAGCGCGCGCGGCTGGCATTCCGCGCAATTTCAGAACGGCGCTCTGGGGCCATTGATTTCGCACGAGACGGTCCCCCAGCGAGACCGCCCTTGCGAGCTGCTTGTTTGCGTTTGTTGGGCGAACCTGGCTCCGACAATGCAGCCTGCACTGTTCGGAACGCCCGCACGTTCAGATCCATTGCATGGTCCCTATCGTTTGACGATTCCAAACCAGACATTGTGGGGATAGCAGAGTGACAGGTACACTCTCGGCACCACAATACGCTGAGTGCGCCTGTGATTGCAACCACAAAATCTGGTCTGTACTCAAGAGTATATCCCTTATCGGCCGTCCTGTCTTACCTATTAGTTGGACGCCGCGTGGCGCGAATTGGTCGCATAAATTGATAATTATGCTTGACTAATATCTATAACTCAAGCATAATTATCAATATGAACTTGCTGAGTCAAGCCGAACGAGTGAAGATTGTGGCAGCTCTTGTAGAGGGAAACAGCCTCCGCTCGGTATCACGTATGACCGGTATCGCTCGGAACACGATCACTAAGCTGTTGGTCGATCTTGGCGAAGCGTGCATGGCCTACCATGACGAGCATGTCCGCAATGTCCGGGTGCACCGTCTCCAGTGTGATGAAATTTGGGCCTACGTGGGAGCCAAGAAAGCCCGCATCGGTCGAGAAAAAGGAAATCGGGTGGGGAGACGTTTGGACCTGGGTTGGATTGGATGCCGATACCAAGCTAGTTGTGAGCTACCTAGTCGGTGGACGTGGAGCGGGATGGGCACGGGATTTTATGAAAGATTGCGCCATCTCGCATCGTACGGAACTCCGCAGATCACAACAGATGCGCACAAGCCCTACCTAAAGGCCGTGGAAGAGGCGTTCGGTGGTGATGCTGGATTATGCGATGCTGCACAAAGATTTTCGGGGCATCGAACGAACCGAGAACACCGCTACAGCCCCGCTACCTGCATCGGCTGCGATATGAAGACCATCAGCGGTGTTCCCGATCGAAAAACATGTCAGCACAAGCTATGTCGAGCGCCAGAACCTCACCATGCGCATGTCGATGCGTCGGTTTACGCGGCTGACAAATGGATTCAGCAAGAAACTTGAGAATCATGCCTACGCGGTGGCATTGCATTTCATGTACTGTAACTTCGTTCGCATTCACCAAACGTTACGCGTTACCCCAGCGATGGAAGCCGGACTCGCCAGCAGCCCATGGACGATTGAGGAATTGGTGAGTCTCATTCCGGCAGAGGAATCTAAGAAGCGTGGCCCTTACAAGAAACCAATTTCAAACTGAGCCACTACCGGTAGTCCAATGAATTGACATCTCTCAGGCGAGTGGTAATCTCGTTCTACATCCGGGCATCGACACACAAATCCAATCTCACGTCCGCAGCTGAACAGGAGAACCAATGGGCACGCAATTCCCCGGGGAGACGCCTTCGCCGGCCGCTCCGCAACTCGGAGCTTTCCGGTTCCTTGGCCTTACCACCCTTTTCCACGCTTCAGCAAAGAGCACAAACGGCGGCTTCGGACTCGTCGAACATCCGTCAATGCATCCCGGATTCGCCACGCCTTATCACGTCCACCATCGTGAAGACGAAGCGTTTTACATAATCGAAGGCGAAGTGGCATTCATTCTCGACGGCAACTGGAAGCGCGGCGGCCCCGGCGCCTTCGTCTTCGGTCCGCGCGAAATTCCGCACGGATTCAAGGTCGTGGGCGACACCCCGGCCCGGATGCTGATCCTGTGCGCGCCAGGAGGATTCGAGAACTTCGTCGTTGAACTCGGACAGCCTCTGGACGATCCGCCGGCGCCGCCTGACATGCAAAAACTGATCGCTGCAGCCGCACGAGCGGGCATCGATATTCTCGGGCCCTTGCCCGAAGAGCCGGCGTGACGGCGGGTCACCCATTTCTCAGCCGGCCGTTCCACCGCTGAATCTGGGGCCCCGGGGTCTCGATCGCTTGACGGATTTCCGCGGAGCTCCCTACGGAATCAGAAACGCCCCCGGAATTCCTTCATCCAGCGTTGCCAGTAGCGCTCCATTCGCGCTCGCCAGTTGCCGACGATTGTCCAGTTACTTCCCGATCACGTCAACCGGCACGTCGATCGTCTTGGGAGGCATGCACTGGTTGTTGTCGCAGGCCTGGTAGCGCAGTTTGCCCTGCATCAGGTGGTTTCCGGCTGCGGCCACGATGCGCGCCTGGATCGTAAAGTCGCCGGTGTATACGCTGAGCTTGGTTTTGGGGTCGAAGGCGAGCGAAATGATCGAGCCGGGTGGGTAAGCGGCCGCTGCGAGGCGCACATTTTCGCCGGCGGGAATCGAGAATGCCGTGGGGATCAGGTATGGGTCGCTGGGGGCGTTTGAGTTGATGTGCAGCCCTTGCGCGACGCGAAAGTGCAGCGTGACCGGGCTCGGCTTGCCTGCGGCGACGCTCACCTGCTCAGGGAACAGATACTGCACAGCGTCGGTCTTCACCAGCGGCCGGCTCTGCGCATTCGGCGAAATGAGCTGCGCCTGCATCCTCAGCGCAGTTAGCGACAATACAGCAATCGCCAAACAAACCGATTTCGTGTGCATCCGAATCAATTTCAAACCTCGTTCCCAGCCGCAAAAGCTACGAGCTACAAGCTACCGGCCACAAGCTCAGAGCTGATAACCGTCCACTGATCACTGGCTAAGCGCCTTCTTGATATTTCCCTCGATCTCGCTCTCCGATGTCAGGCCCACCTGTGCGGCGACCACCTTTCCGCTGCGGTCTACAAAGAATGAAGTAGGCAGATCGTCCAGCCCGCCGTACTCACGGCTGATCGAGTCGCCACCGAGCAACACTGGATACGGCACCTTCATCTCCGCGACAAACTTGTTGACGGCCGCTTCATCTTTTGCCCAATCCGCCTTGTCGCTCTCCTGCAGGTCATCGCCCTCAGTGTCGATGCCCAGCACCTCAAATCCCTGCGCGGCGTACTTATTCTGCAGTTCGACCAGCCAAGGCGTCTCTACCCTGCACGGACCGCACCAGGTCGCCCAGAAGTTAATCAGCAGGGCTTTTCCGCGGTAACTCGTCAGCGACACCTTCTTGCCGCTCAGATTATCGAGTGCAAATGCCGGCGCGGGTTTATCCATCAGCGGCGTCTTGAATTCCAACGTCCCGGTCGCGGCATCGGGCACCAACACGCCTTGCGCCTCTGCCGCCAATTGCCGCTCGGCCGCCTGCTTGCGGAACTCCCAGTTTGCCCACCCCGCCCACGCAAACACGGCCAGAATGAATACGACTGCAATAAGAACGATGGTGTTTCGCCGCAAGAAAATCAACCTCTCTCCTTTATTGTACGAGGAGCACGACGGGGCCGGCGGGTCACACGCAGCGGTGCATCAGTCCGCAGCGCGCCGGAGCGACCTTCGGAACAGAATGGCCAACATCACGGCAGCGACGGAGACGGCCGTCCAGACGATAGTGATGATGGCTAATTCGAAGCGCGTCTCCAGATTGTTCCCGAATGCCGCCGACATGCCGATGAACGTCACGAATCCCAGTGCGCCGCTGATTGCCAGCACCCAGCGCGTCGCTTTCTCCAAGCCGCTCCTGCCGGACAGCGACACGCCGAGAAAGATGAAGGCTGCCGACATCCCCAGGTAGCCGAGATCTTCCATCGCAATGAAGGCCCCGTGGGGGTTGTACTGCGAAAAAAACGCAAGTCCGTCCGACTCGCCTTTCAGAAGGCTCGGCTGGAACACTTCAAATTGGATGAAGTAATCCAGCGCGACGAGCGTTGCCGCCGCCGTCGCAGCTGCCACCGCGATCCGGCTGAATATCCGCCTCTCGATCTCCACCCAGAAATCCACGCAGATGCAAAGCATCACGAATAGTGAAACCAACAGCATCCCGGGAAAGATCCACAAATAATCCCTGGGAAAGAATGCAACTGCGCGGTTGTAGGGGTATGCAATGCAGGAAGCGGTACAGAAGGGCCCCGAATGCGGCGGCGTCATGAAGCCGATGGCGAACGCAACAACCGCTACTGCTGCCGTCAGGATGGAAACCCGAAAACCCAGTCGCGCAACGGTCTCGCGTCCACGAACGGCTGCAGTCATCTCCCTCACCTTTGGAGCCACACCTTCACCTCTCGATCTCCCCGGGGGCCGTGCGGCGCACTTTTGTGCAGGGTCGGCGGATCGCCGGAATTCTATGTCATTCTCCACGTCATTGGCAGTGACAAGCCGACCGGCGCCTCCTGCTTTCCTGGTCCCTGCGTCCCTAGTGTCCTGAGTCTAAAGTTCGTGCACAGAAGCGTGCGACGGAATCGAGGATTTGGTCGGCGGTCTTGTGCCAGACGAAAGGTTTGGGGTCGCGGTTGTTGCGACCGATATATTCGTGGATTGCGTTTTCCAGTTCGCGTGTGGAGCGATGGACCCCGCGTCGGAGTTGCTTGTCGGTCAGCAGGGCAAACCAGCGTTCCACCAGGTTGAGCCAACTGGCCGAAGTGGGCGTGAAGTGCAGGTGGAATCGCGGCCGCTTCACCAGCCAATCGCGGATCAGTTGCGTTTTGTGAGTGCCGTAGTTGTCCAGGATCAGGTGGATGTCCAGTCCCACCGGGACGTTCTTTTCGATGGTGTCGAGGAAGTTGCGGAACTCCACCGAGCGATGACGGCGCTGCGTTTGGCCGATCAGTTTGCCGCTCTTGGTATTCAACGCGGCGAACAACGTCGTGGTGCCGTGGCGGGCGTAGTCGTGGGGGCGACGTTCGATCTGTCCAGGACGCATGGGTAACAGCGGCGCGGTTCTGTCCAAGGCCTGTATCTGGCTCTTTTCATCCACGCATAAGACCAGCGCGCGTTCCGGCGGAGCCAGATACAGGCCCACGATATCGCGCACCTTCTCGATGAACAACGGATCCTTAGATAACTTAAACGTCTCGGAGCGATGCGGGGCCAGAGAAAAGGCTCTCCAGATGCGGCTGATCGACGACTGGCTCAATCTACACGCCTTGGCCATGTCGCGGGTCGACCAATGCGTGGCTGCCTCCGGCTGGCTCTCCAAAGTTCGCGCCAAAACACGCTCCACTTGTTCGTCACTTAATTTGCGCGACGTGCCCGGGCGGGGCTCATCCAGCAACCCATCCAGGCCTAGGTCCAGATAGCGCTGGCGCCATTTGCCCACCGTCCTCAGGGTTACAGGCAACTGGCGGGCAATATCGCTGTTGCTCACGCCCCGGCTGGCTAACAGCACAATGCGAGCGCGCACCGCGAGTCCTTGCGCGGTCTTGGGACGCCGACTCCAGGCAGTGAGTTGCACCTGATCCTGGGGATCGACCGTGAGTGGCTTCAAATGCGGGCCTGGCAGCATCGGATTCCTCCTACTCTATCCGATGCTGCAAAGTTGCATATCTATGTATTTATTTCAGACTCAGGACACTAGAACCGGTTGCATAAATCCCCGGGGTCGGCTGTAGGGGGTTCCTCAGGGGCTAAAGCCCCGCGTTTTATGCGCCTTTTGCGGCCCGACTGAAGTCGTGCCCTTGTTACAAAGCCATTTATGCAACCGGTTCTAGTCCCTCAGCCCCCTGTCTTTTGTTAGCATGAAGAACCAATGAGTTCCTCTCAGCCAGACGACCGGTTCCAGGCAGCTGCGCTGGTCCGCACCGAGGCCGCCGCGCTTGAAGCGCTTGCCGCGCGTCTCGACGGGCCCATGGCCGAGCCGTTCGAGCGCGCCATTGAAATGATCCTGCATTGCGGCGGGTCGAATGGTCGTGTCGTGGTCACCGGAATGGGCAAGAGCGGCATCATCGCGCAGAAGATCGCTGCCACGCTCAGTTCCACGGGGAGCCCGGCGCTGTTTCTGCACCCGGCCGAGGCAGTGCATGGCGATCTGGGAGTGCTCATGCCCGGCGACGTGGTGATTGCGCTCTCCGCCAGCGGCGAGACCGAAGAGATTCTGCGTCTCCTCGCCACGCTCAAGCGCAAGGGCGACGCGCTCATCAGCTTCTGCTGCAATCTTCAATCGACCCTCGCTTCAGCCAGCGATGTCATCCTCGATTGCAGCGTGGAGCGCGAGGCCTGCGGCCTGAATCTCGCGCCCACCGCCTCAACCACCGCGATGCTGGCCCTGGGTGACGCCCTGGCGGTCGCCGTCAGCCTGCGCAAGGGCTTCCGCGCCGAGGATTTCGCCGAGTTGCATCCCGGCGGCAAACTGGGCAAGCAACTCGCCAGGGTCCGCGACCTGATGCATACCGGAGAAGACCTGCCCGTAGTCGCGCCATCGACGCCCATGGCCGATGTGATCTTCGAGATGTCGTCAAAGAAGCTCGGCATTACGACGGTGCAGGAAGACGGCCGGCTGCGTGGCGTGATCTCGGACGGCGACCTGCGCCGCCTGCTCGAACGTGAAGGCGGAGCGGCGCTCGGCAAATCCGCCGGCGAAGCCATGAACACGCATCCACGAACGATTGCCGGTAACGAGCTGGCGGCCAAGGCGCTGGCGATCCTCGAAGAACGCAAGATCACTTCGCTGGTCGTCGTCGATGGGGAGCAGAAGGTCGAAGGAATCGTCCATCTGCACGATCTGTGGGGCGTGGAGCTGATCTGAATAGTGTCGAGCCGCCCTCAGCCGTCACCTCACTCTTGGAACATTTAGAATAGGCACTGCTGTCATTTGCACTTCGTTCGCCGCGGCGGACGGGAAAGTACGCACGCTCTTTTTATGCATCGTTGGTCGAAGCTCTTTATCCCCACCCTGCGCGAAGCCCCGGCAGACGCCGAAGTGGCCAGCCACAAGTTTCTGATTCGCGCCGGCTACATTCGCCAGCTCGGCGCCGGCTTGTACAACTACCTTTTTCTGGGCCAGCGTTCCCTAAATAAAATCGTCGCCATCGTGCGCCAAGAGATGGACAAGATCGGGCAGGAGTTCTATCTGCCTGGCATCCTGCCGAAAGAGCCATGGGTTGAGAGCGGTCGCTGGACGACCATGGGCGACAACATGTTCCGCCTGAAGGACCGCAAGGGCGCGGAGTTGTGCCTCGGCATGACCCACGAAGAGATCATGACCACCCTCGCGCGCGGCGAGTTGCGCAGTTACAAGCAACTGCCGCAGATCTGGTACCAGATCCAGACCAAGTTTCGCGACGAGCCGCGGCCCAAAGGAGGCTTGCTGCGCGTGCGCCAGTTCATCATGAAAGACTCGTACTCCTTCGACATCAACATGGCCGGACTGGATGAGAGCTTCAATCGGCACGATGAGGTGTACCGGACGATCTTCACGCGCTGCGGGCTCAAGTTCGTCGCGGTCGAGGCCGATTCGGGCGCCATGGGCGGCTCGCAATCGCAGGAGTTCATGGTGTATACCGATGCGGGCGAAGACCTGATCGCAAGCTGCCCGGTCTGCGGTTACGCGGCGAATGTCGAAAAGGCGACCTCGCGGCTTGATCCTGTCATCGAAATGGAGGCGACGGGCGACGGCAAGCCCGAGTTCGTCCACACGCCAGGTTGCGCGGCGATTGTCGATGTGGCAGCCTTTTTCAAAATCTCTCCGGCATCGGACATCAAGTGCGTGGCATACATGGCAGAGCGCGGATTCACGGGTGAAAATCACGAAATCTGGCTGCCGGTCGCTGCATTTTTGCGCGGCGACCACCAGGTGAATGAAACCAAGTTGCTCGGGCTCATCGGCGCCAGCCAATTGCGGCCCATGAATTCAGAGGAATTGGAGAAATACTTCCGTGGACCCGCGGGATACCTGGGGCCGGTTGGTTTGAAACCGAAGCAATCTCTGAATCCCGGTAGCTCGCCGCCAGCGTCCTCTGAAAAGGGCGAACTGATCGTCATCGTAGACCGCGCCCTCGAAGGCCGCGCAAACATGGTCTGCGGCGCCAACAAGCTCGACTACCACCTGCGCAACGTCGCTCCAGGCCGCGATTTTCAATGGACGCTTGCGGCCGACATCCGCAGCGTGAATGAAGGTGAGGGCTGCCCGACGGAGAACTGCAACGGCAAGCTCGTCGTCGGCAAAGCGGTCGAAGTCGGCCACATCTTCAAGCTCGGCTACAAGTATTCCGAATCCATGGGTTCCCGCGTACTCGACCCGAACGGAAAAGAAGTCACGCCCATCATGGGCAGTTACGGCATCGGCATCGAACGCATCCTGACGGCGGCAGTCGAGCAGTCGAACGATGCCAACGGCTTCTGGCTGCCTGCGTCGATTGCGCCTTTCACGGTCGTCGTCACAATTACGAATGCCGCTGACCAATCTCTGCGCACGACAGGCGAAACGTTGGCCGCGGATCTTGAAGCGGCCGGGTTCGACGTGCTGCTGGATGACCGCGACGAGCGTGCCGGCGTCAAATTCAAAGATGCGGATCTGGTTGGCATTCCGTACCGTATCAATGTTGGCAAGAAGGCTGCCGCGGGGCAGGTGGAACTGGTGACACGAGCCACCAGCGTCAGCGAAGATGTAGCCTTGAGCGAAGCCGTGCCGCTTGTGAAGAGGCGCGTTCAGGAAGAATTGCTGCTCGAAGCGAGCTTTTAGCCGTTTGCCCCGGCCGTTTGTGCGCTGCCGGGAGGGCCTTTGCCGCCGATGCGGTTGATCGAAGCAAGACGAGAATAGCGAGATCGGCTCAAGGGGATTCAAGGAGTGGCAATGGCGTTACGAGTCCGTCTTGAGAAGCCGGAATCCGGGCACCGTCTCGGATTGCGGATTCTCTGGGTTGTCTTGGCGGTATGCGCCATCTGTGCGCTGGTGGGCGGCTCCGTCTTTTTCTACCTCTATGTCAAATATGAGGGAATTGTAGATGCCAGGCTCAAGCAGCCGATCTTCGCCAGAACCGCGAAAATCTATGCTGCCCCGCGCGAGGTTCGCTCCGGCCAAAAACTCACGGTTCACTTGATCGCGGATGAGCTTCGCCAGGCCGGCTACACGCCGGACGGCGATCCGCGACCCTCGCAGTTGGGAACCTACAGCGAAGGCGTGCAGCAAATTACGGTTCAGCCCGGCCCGCAGTCCTATCACGCGCCCGAGAGCGCCACGATCCATGTGAGCAACGGCGAGGTAGCCTCGATCACCGACGCGCACGGCCAGCAGTTGTCCAGTTACGAACTCGAACCTTTGCTCATCACCGGTCTGAGCGCCGGCACCGACCGCATCAAGCGACGCATCCTCAACTACGACGAAATTCCGCCGAATCTAGTGCACGCCGTCATTGCCATTGAGGATCGACGCTTCTTCGAGCACGGCGGCATCGATTATGTCCGCATCATCGGGGCTTTTCGCAACGATCTCTTCCACCTTCACCGCTACGAGGAAGGCGCCTCCACGCTCACGCAGCAGTTGGCGCGAGGATTCTTTCTTTCGCCTACGCGCACTTACACACGCAAGATTCATGAGGCCGTCATCAGCATCATCCTCGAACATCGCTTCACCAAGCAGCAGATCTTCGCCATGTACGCCAACGAGATCAACCTCGGGCAGCGCGGCAGTTTCTCTATTGACGGCTTTGGTGAAGCGGCGCAGGCCTACTACGGCAAGGATGTGAGCCAGCTCAGCCTTTCAGAGTGCGCATTGCTCGCAGGAATGATCCAGAGCCCCAACTACCTGAACCCATTCCGCCATCCCGAGCGCGCCATCGACCGCCGCAACCTGGTGCTCGACTCCATGGTAGAAATCGGAGCCATCACCAAGGAGCAAGCCGAGGCCGCCAAGGCCGAGCCGCTGCACCTTGTCGCCGCCAGCGTGGACGAAAGCGAAGCTCCTTACTTTGTCGACCTGGTTCACGATCAACTTACGCAACACCTCGGGGATCGCGATTTCAACCGTGAAGGTCTGCGCATCTACACCTCGCTCGATCCTGATCTGCAGCGCGTTGCCACCCAGGCTGTTGACGCCACGCTGCCGGAGGTCGACAAGCAGGTCGACAGGCTCCATGCCCGCGATCGAAAGCTCGGCAAACCTTATATCTATCCGCAAGTGGCGCTGATTGCACTCGATCCTCACACCGGACAGGTGCTGGCTCTCGTGGGCGGCCGTAACTACGGTGAAAGCCAGGTCGATCACGCGGTTGCGCACCGGCCCACCGGATCGATCTTCAAGCCCTTCGTCTATGCCGCCGCATTCCAAACCGCAGTCCAAGGCACCATGCTGCCCGGTCAGACAGCTTTATTCTCACCTGTGACCATGCTGAACGACGCGCAGCAGACCTACGGCGAGGGCACTCCCTTCGAGTACACCCCGCGCAACTATAAAAGCGAGTTTTACGGCGACATGACCGCACGCCTGGCTCTGATGCGCTCCGATAACAACGCCACCATCAGCCTGGCCAGCATGATCGGCTTCGACCAGGTGGCAGCGCTGGCCCGCAGCGCCGGCATTAAAAGCGCGCAAGGCACGCCTTCCATGGCCATCGGCTCCTACGATGCCACACCGCTCGAGATGGCCGGCGCCTACACCATCTTCTCCGACGGCGGCACGCACATCGATCCGTGGATGTTGGCCAGCGTGCGCACTCCCACCGGCGACATCGTCGCCGACTACTCGCCCACCACCCAGCAGGTGCTGGATCCTCGCGTCGCCTTCCTCACCACCTACATGATGGAGGCTGTTCTCGAAGGCAACGGGTCCGGAGGCTGCATGGTCGGAGGACGAGATTTTTGCGGAACGGGCGCTGGCGTCCGCAACATGGGATTCCTGTCTCCGGCTGCAGGCAAAACCGGCACCAGCCACGACGCGTGGTTCGCCGGCTTCACGTCAAACCTGCTGTGCGTGGTTTGGGTGGGCAATGACAATTACACGAGTATCGATCTCGAAGGCGCGCACGCCGCAGCGCCCATCTGGGCCGCATTTATGAAAGAAGCCGTTCAATTGCCCCAGTACTCCGACACCAACGACTTCACGCCTCCCCAGGGTGTTGACATCGTCGCCCTCGACAGGAACACGAACCTGCTGGCCGATGCATCCTGCCCCGACGATTACACGGCAGCCTTTCTCGACGGCACTGCGCCCACGGATACCTGCGACCATCCCCCCGATCACCGCAACATCCTTCAAAAAATCTTCGGCCTGGGCAAGCCAGGAAACTGAGCTTTCGCTCCCGCGTCATTCCTCTGGAATCACGGGATAATACGGAACGTCGCGTTGATTGGCGTCGTGCCTTTCAACATGTTCCAGACCGGGCAAAGCTGGTCTGCAGAGATTCTCAGAGACTTTCTCACTGCTTCTGGATCGACCTTACCGCTGATGACGAACTCCAGTGAGATTTCGGTGAGGACGGTTGGATGTTCTTCGCATCGCAGTCCGCGCGCATAGACGTCCAGTCCAGTGACCGATTGCTTCATTTTGCGCTTCAAAAGCGCCAGGACGCTGTTTGTAGCACAGGTGGCCAGGCTGGCCAGCAGCAGCTCCAGGCTGGTGAGGCCCTCGATCGGCTGGCCCTGCGTCAATGGATAGTCGGTGAGAACCTTGCGGCTCCCACTTTCAGCAAGGACACGCATTTCGTCCAGGTGCACGGCGTGCACGGACAACTCGCTAACCATTCTTCGATCTCCTTGGATTGTTATTCAAATGATAAGCCGCCCCAAAGAGATGACGCGTCTTGCGAGTCGATCAGCCGTCTACATCGCTGCCATCGGGCATGGGCTGGCAGCGCGGGCACCAGAACGTCACGCGCGCATCCGCGCCCTGGATTCGCCTGCGAATCGCCTCGCCGCAACGCCGGCATGGCTCTCCTGCGCGTCCATAGACCCACAGGCTGGCGCCGGGATCGGACGCATGCGTGGTGCGGCGCTGCTGCCCGCGGTAAGTCACGATGGTATCGCCCGAATCCTCGAGCACGTTAGCCTTCAGCAGCCGCTGAGCGCTGGCCACGACCGCCGCAGCGTCGTTGCGCGTGAGCGTGGCGACCACTCGGAAGGGATGAAGGCTGTTTACGAAACAGATCTCCGACTTGAATACATTGCCCACGCCTGCCAGCACAGCCTGATCGAGCAGCACATCGGCAATTGCTTCAAGCGGGCGCGCCAGCAGCCGGTCCGTTGCAGCCTCGCAGTCGAAATCCTCGTTGAGCAAGTCATTTTCCGTGCGAGCGACGTGCAGATCGCGTGCAAGCGATTGCGCCGTGTGCATGCGAGCTACAGGGATGCGAAAGCCTACCGCCTGATATTCGCCGTTCTCGATCACAATGCGCATGTGAAAGCGCGGGAGCTGCCACCGTTCGCCCTGGCGATAGATGTGCCACCGGCCGTTCATCAGCAGGTGCGAGGTGAGAATCCCACCACCCGAAAAATAGATCAGCAGCCACTTTCCGCGCGCCTCCACGCGGTCGACCGTTTGCCCAGCGAGCGGCGTGTCGTCGTTGAACCGCGTGAGCAGCGGATAGGTGGAGCGGAAGCCTGTGATGGCTTTGCCTGCCAGTGCACGTCCCAGGTTGCGTGCGGTGCGAAAAACCGTATCGCCTTCGGGCATTCCTTATTGCACCTCGGGCCGGTTCGGTTCTGAATGCGGGATAGGCAGAAGAATGCGCCGAAGATGCATGCCGAGCGGGCCGGGATGAAATCCAGCATCCATGAGATACCGCGCCATCAAGTGCGCTGCCACCGGCTGGCCGTTGATTGTCGTGATCAGTACGCCCTCATGACTGCTCAGCCGCATTCGTTCCTGGCCGCGCGCGCACAAAAAATGCGCAAGGCCCGCGGCTGCCTGCGAGCGCTCCGGTTCCTCCGCAGGCAAAAAAACGAGCAGGTTCGGATTACCGCGCCGCAACCAGGCGACTAATTCTCCATTCCGCAAAATCACCTCAGCGTAGACGGCGCGCGTAAGGACGCGCGGCGCAGATTCCGCATCCTCGTCCATCGGCGGGAGCTCAGGCCAGCCCAACACCGAGCCATAAGGATTCGCCGGGTCCGTCGCCGCCAATTGCACGAACTCCGGCTTCTCCGCCGGCGGCTCGGTGCGGAGCTGGCGCAGCAGGTCAACCGCGGCCGGAAGCGCAAACTGCGTGGCGCCAAGGCCGCCGACAAAGTAGCCGCGGCGAATGCGGTCGCTCTCTTCAAGGGCCTTCAATACGTCGTACACAGCGCTGAAGCCTCCCGGTACGTTTTCCGCGCCGACATGCTCGCGCAGCAGAACGCCGTAGCGATGCAGCAGTTGCATCGCGAGCGCATGGCTGCACTCCGTCGCTGTGGGCCCAGCACTGTTTTGCAACGGCGCAGGCTCGGCCGCGCCAACCATCGCCGCTGATCGCTCATTTGGCTTTACCCACTGACTGGCATTTTCAGCGGCAACTTTCCGTGCCGCGCGGATAGGTAGCAGAGACCAGCGACCCTGTGCCGTGGGCGGCGTGGTGCGCCGCGAACGGAAGACCATGCCCGTTTGGTATCGGCGCGGCGTACGCGCGCTCTCGGGCCTTGCGATATAGGCTCGCAAGGCGTGCAGGGAGTCGTTCGTAACCAGGCCGCGCCACACCAGGCTCCAAAGTGCGTCGAGCGTTTCACCTGGATAACCGCCGCCCGCGGCCTGATGTAGTGGATCGAAGAAGCTTGCGCCTGTCGACTCCAGCACGGCAAGCAGTTTTTCCTCGCGCTCCGTCATCGGCTCAACGAGTGGCCGCTGCTGCAACAGGAGCGGCAACTTGTCGGCAAGAAACAGTGCAATCCTTCCGTCGCGCTCGCCAATCGGTTCCACGCCGGCCCACGTCACTTCGCCCGCGGCAATCAACGTATCCAGCCCGGCGGGCGTGTAGTCGGCAATGCGCGCGGGAAGAACGGATGCCTCAAGCAGCGAAGCGGGGAGGGGAGCGCCTTGCAGAATCTCGATGGCATCAAGCAGCGCGTCCAAGTGCGCCGATCCCGTGCGCCGCGGGGCGAGCAGCCCCTGCCAGTGCGTGAGGAAGCGCGCCAGCGTGTGTTGTTCCACAGGCTCCACTTCGCGGCGCAGCTTGGCCAGCGATTTGCGGCGAATCTGGCGCAGAATTTCCGCATCACACCACTCGCTGTGCAACCCACCTGGCCGGAATCCACCCTCGAGCACGCGGCCCTCTGCCGCAAGCTGGCGCAGCGTATTCTCTACCACGGTCGTATCGAGCGCAAATCGCTCCGCAGCCTCGCGCAGCGTGAACGGCCCATGAGTGCGCGCAAAGCGCCGGATCAGCTCAAGCACGGGATGCGCCACCGGCTCGAGCAGCGCCGCCGCCAATCCCGGCGGCAACGGAATGCCAAGCCCGTCACGATACCGCGCGGAGTCTTCGGCGGCGATCAGGCGCTTCTCGCCCGCGATGCGCAGCTCGAGCAAACGCCGCGAGCGAATCAGCCGGTCCACCTGTGCCAACAAGTCCGCCGAAGCCACGCGACGCCCCAGCTCTTCGCGCGTAAGGTCGCCGAGCCGCAAACAAAGATCGTGAATCCCATCCGCAGACCGCGCACGGTAACTCTCCGCAAGGCATTGCGCTGCTTCTTCCACTTCTGCAATGGCGTCCGCGTCGAGCAGTTCGCGCAGATCCGCTTCGCCGAGCAACTCGCGCAACTGGTCCTGATCGATGGTGAGCGCCTGTGCGCGGCGTTCCGCCAGCGGCGCGTCGCCTTCATAAACAAAATTCGCCACGTAGCTGAAGAGCAGGGAAGAGGCAAACGGCGAAGGCTTGCGCGTCTCCACCACGTGCACGCGCACCTGCCGTTGCTCGATGGCGCGCAGAATCTCGATCAGCGACGGCATGTCAAAAACGTCGCGCAGGCACTCGCGATAGGCTTCCAGCAGCAGAGGAAACTTGGGATAGCGCGAAGCGACGCTCAGCAGATCGTAGGAGCGCTTACGCAACTGCCATAGCGGAGAGCGCTGGTCGGCGCGGCGTCGCGGCAGCAGCAGCGCGCGGCCTGCCGCCTCGCGAAAGCGCCCGGCAAAGAGCGCGGTCGATCCCAACTGTCGCAGCACAAGCTGCATGGCTTCGGCCGACTCAACGAGGATCCAATCGGAGTCTGGCGGCTCGTCGGTATCGGGGAAGCGCAGCACGAAGCCGTCGTCGCCCCAGAGCGTTTCCACTTCGGGCCCACCGGCGGCGCGAATGCGCGCGGCCACCGCCATCGCCCATGGAATATGAATGCGGCTGCCAAACGGCGTGAGCACGCAGACGCGCCAATCGCCCAGCTCATCGCGGCAGTGCTCCACCACGATCGTCCGGTCGTCCGGGATCTGGCCTGTTGCTTCCGCCTGGTCGGCGAGAAAGCGCAGCAGATTCTCCGCGGCGCCGGCGTCGAGGTCGTGCTCGCTGACGAGGCGCGTGAGCGCGGCTGCCGGCGGAAGCGCGCGCAGATCGCGGACCATGGCGCCGATGCGCCGGCCAAACTCCAGCGGTCTGCCCGGCCCGTCGCCCTTCCAGAACGGCATTTTCCCCGGCTCGCCAGGCGCAGGCGTCACCAGCACGCGGTCGTGCGTGATGTCTGTGATGCGCCACGTGGACGCGCCGAGGATGAACGTTTCATTGGGATGCGACTCGAAGACCATCTCCTCGTCGAGTTCGCCCACGCGCACAGGTTTGCCTTCGGTGAAGGCGAGAAAGACTCCATAGAGACCGCGATCGGGAATCGTTCCGGCGTTCAGAATGGCGAGGCGTGCCGCGCCGTTGCGTGCCGACACGACGTTACGCACTCGGTCCCACGTAAGCCGCGGGCGCAACTCGGCAAACTCGTCTGAGGGATAGCGCCCGCTCAGCAGATCGAGCACCCCCTCAAAAGCGGACCGTGAAAGCGAGCCAAAGGGCGCAGCCCGCCGCACCAAATCGAACAGGAAATCGACGGAAACCTCGGGCGACGCGGCGTCAGCGGAGTTCGCGGAATTCCCGCGTTCCCACGTTTCGTAATCGAGACTTGCGGCGCCCGTCGCCGGTTTCTCCTCGCCGAACAGCCCCGCCGTACTCAGCTCTTTCTGATCTCGGTTTTCTGCTCTCTTCTTTCTGATCCCTGATCCCTGACCCCTGATCCCTGCTTTTGTGTTCCCCGGCTTTCCCGCGCTCGCCACAATGGCCACCAGTTGCTGGCACAGCACATCCAGCGGATTGCGTGGATAGCGTGTCGATTCAATGTGCCCCTCGTGCATGGCGCGCGTTACGGCAGCGCAGGCGACCAGGTCGGCGCGGTATTTGGGAAAGATGACGCCCTCGCTCACTGCGTCTACATGATGGCCGGCGCGGCCGATGCGCTGCATGCCGCTCGCTACCGACGGTGGTGACTCGATCTGTACGACCAGATCGACAGCGCCCATGTCGATGCCCAGTTCCAATGTCGACGTGGCGCACAACGCGCGAATCTGCCCGGCCTTTAGCTGCTCCTCGATCACCGAGCGCTGTGCCGCGGCCAGCGAGCCGTGGTGCGCGCGCGCAATCGGTTCTCCGGCCAGGTCATTGAGCGCACCCGCGAGGCGCTCCGCAGTCTGGCGCGCGTTCACAAAAAGTATGGTCGAGTTGCGCTCGCGGATAATTTCGAGCAGCCGCGGGTGGATCGCGTTCCAGATCGACACGCGCCGCGGCGTCTGCGATGCGGGCCCTGAAGGAATCTCCTCCATCTCGCCCAGGCGAGCCATGTCCTCCACCGGAACTTCGATGCGCAGCTTGAGTTGCTTGCGCGCCGCGGCGTTCACGATCGTCACCGGCCGGTAGCGGAGCGCTCCAGAGTCGACAGCCTCGCCCAATTCGGCATTGTCATCCTGAGCGACCGAAGCGGCAGCGGACTGCTTTGCCGAATCACTGGCCCGCAGCTGTTCTGATCCCTGATCCCTGACCCCTGACCGCTGCACTTCCACTCCGCCTAAAAACCGCGCCACTTCTTCGAGCGGCCGTTGTGTGGCAGAAAGGCCGATGCGCTGCAACGGTTTCTTTGTCAGCGCCTGCAGCCGCTCCAGCGTTAGCGCCAGGTGCGCGCCTCGCTTGGTCGGCACCAGCGCATGAATTTCGTCCACGATCACCGTGTCCACAGTCCGCAGAGCCTCGGCCGCCTGCGAAGTCAGCAGCAGGTAAAGCGACTCGGGCGTTGTGATCAAGATTTCGGCGGGATGCCGGGCGAAGCGGGCGCGCTCGCGCTGCGGCGTGTCTCCGGTGCGCACGCTGATGGCCGGATCGTGAAAAGCCACGCCCATGCGACGCGCCATGTTCGCCATCCCGGCGAGCGGCGAACGCAAGTTGCGCTCGACGTCAACGGCGAGCGCCTTCAACGGCGACACATAAACAATCCTGCAGCCTCGGGAAACCGGGTGCCCCATCCTCGCGACGTCTTTGTTTTTGTCGCTAGGGTGGGCCAGCCCCAGCATCAACCGATCCAGACACCATAGAAACGCCGCCAGCGTCTTTCCCGTGCCCGTCGGTGCCAGAATCAGCGCATTCTCGCCGCGCGCAATGACCGGCCAGCCCATTCGCTGCGGCGCGGTCGGCTCATCGAAAACAGCCTTGAACCACGCCGCCGTGACCGGATGAAAGCAGGCAAATGGATCGGAGATTTCCGGCGGATTGAGTTTCTGGGGCGACATGCTGCTCTCACGAGAGTAACGCAACCAGCGCGGCGAACACAAAGCGAAACGGCCGGGAATGGGCAACAGGAAGTAGGGAATATAAAGCGCACTCTGCGGCTGATCGGTCCCTAGTCCCTGCCGGCTACTCCCTATTCCCCGTTTTTCCCCACTTCGCCACGCTGAACTGAGCACCTGCGAACAGGATCAGCCCGGAGATATAACCCCAGAACAGCAGCCCTACCGAAACATAGAACGGTCCGTAGATGGCTTCGAGGTCAAAGTGCGGTAACACCGTCACAAAAACGTACCGCGAAAGCAGCCACGCCAGCCCGGTCACGATCGATGTACGCAGCACAGGCCGCCAAGGTACCTTCCGGTTCGGCAAAACGTAATACACGGCGAAAAAGAACAGAATTGAAGCGACGCCGGTCGAAATTGCCAGCCACAAATAGCTCAGACCGCTATAGGAATAGTTCAGGGCCCGGAAAAGCCAATTATCTCCGGGGTGCACGAGCGCTGCTTTCAGCGCGAAGTCAACGCTTACATTGGCGAACATGCTGGCCACCGCGAGCCCAACCATCAGCAGCGCCAGCCCGAAGGCGATGGTCTGATTCAGCAGATAGTTGCGGCTTTTGGTGACGCCCCACGCCTGGTTCAGCGCGACTTCGAGCGGCAGAAAAATCCCGGTACATGAGATCAGAATCATTACGAGTGAGAGTGCCTGGATCCCATGCCGTGTCGATAGTGCTGCCACGGCTTCAATGCTGTTCGCGAGCCAGTTCGGCGTCTTCGTCACCGACGGCAAAAAGTAATTCACCATGTCGTCCACGACATTGACCATTGCCGGCGAGTGGAAGACCCTCAAGGCGAGCGCATAAAGCAGCATCACGAACGGGATGAATGACAAGATGGCGTTGGCCGCAACACTAAACGCAAAAGTGTGCACCTCGCTGTCGAGCAGATACGCGATCAGCGCAGTGCCGTCTTTGCGCCACTGGTACCACTTGGAGTGCGTGACCGGCTGCGATGGTCCCTTCGCAGCATCGGCCAGTGCTTCTCCGGCGCTGCGGGCTTCATCGATTGCGGTGTGCAACTCATCAGCCAAAAGCGAATCCACTTCCGGAGCCGAAATACTCAGCAGGACTCCTCTTTCGAGACTGCATAGTGAGCGGGTACTGTTTCAAGCATAGCTCGCGAGCAGAGGGAATTGCATCAGGCAGAGAGAACAACCGTCGCAGTAAATGGGCTCGAAAGTTCACCCTGTCGCAACAAAGTTCGACTCATTTGTTTCTTAATGTATCCAGCGCCCATCGGGCCGCCTCGCGCACGCTCTCGTCCGCCGCCGCCGTCCATTCTTCCAGCCGTGGAATAAACCGCGCGAGTCCGCTATTGCCCATCGCGATCGCCACATTGCGGCGCAGCCCATTGAACCCCGCGCGCCGTACCGGCGATCCATTGAATTCCTTCTCAAAGGACTGCTCGTCCAGAGAGCCCAGCCAATCCAGTGCTGGATTCACCAGTTCCGGGCGCGGTTCAAGCTCGGTATCCAGTGTGATCGGCCTAGAACGAACAGCTTTCCGGTTCCAGGGGCAAACATCCTGGCAAATGTCGCAGCCGAAAACCTGCCGCCCCATCCCAGGCATCAACGCCTCATCAATCGGCCCCTTGTGCTCAATCGTCAAATAAGAGATGCATCGCCGCGCATCCATCTGGTAGGGAGCGATGAGGGCATCAGTCGGGCAGGCCTCAATACAGCGCGTGCACGTTCCGCAGCGATCGGAAACGAGCGCCGGCGCCGCTTGCTCGCTCACGTCGAGCGACGTCAGCAGCACGGCCAGAAACCCAAATGACCCGAGCCTGGGGTGAATCAGGCATGTGTTCTTGCCGATCCAGCCCAGACCCGCCGCTACGGCCAGTGACCGCTCTACAACCGGACCTGTATCGACGTATGCGCGCGACTCGAACTCGCCAAACTGCTCGTGCAGTTGCGCCTCCACATGGCGCAGCCGCCTGAGCAGCACTTTGTGATAATCCGTCGGCTGCCGCTCGCCTTTGGCATCCTTCTTATTCGGCGACAAACGGCTTGTCCAGGCATAGCGCGCGATCCATCCGCTCCGCGGGTCTGGCGTTTCGGTCGAGAGCGGTGCGGCCGGGTTTAGATATTGCGCAAAGCACGCCAGCGCCGAGCGCGCCCACGGAAAGGGAACGGCCACGCGCTCCCGCACCAACTGCCCGCCATCAACCCTCCGCTCCAGGTATTGCATGGTTCCGGCGCGTCCGGCGTGGACCCACGATCGAAAGCGCTCCGCGTCGCGCTCTTGATTCGCGTGGGGCAGCGCCACCAGGCCCGCTTCCGCAAATCCGGCCGACAGCGCAAGATCCCGTGCCCGCTCACGAGTCAAACCGGGCGAACTGGCCGCTTTTGTTCCCATGGGAACCTTCTGCACCCTGCCTGCGTATGGAATAGCAATGTTCATTTCCGGACGCGCGGAACGAAAATCGCACACTGGTTACCGCGCGGGCCGATAGCAAGGGCGCTCAGACGCTTTGCAAATTCAGCATATTCCTCAACCGCGGCGCATTCGAGCTTTGGCCCGCCGCGTGCATAACCTAAGGCCAGGCAAGAGAAAATACACCGGCCGGCAAGCGTGACGCGGACTTCCGCGGCAAGATGCGGCTCGCCTTGTAAGGAGACAGCCATGAACAACCCCCAGTTCAGCCCGACCAATTACGTCTTCAGCGGCGCCAGCGAACTCGTTCGAGGACAGGAGCAGAAGCTCCTGGACGAACTGAATCCGCTGGTTCGCAATCAGTCCGTCTATCTCGACCTTAGCTCCATCGAGCGCATCGATGCGGCCGGCCTCGCCGCGCTGATCACGCTTTACTGCGACGCCTGCAAGGCGGGTCACAGCTTCAAAGTTCTGCGTCCGGGCCACCATGTACGGGAGATCCTCGCGCTCGTCGGCCTGGACCGAATCCTTTTGTCCGAACGCTCGGACGCTATCCCACGGTTCAACTGCCAGCTGCAAGAAACGGCCGCCTGATTTGATCGATGGCGCGCCAACGCACCTGCAAACAGTCCACTGGAGCGTACAATCAAACGCAATTCTTCTCCCCAGTTTCGAGGAACGAATCAATGCGGGCTAAGTTGCTGATTGCGTTCGCGATATTTATGGCCACAGCGCTCGTAGCCCGCCCCTCCGGCGCGCAGGATGCGGCTTCTGCGAAGGCATTCCTTGCTGCGACTTACCAGCACTACCAGAACGGCGCCGAGGACGGCAGCGCGGGAATCAATTTCGATAAACCGCAAGCCGGCCGCTATTACCATTCGTCGCTGCTAGCTCTCATGCGCGCCGACGTCAAGGCCAACGGGCGCGATAATGTGCCGGCAATCGATTTCGATCCCATCTGCGGCTGCCAGGACTGGGATGGAATCTGGGATCTCAAGATCGACGTGCAGGTTGAAACTCCGCAGCGCGCGCAGGCCAACGTATCGTTCGCGTTGGCCCCGCCGCAGAATCGGCCAAAGGACGCCTTGCGTCGGCTGGTCATGACCCTCGTCCCCGAGCGCGGGGCCTGGCGTATCTATGACATTCGCGACGAATCCGATCCGAGCGCGATTGTCGAACTGCGCAAGCTGCTCCAAGACGATCTTGCCAGCCTGCGCCGCAGTAACGCGCCCAAAATCTCGCCCAAAACTTCGCCCGCAAACTCGCATTAACGCCGTGGCCCCGGAACGGGCCGTGCCGAATCGCCGCCAGTCCTCCAAAAGCCTCTCGCGCGGCGCGCCACTGATTCCAGCGGCTTTTTCCTGTACCAGCATGCGGCATAGCATCCCCCTTGCGGAGCCGTCGCGGCTGCCCTTGCTTATCCGTGTGACCGAAAGCACAGGCAGCGGCAACCCTAAGACGATATTCGTAATAGTGACAACGTCCGCACGGCGCAGCCGAAAGTTCCTGTGAGCTTCGCGCGCTCAGTTCCACCGCGATCCGCTGGAGTTCTGAGCCCCCGATCCTTTACCCTTTCCTTTGGACCGCGCGGCGGAATCCTACGAGATCCTAGAAACAAGGGAGGCTTCATCCCATGGCGCAGGGCGTAATGGAACAGGCGTCTGCTCAAGCAGCAGGCACGACGAAAACTCAATACGTGTATTTCTTCGGCGGCGGCAAGGCTGATGGCAACGGAAAGATGAAGGACGTGCTCGGCGGCAAAGGCGCCGGCCTGGCCGAGATGACCAACGCTGGACTTCCTGTTCCTCCCGGGTTCACCATCCAGACCGAGGCCTGCCGCGAGTACATGCGCGGCAAGCTGAGCGCGCAGATCGAGACCGAGATGCTCGATGCTCTCGAGCGCCTGGAGAAGATGCAGGGCCAGAAATTGGGCACGGGCGACAACCCGCTGCTCGTCAGCGTCCGCTCCGGCGCAAAGTTCTCCATGCCGGGCATGATGGACACGATTTTGAACCTGGGCCTCAACGATCAGGCCGTCGAAGCGCTGGCCAAGCGCAGCAATAATCCTCGTTTTGCGTATGACTCGTATCGCCGCCTCATCCAGATGTTCGGCGACGTAGTACTCGACGTTCCCAAGAAGAAGTTTGAGCACATCTTCGACGGCGTCAAGGCCGCGAAGAAGGTCAAGTACGATTACGATCTCCAGCCCGATGCGCTGCAGAAAATCATCGCCGAGTATAAAAAGCTGGTGAAAAAGGAGACGGGCAAAGACTTTCCGCAGGATCCGCTTGTGCAACTCGTAGCGGCGCGCGATGCCGTGTTCCGTAGCTGGCAAAACGAGCGCGCCAAGACTTACCGGCGCATCAACCACATCGACGATTCGATTGGCACAGCCGTCAACGTGCAGGCCATGGTCTTTGGAAACCTGGGTGAAAACTCCGGAACAGGCGTGGGCTTTACCCGCAACCCCGCCACCGGCGAGCACATCTTCTTCGGCGAGTATCTGATGAACGCGCAAGGCGAAGACGTGGTTTCCGGCGTCCGCACGCCGCTTTCAATCAGCGAGCTCGAGAAGGCCATGCCCAAGGTCTACGAGCAGTTGAAAGAAATCACGCGCAAGATGGAAAAGCACTATCGCGACATGCAGGACTTCGAGTTCACCATCCAGGATGGCAAGCTCTACATGCTGCAGACGCGCAACGGCAAGCGCACCGGCCTGGCCGCGGTCCGCGTCGCCATCGACATGGTGCGCGAGGGCCTCATCACGCAGGAAGAAGCCATCTACCGCGTCGAGCCCAACCAGCTCTACGACTTTCTGGTTCCTCGCCTCGTGGAAAAGGGCGAAAAGATCGAGGTGCTTGCCACCGGATTGCCGGCTTCACCAGGTGCGGCCGTGGGCCAGATCGTCTTTACGGCTGAAGAGGCAGTCAAGTCCCACAGCAAAGGCACTTACAAGTCCGTCATTCTGGTTCGCGGCGAGACCACCCCTGAGGACATCGCCGGAATGGAAGTGGCGAACGGAATCCTGACTTCGCGCGGCGGCATGACCTCGCACGCCGCTGTCGTCACCCGCGGCATGGGTAAGTGCTGCGTGGCCGGCGCGGGCGATTGCGTGGTCGACGAAGCCAAGAAGGAACTCCGCGTGAAGGGTAAGACCTTCAAGCAGGGTGACTGGATCTCGCTCGACGGCACCACCGGCCGCGTCATCGCCGGGCAACTCAAAACGCTCGACGCGCAGCCCGACGATCCGGATCTGGTCAAGTTCATGAGCTGGGTCGATCCGGTCCGGCGGCTCAAAATCCGCGCCAACGCCGACATTCCGCGCGACGCCAAGCAGGCTCGCCTGTTCGGCGCCGAAGGCATCGGCCTCTGCCGCACCGAGCACATGTTCTTCGCGGAAGATCGCATCGAGCACATGCGCACCATGATTCTTGCCGACAACGAGAAGGATCGCCGTACAGCACTGAAGAAGCTGCTGCCCATGCAGCGCGCCGACTTCGTCGGCCTCTTCAAGGCGATGGAATCGCTTCCGGTCACCATCCGCCTGCTCGATCCTCCGCTGCATGAGTTCCTGCCCAAGCGCGAAGATCTCCTGGTCGAAATCCAGCACCTGCAAGACACCAAGCCTCGCTCGCCGAAGCTCAAAGAACTGCGTCCGCTTTTGGCCCGCGTCGAAGAACTGCACGAGCAGAATCCGATGCTCGGGTTGCGTGGCTGCCGTCTCGGCATCACCTTCCCTGAGATTACCGAGATGCAGGCGCGCGCCATCATCGAAGCCGCTGTCGCGGTCAAGAGCAAGGGCGGCGATCCGCATCCCGAGATCATGATTCCGCTCATCGGCTCCATCGAAGAGATGCGCAACCAGGCCACCATCGTTCGCCGCGTGGCCGCAGAGGTCTTCGCCGAGAAGAAGGCGAAGGTCGAGTACATGGTGGGCACCATGATCGAGCTGCCCCGCGCAGCCCTCACCGCCGATCAGATCGCTGAGGAGGCCGAGTTCTTCTCGTTCGGCACCAACGACCTGACGCAGACTACCTACGGCATCTCGCGCGACGACATCAACAACTTCCTGCCCGCGTACCTCAAACTCGGCATCTTCAAGCAGGATCCCTTCGCCACCCTCGATCAGGCCGGCGTTGGGCAACTGGTGAAAATGGCCGTAGCCAAGGGCCGCAACACGCGGCCGAACCTGAAAGTTGGTATCTGCGGCGAGCATGGCGGCGATCCTGAGTCCGTCAAGTTCTGCCACAAGATCGACCTGAACTACGTTTCCTGCTCGCCCTTCCGCCTGCTCACTGCAAGGTTGGCGGCGGCACAGGGTGCGCTTGACGACAAACTCGGCGCATCGCAGGGCGGCAGCAAGTAACTCTTAACCTGCTTTAAAACTGTAAGGGCGTCCGCCACGGCGGGCGCCCTTTAATTTCGGTGCGATCTCAATCAGGCGCCGGCAATATCCCATGGGATCCAGGCGAAACGGGTCGGCAGACAGCGGTTCACGGCAACAGTTAATCTTTATCCATGCGTCTAATCGACTGAACGCCTGAGTCGAGCACTTTCACTGGCGAGGAATTTGCAGCCAATCTTCCCGGAGGCGCCGTGAAGACCATTTGGAAAACTGCTCTGGCGCTGCTCATCGCCGCAGCCATCATCACGGCGCTCTATGCGCAGCGTGCCTTCCGTCAATACCCGTCGGTCGAGTACGGCGAATCGATTCCGCTTCCGCCCGACTGGAAGCAGCCTGGGGAGTGGACTTTCGCCCGACTCATGTTCCCGCCCGGACCGCTGGACGGCTATCGGGGCCGCTTCGACGGGCCGTGGCAGGAGGGGCTTTCCTTGTGGACCCAGGACTATCCTCGCGCCGACCGCGCATTCGCCAACGCAGTGCGCCGCCTCACCAATGTCGATGCGCGTTCCGTTGAGCAATCTGTGAGTCTGGACGATGGCGATGAGGTCTACAACTGGCCATGGTTGTATGCGGTGCAAGTGGGTGAGTGGGGCCTGACCGAAGCCGAGGCGAAGAAGCTGCGGGATTATCTGCTCCGCGGCGGCTTTTTTATGGCAGACGACTGCCATGGAACAGAAGAGCAGGCCTATTTCGAAAAGACAATGAAGATGGTGTTTCCCGATCGCGAGCTCGTGGATATTCCGAACGGCGATCCGATCTTCCACGATTTTTTCGATCTCGACGACCGCTTTCAGATTCCCGGAGCCGAACACCTGGCCACCGGCCACAAGAAAGACGGCTACTTCGCCCATTGGAAGGGAATCTACGACGACAAGGGACGGATCATGGTTGCCTTCTCGCTCAATTCCGATATCGGCGATTCCTGGGAGTTTCTCGACGATCCCCGGTACCCCGCGCGGTTTTCCGTCCTGGGAACAAAGATCGGCGTGAACTACGTCATCTATGCGATGACTCATTGAGAAACTTGGACAGTGACTTCCCGCGATTTTCGGTTGGAGGCTGATTAGAATCCACACCCGCGTCGACGGAAATGAATCGGATTCAATCCCGCGTGACCGTCGTCCCACCCCATTCTTCAGGCGCAACATCCCTCAGCGTCTCTGAGAACGTCCACTGATGCCCGGCAAAATCTTCAGCGTTATACTGACGCTCGCCGTATTCGAAATCTCTCGGCTCCTCTAAGATTTTTGCGCCGTGCGCTCTCGCGTGTTCCCAGTGGGCACGCGCATCCTCAACGCGTACCAAGACGGAGTGCGTCGCTTCACCGGGCCGCGGCGGACGCCGGTCACCTCGCACATCGCCAATGATCACTGCGCCTCCGTCTCCGGCGTTCATCTGCGAACGATGGTTTTCGCCAATCTGCACGCGCTCTTCGAAACCAAACGCTTCGCTCAGCCACGCAACGGCCTCGCGTACGTCGGGGTAAATCAAGACGGGCATGACAGTAGATGCAGGAATTGACCGGTTGCGTTTCATATCAGCACAAGGCTATTGGAACGTGCGGCGGCCTGCAAGAGCCGAAGGTTGAAAATCAATATCGACGAAACCTTGCTTGTTCGCAAAACGCGAAGAGATCACAGCACGTCCGCTCTTTCTCCTGTTCGTCGCGAAGAGTCATTGAATTTTTTGCCCGCCTCCGTCTTCACGGGCCACCAAACACTCCGGCTGCGCATCACTAAAACGTGTCACGCACGCGATTTGTCTCGCCGCGGCCGTGGAAGGACTCCTGTAAATCAAGCCTGCTATGTTGGCGGCCGCAAAATTACCGCCAGATCGCATTGCGGCCTATCGCATTGCAAATTCGTAATTTCGCCACCAGAAAGTCTCCGCACCGGAAGGGGGCGATGGTTGAAATTCGAAGGTGAACCGAGGCTTCTCATTGAGTCGGCGTGTCTCGGGGTGGTTGGGGGATTGGCTGCCCAGCTCTTCATGGCGATGCTGCACTTTTGTGACTGGCTCTTCCTCTACAAGCTGGCCGGCTATCAAGCTCCCTCATTGGAATCCCACCCCGCACTGGTCCAGCATATTGGTCCACATGGTCTTTGGCTCATTCCGCTTGTCACCACGCTGGGTGGCCTGCTCTCGGGAATCCTGGTCTACGGCCTTGCTCCTGAAGCTGAAGGTCACGGAACTGATACGGCCGTTACCGCCTTTCATCGGCATGAGGGCTTCATCCGTACGCGGGTCGCGCCAATCAAGATGGTGGCTTCGGCCATCACCATTGGTTCCGGCGGATCCGCGGGCCGCGAAGGTCCGATCGCGCTTATCTCCGCTGCTCTCGGCTCCCTGTATGCGCGCCTCACTCATCGCTCTGACGCGCATCGCCGCATTCTTCTTCTGGCCGGAATGGCGGCTGGGCTCTCGGCAATCTTTCGCTCACCTTTGGGCACCAGCGTCTTCGCCGTTGAAGTCCTTTACGGCGACATGGAGTTCGAGCCGGAAGCTCTGATTTACACGATTTGCTCGTCGACGGTTGCCTACGCCGTCAATGGAATCTTCGTTGGTTATCAGCCTTTATTCACGATCCCGACTGTCGCGACGCCATCACCAGCCGACTACGCGTGGTATGCAGCTTTGGGACTCGCGGCTGGAGTCGTCGGGGCGTTGCTTCCGGTCCTCTTTTACGGAGTGCGCGATCTCTTCCGAAAATTGCCTGTACCCATCTGGACAAAGCCCGCCCTTGGAGGCCTTGGGGTCGGCTTGATCGCTCTTTGGCTTCCGCAAGTCCTGGAGGGCGGCTATGGCTGGATTCAACTGTCGATCGATGGCCGACTGGCGCTTCAGATGTTGCTCGTCTTGATCGCCGCCAAGGCAGCGGCGTTTGCCCTGACGGTCTCGTCGGGAGGATCCGGCGGCGTGTTTGCGCCTTCACTCTTTGTGGGTGCCATGCTCGGCGGCAGCTTTGCCGTTCTCGCGCATCAGGCGCCCGCCATCTTTGTCGTGCTGGGCATGGCCGCGGTCTTCGGCGCAGCAGCGCGCGTGCCCATCGCGACCATGCTCATGGTCACCGAGATGGCGGGCGGCTTGCGGCTCCTCGCGCCAGCCGGTTTTACCGTAGTAATTGCCTACATGATTCAGGCAGGACTCGCGTCGCGCCTGAAGTATCGCAGCCTTTACGAAGGCCAGGTTCCCAGCCCTCGCAATTCTCCCGCGCATTATCTGGATGAGATTCAGGATGCCATGCTCCTGTTGGGGAAAAGGGATCTCCACCTCTCCGATCAATCGACCCATCTCGATCTGCTTCGCCTTCTGCGTTCCAGCATTCAATTCGATTTGCCCGGCAACAAGGAGCTCTCTTTGGCCCTTGTAAAGGATGCCAGTTCTCTGGTTGGTGAAACCATCAGCTCGCTCTATCGCCAGTTCAAAGATTACGAGTTCGAGATCATCGCCGTCCTGCGGAGGGAGCATGTTCTCTTGCCGCACCCAACCACCCTCCTTGAATCCAACGATCGCCTGCTGTTAATCACTGGTCCGCAGGCGCGCGCGGCGCTCGCGAATTTGATTACCCCGCTCCCGGCGCTCGAAGGGAACGGCGAGCAAGCGGATCGTGTGCTTTCTTGAGAGGAGAACACCTCATGGAGCCTCCTGTGCCTCAGATCACTGATGTCGTCGATCAATTCTCAATCCGGCTGAAAAGAATCCTCTTTGCAACCGACTTCTCTGAAACGTCTGCCGCAGCCCTGCCCTACGCGGCCGCATTCGCTCGTCGTTTCGGCGCCGAGATCTGCGTCACGCACATCATCCCAACCGAGGAGTATGCACACATCGAGCCGGAGCAACTCGACGACGCTTTGCAGAAGATGAAGCAGGCGGCGAAAAAGCGAATCGAAAGACTGCTTGCCGAATCACATTTCTCGCAGATTCCATTCCGGATCTTCCTTGACCACGGCGACATCATCGAAGCCATTTCTGCGCTCGTGGAGCGCGAAGAGATCGACCTGATTGTCGCAGGCAGTCACGGGAGACACGGACTGCAAAAACTCTTCGCGCCCGCTGTCGATGAATCCCTTGCACGCATCGCGGCATGCCCGGCCTTGCTCGTCGGCCCCAATGTGGAAGTCAAGCCTGAGACCGAAGCGCAGATCCAATCCATCCTTCATCCCAGCGACCTAAAGGCTTATTCCCGCTCGGCGCTGGAGTATGCCTATGCGCTTTCCCAGGCTTATGGCGCTGCTTTTCATCTCCTGCATATTGCTGAGGACGCTTGGCAGGAACCCTTATCGACACGAATGACGCCTGAAGCCTTCTGCCGCATGCGCCTGCTCGAAAATGAACTGCCGGCGCATGCTGCCGGTATTGGAATGCACTTCCACGTCGAGTTCGGGTCGCCGGAGTCGCTCATCCTCGAGGCAGCGGAGAAGTACCATCCCCAGATCATCGTGATGGGCGTTCCAGGAACGGCCCACCCGGAGTTGTCCTCACATCTTCCCGGCCCGCTGGTCTACAACATTGCCTCACACGCGCTCTGCCCGGTGCTGGCGGTTCGCAGTTCGGGTCCGGAAAAGGAAGAGGAATCGTCGAGTTCTTAGAACCGGTTTCGCCTGCTCAAGACGCTTTCGGCGTCCGGCTCGCCGCCCGCCCTTCGAAGAGCGCCTCAATCTCCTCCAGCGTTTTGCCTTTCGTCTCAGGCAGGAGGAAGACAGCAACGAGGAAATACACACCAGTAAAACTCGCAAAGAGGAAGAACATCGACGAGTATCCGTGCCTGCTCACGAACGGAAGAAAGATGGCCGCGAGCGTTGTCGAAACCAGTTGATTGATCACCAGCGCGATGCTCATGCCGTTCGACCGGATGCGTGTCGGCATGAGTTCGCTGAGCACCAGCCACACCACCACACCTGGCCCCATGGCGTAGAACGTCATAAAGAGATAAAGCCCCAGCGCAACAAGCCAGCCATGTTCCTGCTCAGGCACGCTGCCGACGAGCGCCTTTTCGATCTTCAGCGGCGCGGTCCGCGCTGCGTCAAGATTCGCAAACGGATTCTTGAAGAACGCTTCAACCCGGTTCGCGGGCACGCAACTCGCGCGCGTAATTTCAATGAGCGGAGCCGCTGCATCGTCGGAACGTACAAAGCTTGTCGCCGCGGTAAAGTCGCCATAGGAGTAAATGATCGTGAGCGAAGCGCGACCGCTGGCGATCCCGCGGCCCCCGGCGAGCGGTCCTTGATCGCTGGGGTGGTTTCCGCTGCTCCTCCCGCCAGCCGAGGCAAGCAACTTGCTCGCTTCCGCCGGGTTAAAGCGCAGCGCCACTTCCTGGCTGGGCCCCACCATCGCCTGCACGGCGCTGCGGCAATCTACGCTCCGCTTTTCCGTTGTGATGAAGAGTAATCCCACGCCAACCAGAGAAACGACTACGCCGCCCGTGCCAATCACCAGCAGGAACTTGCGTCCCTTGCGGTCCACCAACACCATGCCGATACTCGTGGCAAGAAAATTCACGAGCGTGAAGATCACATAGCCCCAGTGGGCGAGCAGATCGCTCAACCCGCTCTGCAGCAGGATTCCGGTGTTGTAGCCGATGATCGAGTTCACGCCCGTCGCCGTATTGCAGGCGAGAATAATGCAGGCCAGCAGGAAGGGAATCGCGTACTTGCGCCGCAGCAGCGAATCGCGAATCTGCTGGCCGGCCCTTGTTCCGGCCACGTGGGCGGTCGCCTCCATTTCCTCAAGTTCCAGCGTGGCCTGATCGGGGCTTCGCGACCGCAGCAGCGCCGCATAAGCGCGATCCTTTGCGCCGCGCCGAAACAGCCATCGCGGAGACTCCGTGACAAACAGGCTGCCCAGTACGAACAAGACGCCCGGAGGCAGCGAAACCCAGAAAATGCTGCGCCACGCATGATCCTTGAATTGGAATAAGGCTTCTGCGTCGCCCAACTTCCCAACCGCTTCCACGCGATAGCTGAAGTAAATGCCGATCAGTGCGGCGGCCACAATCCCCAGCGTCAGCATCCATTGAAAGATCGCCGTCCCTTTGCCGCGGCTCGATGCCGCCAGGCACTCGGCCAGGTACAGCGGCACGACCACCCCGATCAGTCCGCCGCTCATGCCCTGCAGCAGCCGGCCAAAGAACAATGGTTCGTAGCCGTGCGAGAGCGCGATCACCGGGATGCTCATCGCAAAGGCGCAACCGCTCACGATCATGAGCATCTTGCGTCCCATCCAATCGGCCAGAAGGCCTGAAAACAATGTGGAGAACACGCTGCCCAGCAGCACCGCCGCAACCACGACGGAAAGTTGCGCACTCGTCAGCGCTGAAGTGGCCTCGAGGTAAGGAAGTGCGCCGCCGATGATCCCTACGTCGATGCCGTAGAGCAGCCCGCCGAGACCCGCAACCAGCAGCAGAGAAATGTTGTATCGCCGAATTGCGGCTTGGCTACGCAATTCGATGGAGCCGCTGCTCGTCATGCGTTGCACGTCCTCTCGCGCCTTTCGGTCCTTGCGTATGCACCATCATTTTCGCGGCGAAGCGCCAGACTGAATGGCGTCCTCCGTTGAATGGATCTGGCACAAACCGGTAGTCGGTGAACGCACCAGTCTACAATGTTCGCATCCGATTCAAGCGCTCGAATTGTTGAGCGGAAGGCGGTAGCAAGTGCCACGAAGCGTTTTGCCCCGTGCTTTTTCATTGCTTCTTTTCCCGGGTTTCTTTTCTCTGTTCCCCGTTTTGGCCGCCGCACAAGCGCAGGTCAAGCTCTTGCCCGCACCGCGCGAAGCGCATTTCGAGCAGCTTGTAGAACTACCGGGGCGGATTCTTGTCAGCGTTCCGGTCCGCAACTTGGAGGATGACTTTGCCGCTCAGGATCTGGAAGACGCCGTGAAGCGGATCGCGCCCGCGGCGGATCAATCACGCAGTGCCGCAGCGAAGCCGCCCTATCGCGTTACGCTTCTTCGCGCCGATTCTGCTGAGGCCAAATCCATCCTCGAGCGCAACAAGCTCTCCTTCGATCCTTCCATGGAATCGGAAGGCTACATCCTTGTCATCGACGCGCACGATGCCTACGTCATCGGCGTGACGGGCTCTGGAATCTTCTACGGAGTGCAGACGTTCAAGCAGTTGCTGCCGCTGCCCGGCACACCACGCATGTTGCCCACCGGCACAGTGCGCGACTGGCCTGCGATGCGCTATCGCGGTATCGACGACGATCTCTCGCGCGGGCCGTTTCCTACTCTCGATTTCCAGAAGCATCAGATTCGGGTCTTCGCGTCCTTCAAAATCAATATCTACTCGCCCTATTTCGAGCACACGCTGCTCTTTCCCGATCATCCGCTGGCCGCTCCGCCAGAGAGTTCGCTCACCCCGCAGGAGGCGAAGGAACTCGTCGCCTACGCCCGCCAATATCACGTCACCATCATTCCGGAGCAGGAGGCCTTCGGCCATCTGCACCATGTACTCAAATGGGAGCTTTACCAGGACCTCGCTGAAACTCCGCACGGCTACGTACTCGCGCCCGGTCAGCCCGGCACTTTGCCCCTCATCAAAGACTGGTTCACGCAAGTCGCTCAGGAATTTCCCTCACCGTTCATCCATATCGGCGCCGACGAAACCTTCGATCTTGGCGTGGGCCGCACTGAGCAGGCGGTCGAACAGCAGGGCTACGGTCCCGTCTATGTCGATTTCCTCAAACAGATTCACGATGCGCTCGCGCCGCTCAATCGCCGCCTGCTCTTCTGGGGCGATATCGGCGACGCCAATCCCGACGCGGTTGCCGGCATTCCCAAAGATATGATCGCCGTTCCTTGGAATTACTGGGATTCCACTGGCTTCGACAAAATGATCGAACCGTTCTCGAAAAACGGAATCGAA
Organism: uncultured Acidobacteriaceae bacterium; assembly: GCA_963802955.1. Taxonomy (GTDB): domain Bacteria; phylum Acidobacteriota; class Terriglobia; order Terriglobales; family Acidobacteriaceae; genus Telmatobacter. Next base: position 548,435 of record CAWDKT010000008.1, read on the forward strand.
ACCTGGGTAGCGCCCGGCGACGCCAACTGGAACCAGGTCTATCCCATCGCCAAAACCGCTCTCTGGAACATCCAGGGATTCATTCGCGACGGCCAGCGGCTTGGTTCTACCGGCGCTCTCACCACGGTTTGGAACGACGACGGAGAGGGGCTCTTCAACATGGATTGGTACGGCGTGCTTTTCGGAGCAGTCGCCGCATGGCAGCCTGGCGAGAGCTCCATCGCCGATTATCAGGACGCCTACGCACAGGTCTTTCATCTCGATTCGAGCGGCCAAATCAACGCCGCTGAAAAAGAGCTTATGGCGGCCCAGGAAGCCATCACGAACGCAAAAACCGGCCTGAGCAGCGATCAGCTTTTCTGGCTCGATCCCTGGAGCGCCGAGGGTCAGACCGTGTCCGCAGAGCTCCTGCCCCAGGCGCAGAATCTGCGGCTCCACGCCGAGCGCGCCATCGTCCTGTTGACGCAGGTGCGCTACAACAACTCCTCGCTCGCCGAGCCAGATGCACTTACCGCCATGGATCTGGGCGCCCGCCGCCTCGACCTGGTCGGCCTCAAATTCCAGCTCGCCCAGGAAATGGTCGCAGAGTATGCAAAAGCGGTCGCTCAGCAGCACGATGCGGCGAAGCAATCTGCCACGAATACAATGCTCAGTGAGATCAGCGGCGACAACGGCCGCTGCCAGGATCTGCGTGACGCCTATTCCGCCGTGAAGAGCGAGTACGGCCAGGTTTGGCTCGCCGAGAATCGCCCGTATTGGCTCAACAACGTGACCGGCCGCTATGACCTCGCGATCGAACTCTGGCAGAGCCGTGCCCTCAAAATTGAGGCTGCAATCTACGCCTGGCATAACGGACAGGATCTAAAGCCGGAAACGGCCCTGGGAATGCCGGTGCCTGCCCAACCGGCGCACTGATCGGCGGGGCCCGATACTATTCCTGCATGGAGTGAAACGAGCCCGGCGCTGGAACTCGTATCGCTTTGCCAGAACCAAATCGATACCCGGCCGCAAGAATTGTTGCCGTATCAGCGCACCGGAGATTCAGAATAGATGCATGCTCGCGTACGCCGCCCAAAGAGATCTCCCGGTAGTCATGCTGATTGACGACGACCTGGTGAGCCGCGAGGTAATGGCCACGCTCCTCACCATGAGTGGCTATAGCGTGCACACCGCCGTCGACGGGCCCGCTTCGCTCAAGCTGCTTGCGACTGGAGATTTCCAGCCTGGCGTCATCCTGGTGGATGCGCAGATGCCGGGCCTGAGCGGGAAAGAATTGATCGCGGAGCTCAGATCCATCAGCTCAGCTCGCATCTACGTTGTGAGTGGAAGCATACCTCCGCATGAGGTGACCGCGACGGCCGACGGTCTCCTCATCAAACCCTTCACTCCTGAGGCACTTCACAAACTGCTCGACGGGCAGAAATCGCCGCCCGGTGTCTCGCTGCTCGATCCTGGCGATCCCGTTGTCAGCGACGAAGTTCTTTCGCAATTTCGAAAGTTGATGCCGGAAGCCGCAGTGCGCCAGATTTACGCCGCCGTTGTGGCCGACCTTTCGCGACGCATCGAGGCGCTCGCCGGCGCCATCGAACATCGCGACTTCGCTGAAATTCGTCGCATTGGTCACGCCATCAAGGGAGGCTGCGGAATGGCCGGCGCCGTTCAGGCTGCCCATCTGGGTGCGCTGCTTGAGGCCGCTCCGGGCAGCCCGCACGATAACCAATTGGATAACAGTGCAACCTTGCTTCGAGATTTGCGCACCGCCGCCCAAGGGTTGGAGCGTATGCTTGAGGCTGAGTTGCCGGCCTGATCCCCCGCACCCTCCAACGCCGTGGACCGGGCCTCGCGGAGGCGTGTGCCAGAAATGGAAAGACCAATTCGAATCGTAGTTGCGGACGATCATCCAGTGGTCCGGATCGGCGTTCGCAACATGCTTTCTGAAGATGATGGCTTTGAAGTAGTCGGTGACGCTACCGACGGAGACGAAGCCATTACACAGACTCTCGAACTCCAGCCCGATGTCCTGCTTCTCGATGTTGCCATGCCGCGTTTGCCCGGCCTTGAGGCGATGCGCGCGATCATGAGCGGGCCGTCCACCGCAAAGATTCTACTTCTGACCTCCACCATAACAACGCAGCAAATAATTGAAGCTCTGCATATCGGCGCCCGCGGAATTGTTCTCAAAGACGCGCTCGCGAATCATCTGCAGGCGGCCATCCGCACCGTTCATGCGGGCGACTATTGGATCGGCGGCAAGCGCGTCGTCAATCTCGTCACGGCGCTCCACGACCTGATGCAGCAGGCCGCCGTGCCGCAGCGCAAGACTTACGGTCTCACCCCTCGCGAACTTGAGGTGGTGGGTTGCATCGTCGAGGGTTGCAGCAACCGTGATATTGCGAAACAATTCACGCTCAGTGAAGAGACGGTAAAGCGTCACCTCTCCAATATCTTCGACAAGACCGGCGTCTCCACGCGCCTTGAACTGGCTCTCTTCGCCATCGCCCATCACCTGGTCGCGCCGCAGCAGTAACCCGCTCGCGTCGGCGCGATTCGGTCGCATTTTCTCGGGCGCCTGCCGTAGGATATGCGCATGGGAGAACTCAGCAGAATCGGCATTGCGCTCGATTCCGACCTGTTAAAGCGCTTTGACCGTTCCATCGAGAAGAGTGGATACACCAATCGCTCCGAAGCCTTTCGCGACCTGATTCGCGACCGGCTGGTGCGAGAGACGACCGCTGCGCCAGATGCCACCGTTGTGGGCACCGTCACCCTCATTTACGACCATCACGCCTACGGCATCACTGAAAAGCTGACCGAGGCGCAGCATGCGCATCATGACCTCGTCGTTTCCACGAGCCATGCTCATCTCGATCTCGACTCCTGCCTTGAAGTGCTGATCGTCCACGGCAAAGCGGCGCGCGTGCAGCACCTTGCCGACATCATCATCGGCCTGAAAGGCGTGCAGCATGGGCGCCTGGTCATGACCGTGCCCGCGCACGCACTCGATTCCGGCGACGAACATCCCGAGCCGCATACGCATTCTCATGAACACCCGCATAAGCACTAGAACTGGTTGCATAAATGCCTCAAGGCGATGATCAGGCAAGCGCAATGAAAAAAGCCCTGAAACACCGTAAGAATGCGGTCATATCGGACCTGGATGCGACGGAAATTCTGCAGCCAGGCGTTGGTGCGTTCGATTTTCCAACGTTTCCGGTAGCGTCGCAGCTTGCGTTTATCCTCAAAGCGCCGGTTGCGGATGTTCTTGCGGTAGGGGACAATCAACTCCGTTCCACGCTGATGAAATCGTTTGCGCAGGGCGTCGGAATCGTATCCGCGGTCGGCAATAACCCGTTTGAGATGGGAGCGCGGCCGTCCTCGTCCTCGACGCGGAACCCTCACCGCCGCGAGCGTGCTTTCGGCCAAGCGGCACTCGGCCAGTTGCGCGGACGCAAGTTGCGCTCCGACAGGTATGCCGTTGCCGTCGACCACCACCATGCACTTCGTACCTTTCCCACGACGGGTTTTGCCGACTGCCGAGCCCCCTTTTTGGCCGTGACAAAGGTGGCGTCCAGAAAGGCTTCTTCCCAATCCAGCAGCCGGCGCTGGTCCAACATCGACAACAGCTTTCGCCACGCCATTTGCCATACGCCTTGTTCCTCCCAGCTACGCAATCGACGCCAACAGGTCGAGCCATCCGGGTACTGCTCGGGCATGTCGCGCCATCGTGCTCCCGTACGCAGAACCCACAGAATGCCTTCTAAGCACTCGCGGTTGGCAGCCCAGGGCCTTCCCCGACCATCCTTACGACGCTTGCGTGCAGGAAACAACGGCTCCAAAATTCTCCACTGCTCCTCGCTTAGCAACTCCAGCCGCTTCTTCATAGAAGCAGCTCAACAACTAACCCGCCTCAGACATAAGTCCCTATCTTGAGGCCGAACCATTTATGCAACCAGTTCTAGTGTCCTGAGTCTAAAGTTCGTGCACAGAAGCGTGCGACGGAATCGAGGATTTGGTCGGCGGTCTTGTGCCAGACGAAAGGTTTGGGGTCGCGGTTGTTGCGACCGATATATTCGTGGATTGCGTTTTCCAGTTCGCGTGTGGAGCGATGGACCCCGCGTCGGAGTTGCTTGTCGGTCAGCAGGGCAAACCAGCGTTCCACCAGGTTGAGCCAACTGGCCGAAGTGGGCGTGAAGTGCAGGTGGAATCGCGGCCGCTTCACCAGCCAATCGCGGATCAGTTGCGTTTTGTGAGTGCCGTAGTTGTCCAGGATCAGGTGGATGTCCAGTCCCACCGGGACGTTCTTTTCGATGGTGTCGAGGAAGTTGCGGAACTCCACCGAGCGATGACGGCGCTGCGTTTGGCCGATCAGTTTGCCGCTCTTGGTATTCAACGCGGCGAACAACGTCGTGGTGCCGTGGCGGGCGTAGTCGTGGGTGCGACGTTCGATCTGTCCAGGACGCATGGGTAACAGCGGCGCGGTTCTGTCCAAGGCCTGTATCTGGCTCTTTTCATCCACGCATAAGACCAGCGCGCGTTCCGGCGGAGCCAGATACAGGCCCACGATATCGCGCACCTTCTCGATGAACAACGGATCCTTAGATAACTTAAACGTCTCGGAGCGATGCGGGGCCAGAGAAAAGGCTCTCCAGATGCGGCTGATCGACGACTGGCTCAATCTACACGCCTTGGCCATGTCGCGGGTCGACCAATGCGTGGCTGCCTCCGGCTGGCTCTCCAAAGTTCGCGCCAAAACACGCTCCACTTGTTCGTCACTTAATTTGCGCGACGTGCCCGGGCGGGGCTCATCCAGCAACCCATCCAGGCCTAGGTCCAGATAGCGCTGGCGCCATTTGCCCACCGTCCTCAGGGTTACAGGCAACTGGCGGGCAATATCGCTGTTGCTCACGCCCCGGCTGGCTAACAGCACAATGCGAGCGCGCACCGCGAGTCCTTGCGCGGTCTTGGGACGCCGACTCCAGGCAGTGAGTTGCACCTGATCCTGGGGATCGACCGTGAGTGGCTTCAAATGCGGGCCTGGCAGCATCGGATTCCTCCTACTCTATCCGATGCTGCAAAGTTGCATATCTATGTATTTATTTCAGACTCAGGACACTAGAACTCCTCGCATAAATCCGGTTTTGAAGGGGCACAACTTCAGTCGTGCCGAAAGCTGAACAGTCATCGAAATGTATTGACCTTCGAGAAGAAGAGGACTGCCATGAACGGCAGCCCCCTCGTTTCTCCCGCAACGCGTCGGGGCCTATGCAGCTTGAATATTGGATACGTGAATCGTGTTGCTTGCTACGTCGAGTGTTCCGGTAATCGTCACTTGTTTGCCCTCATATTTCTGCGCGTCGTCGGGATCATCGAGGAAGTGCCCGGTCATTTTGCCCTCGGGCGTTTGGCCTGTGATCAAGGCATACTGCCCGTTCTGGAGCTTCGCAACCTTGCCGGTGAATGTCTTGTTTTGCTGCTGGGTTTGCTGTTGTTGTTCCTGCTGGGCGTTGCCGCTACTTTGGGCAGCCAAGCCGGGGGAGAAAGCGCAGAGGGTCGCTGCCAAAGTCAGCGCCAGCGCCCCTCCGTGAAGATTGATCTTTTTCATCATTTGCTCCTCTATTTTCGATTTACTTGCGACCTATAAGACGATCGCCCTCTCAACGAAACTCAAGGGTGGTCGAGGATACTTCCTCCCTCAGAGGCGCAGATCCCGTAGCGGGTTGCCCGCGCTTTTCTCATCTCATCAAAACCAGGTTTTGTACGGTTACATTGTGAGGTCCGTGAGGTCTGTCAACGGGCGAGCCCATTTTTCGACGCCGCGAATTCACGCAAACTCTTCTCAGCTGGATTGCGGCTCGTGTGGTTGCCGATCCGGAAATTACTCCGTCTATCGCTCCGGTCTCACGCAGAAGTGATACGTCAGGTTCATGCTCGCATAGGACGGAATCCTGATGCCCACCACTTCACCCACCGGGTTCGCCGGAACAAGTCCGTCGTTGCCCAAACCAACGAGTCCAGGACCGTAAACTCCGGCCGTTGCAAAGTTCTCCACCGTCTGTCCCGTCCAGCCGCTCGCAATCATCGCGTTCACACCCAGGCTGAGCCGCCCGCCGAGGAATGGCCGTGCCGCAGCAATGCGAAGTTCCTTGTTGGGCACTCCAAGACAGTAGTAACTGAGCGCATTCGGATCGCCACTCATGTAACCGGCTTCGCTGCAGCCGTTGCCCACTACCTTGCGACCCACATATTCAAACTCGCCCTTGGCCTGTAAGTGGAAGGGTAATTTCTCGTAAGTTCCGACCAGGTCGCCGATGAGCCGCGGCGCCTCCGGAGTCACTGAGAACGACGTGGTGATCAGCCGCGCGTCCGCTTGCTCCAGCGTCGCCTCAAACGAGCCATGCGCCATCACCTGCCGCACCGTGGCTGCCAGAAAGCGAATCCGTCCCGGCCCCAGATCGAATTGCAATCCCTGGTCGGGATCGATCTTGCCGTACTCCGCGCTTTGCGTTTCGTGTCCGAGCGTTAATTTCACGTCGGTCTTGTGGATCGTCTTACTTACCACCAGTTGATACGAGCGCGCTGTCTCAACCGGATCGACAGAGGTGGGACCATCCAGCGCCGAGCCCTCGCGCGGATCCTCCGTGAAAAACGACTTGCCGAAACTCACAGAAACCACCGGCGCGGCTCTCCATTGGCGCGGCTCAAACGTCAGCGTCGCCTTGGGTGAATTCAGTCCCACCAGCTTGCTCCGCGAATTCGCCGGCGTGATCAGATCCTGGTTGTCAATGAAGATCTCATCGCGCCGCCATCCTGCGTAGTAGTTGAGGTGACTTCCCAATCCGCCTTGCGCCGCAATGTAGGGCGACACCGGAGCAATGGTCACGTCGTTGCCATCGATCTTCACGAAAGTACCGTAGTTGTCAGGCTGCGTCGGATTGAAGAAGTTGTAGTGATCCAGATCGTCGCGCCGCGGCGCTTCGCGCTCGTAGTCGGCCCCAGCCAGCAGGGTGAATGTCTTCGCAATGTGGCTGACGTAAATAGCGCTCGCACCGCCCACGGTGCGGAACTCGCTTTGCCGGATCAGTCCCAGCCCAAAGTCGGAGAACAAGCTGAGGCTGTAGGTGCGGAAGAACCCCGAAAGTTGCGCCTCGCTGCTCCCATTGAGTTTCCATTCGTCGTTCAGCGCGGCGAGTGCGGTGTGCGTCTGATCCTTTTGCCGTGGATCGATCGTGTCGGGATAGGCTTGCCAGCCAGCCGCAGCGTCCGTTGCGTTGAATCCAAAGACCGGCCGCAATCCCGCCACGAAGCCTGTGCCGTAATACGCGATGCCGAACAACGTGAGAGTGTGGTCGCCTGCGTGGAATACGCGCCCGCCATTGAACTTGAACTGCTTGCGATGCTCGAGGCGGTCGAGAAAGCCGTTCCCGAACGATCCCTCGGCAGCGGCCCATGAGTCTTTCGAAAAGCTCATTCCCGCCGTCGCCGTCAGGTCGCGATTGTCGGCTGTCAGCGTGAAGAACGGCCCCAAATGCGCTCGCAGACCGTAGATCGCCGCCAGGTTCAGCGCATGATTGCCCTCGCGTACGTTGTAGGCGCCGCCATCCACCTGCACGCTATCCAGCGCACTGGCGATCAGAATGTTCGGGTCGGCGTATCCGTTCCCATGTGCATTCGCCGAAAGGTTGTTCGGCAACAAATATGTTCCCACCTGGATGTACTGAGCAATTGGCTCGCCGTGGTCGCCTGCAACGCCTGGCGCAAAATACTGCGGCGCCTTGATGCCGCCCGATGCCGTTTCAATCGGATAGCCGGGAATTGAAATCGGCGCGCCGGGCCGTCCCGGGTTCGCGTCCAGCAGGTTTTGCGTGGCAAACACTTTCACTGCCGGATCGGGCGACATGACATCATCTCCCGTTAGATCCGCTGACACCGTCACCGTCTGCGTCACCACCGGAGTCAATTCGATCTCCAACTCGGCGCCGCCGGCCGCGACCACCACGCTCTTTTCAAGATGTTGGTAGTTCGCCGCATTCACGCTCAGTTCGTATGTCCCTGCAGCAAATACTTCAAGCTCAAACATACCCTGGGCATCGCTTACCATTTGGCGCATGCTTCCACTACCGCTGATTCGCACCACTGCTCCAGCAATCGCTCGGCCCTCTGCGCCGGTCACGGTGCCTGATATCCGGCTGCCGTCTGCAGCGGTCGCGCGTGCCGCCAGAACGAAAAGCAGCGCCCAGGCAAACATGCTTCCCGTCGATGCTGTTCCGTGGCGCATAGCAGAACCCTATCTCTGGGTCGGTGCATTCGGCTGTGAGTACAATCACACGATTATTGAATTCGTGCTACCATGTGCGATATTTTCGCACGATTTCAAATGTCGTGCTACCAAATGTGCAATGACCGCCAGATAAGGCGATATCAATAGCCGCGATCGGCCTTCTTGAAGATTCTGCTTTTTACGCTTGTGTATCTTGCGGCGCTCGTCAAGGCGGAGTGGCCTTATTCGCCTTTGCCGATTGACTTCCAGGCCGAGCGCCCGGAACGCCCGCCCACATTCGCAAGCGCAGGCAGGGTTCCGCGCGGAAAGTCGGTTGACCGCCGCACCACGAGCCGAGTTGGAATTGCCCACTCCTTCTGTGCAGCCTTGGGGTGGTCCGGCTCGATGCCGGCACGTAGCGCCTCGACCGCTGCGGCCGCCAGTTCCTTGCATGACATCTGCACTGTCGTCAGCGGCGGAAGCATGAACTGGGCCAGGCGAATGTCGTCGAATCCCACCACCGAGATGTCCTTGGGCACTCGGCTCGTGGTCTCATCCAGCGCATGCAGCACGCCGATAGCGGTCAAATCGTTGGAGCAGATCACCGCCGTTGGGAGGTCGCTAATACCCAGCAGCTGCTCCATCGCCGTCTTGCCCCCCTCCATCGTATGATCGCCTTCGAGGATCGCCGAGACAGGCGCCTCCAGCCCGAGTTCAGCCATCGATTTCCTGAATGCATCGCGGCGGATGACGGCGGTGCGCATGCGCAGCGGCCCGCTGATAAAGGCAATCTGGCGATGTCCGAGTGCGGCCAAATGCTGCACCGCCTCGCGAATTCCATCGCCGTAGTTCACCTTTAACACGCGGATGTTCGTCAGCTCTGGCCCCGCATCCACAAATACCAGCGGAAACTGGTGCTGCACCAGCTTTTCCACCAGTTCCTCTTCAATCCCGAACGTCATCACCGCAACGCCGTCTACGCTGCGTTGCAACATGCGCCGGATCAACGACTCGGTTCGCCCCGGATCGTAGTTGGTCGAGCCGATCATTACTTCATAGCCCTGTGGCACCGCCAGGTTCTCAAACTCCTTTACGAGTTCCGGGAAAAAAGGGTTGGTAATGTCCGAAACGATTAAGCCCAGCAGGTGGCTTCGCCCTGACACCAGGGCCCGCGCCTGCGTGTTCGGCACATACCCAACTTCGTCAACGGCCTTCCAGACCCTCCTGGCCAGTTCCTCATCCACTGACGAAATACGATTGACGACACGCGAGACTGTCGCGATGGAAACTCGCGCGCGCTTGGCCACGTCGTGAATGTTCACGGAGGCTCGGCGCCGTTTCGGGCGAACTCTATGTGGTCGGACCATGGGCAAGAGAATTGTACCCTTTTCTCGCCGTTACTCAGCGCGATTTCGCGCCTTGGCGCCAAAAAACGAGTAAATTGTTTCATTTGGGCGGAGAGACACGCCGGATTGCCGGCGTTCGAGAAGCAAAAATGGCAGCTTTTAGAAAGCGTTTCCCACCAGGATGCGCGAAATCGCACCGCGCATGCTTCCCGCTCCGCCCTTCATTTCCAAACTCGTCTAGGGATGCACCTGGGCGCCTTCCGCAACCTCAATCCCGTGCCGCAGCAACGGCAGAATCGCCGCCAGGCTTTCTTCCGCGCCCCTTTTGCTTCCGGGCAGGTTCACGATGAGCGTTTTGCCTCGCATTCCGGCCACGCCGCGCGAGAGCCACGCATACGCATTGCGCTCTGCGCTCTTCGCCCGCATTGCTTCCGCCAGTCCCGGCGCTTCGCGGTCGATCGCGCGCCGCGTCGCTTCCGGCGTTCGATCGCGGGGACCCATTCCTGTACCACCCACGGCCAGGACGAGTGCCGCGTTCTGCCGGCTCAGTTCCACGAGAGCCGCAGCAATGGCATCCTCATCGTCTGCGAGCAGGGACGTGCGAACCTCTGCCTGCGGCCACTCGCTCTTGACCAGTGCCGACACGGCCGGACCCGCCGTGTCGGTCATCAGCCCTTGCGCGCAGCGGTCCGAGATCGTAATAACGGCAATCAGCATGCCCCGATCCAGCCTCCTTATTCGGCGGGCAGCGCTTTGATGGTATGCAGCCAGGTCCCCACCAGCTTGGGCCAGCCCATGATGGGCAGATCCCTCGGCCGCAGTCCGAATCCGTGGCCGCCTTGCGCATAAATGTGCAGCTCCGCGGGCACCTGCGCGTTCTTCAGTTCCATGAAATACACTACAGAGTTTTCCACGTGCGCCGTGTTGTCGTCTTCCGCCTGCAGAAGGAAAGTCGGAGGCGTATCGGCAGCCGGATGAACATCGGGATTCGGCGCAAAGTTCTGGTTTGCCATTGCCAGGTAGCCGGGATAGAGCACCACCGCAAAGTCGGGCCTGCAGCCTAACTGATCGGCTGCGTCGACCGGGTCGTAGAGCCGCTTGTCATAGTGGGTGCTGACGGCTGCGGCAAGATGTGCTCCTGCTGAGAATCCCAGCACGCCCACCCTGTGCGGATCGATGCCCCATTCATCTGCATGCTCGCGCACCAGCCCCATTGCGCGTTGTGCATCCTGCAAGGCGGCTGCCGACTTGGGATACGGTCCGCTGTCGGGGACGCGGTATTTCAGCAGCACACACGTTACGCCGATCTGGTTTAGCCATTCGCAAACCTCCGTCCCCTCCAGATCCATCGAGAGAGTCTGGTAGCCGCCGCCCGGGAATACCAGAATCCCCACGCCTGTGTTCTTCGCTTTAGGCTTATAGAGCGTGATCGTCGGCGTAGACACGTTGGTCAGGCGAATGTACGGCCTTCCCGCCATCGTCCTGGTTCCCGCCGTATTCAAATTGACCTCCGGCGGCATATTGGCCTTCTCGCCTGGAGGCGTGCCGGGCCAAATCGGAATGGTCAAATGGTCAGGAGGAGGAGACCAGGCTGGCGCCTGCCCGAATCCGCAGTTTGGGAACACCAGAAGCGCAGCAGCAATCAAGATCCCTGTTTTCATGTTCATGACCTCCCAGCGCGACCGCGTGAAGCGATCATCGCAGCCGTGCCCGCCGGCGTGCAAATAGGATCTGGCGGGTGAGCCAAATCACACTTTCGAGTGCTTCCGGACACATCCTCGCCCCTATTTCGGTGACACGCTTCGGCTATGAGGTGTATGCCATGCGGGACGCTGATCCCCACCGCTGGACGCATCCGTCCACGATTCTTGTCGCAACGGACCTGAGCGATCTGGACCATCTGATGCCGTTTGCCCTGGAACAGGCGGGCGAAACCGGAGCACGGCTCATCCTGCTTCATGTGCTCTCGTCTGCCGCTGCCATTACCGCCGATGCGGCCGGGATGCCTTACTACGACACCGTTGGCGCTTTGGAGACAGCCGAGCAGATGCTGCGGCCCTGGGAAGAAGCAGCCGCGCGGCGCGGCCTCCACTGCGACGCGCTGGTGCGTGAAGGTCACCCCACGCAACAGATTGCAGCCGCCGTCCGGCAGTTTCACGTTGACCGTATCCTTCTTGGGACTCGGAGCCGGAGCAAGATCGGCAAGTTGCTCATCGGCTCTGTGGCAGAACAAGTGCTGCGCTCGGTCTACATCCCGGTCATAACCGTGGGACCCGAGGCTCATCTCCCGGTGGACAGAGGCCAGGATCGTGTGGTCCTGCATGCCACCACGCTTAGAGAGACCTCCCGCCCGAGCGCGGCGCTTGCCTGCCGGATCGCTTCTGAGAAGAATGCTCAGTTGATCCTGTTACACGTGCTACCGCCCATCGCGGAGATGCAGCGAAAAGGCTTGCCTACCGGCATGGATTCGGCCGCCATGGTTGAACTCCGCATCCTTGCCGAAGAAACAGGCGCCGGCTGCTGTTCTTCCGTCGTGCCCATCGTTGTGCATGGTAATCCGTCTATCGAGATCTTGGCCTTCGCTGCCGAACGGCATGCCGGCCTGATCGTGCTCGGCGCCACGCAACGTTCAGCCTTTGAGAACCTCACCCGCGATCGCACGGTCTATCGCGTGCTCGCTCATGCGCATTGCCCGGTGCTCACGCTGCGCGAGCCGCAAACCATCTCCGAACCGGCTCATGCGGCTGCCGCTGCTGCGCATCGTTGATCCAACGGCAGTTTCGGGGCGCGGAACGGCAGGAGTTAACCTGTCGTTCCCCATGCCTCAATCGCATGGAAGCATTTACATCATTGGCGCCCTGCGCGATGAGACGGTGTTTCGCGGCGTCGTCTTCCTGCTCTACCTGAACCGGCACGCGTGAAGACTCCCAACCCGCTCATAAATTTTTCATGCAAGTGATGAAGTTGCTGTAAGCGCGCCAATCCCTCAGAAGTTTGGCCGTCGGCTTGAGACGCCAGGATCTCAGATGCCAGGGAATGCAGTTCGTGATGAAGTGTTTCAATCGCCCTAAGCGTCGCGAGCGCACTACGAGCTGTCCCTTTTTCTGCATTGAACCAGGCACCTACGCGGCAATGGTTTGCATCCAGCGACGGCGGAGTTGAGCGCTTGCCCAGCAAACAGGCCTCAAAGGCGGAAAGCCATGCGCGGTGCTCGACACAGGCGTAAAGCACCGATCGGTTTTCTGCGTGCACAAGAGGCACATCGGCCCACCGCGGATCGGGTCGCCACGTTGCTGCCCAAGCCTGCAACTCGCTCGCGGCCATCGGCCGAGCGATGCCGTAGCCCTGGGCGATTTCGCAGCCCATCTGCAGCAGCATCTGGCCGTGTTCCACCGTCTCCACTCCCTCGGCGATCACCTCGCGCCGGAACGCCGCCGCCAAACCCATGATGCCTTCCAGAATATTCAAGTTTTCCGGGTCATCGAGCATGTCCCTCACAAAACTCTGATCGATCTTCAGCACATTGGCCGGCAGGCGCTTCAAATAAGTGAGGGAAGAATACCCGATGCCGAAATCGTCGAGTGCGATCGACACGCCGATTTGGCGGCAGGCCGATAATACCTGGGAAGTTTGCACCACATCCTCGAGAGCACTTGTCTCGAGGACTTCAAATTCCAAGCTCGACGGCTTGATCAGCGGATGTGCCGCCAGCCGTTGGCGCAGCCGGTCTGTAAAGTCAGGCTGTTGCAACTCCAACGCGCTCAGGTTCACGCTTACGGGCAGATCGAAGCCCGTGGCCTGCCATGATTCCATCTGGATTAGCACGCTCTCGATCGCCCACTCTCCCATTTCAACCATCAGTGGGTCATCTTCGACCATGGGAAGAAACATCCCCGGCGGCAGCAAGCCGCGCTCCGGATGTTGCCAGCGCAACAGGGCCTCGGCCCCGACGATCTTTCCGGTGCGCATGTTGACCTTCGGCTGGTAGTGCAGGAGGAATTGCCGTGCCTCCAAGGCATGTCGGATGTGCCCGAGGTTCTCATGCCGGCTGCGCGTCATTAAATCTTCGCTGGGATTGAAGCTCTCGCTCCGATTCTTGCCGGCCAGCTTGGCTTGATACATCGCCTGCCCCGCCTGGCGCAGCAGCACATCGGCATCGACCTCATCCGCTTGCGGATAATAGGTCACGCCGCAGCATGCCGAGACACGCAGTTTTACCTCGCCAATCTGGACCTCTTCGGCGGCGGCGGACAGCATGCGCTTCAGCGCCGGCGCCACGCTCTGTGCGTCGGCCACATCCAGCAGCACGGCCGCAAACTCGTCTCCTCCCAGCCGGCCCAGCGTGTCGCCCTCCCGCATCACGCGGCGCATCCTGAAAGCGATCGCCGTCAGCAGCGCGTCGCCGATGGAGTGGCCATGCTCGTCGTTGATCGCCTTGAAGCCGTCGAGATCGAAGTAGACTGCGGCAAGCATCTGCTTGTTCCGCAGCGCCTGCGCCATCGCTTGGCGCAGCCTGTTCGTAATGAGCACTCGATTCGGCAATCCGGTCAAGGAATCGTAGTGCGCAACGTGCTGAAGCTGCTGCTCATGGCGCTTGAGTTCGGTAATGTCGCTGAACAGCGCCATATACTGCGTTGGCTCGCCGTTCGCGTCGCGGATCGCGTTAATCGTCAGTGTTTCGGCGAAAATATCGCCGTTCTTCGATCGGTTCCAGATCTCTCCCGACCAATGGCCGGTCTGCCGGATCGAGTCCCACATCCTGTCGTAGAATTCCTTGCTTTGCAGGCCCGACTTCAACAAGCGCGGATTTTGCCCCACGGCTTCCTCGCGCTTGTACCCGGTGATCCGCGTGAATGCATCGTTTACATCGAGAATAGTGCCTTTCAAATCGGTGATCGTAATGCCTTCGCGGGCGCCGGTGAACACGCTGGCCGCGAGGCGCAGCCGCTCTTCCGCTTGCTTCCTCGCGGTAATGTCATCGGCAAACAGAACGATGCCGCCCACGGAACCGTCGGCTGCACGCCATGGCACAACCTCCCACTCAATCCATTGCACCGTCCCGTCAGCGCGCTGGAAACGGTCCTCCTCTGACTTGAGCGTTTCCCCCGCAAGACCGCGCCTGTGCGCGTCCTTCCACCGTTCGGGAATATCGGGAACAATCTCGTAGTGCGAGCGCCCCAGAACGTTCTGCCCTACAAGGGAATATTCCTCCAGCCATCGCCGGCTCACCGCAAGGTAGCGCATCTCGCGATCGAACATTGCAAGTGCAGCCGGCGCCCGGTCGATGAAGAGCTGCAGCAGCTCCTTGCTCTCGCGCACCGCGGCCTCGGCCATTTTGCGCTCTGTGATGTCCTCGTAGAACATCACAATCCCGCCGGCTGATCCTTCGGCGGTACGCCAGGGCATGATCTGCCATCGAATCCATTCGATCGAGCCGTCCGCCCGATCGTATCGGTCCTCTTCCACGCTCTGTGTTTCGCCAGCCAGGCCGCGGCGATGCGTCTCCTTCCACCTCTCCGGGACGTCAGGGTTGACCTCGTAATGCGAGCGTCCGATGATCTTTTCGAGATCAATTGAGTGGTCCCGGGCCCAGAGCTTGCTGGCAGCGATGTAACGCATGTCCAGATCGAACATTGCCAACGCAACAGGCGCGTGCTCCACAAAAAGCTGCAACAGCTCCTTGTGTCTGCGGAGCTCTTCCTCCGCTTGCCTGCGCCTTGTCACGTCTTCAGAAAAGATGATGATGCCGCCCACCGCGCCATCGGCGGTGAACCACGGCTGGATTTCACGCCGTAGCCATTGCAGGCTGCCATCCGCTCTCGCCATGTTGACCTCGCCGGACGGTATGGCTTCTCCAGCCAGAGCACGGCGATGTTGCGCCTTCCATTCATCCGAGACCTCGGTGAAGAATTCATAGTGAGAATGGCCGATCAGTTCGCGATCCTGCAAATCGTGAATCCGCCGCCACCTGGGGCTCACGGCCAGGTAACGCATCTCCCGATCCAGCATGGCCAGCGCCACCGGTGCATGCTCGATGAAAACGCGCATCAGATCCCGGTTCTCGCGCAGCGCCGCATCAGCTTGCTTTCGCTCGGTAATATCCTGCACCGTGCCCCGCAAGGAAAGCGGTTTGCCTTCGGCATCGCGCTCCAGCCTGCCCCGGGTATGCACCCAGCGCACTTCCCCATCGGTACGGCGAACGATACGACACTCGTTGTCGAAGAAATTGCGCTCGCCGGTAAAGTATCCCTGCAGCCGCTCCGCCATCGCTGGCCGGTCGTCGGGGTGAATCAACGGCCAGATCTGCTCGAATCCGCGATCGTAATCATCCCCGATGCCCAGCAGCGCAGCCAATCCTTCCGATACGATCCACTTCTTCTTGGGAATATCGAGCACGTAGCTGCTTAATCCGGCAATCTCCTGCGCATCGCGCAGCCACTCCTCGCTCTCTGCGAGCTTTTCCCGTGTTTCAATCGCGCTGGTAATGTCCGGCGCAACGCCGAAAATTCCAATGATTTCTCCGTCGGGCCCATTGAGCGGGTACTTGCGGTTGTCAATCCACCGTGTCGTTCCGTCCTGCGCCTGCACCCGCTGGATTTGGTCCACGCGCTGGCCCTCCGCGAATGCCTTTTCCTCGAGCCGGTAGTAGCCGTCGGCGGCCTCTTCCGGGTGATTGTCATAATCGGTCGTTCCCACCAGGTCCGTCCGGTCTTTCGCAGATTCTGAAAGGCTGGGCAGGGTCCGGCTCGCAGCCAGAATCACATGGTTGCGATTCTTAATGTAGATGTAATCGGTTGTTTGTTCGATCAAGGTCTTGAAGGCGGTCATCAAGATGGCGTCGCCCGGTTCATTCACCGTTCGCGCATCTGCAAAGTCGAGCGCCAACTCAACTTCGCCGTTCGCCGTCTGCGTTTGTTCGAACCTGCCCTTCACGCAACGGATCTTTCCGTCTACATGACGTAGCCGGAGGTTGAAGCTGCCGGGCGGTCGTTGAAGTCCGGGAGAAAACAGAGAATCGAAGAAGGGAAGGTCGTCGCCGTGAACGCGGTCCCGCAGGTCTACCTTCGACACAAGGAAATCGTTCTGGTTAAAACCCGTGAGGGCTTCCACACTTCCGCTCGCCGACGCCAGGCGCGGCGGCTTACTCAACACGTAGCGGAAGGCAGCATCTAACATGGGCCCGATTCCTGCTGCACCGACGATTCGTCGCGTGTGGCAGCTTAACATACCTAAAATGCCAGGGGCAAAGAACAATCCTAAGCCACTGATTCGAAACCAAGCATGGCTCGCCGGTCCCTTCACTGTACAACTTTCCGGGAATGGAACGCGTTTCCGGCTTTCGCGAATTGCCGCACCGGCCGCGAATCGCCGCCGCAGAGCCATCCTCAGACCACAAATTAACGATCTCTCAATTTGCCGGGGGGGGAACCCCGCTTCTTGCGGCTGGCTGCCACACATTCGCTGCACTTCTTGCGGTATGTACCAAATCATGCACTCGTTATCCACGAGTTTTTTGCCGCAACCGCTATTCCGTCCTGCTTATTCACGCTCGCTCTTGGCATAATCGCAACGGGAACGCTTCTCAAGTCCGCGTTCGGAACTCCGCAGGACGGGGGAAGCTTCTTCAGAGCGGTTCCTGCGTAACTGTTCCGTCTTTAGGAGCACACCAGAGTGACCAGCTATCGCCGTCAGGACGTTTTGCGCATCCTTCAGATCAGTTCCCGGCAGTTGCAGGCATGGGAACGAGCCGGGTTGATTTCCCAGCAGGAACTTTACAGCTTTCAGGACCTCGGGCAGTTGCGCACTCTGCGTTCGCTGCGCGAGGATGATGTTCCTGCAGCTTCCATCCGCGAGTCCATCCTCGCCATGAAGGCCGTCGCCGGCATGGCGAACCCGTTACTCGAGGCGCGCGTGATCCGAACCGGGACGCGCCTGGCCTTTCGCCACCACGGCACAATGGTCGATCCCATCCGGCGCCAGTTGCTCTTTGACTTCGAGCATGGCAGCGGGCCGGAGTCGGATTTTGCCGCCGCGATGCCCTCCCCACTCTACCTTCCCGGCAGCCCTGACACGAGCGGCATACATGAGCGCTTTCACGCGGCAGTCCAGGCCGAGGAGGCCGGCGAAAAACAACGAGCCATTGCCCTCTACGAAGAAATCCTCGCCATCGACCCCAACTACGCGGCAGCGTGCATCAACCTCGGCACCGTCTTCTTCCACATACGCCAGTTTTGCCGCGCTGAGGAACTTTACCGCCGCGCCACGGTTGCCGATCCCAGCTATGTGCTCGCCTACTTCGACCTGGGAAATGTCCTCGACGAGTTGGAGCGGCTCGACGAATCGATTGCCGCCTACGTAAAGGCAGTAACGCTCTCGCCCCGCTACGCCGACGCTCACTACAATCTGGCTCTCGCCTTCGAGCGCTGCGGCCAGAATCGCCACGCCCTCCACCACTGGCGCGCCTACGTCAAGCTCGACAACTCTGGTCCCTGGGCCGACCACGCCCACGGCCAGATTCGCAAGCTGCTCGCCCGCGAAAAAATCGCCATCGTCTCCCGCGCTGATCACTTCATCGCGCCGCACAAAGGCACAGCCGCGCTGACCCTCGTCTAGCTGATTCAATCAGCTTGCCCCATCAATCCGGCGCTCTTGCTGCCCTCGCAGCTAGAGTGGGCGCGCACAAACGTCAGCCAATTTCAGGCCATCCCGCCGCGCTGGCCACCGCCTGTATATGCGCCGGCCGCGTGCGGCAGCATCCACCCACAATCTGCGCTCCGGCTGCAAACCATTCCGCTGCCTTGGCGCCAAATTCTCCCGGGTCAGTCACGCCGGTCCAGCGCCGCCGCGCAGCATCCCACCCCTCGCCTGAGTTGGGATAGACGAGAATCGGTTTCGTCGAGCCCTTGCGAAGCTCGTCGATCAGGGAGGGAACCCATCGCGGCGGAACGCAGTTCACGCCAATCGCGGCCGTTTGGGGAAAAGCCGCAACCACGGTGGCGCAATCAGCAACCCGCTCCCCGTGCGACACATGTTTCTCGTCGCGGCACGAAAAACTGAACCATGCCTTCAATTCGGGCCACTGGGCCATCGCCTCGCCCACGGCGCGCACTTCTTCTAGCGATGGGAACGTCTCAAACGCGAGCATGTCCGGGCGGGACATTCCGGTCGCCCCCGCGAAAACTTCAATTCGCTCCCGGTGAAATTGAACCAGATCGGCGTAAGAGCAATCGTACACGCCGGTGTACTCTCCTCCGTTGTGCAGCGCCGCGCCATGCGGTCCCAGCGATCCCGCCACCAGAACACGCCGGTCGGGGAATTCGGCCGCGGCCTGGCGCGCCAACTCGACGGAGCGCAGCAATGCCGCGTCGGCCCTATCGGCGGTCAGTCCCGCTTCGGCATATCCCATGCGCGAAACCTGGTAGCTGCATGTGGCGATGCACTGTGCGCCCGCTTCAATGTAGGCGCGATGCACGGCAAGAAGAATCTCCGGCGCATCTTCGAGCACGTGCGCCGACCACAAAGGCCCATCGATGCGCGCGCCCCTGTATTCGAGCTCAGTCGCCAGCCCGCCATCGAGCACACGAAACCCGCACAGAATGTTTCCGCGCTCGATCGGTTTCTCGCTCATGTCTTGATGGTATCGCTGGAGGTTTTTTGAAGGGAGTATCGAGTGAACTCTAATTTCTGATCCTTGTGTTTACACCTTCTGCGTCCGCTCCACTCTGCGCACACCATGCACGCGGCGCAACCCCATCACCATGCGATTCAGGTGACGAACATCTTCGGCTTCCACAATAAATTCGATAATCGCTTCACCGTCTTCGTCCCGCTTCAGTTCCACGCCGCGAATATCGGTGTTCTGGTCTGAGATCACGGCGGTCAGCTCCTTCAGCATCCCGGTCCTGTCTTCGCAGTAGACAATAATCTTCACGGGATAGCGTTGCGCGTGGCCTGGCGCACCGTCTGCAACGCGCGACCACTCCACGTTGATGCGGCGGTCGCTCTCGTACAGCAGGTTCTGCACATTCGGGCAACTGCGTGCATGCACGGCCACGCCCTTGCCTCTTGTTACGTAGCCAACAATCTCTTCGCCGCGAATCGGGTTGCAACATCGCGCGCGATACACCAGCAGATCGTTCTGTCCCTCCACCTGCAGCGATTCCGACCCGCTAATGTGCAGGCGGCGCACTGCATCGGTCATTCCGCCTTCGCCCGGCTTGATCTCCGCTCCCGGTTCGGCTTCGGGCGGTGCCGCAAATCCAGGTGCCAGCCTGTTCAGCACCTGGTGCGCGCTGTGTTTTCCCAGGCCAATCGTGGCCAACAGGTCGGCAGCCGTGGCCACGCCAAACTCATTCGCAATGCGGCCCAGATCCTGGTCGTCGATCTGCGACATCGGCACTTTGAATTTGCGGGCTTCGCGATCCAGCAGCTTGCGGCCGATTTCCATGGCCCGCCGGCGCTGGTCTTCGTTCAGCCAGTGTTTGATCTTGTTGCGGGCGCGCGGACTCTTGACGAACGTGAGCCAGTCTCGGCTCGGCTTGTGATCCTTCTGCGTCACGATCTCGACAATGTCGCCCGTGCGCAGTTTCGTCCGCAGCGGCATCATGCGGCCATTGACCTTGGCTCCAACGCAGGTATGGCCCACTTCGGTGTGAATCGTGTACGCAAAGTCAACCGGCGTCGCTCCCGCGGGAACCACCACAACCTTTCCCTTTGGCGTGAAGGTGTACACCTCGTCGGGATAGAGGTCCATCTTCAGGCTGGAGAGGAATTCGTTGGGGTCCGTCATCTCCTTCTGCCACTCCACAAGCTGGCGTATCCAGTTGAGGCGCTCTTCGTCGCGGGCCGTCACCACGCTGTCACCCGCTTTGTACTTCCAGTGCGCCGCAATTCCCTCCTCGGCGATGCGGTGCATCTCTTCGGTGCGAATCTGCACTTCAAACTGGTGGCCGCTGGCGCTCATCACCGTGGTGTGTAATGACTGGTACCGGTTCGCGCGCGGAATGGCGATGAAATCCTTGATGCGGCCTGGCACCGGACGCCACAGCGTGTGAATCAGCCCGAAGACCGCATAGCATGATGCCACGTCCTGGGTGATCACGCGGATCGCCAGCAGATCGTAGACCTGGTCGAATGAAATCTTCTGCCGCTCAATCTTCTGGTGAATCGAGTAAAGCCGCTTGATGCGCCACTCCACCCGCGCTTCAACCCCGTTTTCTCTCAGTTGCTCCACCAGCGTGTCATCCACGCTCCGCAGGAACTGCTCGCCCTCAATGCGCCGCGCTTCCACCGCCGCGGCCAGCTGCTCGTAGGCCACCGGATCGGTGTAGCGGAATGCCAGATCCTCCAGTTCGCCGCGCACTTTGCCCATGCCCAGCCGGTGCGCCAGCGGCGCGTAAATCTCCTGCGTCTCGCGCGCAATCGCTTCCTGCCGATCCGGCTTCAGGTGCTCCAGCGTGCGCATGTTGTGCAACCGGTCGGCAAGCTTGATCAGCACCACGCGCACATCCGACACCATCGCCAGCAGCATCTTGCGCACATTCTCAGCCTGCCGGTCCTCGCGGTTGGCGAACTGAATTTTATCGATCTTGGTTACGCCTTCAACAATGTGCGCCACCTGGTCGCCAAACCTCTCGGCGATCTCCTCGCTGGTCGCCGCAGTGTCCTCCACGGCGTCGTGGAGCAGGGCTGCGGCGATGGCTGTCGCGTCCAGCTTCATCTCCACCAGGACCTCTGCAACCTCCAGCGGGTGCACAATATAAGGCTCGCCGCTCAGGCGCGTCTGTCCCTCATGGTGAGCGACGCAAAACTCCCACGCCTTTCGAATCAAAGAGATATCTTCACTAGGGCGATTGGCCTGCACCAGCCGAAGCAGCGCGTCAAAGCGCTCACGGATATTGGGTTCCGCGGGTCTCCCCGGCGGTTTAACGGCCGGAAGCCGCGTCTCTTCCTGAGACGCTACCGACGCGCCCGAACCCCCCGCCGGAATGGTTTGCCGGGCACTCGCCATGCTTCATTATAGGCCGCTTGTGCTCGCCGAACGTGATCTGATCGGGCCCGGCCGCCCGAAAACCACACTCGCTGAAGGGTTTGCAGCCGCAATTCTGGATCTTTCCGGGCCTTTTTATGCTCTTTCTTCTGAATTTTGTGACGTAGACACCTGCTCCCCGTGATCCACAACACATCACTGCGATTCGTCGATAGCGCATGATGCCCAAAGAACAGAGGTTCAACGTGGAGGAACTATGCTGAAAAACCTCATCTCACTTGCGTTAGTCGCCATGATTGCCGGCGGCATTGGGTACGCGGCTCAAAGTCAGCCGGCGGACAAAGTAGTCGTTCAGGCCCCGAATACTTCGCCGGCCAGCGGCAAACAAATGTATTCGAGTTATTGCGCCCCATGCCATGGGGTCGACGGAAGAGGAAACGGCCCGATAGCCTCCTCTTTGGTGCAGCGGCCCGCCGATCTGGCCGTGTTAACCAAAAACAACGGCGGCAGGTTCCCTGCAACACACGTCGTCTCTGTGCTGCAATTCGGCGTCACGGCCTCAGCACACGGCAACGCTGAGATGCCAGTATGGGGACCCGTGTTTTCCAACATGAATCCGACGAATACGCAGAAGGACTTAATTGCCCTCCGGGTGAGTAATCTCACGCGTTATCTCGATTCACTGCAGTTGAAATAACAGCTCAATCGTTTCGCTCCCCTGCCCGGGCGTAATACCTTGGGAGGGGAGCATATGACGCGATCGCACAAATCCGCAGGCCGCGCAAAGCCGTTGGCCCAGGCAAAGCCAGTGGTGCGCCGAGTACAGACGCCGGCCGCGCCGACTGCACCGGACAAAGAACAAGCGGCACGTGCGCAGCCTCTCTCTCGAGGCGTCGCAGATCCCTCACGGTCCGAAAGAACTTCGTCGAAGCCCGCAAGGGCGGAGCCCGGCACCGCGAGGCCAGGCGCTGTTATCGCGCGCCGCGCCGCCGACCGTCTTCGCGCCGGCCATCTGTGGGTCTATCTGTCCGATATCCAGGAAATCGTTCCTCCAGAACCGGAAGAAACGCTCCTCCCCGTGGCCGACAATCGCGGAGTCCTTCTCGGCACCGCTCTCTACAGTCCTTCGTCGCAGATCGCGCTGCGCCTCGTTTCACGCGACGCTCTCGATCATCCCGCATGGCTCAAGCTGATCGACGCTCGTTTGAGCTCGGCCATCGCCCGCCGCAAACCGATGCTTGATGCCGTCAACGATGCCTGCCGTCTCTGCTTCAGCGAAGCCGATGAACTGCCCGGGATCGTCGCGGACAAGTATGGTCTGCTCATCATCGTCCAGTTTCTTGCCAAGGGCCTGCTCGCTTCAGGCGTAGCGAAAACCTGCGTCCGCGTTCTGCGCAAGGAACTCAAGCCCGTGGCCATCTTCGAGCGCCCCGATCCGCGCATCCGCGAGCTCGAGGGGCTTCCTGCGCCAGGCGCCGAGCCTTTGTGGAGTGCCGATCCAGCGCAGCCGGTCGCGAACACGCAATTTCATCTCAATGGCCTCACCTTTCATTACGACGTGAATGCCGGCCAGAAGACTGGCGCCTTTCTCGACCAGCGCACGAACTATGCTGCAGCGAAGGACTGGGCGCAGCGCCTCGGCGCCGCGGGCCGCGCTCTCGACGTGTGCTGCTACCAGGGCGGCTTTGCGCTTCATCTCGCCCAGGTTTGCCGTCAGGTCACCGGCATCGATGCCTCACGCGCGTCGCTTGAGATGGCGGAGCGCAATTTCGCAGCCAATCGCCCTCATGTCGAAGCCGATATCGACTGGATCGAGGCCGACGCCTTCGAGATCCTTCGCGACTGGTCCAGCGCCGGCGAGAAGTTCGACACGATCGTGCTCGACCCGCCGGCATTCGCCAAAAGCAAACGCGCAGTCGAGGGAGCCCTGCGCGGCTACAAGGAGCTGAATCTTCGCGCGCTCAAAATGCTGCGCCCCGGCGGCTTGCTCGTCACCTGCTCCTGCTCGCATCACGTTGGCTGGGCCGATTTTGAAGCGGCAATCGCGTCCGCTGCCGCCGACGCACAGCGTCGCGTCCGCCTTCTTGAGCGCCGCGGCGCCGCGCCCGATCACCCGGTTGTTCTCAATCTGCCCGAAACCGAGTACCTCAAGTGCCTCGTGCTGGAAGTCGAGTAGAGCAGGGAATAGGGGACCGAGAAAACAAGCGGAAAGAGGAGTCGCTCTGCGGGCGATAATATGGATCGGGCGCTTAATTTTGGAGTCGCCTCTTTAGGCTGATTCCGCTCGAGAACCTGCCGCCCAAAATCTGTCGATAGCACCCAAAACCCGCCTCAGGCGACTCCCGCCATTCCCGCGCCGCGTTTCTTCCTTGTCCCCTTGTTCCCGCGTTCCCTTTTTTCCGGTCTCTTTCGCTCCTTCGGTCCCTTGCTCTGCCGGCCGCAGTTCCGCCAGCGCTGCCTTCACCTGACCGCGCAGTGCCTCAACTTCAAACGTGCATGAACGCAGGTACGCTGAGATCGTCAGCCCTGCCTCACCCGCCCGCTGCCGCAAACGATCAACCTCTGCCTTGCTCAAGCGCACGGTGACGCTCGCCCGCCGCAGGTCGCCGTCATGTCCCGCCGGCAATGCGCTGTCCTTCTGCGCCACTGCTCCTTCTCGTCTCGGCTTGATTCCCGCATCCGAAGCTTTCGCATCGTCCGCGACCGAATTGTTCGCAGGTGTTTTCTGCCATTCGTCGCGATCCGCGGGGCGATATCGTGCGTGGGCGCGCAGGGCGCTTTCGTAGCTGATCGTCGCTACGTCTTCGCCCAGATCGCTGCCGCTCCAAAACTGCGCATCGTTCTCTGGTTGATGTGGCGAGGCGAGCGAGGCCAGCAGCCCGGCGAAGCTGGATGAACCAGGGGAGGGCTGCGCTTGAGCCGGCTGCTGCATGGCATTGAGCATAGCTCCTCTCGCACGCAACCGCTTCAGACGCACGCAATCAACGCGCCGCCTCAATTCCAAATGAGGAAACGTCAGCCGTCATTCCCGATTCAGGTTAAGGTCCAATTCAGAATCACAGGTGCCCCACCTTCGTGAGTCCGCGGCACGAGCTAAGGTGAGATGGTCTAGTTCACGCCCGATCCAGCGCTGACGGGTTCCGGCAAAATCCGTCCCGGCAGTTGCAGCATCTCGCTGATCAAACCCGCCGGCACCGGCCGCGAAAACAAGTATCCCTGCCCGAACCGGCATCCCAGCTGCCGAAGCAAGTTATATTGCTCGAGCGTTTCAATTCCCTCCGCCACCACGTCCATCCCCAGCACGCGTGCCAGCTCCACAATCGTGCGCACAATCTGGAAAGGCTGTTCGCCTTCGGTCATGCGAATCACAAACGAACGGTCAATCTTCAACACATCGAACGGTAAGGAATGCAGATGGTTCAGCGAGCTGTAGCCGGTACCAAAATCGTCCATGAGCAACGAGACCCCAAGTCTCCGCAAGCTGCACAGCACCTCCAGAGCGGTTCCGGTATCGGAGATCACGCTTGACTCCGTCATCTCGAGTCCGAGCTGCCGGCTCGACACTCCCGATTGCCGCAGAAGCGCTTCCACGTGATCAGCAAGCCCTTCGCGTGCAAACTGCCGCGCGGAAAGATTTACGCAAACGCGCGGCGCCGCCTCCTCGGGATCTTCGCGACACCAAACCTGAATCTGCCGGCATGCTTCGGAAAGCCCCCAGTCGCCGATCGGCAGAATCAGTCCGGTTTCCTCAGCAACGGGAATGAAATCCATCGGCGGAATGATTCCCCGCTCCGGATGCTGCCAGCGAATCAGCGCTTCCAGCCCAACCACCCGCCGCGTGGCCAGCTCGACCTCCGGCTGGTAGTACAGCACAAATTGCCGCTTCTCCAAGGCCTGCCGTAAATCCGATTTGCACGGCCATGTGCGTTTTATTGTCTCTTTGACGCGCGCGGGCAGCGAGCAATGCTCTCGAATTGCGGCGCGCAGTCTGCGCAACTCCAACTGGCTCGCCGCCATATCAGCCAGGCTTTCCAGCATCCGCAACTCGTCCACGGCCATGTTGCGCCGCGGCTGGCGGCCGAAGATCGTAAGCGCTCCCAGGATCTTCCCGTCGCCAGAGCGGATCGGCACACCCGCAAACGACTCCACCTCCAGCCGCCGGATCCTCAACCGGCATCCGGCGAATTGCGGATGCCTGGTCACGTCCGGCACTACGACGGGGCCATCCGCCGCCAGCACCATCTCAAACACAGATTCGTTCCGGGGCAGCTCCCGTACCGGCTCGCCCCAGTACGACTTGATCCAGAGGCGGCTTTCATCGGCGAATTCCAGCAGCACCGTGTCGGCCCTGAAGTATTCGGCCGAAAGCCGGGTGATGGCATCGAAGCTTGGCTCCGGCTCCGAGTCCAGAATCCCGGTCGAAGCCAGCGCTGCCAGCCGCGCACCCTCTTGCTGAATATCGGGCTCTAACGTTTCAAGCTCAGCTTGTGACATTGTCCTTATGGCCCACTTTGCGCCTCGGCTAAACCGCTCTTGGTCGGGGCACCATGTATTATGAGTTCGCTTTTCCGGACAGGTTGCGGTAAGCCCGCTCGATTTCACCGATGGCAAACCATTGCGGCCAGTACCCGCAAGTGTCCTTCCGGCAGATCTTTTGATTTCGTACTTTCCTTATCGGAAGGCTTCGCCTCCGGCATGAGGTTACTCACGGACAACTCCCGTTCGGGTGTTTTTCCGGCGCCGGTAGTGCGAAGAGATTACCTATGTACCGAGGGTTGTCCCGTTTCTGTCCACAGAAACGTCAGTTGGTCCGTCCCATCCTGAATCGCCTGATCTACACTCACTCCCGAAGAGTGCCCGCCCGCCACGCTGTAGTGCAGCAGAATCGGACGCCCGCTCGATGAATCCGCCTGCAACAGTGCCGTCATTTTGCGCGCATGCAGCGGATCGACACGCGTATCGCTTGCGCCGGTGAAGAAAAACACTGCCGGGTACTTTGTGCCGGCCTTCACGTTCTGGTAAGGCGAATACTTCAGAAGATATGGGAATTGCTTCTCGTTTTCCGACGATCCGTACTCCGTTGTCCAGAGCGCGCCTTCTTCGAACTTCTGGTAGCGCAGCATGTCCAAAAGCGGATACCCGCATTCCACTGCCGAAAACAGATCGGGCCTCTGCGTAATGGATGCTCCCATCAACAGGCCTCCATTAGAGCGGCCCATGATCGCAAAATGCTCGGGCGAAGTATATTTATTGGCGATCAAATATTCCGCTGCCGCGAACCAGTCGTCAAATACATTCTGCTTGTGTGCGAACATTCCCGCTTCGTGCCACTTCTCTCCGTATTCGCCGCCTCCCCGCATGTTCGGCAACGCAAACCATCCGCCCTCTTCCATCCACGCCGCATACACAGCGCTCCATTCCGGCACTTCGCTTACGTCGAACCCGCCGTAGCCCGTCATCAGCAACCGCTCGGTTCCGTCCTGCTTCAAGCCCTTCTTGCCGGCGATGAACATCGGCACGCGCGTCCCATCCTTTGACTGGTAAAACACCTGCCTCAGCTCGAATTGGTTGGTGTCGAATGGCACTTTGGTCTGCGCGAAGATTTCGCGCTTTCCGGTTAACGTATCGAGACGGTAGGTTGTGGGAGGCGCGATGAACGACTCGAATTGGAAGAACCCGTAGCGGCTTGTGCTGCGGCCTGCGAGCGTGGTTGCCGAGCCAATGCCGTCGTACTCCACACTGCCCGCCGGTTTGCCTTCGAGTGTGTAGATTGCCGTCTCAGTCTTCACATCGTGCAGGCGGTTCACGTAGATTTTGTCGCCCACGATGTTGAATCCCAGAATCGCATCCGGCCCTTCGGGGACCACCTTATCCCACGCGTCGGGCATGATCCCTGGATATGCCTTCAGAATGCAGCCGTTCGGCGCTTTGTAGTCGGTCTGCACATACCACGCGCCCTTTACGTAATCGGCCGAAAATCGCGAGTCGACGCCCCAGGTCAGAAGGTCGAAGTACGAATTCGGCTTCGTCAAGTCGCGGTACACAATGTCCACGCGTCTTGGCGGAACACCCCGGTCAACCTCGACCACCAGGTAGTGGTAATCGTCGGTGATGCTGGCGTAGATTAAATCGCTCGGCCCTAGCTCCTCTCCACGAAACTCATGTCCGAAAACGAGCTTGTCGCTTCCCACGAGCGTCCCCAGCTTGTGCTCGTAGAGCATGCTGTCTTTGCGATCTCTCCGCGAGTAGTAGAGTCCGCTGCCGTCAGGCGTGAACACCACGCTTTCGTAAACGGCGCTGGGCAGCACATCGAACGGCGTCTTCCCCGTCTTTACGTTCAGGATGTGCACCGTCGTCTCATCGGCCCCGCCTTCCCGCACCAGGTACGCTACCAGCGTTCCGTCGCGAGACACGTCCGCCAGATCTACCGATGTGTTGGGATTGCGGCTGAACTGCGCCGGGTCGATCAGGCGCTTGTCCTTCTCCGCCCATCCATGCCGCACATAGATTGATGCCTGGCCCTCGCCTGCCAGCATCTTTTCAAAAAAAATGTCGTTTCCGCGCTGTATCGGCACCGTCCACGTCGAGACATGCTCCAATTGATCCAGATCGTCGGCAAATTGCGGCCGCATTCGCGCCTGCTCAAAATACCGCGCGGTGTACGTGTTCTCGTCGTCGATGAACGCCTGCGTTTCCGGGCTGTTGGCGTCTTCCAGCCAGCGGTAGTTGTCCACCACCTTTGTCCCGAAATAGTTATCCGTAACCGGAGCCACTTTCGCATCGGGCGGAGGAGGTAGATTGATTCCTCCGCGTCCGTGAATCGCCTGGCCGAACCCAGGCATGCCCAGAAAGAGAATCGCTCCGAAACCGGCAAGCAGCCGCAATCGACTTTTCATGAAATCAGAATACGCGCCATGCTTCGCAATCCGCAGCCTGACGCGGCGCCTCCCGGTAAAATCGACCTCAGTGACCAGCACGCCCACAACTCCGGAACCGCAGCGGCCAAACCCCGTTGCCGCGACGGAATCGCGGTCTTCATTGCGCCAGAGGTGGACCCGCATCCTGAATCTGATGCACCCCTCTCACGCGCACAGCGCCTTCTCCGCCACTGTGCTGCTCATGGCGGCCACGTTCCTCTCGCGCATCATCGGCCTGGTGCGGACGAAGTATATCGCTTGGCTCTTCGGCAGCGGGATGCAGGCGGACGCTTTGAACGGCGCTTTTTACCTGCCCGACATGATCTCGTACTTTCTTGTCGGAGGGGCCGCCTCCATCACATTCGTCACCATTCTCACCCGTTATCGCCAGGAGGGGCGCGAGGCCGAAGGCGAGCGCTCGCTCTCTGTCATCCTCTCCACCATGTACCTCGTGCTGGGCTCCGCCATCGTCCTCGCCGAAATCGTGGCTCCCTGGTATGTGCGCTGGTGGTTCAACGGCTTTGATGCGGACAAGGTCCGGCTCTGCGTGCTCCTCACACGCATCCTGCTTCCCGCTCAACTCTTCTTCTTTGCCGGCGGAGTCTTCGGCGCGGTGCTCCTTGTCCGCAAGCAGTTCAGCATCCAGGCCCTCGCGCCGCTCATTTATGGCATGGGCACCATCGTTGGCGGTCTGCTTCTGGTTAAACGCATCGGCGTCTCCTCGCTGGCCATCGGAACCGTCGCCGGAGCGGCTTGCGGCCCGTTTCTTTTGAATTGGTTTTTCGCCCATCGCGTGGGTGCGCGCTACCGCTTTCTTCTCGACTGGCACGACGAAGGTTTGCGCGAGTGGGTGCGCCTCTCGCTGCCGCTCATGGTCGGCGTCTCTCTCGTCACCGCCGACAACTGGATTATCGGCCACTTCGCCTCACACATCGGCGGCGCAGTTACGCTGTTCAATTACGCCAAGCAGTTCTTTACCGCGCCTATGGCCATGCTGGCGCAGGCCGCTGGCATTGCTTCTTTGCCATTCTTTACCGATCTTTGGTCGCGCAACCGGCGTTACGATTTCGCAACCAGCGTAGCCGACTCGGTTTCTCGCGTGGCTTCGCTGGGCCTTATCGCCGCGTCCGCCATGGTAGCGCTTGGCTGGCCGGCTATCGACCTGATTTTTACTGGCGGCCGCTTCTCCGCCGCCGACTCGCTCTTGTGCGCCGTATATTTCGCGGTCTTCTCGTTCTCGCTCTTCCTCTGGTCGGCGCAGGCCATCTACGCCCGCGCATTCTATGCCGCCGGAAACACCTTTGTTCCCATGGTCGCCAGCACCATCGTTACCGTGGTCTCTCTGCCTGTCTATGCCGCGCTATTTTATCGGTGGGGGGCGATCGGGCTGGCTGCCGCTTCCGACGTGGGCATCGCACTGCAAACGCTCACCATCGCGCTCCTGTTGCACAAGCGCCGCATGGTCTCGCTCGCCAGCCTCGATTTCACTGAGATGGGCCGCTGCCTGCTCGGTGCGGTTACGGGCGGCTCCGCCGCATGGCTGGTCTCGTGGGCTCTGCGCAGCGCGATCTTGCATCTGCCGGCTGCTCCGTTGCTTCATCGCGCACGCGTCGTCGATGCTGCGATGCTCTTTGCAGGCATTGTCGTGTGGGTTGTCATTGCCAAGTGGGTGCTCGAGAAGGCCGGATCGGCTCTACCCCGCGTTGCGATACGCCGCCTTAAGCTGGGATAGCGCTTTTATCACCTTGTCCTCGCCACGATTCCGGCGAGCGAGCTCACTGGTCGTCCCGCAGAATACACGAGCGCCGTTCAAGCGTTGAAGGCGCTCGTTCTCACGCATAGCGATGGGCTGCCGCTATAGCTAAAACAGAGTGGCTGTATACCCAATGCACCTCACTCAAGTCGACGCGACCAACAGGGAGCGACGACCTTGCGCAAAACTCAACGGGCCACACCAACTCTGGTTTCGCTCTAAACCTGCACTTTGGCCGGCTCGTGGCTCACTGACGATGCGGAGTTCGACGCAGACGCATTGCTGCTCACGCTGGACTGTTGCTTCGCGTCGGCCTTGCGGATGTCGATTCCGCCTTTGAAGAAGGCGCCATCTTCAATGCTGATGCGCGCCGCCGCTACATCGCCGTTCAGTGAACCCTCCGCGCGAATGTCCACGCGATCGGTTGCCGAGATGTTGCCGCGAACTTTGCCCAGCACCACCACCTCGCGCGCAGTAATGTTGGCTCCGACTTGCCCGTTGCGGCCAACCGTCACGCGGTTGCCAGGCAGATTGATCGCGCCCTCTACCTTGCCGTCGATATAAAGTGACTCGGAGCCCGTAATCTCGCCCTTGATAAAGAGCCCCTTGCCGATAGTGGCTTGTTCCGCCGTCCCGGCTTGCACACGGGCAGGGGTTTCAGGCACGTGGGCCGGTGGCGCCGTGTGCGTTGGTTCCGGTGTCTGGTTTGGCATCGTCGATCCAGTCTGGCTTGGTTTCCACATTGCGTTCAAGGGATTTCCTTTTCTGTCCACTGGGGACTAGGGGATGTCAAGGCAAGGCCAATGGCTTAAATCCAAAAATTATGATTGCGCTCGCCGTCCTGTTGGCCTTGTGCGGCATCTTTCCGGCAGCCAGGTACCGAACGTGTCCGGGTCCCCGCTCCGCCAGATGCGGCGTCCCCCCCATTCTACGGCATCATTCAACTTCCTGTGCAGCCCCAGGTTCCAGGAATGTTACACCTTCGTAATTGCCGTAATCTTGGCGTATGACCGATCGCGAACTGCTAGCCCGCTTCGCCGCCTCTGCCAGCCAGAAAGCCGGCTACAAGCAATTGGTCCGCGAGCTGGGCCTTGCCGGCGGGCGCGAGCGCCGCCTGCTCCTTGAGCAACTAGCCCGGCTCACCGCGCGCGGCCAGCTCGTCAAGATCGATCGTGAACAATGGGGCATTCCACGCGCCACGTCACGCTCCGGCTCTGCTACGCGAGATAACCTCATCGCCGGACGCCTCGATCTCCATCGCGATGGCTACGGATTCGTTCGTCCCAATCGCCGATCCGGCGCGGCGCCTGCGCGGCAGCCAGACAGCAACGAAGATGTTTTCATTCCACCCAACGCCATCAACTCCGCCATGCAGGGCGACCAGGTTCTCGTCGAACTCGATCCTCCCAAGGCCGATGGCCGCATGCAGGGCCGCATCGTGCGTGTTTTGGAGCGCCGCAACCCCACTGTCGTCGGAATATTTCGCTATGGACGCCCCGACCGCGATCGCAATAACGTCGTCACCCCTTTTGACGACCGCATGACGCAACCCATCCTCATTCCTCCTGGCGCGGAGATTCCCCAAGCTCTGGCCGGCACCCTCGATCGCGTATTGGGCACTGAAGCCACTGCCCATCCCAGACCCGCGAGCCCGGAGGGCGGCCTGGTCGTCGATGTCGAAATCACGAGTTGGCCCACGCCCACGCGCCCACCCATCGGCCGCATCATCGAAGTGCTCGGCTCGCCCGACGACTTCGGCGTCGACGTGGAGATGACGATTCGCAAGCATCGCCTTCCCCGCGTCTTTCCCGAGCACGTGCTCGCCGAGGCTCGCAGCGTCGCCCATCTCGATCCCGATGAAGCCGCACTCCGCCGCGATTTCCGTTCACTCCCCATCGTCACCATCGACGGCGAAACTGCAAAGGATTTTGATGATGCGGTCCTGGTCAGTGAAAACGCCCACGGCGCCTACGAACTCCAGGTTCACATCGCCGACGTAGCACAATACGTCCTCCCCAATTCAGCGCTCGATCTTGAAGCTCGCCTGCGCGGCACCAGCGTTTATTTTCCCGATCGCGCCATTCCCATGCTGCCGCAGGAGCTGTCGTCGGATATCTGTAGCCTTCGCCCCGGCAAAGACCGCCTGGTCCTCAGTTGCATCATGCAACTCGACCCAGCCGGCCGCATCGAGAGTTTCGAAATCGCAGAGGGGGTTATCCGCTCGGCCGCGCGCATGACCTACACCGACGTACACGCAATCCTGGAAGGCGACGCAGAAACCCGCGCGCGTTACGCCTCGCTCGTCCCCGAATTCGAGCGGATGAAGCGCCTCGCCGTCCTCATGAACCAGCGCCGCGAAGAACGTGGGTCAATCGATTTTGACTTGCCCGAGCCGGTCATCGAATTCGACGAAAACGGCCAAATGCGCGGAGTCACCAAGTCCGAGCGCACCTGGGCCAATCGCCTCATCGAGGAGTTCATGCTCGCCGCCAACGAGTGTGTGGCCGTCTGGCTTGAGGATCTCGACGTGCCTTCGCTCTATCGCATCCACGAAAAGCCCGATCCGCGCCGCGTTGTCCAATTCGAAGAGCTCGCCGCCAGCTTTGGTCATTCGCTTGGTCTTGGTCCGTTGCCGGTGCGGCGAGTCCAAACCCGTGGAGAGCGCCGCGAGTCGCGCGGCCAGGGCCGCAATCCCCGCCAGCACGAGGTCCCAGAGGACATTGCTGTCACGCCGCGCATGTATCAAAAGCTCACCGCGCGCATTGCAGGCAAGCCCGAGGAGCGCATTCTCAGCTACCTCATGCTGCGTTCGCTCTCGCAGGCGCGCTACTCCGAGATCAACGAAGGACACTTCGCCCTCGCCGCGCCCACTTATACCCACTTCACTTCGCCCATCCGCCGCTATCCCGACCTCATCGTCCACCGCATCGCCAAGACGCTCCTGCGCGAGGGCGTCTCCGGCCGCAGAATCGTCTCGCAAGCCCGCCTCGGCTCTCCCTGGTCGCACCCCAACGAGAATCAACTGCGGATTGGGGTGCCCCAGGTCCCTCGCACTTGGGGACCTGGGAAGGGAAGCTCGCCCCTGACCACACCCCCCATCCCTGAGCCCGAGCTCGCCCAGATCGCCGATGAATCCAGTCAAGCCGAGCGTCGCGCCGCCGATGCCGAGCGCGAACTGGTGGAATGGAAGAAAGTCCGTTTCATGAAAGACAAGGTCGGCGACGAATTCGCGGCTCTCGTGCTCAACCCGGCCAAATACGGTCTCTTCGTCGAGCTTGCCGACCTGTTTGTCGAAGGCCTTATTCCCATCGACACGCTTCAGGGCGATCGCTACACATGGCGCGAAAACACGCACGAAATCGTTGGCGAACGCTCAGGCCGCCGCTTCCGCGCCGGTGATCGCGTGCAGGTCATCCTCGACCGCATCCTCGCTCAGGAGCGCAAGCTCCAGTTCTCGCTCGTGGAAGAAGAATTGCCGCTGACCGGCAAAAGGGCCGTCAAATCCACGCCCAAAGCGAAGAAGAAGCGCAAAGACTCATCGCATGCGGGTTCAGGCCGCAAAGTGCAGCGATCCGCAAAAGGACGCAGGCGCTGAGACCCAGCGTCTGCCCTCCCAATGCGTCAGAATTCGTGCGCCTAAGCGCCTGCCTGCTTTTCCGCCAGCGCCCCGATCACAGGAATGACAAACCTCTGCCCTTGGAACGCTTTGATGATGCTGATGAGCCATAGAATAAACAGCCCCAGGCCCAGAAGCAGCATCAACAGCCAGCCGATGATGGGCACGAAGGCAAGCACAATATCGAGCACCCACAAGCAGATCCACGCCCCTGTCAGAAAGATCGACTGCCACGCATGGAACTTCACTTTGGGGCTTGTATTGTAAGGCGCAACCACCAGGAAGATGATCGCGGGAATGAAAGTGAGATAGGCAATGCCGCTCGCGGCATCGTCTGAAAGTCCAGTAGTGGCTCCTGTTGCACTCGGTTCGGCCATAGCAACCCCTTTCAATAAAGAAGCCTGGATGATGGGGGAGAGCCTTTGTCACTTCCGCGCCTGACCCCTGAGTCGGAAACCGCTGATTTTCTGGGGCCTGGACCTGAAGTGGTGGAGATAGAAAAACCTGCCGCCTGCCCCCTTGTCAAGAGAAATCATGCGTGGCTCAGTTTCGGAGGCTGCGCCCGGCTCTCGCCGCATCCCATACAATAACTTTGGGAGTCATTTGGATGGCGCATACCGTTTTTTGCGTTCGTTATAAGAAGGAGATGGAGGGCCTTGACGAGCCTCCCTTCGATTCTGAGTTTGGTCAAAAGATCTACAAGAACGTTTCCAAGGCCGCGTGGGACGAGTGGGTCAATCACCAGAAAATGCTGCTGAACGAGTATCGCCTTCAGCCCTGGACGCCGCAGGCCCAGCAGTTCCTCGTCGAGCAGATGGAGCAGTTCTTCTTCGGCGAAGGCTCCTCGTTGCCTAAAGAGTACGTCCCGCCCTCGCACTAACGCCGGTTGTCGGCTGCCCCGACTGCTCCCGCAGGGAGCAAAGACGTTAGCCCAGGATGGAGTCCGCCGCGGCGGACGGAATCCTGGGATGCCGCGGGAAATTGAGCGAGCCCCGTAGGGGCGACAGAACTTCCGAATGGGATTATCGTCGGAGTCAAGGGCTCGGTTTTCCCCCTCTCGAACGCTACGGGACTCTGTCCCTAAAAATTCGCAATAAAAATACTAAAATACTGAGGTCATCCTGAGCGACGTTTGGCCCGAATTCGGACAAAACGGAGTCGAAGGACCTGCATTTCGCGATGCTCGATTCTTGCAACAAGCTTCAGTTGCAATGCCTTAGTGGCTCGTCTGCCCGCTCGTATTGCTCACCACCAGGCCCGATACATTCACCGGCTCGAAATCCGAAAGCGTCAGGCTCGTAAGGCACGAGAGATCCGTGTCGTTCCAGCGCGCATCCGGCGTCCCAATCAAGCCGCCGCTATCTCCGTTATCCGCCAGGATGATTCCGTAGTTCCGAAATGCAGTCATGATGATCGCCGCCTGCGGACTCGTCGCCGCGCACGCCGGAGTGGCCACCGAAGCTTTCAGGCGGTAAATCTCACCCGCCGGTCCCGTCATCGTGCAACTAGCCGGAGGCGTCGCCTGCGAAATCTCCGACTCAACCGAAATCGCGCCTCCTCCGCTGGCCGTGCAACTGCCCACACCCGCCGTCTCCGTCGCAGGCCACACCCAGTAGTTCAGCATGTGGTTGAGAGTGAACCGGATCGGATGCTGAACGGTCCCGTTCGGCGCCGTCGGCGTGCCCGTCCCCAGCACCTCGTCGGCGTTCACCAGCAGAGGCGCTACCGGCAAGCCCGCGGCATCCGACGTTCCCTGTCCCTGTGGAGTGAGTGCGTCTCCAGCCACATTCGGCCACTCCGCGTTTGACGAATCCGTCCACGGACCGTCCTCGTAAATCCCCTGCCACATCTCATAAAGCGCAGGATGATTCCCGTTCCCAGCCTCCAGGTAAACCAGCACATGCCGGTCACCCGACGAGCTGCTTGTGCCTTCCACCGGGGCATACGCAGGGATCGGGCCCGAACTGAAGTACGACTGATACACGGTCGTTGAAACCGCAACGTCCGGCTGATTCCAAGGCACCTCAATCGCAGGAATCCCGTTCGGAAAATTCTCGTAAGCGGCGCCGCCGAAGAACGGCTTGATCGTCGACGACAGGTAACCACTGTAAATTGCCGCCGCCGGCGAAGTATCCACCGGCAACCCCGACGTCGCCGCATCCACGCGATGGTGAAAGATCGAGTCCGAAGGAAAGATATTCCCGAGGAACGCGTTGCTTCCGCTGATGGCGAAGCTGATGTTGGCCGTAGCCTGCGCGCCGGTTGAGTCCGTCACCACAATCTCGGGCGTATACGTCCCCTGCCCCCCAATGAGAGGGCTCGTGATAATTCCTGTTGGCCCATCCAGCGCCATCCCTTCGGTCAGCGGGGGATAGCTGGCGCTGTCTTCTACCGAAAACGTATAGGGTGGCGTCCCTCCGCTGGCCGCGATGGTGCAACCGGCATAGGCCGTTCCCTGCGTTCCACCCGGGCAGCTTGTCGTGGTGATCTTGAGGGTCCCGCCCGCCGCCGCTACGGTCACCATAGCCGTCGCCGTCGCCGAGCCGGCAGCATTGGTCGCCGTCAAAACGTAGGTGGTGGTCGCTTCGGGGCTCACGTTCGTGGTGCCGCTCGCAGAAGCCGACGTAAAAGTTCCGGGAGTGATGGTAATGGTCGCCGCGCCCGTCGTCGCCCAGCTCAGCGTGCTGATCCCGCCCAATGCAATGCTCGCGGGACTCGCTGTGAATGACCCGATCGCCGGAAGGTTCGGCTGCGTTACCGTCACGGTCGCCGTGGCCGTCGTCGATCCTGTGCTGTTGGTTGCGGTCAGCGTGTAGGTCGTGGTGGTCGTCGGGCTCAGCGGCACCGAGCCGCTCGCCGACGTCGATGCGAAGCTCCCCGGCGTGATCGCAACGCTCGTCGCGCCAGAAGTGGCCCAACTTAGCGCGGTGCCTGCGCCCGCGGTGATGGCCGCCGGGCTCGCGCTAAACGTCGCAATAGCCGGCGCCGGATCCTGCTTGACCGTCGGAATCGCCGCCGTGCATCCCGCGATTCCCGCACACGCCGCCAGTAACAGAACCATTGCGCAGGTCACCGGTCCAGGGATGCTGCGCAAACGCGAATTGATTTTTTCATTCCGAATCGAGCGAGCCTGGTCCATGCGTGCCTTTCCGTCGATCGCTAGTCACCGCGAATCTGGGTGGAAACGAAGATACGCAGGGCCCGGGGAATGTGTCGGCTTCGATGCTTCGATAGCTCCTGCGGCTCAAAAGGGCGGGACCTGGAGCATTCTGGGAAATACTGCAGGGGCAAAGCGTTGATTAGGGTTCTTCGCTCCGGTCTGCCGCTATCTTTCACATTGCACGCAGAATCCGGTTTTGGGTACATGACAAAAGTCACGGCCCGGCATTTAGGGTAAACATCCGCAGCGCGCGGCAACCTCGGTGCAGAGGCCCGCTTCCTCGCTGGCAGCGGAAAAACTCGATGGTCCGCAGTTTTGTAATCAGGGCCCGACTTGAGTCGGGCCGAAAATCGCCCCAAATGAAAGAGGGCTTTAGCCCCTGAGGGCCGCTCTTTGCCAATTGGGTTCACGAGACGGTCTTTTTCCGCAAGCTGCAAGGGCAAGGTTCGATCGCCGACTTTCCGCCGGCGATCCAAACAGGGCTTTCCCGCCACAAGGATCGGATTTTCGCAGACTCGACGCCCGCGCGCGAACTTCGAGTCCTGAGACGCAATTTGAAGCGAAGCCGACTACCCCGCCGTGAGCCCGCCGTCAATGGGGAACGCGACCCCGTTGATGAATGAAGCTTGGTCGCTCGCGAGATAAACCAGCGCATCCGCGACGTCGCTTGTGCTGGCGAGCCGTCCGAGAGGGATTTCACCCAGCCGCTCCGCCTTGCGCTCGGGATCCTTGAACATGGTCTGCACAAACGCGGTCTCCACCGTGCTGGGATGGACGGAGTTGCAGCGGATATTGTCTTTCGCGTAGCGCACGGCCACCGATTTCGTCAGCATCGTGACCGCGCCCTTGGTCGTGGTGTAGGTCTCGTTGGTGAACTTGTGGCCGACAAGCCCGCAGATCGACGACATGTTGAGGATGACTCCGCCGCCCGCCGCTCTCATAACCGGCAGCGAGTGCTTGGTTCCCAGGAACGGCCCTTTCACATTCACCGCGATCATGGCGTCGAAGGAACCCATGTCCATCTCTTCGATGTTTTTCCTGATGTTGATGCCCGCGTTGTTCACCAGGATGTCGAGACGTCCGGCCT
Source organism: uncultured Acidobacteriaceae bacterium (assembly GCA_963802955.1). Lineage (GTDB taxonomy): Bacteria > Acidobacteriota > Terriglobia > Terriglobales > Acidobacteriaceae > Telmatobacter. The sequence goes on from CAWDKT010000008.1 coordinate 586,560, forward strand.
GCTCCACCACTGCGGAAAGCGCGGCCATCCAGCTCTCCTCTTGGGTCACATCGAGCTGGAGGAAGACGGCTCCGATTGCCGCGGCCGTCTTTTCCCCCTCTGTGCAATTCGTATCCGCCACGAATACCGAGGCGCCTTCTTCGTGGAACCTTCGGGCGACCTCCGCGCCGATCCCAACCGCAGCACCCGTGATCAGCGCGATCTTGCCCTCAAGATGCCGTGCGCTCACTTCGCGCCCCCCTTGCGAACCTTGACCCCGGCGATCTTTTCATAGAACTGGATGAGGCCTCCATGATCGTCTCGCTGCTTGCCATCGACCTTCAGAGCCTGCATCTCTTCCATCACAACGCTGGTGAGGGGAAGGGGAGTCGTCGTCTCATGCGCGGTATCGAGCGCATTCTGCAGATCCTTGATGTGCAACTCGATCCTGAATCCGGGCTTGTAGTTTCCCTCGAGCACCATGGGCGCCTTCGCATTCAGAACGGTGCTTCCGGCCAGGCCTCCCTTGATGGCATTGAAGACCCTTTCGGGATCGACTCCCGCCTTGGTCGCCAGCACAAACGCCTCTGACATCGCGGCGATATTCAGCGCCACGATAATCTGGTTGGCGAGCTTGGTCACATTCCCCGCGCCAATGTCTCCGCAAAGAACTGCGCTCGAGCCCATCTTCAGCAGCACGTCCTTTACCTTCTCGAAAACAGCTTCTTTGCCGCCCACCATGATGGCGAGCGTTCCGTCGATCGCCTTCGGCTCGCCGCCTGAAACCGGCGCGTCGAGCATCTCGACACCCTTTTTGGCAAGCTCGGCCGCCACTTCGCGGCTCGCAAGCGGCGCAATGGAACTCATATCCACCAGCACGCTGCCCGGCTTCGCCCCTTCCAGCACACCATCCTTGCCCAAAACCGCCGTCTTCACATGGGGCGAGTTGGGCAGCATGGTGATGATGAGCTCGTTCTGCGCGGCCACGTCCTTCGGAGACGTGCCCGCCGTCGCGCCGGCTTCCACCAGCTCCTTCAAAGGCGCCTCAACCACGTCGTACACAACCAGCGTGTGGCCCGCCTTCAGCAGGTTCTTCGCCATGGGCTTGCCCATGATTCCCAGTCCTACGAAGCCAATCCGCATAAAACTCTGCTCCCTTTTAAAAGTGTTTTTGCTGCATTCGCCACGGCGTCCGATGTCAGCGCAAAATGCGTCAGCAATTCGTTGTAACCTTCAGCCGAAATACCGAAACTATCTTGCACTGCCACAAACTCCACCGGCGCATGAGCGACTCCGCGCAGCGCTTCCACCACGGCGGAGCCAAGCCCTCCGATTACCGAGTGCTCTTCTGCCGTAATGATAGCGTCCACACCCTCCGCATGGTGGATCACCGCCTCGCGCTCCAGCGGCTTGAGGGTGCTCACATTCAGCACCCGCGTCGAAATCCCTTCCAGCGCCAGCGCCTTCGCCGCCTCCAGAGACCGTGACACCATCACCCCCGCAGCGAAGATCGCCACGTTGTTCCCATCCCGCAGCTTCGTCACCTTGCCAATGGTATAGGGCTCGTCGGCTGGAGTGACAAAAGGCAGATCGTTCCTGTTGATCCTGAAATAGACCGGACCCGGCCAGTCCAGAACCGAATCCATCATCTTCTCCACTTCGATGGAGTCCGCCGGGCAGAGCACTGTCATGTTCGGCAGCGCGCGCATCAGCGCGGCGTCCTCTACACCCTGGTGGGTCTTTCCATCTCCAAAGTCGGAAAGTCCGGCGCTCGACCCGCAAATCCTCACGGGAAGATTCGGAATGCAGATGGAGTTGCGAAGCTGATCGTAGTCTCTGCCGGAGGCAAAAACCGCAAAGGAATGAATGAACGGAATCATTCCGGCGAGGGCGAATCCTGCCGCCGTCGATGCCATGTTCTGTTCCGCGATTCCCATTTGGAAGTAGCGTTCAGGAAACTCGGCCTGGAACATCGCAGACTGCGTGGATTTGCCCAGATCGGCTTCGAGGGCCACCACGCGCCCATCCTTTTTGCCCAGCCGCACAAGGCTGGCGCCATACGCGCTTCTCAAATTCGGCGAAGTCATTGCATCATCCTCCGGGATTCCTGGATTTCAAATAGTGCTTTGTCGTATTGCTCCTGCGTCATCACGCCGTTGTGATAGGCCGCCGTATTCTCGGCGAAGCTCACTCCCTTTCCCTTCACCGTCTCCGCCACAATCACCGTGGGAGCGCCCTTCTTCTTGACCGCTTCATCCAGCACATCCAGCACCGCGCCCACATCGTGACCATTCACGCTGAGCACGTTCCAGCCGAACGCCCGGAATTTGTCTTCCACGTTGGGAATGTCAAAGATATCCTTCGTTGGACCCGTGGCCTGGATACGGTTTCGATCCAGGATTGCAGTAATGGAATCTACCTTGAAGCGTGCAGCGGACATCGCCGCTTCCCACAACTGGCCTTCCGCAAGCTCGCCGTCTCCCATCACCACGTACACGTGAGCCGGGCTCTCCTTGAGCCGTAGCGCGAGCGCCATGCCCACGGCGATCGATAGCCCCTGTCCCAGCGAACCCGTCACCGCCTCCATGCCGGGGGTCATCATGTCCGGATGCCCCTGCAGTTTGCCCGCAAGCGTCTTCACTTTGCCAATCTCTTCGCGCGGAATCGCTCCCAGTTCCACCAGGGCTGCGTATTGAATCAGAACCGAATGCCCCTTGCTCAGCAGAAAGCGGTCCCGGTTGGGATCGGCCAGCAACTTCGGATTGAAGCGCATCTTCGCGAAGTACAAGGCCGCCACGATCTCGGCCAGCGAACACGAACCGCCGAGGTGCCCTGCCTTGCCAACGCCGATCATCTTCACAATGTCGGCCCGCAGGTCCCACGCGATCTTTTGGATTCTCTGAATCTCTGTAGAGTTTGCCATCCACTTTCCTCCCGGCGCACGATCGCCGATCCGCGCCACGTATGCGTCTCAACCGCCGGATCGCACCTTCGACCCCGTCAAAATCGCTGTCGATTGCTACGGAAAAAGGGTAGTTCCGCCGAGGGCATCTGCGGCGTGATGCCAGTCACATGCATTCCGATCTGAAGATTTTGCTGGGGGATCGAGTGAGAGAGAGTTCGCCGCGCGCGTGTTGCTGCGCGCGGGTCGGAACCGCGCACACGCAGTTCCGCCATGATGTGTTTTAAAGGGGCACGGCTTAAACGGCAATTGAAAACACGTTAGTTACTGATTCTGCAATGTTCTAATTGCCCTGGATGTCCGGGAAGTCCGCATCGTTAGAAAAAATCAGCACAGACCCGCGCACACAAAGTACCCTACAGAACCACTGTCATCCTGAACGCAGTGAAGGATCCGCGGTTGCTGTTGGCGATTCCAAGTGGTGTTACTTCCCAATTGGCGACAACACTCCCGCGATCCAAATCCCGCACTCGCTCTGCTCTCCAACACGTTGTCATCCTTCTATGAAAAAGGCCGCACCTGTCCAGCGGTATTTGCGAATAGTTGCCGACAGACTTCTATTCGTGCTCGTGGCACACAATCGTGATTCGAATCCCGGCCGCTCCATCTGAGAAGGCCCTCCCGGGGTCTTGCCTGTATCTCCGGTGGACATAGGATGAACGAGCTGGCCGGGTTCTCCTTGCAACCGTCGCAAATACCTTCTGCCCGCAGCCGTAGTCGTGGCCGTGGAAAAGTGGAAAGCGATTTCAGCTTTCCACTTTTCCATGGCCTGCTTTCAGCCGCGGATGAATAACTCCTCGTCGTAACACACCCCGTGGTGCAGCAGTGCCCACACCACAGTCAATAACTTCCGCGCCAGCGCAATCCTGGCCACCTGCGCCGGCTTCCTCGCGCGCAGCTTCGCATAATAGCTCCGCGCCCCTGGCGAGCACCGCGCCGCCACCTGCGCCACCTGCAGCATGATCCAGCGCAGCGTGTTCGATCCCTGGTGCGTAATCCCGCCTCGCTTGCGTTTGCCCGCCGACTCTCTTACCACCGGCGTCAAGCCCGCATAGCTGGCCAACGCGTGCTTGTTCCCGAACCGCTCCACAGCGCCCAGTTCGGCAAGAATGACCATCGCCGCATACGCCCCGATCCCCGGAACCGTCTCGAGAAATCTGGCCCGCGCATCGGCCCGCGCCATCCGTTCCAGCTCCCGCGTCTGCGCGCCCAGCTCAACGTCCAGATGGTCCACCTCGCGCAGCCACGTCTCCACCACCAAACGGCCCGCCACGCTCAACTCCAATCCCGCAAGCCATGCCCGACCCCGCTTGCCGAACACATCCGCGACCGGCTTCTTGAACCCCTCCTGGTGCAGCACCGCCTGCAACTGGTTCTTCGCTCTTGCCCGTTGCCGCCCCAGCGTATCCGCGACCGCACCAGCAAGCGCAACTGCTGCGTCGGCTCATCGGCCATCCACGCCTCGGGCAAAAGATCGCAGCGCGAAAGATGCGCCAAAGTCTCAGAATCCACCCGGTCGTTCTTCAACTTCGCCGACGCGATCGCCTTCACCCGTTGTGGATGAACCATCACCAGCCGTTCCGACTCCGGCCCCACGGCCCGCGCAAACGCAGGCCAAAAACCGCTCGCTTCCACCACCACCTGCCGGGGACCAGGAACTTGCCGCAGCCACGCCCGCAACGCCGCACCCTCGTTCACCACCTGGCCCTGCTTGCACGTTTTTCCGCTTGCCTCCACCGCCGTCAAGTAACAGAATCGTTGGTGAAGATCTACTCCTACGTGGGTCTTCATGGCGTACCTTCCTCCTAAGCTGTCTGTGTGCCTTGAGCACGTATTAGGAAGGTACGCCCCTTTTCATCCCATCTGAGCGGAGGGCGAAGGATCTGCAGTTGCTTTTCGCGCGGCCCTCCAGGCCAAATTTCGATTACTTCCGGATTGGCCACAATACAACCTGAACTCAGGATTCGCGCTCAGACACACTGGTGTTCATGTTATTTAAGCTGAACATTAATCGAGCTTAAAGACAACCGTAACATTCCTACGAGGAGTGGAACTGATTCAACGGTTCCGTTTTCATCAACATTAACACGATCGCCGTCATTGCTGAATCGTCGCCACATGCGACGCTTGAATATACGGCGAGGCTTGACGTAAACTGGCCACTGACCTCGTTCCGCCCCGCGATCTGATAGGAGTCCATCGGGATATTCTCGAACGCAAAGAAGGCTGTTACATCGGCCTTTTTGGTTCCCGGTTTGAGGGATATTTTGGCGTTAGCTTCGATTCGTTTCTCTCTCGCCTCAAAGTCGGCGGCCCTCTGCTTGCAGCGAGTTGGAACCGGGCGAACAAATTGATAGGCTTCCGACATCCAAAACCGGCAATAGTTACTAGTAAACCAGCAGACCGTACCAGTGGCGAGTAATGCTGTCGGCAGTGCGATTCCGATCTTCCATCTCAATTTCACCTAGGACAAACTGCTTGCCGCGAAAACTATGCTTGACAGCCAATTGCTTTATCTTCGGGCATCTTTTGATGCACCCCGGCAGATCTTATTGAACGCGTCTGCAGCCCCGATACCCCGTCCAGATTGTAATCCGACATGCAAAACCTGCATTCCGGGCGGGTGACCGCCAAACCGGAAATTTCGCCGCAGAGACTGGTCTTACGATCGCCCGTAGCACAAAATCACAGCACGAGAATCGCCGAGCGCGCTGTCTGCCCATGTATTTGAGTTGGTTCCGGGCTCCTCTTTATATCGGGGCACGACTTCACAGCTTGGTCAAAGGGTTGCGGAGTCGGGTTTTGTAACAAGGGCACGACTTCAGTCGGGCCAAACATGCTTCCTTTTCAGTGTCGGGCTTTAGCCCCTGCTACCTTTCACGAGAGCAGAATCGCTTTTTCACCAAGCTGTTCAGTCGTACCGTAGACGAAACAGAATGATCGTGGCCGTTACAGGCTGCGGAAAAATTCTTAAAGGGCCGCAATAAGGGTCGGGGCATGACCTTCGTCGTGCCGTAAGTGCTGCAAGCCTAACGTGCGCTTTAAGCTCCTGTGCAATTCCTCACTTGCGAAGACGCCTTGTTCCGTAGCCTCGCCTCAGGCATCACGCAAGGTCGAAGCGGTCCAGGTTCATCACCTTGTTCCATGCAGCCACAAAATCTTGTACGAAAGCCTGCTGTCCATCGCTGCACGCATACACTTCCGCAACGGCGCGGAGCTGGGAGTTGGAACCGAAGACAAGATCGACCACCGTGGCCGTCCACTTCAGTTCGCCCGTCTTCCGGTCACGCCCCTCCAACACGCCCTCAGACTTCTCTGACTTCTGCCACTTCGTACCCATGTCCAGCAGGTTCACGAAGAAATCATTGGTCAGGGTTTCAGGCCGATTGGTGAAGACGCCGTGCTTGGTCTGGCCGAAGTTCGCGCCCAAAACCCGCATGCCGCCGATCAGTACCGTCATCTCCGGAGCGGTCAGGGTGAGCAGTTGCGCCTTGTCCAGCAGCAACTCCGCGGCGCAACCTTCCATTCCGCTGCGAACGTAGTTGCGGAACCCGTCCCCCTTCGGCTCCATTACGGCAAACGACGCCGCGTCGGTCTGTTCCTGTGAGGCGTCCATCCGGCCCGGCGCAAACGGAATTTTCACGCCGTGTCCGGCCTTCTTCGCGGCTTCCTCGATCGCCACATCTCCGGCGAGCACAATCAGGTCGGCCAGCGAAATCTTCTTGCCGCCCGACGAGGCTCCGTTGCCGGCGGCCTGCGCAGCGTTGAACTCTTTCTGGATAGATTCCAGTTTCGCCAGCACTTTGTTTAACTCGGCCGGCTCGTTCGCTTCCCAGTCCTTCTGCGGCGCAAGCCGGATGCGCGCGCCATTGGCGCCGCCCCGCTTGTCGCTCCCTCTGAAGCTGAACGCCGAGGCCCACGCCGTCTTCACAAGTTCCGAAATCGACAGCCCGGAGGCCAATATCTTGGCCTTGAGCGCGTCGGCGTCCTTTTGATCGATCAGCTTGTGATCGACGGCCGGTACCGGATCTTGCCAGATCAGCTCTTCCTTCGGCGCCAGTGGGCCCAGATAACGTGCGCGCGGACCCATGTCGCGGTGCGTCAGCTTGAACCATGCCCTCGCGAAAGCATCCGCAAACTCGTCGGGGTGCTCCATGAATCGGCGCGAGATTTTTTCGTACGCCGGGTCCACGCGCAGAGAAATGTCCGTAGTCAACATCGACGGCGAGCGATGCTTGGACGCGTCGTGCGGATCGGGCACGCTATCGGCCCCGGCCCCACCCTTCGGCTTCCACTGATTCGCCCCGGCCGGGCTCTTCGTCAACTCCCACTCGTACTCGAACAGGTTTTTGAAAAAGTGGTTGCTCCACTTGGTTGGAGTCTGGCTCCAGATGACCTCCAGGCCGCTGGTAAACGTGTCGTTCCCCACTCCCGTGCCGAAGCTGTTCTTCCAGCCCAACCCCTGGTCCTCAATCGCCGCCGCCTCGGGTTCCCGTCCGACATAGCTCTGAGGGCCCGCGCCATGCGTCTTGCCGAAGGTATGGCCGCCGGCGATCAGCGCCACGGTCTCTTCGTCGTTCATTGCCATGCGCGCGAAAGTTTCGCGGATGTCTCTCGCCGCGGCAACCGGATCAGGGTTGCCGTTCGGGCCTTCCGGGTTCACGTAGATCAGGCCCATCTGCACCGCCGCCAGCGGGTTCGCCAACTCGCGGTCGCCGCTATAGCGCTCGTCGCCCAACCATGTGGTCTCCGGACCCCAGTCGATATCCTCCGGCTCCCAGCTATCCACGCGGCCGCCGCCGAAACCGAAGGTCTTGAAACCCATCGACTCCAGCGCCACGTTCCCGGCCAGAATCATCAGGTCGCCCCACGAAATTTTGCGGCCATACTTCTGCTTGATCGGCCAGAGCAGGCGGCGTGCCTTATCCAGGCTCACGTTGTCTGGCCAGCTATTCAGCGGCGCGAACCGCTGCGCCCCCCTGCCCGCGCCGCCGCGTCCATCGTGAATGCGATACGTGCCTGCCGAGTGCCATGCCATGCGGATAAACAGCGGTCCATAATGTCCAAAGTCCGCCGGCCACCACTCCTGGGAGTTCGTCATCAGCGCATGGAGGTCTTTGATTACGGCATCGAGGTTGAGGCTCTTGAATTCGTTGGCATAATTGAACTCCTCGCCCATCGGGTTCGAGAGCGAGGAATGTTGATGCAGAATTCCCAGGTTCAACTGCTCGGGCCACCAGTCACGGATCCCCTTCGCCCCTGCCGTTGTGTGTTTAAGCATGCTTTCCGCGTATGGGCACTTCGACTCGCTGGACATGACCGCTCCTTTGCCGATTCTGACAACTGTGTCAGAGGATTCAGGGTATGTTGATGGGGCCTCTCAAAAGTCCCCGCAATCGGAGATGAAACGTCGATAGGGGAACTTCTTATCAGGTCTCTGGTTTGAATGGTCGGAACGGGCAGATTTGAACTGCCGGCCCCTCGCACCCCAAGCGACTTCCGCACAACTGTTGCGGAGTGCTGCTGTCTTCTTAAGTTTACTACCGTCACAAGCTTAGGGGTCAATTCGAAGGGGGGAGCTGGATGCTTCGGTTCCCACTAACCTCTCCACAAGCGCCCCGATCATCCGAACGGCCTATCCCGGAGAGTGCGCGACAAGCGCGTACACGATGTCCTCTTCCGAAAGTGCAGTCGAGCATCCGCGCCAAACAAACCGCCGGTTCATTCGGGTCGGGATGCAGATCACGAATCCCTTCGGGAATCGGCTGCAACGGTCCATCCGCCAGAGTAGCGTGCGTCTGCTCCGTGAAGAAGAGATTCTGAATGCCGGCAAACAGCACATTGTTGTCTGCCGGCTGTTGCAGAGAGAGGTTCCTGGTTTTTACCACGGCCAGGTTCTCCACCCGCGAGCCAGTAACTTCGCTACCGTGAATGACGCTTTAACTCCGCCGTAGGCTGTGCAATATCGGCTCGGCTGCGCCATGTTAGCTCTAACCGCTCGCTGCTCGGCTGCCGTGGCCGCCGACGCTTTTCCCTTTCAGCTCCGCGAACAGCGGATCCTCTATAGCCATGCGGACAAGCGCCGACCCATTTGACGTTGCACCGCAGACCCAGCGTGCAGAATTTCACGTTCATTTTGACTTGCCGTGAATCACCTGGTGCATTAAGGTGTATCGGGCGTACAATCTTCGCTTGTTCGCGCCTAAATAGTGATAGATCCCGCCCAGTTTCGACAATGGGGCATCCCCGTCGGCCGATCTTTCAGCGATCTCAAATCTCTTTCAAGGCTGCTCGCCAATGCGTATCGTAGACGTTCGCGAAGTCACCGCTCCTATCTCCTCGCCGATTGCCAACGCTTTCATCGATTTTTCCACGATGACATGCTCCCTGGTTGCGGCGGTCACCGACGTAAAACGCAACGGGCGCACGGTAGTGGGCTATGGTTTCAACTCCAATGGCCGCTATGGCCAGGGAGGATTGATTCGAGAGCGCTTCGCTCCGCGCCTCCTTCACGCCGATCAGAAGACCCTCCTCAATGATGCGGGCGACAACCTCGATCCTGACCGCATTTGGGCAACCCTGATGCGCAACGAGAAGCCGGGCGGTCATGGCGAGCGGTCGGTGGCCGTAGGTACCATCGACATGGCGGTGTGGGACGCGACGGCAAAGATCGCAGGCAAGCCCCTCTTCCGTTTGCTCGCCGAGCGGCACAGTCTGCAGGCAGATCCGAGAGTCTTTGTGTACGCTGCAGGCGGGTATTACTATCCGGGCAAAGATCTCGGCGCTCTGCGCGCCGAGATGCGCGGCTATCTCGATCGCGGCTATTCCGTCGTCAAAATGAAGATCGGCGGTGTCCCGCTCGAAGAGGACCGGCAGCGCATTGAGGCCGTCCTCAAAGAAATCGGCGATCAGGCTCGGCTCGCTGTCGACGCCAATGGCCGCTTCAATCTGGAAACTGCAATTCAATACGCCAAAATGCTTCGCGAATATCCGCTTTTTTGGTACGAGGAGGCCGGCGACCCGTTGGACTATGCGCTGCAGGCCGCCTTGGCGGAGTTTTATCCCGGCCCCATGGCCACGGGAGAAAACCTCTTCAGTCATCAGGATGCGCGCAACCTGCTGCGCTATGGCGGTATGCGACCCGATCGCGACTGGCTGCAGTTTGACTGTGCCTTGTCCTACGGCCTCTGCGAGTATCAGCGTACCCTCCAGGTGCTGAAGCCAGGCGGGTTGGTCGCCGCGCCGCTGCATACCTCATGGTGGCCATCAGATGTCGCTCAACATCGCGGCCGGGCTCGGGTTGGGTGGCAACGAAAGCTATCCCGACCTTTTCCAGCCTTACGGCGGATTTCCCGATGGAGTGCGCGTGGAGAGTGGTTACATCACGATGCCCGAACTGCCTGGAATCGGGTTTGAAGGCAAGAGCGATCTTATTGCTGTCATGCGCCGCCTGGCTGAGTGAGGAGATGGCGGAGAAAGATCAGCCGCGAGCGCGTCAACACATCGCAGAAACAAAAGCGTCACTCGTTTTTCGGGCCGCTGTGGTTGCAGGTAGTTGTGGCATCATCATGGGCGCAGCAGTCGGCGCGCTGTTCCCTCACGCGCGCCACACTGAAGCCGCTGGGCGATGGATTCATCCGCCTGATCAGCATGACGCTGGCGCCGATCATTTTTCTGAGCGTGGTGCTTGGCATCGCGGCAATGGGCAACTTGAAGGAAGTGGGCCGTGTCGGCGTCAAGGCGCTGGTGTATTTTGAGATCGTTTCCACGGTTGCATTGGCTCTGGGCCTCATTGCGGTGAATGTACTTCACCCCGGGCGGCGGAATGAATGTTCAACCGGCGGCGCTGAGTGCGCAGCTGATAAGCGACTATGCGGCTGCCGCGCAAAACCAGCCCGGCATTGTGGAGTTCGTGCTCAACATCATCCCTCCAGCATCGCGGGCGCGTTTTCCGGCGGCAACATGCTGCAGATCATTCTCGTCGGAGTCTTGTTTGGGTTGGCGATATCGCAGTTTCGTGCAGCAGCGCGGCCTTTGCTCGAATTGCTTCGAGCTGCTGTTGAAGGGATGTTCGGCATCGTAGGACTTGATCATGGCGCTCGCGCCGATCGGGGCTTTTGGCGCCATGGCCTACAGCGTGGGCCAATATGGGCTTGGGCAGCCTTGCCCAGCTTGCGCAATTCACGGTGGAAGTATGGCTGGTATCGCTGCTGTTTGTGGCCGCGGTTTTGGGACCGATTGCGCGGCTGTCGCGATTCAGTTTGATCAAGCTTCTGCGTTATCTGCGCGAGGAACTGTTGATCACGTTTGGCACAGCATCGACAGAGGCGGTGCTTGCCCCATTAATGATGAAGCTTGAAAAACTGGGCTGCGACAAGACGGTGGTGGGAATGGTGCTGCCGGCAGGCTATACCTTCAACGCGGGTGGCACGGCAATTTACCTGAGCATGGGCGCGATTTTCATTGCGCAGGCCACCAATACCCCACTCACCCTGCGCGATCAGATGGTACTGATGCTGGTGTTGATGCTGACTTCGAAGGGTTCGGCAGGCGTGGCGGGAGCAGGATTTGTGACGCTTGCCGCGACGCTTGCAACGATGCCGCAGATTCCTGCGGCGGGGTTGGTGCTGCTGCTGGGTGTCGAGCGGTTGGTGAATACGGCGCGTGCACTGGTGAACGTGATTGGCAACAGCGTGGCAACTATTGTCGTTGCACGCTGGGAGAATGCCTATGATCCGGAACGTGCGGATGCCGTGCTGAGTCAGAAATCAACCCTGGAAAATTAGGCGAGCCGCGTCGCTCGCACCAGATCGGCTACTATTCGAGCCCTAGCAGCCGCGCGGGATTCATCTTTGCCATCTGGTCGATTTCCGCCTGCGAAATGCCCTGCTCCTTGAGCCCCTTTATGAACGCGGCCATCGCGTCCGGGTGAAGCGGATTGAGCGGCTGGCCCATGTCGCTCGAGATGATGCAATGCTCCACACCCACCGCGCGCATCGCCCTCGCGTAATCCGGAAAATTGAACTCCTTGCTTTTGCCGATCAGCCCGTTGTATGTGAATTCAATGTAGGCCCCCATTTTTGCGGCGTCTTGCATCTGCGGAATCGTCATGTGGATTGGCTCAACCATGGGATGCGTTACCACCATGCCCTGTACTCCCTGCGCACGGGCCTCGCGGATCAGGAGCAAATCCACGCTTGCGCTGTTGTGACCGGTGGCCATGATCAGGTGATGCTTGACGATCATCGCGATCACCGCCCTGGTTGCCGGAAGCAATTTGCCGTCCTCTGCCACGTGCACATAGGGGCGGTTCTCCTTGTTGTAACGCACCTGGGCCTCGGAGTCATACGTCGACATCCACACAAACCTGCCGTAGCCGCCGGTGATATTCGCCATGTGCTCCACGGCATCCGGGTTCATGCCGCCTACGGTCAGGTTCAAATCGATCCCGCCGAAGATTTCAAGCCCCGGCACTACCTTGCGCACCAGGTAAGCAACGGAGGCCGTAGGCTCGTAATGATTCTTGAAGACGAGCCCGCGCATACCGCGAGCCTTGGCCATGCGCGCAAGATCGATTGCGTCAATCGAGCGCGGAGTACTGTCAGGCGCGGCATGGACGTGGATATCGATTACTCCGGCAAGAGGATTGTCTTGCGCGGCAGCGTGCACGGCAACGGTCAACCACAACGCGAGAAGCAAGCGAGTCAATTTTTTCATTGAAGATGCCCTGCAGCCACGATTCGATTGCGATTCATCCCTGCGATTTCTGTGCAAACACTTCGCGCAGCGTGTCTCCGGCCGCGGTGAGATTCGCCAGCCACATCTCAGCATACTCGCGCGATAACACCACGCCGTTGGCGCCGGCGCCGAATGCCGCGCGGATGACCATAACGGGAAGCATGGAGCATAGTGCGCCCGTCCATTGCTGTCGCATGATGAGAGATTCTTCCGAAAGGGCAATATACGCGGATAGGGTAGTCGCCGGAGTGAAACGGATGGCTCCCCATTGCGAATCTTCCAAAGGAAGTGCATTTGGCTCAGGAGTTGGGAAATCAAGGTCTGCATAGGCGAAAATTCCTGCAAGAAAAAGACCCCTCGCGTGACTATTTTCTGCAAAGAGGATGATCATGTAAGTCTATTGATTTTAAAGGTGGTCGGGACGGGCAGATTTGAACTGCCGAATGGCTCGGCTTCGTCTCGCTCCCCTCGCAGGCTATATTCGGTCATCCGCTAAGGCGGATGACATGATTGGGGTGCTTCGCGGGTCGGCCACGAGGACCTTCGCTGAATGAATGGCATGGATGAAGCAGAAATGGTCGGGACGGGCAGATTTGAACTGCCGACCCCTCGCACCCCAAGCGAGTGCTCTACCAGGCTGAGCCACGTCCCGACACAAGGGAAACCGGTCCGCCGTGGCGAACCGGTTTCGGGGTCTTTGGTTAGTCTACACCGCCGTGCGGTCGCCTCGCATCACTGCGAGATCGCGTCTCCGGCCATATCCAGAATCTCGTCCGCAATCGCCAGGGACGCGGTCGCTGCCGGGCTCGGAGCATTCAGCACATGCAGCGCTCCCTCCTGCCGCGCGAAGTGAAAATCCTGCATCAATTCGCCCGAAGGCGGAAGCGCCTGCGCCCGCACACCCGCTCCACCAGGCGCCAGGTCATCCAGCGTGATCTCCGGTACAAGCCGCTGCAGCGAACGGCAAAACAGCTCCTTGCTATACGACCGCTTCAGCTCGTCCCAGCACATCTTCGGGTAGCGCAGAAAGAATCTCCAGAATCCCGGGTACGTGAATGTCTCCAGGGTGTCGCGCAGCGAAAAGTCGGTTTTGCGATATCCCTCGCGCGCAAATGCCAGCACCGCGTTCGGTCCCGCCTCTGCGCCGCCATGAATCAGCCGCGTAAAATGCACGCCCAGAAATGGAAACTTCGGATCCGGCACGGGATAAATCAGGTTTCGCACCAGGTATTGCCGCTCCGGCTTGATCAGGTAGTATTCTCCGCGAAACGGCACGATCTTCGTCGGCTCCTTGCTGCCCGCCTTCCGGCCCACCCGATCGCAGTGCAGCCCCGCGCAGTTGATCAGGAAATCCGCCTCGTAATCTCCGCTCGGCGTGTGGATCGTCCAGCGATCTCTTCGCTCCATCCGCTTCGCTTCCGAGGAAAACTGGATCTCGCCGCCCCACTCGCGAATCTCCTTCACCATCTCCACGCAAACCTGCGAATAGTCGGTGATGCCTTCCTTCGGCACGCGGATGCCTGCAATCCCCGCCGCGTGCGGTTCGTACTCGCGAACCTCTTCGGCGTTCAGCAGTTTCAGCCCTTCCACACCGTTTGCCGTCCCGCGCTCAAACAGCGCATGCAGGCGCGGAATCTCCTCCGCATCCGTGGCGATCACAGTTTTGCCGCACAAATCGTAGGGAACCCCGTGCTCCTGGCAGAAGGCCACCATTCTGCGGACTCCGGTCACCGCCATTCTGGCCCGTGCTGATCCCGGCTTGTAATACAACCCGCAGTGAAGCACCCCGCTGTTGTGCCCGGTCTGGTGCTGGCCGGGCCCGCTTTCTTTCTCAAGCACCAATACCTTCGTTCCGGGATGCCGTTCAAGCAATTGGTGCGCCGTGGCCAGCCCTACAATTCCACCGCCGATGATGCAAACTTTTGCTGTCATTTGAGTAAAGCCCATTCTCTCACTGCCACCACGGTTTGGCTGTGATTGCGACTCCTTTTCCAGAAGTTTTGCAATGGAAGGGGCTTCAATCTTGCCGCAGGCCCCCAGGGTCCTCCATTTGAACAGGTGTGATCCACGTCGCTGCGTCCCTTCCAGGCTCGATTTATCTTGAATGCCATCATCCGAGTGAGCGGCGTCACTTCTCGGGCCTGCAGTGCGGCCGCAAAGGCCGGCGCTTTAAGCATGCCGGGGAGGGACGAGAGGGATCGAAATGGCGAAACTATCCGACCTTTACGACGCGATTTTGAATGGTGAGGCAAAAAAGGCGCATGCTGCCACTCAAGCTGCACTGGCAGCTGGCGCAGCGCCCATGGATCTCATCCAGGAGACTATGGTTCCCGCCATGGATGAAGTGGGCCGGCTCTTTCAATGCGAGGAGTATTACGTTCCCGAGCTTCTGCTTGCCGGCCGCGCGATGAAGAGTTCGCTCGATCTGCTCAAGCCGTTGCTCTCCGCCTCCGGCCAAAGAATGTCGATTCGCGTAGTCATTGGCACCGTCAAGGGAGACCTGCACGACATCGGCAAGAACATCGTCGCGTCCATGCTCGAAGGAGGCGGCTTCGAAGTCATCGATCTCGGCACCGACGTCTCGCCGCAGAGCTTCGTGGCCGCTGTAGAGCAACGCAAGCCGCAGGTCGTCTGCATGTCGGCGCTGCTCACCGTCACCATGCCGGCCATGAAGCTAACCATCGACGCGCTCGAGACTGCGGGCCTCCGCACCCAGGTCAAGGTGCTCGTGGGCGGCGCGCCCGTCACCCTGCAGTATGCCCGGGAAATCGGCGCCGACGGCTACTGCGAGAACGCAAACAGCGCCGTCAGCCTCGTCAGAGATCTGGTTGCTGGAGGAGCCTCATGACGCGCCGCGACTTCTATCTCAATTTGGCAGCCCATGGCCTGCGCATGCCCATTGGCGCAGATCTCATCCTGCACGAGGATTCCGATCCCGAAGCATCGCGCAACGACGGCGCGGCGCTTGGCCGTGTGATTGAACGCGCTGCTCGCCGCTGGGACACGCCTCTCGCAATTCCGCTCATGGACCTTCGCCTTGAGAAGGCCGATCTGCTTGCCCGCATCGGAATCGCGGCGAAAGACGCGGAAACATTCCAGTTTTCGTCCCCCCTTGATAAGCACACTCTATCCGCACTCTGCGCTCATACCGCTGCGCCGCTCTGCCCCGGCAGCATTGCGCGCGACCAGGCCCTCGGCTACATTGCCGCCATCCCCAATCTCGTTCCCATCGGTATGGCCATTGGTCCGTTCTCGCTGGCCACGCGGCTCATGACCGACCCCATTACCGCTGCCGGGCTGGCAGGCCGGGGAATTCAGCGTGAAAATTCAGACGAAGTGCTCCTGCTCATGCAATGCCTGCGCGCCGCTGAAGCTGCCGTGCTCCGCTCTGTCCGCAGCCAGATCGTTCATGGCGCGCGAGCCATGATGATCTGCGAGCCCGCCGCGTGCACCGCCTTCATTTCTCCGCGCCAGCTCTACGCGGGCTCCGATATCTTCGAGCGCCTGGTCATGGAGCCGAACCTGCGCCTCAAGTCCGCGCTCGACGAGGCCGGCTGCGACCTCATCTTCCATGACTGCGGCGAACTCATAGACCCCATGGTCGAATCCTTCGCCCATCGCCTTCATCCCGTCATGCTCAGCCTGGGCAGCTCGCGCAAACTGTGGATCGACGCGCGTCTCGTCCCACGCGATGTTGTGCTCTACGGCAACCTGCCCACCAGATCCTTCTATTCCGATAGCGCCATGCCCGTCGAAGAGGTCGTGCACCAGGCCGAAGAGTTGTTCGCCAACATGAAGGCATCCGGCCATCCCTTCATCCTCGGCTCGGAGTGCGATGTCCTCTTCGTCCCCGAATCCCGCAACGCGATCCTCACCAAGATCGACGCCATGATGGCCTGCACTCCTGTCGGGTAGCTGCGATGCAGCGCCGCATAGCGGCCGTTCAAGCCAAACCCGGCGCCATCGATCACCGCGGACGCGAGAGAATGGCAATCTGCGCCAACCCCGGGAAAACCCAATGACCAACGACTCCGTCCGCATCCGTCTCGAACCGCTCGCCGTCGAGTTCGAGGCGCCTCGCGGCGGTTTGCTCGTCGCCGGCCTCGCCGCACATGGCGTCGAATTCCCCTGCGGCGGCACGGGCGAGTGCGGCGGCTGCGGTGTGCGCATTCTCTCCGGCTCGCTTCCAATCGCGGACGCCGATCGCAACGTCTTTACGCACGAGCAACTCGCCGCCGGATGGCGCCTCGCCTGCCAGGCGCACGCCGATGCTCCGCTCGTTCTCGAATGCGCCCAGTGGCACATGGGGATCCTCGCGGATAACGAGATGGGGTGCCCCATCCTAACCGAATCCGCGTCAGCGGATGCGGTTAGGGTGGGGGAGGGCCATAGCCCGTCAAAGTCCGGTCTCGGTATCGCCATCGACCTTGGCACCACCACCATCGCGGCGCAGCTTCTCCACCTTGGCTCCGGCGACGTCCTCGGCGTCGAAACCATGCTCAATCCGCAGGCCGCCTTCGGCTCCGACGTCATGAGCCGCGTTCATGCCGCTCTTGAAGGCCGCGACCTCGCCACACCCATTCGCGCCGCCCTTGGTGAGGCTGTTGCGCGCCTCGCAGGCAGCCGCCAATCCGAAGTCGCCGAGGTCCTTCTCGTCGGCAAT
Organism: uncultured Acidobacteriaceae bacterium; assembly: GCA_963802955.1. Lineage (GTDB taxonomy): Bacteria > Acidobacteriota > Terriglobia > Terriglobales > Acidobacteriaceae > Telmatobacter. The sequence goes on from CAWDKT010000008.1 coordinate 603,902, forward strand.
ACCGTCATGCACCATCTCTTCTGCGGGCTCAGCGTCGAACCGCTCTCTCGCGTGCCCTTCGAATCGCCAAATCTTGGCGAGCAGCGCTTCACGCCTCTCGATCTCAACTGGAATCTTCCCGCTGATTGCGTCATTCGCTTTGCCCGCTGCATCGGTGGCTTCGTCGGCTCCGACATTCTCGCCGGCATCGTCGCCGCCGGCATCGCGAATGGTCCCGAGCTTCGCGCCCTCGTCGATCTCGGCACCAACGGCGAGATCGCCATCGGCAATCGCAACGCGATCATCTGCGCTTCAACCGCCGCAGGTCCCGCTTTCGAGGCCGCCTCGATTCGCATGGGCATGCGTGCCGTTACCGGAGCCATCGCCCACGTCGCCCTCGCAGACGGCGCAGTCCACGCCACTGTCATCGGCGACGTCGCTCCGCGCGGCATCTGCGGAAGCGGCCTCATCGACGCCGTCGCAGCCGGGCTTCGCTCCGGCGTCATCCTTCCCAACGGTCGCATCGCCGACGGCACAAAGCTCTATCCCGTCGCTCCGCCTGTCGTTCTTTACCAGGCGGACATTCGCGAGCTGCAACTCGCGAAGGGCGCTATCGCCGCAGGATTTCGCCTGCTCCTCGGGCGCATCGGCTCATCCTCACGCGATCTCGCCTCCATCTATCTCGCCGGCGCCTTCGGCAACTACGTCCAGATCGACTCCGCCATCCGCATCGGCCTGCTCGAATTCCCCCACTCTCTCATCCACGCCGCCGGCAATACGGCGCTACGCGGCGCAAAAATGCTCCTGCGCGCCGGCGAAGAACCTGCACTCCCACCGATCGCGCACATCAGCCTCGCCGCAGACCCCGCCTTTCAGGACGAGTTCGCCGCCTGCATGACCTTTCCCGAGAAGTAGCATTCAATCCGGAACCTCCGATCCAGGCCCCGTACCCTTGTTCCCACGTTCCCTGGCTCTGTATATTCAAGGAGGAATGGCATCCACGCCCAATAAGCCCGCCGCGGGCAAACAACCGGAAAAAGGCTTCGTCTATCTTCCTCTCATCGCCGGATGGCTCATCCCCGGCGCAGGCCACTTTCTCCTCCGCAAATGGATTCGTGGCGCGCTGCTCTTCGTCTGCATCATCGCCATGTTCGTCCTCGGCCTCGCCATGCAGGGCAAGCTCTATACCGGCGCGCAAGACATTCTCGACATGCTCGGCGTCGTAGGCGATCTGGGCAGCGGCCTGCTCTACTTCATCGGCCGCACCATGGGCCTTGGCGGTGAGCCCGTGCGTACAACGGTCGCCGACTACGGCACCAAGTTCATCGTCGTCGCCGGGCTGCTCAACATCATCGCCGCGGTAGACGCGCACAACCTGCGCACCGGGAGGAAAGCCTCGTGATCCATCCCTCCCACTTCACCTCGGTCCTGCTCTTCGCGATCTTCGCCTCGACTGTTTTTGGCATCACCATGCGCGATACTCCGCGCCGCATGTTCCGCTACGGCGTTTATTGCTTCAGCCTCTTCATCGGTTCAGTCATCGTCTTCAGTTGGGTCATGTTCTTCATCGCCCGCTGAGTCGCCGCGCTGGGATTTGCGAGCGATTGTTCCCGCCCCGCGTCTTAATGATGAGTCACGAATTGCATTCGCCTGAGGAGAGCCTCGGCATGTCCGCTTCGATCGCCCATCGATTTGCGCCCGCTCAGAGCATAGTTGTCGTCCTCGTCGCAGCCGTTGCGTTCGCCTCCGCTTTCGCCGTCGCGCAAGCCGCTCCAAGCGCTGCTCCGTCGCAAGTTCCTGCCTGGCAAACCGCCGCAGGCGGCAAGATGGAATTCGAAGTCGCATCGATACGCCGGTCGGAGCCCGGTACCTTCCTGCACCCGGACATTGTTCTCAACAACGAAGAGACGCCCGTGCCTCCCGGAGGACAATTCGTCGCCGACTTTCCTCTCCAGATCTTCCTTGAGTTCGCATACAAGATCATGCCCACGCAGGAGCAAGAAGAGGCCATGCTGGCTCACCTTCCGAAATGGGTTTCGACAGATCACTTCGTCATCCGGGCGCAATTCGCCGGTAGCCCATCGAAGGATCAGATCCGGCTCATGATGCAATCTCTTCTCGCCGAACGCTTCAAGCTGACTGCCCATTTCGAGAGCAAAGTACACCCGGCGCTCGCGCTCGTCTTCGATAAAGCCGGAATGCTGGGTCCGCGCATCCGTGTGCACGCGGACGGCCCAGCGTGCGATGCGCCGCTTACCATCCCGACGGACCGCACTTCGCCGTCTGTACCGCCAGGGGCGTTCGTGCCTTTGTGCGGCCTCGTTCAGGCAATCGATGGCCCGAATCACACGATCTTGGTCGGCGCGCGCAACATCACCCTCGACCATCTTGCAGGCTATCTTCCAGACTTCGAAGATATCGGTCGGCCCATTGTCGATCAAACTGGATTAGGCGGGACCTTTGATTTCTCCCTGAGCTGGGTACATGAGCACGCCGGCGGCTCTCCCACGGACTTGGCCGATTTCTCAGACACCCAGGGACCGTCATTTCTCGAAGCCCTCAAAGACCAACTCGGTCTCAAACTCAAGCCCACGCGCGCGCCCGTCCAAACCCTCGTCATCGATCACATCGAGCGCCTCTCGCCGAATTAACTTCTGATTCCCTCGGCCATTACGCGCGCTGCTCCCGGCCAGTCGTTCGCGCTCACATAAAAAATGCCGCCGTCCCTTTGGAACGGCGGCGCAGGTTTTGGCGGGAGTTTAAAGCGGGAAATACTTCCCACAACACTCCCAGTGCATTCGACCCGGTTTCTCGATAAAAGTTGCGCGATTTTGCGAGAATATTTTGCGGCCTGGCGCCGAAAACGTCCCTATCCAATTCTTGTATCCAGACTTTTCCTGTCCTTGAGTGCGCCTGATAAATGTGCTTTGAAACGGGCGGATTTGTCCGTGCCAGTCGGTCGCCCGCCCCGCAGCGCAGGACGCGCCCGTGCGCCGCAGCTTATGATGATCCTTCACCCGGAGGGCCCATGGAACGCCGTCAGTTTCTTGCCGCATCGATCGCCGCCTCAGCGCTGGCTGCTGCCGGCTCCGCTTTTCCCCAGGATCAGGCAGTGTCACAGCCCGAGTTCTACCAGCTTCGCCGCTACAGCTTGGTCAGCGGGAATGAGCCGAAACTGACTGAAAACTACTTTGCCACCGCTCTCATCCCCACCGTTACGCGCTGGGGTATGGGTCCGGTGGGCGCTTTCAGGCTGGAGTATGGCCCGGAAACGCCTGCCTATTACCTGGTCATTCCCAGCCCTTCTGTCCAATCGCTGGCAGAGCTGGACCTGCGTCTCGGCAAAGACGCCGAGTTCCTCCGGGTCGCCGATCCATATTGGAATGCCACAGCCGCGGCGCCCGCTTTCCAGCGTGTTGAAGTCTCGCTTTTAAAGGCATTCGACGGCTGGCCGAAGCTCGTCCGGCCTGCCTCTTCGGCGAACAAAGAAAAGCGCATCTTTCAGGTGCGTACTTATGAGAGCCCCAGCAATGGAGAGCATATGCGCAAAGTAGAGATGTTTCACTCCGGCGAATTCGAGATCTTCAAAAATGCGGGTTGTAATCCGGTCTTCTTCGCCGACGCCCTCGCCGGCTCGCGCCTGCCGAGCCTGACTTACATGCTGAGCTTTTCCGATGTAGCCGCGCTCGAAGCCGGGTGGCTTGCTTTTCGTAACGATCCAGCCTGGAAGAAACTCTCTTCGAGCCCGCGCTATAGCTTCGACCCGATCGTCACGAATATTACCGACCTCGTGTTGAACCCGCTTGAGTGCTCGCAAGTCTAGTCGTGCTGCTGCAACTTGGTGAGGCCGGATCTCCTCACGCTGCCCGCCCATGTTCTCTACTCCTGGTTGTCGTAAGCGCACTATAATCGCCCCATGTCTTTCCTTGCAGATCGGCGGCGGCGGGCAATTGCTCTCCTCACTGGTGGAGCAATCGCCGTTTTCCTGCTGCTCGGAACGCTGCAATGGTTCAACACTTCCGGCGTCGACTTCCTCTCGCCCGAAACTTACGGCCAGACTCTCGTCCTTACCGCTCTTGAAGCACTGCTTTTCCTTCTTCTGCTTCTTTTGCTGGTGCTCCTGTTCCGCAACCTTCTGAAGGTTTATGTGGGACAAGGCAGCAGCGGCGTCGGTGCGCGCCTGCGCTCACGCATGGTCCTTGGCGCGGTGATCATCACGTTCATGCCCGCCGCCCTCATGTTCCTTTTCAGTTATCTGCTCATGAACCGCTCTCTGGAAAGATGGTTCTCGCCGGATGCCTCGCTGTTGCGCGACGACTCTACCCGTGTGGTGCAGGAGCTCGTGGAGTACGTGGCGGGCAATGCGCGGACCGAGGCGGAGTCAGTAGCCGAAAACGGCGCAGCTGACCGCGACGCGCAAGCGCTTCAGCAGGTTCTGAGCTCGCGGCGCCTTAGCCTCGAAGGCGGCTTTCTACTGGTCTATGACAACAACAAGCGGCTCATCGCGAGCTTTCAGGCCCCGCCTGAATCCATACCTGTCAACCTGCGCACTTCCATAGATGAACCCGAACATAAGGGCGTGCCGCTCCGTGGACCGCTCTCGGCGGCTCTGCTTTCTTCCGCGCAGAGAAGCGATCATCCGGTGATCGGCGTGGCAGACCAGGAATACGCGCTGGGCTCTGCTGCCACGAGCTCGGGAAGGTTCGTCGTAGCCGCACTGCCCATGCCGCAAGGACTGAACGCGACCACCGCGCGCATCCATTCCGGCGTGGACGAGTACTGGCAGCTCTTCCGCTCTCGCAGGAGTATTCGCAACACCCTCTCCCTCACGCTCCTGCTTGTTACCGTTTTTGTTTTCTTTTCCAGCGTCTGGCTGGCTTTGTTTTTGTCAAAACAGATCACGCGCCCCGTTGAAGCGCTGGCCGATGCGATGGGCGAAATTGCTGCCGGAAAGTATGAACAGCGTGTAGCGGCGGTGGCCACGGGAGAGGTGGGCGACCTGGTGCGTTCGTTCAATCACATGGCGGCCGACCTTGAAACCAGCCGGCAGTTGGCACAGAGTACCCAGGAGCAACTTACGGCGGCGAACGCGGTCGTCGAGGAGCGGCGTCGTGAGCTCGAGACCATCGTTGAGACCATTCCTTCCGGTGTGGTGACGCTCGACGCAACCGGCCTCGTTCTTCAGTCGAACCGCGCTTTTGCCGCGCTCATGGGGCTCAAAGAGGGCATATCCCTCACAGGAAAGAGCATCGAGTCGCTTTTGCCTTCTGACTGTGCTGAAGACCTGGCAGGAGTCATTCGGCGCGGGAATCGCATGGGCGCCGCTTCCACTGAAGTTGAGTTCCACACGCATGGCCGCATCGCGCACTTAGCCATAACCAGTGCGCGTCTCGAACTTGGAAGGGGCAAATCCGGGTCCGTTCTTGTTGTCGAAGACACAACGGAACTGCTGCGCGCGCAAAGACAGTTGGCCTGGAAGGAAGTAGCGCAACAAGTGGCCCACGAGATCAAGAACCCCCTCACGCCCATTGCGCTGAGCGCCGAGCGAATCGGCAGGCATCTCGATCGCGGCCAGCCCGATTCGCCAAATGTGATCCGCAAGTGCAGCGAAGTGATCCTGGGCTGCGTGGGCACATTACGCACGCTCGTCGACCAGTTCTCGACGCTGGCCCAGTTCCCGGCCCCGCAGCCGCGCCCGTGTGAAATCAATCGCATTGTTGAGGAAGCGCTGGCATTGTTTGGCGGCAGGCTCGAGGGAATTACCTTGCAGCGGGATCTGGAGATCGGCCTGCCTGCCGTCCTGGCCGATCCCGAAGCCATCCGTCGCGCGTTGGCGAACTTGATCGATAACGCTGCCGAAGCCATGCAAGGCAGCCTGTTGCGCGTGCTGGGCGTGAGAACGGCGCTGAGCGAGGACGGCGCTGCAATTGAAGTGGTCGTCTCCGACACCGGCCCGGGACTGACCGATGAGATTCGCGAGCGGCTCTTTCTGCCCTTCTATTCAACAAAGCATCGCGGCACCGGCCTGGGACTCTCCATCGCTGCCAAAATCGTGCAGGAGCACGGCGGCACGATCAGCGCCGAGAGCAACAGTCCAAAGGGCGCGCGCTTTTTGCTGCGTCTTCCATTGATGGAACCCGTCACGCAGCCGGCAGGCGCCGCGGCGGGCGCGGGGACAGCGAAGGGTCTGGCTTCATGAATCATGTTCTGGTGGTGGACGATGAAGCCGGGATTCGGGCTTCGCTGGAAGAGATTCTGCGCGAAGAGGGATACGGCGTCGCCAGCGCGGCCGATGCCGAGGAAGCAATGGTGCTCCTTCGCGACGTCCCTTACGATGTGGTCCTCCTCGATATTTGGTTACCCGGCCGGGACGGCCTTGACGTGCTGGCGGAGATGCGCAAACTGACGCCCGAGATTCGGCCCGAAGTCGTCATCATCAGCGGCCACGGCACCATTGAAGCAGCGGTCAAGGCCACCAAACTGGGCGCTTACGATTTTCTTGAGAAGCCCCTTTCGCTCGAACGTACGCTGATCGTCGTAAAAAATGCGATGGAGGCGCGCCGCCTTCGTTCGGAAAACGACGAATTCAAGCGCCAGTTTAGTGCAGCCTCTGTTTTAACCGGCGAAAGCGTGCCCCTGAAAGCCTTGCGTCAGCAGATCCGCCTGATGGCCCCCACCAATGGCCGTGTGCTCATCTATGGCGAGTCCGGCACCGGCAAAGAACTCATCGCCCGCTCGATTCATGCCGAGAGCCTGCGCCGCGAGCAGGTCTTTGTCGAACTCAATTGCGCCGCAATTCCCGAGGCGCATATTGAAGCCGAACTCTTCGGCTATCGTCGCGGAGCACAGCCCGGCGGTCTGCCGGAGCAGCGAGGGACGCTTGAACGAGCCGACGGCGGAACGCTGTTCCTTGACGAAGTGGGCGATATGAGCCTGAAAACTCAGGCCAAGGTGCTCAGCGCTCTCGACGAACAGCTATTTACCCCCGTAGGCGGGGCGCAGCCGCTTCGTGTTGACGTGCGCCTCATCGCCTCTACCAACAAGGACCTCGAAGAGGAGATCGCCAAGGGCAACTTCCGTGAAGACCTCTTCTATCGGCTTAACGTTGTGCCATTCTTTGTGCCGCCGCTACGTGATCGCAAGGAGGACATTCCACTGTTGGCGCGCGAGTTTCTGGCGGAATTCGGACGCCAGTATGGACGCCCGCGTATGGAGATCGGCGGAGAGGCATTGGAGGCACTGGCGCAGTATCGCTGGCCGGGAAACGTTCGGGAACTGAAGAACGTGATTGAGCGGGTGCTCATCCTCAACCCGCGCGTCATGCGCATCGAGCACAAACATCTGCCTCCACTTACGCACAAGTCCAGTTCCCGCACCATGCAGGACTTCTCCAGCCTGCAGCAGGCTCGCGACGCGTATGAGCGCGAATATATCCTCAAGAAGATTGAAGAGGCTCGCAATAACATCAGCTATGCCGCCGAACTATTGGGTCTTGAACGCAGCCATCTTTACCGCAAGATGAAGGCATTGGGCATTGCTGCGCGCGACTAATTGAACGACGTGCTTAGTCGCCGGCTCTCCGGTCCGTGGTATTTACCCGCCGGTCGCTGATGTTGAAGCGCCGCTCCACTTTCTTCGCACGGAGATCGGTTGCACCGACGCGTCGATCCGGCTTGCCCAAGCGTCGATTCGCCGTGCGTTCAGAGGTTGCAGGCAAGATAATCTGCTGCGCGGGGCCGCGCTGGTTCCAGGTATTTGCTTGTTCCCCCGGCATTGGAACAATGACCGGCTGCCTTGCGGCCCGGGCAGCACTCGGCGGCGGAGCCGCCGAACCGCTGGTAAGCAATTTGTTGAGGATGGGCATGTTGATGCGCTGCGCTTCAACATAATCCACGCCCTCGGCGGAGAGAGTAAATTGTGCGTTATCCGCCCTGGAAATGTACCCCTTCTTCGCCAGATACCACATCGTAAAGTCAAGGTAATCGCGCGGGAATCCCATGCGCTCTTCGATTTCTGCCAATGTAACTTCAGGAAAATTCGGCGTCGTGCGGCGTCGATAGTAGAGAACCGCAAGCACAGCCAAACGCCGATTGACTTCGCCATCGAGGGCGTCCATGAAGTCGACCGTTGCCGAAAGGGGCTGCTGCGGCGAGTCCTGCCTGCGTTTCGCATCGTATTCGGCGCGAGCTGCCGGATTCGACAGAACGTCGTACGCCGTCTTCAGCAGGTGAAAGTTCTCGGCATGGCCGGTTTCTATGTTGTCCGGGTGGAGCCTCGACGCCAGAAATCGATAGACGCGGTGAATGGTGTCCGCATCGGCGTTGGGACTGATTTGAAGGAACTCGTAGTAATCAATCGGCGGGGTCGACATCTTTCTTGCCTCACGTTTTTCAAACTGCGATCACCGTGAAACCGCGCAAAGTCATGCCTTCGCGCTTCCAGTATCAGCCGGGTGCGGCGTGCGGAGCGCATTTCACGCTGGTGACAGCCTTCCACCAATACGCTTGAATATCAGCCTAGTAAACACGTTCGGGCTTGAGGCGGTAAATGACCGCAAAGTGGCAGCGCGGCGAATAAATAGCGAATCAAGGTTCAAAAACCAAGCGACTCGAACATGAACCGGAGCGGGGCCGAAAATCGTACTCGATCCTCGGCGCCGAAACTCTACCTTTCCAAAGCATACAGTGGATTGCCGGCATCATGGTAGGCTAGGCGACATGCAACTGCCAGAATTCGCGGAACTTGGGAGTCCAGCCCCACGCGAACCGCACGAGCGCCCCTGGCTTTTTGCTTTCCTCATCGCGCCCATGGCCGTGCTGAGCAATGGCGTGATTGGCGGCGCCCTCGCATATCTGCTGCGTACGCAGGGGGTAAATCCCGCGCGCGAAGGGAGTATCGTCGCACTCCTCAACTTGCCGCCCACAATTTATTTTCTTTGGAGCCCGGTCACCGACTTTTGGATTCGCCGCCGTACCTGGCTCTTGATCGCGGCCGCCGCGGCCGCCGCAACCATGCTGGCAGCGTTCCGTCAATCGAGCCTGGCGTCGTCGCGCGCCGTGGAACTCATGTTTCTCAGCGCATGCTTCGGCCAGCTCATCGTGGCTGGTTGCGGCGGCATGATGGGCAGCCTAAAGAGCGAAGCCAATCGGCGCCGCGCCGGCAGCTTCTATCAGGGAGGATCGCTGGCCTTTGGCGCGCTCGCGGTTTTCGTTCTGGTATCGCTCGCCGCGCAGCTCGGCTTAAACGCGCTGGGCTGGATCGCGGCTGCCATGATCGCGCTGCCCGCTTTCGCTGCTTTCGCCGAACCTGAAGAGCGCAGGGCCGAATCGCATGGTGCAAGCCAAACCCTGGCCCGGATCTGGCGCGAGTTCAAGGCCACGTTTCTGCGCTGGGAAGCAATTCCCTACACGCTCACCATCACGTTCCCCATGGGCAGTGGCGCCCTCATCGGCTTGCTGCCGGGCCTGGCGGCCGATTACCGGATGAGTGGCCAGCAAGTGGCGTGGATCAACGGGCTGGGTGGGGCCCTGCTCATGGCCGGGGGAGCACTGTCGGCGTCGCTCATCTCAACCCGTGTGCGCGCGCCCGTTGCATATTTGCTCGTATGCCTGACGAATGCCGCATCCACCGCGGTGCTTTGGATGGGACCGCAGCGGCAGACGATTTACATTGTCGGCGTCGTGCTCTACCTGTTCACGGTCGGGGCGTGTTATGCCTTGTTCACTGCCGTGGTCCTTGAGTTTCTCGGCGTCTCCGGCAAGAGCGGCAGTTCCCGCTACGCCATCATCAATTCGCTCGGGAATCTTCCCCTTGCCTATATGTCCTATCTCGACGGCCGCGCTTACGCGCATTGGGGACCCCGCGGCGAACCGGGCCTGGACGCAGCAATGAGCGCCGTCGGCGGCACGCTCCTGCTTGCGTTCTTCGTCTTCCGCCGGCGCCGTAATCTCTTCCCGGAAGAGATTTAACCCCGTGATACGCTAGAGCCTGTTATTAACATTGGGGCGCGCAGCGACTGGAGCCAGTTTATTCGAGTTCTAGGAGCGAGGAGGGACGCATACCGGGTGTCTGCTAGCGACGAGCGACGACGAAATCGGGAAAACTGGCCCTGTCCCGAAGGGTTGCGGCGAAAACTCGGCCATACTTCGTTCTCGCCCTTGACAGTGGACCCGCCACAGCCAGCGGGCTCGGCCTCGCCTGGCCGAATTTTCGCTCTCCACGCTGTCTGCCCCAATGTTAATAGCAGGCTCTAGGGCTCATGCCAGCAGCCGCGAGCGCGCTCCCGGAGCGCGAAAGCCACTCCGAAGTGCACGAGCGCCCCTGGCTCTTTGGCTTCCTCATCGCACCCGACGCCGTGATTTCCCTCGGCCTGGTGGGCGGTGCGCTCACCTTCCTCCTTCGCAATGAAGGCGTGGATCCCGCGCGCGCTGCCAGCATCAGCGCCCTCATCGCACTTCCCCACGCAATCTACTTTCTGTGGGGACCCATTACCGACTTCTGGTTCCAGCGTCGCACCTGGCTGATGATCACTGCCATGGCCGCCGCGGCTACGGTGGTGTGCGCGTTTCAACTGCCGCATCTTGGTTCCCGGTGGGCGGTGAGCCTGCTGTTCCTGGGCGCCTGCATTGCCGTGCTCGCGCCCGCTGCGTGCGGCGGCATGATGGGCACGCTCCGCAGTGAGCTGAATCGCCGCCGCGCCGGCAGTTTCTACCAGACCGGTTCACTCGCCATCGGCGCCGTGGCCGTTTTTGCCATCGCTTCTCTCTCCGGCCACCTTTCGCTCGGTTCTCTTGGCTGGATCGTTGGCGCCATGATTGCACTCCCCGCGTTCGCCGCGTTCGCTGCACCCAGCCAACCCGTCGTCGCCGAGCACTCGGCGCGCCAAACCGTCGCGCTCATCTGGCGCGAATTCAAGTCGACCTTTCTTCGCTGGGAAGCTATCCCCATCACGCTGTTGATTACGTGCCCTTCCGGTTCGGGCGCGATGATCGGCCTGCTCGGCGAATTAGCCCGAGACTACGGAGTCACGGGCCAGCAGGTGGCATGGATCAACGGAATTGGCGGCGCTCTTCTTACGTCTGCGGGTGCCCTCGCCGCTGCGCTCATTCCCGTCCGCATACGCGCCCCCATCGCGCTTATTCTCTCTGGGCTCGCCAACGCCGCCACGTTGGCCGTTTTTGCCCTCGGGCCGATGCGGCCTGCCATCTACCTCATCGGCACAGTTCTCTATCTCCTCACCGTGGGGGCCTGCTATGCCGCCTTCACGGGAGTCTCTCTGGAGTTCCTCGGCGGCTCGGGCAAAAGCGGCAGCGCGCGCTACGCGATCATCAACTCCCTGGGCAACGTACCCGTGGTTTACATGACCTGGCTCGACGGACGCGGCTATGCGCTTTGGGGCCCGCGCGGCATGCCCGCCACCGACGCCATTCTCAGTGCCCTCTCCGCCGGAATCCTGCTCGCGCATTTTATCGTCAGCCGCCGACACAAGCAGGCCGGGCTGGTCATTGAAAAAGCAGGAGGTTGATTGGAGGCAGCGCGCCATGCGGATGTCACTCCATCACTAATCGGGGTGTTCCGACATGGTCGGCCCCGTGGAGGCGGGATGATCGACTGTCGTCGGCTCCGCTTCTCTGCCTTGCGGCAGAATCGGCCCGATCGACCCCGGGTTGTCTCCCGTCGCCGGATCTACGCGAAAATCCCAGACCGATTCGCTGATGTCAGAGGGCGAGAGGATTTCGATCAGTGCATACTCGCCGATCATCAGTTTTTGCTCGGGCTCGAGGCGCAGCCAGCGTTTCCCCGGCATCACTTCCACTTTCGTAGGAATCGTATCCTCGTCCTGGCTCACTGTCCCATTGGCGCTCACGCGGACCGCGCCCACAATCCGCATCGCTACCCGCTCATCGACTCGCACAATCACAAATCCCGACTGCGCCGAATGGGCGCCGTGATCGCCGTTTACCGCATTTGCGCCGTTGGTCTGCACTGTCATCGGATGCGTCAAGACCGGCTCTTTCGTGTCGTCCACTCCGAGCGACATATAAAACGCAGGATCGTTCACGTGCAAGTGTACCTTCGCATGCGCGCCCTGCAACTCGAGGTGGGCTCTCGCGGTTGCCAGCGGATTCAGAATCGCGACCCCGTGTCGCGTCTTCGCATTCATCGAGAGATCGGTCGGGGTCAGCTCCACCAGTTCGGGAGTCCCGTGGTAGGTGTCAAGCACAAACGCGCCGTCCTCGTCCGGCAGCTCAACGCCCGGCGCAACCTCAGGCATGCGGGCTTTCTGGTCGTTGCGCTCATTCGCTTCTTCCTTGTCAATCGCCTCTGCTTCTTTCATCGCCGGCGAAGTGTCATCGCCGGTCAGATCGGCATGTTCCTTCTCCCATTTGCGCGTCGCGTCCCAGTCCACCAGGCTCACGGGCAGCTCTTCCCAGTCCCCGCGCTCCTGGCTGAGGAATCGCACCCGGTCGCCCACGATCTGGTAGTCGCGCGCCATTTGGTACGTGCCGTCTTTCAGGATGAGCCGGTGATTCTTGCCCAGGCCCGGAGGCGCCGGACTCAACGACAATGGCTTGGAATTCTGGTTAGCGGAACTCTGCGCCGGCTGAGAGCTCCGGCTGTTCTGCCCGAGGGCGAACGTCCCCGTCAGCAGGAGAAGGGCCAGCGAAAATATCAGGCCGCGCGACTTCGTTGCATACCGAACCATGGCAACACAGTTTAGACGAACCGGGACCGGGAGGGTTGGTCAAAGTTACAAAAGCCACCCGCGGGAAGCAACCACATCTCTGTTTGACCGTCCAAATAAGTGCGTTCTTTTGTACTATAAGAATGTTGAGGTCGATCTTTTGACAGTGTCACCGGCATATCTCAGCGGCCGGCGCGGCTCGCGGCAGGGTTTCTTGCGGGTCATCGCGGTGGTGTGTCTGATGCTGCTGGCGCTGCTGGTTGTCGCTCAGGCAGTCCATCTCCACCCAACTCAATCTGATGCAGACCACTGCCAGTTGTGCATTGTGATGCACACGCTTGTGCCGGTCGCGGCCTTGGCAGCCGCGGTCGTTCTGGTGCAACTGGAAGCCTCTGTACCTCAGCTCACTCCCATCGTCGTTGCCCGCCAGAGCCAGATCAGGCTCTTCATCCGTCCCCCTCCAGTCTCCTGCTAGAGCATCGTCTCCGTATCCATCCAAGCTGCCGCATCGCCTGACTCCAACATCAGGGCGATGACCAGGCGCATTTCTACAAGCTGATTTGGCGCGGACCGGTGCTCCTCAAATGCTCCAATGATCCCGCGGCGGCACGTCCCGCGGCTTCCATTCCGCATTTTTCATCCGTAGTTCAGGAGACCTTCAATGCCGTTCCAACTTGGTGCAACGCGATTCATCCTGCCCCTGCTCGCATCCATTTTCATTTTGCCTTTCACTGCGCTCTCAGCCTCCGCACAAGCCGGCAATGCCGGATCCGTTAGCGGAACTGTAACCGACTCATCCGGCGCTGTCGTTCCCAACGCCACGGTCCAGTTCAATAACGCGGTCAGCGGATTCAATCGAACCGCAAACACCGACGCCAACGGTCAATTCACCATCAGCAATGTCCCGTTCAACCCCTACGTGCTCGTCGTGTCGGCCAAAGGATTTGCCACGCTGAGCCAGGACGTCGACCTTCGCTCCGCGGTGGGAGTCAACCTCAATCTGAAGCTCCAGGTAGCCGGCGCCAACCAGACAGTCACCGTTGAGTCACAGGGCCCGTTGGTTGAGGACACGTCTACATATCACACCGACGTCGATCGCGACCTGTTCATCAAGGTCCCGCTCGAAAGCCAGTCCTCGGGGCTCAGCGCACTGGTCACCGAAACTACGCCTGGGGTTTCAGCCGACTCGAATGGTCTCTTTCACGGTCTTGGGGACCACGCCTCCAACTCCTTTGCCATCGACGGCCAGCCAATCACAGACCAGCAGAGCAAAGTTTTCTCAAACCAATTGCCCACCAATGCTGTTCAATCGCTCGAAGTGATTGAGGGCGCGCCGCCCGCACAGTATGGCGACAAAACCAGCCTCGTCATCGTTGCCACCACGCGCTCCGGAGAGGGTGTCACAAAGCCAACCGGCAACGTCTACGCTTCGTATGGCAGCTTTGGATCGGCAACCGGTGGATTCGATCTCTCCTATGGCGGCAAAAGCTGGGGCAACTTCGCCGAATTCGACGGCCTCAACACTGGCCGGTTTCTTGATCCTCCGGAGTTCGCGGTTTTTCACGACAAGGGCAATGAAGAAAATGCCTTCGACCGAATTGACTATACATTCGATCCGGCCGACTCGATTCACCTCGACCTGAATTACAGCCGATCCTGGTTCCAGACGCCAAACTCTTACGACAACCTTAACGTGCAGAACGTCGTGAGTGGCGCCACCAGCACCAACCCGGTTTTTGGCGCCGTGGGCAACACCGACCAGCGTTCCAAAATCGATACTTTCAACATCGCTCCAACCTACACCCGGATTATCAACACGAACGCGGTCCTCAATTTCATGGTCTACGCGCGCAGAGACGACTACGACTACTTCCCCAGCGGCAACCCGCTTGCCGACCTTGGGCCAATACAAACCTCGTCGATTTCTCAGTACCGCACCCTGACCAACGTGGGAACTCACGCCGATTACACCTGGGTCCACGGGCGCCAGAACATCCTGGCAGGCATCCAATACGAGCAAACTTTCCTGCGCGAACACGACAGCCTCGGGGTCATCGACTCGACGTACAACGCGCCTTGTGTGGATGTGAACGGCAATCCGTTACCGGGATACGCAAACCAATCGCAGTGCGATGGCGTCGCCAGCTTCCCCAATGGTAATTACCTCACCGTGCTCGCGCCGTACGACCTGACGCGCGGCGGGGTGAGCTATGCGTCCTTCGGCCATACCGATGTGAAGGAAATGGCCATGTATCTTGAGGACCAGATCAAGGCCGGCAACTGGAACTTCAACCTTGGCCTTCGCGAGGACGTTTACAACGGCCTTACAGATGCTAACCAGACGGAGCCACGCCTGGGGCTGGCTTATAACATCAAGCCAAGCACCACGGTCCTCAGTCTCTCTTACGCTCGCACGCTCGAGACTCCATTCAACGAAAACCTCGTGCTCTCCAGCGAGGGATGTTCTGACCCCGTCCTTGCGCCGCTCCTCCTCTGTACTTCGGGTGTTCAGGGCGTCCTTCAGCCCGGGTTCCGCAACGAATTTCACGCGAGCGTGCAGCAGGGCTTCGGCAAATACCTGGTTGTCAGTGGCGAATACATCTGGAAGTACACGCACAACGCCTTCGATTTCAGCGTGCTGGGCAACACTCCCATCACCTTCCCCATCGATTGGCATAACGCCAAGATTCCCGGCTATGCACTCCACGCCGAGGTTCCCACTCTCCACGGCATCAGCGCCTACTTCGACGCTTCATCGGTGGCCGCTCGTTTCTTCCCGCCACAAGTGGCTGGGGCCGGGGCAACCGTGGGCCAGACTGGCCTCCCCTTCCGCATCGACCACGACGAGAAGTTCAACCAAACCACCCACCTCCAGTACACGGTCTCCCGCGATGGCAGTTGGATCAACGGCCTGTGGGGCGGCTTCAACTGGCGTTATGATTCGGGCCTCGTGGCAGGAAACGCACCCTGCTATGGGACGAGCGATCCTAATAGCCCGTGCATGCTCTCCTCAGACACGCTCAACGGCCAACCGGCCGTCGATATGGTCGATGCCACCGGCGCACCGCTGACCGCCGATGAGGAGTTCGAGGCAGGTTTCATGTGCAATGGCCAAAAGGCGACGCCAGCCAGCCCGTTGCCCTCCGTCTGCCTTGCCAATCAGTTCTCATCGAGCCTGATCAACATTCCCGCCCCCAACACCGGCGACAACGACAAGAATCCGCAGCGCATCGCGCCGCGCAGTCTGTTCGATGTCTCGCTCGGCAAACCCAACATCTTCCACAAGGAGCATTTCAAAACTGACCTGGACTTCACAGCCATCAATGTCACGAACAAATACGCGCTCTATAACTTCCTGTCGACGTTCAGCGGCACGCACTACGTCACGCCCCGCGCCATGACCGCGAAAATTACAGTGAACTTCTAGCCTGGATGAGTCCAGACATGATCGAGGGCGCGCGCTGCGTCCTCGATTGCTTTGGGGATTCTGTAAAATCCCACAGCTAGGGGGTGACGGCCGAAATGATTGCCAGTTCCAGAAGTGCTTTTCTCTTCGCAGCGCTGCTTCTTTTCCTGGGACAGGGCTTTGCGCAATCGCCAGAGAAGGAGCCGGCCGCAATTCTGGAGTTGGGTGCAGCGGCGAGCCGCAGCCTGAACGATGGCGGATCGGCAGGAGGACCGTCAGTTGCCGTTGAAGTCACCCCCATTAAAGAATGGCTTGAGCTCGAAGCCGGCGTCACTCCGCTCTTCAGCGCGCAGACAACGGAGTGGGACACCGATTTGCTTTTCAAAAAGCCGTGGACTCTCTCACGCAAGGCGGAGTTCATGGCTGGCATCGGTCCGGAGTGGGTGCATACAACGCATGCCGGAGCGGGTGTGAATGCGTTGGCCGGGGAAGCAGCGTTGGACTTTATGTTCTGGCCGGCACGAAGACACAAATTCGGCTGGTATCTCGAGCCTGCCTACGATCACGGCTTTGTGCACGCGCACGATCAGTCGTTGGGATTGACCGGCGGGCTGCTGATCGCGTTCCCCTGAAGGCACGGGAATGCCTCGATTGAACTACGACACGCTGTCAACTGCCTTCAAATACGCGTGATAGATATCTTCGCCAAAACACGCAAAAACCACTCTCTGCACCGCATCGCTGCTCACGAGCTCGGCCACAGTCTCTCCCACCGCAATCTTCGCCGCCCGCTCCACCGGGAACCGGTACACTCCGCAACTGATTGCCGGAAACGCCAGCGACCGGATCCCGTTCTCGCCCGCAATCTTGAAGACCGACCGGTAGCAGCTTGCCAACAACTCCGGCTCGCCGCGCTCTCCGCCGGTCCACACCGGGCCCACGGTATGAATCACGTACTTTGCCGGTAGCATGTAGCCCTTGGTCAGCCGCGCCTCACCCGTCGGGCAACCGCCAATCCGGTAGCACTCGTCGAAAAGCTCCGGCCCGGCCGCACGGTGGATCGCCCCGTCCACCCCTCCTCCGCCCAGCAACGACTCATTGGCCGCGTTCACAATCGCGTCCACCGCCAGCGTCGTAATGTCGGTCCTCAGAACTTCGATCTTGCTCGTCATGGAAGCTTCGTCCCGTTAGAATCCTAGCCTTGCGCGACATGCAACAAAAATTCTTTGCCGCCTTTTGCAGATAATTTCCCCTCTTTGAGGCACAATCGATCCATGGCAGGATTCTGGCTTGGGTACGTGGATAACCCGTTGGCAGCAAAAAAAGAATTTTTCTTCCGTTTGGGGGCATATTTTTGCATATAACTCGTTCAGAATCAACAAATGTTCCTCAAAATCGCGTACAAATTCGGTCAAAAGTGTAGCCTAAAAGGGGTTGTTTTGACCCTTTTGCCGCTCCGCCAATGGGCGGGCCTAGGGGAGTCAAATTACCATATATCAACGTCATGTACCATATAACGGTACAACGCGAAGTCGAGTCGTAACCCAATCACCGCTGTGAAGGCAGGGCGCAAAGCGCTTGGTTCCCTATTGTTAAAACGGGACGTCGCCCTCACTTATCATCGGCTCTGTCCAATTTTCCTCTTCCTCCGCGCCCCGAATCTCTGCCATACTTGTATGTGCCCACCCGGTACGTCCAATCGCAAAAACCCAACAATGAGGTTGCATCGATGTCGGCAAAGTATGTCTTTGTGACGGGCGGTGTTGTGTCCAGTCTCGGCAAAGGTCTCGCGGCGGCCTCAATCGGTTGCCTGCTCGAAAGTCGCGGCCTGCGCGTCAACCTGATGAAGTTCGATCCCTACCTCAACGTCGATCCCGGCACCATGTCGCCCTTCCAGCACGGCGAGGTCTTTGTCACCGACGACGGCGCCGAAACCGACCTCGATCTGGGCCACTACGAGCGATTTACCCACGCGCCCCTTTCGCGCGACAACAACTACACTACCGGCCGCATCTACGAGCAGATTATCCAGAAAGAGCGCCGCGGCGACTACCTGGGCAAAACCGTCCAGGTCATTCCCCACGTCACCAACGAGATCAAGAACGCCATGCGCAAAGTGGCCGCCAACGGAGCCGATGTCACGATCGTCGAAATCGGCGGTACAGTCGGCGACATCGAATCCCTCCCGTTCCTCGAAGCCATTCGACAGATGCGCCAGGAGCTGGGCCGCGAAAATACCGTGTTCGTGCATCTCACCCTGGTTCCATGGATCGCCGCCGCGCAGGAACTCAAGACGAAACCAACGCAGCACTCCGTCAAGGAACTGCTCTCGATCGGGATCCAGGCCGACATCCTCCTCTGCCGTTCCGACCGCGCCCTCAGCCGCGAGATCAAGCAGAAAATTGCCGCCTTCTGCAACGTGGAAGAAAAAGCCGTCATCGGGGCGAAAACCGTGCCATTCATCTACGAAGTGCCGCTCGGCTTCGCTGAAGAGGGCGTCGACGCGCTGGTCCTCAAATACCTCCACAAAGACGCGCCCGAAGCCGATCTCTCCCGCTGGCGCGTTCTGGTCGATCGCTGCTACCACCCCAAAGATGAAGTTTCAGTCGCCATCGTGGGCAAATATGTCGAGTACGAAGACAGTTACAAATCGCTGAAAGAAGCGCTCACGCACGGCGCCATTTCGCAAAACCTCAAGCTCAAGATTCACTGGATCGAGGCCGAAGGTCTGGAGTCGCAATCGCCAGAAGACCGCAGCTACGAAGCACAACTTGAAGGCTTCGACGGCATCCTCGTCCCCGGCGGCTTCGGCAAGCGCGGAATTGAAGGGATGTTGAATGCGATCCGTTACGCGCGCGAGAACAACGTGCCCTATTTCGGCATCTGCCTCGGCATGCAGACGGCGTGCATCGAATTTGCGCGCAACGTCTGCGGCCTCAGGGACGCGAACTCCAGCGAATTCGATCCCGCTGCGGAGCATCGCGTCATCTACAAGCTCCGCGAACTGCTCGGCGTGGAAGAGATGGGCGGGACGATGAGATTGGGCGCCTGGACCTGCAATCTGCAGGAGGATTCGCTCGCCAGCCGCGTTTACGGCGGAGCTAGAGAGATCAGCGAGCGCCACCGCCATCGCTACGAATTCAATCGCGAGTACGAAGCTTTGCTCACCGGCGCGGGCCTTCGCATTAGTGGCGCCACGCCCGACCAGACCTACGTCGAAATCGTGGAAATTCCCGGCCACCCCTACTTCCTGGGCTGCCAATTCCACCCCGAATTCAAATCCAAGCCCCTCGAGCCCCACCCGCTCTTTCGCGAATTCATCACCGCCAGCTACAGAAACCGCCTGCAGCGCACCGGATGCGAGTCTGCTGAATCCGTCGCACCTTCAGCACTCACCAATGCATTGTCATCGTGAGGCATCGGGCGACTGCTCCCGCAGGAGCGCAGAAGTTAGCCCAGGGTTGGAGCGGAGCGAACCCTGGGGAGGCGTCTCAATAAAAGAGCAGGCTCCGTAGGCGCGGCAGAAGCGGCGCGAACGGGGTTTGAAATGCGAACCTCGCGTCTGCGGCCTTGAATTGACCTGTAACTGATCCCACTGCGGAAGAACCGCCTTACCCCAGCAGCACCGCACCCTTCACCTTCGCCGCGAGCGCAAGGTCAAATGTCACCAGGGAGGAGTCCGCAACTTTGCTGAATGCCGCAAGGTATGCGTCCGCCCATTCCTTGGGCGAAGCCTGCTGCATTGTGCAGAGGGAACGAAAAGCAGTTTCCAGCCCCTCGGGCTCCTCGGCAAACTCCGCGCCTGCCGCCTCGATCCAGCGGTCGTATGTCTCCCACGCCTGCGCCTGCGTCAGCGTCCCCTGTCCCATCACGCTTCGCGTGGTGAGCAATCGCAGCAGACTGAGCTGCGTAAGCCGGCAGAACTTGAGGAGACGATCTCCCGGAAGGGCAATGTACCATTTCCACGCCGCGGTGAAATGTTGGTGGTCCGGTGTACTTAAAGCAAGCCACACATTCACATCAGGGAAAACCGATGAGGTCATAGATTTGCTCATTGTCGATCCGAATTGAACCTGGAGCGTACGACTTCAAGATAGGTTCCGCGAGGCGTCGCGCCGGCTTGGCGGCTGGATACTCAATCTCTCGAACAATCGCACGCAAAACGATATGTCGGAGGGCTTGGCCCTCAAGCGCGGCCTTTACCTTCAACCTGCGGTAGGTCTCGTCTGGAATGTCAATAGTCGTCCGCATAAAAGCATATTAGCATATTTATGTTTATGTGTGAGATGCGGATAAGCTCAATCGGAACAAATATTTCTGAATTGCGGTTTACTTCGTTGTCCCATCGGCATCCAACGAACTGGCAATATGAGCCGTCCATCTCAGTTCCGTGAAATTCCGCTGAAATCCCTCTTTCCACAGCTCAATCCCTGCGCGTTCGGCTCGCCGATTTCGTCCTATAAACCGGCGGGGTACGCAGGCGCAGAAAGCTTCGTTCAGGTTATTGACAATGATTTCGTATCCGGCCTATTGTTTGTAGGTTTTTGGAAAAGGAAGAAAGGAAATTTAAATGGTTGCCTACTTTCAGCTTCAGCCTGCTGAAGCGGAGTTGCAGCAGTTGGCAGAGCAGTATTGGCAAAAGGCCGGCGAAAGAGAGCATGAGCTGGAAAAGGCAGCTTTCGAGGCCGGTGAATCGATTCGCAACGGCGACTATACTCTTGCAAATCTCGAAGCCATTGTGCGCTGGAAGTCCGAGCGCGCCGTACATTACCTCATCGGAAACAGCAGCGAGAAGATCCGGCGTGTGCTGGCCGTCGCAGCGTCGTCTGACTCTTCAACTGAAGCTGCCGTGAGCGCTTTGCTCGAATTGCACGGCGTCGATCTGCCGGTAGCATCGGCGATCCTGGCCGCGATCTACCCCGAGCGCTATACGGTGCTCGACTACAGGGCGCTTGAAGCGCTGGGGCACTCGCGCCACGACGTGCACTTTTACGAGGAATACCTGAGCTTCTGCAAGCGCCTGGCCGAAAGCAACATCGTGAAGCCGCAAAGCGACTTGCCCGCACCCACGCCGTTGCGCGCACTGGAACGCGCGCTCTGGGAGTGGTCTCGAAGCCAGACTGGGTAACGGCTGACTTGGCTCGGGAAGAACCTGCCTGCCGCGTGCTCCCTACCCAATTCGCAATCGAGGGGAGCACGCGGTTGGCGTGTAGGTGATCTCCGATCTGGGACCACTCCCCGTAACCCCTGTAGAATTCCTTAGTGAGTCACTCGTTTGAAATCGGCCCCGTACACGTTGGCGCCGGCCGGCTCTTTCTGATCGCAGGCCCCTGCGTCATCGAGTCCGAAAGTCATGCCCGAAGCATGGCCGAGGCGATTCAGCGCATCGCCGCCGATCTCGGCGTCCCCTACATCTTCAAAGCCAGCTACGACAAGGCCAACCGCACCAGTGTAAAGAGCTTTCGCGGTCCTGGCCTCGTGGAAGGCACGCGCATCCTGGGCCGCATCGCCAAAGACACCGGCCTACCGGTGCTCACAGACGTTCACGAGCCCGCGCATTGTGAAGTCGCCGCCGAAGCCGTTGACGTGCTCCAGATTCCCGCCTTCTTATGCCGCCAGACCGATTTGCTGGTCGCTGCAGGCAAAACCGGCCGCGCCGTCAACATCAAGAAGGGCCAGTTCGTCGCGCCCGGGGATATGAGTCATGGCGTCGAAAAGGTTCGCTCCACCGGAAATGAACGCGTCTTTCTCACCGAGCGCGGCTCCTCCTTCGGCTACAACAATCTCGTCGTCGACTTCCGCTCCCTTGCGGTCATGCGGCGTCTCGCGCCCGTCGTCTTTGACGCCACCCACTCCGTGCAGCAGCCGTCGGCGGCCAACGGAGTCAGCGGCGGCCAGCCGGAGTTCATTCCGTTGCTTTGCCGCGCCGCCGTCGCCGCCGGTATCGATGGACTCTTCCTCGAGGTGCACAACGATCCGACTAACGCCAAATCCGACGGCGCCAATGCCCTCGACCTCAAGCTGCTTAAGCCGTTGCTGGAAACAATGTTGGCAATCTACGCCGCTGCGGGCCAGTGAGCCGCCCTTCAGACCGCGCGAATCTCCAATGTCTTGCCCAGTGCCTTCAGTGCGCCTGCGATCCCGTCGATCTTCGTCACGTGGCGCAGGTCGATCAGCCGTGTGATCTCCTGCGGCGTGACACGCAACCGCCGTGCCAATTCCGCCGGGCGCACCTTTTGAGTGATCATTTCGTTCAGCAGGAGGACCTTTGCGGAGACGCTCGCCGGCAATTCCACTATGCGTTGCCCGCGTTTGGGCCGCGAGGGTACAGGAACGCGTCGGCCCGCTTCGAGATAGAAATCAAGAGCAGTCTCAAGAGCATCTCGAGCAGCGCGCATCGCTTCCGCATCATCGTCTCCCTGTGTGATCGCTTCGGGAATATCGGGGAATGTGACGACGAAGCCGCCTTCCTTTGCAGGAGCAAATTTTGCCGGGAATCTCATCTTTGTTGCCTCCTACTTCAATCCGAGTTGCTTCTTGATGCCGTCCGCAGTTCCCTTTTTCAAGTCCTTCGAGTGCATCGGCAAAACGGAAATCTTTCCATTCAGCTCTACTCTGAGATGCCCGCCCTTACCGGGCCTGAAGGTTGCCCCTTGCGCCGCGAGCCAACGCTTGAATTCGCTGCTCTTCACTCACCCACTCCACTATAAGCACTTTTGCTTACTTCGTCCATCGCACATTGAGACCCCTTTGGGCAATTACGGGTCTCCGCACGCCTCCGCCCCCGCGCTCTTCCCGTCCAGCACAAAGCACGATACGCCGTTCAAGTCCGTCCGGAAAGTCCGCACATGCGCATCCTGCAACTCCGCAAGTACCTCTTGCCGTGGATGCCCATAGCGGTTGTGCAGGCCGCACGAAATCACTGCCCATTGCGGCGATACACGTGCCAGAAACTCGGGCCGCGTCGAGGTGATGCTGCCGTGATGGCCCACCTTGAGCAGCGTGCTTTCGAGTCCCGGCTCGGCCAGCATCGCGTCCTCGATCGGCTGCTCCGCGTCGCCCTCCAGCATGACGCTGGTCGCGCCGTACGCCACATGCAGCACCAGCGAATCGTTGTTCGCCGGCTCTGCGCCCGGCTGATAATCGCGAAAAGGCGCCAGCACGTTCACCTGCGTGCTTCCGAAAGTAAACGCGTCGCCCGCCCGAAAACTCCTCACACGCACATGCAGCGCCGCAGCTTCGTCCAGCAATGCATCGTATGCCCCAAACCGCGGATTGTTGCCCACCCAGAGCTCTTCCGGATGGAAGTTCCTCAAGACCGCGGGCAGCCCGCCCATGTGATCGGAGTGCGCGTGACTCAGCGCCACCACATCGAGATGCCTGATTCCTCGCGCCCAGAGAGCCGGCGAAACTACCTCCTCGCCGATATCGAAATCCTGAGGCGCTTGCCTCGGCCCCCCGCCAAATCCTCCTCCGTCCACCAGCAGCGTCTTGCCGTCCGG
Source organism: uncultured Acidobacteriaceae bacterium (assembly GCA_963802955.1). GTDB lineage: Bacteria > Acidobacteriota > Terriglobia > Terriglobales > Acidobacteriaceae > Telmatobacter. Next base: position 627,474 of record CAWDKT010000008.1, read on the forward strand.
CGTGATCAGCAACAGCGAGTCGCCTTGCCCCACGTCGATCGCCTCCATCAGCATCGCGCCCTTAGGCCGTTCAACCGGTCGCGGCATCACCGCCGCCAACGCCGCCATGGCCAGCATTGCCCACGCTTCGCGCCGCAGCCACCGGCCATTCGCCGCCAAACTCCAATGTGCCAGCAGAATCGCCATGCCCAGCAGCCCCACGAACGCCGCCGACTGCCAAAGTAGCGGGGCAGGAACGCGGAAATCTCCCAGAGACATTGAGCCGAAAAGATGCACCAAACCCACTCCGGCATGCATCACAAGCGCCACTGCCATTGCAGGAATCGCCGCCGCCGCAGGCCACACCGCCAGCAGCAGCGTGAGCAGGGCGGCAGGCATCAGCAAAGCGAGCATCGGCAGAATAAATAGATTCACCGGCAGCGCAAAGATCGTGATGCGATTGAAGTAGACGGCCATCGGCAGCGTCATCGCCAGTTCAACAACCATCGATACCACGACCAACTCAACAACACGAATCGCCATGCGAATGATCCAGGGAAAGGCTCGCCAGGCGATCGAAGCATTCGCCGCCCGCTCGATTCGCTCTGCCACCATGCGCATCGCCACGCGAAACTCCGCCAGCGGCGGGGCGAGCTTGATGTCGATGGCGACCAGGCGCAGGTCGCGCGTCGCGGCTGCGTAAGGGTGAATCGTTCCCCGAAGCAGCGGTGCGGCCACTCCGGCGATCGCAACCACAGCCAGCAGCGTCATCTGCAGGCTTGCATCGAAAACACTCCGCGGGCTCGCCGCCATCAGGCACAGCGCGGCAAACCCAATCGTATTGAGCGCATTCCGCTCGCGATACACAAGCCGGCCAAGAAGATAAAGTGTCACCATCCACAACGAGCGCTGGACCGGCGTAGCGAATCCCGTAAAAAGCGCGTAAGCAAAGGATGCAGCAATGGTGAGCAGCGTCGCCGGCACGCGTGGCAGGCGCAGCCGTCGCGTGATCCAGAAGATACAACCGGCCACGATGGCCAAGTGAAACCCTGAGACCACCAGCATGTGAAAGGAACCGGTACGTTCGAAGCCCACGCGCAACGCATGAGTAAGATACGTGCGATCACCTGCCGCCATCGCGGCCAGCATCACGGCGTCGTCCTCGCTCAGGCGCAGGGGACCCGGCAGCTTCCTCATTGCCGCAGGCAACGCAAGCAGGCGCGCTGTTGTCGCGCGCTGCCACCCGCTCACGCGACACGAAGAGAATGTACCCGGAGCCTGACCGAGCAACTCAACGCGATCGGGCGTCACCGTCGCCGCAGACGTGATTCCCTGATCGAGAAGATAATCCGCGCGGTTCCACACGCCAGGGTCGTGATAGATTTCGGGCGGCAGCAAGCGAGCCACCGCACGAATGCGTTCGCCGCACCGGAGCGGCTGCAACGCACTGGCAGCGATGCCAGCGGGCCAGCGCAGTGTCAACCGCACGCCGCCCGCTACCGGTTCTTGGGCATCGCTCTCATCGGTCACTGCCTCAACCGTTGTCACGCGCACATCGATTCGCTGCGAAATCTCCGCCGTTGAAGGCTCTTCAGCGTTCTGCTCAAGTTCGGTACGCAGCGGACCCGCGTCGACCACAGTTCCTTCCACGGTTCGCATAAGACCGTCAGAGAGCTTGGCAAGTTCAGGTGCGGGCGCCGGATGCGGCGCCATCTCCCCGCACCACGAGCCAAGCACGAGCCACAACAAAGCCAGCGGCAACCACGCGATGCGTTGCGCCCTCAGCGCGGCGGCCCCGCACAACGCTGCCGCAATCGCCAGTGAGATCAGCAGCAGACTGGGCCGCAGCCAAACACTGTTTGCAACCACAATCCCCGCAGCAAAGAGCCACGCTGCATGAAAAAGCGGCACGGATGTCACGCCGGCCGCTGGTTCGACGGGGTTCGCTGGATGGACTTGCATTGGGCCCAATTCAATAGGATGATTTTGGATTCAAGCCTATCAGGAATGGGCATTCCAGGCACGCTGCCGCGGCTCTCGAACCATCACTTGCGTAATGCAACCACCGTCTCGAGATGGAAAGTCTGCGGGAACAGATCGACCAGCGCCACTTTGTGGATTGTGTAACCCGCTCCAATCACCGCTCGCAAGTCGCGCGCAAGAGTCGCGGGGTCGCACGAAACGTAAGTGAGCCTGGGCGCCCCGATCCCCCCGAGCATCGCCGTCGCTTCTGCTCCAAGGCCGGAGCGTGGCGGATCGACCACGATAAGATCCGGCCGTTCACGCTTGCCGGCGCCACGCAGGAAGTCGTCTGTCGTACCCTTTACGGCAGTCGCGCCTGTCCCTTCGAGATTCTCCGCCAGCGCAGCCGTCGCACCGGCCGCAGCCTCAACCGCAATCACGCCTCCAAATCTGTCTGCAAGTCGCCGCGCAAATAGCCCTACGCCCGCAAAAAGATCCCAGGCCACTTTGCCGTGTTCCCCGCCAGTCACAAGGTTCGCAAGCGGATCGACTAGCCACCGGTTCACCTGGAAAAACGCACCGTGATCGACCCGGTAATCGAATCCGCCGGCGCGATAGAGAAGGGAACTCGCTCCCCACTGCGCCACGCTCCGCTGCGCCTCGTCACCGGTATCAACCGCAAGCTCGATGCCCTTCGTCTCGGAAACTTTCTCCGCAAACCCCTGCGCAAACTCTTCAAACCATCGCGTTCCGCTGTCCGCCGTCAATATGCTCACCAACAGCGCGTGTTCTGCGGCATCGCAAAAAAGTGAGACCTCTCTCGGCCGCAGATTTCGAGGAAGCTCCCGCACCATCTCGCCGGCGGCCATTGCGGCCCGAACCAGCAGCGGAGCGGCGATTGGGCACTCCGCGATCCGTGTCAGCGCATGCGACCTTCTTGCGCGGTAGCCTGCATATCCCTCAGCGTCGAATGCGACGCGAATGCGATTCCGGTAAGCCCAGGGCTCTGCGGCCAGCACAGAGACTTCCTCCGGCAGGCAAACGCCGCCCCGCTCGAAGGTTTCGCGCAGGATCGCCTGCTTGAGTGCAAGCTCGGTCGCATATTCCGTGTGCTGATACTGGCAGCCGCCGCACGCGCCAAAATGTCCGCACTTAGGGGTGATTCGTTCCGCCGACGCAGAGACAATTTCCTCCACTTCGGCCTTCGCATAGCCGCGCTTTTCCTCAACCACGCGCACCCGCACCTGCTCGCCCGGCAGCGTAAGCGGCACAAACACCGCTTTACCCTCCGCACGCGCCAGAAACTCCCCACCGTAAACGGGCTTCTCAATCTGCACCAGGAGCGATGGCTTGGCCGCATCCGGAATCGGCAGCGAACTGGCCTTCCTGCGCTGCGCGTCTTTTCTTCGATGCACTCTCATTGCTGGCTCATGTAGAACAGGCTCAGCCGTGGAAGGTTGTAGTGAACAAGCAGTTGTTTGCGCTCAAACTGCTTCTCCACCTGTCTGAGTTGCACCACACCCATCCGGTTGCGATAAGGCGCCAGCTCACGCGCTGCGTGTTCCTTCAATCCCACCAGCAGATCCTCGGGAGCGGCGGCAGTGAGCGCAGCGAAGAGTTTCTCCTCGAGCACAGTGAGCGTTCGCTCCAATCCCTCAACGTCCACCACAACTTTTGCAGCATCCGCGTTGCCGGCCACTTCCGCAGCCATCTCGCGCAGCCGGCATGCAGTAGCCCGGCACGCCTCGGGCGCAACCGTTGCCGCATCCAGGGCTTGTGCAGCCGCCGCCAGATGCGCGGCCACTCGCTCGTGCTCGAATCCGGATTCGCGTTCCACATTGGCCTCAGGGGCCGAACCTGCCGCCGCCTCTTTCATCTCCATCGCTGCTTGCATCACTGCCTGCGCGCACCACGCCAGCCCGTTTACTCTCTGCATGCGCGCCCGTTTTTGTCGCGCCTCATACTTGTCGAAAGCGGCATCAATCCCGCGCAGCACCGCCTCCAATGGGATTCCCGCCTCGCGCCACATTTCGATCAGTGCCCAATCCAAAGTGGAAAGCAGCAACAACGATCCGCGCCGCTGCTGGAACCGCTCCTCGATCTCTGTAAAATAGTTGAAATAGTTGCGCAACGTGGCTTCACCGATTCGACTAAAACCTTAGCAGAAGTCGACGGCTCTCAGGAGAACTCCTCCATGTCAAGCGTTGGATTCGTTGGACTGGGCATCATGGGCCGGCCGATGCTCAGGAACCTTTTGAAAGCAGGCCATACGGTCGTCGCCTACAGTCGCAGCGCGGCAAAGCTCGACGCTGTCGTGGCCGACGGCGCCCAGCGCGGCGCGTCGAACGCCGATGTCGGAGAGCGCTCTTCGGTCGTTATTACCATGCTGCCCGACGGTCCTGAAGTCGAAGAGGTAGTTTGTGGTACTGGCGGAATTCTGGCCGGATCGAAGTCCGGGTCGCTGATCGTCGACATGAGTTCGATCAGCCCGCTGGTGTCTCAGAAAATCGCCGCTGCGTGCGCCGCCAAAGGTGTCGACTTTATCGATGCCCCGGTCAGCGGAGGCGAGCCCAAAGCCATCGACGGCACGCTGGCCATCATGGTGGGCGGCAGCGAAGCGGCGTTCAAAAAAGCCGAGCCGATTCTCAAATGCATGGGGTCTACAATCACGCTTACGGGCCCAGTAGGCGCGGGCAATGTCACCAAGCTCGCTAACCAAATCATGGTGGCCTGCAACATCGCGGCCATGGGCGAGGCGCTCACATTGGCCACGCGCTGCGGACTTAATCCGGAGGTCGTGCTGAATGCCGTCAAATCGGGTCTCGCCGGCAGCGCAGTGCTTAATGCCAAGGGGCCGATGTTCATCGCGCGCAACTTCGAACCGGGCGGCAAAGTGAAGTTTCATCAAAAGGACCTGCGCAACGCGCTCGAAACCGCCGAGGCAAACAATGTCTGCCTGCCGCTTACTGCGCTGGTTCAGCAAATGATCTCTTCTCTGATTGCAGATGGCAAAGGCGAGCTCGATCACTCCATCATCGCCACGTTCGTCGAGCGGGCTTCGCACGTCGAAGTCAAAGTTCCAGCCTGAAATCCTGAAGGTATGGGGCCCGCACCCAAGCTTTGCGTCGGTGGGGTAAGAGAATCTCACGCTCATTCCCGACTTCCCCATCCTCCGCCGCCAGGCGTCTCGATGCGAAGCACATCGCCGCTGGCAAGCTTCGTGCTGCACTTTCCCTCGAGCTCGATCTCTTCACCGCTCCCCGCTTTCAACACCGTTGCGCGTCCCGGCGCCCCTTCTTCGCCGCCCGCCAAGCCATACGGACGGAATCGTCTTCGGTCAGACAGCAAGGTGACGTCTGCGTCGGCTAGCAATTCAATTTCGCGGATCAATCCGTCGCCGCCGCGAAACTGCCCCTCGCCGCCCGAGCCATACCGGTACCCATACCGCCGCACGCGGAGTGGATACGCGTATTCGAGCGCCTCAACGGGCGTATTCAGCGAGTTCGTCATGTGCGTATGCACACCGCTGATGCCGTCGAGGCCCGGCCGTGCGCCCATTCCGCCTGCCGCCGTTTCGTAGTAGGCGAATGCCTCGCCCGTTCGCAGAACCGTCCCGCCGATGGTCACATTGGTCATGGTTCCGGCGCTCGCCGCGGGAACCCGCTCCGGCACTGCCTGCGCCAGCGCGCGCATCAGCACATCCACAATCCGCTGCGAAGTTTCTACGTTACCTCCGGCCACTGCCGCCGGCGGACGCGCATCCACGATCGAGCCCTCCGGCGTGTGCAGCGTAAGCGGCCGCAGAATGCCTTCCGTCGCCGGCGCATCGTCGGCCAGCAGGCAGCGCAGCACATAGAAACAAGCTGAAACCACGATTGCACGCACTGCATTCACGCTGCCCGCAACCTGCGGCGACGAACCGGCAAAATCCACGTCCATCGTGCCGGATACCGGATCCAAACGCATCCTCACCGCGATTCTTCGCGGCTCCTCGGTCACGCCATCGTTGTCGAGCCAGTCTTCTGCGCAATATTCCCCGGCCGGCATGGCTTTCAGCTCTGCCCGCACCAGCCGCTCGGAATAATCGAGCAACTCCTCGGTCCACTCTCGCAGTTTTTCCAGACCATACTTCGCGACCAGTTGCATCATCCGCTGTTCGCCCACCCGGCAGGCGCCGATCTGCGCGTCCAGGTCACCCTCACGCTCCCAGGGTGTTCGCACCTGCCGCAGAATGTCCTCAAGAACCTCGCGCTCGACGATTCCACCACGCACGATACGCACGGGAGAAATACACACGCCTTCCTCGAAGATGGTGGTCGCCGGCCCCATCGATCCGGGAAACTTGCCTCCAACATCCGCGTGGTGCGCACGATTCGCAACGTAGAAGACCGGGTCAGGGTTGCCCGCGCAAAATACCCCCAGCACCATGGAGATGTCGGGCAAATGCGTTCCCCCGGCGAATGGATCGTTCAAAATCGCAATGTCGCCGGGCGCAAAGTCGATGGCCTCGATCGCCGCCCTTACACTCATCGGCATCGATCCCAGGTGCACCGGCATGTGGTCGCCCATCGCAATCACGCGTCCGCTTCCATCGAAGACGGCGCACGAGTAGTCGCGCCGCTCTTTGATATTTGGCGAGAGAGCCGTCCGCCTCAGAGCAGCGCCCATTTCTTCCGCAATCGAGCGCACTGTGCACTGAAAAATCGAAAGCTCTATCGGATCCGCAGCTCGCGCCATCATGCTTCGATCTCTTCGCCAACGTCAATCACCAGATTTCCCAATCCGTCTACTCGCGCTACACATCCCGGCAAGACCAGCGTGGCCGCCGTATACTCGGTCACCATTGCCGGGCCCGCAATCGCATCGCCGGGCCTGAGCTGATTGCGTCTGTAGAATCCCGTCGGTCGAAAACTGTCTTCGAAATACACATCGCGGCCGGCATAGTACGCGGCGCCGCCATCGCCCTGCACGACCGTCCGCCTCGGCGGCTCGTAAGGTTCGCTCGCGGCGACCATGCGCAGGCGCAGGTTCACAATCTCCATTGGCCGCGCCGCAGCCGAAAACCCGAACCGCTGTCTGTGCAATTCGTGAAAACTCTCAAGCGATCGCTCAGGCGCGCCCGGATCATACGGAACATTCAGTTCGTATCCCTGTCGCCAGTAGCGCAAATCCACACTCCGCTGCGCCACGCCGTTGAGGCTTTTGGCCGCAAACTCCGACGCACCTTGCCTCTCCAATTCAGCAAAGATTGCTCCAACATCCCGGATGGCTTCACCAGTCAGCATCACCGTGCGCGAATAGTCGCGCACCGTATCCGCCAGCAGAATTCCCACCGCCGAAAGCGCGCCCGGCAGTGCAGGAACCAGCACGCGTGGAATGCGCAGGGCTCGCGCCAGCGAGCAAGCGTGCAGCGGTCCGCCGCCCCCGAAGGCCACTAGCGTGAAATCGCGTGGATCGTGCCCGCGCTCCACAGAGATCACGCGGATGGCTTTTTCCATCTGCGTTTCCACAACGCGCAGAATCCCCGCTGCAAATTCTTCCACCGTTGCCACAGCGCCTTTATGCGAACGCATCGCGCGCAGCGTGCGCGCGAAGTCCAGCGAAACGTTGCCGCCCAGGAAGCTCTCTCGATCCAGCCGGCCCAAAACAAGATTCGCGTCCGTCACGGTCGGCCGATCGCCGCGGCCAAAGCAAATCGGCCCGGGATCGGCGCCCGCCGATTCCGGGCCCACAAGCAACATTCCGCCATTATCGAATCGCGCAATCGATCCGCCGCCCGCGCCCGCAGTATGAATATCGAGCATGGGCACGCCGACCGGCAGGCCCGCCACGACCGCCTCGCGTGTGCGTTCAGCGCCTTTTGAGGCATTCGCCAAAAAGACATCCGTTGAAGTCCCGCCCATGTCGAAGCCGATGATCTGCTCGAACCCGGCCCATTGCGCTAGGCGGCACGCGCCCACCACGCCGCCTGCCGGTCCGCTCAATACGGTGCGCGCGGGCTCGTCCGCTGCAACCCGCGCTGGAATAATCCCTCCCGAGGATTGCATCACTTCGACTCGCGCTCCCTTGTGCTCCGCAGCAACGCGTCTCTCCAGATCCAATAAATAACTCTGCATTCGCGGTGCAAGATACGCGTTCACGACTGTAGTCGAGGCGCGTTCATATTCCCGGAATTCCGGCAAGATTCGATGCGAAACTGAAATCGGGAGTTCCAGCTTCCGCAACGCCGCTTCCACCCGGCGCTCGTTTTCGGGGTTTGCAAAGGAAAATAGTAGCGAAATCGCAACTGCTTCCGCGCCACTCGCTCGTACCGCGTCAACCAGAGCAGCCAATTCATCTTCAGTGGGCGCGCGCAACAACCCACCCTCGGCGCTCACGCGCTCCGGTACGCCAAATCGAAGCTCTCTCGGAACAAGGCATTGAGGAATCGGCGCAAACCAGTCATAAAGCCGCTCGCGCGCCTGGCGGCCAATGACAATTGTGTCCTCAAAACCGGCCGTCGTCACAAACGCGACGCGCGCGCCAGTTCGCTCCAGCATGGTGTTGGTTCCCACAGTGGTTCCGTGCCGCACCTCCAGATTCTCCGCACCACCCAACTCGCGCAGGCACTCAAGCACTGCTAGCGATGGGTCCTTCGGCGTGGAAAAAATCTTCGTCACACGCAGTTGTCCATCCACGAGGCCAACGCAGTCGGTGAATGTGCCGCCGGTGTCGATAGCAATGCGCAAATCTCCGCTCTGCTCCTTTTGACTCAATCGTGGTCTTTCACTTGTGCAATGAACTTAAATGCCGATCCTTGGCCGAAAGGCAATATTTGCCAAGCGGCTTTGAGGCGCTTGTTCGGGCAGGCTCTGTCCTAACTCAAAAACTCCGCAATCGCTTCGGCCACCGTATTCTGCTCGTCCTCGCGCAACTCCGGAAAAATCGGCAGCGCCAGCACCTCGCGCGCGGCACGCTCTGCTTCGGGAAAATCGCCCTCTTTGTAGCCCAATCCCTTCAGAGCTTCCTGCATGTGCAGTGGAATCGGATAGTAGACTTCCGATCCAATTCCACGCGCCGTCAAAAACTCGCGTAACGCATCCCGCCGCACGACTCGAATTACATACTGGTGCCACACGTGTTTTGCTCCCGGCGATTGATGCGGCAGCACCAACCCCTTCGCCGGATAGGTTCCACTCTCGACGAGCCCTGCCCTGGAAAACAGCCTGCCATATCGCGCTGCCAACTCGCACCGCGTCTCGTTCCATGCGCCGATATGCTTCAGTTTTATCGTCAGCACCGCACCCTGGAAGCCATCCATGCGCGCGTTCCATCCAAGCTCATCGTGGTGGTAGCGCCGCCGCATTCCCTGGTTGCGCAGCATCTTCACGCGCTCGGCCACATCGTCCCGGTTGGTCGTGACCATGCCCGCGTCGCCGGCAGCGCTCAGGTTCTTGGTGGGATAAAAGCTGAAGGCGGCCGCATCACCCAACCCTCCAGCCTTCCTGCCCTGCCATTCCGCGCCCCACGCTTGTGCGGCATCCTCAATCAGCGCCAGCCCCCGCTCCCCGGCAAGCCCTGAGAACCCGCCCCAATCCGCACATTGTCCGTAAAGGTGCACCGGAAGAATTGCCCGCACTCTCGTACCCACCGGGTTGTCCAGAACAGCTTCCACAGCCCGGGGCGACAAATTAAGTGTCACAGGATCGATGTCGGCAAGCACCGGCTTCGCGCCGGCCCTCATTACCGAACTCACTGACGCGAAGAAGCTGAATGGAGACGTGACGACGGCCTGGTCCGGCCCGAGCCCAATCGCGGCCAGCGCCAGCCACAGCGCATCCGTGCCCGACGAGCAACCAAGTGCGTGCGCCACGCCCAACTGCTCGGCCGCCTGGCGTTCGAAATCCGCTACAGGCTCGCCAAGTATGAACTGTTGCGTCTCTAGCACATGCTCGATGGCAACCAGCAACTCCCGGTGGATCGCGGTGTACTGCCTGCTCAGGTCGAGCATCGGCACGGGTGTGCGCGGGGGTTCGCTGCGGTCGCTTAAGGGACGGGTCCGAACGCTGGTTTCCTGCACATAACGATGCTATCAGCCGGCGAATCTCCTTCGTTTCAACGTGGAATCGCCGGAGCCGTCTCAGCCGGTGACGGAAAGCTAAGTTCTTTTGTTCCTTTGCCGTTTGTGGCGTGTTTGCTGTGATATCAACAAGATTATTCACAAAACCGATTACTCAAGGCTCATCGAAAATGTACGGGACCGAGCTTCTCGCAGTTGAAATGAGTCGAAAACCACTATAATGTCTACACATTGCGGGGGTTCCAGGGCCCCGGGAGTTCCGGAGCCTTCCTCGCGAATCTGCATCCAAGGCAAGAAGAGTTGTACTCAACTTCAAGAAGAAAGCAGGAGATCGGCACATGGAGAACAAGCCGGCACAAAACATTCAGGACACCTTTCTAAATACCGTTCGAAAGGACAAGTCCCCGATTACGATTTATTTGGTCAGCGGTGTAAAGCTGACCGGAAAAATCCGGTCCTTCGACAAATATTCTGTACTCCTGGAGAACAATAGCCAGGAACAGTTGATTTTTAAACACGCGATATCAACCGTGGTGAGCAACCGGAGCGTAATTCATAGCGAGCACCGCCCCGCTTCGGTTTCGACCGGTATGGGTCCGTCCCCTGTGCCTGTCGCTTCGATATCACAGGCAACTGCGGACCAGCGATAGCGTAAGGGTGTCTCCGATTGAAAGGCGAGGCCTCGCAGATGGGCAGCCGTCGAGGCGGTTCTGGGCCTTCGCAGGCCCTTGCGTCGAACCGTCGCCGGATCGAGCACGCTTCAACCCCAACCGTGGGGTCTGACCCTTGGGGTGGGAAGACCGAGTGCGCGATTTTGGTAGGGGTGGAGTTCGGTGTTCGCCCCCGCGGCGATCGCAGGGGTGCGCAGACCGCAAATACGGTCGAGGTGTGCGACGAATCTGTTCGCCCCGCTTTCCCCGGACCTTCACTCGGGTCTCTGGCAAAGTCCCGTATACAGGCCTCGAAGAGCCATGCAGGCGAGTCGGCAGACCTTGGCGCAGAGGAATCTCTCGCCGAATTTCGCGAGCTGCTTTTGAGCGCCGGCGGCCAGGTCGTTGCAGAACTTCTGCAGCGCCGCCCCAAACCCGATCCCGCCACGCTCATCGGCTCCGGCAAAGTCGAAGAAATTGCCGGCATCGCTGCTTCCACCCAGGCCGATCTCGTCCTCTTTGACCACGACTTGTCGCCGACACAACTGCGCAACCTTGAGGCTGCTTTGCCTTGCCGCGTGCTCGATCGCACGCAGTTGATCCTCGACATTTTCGCGCGCCACGCCCGCACCCGCGAAGGCCAGCTTCAAGTCGAGCTGGCGCAGCTTGAATATATGCTCCCGCGCCTAACCGGCCGCGGCAAATCCATGTCGCAGCTCGGCGGCGGCATCGGCACCCGTGGCCCCGGCGAAACCCAACTCGAAACCGATCGTCGCCGGATTCAGCGCCGCATCGATCAGCTCAAAATCGATCTCGAAGCAGTACGCCGCACGCGCCGGCAGCAGCGCCAGCGCCGCGAAGCAGTTCCCGTGCCTACAGTCGCCATCGTCGGCTACACCAATGCAGGCAAGAGCACGCTGTTCAACCGACTCACCGGCGCTCACGTGCTTTCGTCCTCCCGCATGTTCGCCACGCTCGATCCCAAATTGCGCGCCGTGGAGCTGCCGAGCCGGCGTCGCGTCCTCATTTCCGACACGGTCGGCTTTATTCGCAACTTGCCCCACACGCTGGTCACCAGCTTCCGCGCCACCCTTGAAGAAGTGGCGCAGGCAGAGGTGCTGCTTCATGTGCGCGACGCCGCGTCCTCTTATGGCGACGAGCAAAAAGCGCAAGTCGAAAAAGTGCTTGGAGAGCTCGAAAGCCTCGCCAAGCCGCGCATTCAAGTCCTGAATAAAATCGACCTGCTCCCTGATGACGAGCGCAAGGCCCTCGTCTCTCGGGCAAATCTAGATCCAGAAGATGAAAAGACGGTGGCCCTCTCGGCGGTTAGCGGCGAAGGCATCCCAGCGCTGCTCGCAGCCATCGATGGCGCGCTGCACTCCGATCCCGTCATCGATGCGGAACTCCGCGTGCCGCAGCAAGAGGGTGCGGCACTCGCGGCGATTGAAGCAGGCATGGTTATTCACTCGCGAGAGTACGATGGCAACATTGTCACACTCTCCGTCAGCGGCCCGGCCTCACTCCTGGGCCGCATGCGCCGGTTCCGCGCACGACCAACTGTATAGTCATCCCCGCACACAGGCGAATTGTCATCGCGAGCCCAGATCGCGAAGTGATTGGAGTCGCCGCATCGGCCGTGAAAATATCATGCCGCCTGCGCTCCGCTCAGGACGAAAGGATGGGGCAACGTTTCTATTCGAGAACAGGATGCTGTTTATTGAAGCCCGTCGCGTCCTGGTAGGCCTTGGCGAAGGCGGCAAGCTTTGCATCCTGGTAGAGCCCGCCGAGAAACGTAATCGACACCGGCGTGCCTGGTCCACCGATATCGTCGTGATCGCCATCGTCGATGTCCGGCGGAGGAGGTGCGTCGCCTCCGCGCACTCCATTGGGTAGAATCACCGCCGGATTGCCGGTGAGATTCGTCGCAATCAACTGCGTATCGGTGGAGGGCGTCACGATGATATCCACCTGCTCGAACAGCGCCGACATTTGGCGTATCGCCAGCATGCGCGCGCGGTTCGCCTGGATGTACTCAACCGCCGGATAGAAACGGGCCACGCGGAAGTCATTGGGCCAGTCTTCAGGCCCTTGTTCGGTCAGCAGCCGGTCCCGGCCGGTCATGGTCAACGCGTCAAAGGCCGCGGCGGCCTCGGCGGTGAGCAGCGGAACCATGGAATCCCACGGCAGCTTTGGCAACTCGACAGGAATGAGGTTGACGCCCATCGAAGTGAGCTTGGTGAGCGCTGCCTGCTTGTACTGGCGATCGTAGTCGCGGCGAGCGCGCGCGGCGGTCATCGCGGCATTTGCATCCTCGCGCTTCTGAGCCTCTTCGGCGGTTTCGCTGGGAGCTGCTTCTTTGAGCTGGAGCGGCGGCTGAGGATCGAATTCGCTTTTCAGATAGCCGATGCGCAACGAGCGCCAGTCGAAGTTGGGGTCCCAATTGAAGTCGACGCTGGCCGCCGCAGACAGGTCCTTGCCGTCGGGGCCGTGAATCACGTCGAGCACCAGCGCGCAATCGTCCACCGAGCGGCAGATCGCGCCGAGTTTGTCCATTGTCCAACTCAAGGCCATGGCGCCGGTGCGCGGGACAAAGCCGAAGCTGGGGCGCAGGCCGGTGCAACCGCAGCGCGTGGAAGGCGAAGAGATGGAGCCGAGCGTTTCCGATCCGATGGCGAAGCCGACGCAGCCGGCGGCAACGGCCGAGGCCGAGCCTGCCGACGACCCGCTCGATCCTTGCGCGGGATTCCACGGGTTACGTGTGCGCCCCCCGAACCACTTGTCGCCCATCGCCAGCGCGCCCAGCGAAAGCTTGGCCACCAGCACGGCGCCGGCCGCATCGAGCCGCTGTACGACGGTTGCATCTTCCTTGAACGACTGGTGCTCGAAGCCTCCCGCGCCCCATGTGGTCGGATAGTCTTTGACGGCGAGCAGGTCTTTTGCACCCCAGGGAATTCCGTGAAGCGGCCCGTGATAGAGGCCCGCGGCAAGATCCTCGTCGGCGGCCCTGGCCTGCGCGAGCGCGCGTTCTTCCGTGAGAGTAATGACAAAGTGAAGCTTCGGATCGTAGCGCTTGAGGCGAGCCAGATACATCTGGGTCAGGGCGAGCGAAGTGATTTTGCGATTGTAGATGAGGCTTGCGAGATCGAGCACTCCGGCAAATGCAAGGTCCTCGAGATTCGCCGGCGCCTGCGGCTCCTGGCCTTCCGCACTGTTAAAGAGCAATTGCGGCTGGGCTGCGGTGAACGCAGCGTGGCTGAGTGCCGGCACGGGCGCGGGCTGGGGGTGAAACACGTATGCGGGCGGAACGGAGTTCGCAATCTCAAGCGCGCGAATCTTGCCGTAGGCGTCACGCTGATCACTCAGGGCGTCCAGCATCATCTTCTTTTGCGCATCGTTGAAGGGGCCCACACCGGCCAGCTCGGCGGCCCGGTCGATCATCTCCGGCGTGATTTTGGGCAGCGCGACCGGCTTCGTCGAAGGGGATGTCCCGCCAGGAGCGGTCGGCGAGGAAGAGTCCTGGGCCTGCGCAGCCAACGTGTAGAGAACGCCGGGCATCAGGGGAGAAGCAATTCCGGCACGAGTGCACGCATTCAAAAAGGCTCGGCGATCGAGGGTCACGCGCAACCGTCCTTTCATTTGGTGAGGAAGCCCTTGCGCAAAACTATAGCCGATCAAAGCCGATCGTGGACCTTTGGCAGAGCACGAAAGTTTTCTCTTGACATATTCCTATATAGGAATGTATTGTTTGAAGCATGGCAAGGGCGGCGACCACTTCCGACGCATTTAACGCTGTTGCCGAGCCGCGCAGGCGCCAGATCCTGGATTATCTGGCCCGCCAAGAGCGGGAGGTGGGTGAGATCGTGTTGGCGATCGGTCTCGACCAGCCATCGGTGTCAAAACATTTGGGCGTCTTGCGACGCGTGAATCTGGTACGCGTGCGAAGGAACGGGCGCCACCGGCTGTATCAGACGAATGCCGCGGCAATCCGGCCGCTGCACGAGTGGACGGAGACCTTCGCGCGCTACTGGCAACACCAGTTGCAGCGCGTGAAGGAGCGCGCCGAGGCACAAGCGAAGCGCGAAGAAGGATCAGAGTAACGGGCCCGCAATCAAAGAATTCCCCAAGGAGGATTTATGAACGTATCGACACTTCCCGGCATTGAAGACCTCACTCTCAACATCGAACAGGAGATTCGCGTGCGCGCATCGCTTGAAGCGACATTTGCGGCACTGATCGAGCAACTTGGCCCTTCGAACGAGCACCCAAATGGCGCGCCGATGCCGATGAAGCTGGAAGCGTGGCCAGGCGGGCGCTGGTTCCGCGACCTGGGAGATGGCAACGGGCACTTTTGGGCAACGGTGCAGGCCATCAAGCGACCGACGCTGATCGAATTCAGCGGGCCGCTGTTCATGTCGCAGCCTGTGGCGAACAATGTGCAGTACCGGCTGAGCGAACAGGATGGCGAAACCGTAATCAAATTCTGCCACGCAGGATTTGGGTTGATCCAGGAAGACCATAGGAAGGGCGTGGTCGGTGGATGGAGCTACATTCACGAGCAGGTTCGCCTGCGCGCCGAAGGTTCAAAGACCAAATCCGCTTAACGACTGTTCGCCCCCGAACATTCATTCACATTCGATTTCCCCAAGGAGAAAGATTCCAATGCCCGTAGCAGAATCTGTTGTATCTCAGTCGATCGCACAAGCTTTTCTCACTGAATTTGAAACGCAGGCGCCCATCACGCGGCGGTTTCTGGAGCGTTTGCCTGAAGACAAGCTCACCTGGAAGCCACACGAAAGATCGATGACGGCAGGGCAGCTCGCTTATCACATTGCCTCGGTACCGGGTGGCATTGTGAAGTTGGTTGAGAGTAATCCCCGGCAGGCAAGGGAGAAATTCGAGTTTCCTCAGCCGGCGAGCCGCGAAGAGATCCTGAAGGCGCTCGACGAAAGCGTGGCGACGGTGCGCAGCTTGCTGCCAAAGTATAACGATGCGGCGATGAACGAGACCTGGCGCCTGGTGGCCGGCGAGCGGGTGCTTCTGGCGCAACCGCGCGGGGAGTTCGTTCGCGACGTGATGCTCAGTCACTGGTACCAGCATCGCGGGCAGTTCAGCGTGTATCTGCGCCTGCTCAACGTCGCTGTTCCGGCAAGCTGGGGGCCAAGCGGTGACGAGCCGCCGATATTTATGCAGCAAGCGGCGAAGGTGGCGTAAGCGCCGGCGAAACCGCGCTTACTTTCCCACGTCGGAAAGTAAGGCCTCTGCGCGGTGCAGCGCATCGCGGAGTTTTTGCTTTTGCGACTCCACGTCGGCGGGCGCGAGAGCGGCTCCGCCCACGCGCAACGCGCGATCGTTAAGGCGCCGCTCGAAATCCTTATCGAGCGCGGCCACATCGGCGTTGGCCTGCTTGAGCGCCTGGTGAAAGTGCGCGAGTTCGCTCTCAATTCGTGCCGGAAAATAGCTGAGACGGTCGCCGGTCTGCATCGAGTCAACCAGCGCAGTGGAGGGTCCGGCGACAGGACCGGTCTGTTGCAGTGCATCGTAAGCTCCGCGCAAGCGCGTCATCTCGCCTGCAAAACCGTCGAGGTCGCCGCGGCGCTCAATGGACCCGCAGCGCGGCGCACTTCGATCGTCACGCGCGCAGCGGTGCTGAACTCCGCCGTTGGAACTACCGTGGTGAGCGTATTGCCCTCGTAGTTCCATCCGCTGTGGTCGCCGGGCTTTGCCAGCGCAACCGGCTTACCGTTCACCGCGACTGAAGCAGGCGGCCAGTCGGCGGGCAGGCGCAAGTCGTAGCTGCGCGTCTTGAGCATGCCAGGATAGTTGCCTTGCACTGGGCCAATCTCCACGCGGAGCGTGTCGCCTGTTTGCTCGGCGTGAATCGGCGTACGCGCAAACACGCCCTGTTGATACTCGACCGATTTGCCTGAGTCTTCATAAAGCGAGTAGCTGGAGCCTTCGCCTGCGCCAGCAGGCCACACATTCACGATGAGCGGATCGACGGGCTTCTGGCCGGTGTAGAGCATGGGCGGCTGCATGGGAACAATCGCGCCGGGTTTCAGGTAGATAGGAATCTGATCGATGGAGAAGGTACGATCCACCTGCGCCGGGACCGTCGAGATGCTTGCCAGTGGGCCACTCGATCCAGCGGCCCGCGGGTAGCCAGATTTTTTCGCTGCTCAGGCCTGAGATCTTATCTGCCGGAGCCACGACCGGCGCAGCGAGCATCTCGTCGCCGAACATGTACTCGTTCTTTGCGTCATAGGCGGGCCGCTCATTCGGCCAGTCGTAGTAAAGCGGATGGAGAAACGCAACACCCGTGTCGTAGGTGCGCCGCGCCTCAGTATAGATATAGGGCTGCATCGCTTCGCGGAGCTGATACGTGTTGCGAAGAATCGATGAGTATGGTTCGGGATAGGCCCAGATGCGTCGCTCAGCCTCTGGATTTTTCGTGGTGTGCGTGCGCAAGATGGGACTGAATGCGCCGAACTCGACCCAGCGCGTGAAGAGCTCGGGATCGACGGCGCCGGGCATGTGGCCGCCGATGTCGTGGCTCCAGTAGGCGTAACCCACGTTGGCCGCCGTGGCCGTGAACCACGGCTGAAAGGCCAGCGAGGGCCACACGGAGATGGTGTCGCCGGAAAAGCCGATTTCGTAGCGGTGATTCCCTAGCCCGCCCCAGCGATGAAAGAGCAGCGGCCGCTTGCCTTCGCGCTGCTGATCCGTGAAGTGAATATAGTTGAGCCACCAGGTGTTGCTTAAGCCGGGCACTGGGGTCATCATGGGCTCTTGCTGCCAGTCGAGCCACCAGAAATCGATACCCTGCTTCTCCAGCGGATGAAGCACCAGGTTGAAATAGTTTGTGGCCCACTTTTTATTGGTCGGGTCGAAGGGCACATATTTCTTGGTGGCGGGATCGATGCCCATGGCGCGCGCCATCGCAGGATAGGCTTGCTCCCATGGCTGGATGCCAGAAGCGGGATGCAGATTCAGCGTGGTCTTCAAGCCTTCGTCGTGCAGGTTCTTGAGTAAGGCATCGGGGTCGGGAAACAGCACCTTGTTCCACGTGTAGCCGGTCCAGCCCAGTTCGTAGCCGGACCGATCCACGTCACCGGCGGCCCTGAGCTGTTCGTTGCTCAGGTGCCAATCCATGTCGATGACCAGCACATTCAGAGGAGTATCGTTTTCGTGGAAACCGCGCACCAGGTCGTCGAGTTCCTGGTCGGTGTAGGCCCAGTAACGCGACCACCAGATGCCGAAAGCGAAGCGCGGCGGCAGTGGAATGCGGCCTGCCACCCGGACGAAGTCACCGAGAGCCTTGCGATAATCATGGCCGTAGCCAAAGAAGTACCAGTCTGTATAAGAGCCGGCTTTTTCGTCGGCCGGCCGCTCCATTACCCAGGGCCACGGACTCTTTTCGCCATCGAGAAATCGGAAGTCGGTGGAATCGAAGAGCGGGCGCGCGGAGTCATCGACGAGCGCCCAGCCGGAGCGCGAGATGAGCCCCTGTCCGATGGGTTCCTTGGTATTGCTGCCGAGCGCGCCGTCAAGTGTGCGGGTAGTGCCTTGCAGATTTTCGGGGTCTTCGAGACCTGGATGCCAGGTGACGGGCTTGCCGTCGACGGTGAGGTTGATGGAGAGATTGTCGGCGGTGAAGTGGCCATCGCCCTCGAGCGAATAGTGCAGAGAGATTGCGGCTGTGCTGATGGTCAGAGCCTTGCCGTTGTCCGAAACTGTCCTATCGAACTTCGCCACCGGCAGCCGCCGATTAATGAACACCAGCGACGCATGATCCTGAAACTTGCCATCGGCCGACCACTCCATGCGGATAAGCTGCGGCGTGAGCACCGTGAAGCGCGCGTGGCCCACGGCGACGATCGCTTTGGGATCGGCAACTGGATCCGTTGGGGGAGGGGTCGCTTCGGCGGAAGGCCCAGCGGTTGCTGGCACGTCTTGAGCAGGTACTGTTTGAGAGAAGCAGGCAAGAGAGAAGCTGGCGGCGAAGGTCGCGAGCAGAAAAGACCGGAAAAGAAAGTGCACATTTGTTCCCATTCATGCTCCATCGGGAAGAGTAGCACTAGCAGGCAAACCTAAACGCTATGATGAGGACTACCACGTGCCGGATCAACTGACATCGGCATCAGCCATGACCCCGGTTGTCTTCATCTCGGCGGGCGAGGCCAGCGGAGAGCACTACGGCGCTCTGCTGGCAACTGAACTGCGCCGTCAGGCGGCCGCACGGGGACAATCGCTCGAACTCTCAGGCATGGGCGGTCCGCGCATGCAAGCCGCCGGCGTAGAGCGCATTGTTCGCGCCGAAGACATGGCCGTGATGGGATTCACTGAAGTGGTCATGCACCTGCCCCGCATCTATCGCGAGTTCCGCAAGCTCAAAAAAGCCATCCGCGCGCGACGGCCCGATGTGGCCGTGCTCATCGATTTTCCTGAAATTCACTTCCGCCTTGCGAAAGTGCTCCACCGTCTCGGCGTTCCGGTCGTCTATTTCGTCAGCCCACAGCTCTGGGCCTGGAAGCAGCATCGTATCAAGTTAGTGCGCGAATACGTCGACCGTATGCTCGTGATCTTTCCCTTTGAAGAGAAGTTTTACCGCGATCGGGGAGTGACAGCCGAATATGTCGGCCATCCCCTCGCCGATTTGCCTCTTCCTGCAATTACTCGTGAGGAATTTGGCCTTGCCGATGGGCTCGATCCCGCGAAGACCTGGGTTGGTTTGCTGCCCGGAAGCCGGCTGCCGGAAATAGAAAACCATTTGCCGGGGATGCTCGCGGCGGCGCGGAGCCTGCAGGCGCAGCATCCGGATTCAGGCGCAATTATGAGGGAATACGAGTTTCTCGTTCCATTGGCGCCCACACTGGATACGCCGCAGCAAGCAGCCGTCACGCGCATCGTGGACGATCATAGCGCCGGCCTTACCGTGCGCCTCGTTCGCGACGCCCGCGCCGCGCTTTTTCATGCCCGCGCCTCGGTCGTGGCCAGCGGAACCGCTACCGTTGAAGCCGCCCTCATCGGCAATCCCTTTATTGTGGTCTACCGCGTCTCCCCGCTCACGTATGCTATCGCCAAGCGGGTTGTGAAGGTGCCCCATGTTGCCATGGCCAATTTAATTGCGGGCAAACGAGTGGTCCCCGAACTGATCCAGCAGGACTTTACAGCGGCAAATATCGTCCAACAGCTTAACCGGCTGCTACCGGACGGCCCGGTGCGAGAGTCCATGAGATTGGAGCTGGGGGTCATTCGAGACGCATTGCGCACCAATCCGGACGGCAATGGGGACGTTCCGGCATCCGCCATCGAGCGGGTCGCTCGGATTGTTCTCGGAATTGTTCAATCCGCGAGTCCGGCGGCAGTGGGAGCGGTGCATACCTGAACGAATTTGTAACTTTATGGAAACCCCAATCGGCCCTCGAACGGCGGCAAGAGCATGAACATTACGATGACTAGAACAAAGAGAGATTTGAAGAGAATAAGCAGGTGGCTGGTAAGCCAATTCGCATTTGTCGCGCTGCTGGCGGCTTGCATGTGGATTGCCGCAACTCCCGCGATCGCCCAGCGCGAGCGCCCTGCGCTCGACATCACCGGTTACGTGATTAATGCCGAGCTGGATACCACCGCGCACCATCTGACGGCCACCGCCGTCGTCAGCTTTACCGCGCCCGCGAATCTCGACGTCGTCACCTTTGGGTTTCACCCGGCGCTTAAAGTCACCAAGATCACCGATGAAAAGGGCAAGCTTCTCGATGGGGAGCGGACCGCCGACGGGTCCATCCGCGTCACCCCCGCCACCCCCTTTGTTCAGGGCCAGACTGAGCACTGGACTTTCGTTTACGACGGCACCATCACCGGCAATGAGGACGGACCGGTTCAGGGATTGAAACTCGCGGCCATTGAGGAGCCCATCAGCTACCTGCTGTATCCCTCGCGCTGGTTTCCGATGACCGGCTACATGACCGATCGATTCACGGCCGAGATGCACATTCGCGTGCCGTCGGGAATGCGGGTTTTTGCCAGCGGTGCTTCCGGGGCAGCCAAGCACGTCGCGCTCTCCGACGGCAAAGAGGGCGACGAATACGACTTCAACTGGACCAAACCGGGATTTCCCGGGACGGTGATCGCCGGGCGGTACGTGGGGCCGTTTTCAGTGGGTGCTGGCAATGTGAAGGTGTACACCACCATCAGCCACCAGGCGTCGGGGAACGAAGAGGCGCAGACGGCCACCAAGGAGTTCGACTTTTTTTCCGATGACTTTGGCGACCTCGAGTCCGAGCGCCTGAATCTGGTCGAGCTGCCGAATGACACGCTCGAGGCCGCTTACGCGCCGGAACTGGTGGGCCTCATGGGCGCGCACATCGGCGATAAGCCGGGCGTGCGGTTACTGGCCAATACCATCGCCCACCAATGGTGGGGATGCGAAATCAGCCCCAGGACGCTCGACGATGCCTGGATCACCAATGGAATGTCCCGCTACGGCGAGCTGATGTTTGTCGAAGATCAAAGCGGCAACAGCGCCCTGCGCGCCGACCTTGAAGATGTTTCGGCGGGCGCACTCGCCTACGACACCATTCCGCTCTCGAGCTCCGGCCGCCTCGATCCCTTTTCGCCGCAGT
This sequence comes from uncultured Acidobacteriaceae bacterium, assembly GCA_963802955.1. Lineage (GTDB taxonomy): Bacteria > Acidobacteriota > Terriglobia > Terriglobales > Acidobacteriaceae > Telmatobacter. The sequence goes on from CAWDKT010000008.1 coordinate 648,746, forward strand.
TCCAATCCATGACGCTCGACAAAGGCGGCATGGTCTTTCACATGCTTCGCGGGGAGATCGGCGACAAAGCATTTCTGGCCACGCTGAAAGGCGCATTGAGCCAGTACACAGATAAATCCATCACTACCCAGGACTTCGAAAAGGTGGCCGAGGAGCAAAGCCAGAAGCAGCTACTCCCCTTCTTCTCGCAGTGGATCGATGGCACGGGTGCGCCGCGCTTCACCGACAAGTATGCCGTCTACCGGCTGGGTAACAACAAGGGTTTCAGGACGATAGGCGAGATCGACCAGGATCTCGATCTCTTCCGCATGCCGGTGGATCTGCGGATTGAGACAGACGGCAAAACCGTCAACCAGGACGTAGAGGTCGTAGGCACAAATACGCAATATGTGGTCGACACTTTTGGGCGTCCGCGGCGCATCAGCATCGATCCCAACGAGTGGGTATTGAAGAACACTCCTGATCTCGAGGTCCGCATCGCCATTCTGAAAGGGCAGCAACTGGTCGCGCAGGACGATCTGGTCGGTGCTCTGGCCGAGTATAAGAAGGCGCTTGTGGCCAACCCCCAAAGCTCGCTCGCCAGCTATCGCATTGGTGAGGTGTACGTTACGCAGCGTAACTACCAGGCGGCGGTCGATGCCTTCCGCGACGCCCTCCGTGGCGACGATGTGCCGCCCTGGACCGAAGTCTGGAGCCACATCGCCATCGGCAAGATCTTCGATCTGACCGGACAGCGCGATCGCGCCGTCAATGAATACCGGTTGGCCATTCAAACCAATGACAACACCCAGGGCGCCGTGAATGAGGCGCGACTGTACCTGCAGAAGCCCTACAAATTGCCAGAAGACAACTGAAAATCAAGGGTTTAGACAACTACGGCCAGCCCTCGGGCTGGCCGCTTTTACGTCAAGAGAGGCTCACCGCTGGGTCTGCGGAGCTCCAAGAGAAAGAACCTCAAGATCGACCCGCGCGAGACCAGCCCAAGTCATCCCGAGCTTTTCGGCTGCGCCGTAAGAGAGGTCGATAATCCTGCCATCCTGCACCAGGTCCCCACGGTCGGTGATCCTCACCACAACCGATCTGTGGTTCCTATGGTTGATCACCCTGACGATAGAGCCAAAGGGGAGCGTCGGGTGGCAGGCCGTCATCGCGTTCATATCGTAGACCTCGCCGCTTGCGGTACGGCGTCCGTTAAAGACGCCGCCATACCAGGAAGCGATTCCATGAACACGGTCGCTCCATCGGCGGGCCGCATCGGTCGGGGACCCATGCGGGATCATCGACTCGGGATCAGTTAGAGAAGCCGGCGTCGCACTCGCTGCGGGTGACGATGCGGGTGCTGCTGTGGCTGGTCTGGAAAGACCCGCATCTGCTTGCACTGTTCGCGCCGTAAAGAACACTACGAGCGCGACCAGCGCAACGGCGGAGACGCCCGCTATGATGCCAATCCATAACGGCGCCTTTCGTCTTAAGTTGCGTGTTTTCCTCGGTCTAAGCATTCGTGTATTTTACTAAGGCAAGACGACTTCACTTCCTTCATTGTCAAGATCGCTGACGGGATTTCTGTTGAAAAAGGCTGCGGCCGGCGGCGATTCCGATAAGCCATTGAGCCGGCGGAAGTTATGTTTTGCTCCAAAAGTAGTGTAGTTTCCCGTTTTGGGCTAAATCGACTGTGAATCCAAAGCGCACAAAACGGTAACTTCAGCAGATTACAGGTTGTTGAAATCTATCTATTTGAAAACAATATTCTTATGCTCTCTAATCGAGGGCTCCGTTTCAATCAATCCTTTTGAACCTGCATGGCTGCAAAGCCCCCTGGAGACAGAGCGATTTGGCTTCTCCCGGTTGGAACAACTTTTCGTGGTTGTTCGATGATCGCAGTCGCCGCAGGTTTGCCGTCCGGCGCAGATGTTTCAGACGCGTTACGGACCTCCACGCAAGCCGCGATCCAGCTGTGGGATCCGGGGGGGCGCGAGCCTGCGGTGCCCAAGGGCCAAACTTCAATTACGCAACCTACGTCGCAACGAAGGAACACACAGAAAATTGAAGTTCACCTGATTGCGATGGCTTGCCGCGTTGCAGGGAAGCCGCCGGCAACCAGTTGCTCCTCTTCTGGACCCTTCGATTCCTGAACGGCCAGCCAAGGATCGTCGGCAGATCGGTTTTTGATTATGGTGCCAGTGTATCGAGAAAGCTCTTGTGCATTGATAAGCCCGACGCATAATATGCAATACGCATTGCATATCGTGAATTCGCAGGCGATCCGGCCGCGGTGAAGGCCGATCGTATTGTTCGTCAGGACCAGCGGCGAGCCACAAGCTGTCCCTTTTTACGGTTCGCGATCTCGGGAGGTTGTGTTGGAATCAGGAATCTGTTCTCTTCTCACCGCTGCAGGAAAGACGGAATGGGAAACTCGATGGATGTGTCGTTACGCTGTGGTGTTTTGCAGCGGCATCATGTTTTTGGCGAACGCCCGTGCACAAACGGACTGGCCGGGTTTTGGGCATGATCCCGGTTCGACCAAGTACTCGCCTTTATCGCAGATCAACACGGAAAACGTCAGCAAACTGCAAGTCGCCTGGAAGTTCGATACAACTGCCGCGGTCGTGCCGTCGCCGACAGCCGCGCCAAGCGCGGACGCAGACCCGATGGCTCCAGCGCAGCCCAATGGCGCCAGCTCCGCGACGCCTTCATCGCGTCGCGTCCGGTTCACCCGCCCCTCGGAGTCTCTGCCACTCGTCGTCGACGATGTGGTTTATATGTCAACGGGATACCAGCAGGTGATTGCCCTGAATGCCGAGACCGGCGAGAAAATCTGGGAATACAACAGTCCCCATCCTCCGGCATTGCGGGGCGTCGGTTATTGGCCCGGCACTACGGGGTACGGTCCGGCGATAGTTTATGGCACGCTCGACGGGTTCTTGGTCGCACTCGACGCGAAAACCGGCAAGCTAACCCCCGGATTCGGTGATGGAGGGATGGTGAACTTGCGCACCGGTCAGGTAAGCGAAAGCTATCCGCGATTCGCAGTCAGCTCGCCGCCGGCCTTCTACAAGAACTATGTCATTCCGGGCTGTGCCCCCGGAGAGCAGCCGGCATTCGGAGCCAGCTGCGACGTCCGTGCCTTCGATATGCGCTCCGGCAAGGTGGTCTGGACGTTCCACACAGTCCCACGCCCTGGCGAGCTGAACCACGACGTCTGGAAGGACGGTCAATGGGAAAACCGTTCAGGGGCGAACTCTTGGGGATTCATGACCGTCGACGTCGAGCGCGGCATGATCTTTGTGCCATTAGGCACTCCCAACAAGGACTTCTTCGGCGCCGACCGCGAAGGTTCAAACCTTTATGGCACCTGTATTGTGGCTCTTGACGCGAACACCGGAAAGCTGAAGTGGTATTTCCAGACCACGCACCACGACAATTGGGATTACGATGACATGGCTGCCCCAATTCTCGTCGCTGTCAAACACGGCAGAAAGACCATTCCGGCTGTGGTGCAAATCAACAAGGCTGGCCTCGTTTTCATCCTTGACCGCGAAACCGGGAAACCAATTTATGGGGTCAAGGAGGTTCCAGCTCCCAATGACAACGCTCTGCCGGGCGATTCGAATTGGCCGACGCAGCCGATGCCGGTCAAACCCCCGCCGCTGGCGAGAATGTCCTTCACTCCGGATGAAATCGCAACGGTGACGCCGGAACACGAAGCCTATTGCAAGAACCTGCTGGCCATGGAAGGCGGCGCGATGACGGGCGGCCCATTTGCGCAATACGGGCCAAAGCTGCGGGTTATCTTTCCCAGTTGGACAGGCGGCATTAATTGGGGAGGCGGCGCCTACGACCCAAAGCTCGGCTACATCATCGTCGATAGCAAGGATTTGGCGAACTTCAACAAGATGGTCCCGGATGGCAAGGGTGGTTATAACCGGGTCGGACCCGACCATGCGCCCAACCGTCTCGGAGATTATTTCTGGGACGGCACAAAGCAGTGGCCATGCCAGGCGCCGCCGTGGTCACACCTGACAGCCATCAATGTGAACACCGGCGAATTTGCCTGGCGAGTCCCGTTTGGCTCATTTGAAGAACTCGACAAATTGGGCGTGCCGCAGACCGGAACCCCAACAACGAATGCAGGCGGAATCGCAACCGGCGGCAACTTGTTTTTCATTGGCGCCACGATGGACGGGAAATTCCACGCCTATGACTCGCGCACCGGAAAGGTCGTGTGGGAAGCAGACCTTGGCGTGAATATCACATCAACGCCGATCACCTGGATGGGCAGAAACGGCACGCAGTACGTTGCGGTCTTCGCTTCAGGAGCGCCACACAATGGTGTCAAGCCCACGTTCCTCTATGCGTGGACGTTGCCCTCAAACTAGGTGGAAATCACTACTGAAAGCGGAAACCGTGGCCATTCCTCATGCGCCACGGCTTTTTGCTGACTTTGGAAGTAGCAAATCTTGCCGGTGTTTGGAACCGATCAGAACGTAATCTTGCTCTGCTGACTCTTGATCTTGACCGCATCCAATCCCGGCACTGAAGACAGCTCCTGCACGGACTTGAAATCCCCTTTTTGCTCCCTGTAATGGATCAATGCAGTTGCCTCCGCTTCGGTCAGTCCCAGCTTTGATTCAAGCTCCGCGGCCGGGGCCTTGTTTACGTTGACCGAATCCTTTTCCCCAGCTTCATTCGCTCCTGGCGGGGTGGCCGCGGCGCTTTGCCCCGCTGGCGCCGCCGCGCCCGGCTTGGACGCAGAAGGGCCAAAATGCGCGACCAGGTACTGGATGAGCGTGTCAGCGTCGTCATCGGAGATGTCGGCGCCCTTGCCGATCATGCTGCTCACCGTGTTTGACCAGTCGTCCTCGGTGCCACGCTTGCTTGTGATGCTGCTCACGCCGTGGCAGGAAACGCAGTCCTTCTGAATGATCTGTTTACCGGGACCGTCGGGCAAAGAGCTGACGTCTGCCGAGTTGGCGGGCGCGCTAGGATACGCGGCTTGGCGTGGCGCGGAAAATGCCGGAACTGCGATCAGTGCCATCGCGGCACCAAGACTGAGCAAGGATTTACTGACCTGCGTTATGCTTCGCATATTCAAACCACCTACTTCAGTCTACAGGCGGGAACGAGACTTTCAGTCACTGCTACGGGCCGGCGGAGCGCATCTTTATTACGCCGTCGGGGCTGGACAAAGGTGTGGTGACGCCGACGGATTTGCTCGAAGTGGATGGTGAGGCAAAACGGTGGCGGGGAATGGAAAACCGTCGGCGGAGACTGGATCGTACATGGTGCTTTACCGCGCGCGGCCGCAGGCAGGCGCAGTCCTACATGTACATAAGGCATGGAACACGCTGCTTTCCGGGCGATACGCTGCGCCGGGTGCCCTGATCCTTCGCCACTGGCCGTTCCAGCGTCTCGTAACCGAACGTCCCTCTCTGCTGCTCGCCGCCCCCGCGCGTTCCTTCTTCTTTGAGCCACCCCCTCTGCGGGACAAGTACCCACCCTGGGACTTTTTCAGCAAGCCGTCCGGCCGCGCCCTTTCAAAAGGCGATGGATTCAGCCATTTCCACCCAATCTTCATGTTGGTACACTCGGAACACGTATGCTCCCCGATACGGACCCCGTTGAATCTGAGGCCGAGGCGCTCTGCGCTACCGCACGGTGGTGTTACACGCGTGGGTGGGTTCCGGCGACCAGCGGCAACTTCAGCATGCGCGCCGGATCGCGAATCCTGATTACTCCATCCGGTCTGGACAAGGGCCGGCTCACGCGCGACGATCTGCTTGAAGTGGATAGACAGGGCCATGCGGTGAACGGCAAGGGCAAGCCGTCCGCTGAAACAGGGCTGCATCTTGTCCTCTATCAGGCGCTCCCTCGCGCACATTCCATTGTGCACGTCCATACGGTTTGGAACACGCTGCTTTCGGCGCGGTTTGCCGGGCAAGGTGAAGTGTCGCTCGAAGGCTACGAGATTCTCAAGGGGCTTTCTGGCGTGAGCAACACATGACCATGTGGAGCGCATGCCGATCCTGAAGAACTCGCAGGATTACGCCGCACTTTGCCGCGATCTGGCCGCTGCGCTGAGCAAGTATCCCGACACGCATGGTGTTTTGCTGAGCCGTCATGGGCTATATACTTGGGGACAATCGGTGGCCGAGGCGCGCCGCCACCTGGAGGTGATGGAGTTTCTCTTCGAGGTGGAAGGGCGGCGGGTGACGGGCGCAGGGATCTAGCAGATTTCGTCTCCAGTCTCATGGTTGAGACAGGGGCTCGTCCTATCCCACCTTAACCGGAAAAGACCCGGCGATGGTGGGCCACCCAGAACCTGTATTTGGCGCCGATTTTGAGGAGCGGTTATGGCGGTTCTTCGCTTCCCTGAAACCAACGAGAAGATTGAGACCGAGCCGGAGATTCGCGCGGCGCTTGCGGCGCGTGGGCATCGACTACGAGCGCTGGAGCCTGGATCGCGTGGCGCCGGACGCCTCTGCCGACGTGGTGCTGAAGGCGTACGCCGCCGAGATCGAGCGAGATGAAGCGCCGCGGCGGCTACGTGACCGCGGACGTGATCGATGTGAACCCGGAGACGCCGAACCTGGAAGCGATGCTGGCGAAGTTCGACAAGGAGCACACCCACTCCGAAGACGAGGTGCGGTTCATCCTGGCGGGGCGCGGGATTTTCTTTCTGAACATTTGCGGGCGAGTGGCCTTCAGTCGAAGTCGGTCCGGGCGACATGCTGCGCGTGCCGCGCGGGACCACGCACTGGTTCACGCTGTGCGAGGACCGGCGGATCCGGGCGATCCGGTGGTTCCAGGACACCGCGGGCTGGACGCCGCAATACACCGAGTCAGGCGTGGACAAGGGATATCAGCCGCTGTGCTTCGGGCCGGCGTATCTGGGCGCGCGCGTGGCGACGGGCATCTCCGATGGCCAAGGTTGATTTGGGCGCATGACGGAATCGGCGCCGAAATTGTATCTGCTCGACGTGGAAGGCACGGTTGCGCCGCTGACGCTGACCACGGAGCAGTTGTTCCCATATGCGCGGGCGCATTTTCGCTGAGTTTCTTGCGAGCGCGTTTCAGCGACCCAGAAGTGCGGGACGACCTCGCGTTGCTCGTTGCAGGAGAATCGTGCGGAGAATCGATCCCGATGCGCCGCGAGTCTCGACACAATGCCACTCGGACGCATTCGGCCGTCCAGCGTTTGTAAACGGCAGCCTCTGCATATCTTCTGTGGCTGATGGACCGCGACCGCAAATCGACGGCGCTCAAGATCCTGCAAGGGAAGATCTGGAAGGCGGGGTTCGAGAGCGGCGAGCTGAAGGGCACGTTGTTCGAGGATGTGCCGGAGGCGTTCGGGCGCTGGTCTGCGGCAGGCAAGGTGGCCATCTACTCCTCGGGCTCGGTCGAGGCGCAGAAGCTGTTCTTCCGGCATTCGATCTTCGGTGATCTGACGCCACTGATTTCGGGCTACTTCGATACGCGCACCGGGCCGAAGCTGGAGAGCGCGAGCTATGCTATCGATTGCGAAGGCGATGGACAGTGGAGCCGGGCGAAGCGGTGTTCTTCTCCGATGTGGTGAAGGAACTGGATGCGGCGCGCGAAGCCGGATGCGAGACGCGGCTGGTGGTAAGGCAAGGAAATGCACCGGTAGACGACGCGCACGGGCACGCTGATGTTGAATCGTTTGCGTTGATCTAAGGTTCTAATGATCGTGCTTTTGACCAATCCAGCCGCGACCGCTTTGAACGAGCTGAGCCAGCGCCGCTGGTGCGCTTCTCGGTGCTGGCGCTGAGCTCCATCTTTTTCCTGGTCGATCCGTTTGCGGCCATCGGGTCGTTTCTTGCCATTACGGAAAGCGCCGATGCGGCGCGGCGCAAGCGCATGGCGCGCAAAGGCGCGCTGACGTGCTTCATCGTGCTCACCAGCTTTGCCGTGGCCGGCCAGCTCATCTTCCGCATGTTCGGCATCACGCTGCCGGCGTTTGAGATTGCCGGCGGACTGATCCTGCTGCTGATTGGCCTGGACATGCTGGAGGCCAAGCGCTCGCCCACGCAGGAGGCGACCGGCGACACCGAAGAAGCCGCGGCGAAGGAAGATGCTGGCATTGTGCCGCTGGGCATTCCGATGCTGGCCGGGCCGGGCGCGATCTCGTCGGTGATGGTGCTGGTGGGGCAGGTGCCGCCCTTCTGGCGATGGCAGATGGGCGCGATTCTGGGCTCGATTGCGATCACGGCCTGGTGAGCTACTGGGTGCTGGCCGGGGCGGGCCGGGTGCGCGGGGTGATGGGCGAGACAGGCATCCGTATTCTGGTTCGCATCATGGGGCTGCTGCTGGTGGCGCTGGCCATGCAGTTTTTCGTGAACGGGCTGACGGACCTGGGGCTGATTCCGAAGCGGTAACGAGCGGGGAACAGGGAAACCAGCGATCAAGGGAATAAGGGAACAAAAGAAAGGCGCGAGGGAACATTTTCCCACAGAATCTGAACGCTTTCCCACAGGCGTTAAATCCGGTTTGGTCCCGACCCAAACGCGATTTCTTTTTCGTGTTGCAAATAAAGCCAGTTAACTCACCTGAAACGTTTGCATCTCCAGGCGGCTTGTGCTACTCTAACCAAGTTGTAAGTGAGCAGTGGAGCCTCCCGGTGGCCGTGCGGCCTGCCCGAGTTGGGAAGTGGGAAGCTGGTTCGTAGGGTCGGGCGAGATACGAAGTTTCTTCATCGTCGAACCCCTGTAGGGAATCCCGCAGAGAACAAGCCATTGCATGACCCGGGAGTGCATCTCCCGCGAGCCCTAGCGGCTCGGGCAGTTTTTGCTGGTCGTTCTTTGATTTTTGCGCAGTGTGGACCTTGTTATCCACCGTGGTTCGAGTCGATTCTTTGCTTGACTCACGATGGGAACTTTGATAACTTTAGAAGGTTCGCGCCAAAACGCTGAAGCCTGCTGAGTCACTCGCAAGATCGGCACGGAACATCAGGTTGCGCATCAAGTTCGAGGACAGCCGGACTAAAAGTCCGGACCTCGATCCAAAGGGCGCCGCTCAGGCGGATTGCTCTCAAGGATCTTTGACAAATTGGTTGAACGTGCCAGTCGTGAGAACCGATCAGGTTTGGCTTGATCATTCTCACAAGGTAAGGTGCCCCGCCCTTTCGCGAGAAAGTTGCGTGGGCACGGTCGACCCAACCGACCTCCGTCGGGGTGGGGAGACATCAGGCTTCAAACGAGAGTTTGATCCTGGCTCAGAATCAACGCTGGCGGCGTGCCTAACACATGCAAGTCGAACGAGAAAGTGGTAGCAATACCATGAGTAAAGTGGCGCACGGGTGAGTAACACGTGACTAACCTACCCTGGAGTGGGGAATAACTGAGGGAAACCTTAGCTAATACCGCATAATACCCACGGGTCAAAGGAGCAATTCGCTTTAGGAGGGGGTCGCGGCCGATTAGTTAGTTGGCGGGGTAACGGCCCACCAAGACGATGATCGGTATCCGGCCTGAGAGGGCGCACGGACACACTGGAACTGAAACACGGTCCAGACTCCTACGGGAGGCAGCAGTGGGGAATTTTGCGCAATGGGGGAAACCCTGACGCAGCAACGCCGCGTGGAGGATGAAGTCCTTCGGGACGTAAACTCCTTTCGATCGGGACGATTATGACGGTACCGGAAGAAGAAGCCCCGGCTAACTTCGTGCCAGCAGCCGCGGTAATACGAGGGGGGCGAGCGTTGTTCGGAATTATTGGGCGTAAAGGGTGCGTAGGCGGTTTGGTAAGTCTTATGTGAAATCTATGGGCTCAACTCATAGACTGCATGAGAAACTGCCGGGCTTGAGTGTGGGAGAGGTGAGTGGAATTTCCGGTGTAGCGGTGAAATGCGTAGATATCGGAAGGAACACCTGTGGCGAAAGCGGCTCACTGGACCACAACTGACGCTGATGCACGAAAGCTAGGGGAGCAAACAGGATTAGATACCCTGGTAGTCCTAGCCCTAAACGATGACTGCTTGGCGTGACGGGTACCCAATCCCGCCGTGCCGTAGCTAACGCGTTAAGCAGTCCGCCTGGGGAGTACGGTCGCAAGGCTGAAACTCAAAGGAATTGACGGGGGCCCGCACAAGCGGTGGAGCATGTGGTTCAATTCGACGCAACGCGAAGAACCTTACCTGGGCTCGAAATGTTATGGACCGGGGTAGAAATATCCCTTCCCCGCAATGGGCCGTAATATAGGTGCTGCATGGCTGTCGTCAGCTCGTGTCGTGAGATGTTGGGTTAAGTCCCGCAACGAGCGCAACCCTTATCTTCAGTTGCTACCATTTAGTTGAGCACTCTGACGAAACCGCCTCGGATAACGGGGAGGAAGGTGGGGATGACGTCAAGTCCTCATGGCCTTTATGTCCAGGGCTACACACGTGCTACAATGGCCGGTACAAACCGTCGCAAACCCGCGAGGGGGAGCTAATCGGAAAAAGCCGTCCTCAGTTCGGATCGCAGTCTGCAACTCGACTGCGTGAAGCTGGAATCGCTAGTAATCGCGGATCAGAACGCCGCGGTGAATACGTTCCCGGGCCTTGTACACACCGCCCGTCACATCACGAAAGTGGGTTGCACTAGAAGTCGGTGAGCCAACCGCAAGGGGGCAGCCGCCCAAGGTGTAATTCATGATTGGGGTGAAGTCGTAACAAGGTAGCCGTAGGAGAACCTGCGGCTGGATCACCTCCTTTCTAAAAGAGAAGCGATGGCACTTCGCATTCTTCCGCGATAGCGGACTCGCGCCCGATGCGAATCGGTCGTGAGCGGATGCGGATGTCATTAAACCTGCAAGAGCCGTTCCTGACGGCAGGCGCAGGAATCCCTGAATCGGGCCTTCTTTGCTTGATCGACCATTGCACGATGGTCATGGGCGGCGTAGCTGCCCAGCACGTTCAACCTTGTCCTCGAAACCTATTTGAAGAACGAGGTATTTGCCCAGAGCCGCCGGGCTCCGAGTCGTGGCAACGCTCTAACACGGGCCTGTAGCTCAGTTGGTTAGAGCGCACCCCTGATAAGGGTGAGGTCGGTAGTTCGACTCTACCCAGGCCCACCACGAAGACAGCTTTCAGCCGTTAGCTTCTAGCTTTTAGCTAAAAGCAATGCGGTTGAAGTTGACGGCTGGCGGCAAACAGCTAGAGGCTGGAAGCTAGCCGCTGACACGGGGCTGTAGCTCAGCTGGGAGAGCGCGTGCTTTGCAAGCATGAGGTCACCGGTTCGATCCCGGTCAGCTCCACCAAACGTCGTTTTCCTGCTTCCCGATTGACGCCTCTTGCGTTGATGCAATGGCTTCAATCCGGAAGCAGACTCGTGCAAGCGAGTTGGTTTCAACCGCCTCAGGGCGGGACCTTATGGCAAACGCCATAAGGCTCAGATGTTTGACAACAAAATGAATTGGGTAACGCGTTTGAAGTGCCGGAAGATCCGCCGCGAGGCGCATCCTTTGGCGATTGACTTCAAGCACGTTAAATACAAGGCCGAGCACATGCGAGTTAGTGCAACTTACTAACTCACGCAAGTGTTCAATAGAAGAGTGTCTTTAGGAGAATTGGAAACCATGCGCGCGAGCGCAGAGGCCCAGTCTCAGAGGCGGAGAATAGGTTATCTCCCAAACAGGACCGAAGTGATTCGGCTCCCTGCGCTGGAGTTAATTCTATGGTCAAGCTACTAAGGGCGCACGGTGGATGCCTTGGCAGAGACAGGCGATGAAGGACGTGGCAAGCTGCGATAAGCTTCGGTAAGCCGCACACAGGCGTTATAACCGGAGATCTCCGAATGGGGGAACCCTCCCGGGCAAACCCCGGGAACACCCCGCTGAATTCATAGGCGGGAGTGAGCGAACTCAGGGAAGTGAACCATCTCAGTACCTGAAGGAAAAGAAAGAAACCTCGATTCCGAAAGTAGTGGCGAGCGAAATCGGAATAGCCCAAACCCGTAACATTTCGGTGTTTCGGGGGTTGTAGGGTCCGCAATAGTAGAGTTACCAATCTGGCTGTTAGCTGAATCCTCTGGAAAGTGGAGCCAAAGAGCGTGACAGGCGCGTAGGCGAAAGCAGTCCAGACTCGAAGCGGATACCTGAGTAAGGCGGGGCACGTGAAACCCTGCTTGAATCTACGGGGACCATCCCGTAAGGCTAAATACTCGTCTCTGACCGATAGTGAACCAGTACCGTGAGGGAAAGGTGAAAAGAACCCCGTCGAGGGGAGTGCAAAGTACCTGAAACCGTGTGCCTACAAGCAGTGGGAGGGCTATGCCCGCAAGGGAATGCCTGACCGCGTGCCTATTGCATAATGAGCCGGCTAGTTATTCTTGTCAGCAAGGTTAAGCGTAAGCGAGCCGCAGCGAAAGCGAGTCTGAACAGGGCGTTCAGTTGGCAGGAATAGACGCGAAGCGGGATGATCTACCCATGGCCAGGTTGAAGGTGGGGTAACACCCACTGGAGGACCGAACCGGTGTTTGTTGAAAAAAGCTCGGATGAGCTGTGGGTAGGGGTGAAAGGCTAATCAAATTCCGTGATAGCTCGTTCTCTCCGAAATAGCTTTAGGGCTAGCCTCGGACGAATTGCACTGGTGGTAGAGAGATGGATGGACTAGGGGGCTTTCCGGCTTACTGAATCCAACCAAACTGCGAATGCCAGTGACAACATATCCGGGAGTCAGACGGTGGGGGCTAAGCCTCATCGTCGAGAGGGAAACAGCCCAGACCGCCTGCTAAGGTCCCCAAGTTACGGTTAAGTGGGAAAGGAAGTCGGAACGCTCAGACAGCCAGGAGGTTGGCTTAGAAGCAGCCATCCTTTAAAGAAAGCGTAATAGCTCACTGGTCAAGCGGTCCGGTGCCGACAATACAACGGGGCTAAAACCGTACACCGAAGCAGCGGATGCGCACCTTTAAGGTGTGCGTGGTAGGAGAGCATTCTCAACAGCGGCGAAGCCAGACTGAGAAGACTGGTGGAGCGTTGCGAAGAGACCCTGCCGGCATAAGTAGCGATAACGGAGGTGAGAACCCTCCGCGCCGAAAGTCTAAGGTTTCCTGAGGAAGGTTAATCCGCTCAGGGTTAGGCGGTCCCTAAGTCGAGGCCGAAAGGCGTAGACGATGGACATCCGGTTAATATTCCGGACCTCCCAATGTTCGTTTGACGATGGGGTGACGCAGAAGGATAAGCAAGCCGTCCTATGGCTATGACGGTCGATGCGCGTAAGCTGGATTCGGCAGGCAAATCCACCAGGGTCTTAACAGTGAGGCGCAAAGCAGGCCCGTATGGGATTCAGTTGCTGATTTCACGCTGCCGGGAAAAACCTCTAAGGAGAACAAAGGGAACCGTACCCCAAACCGACACAGGTAGACGAGGAGAATATCCAAAGGCGCTCGAGTGAAGGCTCGTTAAGGAACTCGGCAAATTGGCTCCGTAACTTCGGGAGAAGGAGCGCCCGCGCAAGCGGGCCGCAGTGAAGCGCGTACGGCGACTGTTTAACAAAAACACAGGTCTCTGCTAAGTCGAAAACGACGTATAGGGGCTGACGCCTGCCCGGTGCCGGAAGGTTAAAAGGAGAGGTTAGCGCAAGCGAAGCTTTGAATTGAAGCCCCGGTGAACGGCGGCCGTAACTATAACGGTCCTAAGGTAGCGAAATTCCTTGTCGGGTAAGTTCCGACCTGCACGAATGGCGTAACGATCGTACGACTGTCTTAACGAGTTGCTCGGCGAACTTGTAGTACCGGTGAAGATGCCGGTTACCCGCAGCTAGACGGAAAGACCCCGTGCACCTTTACTACACCTTAACTATGGGTTATGGTTCTCGCTGCGCAGGATAGATGGGAGGCTTTGATTCCGGGTTCTCGGATTCGGAGGAGCCAACGGTGAGATACCATCCTGCGAGTGCTGTGATTCTAACCTCCTCCCGTGATCCGGGAGAGGGACATAGTTAGGCGGGTAGTTTGACTGGGGCGGTCGCCTCCTAAATTGTAACGGAGGCGCGCGAAGCTACTCTCAGGCTGTTTGGAAATCAGCCGTCGAGTGTAAAAGCATAAGAGTGGTTGACTGTGAGACCAACAAGTCGAGCAGGTACGAAAGTAGGCTTTAGTGATCCGGTGGTTCTGTATGGAAGGGCCATCGCTCAACGGATAAAAGGTACGCCGGGGATAACAGGCTGATCAATGCCAAGAGTTCATATCGACGCATTGGTTTGGCACCTCGATGTCGGCTCATCGCATCCTGGAGCTGTAGAAGGTTCCAAGGGTTAGGCTGTTCGCCTATTAAAGCGGTACGTGAGCTGGGTTCAGAACGTCGCGAGACAGTTCGGTCCCTATCTGCTGTGGGCGTAGGAGATTTGCGGGGGGCTGTCCTTAGTACGAGAGGACCGGGATGGACGAACCTCTTGTGTTCCAGT
>CAWDKT010000009.1:0-8837 GCA_963802955.1 uncultured Acidobacteriaceae bacterium
CGGCCTGCGATGACCGGCGGCCTGCGATGACCGGCGGCCTGCGATGACCGCGGGTATGCGATGATCGGCTTATCTTTTCGATTGCGACGGCACCGTCGTCGATTCCATGCCGCTTCACTACATCGCCTGGAAGAAGGTGCTGAGCGAATGGGGCGGCACTTTCGATGAAGAGCTCTTCTACTCCTGGGGCGGTGTGCGTCCACTCGAGATCGCAACGCGGATCAATCGAATGCAAACCCTCAACATGCCCGTCGAGGCCGTAGCAGAGCACAAGGAGAACTCTTACTTCTCGCTGCTGCCCGAACTCAAAGTGGTGCCGGAAGTCCTCGAGCACATCAACGCGCAGCAGGGCCGCCTCCCCTTTGCCGTCGTCTCGGGAAGCACACGCAAATCGATCGTCAAATCGCTTTCGACGGTCGGCCTGCTCGATCGTTTCGCTGTACTCGTCGGTTCTGAAGATTATCCGCGCTCGAAGCCCGCGCCCGATGCATATCTGGTTGCCGCCGCGCGCCTCGGCGTAGCGCCAGAGGAATGCCTTGTCTTTGAAGACGCAGAGATCGGCATTCAGGGCGCTACCGCTGCTGGCATGGCGTCTGTTCGTGTTCCCCTACGCCACGAACGCCGCGACGGAACCGTGCGCCGCGAGATTGCGTAGTCACCAAGGAAAGCCTCGAGGAGGTCTGTTTGTCTTCCATCTCCCCAGATGAGCCCGAATTCGACGAGTTCGAACTGGAAGAGCCCGAACGGGGCCGCACCCACGCAACCGATACCGTCATCCTTTTTGCCATCGCCGCTGCCGTCGCCCTCCTCCATCTCCTGACAAACAGCCGCTACGGCTTCCATCGCGACGAACTCCAATTCCTCTCAGACGCGCGTCATCTCGACTGGGGATTTGTTTCCTACCCGCCCTTTACGCCCTTCATCGAGCGGATTCTTCTCTCGATCTTCGGCGTCTCCTTGATCGGTCTTCGGCTCTCCGCCGTACTTGCGCAATCTGCGGTCATTGTGCTCGCCGGCCTCATGGCCAGAGAATTGGGGGGTGCGCGTTTCGCGCAAGTCACCGCCGCACTCGCCGTCGCATTCTCGCCCGTCCAGCTTTTTGAAGGCCACGAGTTTCAGTGCACTTCATTCGATCTTCTCTGGTGGGTTGTAACCGCCTACTTCGTCGTCCGGCTGCTCAAGTCGGATGATCCGCGCTGGTTTCTCGCCATCGGTGCTGCGCTGGGCCTTGGCCTCGAAACCAAGTACTCGATCGCCTTTTTCATTGCCGGCATCGTCGCCGGCCTCATCTTCACATCTGCGTACCACTTTCTCAAGACCGGATGGTTTTGGGCCGGCGTTGCTCTTGCTTTCCTCATCTTCCTGCCTAACCTCATCTGGCTCGCGCGCCACGATTGGATTTCTTACACGTTTCTCCAGCACATTCACACGCGCGACGTCGGCGAAGGCCGCGCTAAAGGCTTCCTCACCGGCCAATTTTTCATCTGTGCGAATCTCGCCGCAGCTCCGCTGTGGCTCGCTGGCCTCATTTGCTTCCTGCGCAACCGCCGCTACCGCATGGTGGCCTGGATGTATCTGGTCCCGCTCG
This sequence comes from uncultured Acidobacteriaceae bacterium, assembly GCA_963802955.1. Taxonomy (GTDB): domain Bacteria; phylum Acidobacteriota; class Terriglobia; order Terriglobales; family Acidobacteriaceae; genus Telmatobacter. The sequence goes on from CAWDKT010000009.1 coordinate 1,589, forward strand.
TACTTCTATGGGCTGCAAAGGGGCGCCACTACTACATGGCCCCCGCCTATCCCATGCTCATCGCAATGGGCGGTGTCCTTGCCGAGCGCTGGCTGCGCACCCTGCCGCGCTGGGGCCGGTTCGCCGTCGCGCGCGCCTACTTCGTCACCTTCGCTTTTGTCTCGGTCTTCACTTGCGCCCAGCTTCTACCTCTGGCGACGGGTGGCCCGCTCAAGCAATACGCACTCAGCCACAGTTACGACCTTCGCGAAGAGATCGGCTGGAACGATCTGGTGCACACCGTCGCACAGATTCGCAACTCGCTGCCTCCCGACCAGGAGGCACACCTGGGCATCACTACCGGTAATTACGGCGAATACGGCGCCATTGACGTTCTCGGCCGCGCCGACGGACTTCCTGAGCCGATCGGCACCACCAACTCGGAATACCTCCGCGGCTACCCAACGCCTCCGCCCACCACGTTCATCGTCATCGGCCTTAGGCAGCAGCAGGCCAATTCGATCTTCACTGGCTGCCGCCTCGCCGGTCACAACGGCAACTCTGAAGGCGTCCGCAACGAAGAGAGCGTCGATCGTCCTGATATTTTTGTCTGCGGCCCTCCGCGTCTTTCGTGGCCACAGCTCTGGAAGGATCATCAGGGTTTCGGTTGAGATGTAGTCTTGCCGGCCGGCACTTCAATTCAATACAGCAGCACAGCCACACGATACGCCGAGAACGAGGTCTCCCCGGTCTGGGCCGGGCAACTGCCCACTGCGGCCTGGTGATAATTCCCTGACGCCAGCTTATCCACCAGCGCTTGCGGCAGCCGCGTCAAACCCCCAGCCTGCCAGCGCATGATGAACTTCGGCGGAAGGCCGCTTGGCGAAGGCGGCATGCCATCGTTCATGGTGCACGCTTGCCGTGCCAGCGCATGATTGTCCAGAATCGCCACTCCGCTCACGCGGATGAGATCGGCCACGCGCTCTTCAACCTGTGCAGCGCCGAGCTGTTGCACCGCGCGCGAAAAATCCTCAACCGCGTAGAGAACGCCACGCGCTTCCACAACTGCAACGCCGACATGGTCCACCTCCGGGCTCAGCAAGTTCGCGCGATGTCCGGGCGAGTGCATCCATTCCTCATGAATCACTGGGGCCGAAGTTCCTACGGCAACGTTCTCCTCAATTACGCTGAAGTGCGCGCCAGCAGCAGCCGCGCGTCCGCTTACATCCGGCTCGCCGCCGTAACGGTGCGCAATCGGCCCTTCCTTCGCCATGCGCTCGCAGTGTTGTAATGCGGCGGCTGCCAGCGCCGGATCCCACTCCAGGCGCCCCACCCCCGCCTGCGCACGTGCCTGGTTGGCCAGCGCGAAAAGCTGCCGGGACTCGAGTTCCAGATCGCCTCCCGGATTGCCCTGCGAGATCCATGCGTTCTGCGCCTGCGCAGCTGCGCACAAGATTGTTGCTGCCGCCAAAACCAGCGATAATCCCCGTCTCCAAACTCTCATGCTTGTTTAGACCCCACAATCCCGCGTGTGTCGCTGTATTCACTGTTCAGCGGCGATCGATTCTCTCGTTACTAAGGTATTGCGCCGGATCGGTCTCAGCAACTGCCGCCGGCAATAGTTAGCGTGGGAGATTCAACGATCGCAGGAGGAGATCTCGCGCCGTAATAGCGGCCTCCGTTTAAAGCTTCTGGGCTGGGGCGGGACTTTTGATCCGGCAATCGGGCAGTTCATGTCTGGCTTGCGTCGGTAATCCCCAAATCGTCGCGCGGTCCGATCCAGATGAACAGTATGATGGCCGGCAACGCGACGACGCTGGTAAGAAGGAAGAAACGCACCCAGCCGAGCTTCTCTGACAAGACTCCTCCAGAGGAGGCCACCACGGTACGGCCGAGCAAAGCAAGCGAGGAAAGCAGCGCGTACTGAGTCGCCGTAAAAGCTGGCGAGCACAGACTGGAAAGATAGGTCACCAATGCGGTCCCGGCCATTCCGCCCGTGAGATTTTCTGCAGTGACACATAAAGCGAGGTAGCCGATCCGATGACCGCCGACCGCCTGCAAAACAAAAAACAGGTTCCCGGCTGACTGCAAAATTCCACAAAGAATCAGTGAGCGCCGGATTCCGAACCGGATGGTCACTACACCGCCTATTAGAGCCCCAGCCACAATCGAGAAAAAGCCGAACACCTTCGAAGCAGCGGCGATCTCAGGGAGCGAAAACCCCAACGATATATAGAGCGGCGTTGACATCACTCCCGCCATTGCCTCGCCCAGCTTGTATCCGAAGATGGCGATCAGGATGACAGGCCAAAGCGGCCGATTCATGAAATCGCGAAAGGGTCCGATCACGGCAGTCGAAAACGCGTGGCGAATCGCGTGCCATCCTGATCCCGCAGCATGCGAAGTTTCTGCCGAAACGTTCGGTTCCGGACCCAGCAAAAACACCAGGAGTCCCACACCGAGCAGCGCAGCCATTGTGGCATAGGCCACGAACCAACCTGCGTACGCTGCGATCAACAGGCCGCCTGCCCCTGAAACCAGCATGCCGATCCGGTAGCCGGACTGAATCATGGCGGCTCCGGGAGCCTGCTGTTCCCCATTCAGGCTCTCCACCCGCCAGGCATCGATCACGATATCCTGGCTCGCAGATAGAAACGCGACAAGCACCGCGAAGGCGGCCATCAGAGGCAAATTGTGCTTTGGATTGCACAATCCAAGACCGAGAATTGCGGCGATCAGAAGGATCTGGATGGTGATTCCCCAACCGCGCCGCCGTCCCAAAGGCAGCGGCGGAGGTACGCGATCCATCAGCGGCGCCCACAAAAACTTGAGTGCGTAGGGCGTGCCAACCAGGGCAAAGGTGCCGATCGCCGCGCGCCGCACGCCGCTTGTCGCAAGCCAGGCTGAAAGGGTTGAGTAAGTCAGCAGGAGCGGCAAGCCGCTGGAAAATCCCAGTGCAAGCACCTGAAGCACGCGCCGCTCCGTATAAGGAGCGACCGCGCTCCGCCAGTTTGTTCGAGCGTGTCCTTCGTCGATTCGGAGGTTTTCCTTCATCTGGGTCTTCGGGTGCACTATTTCAGCCTAACTCCCCGGCCCCACTAACGCTGGTAACTCCGATTATTCTGGACTCATGCGGATCGGCATCGTCTCGGACACCCACGGCCTTCTACGTCCCGAAGTCGCGCCCGCGCTCAAGGGCGTCGATCAGATCCTGCACATCGGCGACGTGGGCAGGATTTCGATTCTCGACGAACTCGCGAAGATCGCCCCGGTAACAGCGATTCGCGGCAACGTGGATCGCGAGGGCCCCTGCGCCAAGCTGCCCGAAACCGATGTGGTTCTTGCTGAAGGCCGCTACATTTATATGCTCCACGACCTGAAGACGCTCCACCTCGACCCCGCCGCCGCCAAATTCGCCGCCGTCCTGCACGGCCACACGCACGTGCCGAACTTCTACACGAAGAGAGGCGTGTTGTATTTCAATCCCGGCTCGTGCGGCCCGCGGCGCTTTGAGCTGCCGGTGACCGTGGGAGTGCTGACACTCTGTAAAGGCGGCGACTTCCAACCAGAGATCGTCACCTTGTGCTGCGGTTGAAATGAAGTTTGTCGAAGTGAATCCGCTTCCTTGCTCCCTCCATCGCTGCTTTACACGTACACCTTCGGGATGAAGTTCTGCTCCTGGATGGGCGGGCGCACGTACTTCGATTTCACGAGCTGCGGCAGCTTCAGCGGCTCGGGCGTCAGATCGCGATAGGGAATCATCGAAAGCAGATGCCGGATCACGTTGAGCCGCGCGCTCTTCTTGTTTTCCGCGTTCACCACGTACCAGGGGACATGCTTGGTGTCGGTCACCGCGAACATCTCGTCCTTGGCGCGCGAATAGTCGGCCCAGTGCTTGCGCGATTCCAGATCCATCGGGCTGAGCTTCCAGCGCTTGGTGGGCTTGTTCATGCGGTCCTGGAAGCGCCGCTCCTGCTCCTCGTCGCTCACGCTGAACCAGTACTTGATGAGGACGATGCCCGAGCGCACCAGCATGCGCTCAAACTCCGGGCAGCTCTGCATGAACTCCAGATACTCGCGCTCGGTGCAGAAGCCCATCACGCGCTCCACGCCGGCGCGGTTGTACCAGCTGCGATCGAACAGAACCATCTCGCCGGCCGCGGGCAGGTGCGCCACATAGCGCTGAAAGTACCACTGCGTCTTCTCGCGCTCAGTGGGCGTGCCCAGCGCCACAACCCGGCAGACGCGAGGATTCAGCGACTCGGTGATGCGCTTGATGGCGCCGCCCTTGCCGGCCGCGTCGCGGCCTTCAAACAGCACCACCACGCGCAGCCCTTTTTGCCGGATCCACTCCTGCAGCTTGACCAGCTCGATCTGCAGGCGCCGCAGCTCTCGTTCGTAGTCGCAATCTTGGCCAAGCCGCAGAGCCTCTGCCGGCTTGCCATTGGGCAGCAGAAGGTTCTCAGATCGGCTTGCCTCTTCGCGGCGCCTGCGCTCCTTCTTGTCTTTCTTCGCCATATTTCCCCCTGACGCACGGGTTGCTCATCAGGCTTGTATCGTCACTTCCAGAACGCTCGAGGGCACGGCCCGGCATATCTTTCTTATCGGCAGGTTGTCCCAAAGCGTTCACTCGAAAGCAACGGCGAGTCCTTTCTTTCGTGGCAACGATTTCCCACTCCCGGGCCTCAAACAGAGTGGATTCGTGCTGCCGGGGCGGGTGAAAACATCCACTGAGGAGGTGCCCGAGATGAAGCTGAATTGGATGATGGTTCTGGCGTTGCTGACGCTTCCCTTCAGTTTTGCGGGTTGTGCTCACCGCCAGTCCATCCCGTTCGCGCAGCCGCTCCCGGCGGGGTTGAGCCCAGCCGAGCTGCAAGGTTATCGAGACGGCGTTGCCGCCGCGCAGCAAGATATGCGCGCTGACGAACCACCCGATGTGCGCAAACAACTCCAATTCCGCCACCCTCCAGTCGCTCACGTGGTTGCGGGAGAATACCGGCAGGAATTCCGCGCCGGGTATGGGCAAACAATCCGAGGGGGCTCGCCGCCAGCAGGCTACTAACCCAGCAGGCTACTAACGTTGTGACTTCGCCGATTCACCCGAGAAAACCGGGTTTCCTTGAATGCGACCGGAATTCGATGCGATGCCGTCTTCGCCTGAACGGCGCTTTGCTGGATCGCCTTAAACAAAAGTCCGGAAAATTGCGGGCGGCTGCTGAATCGCCAAACAAGCCCGTCGAAACCAAAGTCATATTGTCGATTTTGATCCGGTAATGAACGTGGTACGGTAACCTGGCGCACGCCCCCACGCGTGAGTTCAGGACGCGGATAATCGAAGATGTGGACAATATAAATAATTTCGCTCTCCTGAAGGATTACCAATCATATCTCCTTGTTGAAAAAGGGCTTCGGCCGCTCACAGTCGAAGCCTACCTCAGCGATTTGCGCATCTTTGCGGAGTTCCTTGAAAGCCGCAACACCGTGCTGCTCAGCGCCGCGCAGAGCGATGTGGCCGCGCTGCTGGAGCATTTGCGCGACCATGGCATCGATTCGCGCTCTGCCGCGCGAAAGCTGAGTTGCCTGCGGGGATTTTACAAGTGGCTGCTGCTCGACCGCCGCATTCACCGCGATCCCACGGTCAACATCGAGTCGCCAAAGGCGTGGAAGGTGCTGCCAAAGTCGCTTGCCGAGCCCGAAGTGACAGAGATGCTGGAGCGCGCAGCCATGGCGGCTTCGCATCCGCAGGCGAAGGCGACGGCACTCCGCGATCGCGCGATTCTCGAACTGCTGTATGCGGGCGGATTGCGCGTCTCCGAACTCACCTCGCTGTCTGTAAGCGACCTAGCGCTCGATGCGGGACGAGTTCAGGTCCGGGGAAAAGGAGACAAGGAACGAATCGTTCCGCTGGGGCGCACGGCCATCCAGGTACTCGAAAAATATCTGCGCGAAGGCCGGCCGCACCTGGCGCGGATCGGCTCGACGCGGACAAAGAGTGCTGCGCGCCAGGATCGCGCCCGCCTGTTTCTCTCGCTGCGCGGGATGCCTCTGACTCGCCAGTGGATCTGGAGCCTGGTAAAAACGTCGAACCACTCCACCAGCCCGCATGGTTTGCGCCACAGTTGCGCCACGCACATGGTGGAACATGGCGCCGATCTCCGCAGCGTGCAAATCATGCTGGGCCACGCCGACATCTCAACCACGCAGGTCTACACCCATCTGGCGCTGGGCCGATTGAAGGCCGTGCATCGCCAGCATCATCCTCGCGCCGTCGTTCGCGAGCCGGTGTCCGACATGCGAGAACAAAACCCGGCCGGTCCGCACCTTATCAAGACGGAATCGTCTGGCAAGGAAGTGGCATGACTGCCTCCGCGGCGTCTTCGATCGCCGCTCAATCCGGCACGCTGGCTGCCGACACGCTGGTTGGCGGTGAGCTCGTGGATGCGTACTTGCGCGTGCTGGCTGGCGAACGCGGAGCTTCGGAGCACACGCTGCGAGCCTACCGGCGCGAACTGCACGCATTCGCTGCGTGGATCGCCAAACGGCTCGGCGATGGGGACGGCGAGGTCTCCAGCGTGCGCGTGGATCGGATCGAACACACAGACATCCGTGCCTACCTTGGCACGCTCTACGATCGCGGATTGTCAAAAGCTTCGGCGGCGCGGGCGCTGGCCGCAATTCGAAGCTGGTTCAAGTGGCTGGCGCGAGCCGGACACACGGAGCAAAACACAGCCGCGCTCGTATCCACGCCACGGCTGCCCAAGCATCTGCCCCGCGTGCCCTCAATCGAGCAGTTGAACCGTGTAGTCGACTCGGTGGGCGACGATGCCGCGAGCTGGCCCGCGCGCGACAAGGCGATTCTCGAGATGCTGTACGGATGCGGCATCCGCAATGCGGAGCTGACCGGACTCAATCTGGACGATATTCACTGGGCGAATGAGGCCATCCTGGTTCGCGGTAAAGGCAAGAAGCAGCGCTACGTGCCGCTGGGTGACGCAGCGGCCAATGCATTGCGGCTATATCTGGCGGAACGCTCGGCGCGTCTGGCCGCAGCCGGCGGTGAGCGGCCATTTCAAACTCCGGCACTCTTCGTGAGTCTGCAGCTGCGCGGTCTGTCCAAAGGCGGTCAGGCGCGTCTCACTACGCGCAGCGTGGGCCGCATCGTAAAGCGCATCGCCATCCTGCGCGGCCTGCCATCCGACGTGCATCCGCACACGTTACGCCATGCCTTCGGAACGCATTTGCTTGAGGAAGGCGCCGATCTACGCGCCAT